>NZ_BAAGSF010000004.1:0-1485400 GCF_054782575.1 Pedococcus soli | reverse complement strand
GCCCGCAACAACGGCAACAGGTCCGCGAACACCTTCTCCAGCTCGATCGCCACGCTCGACCGGTCCTGCGTGATGACGTCCCCCGCCCTGATCGGGGCCGACGGCTGGGCCGACGGGACCAGGTCGACGAAGCGCTCGCCGAACAAGGTCTTCGGGAGCAGCCGGGCGTGCACGTTGGCCGGCACGAGCTCGGCGAGCTCCGCCTGGAGCGCCAGCCCGAGGCGGGCGCCGTCCCCGGTGCTCTCGATCGAACGGACCTGCCCGACGATGACCCCCCGGATCTTCACGTCGGCGGCCGTCTGCAGCTGCGACCCGATGCGGTCGGTCTCGAGCGTGACCCGGACCACGGGGGTGAAGACCTGGGCGTACGACGCGACCGACAGGGACAGGAGGAGGCCGACGACGAGCAGGAAGGCGACTCCGTACGTCCTGTCGCTGAGGCGGGCGAGCCCACCGGTGGCGGGGCCGAGGGGCGAGCGCGGGGTGGTCGGCAGGCGGGCAGCGGAGAGCCGCCCGGGGTCTGCCAGAGCCGGGTCCTGGACCGGTCGGGTGCGCTCGACGTCGACCGTCCTCACCACCCTTCGTTGCGTGATGTACGACACCGTGGCAACGAGCGGGGCGGGCAGAGGTTACGTCCGGTTTCGTCCGTTCCCGGCCTCGGCCTCGGCCACCGACAGGGCGATGCCGTCGAGGATGTCGTGCTCGGAGGTGACGACGCGGTCCACGCCCAGCTCGGCCGTGCGGCGCACGACCTCGCGCCAGACCAGGGCCCCGGCCCCGATCACGTCGACGCGCCCCGGGTGCATGAAGCCGAGAGCCGCGCGCTCCGCGCGGGTCATCGTGAGCAGCTCGTCGCAGGCGCGGAGCACCGCCGCGCTGGACAACGAGGCGAGGTGGATGCGGTCGGGCTGGTAGCTGGTGAGGCCCAGGGCATGGGCGGTCACGGTCGTCACGCTGCCGGCGAGCCCGACCAGGGTGGCGACCCCGTCGAGCTCGACCCGTTCCCGCGCCAGGTCGATCGCGGCGTCGACGTCCGCCGTCGCGGCCGCGACCTCGGCCGCGGTCGGCGGGTCGGAACGCAGGTGGCGCTCGGTGAGGCGCACACAGCCCACGTCGACCGACCGGGCGGACTCGACCGTGTCGTGACCGCGGACCAGCTCGGTCGAGCCGCCGCCGAGGTCGACCACGAGGTAGGGCCCCGGGATGCCCGCGGCGCGCAGGTCACCGGTGGCCCCGCGGAACGACAGGGCAGCCTCCTCGTCGCCCGAGATGACCTCCGGCGCGATGCCGTAGTGGGCGAAGGCCGTCCGGACACCGGCGACGAACTCGTCGGCGTTCGAGGCGTCCCGGGACGCCGAGGTCGCCACGAACCGCACGCGCTCGGCGCCGAGCTCCCGGCACTGGTCGGCGTACTCCTGCGCCACCGCCAGGGTCCGCTCCATCGCCTCGGGATCAATGCGACCGGTCCGGTCGACGCCGTACCCGAGCCGCACGACCTCCATCGTGCGCAGGACATCGGTGAGCGCACCGGTCGAGGGGTTGACGTCGGCGACGAGCAGGCGGATCGAGTTGGTGCCGCAGTCGACCGCCCCCACGCGGGTCACGCGCTCTGACCCTCGGAGGCGTGGGCTGCATCGGCGCCCTCAGCGGCGTCGGCTGCTCCGGTGCCGCCTGTGGCGTCGGTGGCGTCGGGGACGCACGAACCGCTGGCCCACCAGTCGCCGAGCAGGGCCAGCGTCTCGTCGCCGAGGGGGTTCACCCCTGGACCGGCGGCCAGGGAGTGCGCCGCGAGGACGTGCAGGCACTTCACGCGGGTGGGCATGCCACCGGCGGAGATGCCCTCGATCTCCTCCACCCGGCCGAGCTCGTACCGGCGCCGCAGGTAGTCCTCGTGCGCCGCGGCATACCGGCTCGCGAGCTCCTCGTCGGCGGCGAGGCGGTCGGACATCTCCTTCATCACCCCCTGGCTCTCCAGGGTCGAGATGGCACCGGTGAGCTTGGGGCAGGTGGCGTAGAAGGTCGTGGGGAACGGCGTCCCGTCCGGCAGGCGCGGCTCGGTGGTGAGCACGTCGGGCCGGCCGCACGCGCACCGGTGGGCGACGGCGACGACCCCGCGGGGCACCCGTCCGAGCTGGACGTCGACCGCGGCGATGTCAGCCGGCGTGGGGCGCTCGGCCGTGGGCTGCGCGCTCACTTCTTCGCGGGGACGGAGGCGGTGTTCGCCGCCGGGCCGGCGTCGGCGACGCGCACCGACTCCCACAGCTGGCCGTACCAGGGGTGGTCGCTCGAGGCCGCCGGCGCCTTCGCGACCCCGGGCAGCGCCTTGGCCGACGGCTTGCCGTCGATCACCGTGTAGGACTTCTCCCCGACCTTGACGAACTTGAGGCGCTCACGGGCCTGCTGCACGACATACACGTCGTCGTTCCAGCGAGCCTGCTCCTTCTGCAGCGCGGTCACCTCGGTGCGCTGCTGCCCGACACCCTCGTTGAGGGCGTCGATCTCACCCTGCTGGCGCAGGTAGGACCGCAGCGTCGGCACGAGGGTGACGGCGAGCAGGACGAGGATCGTCGCGAGCACCACGCCGCGCAGGACCGTCCGCGAGGCCTTGCGCTCGGTGGCCACCTGGGCCGACGCGGCCTTGCGGACCGCGCCCGAGGCAGTGGCGCGCGAGCGTCCCGGCCCGGCTCCCGGACGGGCGGAGGTGCCGCGCGTGGTGTTCCGCGCGGTCGCCCCTGCCCGGGGCGCGGCGGGGCGACGAGCCGGTTTGCCCGACCCGCTCGTCCCGTGTCCCGTTCCTGCCATGGTGTCCTCGATCGATCCGTCCGGCGCCGTCAGGCCTGGGGCGTGAAGCGCGGGAAGGCGCCCACACCGGCGTAGCGGGCGGCGTCGTCGAGCTCCTCCTCGATGCGCAGGAGCTGGTTGTACTTGGCGACGCGCTCGGACCGGGCCGGGGCACCGGTCTTGATCTGGCCGCAGTTCGTGGCGACCGCGAGGTCGGCGATGGTGACGTCCTCGGTCTCGCCGGAACGGTGGCTCATCATGCAGCGGTAGCCGTTGCGGTGCGCGAGGTCGACGGCGTCGAGGGTCTCGGTGAGCGAGCCGATCTGGTTGACCTTGACCAGCAGGGCGTTCGCGGTCCGCGAGTCGATGCCGCGCTGCAGGCGCACGGGGTTGGTGACGAACAGGTCGTCGCCGACGATCTGCACGCGGTCGCCGAGGCGGTCGGTCATGGCCTTCCAGCCGTCCCAGTCCTCCTCGTCGAGCGGGTCCTCGATGGAGACCAGCGGGTAGCTGTCGACGAGGTCGGCGTAGTAGTCGACCATCTCGGCCGAGGTCTTGGCGGCACCCTCGAACTGGTAGGTGCCGTCCTCGTTGTGGAACTCGCTCGCGGCGACGTCGAGGGCCAGGGCGATCTGGGTGCCGGCCTGGTACCCGGCCTTCTCGATGGCCTCGAGGATCAGGTCGAGGGCGGCGCGGTTGGACTCGAGGTTCGGGGCGAACCCACCCTCGTCGCCCAGGCCCGTGGCCAGGCCCTTCTCCTTGAGGACGCTCTTGAGCGAGTGGTAGACCTCGGTGCCCCAGCGCAGCGCCTCCTTGAAGGTGTCGGCGCCGATCGGGGCGATCATGAACTCCTGGATGTCGACGTTCGAGTCGGCGTGGCTGCCACCGTTGAGGATGTTCATCATCGGGACGGGCAGCACGTGCGCGTTCGGGCCACCGACGTAGCGGAACAGCGGCAGGCCGGAGGACTCGGCCGCTGCCTTGGCCACGGCGAGCGAGACGCCGAGGATCGCGTTCGCGCCGAGCTTGGACTTGTTGTCGGAGCCGTCGAGGTCGAGCATGACCTGGTCGATGATCCGCTGCTCGCTGGCCTCGTAGCCGACGAGCTTGGGGTTGATGTCGTCGAGCACGGCGTCGACGGCCTTCTCGACACCCTTGCCGAGGTAGCGGGACTTGTCGCCGTCACGACGCTCGGACGCCTCGAAGGCGCCGGTGGAGGCGCCCGAGGGCACGGCTGCGCGGGCGATGGTGCCGTCGTCGAGAGCCACCTCGACCTCGACCGTCGGGTTGCCTCGTGAGTCGAGGATCTCGCGGGCGCCTACTGCGTCAATGGTGGCCACAGACATCTCCATCAGTGCTCGAAACCAGGGTCGGAGGGGTACCCGACGAGGCTACCCGCTGCCCCCTCCCCCATCGTCGACCGACCCGCAGGATGGACGGTATGGCGCGCGGTGACCGCGCGCCGTACCGAGCGCCCGGGGGCGGGGTCAGGCCGGGGTCAGGCCGAGGTGAGGCGCTGGTGGGCGACGGCGACCGCGGCGCCGAGGCGGGCGTTGTTCCTGACCAGGGCGATGTTGGTGTCGAGCGAGCGGCCACCCGACAGCTCGACGATGCGCCCGAGCAGGAACGGCGTGATGTCCTTGCCGTGGATGCCGCGCTCGTCGCACTCGGCGAGCGCCTGGTCGATGAGCACCCCGATCTCGTCGGCGGGGATCTCCTCGTCCGCGGGCACGGGGTTGGCGATGGCGATCGCTCCCGCCAGGCCGAGGTCCCACTTCGCGGCCATCATGGCGGCGAGCTCGTCCGCGGAGTCGGCCCGCAGCGGCGCGCCATGGCCGCTGGACCGCGAGTAGAACGAGGGGAACTCGTCACTGCCGTGCACGACGACGGGCACCCCGAGGGTCTCGAGCGTCTCCAGGGTGAGGCCGATGTCGAGGATCGACTTCACCCCGGCGCTGACCACCGCGACATCGGTCTGCCCCAGCTCGGTGAGGTCGGCAGAGATGTCGAAGCTGTGCTCGGCACCGCGGTGGACCCCACCGAGGCCACCAGTCACGAACACCCGGATGCCAGCGAGCGCGGCCAGCCGCATCGTGGCCGCCACCGTCGTGGCACCGTGCGCCCGGCGGGCGATCACGTGCGGCAGGTCGCGCAGGCTGACCTTGGACACGTCGGGGTGCGTCGCGAGGGTCTCGAGCTCGTCGCGGTCGAGGCCGATGCGCGGCACGCCGTCGAGGACCGCGATCGTCGCGGGCGTGGCGCCGCCGTCACGGATGATCTGCTCGACCTCGACGGCCATGGCGACGTTACGGGGGTAGGGCATGCCGTGGCTGATGATCGTGCTCTCGAGGGCCACGACGGGCCGGCCGGAGGCGAGTGCGTCGGTGACCTCGGCGTTGAGACGCAGGCTGTGGTGGGGGGTGGTCATCGGTGCTCCTTGGTGGGACGACGCCTCCGGGCGCCGGCGGTGCTGGACGGGGTGGCAGGTGTGAGGTGGGGGGACGCGGCTGCGAGCTCGGCGTCGACGAGACGCGGGGTGAGATCGGGGCGCACCGTCTCCGAGCTCGACACGGTCAGGCCGGCGGCCATCTGGCCGAACCGGGCCGCGTCGGCCGGGCTGTCGCCGCGCAGGATGGCGTGGACGAAGGCCGCCGTCATCGAGTCGCCCGCGCCCGTCACGTCGACGACCGGCACGCTCGGCGCGGGCAGCAGCGTCACGGTGCTGCGTCCGTCGTCGCCGATGCTGCTCAACAGGCTGCCCCGGGTGCCACGACGCACCCAGACGTGCTGCACGCCGAGCGCGTGCAGCACCTTCGCTGCCCGCGCGATCGCGGCCCGCGTCTGGGCGACCGGCTCCCCGACCATGGCGGAGAGCTCGTCGAGGTTCGGGGTAAGGGCCAGCAGCGGTCGCTCCGGCGACAGCATGGTGACGAGGTGGCGGGCCTTGGCGACGCTGACCGGGTCGATGACGACGGGGACCCCGACCGCCGCGGCGAAGTCGAGCAGCCAGGCGGCCGGCGCCTGGGGGACGTTGCCGTCGACCACGAGCAGGTCGGCGTGCGTGATGAGGTCGCGCGCGGCTCCGAGCTGGCGGACGGTCAGCCGGTCGGTCATGGCCATGTTGGAGACGGCGACGAGCAGCTCGCCGGTGGCGTCCATGACGGCGAGGTAGGTGCCGGTGCTGCCCTCGCTGATGATCATGTGGTCGACGAGGACACCGGCCGCCCTGGTCATGGCCAGCACCTGCTCGCCGAACGCGTCCCGCCCGACCGGCGCGACGAGGTGGGTCGGGCTGCCGAGCCTGGCGAGGTTCTCGGCGATGTTGCGCCCCACGCCACCGGGGGTGGTCACGGCGGCTCCCGGGTTGGACGTGTGCAGCTGCGCGGGCTCCGTGGAGTGCGCCTTGACGTCCATGTTCGCGCCGCCCACCACGACCACGGACTGCGCCTCGGACCGCACGACATACCCCCGACCGAGGATCTCGCCCTTCTTGGTGAGGTTGGACAGGTGCACGGACACCGCGGCCTTGGTCGCCCCGAGGCGCTCGGCGATGCCGGCGGCGTCGAGCATCGGCTGCGCACGCAGCAGCTCGACGATGTCCCGTTCGCGCTGGGTCAGGCTCATGCTTGGAATACTAAAGGATCTTCGGTATTCCAAAGAAGCCGGAAACGCCGATGAGAGTCACGATCAGGTGCGGTCGGCACGAACCTCGGCGTCGAGGTCGCGCAGGGCGCGCCGCAGCTCGGCATCCGCGTCCACCCCCAGCGCCCGGGCACGCGCGACGAGGGCGAGCAGCTCCGCACCGATGCCGCCGTCCGGTTCGGGCAACGACCCACGGCCGCCCCGCTCCCAGCGCGCGAGGACCTTCTCGGCAGCGAGCAGGCTGGGCAACGACCGGGGTATGCCGTGCAGCAGCCCTTCGTGCCCGCCCTCCCCACCGGGGTGGCCCGGGTCGGCCGGCTTGGCAGCGCGTTCGGCGGCCTTGATCTGCTCCCAGGTCGCCTCGACCTCTGCAGGCGTGCTGGCGTCGCCGTCGGAGAATACGTGCGGGTGCCGGCGAACGAGCTTCTCGACAAGGGTGCCGGCGACGTCGTCGATGTCGAACGGCTCGCTCGCGTGCTCCTGCGCGACCCGGGACTGGAAGGCGACCTGGAGCAGCACGTCGCCGAGCTCCTCGCGGATGTGGTCGCGGTCGCCCGACTCGATCGCCTCGGCCGCCTCGTGGGACTCCTCGATGAGGTACTTCACGAGCGACTCGTGGGTCTGCTCGGCGTCCCACGGGCAGCCACCGGGCGAGCGCAGCCGGTCCATCACGGCGACGACGTCGAGCAGGCGGGAGCCGGGCACGTCCCACGAGGCCACGAGCACCTCCACCTCCGGCGGCTCCCCCAACCGCGAGACCTCCGAGGCGACGGCATCGGTCAGGCCGGGGTCGCCGTCGGCGGAGGCGACCCAGACGACGTCGGCGGTGGCAGCGCGGTCCATGAGGTCGCGGGCGAGGGCCGGAGCAGAGACCTCTCCGAGGTGGGTGACCTCCAACCCGGCCTGCAGGACGGCATCGGCGAGCGGCTCGTCGGCCTCACGGGCGAGGACGACGGTGGCCGCGTCGAGGGTCTGCCAGGCGACGCGGGTGAACAGCCCGGGAGCGATCCGCGGGCTCCCGACGAGCAGGGTGAGGCGGCCGGGCACCGCCCGGTCAGCCCTGCGGGGTGGCGGCAGGCTGCGGCTCGGCCTTGATCCAGTTGGGCGTGCTGGGGTCGAAGCTGATCTTCTTCGGGTCGAAGGTGCCGTAGCGGGGGTTGATGGTGATGTCGGCCTTGGAGGCGAGGGCGACGGCCTTGCCCTGCTCCTCCTGCGTCATCTGGTTGAAGGCCAGGCTCGCCCTGACCAGCTCCAGCGTGGCGGGAGCGGGGTCCTGGATGGCCGCGATGGCGGTGCGGGCGGCCGAGTCGGACAGGCCCTTGCCGGACTCGTCGGCCACGGTGTTGATGAAGCCCGCCATGATCAGGCTCGCCACGGCGCTCGAGGTGGTGATCCCCGAGTCGGGCTGCGCGGCGAGGATCTGGCGGGAGGCCTCCTGGGCGTCCTGCTCGGTGATCCGGTGGCCGTCGACGACCGCTGCGGTGTCGGCGGTGGCACAGCCGGACACGGCGAGCACCCCGGCCGTCGCGAGCGCCACGAACGAACCACGCAGGACCTGGCGCAAAGCTGTCGGACGAACCTTCACAGACTTCCCTCTCTCGTCATCTTCTGGCCGAGACCGTACCCTCACGGGCGCCGGTCGTGCCCACCGAGCCGACCCGGGCGGCGTCGGCGACGCTGCCCAGCATGACGGCGCGGATCAGGTCACTGGCCCACTGCAAGACTGCCGTGTCACGCAGCGGTTTGCCAGCCACCCTCGCCGTCGTCGGTTTCGGCACGAGAATCGTATGCACTGCGTCCTTGACCAGTGACTTGGGGTACAGCCGCTGCAGCCGCAGCTGCGCCGACTCGGCCAGCTCGACCGGACCGAACCGCACGTAGTTGCCCTGCAGCGAGATGTCGGCGACGCCCGCGGCCCGCGCCACGGTGCGCAGCCGAGCCACCTCCATGAGGTTGCGGACCGGCTCGGGCAGCGCCCCGTAGCGGTCGACGAGCTCGGCCTCGATCTCGCCGAGCTGGGCCTCGTCGACCACGCTGGCGAGCTTCTTGTAGGCCTCAAGGCGCAGCCGCTCCCCCGGGACGTAGTCGTGCGGGAGGTGGGCGTCGACCGGCAGCTCGATCTTGATCTCGGTCGGGGCGGTCTCCCCGTCGCCGCGGAACTCGGCCACGGCCTCACCGACGAGCCGGACGTACAGGTCGAAGCCGACCCCGGCGATGTGGCCCGACTGCTCGCCCCCGAGCAGGTTGCCCGCGCCACGGATCTCGAGGTCCTTCATGGCGATCTGGATGCCGGAGCCGAGGTCGGTGTGGCTGGCCATAGTCTGGAGCCGGTCGTGGGCCGTCTCGGTCATCGGCTTCTCGGGCGGGTAGAGGAAGTAGCAGTAGGCCCGCTCCCGGCCACGGCCTACGCGGCCTCGCAGCTGGTGCAGCTGGGAGAGGCCGAGGACGTCGGAGCGCTCGACGATCAGGGTGTTGGCGTTGGAGATGTCGAGCCCGGTCTCGACGATCGTCGTGCAGACGAGGACGTCGAACTTCTTGTCCCAGAAGTCGACGACGACCTCCTCGAGCTTGTGCTCGCCCATCTTGCCGTGGGCGGTGGCGACGCGGGCCTCGGGCACCAGCTCACGGATCCGGCTCGCCGCGCGCTCGATGCTCGACACCTTGTTGTGGACGAGGAAGACCTGGCCCTCGCGGAGCAGCTCGCGCCGGATCGCGGCGACGATCTGCTTCTCGTCGTAGGCGCCGACGTAGGTCAGGACGGGGTGGCGCTCCTCGGGCGGGGTGGCCAGCGTCGACATCTCGCGGATGCCGGTGACGGCCATCTCCAGGGTGCGCGGGATCGGGGTGGCCGACATGGCGAGGATGTCGACCGCCGTGCGCAGCGCCTTGAGCTGCTCCTTGTGCTCGACACCGAACCGCTGCTCCTCGTCGATGACGACCAGTCCGAGGTCCTTGTAACGGATCTCCTTGGACAGCAACCGGTGCGTGCCGATGACGAGGTCCACCGAGCCGTCGGCGAGGCCCGCGATCGTCTCGCGCGCCTCCTTGTCGGACTGGAAGCGCGACAGCGCCTTCACCGTCACGGGGAACGGCGCGTAGCGTTCCGAGAACGTCTGGAAGTGCTGCTGCACCAGCAGCGTCGTCGGCACGAGCACCGCGACCTGCTTGCCGTCCTGGATCGCCTTGAACGCCGCGCGGACCGCGATCTCGGTCTTGCCGTAGCCGACGTCGCCACAGATCAGCCGGTCCATGGGCACGGTGCGCTCCATGTCGGCCTTGACCTCGTCGATCGAGCTGAGCTGGTCGGGCGTCTCGACGTAGGCGAAGGCGTCCTCGAGCTCGCGCTGCCACGGCGTGTCCGGTGCGAACGCGTGCCCGGAGGTGGCCATGCGGGCGCTGTAGAGCTGGATGAGCTCGGCCGCGATCTGCTTGACGTAGCGGCGCGCCTTGCCCTTGGTCTTCTGCCAGTCGCTGCCGCCCATCTTGCTGAGCGTCGGCTGCTCGCCCCCGACGTAGCGGGTGACCTGGTCGAGCTGGTCGGTGGGCACGTAGAGCCGGTCGGCGGGTTGGCCCCGCTTGGACGGGGCGTACTCGAGCACGAGGTACTCGCGGGTCGCGCCGCCGACGGTGCGCTGCACCATCTCGACGAACCGGCCGACACCGTGCTGCTCGTGGACGACGAAGTCACCCGGCTTGAGCTGGAGCGGGTCGACCTGGTTGCGTCGCCGCGACGGCATCTTCCGCATGTCCTTGGTCGAGCCACCCTGACCCGGCGTGCCGGTGAGGTCGGTCTCGGTGAGGAACACCAGCTGCCCGCCGGGCGAGACGAACCCCGAACCCACAGAGCCGGTCGTCAGGTGGACGATCCCCGGCGTCAGGTCGGACAGGTCGGCGTCGGGACGGGCCGGCACCGACTCGCCCGCGAGCACCTCCGCGACCCGGCGACCGAGGCCCGGCCCCTCCGTGACGACGACGACGCGCCAGCCGTCGCCGACCCACCGCTGCAGGTCGGCCACCGCCTCCGGGGTGGACCCGCGGTAGCGCGGCGCCTCCTCGAGGCCGGTGTTGACGACGGTGGCGTCGTCGTCGGCAAGCTCCTCGTCGGCGACGAACGGGCCCAGGTCCCACCACGGCATACGGGAGGAGGCGGCGTGCTCACGCAGGTCGGCGAGGCTCCAGAACGAGGCGGTGCCGAGGATGCCCTGCAGGTCGATGGGCACGGCGTTGCCGGCAGCGGCGTTGGCCCACCCGGCGTCGAGGAACTCCTGGGACGTGGCGACGAGGTCGTGGGCGCGGGTGCGCACTCGCTCGGGGTCGCAGACCACGACCGCAGTGCCCTCGCGCAGCGTGTCCAGGACGCTCTCCATGCCGTCGACGAGGGCCGGCGCGAGCGACTCCATCCCCTCCACGGCGATGCCCTCGGCGAGCTTGCCCAGCAGGTCGGCCGCGCCGGGCAGCTGGTCGAGCAGCGCAGCCGCCCGCGCACGCACCGCCTCGGTGAGCAGGATCTCGCGGCACGGCGGCGCCCACAGGCCGTGCTCGGCGACCTCGAGGCTGCGCTGGTCGGCGACCTTGAACCAGCGGATCTCCTCGATCGTGTCGCCCCAGTACTCCACGCGGACCGGGTGGTCCTCAGTCGGCGGGAAGACGTCGAGGATCCCGCCGCGGACCGCGAACTCACCTCGGCGCTCCACGAGGTCGGTGCGCGTGTATGCCGCAGCCGCGAGGTCCTCGACGACGCGCTCGAGGGGGGCCTCGTCCCCGGCCTTGAGGGCGACCGGGCGCAGCTCACCCAGCCCCTTGGACACCGGCTGGAGGACCGCTCGGACCGGGGCGACCACGATGTCGAGGGGGCCGTACGTGGCGTCGTCGGGGTCGGGGTGGCGCAGCCGGCGCAGGACCGCGAGCCGCTTGCCCACCGTGTCGCTGCGAGGGCTGAGCCGCTCGTGCGGCAGGGTCTCCCAGGCCGGGAAGTCGGCGACCCGGTTGGCGTCCGTGAAGCACCCGAGGGCGGCGACGAGGTCCTCCGCCTCCCGGGTGGTGGCCGTGATGGCCAGCAGCGGCCGACCGGCCTCCCGGGCGAGGGCGGCGACCAGGGCCGGACGGGCCCCGGTGGGGGCGGACACGTCGACGGCGAGCTCGCCAGCGCGGGCAGCGGCGAGCGCACGGGCGACACCGGGGTCGGTGGCCAGTGCGTCGAGCAGCGGGGCGAGGGTCATGGGCGAGGCTCCTGGCGGGCGGTGCGGGGACAGCACGAACACCCCACGGCTGGTGCCGATGGGGGGCTCCCAGCCTAACGACCGGCTCGGACACCAGCGACGCCGGCGCAGGCGCCTCGGACGCAGCGGCGGTCATCCGGGTCGGAGCAGGACACTCCGCCCCACGTCGGGCACTTCACTACTGCATCTGGATGATCCAATCGGCGCGCACGGAACCGAGGATGGTCGAACGGTGCAACGCGGCACGTGGCAATGGGGGACGCGTGAGAGGGAAGAGCATGAGTGATCGACGACAGCTGAGGCAGCCGCAGCAGACCGGACAGCTCCACAACAGTGGCGTGCGCGGTTACGTCCCAGGGGTTTTCGACCTCTTCCACATCGGGCACCTCAACATCCTCAGAGCGGCGCGCGAGCAGTGCGACTGGCTCATCGCCGGCGTGGTCACCGACGACAAGGCCTACCGGGCGAAGGCGAAGTACCCGGTCATCCCGCTGGCCGAGCGCGTCGCGATCCTCGAGCACATCACCCTGGTCGACGAGGTCGTCGTCGAGCACCAGCCGAGCAAGCTCGACGTCTGGCGCGAGCACCCGTTCGACGTGATCTTCAAGGGCGACGACTGGCGCGGCACGGTCAAGGGTCGTCAGCTCGAGTCCGACTTCTCCGCCGTCGGCGTCGAGGTCGCGTACTTCCCGTACACGATCCAGACCTCGAGCACCCTGCTCCGTGCAGCCCTCGAGGAGTCCGCGTCCTGATGGCCGACTACGTCGCTCAGGGCGGCCTGGACTCACGCCGGGCCCGGGCCAGGGAGCTGTCGGCGTCCGCGGGCAAGTCCAACCGCGGGGCCCCCGGGTACTCCCGGTGGGTCAACCGCCCGGTCGGCCGGCGGCTGGCCGTCGGAGCCTTCCTGCTCGGGCTGACGCCCAACCAGGTCACCATCATCTCCGGCCTGACCACCATGACCGGGATCGTGGTCCTCGTGGCGGCCACCCCCACCGTGCTGACCGGCGTCGTCGTGGCCCTCCTGCTGGCCCTCGGCTACGCGCTCGACTCCGCCGACGGGCAGCTGGCCCGCATGCGCGGCAGCGGCAGCGTCACCGGGGAGTGGCTCGACCACGTCATCGACTGCGCCAAGGTCGCCACGCTGCACGTGGCCGTGCTGCTGTGCTGGTACCGCTCCTACGACGTCCCGGACTGGGCGCTGCTCGTGCCGATCGCCTTCAGCATCCAGGCGTCGGTCTACTTCTTCACCAAGATCCTCAGCGACCAGCTGCGCCCTCCGAAGGCCCTCGTGCCCGAGGTGCAGCAGGGCGGTCAGGGCCGCCCGCCCGTGCTCGCCTCGTTGCTCGTGCTCCCGCTCGACTACGGCCTGCTCTGCGTGACGTTCGTGCTGCTCGGGTTCCACACCCCGTTCGCCGTCGCGTACTCGCTCCTGGCGGTCGCCGGGATCCTCCTGCTCGCGGCGGCCCTGCCCAAGTGGTACCGCGACCTCGCCCGCGCCGAGCGGGCTCGCACGTCGGCCTGACCCCGAAAGCGTCTCACCTGTCGAGACGTCCCGGTGCGGCGGTCCGGCACCGGCCGCTCTGGTGCGCAGGCACCAGGAGCGAGCCCCGGCGCAATACCTCCACGGGGTCGATCTGCGCCTGAACGACACCCTTCTCGGCGACCCGAGGTCCGAACGGACTAGTCCTGCGTCTACGTAATCAGTACTAGTCCCTACGTCTGGTAGATGAGTAAAGAACTCGTCTAGCTGGATGACAAGAACCGACGACCGGTGCTTATCTGGGCGAAATCACCGGCGGGGGGCCGTCTCGAGAGGTTCTCCATGAACGACACGTCCAGCACGTCCCCCACCGCCAGCCCACGCACCACGGACCGCACCCCCCGGCGGTCCGCGCGCGTCGGACTGGTCGCCGCCGTCACCCTGGCGCTGGTCGCGGGGATCACCCCGTGGTCCCCGTCCGGCGACCAGCCGTCCGCCTCGGCGGCGACCAGCCCCCGCAAGGCAGACGCCAGCGGCTCGGTCGGGGTCGGGGTCGCCCACTACCCGGTGCCCAGCGGCTCGGTCTTCGTCTCGCCGTCGGGCAACGACGCCGCGGCGGGCACGCTCAGCCGTCCGGTGCGCACCATCGCCCGCGGCCTGGCGCTGGCCCCGTCCGGCGGCACCGTCGTCCTGCGCGGCGGCACCTACCACGAGAGCGTGACCATCACCCGCTCCGTGACCCTGCAGAACTACCCGCACGAGGCGGCCTGGCTCGACGGCAGCGTGCCGGTCAGCGGCTGGACCAAGGTCGGGTCGGTCTGGCGCCACAGCGGCTGGACGCCGCGGTTCGACGCGAGCCCGACGTACACCAAGGGCGCGCCCGACGGGACCGCCCCGGGCTGGCAGTTCGTCAACGCGGCCTACCCCATGGCCGCGCACCCCGACATGGTCTTCCGCAACGGCGTCTCGCAGCGCCAGGTGAAGTCGCTCTCCCTCGTCAAGGAGGGCACCTTCTACCTCGACACCAAGACCTCGCAGCTGTACGTCGGCAGCGACCCGTCCGGCGCCTCCATGCGCGGCACCGACATCGCCAAGGCGATGTCCGTCCGCGCGCCGAACGTGCTGATCCGTGGTTTCGGCATCCGCCGCTTCGGCAACAGCGTCTGGCACATGGGCGCCGTGACCCTCGAGTCGCCGCGCATCGCCCTGGCCAACGTGGTCATCGACCAGATGGCCACCACCGGGGTCGCCGCGATCACCTCCGACATCCTGTTCAACCGGGTGACGGTCACCAACAGCGGGCTGCTCGGCGTGCACGCCGCCACGGCCGACCGGTTCCGCGTCCTCTACAGCCGCATCACGGGCAACAACGCCGAGCGCTTCAACACTGCGCCGGTCTCGGGCGGCATCAAGGTCGGGCGGCTCCGGACGATCACGGTGGCCGACACGACGATCTCGGACAACTACGGCCACGGGTTCTGGGCCGACCAGTCCGTCTACGACATGCGGCTGGTCCGCAACAACGTCGTGGGCAACCAGGGCACGGGCGTCTTCCTCGAGATCTCCTCGCTCGCCGCCGTCGTCGACAACCTGATCAGCAACAACACCGGCAACGGCATCAAGGTCAACAACACGAGCAACGTCCGGATCTGGAACAACACGGTCGTGGGCAACAGCCGCCAACTCAACATCGTGCAGGACTCGCGCCTCGCCTCGAACACCAGCTGGGGCCACGACCCGCGTCGCCCCAACCCGGACCCGACGATGACCTGGGTCCTCGGCCCGGTGCAGATCCGCAACAACGTCATCGGCCTGTCCAAGGGCGGCAACTGCCTGACCTGCGTCGAGGACTACACGTTCAAGCGCAGCGCCGCCCAGATCGGCGTCACCTCGGCCGGCAACATCTTCAACCGGACCTCCACCTCGACGCCGACGTGGACGCACGTGTGGAGCAGCGGCAAGGTCAACCCGTACGTCTACACGGCGCTGGCACCGTTCCAGAAGTCCACGGGCCAGGACCGTTCCAGCGTCGCCTACGACACGTCCGCGGTCGTCACCCTCGGCGGCCGGCTGTCGTCGGCCGCGGCGACCAAGGGGGCCGCGATCGCGGTGGCCCTCCCGGCCGACCTCGCCGCCCTGAGCGGTCACCCGACCGGCGCCCGCAAGGTCGGGGTCTGGGGCCGCTGACCGTCCGCAGCGTGACGTCCACGTCCTGAGGAACCGCCTGCACTCCCGGGGGCACCCCGCCTAGGGTGTCCCCGGGGGAGCGCAGAACAGCGGCCGTCCCCCGACACGGACACGGGGCGCACACGCCCCTCCAGGGCGGATGACGGGGTTCACGCGGGCATGGACAGAACGGTTCGGATCCTGGGCACCCACGGGGTGCCCGCGGCATACGGGGGCTTCGAGACCGCCGCGGAGAACATCGCGCTGTTCCTCGTCGACCGGGGCTGGCGGGTCGTCGTGTACTGCCAGGGCACCGGCACCGGACCCATCGTCGAGGACACCTGGCGCGGGATCGAGCGCGTGACCATCCCCCAGCACCGCGAGGGCTGGCTGGGCACGTCCGCCTTCGACCTGGCCTCGATCCGGCACGCCGTCCAGTTCGACGACGTCTGCCTGACCTTCGGCTACAACACCGGCGTCTTCAACGTCCTCCAGCGGCTCAAGGGGATCCCCAACGTCATCAACATGGACGGCATGGAGTGGACCCGCCGGCGGTGGGGCCTGGCCAAGCAGGCCATCCTTCTCGCCAACGAGCGGTGCGCCGGCCTGTTCGGCAACCAGCTGGTCGCCGACCACCCCGAGATCGAGAAGTACCTGCGCACGTTCAACCGGGCGCGGCGCATCTCGATGATCACGTATGGCGCGCACGCCGTGACCGGTGCGCCCACCGCGCCCGTCGAGGCCCTCGGCCTGGAGCCCGGCCGGTACCTCAGCTGCATCTGCCGGCCCATCCCGGAGAACTCGCTGCTGGAGATCGTCACGGGGTACTCCGCGAAGCCGCGGGGGGTGAAGCTCGTCGTCCTGGGGAACTTCACGCCCGACAGCGACGACTACCACCGGCAGATCATCGAGGCCGCCGGCAGCGAGGTCGTCTTCCCCGGCGCCATCTACGAGCCGGAGGTCGTGCAGGCGCTGCGGTTCCACAGCCTGGCGTACGTCCACGGCCACACCGTCGGCGGCACGAACCCCTCCCTCGTCGAGGCGATGGCCGCCGGGAACCCCGTCATCGCCCACGGCAACGCCTACAACCGCTGGGTCGCCGGACCGTCCCAGCGGTACTTCACCGATGCGCAGTCGCTCTCGGACCAGCTCGACGCCATCCTCGAAAAACCTGACGTCCTCCACCAGATGCATGACGCGGCGAGGGCCCGACATGATGAAGAGTTCACTTGGGAGTTCGTCGCCGGCGAGTACGAGGCCGTCATCGAGCGCTTCCGGGCGGGACGTGGGACCAGGGGCAGGGTGGCCCGTCGGGACCGCCGCCAGACGCGTGCCGCGAGGGGCGGCACCGCATCGACGTGAAACGGAGTTCGACGTGATCAGGCTGGGCGTTGTCGGGTTGGGAAAGATGGGCCTGTCCCACCTGGCGATCTTCAGGGCCCACCCGGACGTCGAGCTGGCCGCTGTGTGCGACTCGACCGGGTACGTGCTGGACGTGCTGTCCAAGTACACGGGGGTGACCACCTACAAGGACATGGCCGTGATGCTGCGCGAGGCCCACCTCGACGCCGTCGTCATCGCCACCCCGTCGCACCTGCACGCCCCGATGGTCCGCTCGGCCCTCGAGGCCGGGGTGAGCGTGTTCTGCGAGAAGCCGTTCACGCTCGACGACGCCGAGGGCCAGGCCCTCGCCGAGCTGGCGGCCGAGCGTGGCCTCGTCACCCAGATCGGCTACCACAACAGGTTCGTCGCGGCGTTCGGCGAGCTGAAGAAGCTCATCGACTCCGGCGCCATCGGCGAGGTCACGCACGTCGTCGCCGAGGCCTACGGCCCCGTCGTCCTCGCCCCCAAGGGCGGCACCTGGCGCAGCCGTAAGTCCTCCGGCGGCGGCTGCCTCTACGACTACGCTGCCCACCCCATCGACCTGGTCCAGTGGTACCTCGGCGAGCCCACCTCGGTGGCCGGCAGCCGGCTGAACAGGATCTTCTCGGCCGAGACGGACGACGAGGTCGTGAGCACCCTGATGTACCCCGACGACGTCACCGCCCAGGTGTCGGTGAACTGGTCGGACGAGTCGCAGCGCAAGATGACGACGAAGATCAGCGTCTGGGGCACGGCCGGTCGGGCGTTCGCCGACCGCCAGGAGCTGCAGGTCTACCTGCGCGACACCGCTCCCGTGCCGGAGGGCTACCGCACCGGCTGGAACGTCCGGTACACGACCGAGCTCAGCGAGCAGCCGTGGTTCTACCTGCGCGGCGAGGAGTACAGCGCGCAGGCCGACGCGTTCGTCCAGCGGGTCAAGGACGGCCGGCGCGAGGGCACCAACACCTTCGAGTCCGGCGTCGCGACCGACCGCATCCTCTCGCTCATCTCCGAGGACGCGGCCGCGGCGGAGGCGGCTCCGAGCGCCGTCGCGTCGGGCCCCACCGCGGGCGTCCCGGCCCGGCGTCCCGCCGCCGGTCGCCGCCCTGCCGGTCGTCGACCGTCCTCGCCCCGCCGGGTCCCCGCCCTGCGGACGCTCCGAACACTGTGGCCCTGGCGCTCGAGGAGGGCAGCCTGATGCAGCGACTCCTCTTCGGCGACAACCAGTTCTTCGGCGTGAACCACATGTCCGAGGACAAGGCCCGCAGCCAGTCCATGAAGTTCCAGGACCTCAGCGCGATCATGGAGGTCCTCGACGCCGCCTACGACGAGGGCGTCACGACGTTCATGTGCACGACGCACGACCGGGTCGCAGAGATCGCGGACCTGGTCCGCGCCGCCCCGGAGCGTTACGCGGACATGGAGTTCTTCCCCTGCATGCCGTACGCGCACAAGTACGCGAACGCGATGACCGAGGACGGACCCCTCGGGGCGCTGCGCCGGTTCCTGCCCGACGAGAGCCTCCTCAGTGCGGCCGTCAAGGGTGGCAAGTCGTTCGCCAGCAAGGACATCGACCACGTGACGCGGATGCTCATCGATGCCGAGATGTCGATGTTCAAGGGCCTCAGGACGCCGGTCGTGTTCCTCCAGAACGTCGTCGTCGACCTGCTCCTCGGGCTCGGTTTCGACGAGGCCTTCACGATCTTCGCCGACCACGTGCGCCGCGAGTACGACGCCGAGCCCGGGTTCATCACCATGAACCTCCCGCTGCTGCTCGACACCCTCGAGCGCCTCGGCATCGAGAACCCCATCGTCTGCTCCAACATCAACAAGATCGGCTTCCGCATGCCCGGGGGGCTGGAGGCCTACGACGAGGCCCTGCGGGACCGGAAGTTCCGGGCCATCGCGATGTCGGTCTTCGCCTCCGGCGCCATCGCACCGTCCGAGGCGATCGAGTGGGTCTGCGCCCAGCCGAACATCGAGTCGATCGTCTTCGGGGCCTCGAGCCGTCGCAACATCGCCTCGACGAAGTCCCTGGTCGACGAGCACTGGCCGACGAAGGTCGGGGTCTGAACTCAACCATTCGGACGAGCGACCTCGGCCGGGCTGCACGCACAATGGATGACGCGACGGACGCCGGTGCTCGACGTCCCGCGTCGACCGACACGGAAAGGGGGCAGGTGGCATGACGTTGCGCGCCTACCTGCAGATCCTGCTCAAGCGCTGGCGGATCCTCACCGCGTGCGCGCTGCTCGTCCTCGTCGGCGCCGGCGCCTTCACCTACCTCACGCCCCCCACGTATGCCGCGACCTCCACCGCGTTCGTGTCCATCAACACGGCGGGTTCGTCGACGGACACCTCGATCTACCAGAGCTCGCAGTTCGCGATGCAGCGCGTGAAGTCGTACACCGAGGTGGTCAAGAGCCCCGACGTGCTCCAGCCGGTGATCGACGAGCTCGACCTCGGGATGACGGTCCCCGAGCTGCGCCGGGTCGTCACGGCCGAGAACGAGGTCGACACGGTGCTGCTCAGCGTCACCGCGACCGACCGCTCCCCCACCCGCGCCCAGGCCATCGCGAACGCCGTGAACACCCAGCTCGGCCAGGCCATCGAGCGCCTCGAGACCCCCCGGGCCGGGGGTGTCTCCCCGGTGAAGGTCACGCAGACCGTCCCCGCAGCGACCCCTCGCTACCCCATCTCGCCGCGCGTGAGCCTCAACCTCGCGCTCGGGCTGATCGCCGGCCTGGCCCTCGGCGTCGTCGTCGCCGTGATCCGCGAGCAGCAGGACACCACGGTCAAGGGCGAAGAGCTCGAGCAGCTCACCGGTCGGGCACCGCTGGCCCTCGTCGGCGTCATCCCCAATGCCAAGACCCAGCCGCTGATCACCATGGAGGGACACGGTCGCGGTGTCGAGGAGTTCCGGTCCCTGCGGGCCAACCTCCAGTTCGTCGACGTCGACCAACCACCGCGCGTCATCGTCGTCACCTCGCCGCTGGCGGGCGAGGGCAAGACGACCACCGCGTGCAACCTGGCCATCGCCCTGGCGCAGTCCTCGCTCAAGGTCTGCCTCGTGGAGGCCGACATGCGTCGCCCGATGGCTGCCAACCTCCTCGGCATCGACGGCTCCATCGGCCTCTCGAACGTCGTCGCCGGCCAGCTCGACCTCGCGGACGCGCTGATGCCCTGGCACCGCGGTCTGCTGCAGTTCCTCGCGGCAGGGACCACGCCGCCCGACCCCAGCAAGCTGCTCGGGTCCAAGAACATGGAGGCGCTGCTGGAGTCGCTGCGCGCCGAGTTCGACTACGTGATCATCGACGCGCCTCCCGTCCTGCCGGTCAGCGACGCCGCGGTCCTGGCCCACAGCACCGACGGTGCCGTCCTCGTCACGCGGTACGGCAAGACCCGCCGGGAGCACGTCACCCGTTCCGTCGCCGACCTCGCCGCGGTGCAGGCCCGGCTCATCGGGGCCGTGATCACCATGGTGCCCGCGCGCGGCCAGCGCTCCCTGCGTGGCCACGACGAGGACTACGCCGCGCTGGCCGCCGCCGACAACGACTGGGTCGGCGCGAGCACGCCGCTGGCCCAGCGCGCCCGGCGCACCCCCAGCCCGGCCCGGGGCCGCCACGAGCACCCGCAGGACGCCGGCGACGCGCTGCCGGACGTCACGGACGAGGTCTGGGCCAACGGGTCGCCCACGGCGACCGGCGCGACCTCACCCCGTGCCACGACGTCGGCCTCCTGGTTCGCGACGGCCACGCCCCGGGCAGCGACCGAGACCACCAGGCAGCCGGCGGGTCCCGCACCGGTGGGCTCGGCGACCGCGAGCCCCGAGAGCTCCGCGACCGCGAGCCCCGCAATCTCGGGGTCGTCGACCTCCGCGCCGGTCGACGACCCGGAGGTCGTGTCCGACGACGAGGTCGCTCCGCCCTCCACGCACGGGAGCGCCACCCAGCCGGGTCCGCGCAACGCCAAGCGACGCCGGGCCCAGCGACGCGCCGGGAGCCCGCAGGGGTCCGCACGGCCCCAGAACGGCGCCGGCCCTCAGCGGCCCCGGAGCGCCCAGGCCACCCAGGGCGAACAGGCCCGCCTCGACCTCGGCGACGAGCACGACGGAGGCCGTGAGGCCGCACGTGACGCGTCCGGTGACCGGGTCACCGACCGCGACAGCACCCAGGACCAGCCGATCAGCGACAAGGAGGAGTCCCTGACCTGAGCGGGCCGGGACCGTTCAGACCGGAACGGTCCGCGTGGTCACCGCAGCCACCGTGACGGCGAACGTGCGCATCGCGCGATCGAGCGCCGCGAGGGCCTGGCGGTGACTGCCACCGACGGTGTGGGGATCGAGGACGTCAATGCCAACGACCAGCGAGCGGGGAGTTCGGCCGAGCCAGCGGTGCCGTTGCGCCGGCATGGTCACGAGCCCGCGCAGCGAGTCCATCTCCTCGACGAGCCAGGCGAACTGTGACGCGGCGTCTTGGGCGACCCGGGCGTGCCGGGCCTGGGCCGCGAGGTCGGAGCCGCGTCGCTGGAGGACCGCGGCGCCCAGCACCGCGGCCTCGAGCACGGTGAACGTGCGGTGGGCGCTGTGCACGTCGAGCACCCGCGGGGCGCTGCGGTACCGACGCTCGGTCGCGAGGATCACCTCCGCCTCGGCGACGACCGCCGCTGTGATCTGGCGCGGGTGGTGCGCCCAGCGAGGCTCCGGGGAACCCGATCCCACCATGGCCCTCGCCGCCTCGGCGCACAAGGACCCGCCCGGCTCCGCGCGCACCCCCGCCGTCCCCACCTCGACCGCCTCGACGCCACCGGCGTCGAGCAGGCCGGAACGGAGGGCGAAGGCGGCTGCGGGAGCCAGGCACGCGTCACTCCCGCACACCACGAGCACCTTCGTCGACATGACCACCCCCGATGCGTCCGCAGTTGTCCTTTTCTACCGGGCGGGAGCTCGCACCGGACCCTGCAAATTGCAGGGTCCCCCTACGCACAACGCAGGAGCCACCACCCGTCCGAGCGGATCCGGGGGCCACCGATGAGCGCCCCACCGTTCGCCCGGACCCTCGACCCCAGGGCGGCCGGGACCACGGACCCGACCGGACGGCCCACGCCCGAGCCGGTCGCGGGCCAGGAGGCGGGGGCCGCGCGGTGGTCGCTGTACCTGTGCTGCATCCTGCTGGTCGCCTGCACCATCCCGTGGCGTCGCGGCACCTACTTCTCCGGCGGCCTGGACCCGGTCGTCCTCCTCAAGGGAGCCATCGGTGGTGCCGGACTCGTCCTGGCGTTCGCGCTGTCGCGGCGACGGACCGCCCAGGTGCGGCTCGGGGCCCGCACCGTCGTGCTCGCCACCACCTACCTCGTCATCTCCGTCGTGGGTGGCTGGGCGGCCGGCACGATGCTCCCCTCCGTGGTCATCGCGGTCCGGGTGGGCATGCTGCTGGCGAGCCTGGCCTTCCTCCTGCAGGCGTTCGGCATCGGACGGGTCGTGCCCGCCATGCTCAGGACGATGGGAGCCGTCGCGGCGTTGGCGATCGCCACCGGCATCGGGACCCTCGCGAGCGGCCGGCTCCAGGGCGGCATACCTCCGTTGGCCCCCAACGAGATCGCCTTCCTGTGCGGTGCCCTGCTGCTGCTGACGGTCCACCGCATCATCGAGCGGCAGGCTGCGGGCTGGGAGGTGGCCGCGGCCGGCCTCCTGGGGGCGCTGGTCTGGCTGACCGGGTCACGGACGACCGCCGCCACCCTCGCCGTTGCGCTGGCCGTCATGGTCGTCCAGGCGCGCCGCTTCTCGGTCCCCGCGTTCCTCGCCATGGTGCTCGCGGTCCCCGCCGTGGCGTATGCCGCCCTGGCCACCACCGCCGTCAGCGACATGCTGCTGCGTGGCGGGAGCCAGAACGTCACCACCCTCAGCTCCCGCACCATCGCGTGGCAGGCCGCCCTGACGATGGACACCTCGACCTACCAGCGGTGGTTCGGCGGTGGCCTGACGATGAAGCACATCCCGGTGTCCGGGCAGTACTGGGCGACCCAGCTCCTCGACAGCAGCTGGGTCTCGGCCCTGGTCCAGACCGGCATCCTCGGCCTCGTCCTCATCGCGGTGTGGGTCCTGAGCACCTCGGTCGCGGCCCTGCGCACCCCGAGGCCCTGGCGCCCGCTCTGGACGGGGCTGCTCGTGTTCATCGTCTTCCGCAGCCTGCTCGAGAGCGGCCTGTTCGACGCGAGCACGTCCTTCATCGTCTTCGCCCTGGTGAGCCTCGCCTCCGAGCCCTCGGCGCGGGTCGCGGGTGCCGGGCCGGAGGACACGGACACCGCCCCCCACACGGAGGCAGGGCGGAACGACCGTCAGCGGGTCGCGGCAGCAGCCACGAGCACGCCGCACACGGCCTCGCGGTAGCGGGCCGGGGCGTACTCCCGCGCGGCGACGTCGGCGTCGCGGAGCGCGTCCTCGCGCGTCTGCTCCCACCGCGACAGCAGCCCCTCCACGGCGACGGCCACCGCGTCCGGGTCGTCGACGGCGACGCGGACGGCTGCCCGCAGCGTCGAGGCCGCCTCGCGGAGCCCGGTGTGGTCGCTGACGACCACGGGTCGGGCACTGAGGGCCGCCTCGACGACGCTGTTCCCGAACGACTCCTCGGACCGCGACGGCACGAGGACGACATCGGCGGCTCGCAGGTGGGGCCAGACGTCGCTGGCGAAGCCGACCAGCGAGACGTGGTCGCCGAGGGCCTCCCGGCGGATCAGCTCGACGAGCTCCTCGTGGTACCACTCGTAGCCCGGGAAGACGTCTCCGACGACCTCCAGGCGGGCGTCGATCCCCCGCCGGAGCAGCGCGGCGGCAGCCAGCACGGCGACGTCGACCCCCTTGCGGGGCGAGAGCCGACCGACGAAGACGAGGCGGACACCATCGGGCTGCAGGCGGGGGGCCTCCACGTGGTCCGGGCCGGCGACACCGTTGCGCACGACGACCATCCGCGCCGTGGGACCGCCCGACGAGGCCGTCACGGCGCGGCTCGTCTCGCTGTTGCAGATCACCCTCGTCGCGAGCCGCGTGGGCAGGGCCAGTCCGACCCGGGCGACCCGCGGCACCGAGCTCTCCGCCTCGTGCACGTGGACCACCGACGGCACGCCCAGGACCTTGGCGACCAGCAACCACAGCGGGATCGTCACCGTGTTGACGTACAGGACATCGGGACGGACCCGGCGCAGGGTCCGCACCATCGACGGCAGGCCGCGGACCACCTCGGCGGCGAGCTGGACGAGACCGGCAGGACGCAGGTTGCTCTTGCGCACCACCGGGGCCCGGCACAGCTGCCACTGGGCGCCGAGCGCGAGCATCTCCGCCTTGAGCGGGCCGTCCTGCGTGGCGGCGACGACGACGTCCCAGCCGTCCTGGCGCAGGCCGCGGACGGCCTCGAGGACCATCCGGTCCGAGCCATAGAGATCGGCAGACGGGTTGGCCACGAGGGCCACCCGCCTGCCGATCTCGGAGGGTGCTGGGGTCACGGGCGCGGAGGTCCGACCCACAGCTGGTCGAGGCCGTACACCACGGGCCCGTTGGTCGAGCTGCTGCTCAGGTAGGCGTACACGCCCACCGAACCGGCAGCCTGGAACCCTGCCGTGCTGTCCGTCGACGTGAGGCTCCACGCCGTCGGCTCCGTCGCGGTGGACTTCCAGACCTTGACGCGCAGGGTGGTCGGCGTGGTGCCGGTCACCTGGAGGCGCACCTTCAGCTGGTCACCCGCCGCGTAGCTCACGCCGGCCAGTGTGGCACTGGTGAGCACGGTCTCGGTGCCGCTCGCGTTGCGGGTCAGCCACACGGCCACCTGTCCGTTCGACGCCATCCGGACCTTGGCCCGGTAGTCCAGCGTCGCACTGACCCGGCGCCCGAGGACGGAGACGTACTGACCGCCACCCGTCGGCACCTTGTCGGTGGTCACCGCAGCCACCACCTCCGTCGTCGTGGAGCTCACGCTCGGGAGGTAGGCGGTGTAGCCGTCGCCCACGTTGAGGCTGACCCGGCCCTGGCCACCCGAGACGCTCCAGCGGGTTGCGGGCCCACCGAGGGTCCAGGCGCCGCCCACGTCAGCCGTGCCCCAGCCGGTCGCCAGGGTGCGCGCGAAGTCGTCCTGGGCGAACACGGTGGGAGCGGCCACGGTCACTGCCGCCGACTTCGTGGCGGTGCCGCCACGGTTGTCCGTCACGGTGAGGGTCACCGTGAAGGTGCCGGCCGCGGCATACGTGTGGTTGGCCGTGACCCCGCTGCCGGCGGCGGTGCCGTCACCCCAGTTCCACGAGTAGGACGCGATGGTGCCGTCCGGGTCGCTGGAGGTCGAGCCGTTGACCGAGGTCGCGAGCCCGTTCTCCGTGTGGGTGAAGGCTGCCGTGGGCAGCTGGTTGGGCGGGCCGGTGACGGTGACCGTGTCGGTCTTCGTCCCGGTCTTGCCCTTGTCGTCGGTCACCGTGAGGACGACCGTGTAGGTGCCCGCCGCGGCGTACGCGTGGGTCGGTGTCGCGCCACTGCCCGCAGGCGTGCCGTCACCCCAGTTCCACGAGTAGCCCGCGATGGTGCCGTCGGCGTCGGAGGACCCGGAGCCGTCGAACGCCACCGACAGGTTGGTCGGCGTCGAGGTGAACACCGCCGTCGGCGCCTGGTTGGCCACGACCGTGACGACCTGCGACGAGGTGCCGGTGGCGCCCTTGTCGTCGGTCACGGTGAGCGTGACCGTGTAGGTGCCCGCCGCGGCGTATGCGTGCGTCGGGGTCGCGCCACTGCCCGCAGGCGTGCCGTCACCCCAGTTCCACGAGTACGACGCGATGGTGCCGTCGGCGTCGCTCGAGGTGGTGCCGTCGGCGGCCACGTCGAGGAAGTCCTTGGTCACCGTGAACGCCGAGGTCGGCGGCTGGTTGGCCGGCGGTGCCGTCATCGTGACCGAGTGGGTCACGGTGTTGGTGCCGCCACGGTTGTCCGTCACCGTGAGGGTGACGTCGTAGGTGCCCGCCGCGGCATACGCGTGGGTGGCGTTGGCACCACTGCCCGCAGGCGTGTTGTCACCCCAGTTCCACGAGTACGACGCGATGCTGCCGTCGGGGTCGCTCGAGCCGGAGCCGTCGACCGACAGGCCGAGGAACGACTCGGAGTGGCTGAACGCCGCGGTCGGCGTCTGGTTGGGCAGCTGCCCGCCACCGGCCTGGTAGTGCGCCGCGACGGTGCTCGGGGAGAGCACGGAGGAGTAGACCGCGACCTCGTCGATGGTGGCGTCGAGGAACGGGCTGCAGCAGCCCCAGTGGTTGTCGCCACCGACCCGCCAGTAGCCGGCGTAGTCCTGGGCGTCGGTCTGGCCGTTGGTGCCGATGAGCCGGCCGTCGACGTAGAGCTTCATGCCGTCGGTGTTGCTCTGGCTGGCCACCACGTGGTGCCACTGGCCGTCGTTGACCGGACCCGGCGTCGTGATCGTGTTGGTGAAGCCGGTCCAGACCCCGAAGGTCAGGGTGCCGTCGTTGCTCAGGTAGACGTGCCGGTCGTAGCAGCCGGAGGTCCCCGTCTGCGAGCAGCCGAACCCGATGATCTTGCCCCCGTTGGTCGACGTCGTCTTGAACCACGCCTCGAGGGTGTAGTTGTGCGGGTTGCTGTACTGGGTGTTGGAGGCGATGAACCCATCCGTGCCGTTGAAGGCCACCGCCTTGTTCGTCGCCGGGTCGAACGCGCCGGCCTGTCCCTGGGTGTAGCCACCCTGGTAGGTGCCGTTGGACTCGTTCGGGCTGGAGTCCTTGGCCGTGCCGTTCGTGTCACCCAGGCGCCAGTACAGGTCCGGGTTGGCGTCCCAGACCGCCTGGCCGTAGGCGTCCGTCGGGCGGGTCGGGACGTTGAGCGTGCGACCGCTCGCGGTGTAGTGCGACTGCACCGTGGTCAGCGCGAGAGCCGTCGGGTAGATCGCCACGTCGTCGATGTCACCGGCGAAGTAGGGGTTGCCGCTCCACGGGCTGTCCCCGCCGACACGCCAGTACCCGGAGTAGGGCTGTCCTGCCGAGGTCCCGGCGTTGCGGCCGATCCGCTTCCCGTCGACGTAGAGGACCACGCCCGACGGGTCGAGGCTGCCCACGACCTGGTGCCACTGGCCGTCGTTGAGGGAGGTCGGCGAGGTGACGGTGAAGAAGCCGTTGTTGTAGACGCCGAAGGTGACCCGGCCGTCCGGCTCCATGTAGATGTGGCGGTCGTAGTTGTTCGACAGACCCGTGTTGGCGTTGCCGAAGCCGACGATCTTGCCGCCGCTGGTGGTGGTCGTCCGGAACCACGACTCGACGCTGAACACGTCCGGTCCGACGACCGGGGAGGTCGTGGCACCGAGGCCGTCAGCTCCCCCGAAGCTCGTGGACTTGTCGGTGTCGCCGATGACGGCGCCGTCGGCACCACGGGTGAGCCCGCCCGACATCGTCAGGTCGTCGAACCCGGCCCAGTCGATGGCGCTGCCCGACGGCTCACCGAGCCGCCAGAGGTGGTTGGCTCCGTCGTCGAGGACCTTCTGCGCGTAGGCGCTCGGCGAACCGCTGCCGACGGTCACCGTGTTGGAGACCGGGCTCCACAGGATGTTGCCGTCGGGGTCGGTGACCCGCACCTGGTAGCGCACCGTGGTGCCCGGGGTGAGGCCCTTGTCGACGAAGCCCATGGTGGGCAGCGTCCAGAAGTTGGAGTCGCCCGTGGTCGTGTAGACCCAGGTGTTGTTGTTGCGCAGCACCTCGTACTTGAGGTTCTTGTCGTCCTGGTCCCAGGCCGAGCCCCACGAGACGCGGACCGTGCCGGCCGTCAGCGAGACGGCGTTGGTGCTCGGGGTCGGCGTGGCCGGGGTGGTGTTGTAGGAGGGGCCGACCTTGTCCGGTGCGCCGGCCTTGGTGCGGAACCGCACGATGCCCTGCTGGGCGACGTTGTTGACGCGCGGGAACTCGCCGCCGTAGACCACCCACTGGCCGTCCGGGGAGGCGTCGACCGCCCAGCCCGCCTGGCGCGAGCTCGTGAACGAGCCGAACGCGAAGTTGGGGTACCAGTGCAGGAGCTTGGCGTTCGGGAGGCCGATCAGGCCGTAGGTGCTGCCCCAGCCGTACGCGTCGTCCTTGGTGGAGACACCGGTGGCGTGGGAGTACGACGCCGCCGCCTTCTGCCAGCGGACGCGCGGGTTGGTGTCGGGCCAGCCGTCGACCACGGTGCAGTCGTGCTGGTGCGACGCGTTGTAGAGCACGTCGCCGGCCGGGGCGATGTCGTAGGTGTCACCGAGGCAGTCGTTGGCCCAGTTGATCTGCCCCGTCATCGGGTCGACCGCGAAGGTGCCCTCGTAGGAGGCTCCGGCGCCGAACGCGTAGCTGGTGCCGTAGACCTGGGTCCCGTCGGTCTTGACCGACGTGATGGCGCCGTTGGCGCCCGCCGCGCGGATCTTCTCCTGCGCGGGCCACGGGTTGGTGCTGCCGTCCGAGGCGTTCACCGACCCCATGCCGTAGGCAGGCTGTCCGTTGAGCGTCGTGAACGACCCCGCCGGGATGACCCTGCTCTTGTCCGGCGACATGGTCATCGCCCAGACGTAACCACCGGCCGCCGCGGGCGCCCACGACGACATGGCGCCGGTGCTCACCGAGAAGGCCGCCAGGCGGGTGCGAGCCACGCCGTTCGCGGACGTGAAGTTGCCGCCGACGTAGACCGTCGACCCCGTGATACCGAGGCCACGGACCTGGCCGCCCACGTTCGGGGGAACGAAGCCGCCCCCGGTCACGAGCGAGCCGTCGGCCGGGTTGAGCGCGGCGAGGTGGCCGCGTGCGGTCCCGTTGACGGTGGTGAAGTCGCCACCCACCCACAGGCGGCTGCCGTCGGCCGACGCCCGGATCACCAGGCCCTGGGCGTTGAGCCCGGGGTTCGTGGCGAAGGTCGTCACGCGGTCACCGGTGGAGAGGCGGTAGGCGAAGATGTTGTTGGCGACGACCTCACCGGCACCGCCCGCGGCGACGCCCGGAGGCCTGGCGCGGGTGAAGGAACCGGTGACGTAGACGACGTCCCCGACGATCGCCTGGCTCCACACGACGCCGTTGATCTGCCACGAGGGCAGGGCGTCGGAGCTGACGGTCGCCGGGTCCGGCGCCACCACCGCAGGCGGCGGATCCGCCGCCTGCGCAGGCGAGGCCAGCACGGCAGCCCCTGACAAGGCCATGGCCATCGTGACCACACCCACCCCGACCTTGCGAGACCATCGAGCTATCGGCCCACGCGTCATGACGTCCTCACGTTCCCCTGCTGGCAGCAGGACATCCATCCGATTGATCATTGGTTGCGGGGTCCGACCCAGAGGTCGTCCACGCCGTACACGACAGGACCGTTCGTGGTGCTGCCGCTGAGGAACGCGTACAGGCCGACCGAGCCGGGGACCTGCAACGTGCTGGTGCTGTCGGTGCCGGTGAGGAGCCAGGCGGTCGGCTCCGTGGTGCCGGCCTTCCAGATCTTCACCCGCAACGTGGTGGGCGAGGTGCCGTAGGTCTGGAGCTTCACGAGCATCTTGTCGCCGGCCGCGAAGGTCAGGCCGGGGACGGTGACGCTGGTGAGCACGGTCTCCGTGGCGCTCTCGTTGCGGGTCAGCCAGACGGCCACGGCCCCGGTGGAGGCAAACCGCACCTTGGCCCGGTAGTCGAGCGTGGAGCTGACCCGACGGCCGATGAGGCTGACGTACTGCCCACCACCGGTGGGCACCTTGTCGGTGGTGACGGTCGTGCGGAACTCGTTGTCGGTGCTGCTCACCGACGCGAGCGCCGCCGTGTAGCCGTCACCGGCGTTGAGGCTGACCCGACCGGTGCCGGCCGAGACGCTCCAGCGCGAGGCGGTGCCACCCAGGGTCCAGGCACCGCCGACGTCAGCGGTCCCCCACCCGGTCGCGAGCGTCCGCTCGAACGCGTCCGCCGCGAGGGCGAGCGGCGCGGTCACGGTGACGGCCCGCGAGGTGGTGGCGGTGGCGCCCTGGTCGTCGGTGACCGTGAGGGCCACGGTGTAGGTGCCGCTCGCCGCGTACGAGTGGGTCGCCGTGGCGCCGGTCCCGTTGGCGGTGCCGTCACCCCAGCTCCACGAGTACGACGCGATGCTGCCGTCGGGGTCGCTGGACGCGGAGCCGTTGACGGACAGGTCGACGAACGACTCGCTGTCGGTGAAGGACGCCGTCGGGGCCTGGTTGGCGACGACGGTCACCGAGCTGGAGGTGGTGCCCGAGTCGCCCTTGTCGTCGGTGACGGTGAGCTTCACGGTGTAGGTGCCGGCGGCGGCATACGTGTGCGTGGCCGTGGCGCCGGTCCCGTTGGCGGTGCCGTCACCCCAGCTCCACGCGTATGACGCGACGGTGCCGTCGGCGTCGGTGGAGGCCGACCCGTTGACCGAGGTCTTGAGGAACGACTCGCTGTGGGTGAACGACGCCGTCGGCGGCTGGTTCGGCGCCGTGGCGACGGTCACCGCACGGGCGCTGGTGCCGGTGGCCCCCTTGTCGTCGGTGACGGTGAGGCGGACCGTGTAGGTGCCCGCGGCGGCATACGAGTGGCTCGCGGTGGCGCCGGTGGCGCTGGCGCCGTCACCGAAGTCCCAGGCGTACGACGCCACGGTGCCGTCGGGGTCGCTCGAGGCGGACCCGTTGACCCCGAGGGTGAGGAACGACTCGGAGTCCGTGAACGAGGCGGTCGGGGCCTGGTTGGTCACGACGGTGACGGCACGCGTGGTGCTGTTGGTCGCACCGCGGTCGTCGGTGACGGTGAGCCGCACCGTGTAGGTGCCGGCCGCGGCGTACGCGTGGCTCGCGGTGACCCCGGTGGCGGTGGCGCCGTCACCGAAGTCCCAGGCGTACGAAGCGATCGCGTCGTCGGGGTCGCTGGACGTCGAGCCGTCGACCGAGGCCGTGAGGAAGGACGAGCTGCTGGTGAAGGCGGCTGTCGGCGTGGCGTTGGGGGCGGTGAACCCTGCTGCCTCGTAGTGCGCCCGGACCTGGGTGCCGGTGAGGGCGGTCGGGTACACGGCGACCTCGTCGACCGTGGCGGCGATGTAGTTGCTCGTGGTGCCCCCGAAGGTGCGGTCCCCACCGACCCGCCACCAGCCGGTGTAGTTCTGCGCGTCGGTGGCGGGGTTCGAGGCGACCTTGGCCCCGTCGACCCACAGGTTCATGCCGTTGGCGCCCTGGGTGGCGACCACGTGGTGCCACACGCCGTTGTTGTAGGACGCGGTGGTCTCGGCGAGGCTGCGCACGGCGCCGTTGGTGCCGAACTGCAGGTGGCCGTTGCTGAGCATGACGACCTGCCGGTCGTAGGAAGTGCTCAGCCCGGTGGCCGTGTTGCCGAAGCCGATGAGCTTCCCGCCCTTCGTGCTCGTCGACTTGAACCAGAGCTCGGTCGAGTAGGCGCGCGGGTTGGTCGTCGGCTCCTTGTCCACGATCAGGCCGGAGGTGCCGTTGAGCGTGACGGCCGTGCCCGAGGCGGAGGCCGGGGAGCCGGCGGCACCGAGGGTGGTGCCCGTGACGTAGGTGCCGTCCTTGCCGGAGGTCGAGGAGTCGACCGCGGTGGTGCCGGAGGACTCGCCGAGGCGCCAGTAAGAGTCAGGGCTGTTCGCCGTGACGGCTGCCGCGTAGGCGTCGGCCGGCGGGGTCGACCACGTGGCCGGGCGACCCGACGCGAGGAAGTGCGCCTGCAGCTGCGCCTGGGTCAGCACCGTGGGGTAGACCGCGAGCTCGTCGACGGAGCCGAGGAGGCCCGCACTCGTGGGCTTGTTGGCCAGGTTGGAGGTCTGGTCGGCCAGAAGGCGCCAGTACCCGTCGTAGGTCGCCATCGACACCGGCGTCTGGTCGCGGGCGACCCGGCGTCCGTCGACGTAGAGCGAGACGCCCGAGGCTCCGGCGGTCGCGGCGACGTGGTGCCACTGCCCGTCGTTGACGGTCCGGTTGCTCGTCACCCAGCGCGACGAGCCGTTCATCAGGAGGAACGACAACCTGTTGGCGTTGTTGACGTAGAGCACCATGTCGTTCGTGCCGGAGGCCGACGTGCCCTGCTGGCTGGTGCCGAAGCCGATGATCCGCCCACCGGTCGTGCTCGTCGTCTGGATCCAGCCCTCGACGGTCACCTCGGGGACGTGGGACTCCTGGAAGGTCGTCCAGGCCTTGGAGTTCGCGGCGTCCGTCGAGGTCACGGCGGGGTCGCCGGCGATCGCGCCGGGCTGGCCGGTGGTCAGGGCCGTGGACGAGCCCATGCCCACGCCTGCAGCGTCGGTGATCGCCGGACCGGCGTCACCGAGGCGCCACAGGTGGCTGGCCCCGTCGCCGCGGACCGCGGAGACGTAGGAGGAGACGGGTGCGCTGGACACCGTGACCGGTGCGGACGCCAGGCTCCACTGGATGTTTCCGTCCTTGTCCTTGGCGCGGACCTTGTACGTGTGCGTCGTCCCGGGTGCGACCCCGCTGTCGGTGAACGTGAGGCCGGGGAGGCGGTACCAGATGCTCGCGCCCGAGACGTTGCCGATCGTGGCTCCGCCGTCGCGGTAGACGTCGTAGGTCAGCGTGGCGTCGTCACGGTCCCAGACCGAGCCCCAGGTCAGCTTGACCTTGCCGGCCTCGGTCGACGTGGCGACAGGGTTGATGGCCGTGGTGTAGATCGGCTTCGAGAGCCGGGGAGCTGCGGACGGCATCGCGAAGCGGGTCAGGCCCTGCTGGGCGACACTGTTGACCATCGGGAACTCGCCACCGAGGGTGATGTACGTGCCGTTGCCGGTCACCGACCAGGCGGCCTGCCGGTCGGGGGTGTAGCTGCCGAACTCGAGGTCCGGGTACCAGTGCGTCAGCCCGGTGAAGGGCAGTCTGCGGAAGTCCCAGCCGTACGCGTCCTTCACGGCCGTCATGCCGGTCGGGTAGGTCGGGAACGCGGTGGCCTTCTGCCAGCGCGAGCGCGGGTTGGTGTCGGGGAAACCGTTGACGACGCTGCAGTTGTGGACGTGGCCGACGGTGTAGAGCGTCTGGTTCATCGGGAAGGAGCTGTACTCGTCACCCAGGCAGTCGTTGACCCAGTTGATCGCGCCCGTCGAGGGGTCCGCCGAGAAGTTGCCCTCGAACGCGGCACCGGCACCGAACGCGTACCCGGTGCCGAAGACCTGCGTCCCGTCGGTGCTGAGGCTGGTGATGCCGCCGTTGAGGCCGGCCGTGCGGATGCGGGCGTTGGCGTCCCACTGAAGGATCGCCCCGCTGGCGGCGTCGACCGAGCCCATGCCGTAGGCCGCGACACCGCTGAGGGTCTCGAACGAGCCGCCGACGATGACCCGGCTCTGGTCGGGGGACATGAGCAGCGCCAGCACGCTGGCGTTCGAGCCACCGGCGACGGGGGCCCACGGGAGCATGGTGCTGCTGGTGGAGGAGAAGGCTGCGAGGGCCCCGCGCGTCTGGCCGTTGGCCGACGGGAAGGTGCCACCGACGTAGATCGTCGACGGCGTCGTGGCGAGCGCGCGGACCTGGCCGCCGACGTTCGGCGCCCAGGAGGTCAGGGAGCCGTCAGCGGCCGAGAACGACGCCACGTGGCCACGGGCGACACCGTCGACGGTGGTGAAGTCGCCACCGACGATGATGCGCGAGCCGTCCGACGAGGCGCGGACGACCATGCCCTGGGCGTTCAGCGCGTGGTCGAAGGACGCGACCCGGTTACCGGTGGTGATGTCGTAGGCGAAGATGTTGAGCGCGTCGACCTCGCCGACGCCACCGACGGCGACGCCCGGCGGCCGGGCCTTGGTGAAGCTGCCCGTGACGTAGACGGTGTTGCCGACGATGGCCTGGCTCCACACGACGCCGTTGATCTGCCACGTCGGCAGGGCGTCCGCGGTCACCGGCGCCGCGGACGGGACGACCGGCGGCGGTTCCGCGGCACTGGCCGGCGTGGCCAGCGCCGAGGCGCCTGCGAGGACGACCGCGGCAGCAGCTGCTGCGGCGACAGCGCGACGGACGAGACCGCCGAGTTCCTCAACGTGCATGGTGTGCTGCCTCTCGGGGCTGCGCGGGGGCGGGGACCGCCGGGGCGCTGGTGGTGACTGACTGCTCCGTGCGGAGCATCGGGGTGAGGACGACGAAGCGGGTGACCAGGCCGGCTGCGACCGGTCCGAGGGCGAGGACGAACGGCGTTGCGGCCGTGGGCAGGTCGGCGAGCAACCAGGCGACGAGCGCGACGAGCGAGACCGCGGCGTCCAGGAGCCGGACGCCGAGCATCGCGCGCTGGCGTCCGCGAGCAGCGGCGAGGCTGACGAACGGCTGCATCGACGCGATGGCCGCGGCGTAGCAGGCCCAGCCGGCCACTGCGAGCAGGGGGACGGTGAACCCGTCACCGGTGACCCACGGTCCGACGAGGGGCGCAGCCAACCAGATCAGGAGGCCGACACCGAGGGCACCGAGGACGAGAGCGGCGCTGCCCCGACGCGCCCGGGTGACGAGTGCAGTCAGGGCGAGGGAACGGTCGCGCCCGTAGGACGCGAGCAGGTACGACCCGATCCCCTGGACCATGAGCAGGGCGGGTGCCACAAGGATCCGGGCGGCTTCGAGGTGACCCAGCGCCGCGGCCCCGGCCACCGCCACGACGAGCAGGCGGAACGCCGTGAAGACGCCGGGGTTGACCGCGACCTGCGCCCCGCGCCATACGCCGAAGGACGCGACGTCACGCACGGCGCCGCCACGGACGGGAGCAGCCCACCGCTCCGACGGCGCCAGCATGGCGGCCACGGTGAGCAACCCGGTCGCCTGCCCGAGGGCGACGGCGCCCAGGAAGCTCCCGAGGGTGATGGTGCCGGCCAGGCCGAACGCCACCAGCGCCGCGACCGCCGTGGCCAGGGCGACGGAGTCGACGACCACGAGCCGCCAGAAGCGCAGCGACGCCATCAGCAGCCGGCGCCCCACCTCCTCGACCGCGAACAGGGCCGCGGCGAGCAGGAACAACCCGGCCTCGGCGGCGTCGAGCGAACCCGTGCCCCACAGCACCGCGGCGGCCAGGGCCGGACCAGCGGTGCCGAGCACGAGGGCCCACCACTGCAGGCCACCACGGACGCGGGAGTCCGCGCGGTCGAGCACGGTGAGCGAGTCGCCCACGAATCCGCTCGTGACCGCGGTGACCAGCACGATGGTGCCCAGGCAGAGCGAGACGAGGCCGAGACCCTTCGCACCGAGCACGTGCGCGGCCACGACCTGGAGCACGAAGCTGGTCGCCGCCTGCCAGACCTGTGCGACGAGGGCGCCCGAGGCGTGCGACGTGACGAGCGCGCGCAGACGTCCCGTCGGCAGGCCCCGGTGGTGGCTCACGAGACCACGACCGCGCCGGAGTAGGTGGCCGAGGTGTGGGTGCCGTCGAAGTCGACGACCATGGTCAGCTTCTTCAGCCCGGAGTCCGGCACGGCGAAGGCGTAGAACGCCGTCGCGGAGGCGCCGGGCTTGACGATGCCGGAGAAGTCGTAGGTCTTGGCGCTCTCGGTGTAGACCGGGGCGGCCAGCTGCTTGGACGCGGAGTAGTAGGTCGTGAGGACGACCTGGTTGAGATTGATCGCCTTCGCCGAGCCGTTGGTGAGCTTGAGCTCGAAGCGGACGTACTTGCGGCCGGCCATGACCCCGGGGCCGTGACCGGTCTCGGTGGCCCGCACGGTCCGGACGATGTCGAGGCGGACCCCGTCGGGGTAGGTGACCGGCGCGGTGAACTTCGCGGCAGGTGCGGTGACCGACGGCGAGGACGGCTGGCCGGAACGCTTGACCTTCGGGACCGACGCCACCGGCTGCGGCAGGGGCGGCGGCACGGTGGCCGACGTGGTCGGGCTCTCGGCGTCGTCAGGCGTCGTGGTCGCCGACGGGCTCGGGCTCGAGGAGCTCGACGACGCGACCGGGCCGACGGCCGCGGTGCTGCTGGCGGCGGTGGGCGACGTGCGGTCGCCCGAGCAACCGGACAGGAGGGCGGCGGTGACGGCACCGACGACGAGGACGGCGGGGAGGCGGCGCAGGGACATCAGTACGCCCCCGTCCCACGCAGGACGGCCTTGGCGGTGCGCACGATGATCTGCAGGTCCAGCAGCAGGGACCAGTTGTCGACGTACCAGAGGTCCAGCCGCAGGGACTCGTCCCAGGACAGGTCGCTGCGTCCGCTCACCTGCCACAGACCGGTGAGGCCCGGCTTGACCCGCAGGCGGCGGGTGGCGTCCGACTCGTAGCCGGCGACCTCGGAGGGCAGCGGTGGCCGCGGCCCGACCAGCGACATCTCGCCTCGGATGACGTTGATGAGCTGGGGGACCTCGTCGATGGACAGTCGGCGCAGGATCCGGCCGACCGAGGTGACGCGCGGGTCGCGGCGCATCTTGAACAGGACCGTGTTGCCGGCGTCCACCGCGGTGACGAGCTCGGCCTTGCGCTGCTCGGCGTCGACGACCATGGTGCGGAACTTGAGCATCTGGAACGTCTCGCCGCGGGCACCGACCCGGGTCTGGCGGAAGATGACGCCACCGGGTGAGTCCAGGCGGATCGCGACGGCGATGCCGAGCAGGACCGGTGCGGCCAGGACGGTGAGCACGACCCCCAGGACCAGGTCGACGGTGCGCTTGAACACGCGGCGAGCGCCCGACATCGCGGGCCGCTCCACGTGCAGCAGCGGCATGCCGGCAGAGGGGCGGATGCTCAGTCGCGGGCCGGCCACCTCGAAGAGGCCGGGGGCGATGACGAGGTCGACGGCGCGCTCCTCGAGGCTCCATGCCAGGCGACGCAGGCTGGGGCCGCTGAGCTCGGGGTCGCTGGACACGGCCACGACCTCGGCGTCGAGCAGGTCGATGGCGTACATCGCCTCGTCGGGGTAGCCGAAGACCGGCACGCCCTCGATCTCGGTGGAGAAGTCGCCCTCGGTCGCGATGCCGGAGACGCACGCGCCGACGACCTGCATGCCCTCGCCGGGCGCGCGGCGCAGCTGGCGGATGAGGGGGGCGACGGTACGGACGTTGCCGATGACCACGGTGCGCTGGGAGTCGATGCCGACCTCGCGGCGGGCCAGCAGGCCACGACGCAGGAGGTGGCGGCCGAGCAGGCCGAGGACGAGCAGCGGCGGGGCTGCGGTGAGCACCAGCCCGCGGGCGATCTCGGCGTGGACGAGCCAGGACAGGACGGCGACCGACACGACCAGCCCGACGACGGCCCGGCCGATGGCGCGGTACTCGTCGGCGGTGATCCCGAGGTAGCGCCGCTCGTAGCCGTGGCAGAGCAGGATCGCGAGGTACCAGGCGCCGGGGAGGGCGAGCGCGACCAGGCCGCGGTCGACCAGCGGGGCGTCACCGATGGGGACGAAGGTGCACAGCAGCCCGGCGACGACGGCGCCGGCGATGTCCACGGCGACCGCCTTGGAGCGGTAGCGCAGGTACCAGGACTGCTTGGCCGGGTGCTCGGGCGCCACCCCCGCCCAGTCGTGCGTCCCGACGAGCCCGGCGGTCCCGATGGCCTCGGTCGGCGTCGTCGGTCGTCCGATGAGGTCGTCCGACGGCACCTGGACCGGCACCTGCACCGGCGCTGGTGTCGGTATCGACGACACGGAATCCGCCCCCGCGAGATCCGTCATGACTTGCACCCCTTGCGCATCGCTTTCGGCCGAAGGTAGACCCCCACGGTCGACCTGTTAATGGCTCCTGCAGAAGTCATCAACCGGCTCCGCCAGCCTTGCAGGACAAGGGTTTCGACCTGTACGCCGCGCAACGGACGGTGATCCACCCCAGGTGGAGTAGCGCTGTCTACGTACTCACCTCATACCGATGGTGGAGTTCGCGAACACGAGCCGTTCGCTCGGTCCCGCAGGGACGAAGGGGTCGACCCTCGGCACCGTTCGCCTGACGTAGGGATACGCAAAAGGAACTAGTCCCAAAAATAGTCACTCCCGCGCCCCGCCCCGAGGGGTGGACGGGCGGAGCAGCAGGCCTCAGGCGGGGCTGTGGAACTTCTGCTGGGCCGTCTGCAGGCCCTCCGTGACGACCATCTCCGCCGCGTCGGCGGCGGCGTCGAGCAGGAACGGCAGCTCCTTGCGCTCGGTCGGCGAGAAGTCGCGCAGGACGAAGTCGGCGGCGTCCATCCGGCCGGGCGGCCGCCCGATCCCCACCCGCACGCGCAGGTAGTCCTTGGTGCCCAGGGAGGAGCTGATCGAGCGCAGGCCGTTGTGGCCGCCCTCGCCGCCGCCCTTCTTGAGCCGGACGTCACCGGCAGGGATGTCGAGCTCGTCGTGGATGACCACGAGGTGGTCGGGGTCCACGGAGAAGAAGGACATGAGGGCCTTCACCGGACCGCCGGACTCGTTCATGTACGACAGCGGGACGCCGATGACAGCGCGGGGGCCGGGAGCGCCGCCGGGCAGCATGCCGATCCTGATCGTCGCCGCAACGGCCCGCGCCTTGTGCTTCGTGAGGGACGCCGACCCCCGTCGGGCCAGCTCGTCGACGACCATCGCACCGACGTTGTGGCGGTTTCCCGCGTAGGTGGGCCCGGGGTTGCCGAGCCCGACCACCAGCCACGTCCCGTCTGCACTCACGGGCGGCAAGTATGCCGGAAGGCCGGGTCCGTCGCGGACCCGGCCTTCCTGTGTGGAGCAGTGGTGGAGCCTGTGGCGCGGCCGCTGGGCCGCGCCGATGGCACGGCTCGCGCCGTGCCGGTGGGACTCAGGCGTCCTCGGACTCGGCCTTCGCGCCGTCCGTGGACTCGCCCTCGGCAGCAGCGGAGTCGCCCTCGGCGGCGGCGTCCTCGTCGGACTCCTCGCGCTCGATGCCGGCCTCTTCCTCGGCCTCGGCGAGCTCGGCGTCCAGCTCCTCCTGCGAGATCTGCTGGGTGATGTTGACGACGAGGGTCTCCTCGTCGACGATCAGCGTCGCGCCGCGGGGCAGCTCGACGTCGGACGCCTTGATCTGCGTGCCGGCCTGGAGGCCCTCGACCGAGATGACGATGTTCTCGGGGATGTGGGTGGCCTCGACCTCGAGCTGCAGGGTCTGGGAGTCCAGCGTGACCACGGTCTCGGGGGCGGCGTCGCCCTCGAGGTGCACGGGCACGTCCACGGTGACCTTCTCGCCCTTGCGGACGACGACGAGGTCGATGTGCTCGATGACCGGCTTGATGGCGTCGCGCTGCACGTCCTTGGCCAGGGCGAGCTGCTCGTCACCGTCGATGACGATGGTGAGGAGGGCGTTGGCGGTCTTGAGCGCCATCATCGTCTCGTGGCCGGGGAGGGTGATGTGCACCGGCTCCGCGCCGTGGCCGTACATGACGGCGGGGATCTTGTGGTCGCGGCGGATCTTGCGCGCGGCGCCCTTGCCGAACTGCGTGCGCTTCTCGGCGTTGAGCGTGAGGTTGGTGTCAGACACGGGGACTCCTTGGACGGGGACTCGAGTAGGCGGTGGGCCTCGACGCGGGGCGCAGCACGGAGACCACACCGCGTCGAATTACGGACGTGACCGGCCCCCAGGTGGTGGCAGCCGTGCAGTGTCCCTCGCCGAGGCAACCCGGAGAGTCTAGGCGACGCCTGCGGGGAGAGGGAAATCCGCGTCGTCCGCCGCGGCCGTCGCCCGGGCCGAACGCTCGCGGCGCAGCTCGCCGAGGCGGACGGCGACCACGCCCCCGACGATGCAGACCCCGCCCAGCAGCTGGACCAGGCCCGGCAGCTCGCCGAGCAGCACCCACGCGAACAGCACCGCGAAGAGCACCTCGGTCAGCCCCACGAAGGACGCGGCCGTGGAGCCGAGGATGCGGGCGGCCGTGACCCCGAGCAGGTATGCCGCGGCGGCGGCCACGAGGGCCAGCTCACCGACCGCGACCCACCAGGGCACGTCCGCGCCGCGCAGGACCACGTCGGTGGCGACGAAGTGCATCGGCAGCACACCGACCCCACCGAGCACACCGAGGCCGACCGCCCCGGCGCCCATGCCGAGACCGGCCAGGGCGACCGGCGGGAGGTGGCTCTCCTCGGCCGCGAGGACGAAGAAGGTCGCCAGGCCCGCGGCGGCGACCAGCCCCCAGCCGACACCGACGAGGTCGGGCGCGGCCTGGCCACCGAGGTCGAGCACGAGCGCGAGCCCGCCGATCGCGAGCACGACCCCGAGCCCGGTGAGGGCACTGGGGGCCCGCCGGGTGCGCGCCCAGACGAACAGCACGACAAGGACGACACCGAGGTACTCCAGCAGCAGGGCGACCCCGACGTCGAGGCGCTGGACCGCGTAGAAGTAGGCGACCTGGCAGCCGGCGACGGCCACGGCGCCATACGTGAGGACGGCAGCGAGGTTCTCCCGCACGAGGTGCCACCGACCACGCAGGGCGAGCACGGTCGGGACGGCGAGGACGAGCGTGGCGCCGGCGACGCGGAGCAGGACGATCGCCCCCGAGCTCCAGCCCTCGACGAGCAGGGACTTGGCGAACGGGCCGCTGCTGCCGAACGTCGCCGCCGACGCGAGGGCGAGCCAGAGGCCGACCGCGGTGGACCGTGGGTGCATGACACGCCTCGCTTCGTCGTCAGAGATCTTGTCAGGAGCAAAACTCCTTATACTCGTGACGGTACCGATGGTTCATGTCAGGAGTCAACATGTTGTTCGCCCATGACACCGAGGAAGCCTTGCGCGGCTGCGCGGCCCTGGTCAACACGGCCGCGACCCTGCCCACGGACACCGACGACCTGCAGACCCTCCCCGAGCTCGACACGTTCGTGCGCGAGTGGCAGTGGACCGGTTCGCGCGCCCACGACGCCGCCGAGCTCGAGGCGGTGCGCGCCCTCAGGCCGCGGTTGCGCGAGCTGTGGACCGCGGACACGGACCGCGCCGTCGAGCTCGTCAACACGCTGCTCGCCGAGGCCGACGCCCTCCCCCAGCTCGTGCGCCACGACGGGTGGACCTGGCACCTGCACGCGACGCCGCCCGAGGCCCCGCTGTCGACCCGGATGGCCGTCGAGGCGGCCATGGCGATGGTCGACGTGATCCGCGCCGACCAGCTGGCCCGGCTGCGCACGTGCGCGGCCGACGACTGCGAGGACGTCGTCGTCGACCTGTCGAAGAACAGGTCGAAGCGCTACTGCGACGGCGGTTGCGGGAACCGCGCCAACGTCGCCGCCTACCGCGCGCGCAGGGCCTCGACCGGCTGACCCGCGGCCACGGTGGCCCTGTCCTCAGGGCGTGGACGCACTGTGCTCAGGCGTGGCCGTCGAACAGGCTCGTCACCGAGCCGTCCTCGAAGACCTCCTGGATCGCACGGCTGATGAGCGGGGCGATCGACAGGGTCGTCAGCTTGTCGAAGTCGTGCGCCTCGTCGATCGGCAGCGTGTCGGTGACGATGACCTCCTGCGCGGTGCAGGCCTTGAGCCGGTCGACCGCGGGACCGGAGAGGATCGCGTGCGTCGCGGCGATGACCACGCCGGCCGCACCGTCCGCCATGAGGGCGTCGGCGGCCTTGGTGATGGTGCCGCCGGTGTCGATCATGTCGTCGACCAGGACGCAGATGCGGCCCTTGACCTCACCGACGACCCGGTTCGCGACGGTCTCGTTCGGCCGGTTGATGTCCCGCGTCTTGTGGATGAACGCCAGCGGCGCGTGACCGAGGCGCTCGGACCACTGCTCGGCGACCTTGATACGACCGGCGTCGGGCGAGACGACCGCGAGCTTCTCGTTCCCGTACTTCTCGCGCACGTAGTCCGACAGGATCGGCAGCGCCATGAGGTGGTCGACGGGACCGTCGAAGAAACCCTGGATCTGCGCGGTGTGCAGGTCGACAGCCATGAGGCGGTTGGCCCCGGCGGTCTTGAACAGGTCGGCCATGAGGCGGGCCGAGATCGGCTCACGACCACGGTGCTTCTTGTCCTGACGGGCGTACCCGTAGAACGGCAGCACCACGGTGATGCGCTTGGCGGAGGCGCGCTTGAGCGCGTCGATCATGATGAGCTGCTCCATGATCGCCTCGTTGAGCGGCGCGGTGTGGCTCTGGATCACGAACGCGTCGGAGCCGCGCACCGACTCCTCGTACCGCACGTAGATCTCACCGTTCGCGAAGTCGTAGGCGCTGGTCGGCACGAGGCCGGTCCCCAGCATCCGGGCGACGTCCTCGGCGAGCCCGGGGTGGGCCCTGCCGGAGAAGACCATGAGGTTCTTCTCGGTGGTCTTGAGGATGCCGGTCACGCCTGGCCCTGCCCTTCCGTGGAGTCTTCGGTATGCGGCGCAGCTGCCTTCGCGGCCTGCGCCGCCCTGGCGGCCTTGTCGGTCTTCGTGCCGGCGCGGGCGCGGGCCACCCAGCCGTCGATGTTCTTCTGCCGTCCGCGGGCCACCGCGATCTGGCCCGGGTCGACGTCACCGGTCACTGCGGAGCCGGCGCCGACGTACGCGCCGTCGGCGATGGTGACCGGCGCGACGAGCACCGAGTTGGAGCCCACGAAGCTGTGCCGCCCGATCGTCGTGTGGTGCTTCTTGACGCCGTCGTAGTTGGCGAAGATCGTCCCCGCGCCGATGTTGGCGCCCTCACCGATGGTGACGTCACCGGCATACGTGAGGTGCGGGACCTTGGCACCGTCGGCGATCTTCGCGTTCTTGGTCTCGACGAAACCGCCGATCTTGCCCTGCGCGCCGAGCTCGGTGCCGGGGCGCAGGTAGCTGAACGGACCCACCGTCGCGCCCGCGCCGATGACGGCGAGCAGGGCCTCGGTGCGCTTGACCTCGGCCCCCTCCCCCACCTCGGTGTCGGTGAGGGTGGTGTCGGGGCCGATGACGGCTGTCGCACCGATGGTCGTCGCCCCGAGCAGCTGGGTGCCGGGCAGGACGGTGGCGTCACGGCCGATGGTGACGTCCGTGTCGATCCACGTGGTGTCGGGGTCGATGATCGTGACGCCCTCACGCATCCAGCGCTCGGTGGTGCGGCGGTTGAGCTCCTTGCCGAGGCGGGCGAGCTGCACCCGGTCGTTCACGCCCTCGGTCTGCCACAGGTCCTCGATGAGGTGGGCGCTGACCCGGCCGCCGGCGCCGCGGGCGATGGCCAGCACGTCGGTGAGGTACTTCTCTCCCTGGGCGTTGTCGGTGCCGACCTTGGCCAGGGCCTCACGCAGGACCGTCGCGTCGAAGGCGTAGATCCCCGAGTTGATCTCGGTGATCGCGCGCTGCTGCTCGGTGGCGTCCTTCTGCTCGACGATCCCCTCGACGCCGCCGTCGGCGTCCCGCAGGATCCGGCCGTACCCCGTGGGGTCGGCGAGGTGGGCCGTGATCACGGTTGCGGCGCTGCCGGACTCCGCGTGCTCGGCGAGCAGCGACACCAGGGTGTCGCCGGCGAGCAGGGGGACGTCGCCGTACGTGACGAGGATGGTGCCCTCGAGGTCGGCGGGGAGCACGTCGAGGGCGCACTCCGTGGCGCGGCCGGTGCCCTTGACCTCGTCCTGGTCCGCGATGACCGCGGAGGAGTCGACCTCTGCGACGTGGGCGGCGACGAGGTCGCGCTCGTGGCGGACGACGACCGCGAGGTGCTCCGGCTGGGCCGCCCGGGCCGCTGCGATCGCGTGTCCGACGAGGGTCCGGCCCCCGATCCGGTGCAGGACCTTGGGGGTCGAGGACTTCATCCGGGTGCCCTCACCTGCGGCGAGGACGATGACTGCAGCGAGCCTGGGGGTGCCGTGGGGGACGTTCACGCGCGAGGACTCCAGAGATCTGGTCGGGTGCGACGGGTCGGGCGTCATGCTACCCGCCGGTCAGGTGCTGTTCGCCCCACGGTTGCCGACCCCGCGCAGGACGGGCGACCTGGTCCGTTCGGGCAGGTTCTCGGCCGGCGCGAACCCCTGGCCGTCCCTGTGGTGCGGTTCGTCCGGGTTGGGCGCACAGTGGTGGACATGACGGATCTGGGGGCGGCGTCGCAGCTCCACACTGAGGCAACACCGGCACCGGCTACCGAGCTGGACGGGCTGCTGTCCCGCTCCGCCCTCGGCGACACCACCGCCTTCGGGGACCTGTACGACCGCACCGCGGCGCGGTTCTACCACCTCGCCCTCACCGTGCTCGGTGACCACGGCCGGGCCGAGGAGACCACCCGGGCTGCCTACGCCCAGATCTGGGCCACCGCCCGGGACTTCGACGCCCTGCAGCACCGGCCGTTGAGCTGGATGACGACGATCGTCTACGACCTCGCCCGCTCGGCACGCGGACCCCGGGCCGCCTGACGTTCTCGTCAGGACGGCTGCCCCGGGAGTCAGCACCGTCCTCAGCACGTCGCGCGCGCCGCGACCCGGTGGACTCGTCAATGCTCATGCGCAACCGGGGCGTGGACCATCGCCCGCTCAGGTCGTGGCGGGGTGGAAGCGAGGCCGAGTTCGGGCTCGTCCTCCGGTGCGTTGTCGCCATTCGTCGAGGGTGGTCTCGTAGGAGCCGACCGTCAGGTCCCACTCGACCTGGGGTCTGCCGTGCTCGAGGCGGACCCTGCCGCCGTAGCGGTGCGTGTGCACCACCGTGTGGTGCGCCCGGCACAACAGGGCAGCGTTGTCGAGGTCCGTCGGCCCGCCGTCGGCCCAGTGGACCAGGTGGTGCGCGTCGGTCCACGCCGCAGGCTTCGAACAGCCGGGGAAGGTGCAGTGCCGGTCCCGCAACCACAGGTGCCGGACCTGGGCCCGGTCGAACAACCGCCGCCCCATCCCCTGGTCCAACACCTCACCACGGGTGCCCAGGACCACGGGAACGACCTGGGCGTCGCATGCCATCCGACGCACCGCCCCCACCGTCAGGACCTCACCATCGAGGGTCATCCCGGCGCCGCGGCACCGGCCCTGCAGGACCTCGAGCCCGATCGTGACCACCACCGAGGTCTTCGCCTGACGAGGCACCCCGCCGGGCGCGGACACGGCCCGGGACACCAGGTCCAGCAACGCATCCGCGCGACGGGCTGCCGGGGTCCGGGTGTCGAGCTCACCGGTGTCCTCGTCCCGCCGCGGCCTGGCCAGCGCATCGACGGCGGCGTCGACGACCGCGGCGCCTTCCTCGTCCAGCAGCAGCGTGTACCGGGACATCCCCACCGGACCACGCGACTTCACCAGCGACCGGTGGTCCCGACGTACCTGCGCGTCCCGCTCCACCGCCCCGTCCGAGCGCGCCACATCCGTGGTGCGCCTGACAGCGACCCCCAACGTGCGCTCGTCCCAACCCCACCTGCCCCGTGCCGCATCCACCAGGTCAGCCGTCGCCCCGGCCAACCAGGCCGGCTCGGCCAACCCACGGATCCCGCGGTGGAACCGGCACAGCTGCGCCGCCTTGGACACGGGCAACGACCCGGCCCGCTCCTGCGCATCACCCGAGGCGGCTGCAGCGACCGCGTCGGCGACCTCGTCCAACCGGTGGTCGCCGAGCTCGGGACCAACCCCGTCGAGGACCGCGGTCGCGACGACGTGAGCGTCGAGCAGGTCCTTGGTAGGCAGGGACGGCGCCATGGCGCGCGCCCAGTCGACCGCGCCCCACCCCTGGCCCGAACCCAGGCTGCGACCCTTGGCCTCTGCGAGCACCGCGACCAGCTGGGCCGCAACAGCCGCGTGCACCTCAGCCAGCACGCCGAGCGCGTCACCGACCTCGGCGTCGGACAACGCCCACAACCGATCTGCGGCACCGTCGGTCATCGCCTCCAGGGCGACCCGCGCGCCACCCAGCACCGGACGGGCCGCACCCTTGCGTGCACCACCACCGAAGGTGGGGTGCGACGTGCCCGGAGCGATCGCCATACCGAGGACACTATCGGCGACCACTGACAGGGCACCGGCACCATCCACAGGCCCAGCGTCGTTGCGCAGCAACGGAATCGGGCCGGGACCGATCCGTCAGGAGGTGAGGTGCGCGAACGCCACGATGTTGTCGACGTAGTGACCCGTGGACTGGTCGAAGGCACCGCCGCAGGTGATGAGCCGGAGCTCGGCGCGGCCCTTCGTGTCGCCGTAGACGGTCATGGTCGGGAAGTCCGCCTTCGAGTAGCGCGCGACACGGTCGACAACGAAGCGCGCCGTCGAACCGTCCTTGCGGGCCACGGACACGGTGGCGCCCTTCTTCAACGATCCCAGGCGGTAGAACACGGCGGGACCGGACTTGCTGTCGACGTGGGCACCGATGACCGCGGGGCCGAACTCACCCGGGGTCGGGCCGTTGGCGTACCAGCCGGCCCTGCCGAAGTCGGTCGGGGCCTGCAGCTTGCCGCTCTTGTCGAGACCGAGGTCGACGATGCCCTTGGTGTCGACACCGATCGACGGGATCTTCAGCGAGACGGGCGCGCTCGGTCCCATGATCGGACCGAAGTCCGCGGTGCTGGGAGCAGCGGTCTTCCCGGTCGCGGAGGTGGGTGACGACGTCGGGCTCGGCGAGGAGGACGAGGGTGCCGGCGTGACCGACGGTGCGGACTGGGCTGCGTCGGGCTGCGGCGGGGTATCGGTTCCCGAGAAAGACTTCGCGACGAGGAACCCACCGACCCCGAGAAGCACGACGGTGACCGCCGCGGCAATGCTGCCGCGACGGCCACCGAACTTCGTGATGTCAGACATCAGACGCGGTTACGAGCCTTGCGAGCAGTGAAGGCACCGGTGCCGACAGCCGCCATGAGCAGGCCGCCACCGAGGAGGAGCATGCCCTCGTTGTTCGGGGTGGACGTGCCACCCGCGCCGGTGTCCATGCCGCCGGCGGGAGCGGCGTTCAGGACGCCACAGATGGCCGGGTCAGTGGCCTCGGTGGGCAGGCTCGGGTCGAGGTCGCTCTTGGTGGTGCCGTCGTACTTGCCGTCGTTGTTGTGGTCGACGCCGTGGACGACGACGACGGACTTGCCGGCAGCGATGGCCGCGGCAACCTCCGGGGCGACGTTGATGCTGCCGCGCTCGTAGTTGATCTTGCCGCCGGGGGCGGTGTCGAAGCGGTCGACGGCGAGGCCGCTCTTGGGCGAGGTGTCGCCGGTCTTGGTGAGCGAGACCACGATGCCGCCGTATGCCGGGCCACCGTCACTCGTGTTGATGGTGCCGTCGCCCTTGGCGTCGTCACCGGCGACCGGGCACTCGTGGCGAGCGTCGGCACCGAAGTGGATGTGGGCCGCGTGCGGCGCGTCGGGGAGCAGGCCGTTGGCGGCCATGGTCACGTCGATGCGGGTGCCGTGCACGGTCACCATCGCGGTGCCGCTGCCCTTGACACCGTTCAACGCGACGGGACGCAGCGTCGCCATGGTGTTGCCGTCAGCAGCCTGGGCGACACCTGCACCGAGGAACGGCAGGAGCACTGCAGAGCCGAGGGCGACAGAGGCAATCTTCGAGGTAGTGCGCATTCTGGTATCTCCTTGATTCGCGGCCGCATCGGGCCGCACTGGGAACCACGCTTGTGTAGGTACTTCGGTGCCCGGCGTGGAACGGACTGGTGCAAGGGCCAACTAGTTTCTGGTCGGCCTGCTGGGATCGTGAACGTCGCCATGGCTGCGCATCAGCGACAGGGCCACCAGGGCCCCGGCAGCTGCCACGCCCTCCGCGACGGCACTGAGCGTCTTCTCGGCGAACCACACCGGCTCGTACATCGCCGGCAGGGGGCCGATGGCAGGGATGTTGAGGTAGCGGTAGAGAACGACGGCCACGACAGCACTCAGACCGACGACGAACGCCGCCAGGAAGGCCTTTCCGCTGCCGCGCCAGAGCACCCAGAGGGCCACGACGACGGCAGCGGCTGCTTCGATACGGAAGAGGTTGCCGGCGCCGATCCCGCTCGGCGCCGACTGCTGGTATCCCCCGGCCAGCCGGAGGTGAACCACCGCATCGACGACGAGCGCGGCCGCTACGAGCACACGCAGCATCCATGCGGTCGCACCTCGGGCGATACCGATCCGTTCTGCGGTGGTGGAGGTCACTTGACGACCAGCATCCCGCTCATGTTGCTGTGGAAGGTGCAGGTGATCTTGTAGGTGCCGGGCTTGCTCGGCGCGGTCATGGTGGCGGTGCCTTTGGGGTCAACCTTCACGTCGAACCCGCCGTCCTTGGACGTGACCGTGTGGGCCTGTGAGTCATCGTTCTTGATGGTGATCTTCGTGCCCGGCGCCACCGACGCCGGCACCTTGTAGGCGAAGTCGGCGATCGAGATGACCGCTGCTGCCGCCGCATCTGCACTCGTCGAGGGGGACGGCTCAGCCGAGCTGCTGCTGGTGCTGCTGCTCGAGTCCGACGGCATCGGCATGGACGACATGGACGTCGAGGAGGTGGAGGGCGACGAGGTGTTGTCCGAGTTCGACGAGCCACAGGCAGCCAGGCCGAGGGCCAGAACGGGGACGAGGGCGATGAGTGTGATCTTGCGGGTCATGTGATGCCTCCGGATCAGGTGGTCGATGTGACGGCCACGGGGAGGAGTTCGGCGCCGAGCGCAATCCGGGTTGGCGACGCACCCCGGGCGGCCGGCGATCGCCCTGCCCCGCGTCGCTCGAACCTGCTGCGATCGACCTGCCGGGCGGCTACCGTCGTCCGTCACAGGGGGTGGGTGACGATGACCGTCGCGGGAGCAGGGACTGCTGTGGAGCCATCGGCCGCGGCCGGCCCGCGGCGGACGCGGGGGCGCGCCCTCGGAATGGGCATCGTGGTCGTGGTGATGGTCGTGGTCGGTCTCACCTGGGCCGCGCGCTACGACCCCCTGGTACCCGGCAGCCTGACAGGTCTGGACGGCGCCACTGCCGGGAAGGTGCACGACCCGATCTTCGGCGACGCATTCGTGATCAACGGTGACCCGGGCACCAGAGCGACTTTCGTCTACTCGCTGCGCAACGACGGCCGACTCCCCGTCCGGCTGCGCGGGGTGAACCGCGATGCCGGACTGCCCGAGGACCTCACGATCCGATGGGGGACGCCGGTGAAGTCCTCCGCCACCCGTCCCACCGACACCCCTGTCGCAACCACGGCCTCCGTGGAGCTCGGGCCCGGGGAACAGGTTCCGATGTGGGTGAGCGTCTCCAAGCCAGACTGCGCTGACGGCAGCGGCATCAGCGAGTACCTCGAGACGATCCCGGTGGAGTGGTCGGCGTTGGTGATCCCGCATGTCCACGACGTCACCCTGACCCCGACCCGGATGCCGTTCATCGTGCTTTGCAGGCCGTGACCCGGCTCCCTCGCGTCACAATTCTTTTGCTCCTGCCACCGCCTGCGGCCTAACGTCGACGTGCCGAGGGATGGCCTTCCAGGGTCGGCCCGGCTCCAGCCGAACGAAGGTGCAGACGTGGCGTCCAGCGAGCTCGCAGAACTCTGTTTCGACGCGCACGATCCCGTCAGGGTCGGGCGCTTCTGGGCAGGAGTGCTGGGCCGAGAGCTGTCGGAGGACGCCGAGCACGGGGTGGTCCTGCCGTCGGACGGTGACGCAGGGTTCCAGATCCGGTTCCTGCCCACCGGGGCGCAGAAGACCCAGCCCAACCAGATCCACTTCGACCTGACCAGCGCCTCCCTCGAGGACCAGCAGGACACCGTGGACCGCGCCCTCGCGTTGGGTGGGAGGCACCTCGACATCGGCCAGGGCCCTGACGTCGACCACGTCGTGCTGGCCGATCCCGAGGGGAACGAGTTCTGCGTGATCCCGCCCGGCAACAACTTCCTCGCCGACACCGCACCGATCGGTGCCCTGTCCTCCGACGGCAGCCAGCAGGTGGGCTACTTCTGGAGCGCTGCGCTCGACTGGCCGCTGGTGTGGGACCAGGACGAGGAGACCGCCATCCAGTCGCCAGCCGGTGGCACCAAGATCAGCTGGGGCGGTCCGCCGGTCCTCGAGAAGCTGACGAAGAACCGGCTCCACCTCAACCTCACACCGCGCGATCCCGCCGGCGCCGACCGCGAGGTCGAACGCCTCCTCTCCCTCGGCGCCGCGAGGTCGACCGTCGAGCAGTGCGGCGAGGGATGGGTCGCGATGACCGATCCCGACGGGAACGAGTTCTGCCTCCGGGCCGCGAACCCGACCTGACGCGGCATACTCGGCGGCATGTCCCCGAGCGACTCGCTGCGACGAACCCTCGTAGCGAGGGCCGCCGAGGTGGACGAGACCGAGGTCCTGACGTTCGTCGCCTCGCGCGGACCGTGGTTCGGCTTCAACGGCACAACCACGTATGTCGTCACGGCCCGGTCCCTGTGGTGCGCGCGGAACGGCCTCCGGACGCTCTTCGGCGGGGAGCCCACCGTCACGAGGTGGCCGGTGGAGGCGTGTGACGCCTCGCTATCCGGGACCCGCGGCATCCTGTTGCGGACGCCCGCCGGCCAGCACTCCCTGAAGCTCGCCTCCGCAGCTGAGGCAAGGGCTGCGGCCTCTGCACTCGGCCGGTGACGGCCCGTCAGCCCTCCACGCCGACCGCGGTCACGCCGGCTCCTTGAACTTCCACGCCGCCGCCCACATGGCGCCGATGGCAGCGACGACGGCAACGACGAGCAGGGCCACTGCGATGACCACTCGAGCGCCCTCGACCGAGGCGCGGTCCTGGGGTGGGAGCACGGCCTGACCGATGGAGAGGGCCAGCGCCGACGTGAAGCCGCCTGCGAGGACGTACCGGGTGCTGATGCGCTCCTGGTGGGTCCGAGCGGGGCGGGCCTGACCGACATGGCGCAGGACTCGACCGAATGCGCGGTCGCGCACCACCAGTGCGGCGAGGTGGGACAGGGTCGCCAGGAACCACATCCACCAGAAGCCCCGGCCGGTCCACGCAGAGATGATCGTGTTGCCGAGGCAGAAGGCACCCACCCCGCCGTTGAGCACGAGGTGGAGACGACTGCTGAGCACCTCACGCAGCTGCACGAGCTGGTCCTCGGTGCGGCTGGCCAGATGGGCGTCGCTCGTCAGGTGGAACGACATCCAGATGCCGAGGAGGCCCAGCGTGAGCCAGATGCCTGGGGCGACGAGGTACCGAACCATGACCGGATGGTGCCAGACGGTGCCGTCGCACGCCGGCGACCTCAGCCGCCAGGGCCACTCCAGCCGGGGTTCCCGTCCATCCCGAGCAGGGGGCCCATGCTCACGAGGTAGGACACCGCGGGTTCGAGCCTGGGCACCAGCGCGCTGTCGGCGAGGAACCTCCGCGTGGGCTCGATGACCCCCGAGTCCGTGAAGGCGTTCGTGCTGAGGACGTGTTCGGCGACCCCCGCGCACCAGGCCACCGCGAGCACACCTTCCTCCTGCGCAGAGGCGGCGCCACGGCCTCCGATCACGGCGAGGAGCCTTGCCCGCTCCCGGCGCGCGACGGCGAGGTCGGGCCTGCGTCGTGGCGCCATCCATCGCCGCACGGGACGCGGGACCTCCTCGGCCATCCCCTGCCTCGCCAGGTCCGCGCCGACGGCGTCCCAGTTATGGGAACCCATCGCGTTGATGGCGTGGATGACTCGGAGCGGCTCCCTCCCTCCGGACTCCTCGAGCGCGGCAGCCCAGCGCCCGATGAGAGCGTCCGAGGGCGACTCACCGGTGCACACGACCTCGCGCTGGCCGGACGAGTCGACCCACGTTGCCGCACCACTGCCGACGACGTCGACGAGCGCCGCCGCGGCCACGGCGACCCCCATCGCACCGACCCGCGGCCGGAACAGCTGCTCGTCCTGCCCCAGCAACCAGAGCACGCGAGCGACCGACAGCTCCCCCATCACCGGAGCGTCCCACGTCGAGCCACAAGGCACGAGCGGAGCAACACCCTCCGATGGTCCGCCCCGGGGCTGGAGTAACCCGCGCGCCTCGGAACGGCGCTCCCCGGGTAGGAATCGAACCTACGTCGCTTGTCCTGATTCAAAGTCAGGCGGGCCCTGCCAGCAGACCAACCGGGGAACGTCCCGCGGAGGGACCTGCAAAGGGTAGCCAATCCGCGGCGGTGCCCTCACCCCGCTGGACCTCGCGGTCCGGCCACGCGGCACACCGGTCGGGCGGGGCGGGGGCAACAGGCATGATGGAGCGTGTGAGCAGCAGCCATGACAAGCCCGTGACCACGGTCGCGAAGTCGCGCATGACCGGGAAGCAGCGTCGCGAGCAGCTCATCGACGTGGGCAGGAAGTTGTTTGCCGACAAGGGTTTCGAGGGTACGACCGTCGAGGAGATCGCCGCGAAGGCCAACGTCTCCAAGCCGGTCGTCTACGAGCACTTCGGGGGCAAGGAGGGCTTGTACGCCGTCGTGGTCGACCGTGAGATCGCCGCCCTCCTCAGCCTCGTCACCGGAGCGCTGACCGCCGACCTCAACAGTCGCCAGACCCTGGAACGCGCAGCCATGGCCCTGCTCGACTACATCGAGAGCTCCACCGACGGGTTCCGGATCCTCGTCCGCGACAGCCCGCCCGGGCAGTCGACCGGTTCGTTCGCGAGCCTCATGTCCGACGTCGCGAGCCAGGTCGAGCACATCCTCGCGGCCGAGTTCAAGCGCCGGAAGATCGACCCCAAGACCGCCCCCCTCTATGCCCAGATGCTCGTCGGCATGGTGGCCCTCACCGGCCAGTGGTGGCTCGACTCGCGCAAGATGAAGAAGGCCGACGTCGCCGCCCACCTCGTCAACCTCGCGTGGAACGGCCTCGCCAACCTCGAGAACAAGCCGACCCTCGCCATCACCGCCAAGTAGGCCGCTGGCGCGCCCGGCGGTCAGGCACCGGTGCGGTGGGCCACGGCGAACACCCGCCGGAACGCCAGGATCACCCCCACCGGCGTGCGGGGGTATGCCGCGCGGAGCCGCGCGTCGTAGTCCGCCAGGAACGCCGCTCGTTCCGTCTCGTCGTCGAGCGCCTCGAGAACCGGCCGCAACCCGGTCCCTCGCACCCACTCGAGCACCGGGTTGTCCTGCGCACCACCGGGGTCGAGGACGTGCTGGTAGGTCGTCTCCCACCCGTCGACCTCGCAGCCGAGGGCGCCGAGCTCCACGACGTACCGGGCCGGGTCGTGGACGGCCAGCCGGTCGAGCGCAGGAGCGAGCCGGTCCGCCGCGGGGTGGTCCGCCGCCGTCTCACGCATGAGCGCGTGAGAGGGAGCGTCGTTGTTGCCGGGCACCTGCATCGCGAACCAGCCGCCGGGAGCGAGCGCCTGCACCCAGGCGCGGACGAGCGCGAGGTGACCGGGCACCCACTGCAACGTCGCGTTGGTGACGATGACGTCCGGGGCCGCCCCGAGCGAGCCCACGTCCCACGACGCGACATCGGCGTCCACCCACTCGACCCGCCCCTCGGCGTCGAGCTCTCGAGCCGCGTCCAACATCTCCGGCGAGTGGTCCACGCCCACGACGCGCGCGTCGGGCCACCGGCGGGCGAGCCCCAACGTCAGCGGGCCGTTGCCGCAACCGAGGTCGACGACCAGACCGGGCGAGCTCGCACCGACCCGGGCCATGAGGTCCCCGAAGGGGCGCGACCGGTGGTCGGAGAACTTGGCGTACTGCGTCGGGTCCCAGTGGGTGCTCATGTCCTCATGATGCCCCTCACTTCTCTTGATATCAAGATACTTGATGAGGGGTACAGTTCTCGCCATGAGTCCCCGACGCCCAGGACCGGTCGTGCCACCGGCCGACGACGTGGACCACATCGTCGAGGCCTGGCGGCGCGAGCGCCCCGACCTCGACGTCGCCCCGTTGCAGGTGTTCTCCCGCGTCTCCCGCCTCGCCCGCCGCCTGGACCTCGACCGCGCGCAGGCGTTCGCGCTGCACCAGCTCGAGGGGTGGGAGTTCGACGTCCTCTCGGCCCTGCGCCGCGCCGGCGACCCCTACGAGCTCTCCCCCGGGCAGCTGATCCGCCAGACCCTCGTCACCAGCGGCACCATGACCAACCGCGTGGACCGGCTCGAGCGTCGCGGCCTCGTCGGCCGCAGCCCCGACCCCACCGACCGCCGCGGCGTCATCGTCCGGCTCACCCCGGCGGGGCAGCAGGCGGTTGACGCCGCGATGGCCGACCTCCTCGACCGCGAGCGCACGCTGCTCGCCGAGCTGTCCCCCAAGGACCACGAGGAGCTTGCGGCGATGCTGCGCCGCCTCCTCTCGCCGTTCGAGGTCTGAGGCTCCTCAGCCGACGATCTCCGCCGCGGCCAGCCACTCCAGCTCGAGGTTCTCGCGCTCGTCGACGATCTCGCGCAGCTGGCCGTTGAGCTCGAGCACCTTCGCGTGGTCGGCGGCGGCCTCTGCCATCGCGAGGTGGATCTTGTCCTCGCGCTGCGTCAGCCGGGTCAGCTGCTTCTCGATCCGCGCCATGTCCTTGCGCGCCTCGCGCAGCTCGGCCGGGCTCGGCCCGGACGTGCCGGCGACCGGAGCGTTGTCCACCCGCGCGGACGTCGAAATGGCTTCTCTCGCAGCAGATTCGATCGCCGCGTGCCGGAGCTCGAGGTACTGGTCGACACCGCCAGGGAGCTGTCGGAGCTTGCCGTCGCCGAGCAGGGCGACCTGCCGGTCGCAGGCCCGCTCGAGCAGGTAGCGGTCGTGCGAGACGACGAGCAGCGTGCCGGCCCAGCCGTCGAGGACGTCCTCGAGCGAGGTCAGGGTCTCGATGTCGAGGTCGTTGGTGGGCTCGTCGAGCAGCAGCACGTTGGGCTCGTCCATGAGCAGCCTGGTCAGCTGCAGCCGTCGTCGCTCACCACCGGACAGGTCGGAGACCCGGGTCTGCTGCCGCCCGCCGGTGAACCCCAGGCGCGTGGCGAGCTGGGACGCCGAGATCTCCTTGGGCCCGAGCCGCACGAACTTGCGGACGTCCTCGATCGCCTCGATGACTCGCCAGTCGGCATACCGCTCCAGCTCCCTGACCTCCTGCGAGAGGTAGGCCAGGCGCACGGTGATGCCCTGCTTGCGCTTGCCCGAGGCCAGCGGCAGCTGACCCGCGATGGCGCGCAGGAGGGTGGACTTGCCCGCACCGTTGACCCCCACGACCCCGATGCGTTCGCCGGGCGCGAGGTGCCAGGTGAGCCGGTCGAGCAGGACCCGGTCACCGAGGGCGACGGTCGCGTCGATGAGGTCGACGACGTCCTTGCCCAGGCGCGTGGTGGCGAACCTCAGCAGCTCGACGTCGTCGCGCGGGGGCGGCTCGTCGGCGATGAGGGTGTTGGCCGCGTCGATGCGGAACTTCGGCTTGGACGTCCTGGCCGGCGGGCCCCGGCGCAGCCAGGCGAGCTCCTTGCGGAGAAGGTTGTCGCGCCGCTCGGCGGTCACCTGCGCCATCCGCTCGCGCTCGGCCTTCGCGAGCACGTATGCCGCGTAGCCGCCCTCGAAGGCGTTGACCGTGCCGTCCACGACCTCCCACGTGTTCGTGGCGATGGCGTCGAGGAACCACCGGTCGTGGGTGATCGCGACGACGGCGTTGTCAGGACGGGCTCGGTGACGGACCAGGTGCTCGGCCAGCCACGCGACCCCCTCGACGTCGAGGTGGTTGGTGGGTTCGTCGAGGAACAGCACGGTCGGGTCCTGCACGAGCAGGCGGGCGAGCGCCAGCCGACGGCGTTCGCCACCGGACATCGGACCGATCGTCGCCTCGAAACCGCCCACGGACTGAGCCTCGATGCCCCCGAGCAGGCCCGTCAGCACGTCGCGCACGCGGGCGTCACCGGCCCAGACGTGCTCGGCGAGGTCGCCGAGCACCACCTCGCGCACGGTGTGGGTGGGGTCGAGGACGTCCTCCTGGGCGAGCACTCCCAGGCTGGAGACCCCGGCGCGGGTCACCCGTCCGGAGTCGACCTCCCGCTGGCCGGCGAGGACGCTGAGCAGGGTCGTCTTGCCGCCGCCGTTGCGGCCGACGATGCCGATGCGGTCGCCACCGAGGACACCGAGGGACACCTCGTCGAGGACCTGGGCGGTGCCGAGGGCCAGGGAGGCGCGCTCGACACTGATGAGGTTCGCCATCAGCCGGGCCGCGGTCCGCTGATCTCGTGGGCACCGTGCGCGGGGCCGGTGGCGCGCCGGACGTCCTGCACCGCGCCCGAGGCCGTCAGCGACACGGCCAGGTCGAGGGCGGCCTCGTTGTTCTCCACCACGAACGCCACGGTCGGTCCCGAACCGGAGACGACGCCGCCGAGGGCCCCGAACTCCAGGCCTGCGTCGAGCACGTCACCCAGCGCCGGCATGAGCGAGATCGCCGCCGCCTGCAGGTCGTTCTGCAGCGCCTCGCCGAGGGCACGCGGGTCGCCGGAGCGCAGTGCCTGCATCATCTGCGGGCTCGGTGAGGGGTCCTTGACGGCCTGGTCGCCGCGCAGCCGGTCGCACTCGGCGTACACGGCCGGCGTGGACAGTCCGGTCTCGCTGAGCGCGAACACCCAGTGGAAGCTGCCCCGTGCCAGCACGGGTGCCAGCACCTCGCCGCGCCCGGATCCCATCGAGGTGCCGCCGGAGAGCAGGAAGGGGACGTCGCTCCCGAGCTCGGCCGCGATGTGCTCGAGCTCGGTCCGGGGCAGCGCCAGACCCCACAGCCGGTCGCACGCGACCAGGGCGGCCGCGGCGTCGGCCGAACCACCCGCCATACCGCCCATCACGGGGATGTCCTTGCGGATGCTCACGTGCACGGGCTCGCGCACCTCGCCGACCTCGGCGAGCATGCGCGCGGCCCGGAGGGCGAGGTTGCTCTCGTCCACCGGCACCCCGAGGGACTGCGGGCCCGAGACCCCCACCCCCCAGTCGTCCGCGGCGGCGACGGTGACCTCGTCGTAGAGGCTCACGGCGTGGTAGACGGTCGCCAGCGGGTGGTAGCCGTCCTCACGGGGCGCACCGACGAGCAGCTCGAGGTTGACCTTGGCCGGGACCCGCACCGTCACGGACGACGGCATCACGGCGGCAGAGGTCATGGTCGCAACCCTAACGGGGACGGCCGCACCGCGCGGATCAGCACAGCCGCCGGCACCTGGGGGCCCTCGAGGACCGACGCCTCACACATCTGCACAGAACCTTCACATGATCTCCGCCGACCCTCCTCGCGCTCCTCCTACGCTCGAACCGTGAGCCACCCACCCCGTGTCCTGGTCGTCGAGGACGAGCCGACCATCGCCGACGCCATCACCGCCCGCCTCGTCGCCGAGGGCTTCGACGCGCAGCAGGTGCACGACGGGCTGGTGGCCCTCGACCACGCCGCGACGTGGGACCCCCAGGTCGTCGTCCTCGACGTCATGCTGCCGGGGCTCGACGGACTCGAGGTGTGCCGCCGCCTCCAGGCGACCCGACCGGTGCCGGTCCTCATGCTCACCGCACGCGACGACGAGACCGACCTGCTGGTGGGCCTCGGCATCGGCGCGGACGACTACATGACCAAGCCGTTCTCGATGCGCGAGCTCGTGGCCCGGCTCCGCGTCCTGCTGCGCCGGGTCGAGCGGGCTGCCGAGGCGCACGCCCCCGCCCCCACCGTCGCCGTCAACGGCGTGCGGATCGACGGCGCGCAGCGCAGGGTCTGGGCGGGCGACGCAGAGGTGCACCTCACCCCCACCGAGTTCGACCTGCTCGCCTGCCTCGCCGCCCGTCCCGGCACCGTCCTGTCCAGGGAGGCACTGCTCGCCGAGGTGTGGGGCTGGGCCGACGCCTCCGGCACCCGCACCGTCGACAGCCACGTGAAGTCGTTGCGCCGCAAGCTCGGCGCCGACCGCGTCCGCACGGTCCACGGCGTCGGCTACGCCCTGGAGCCGGGCGCGTGAACTACGACCTGCGTCCCCTCGACCGGGCCCGTTCCATCAAGACCAAGCTCGGCCTGCTGGTCGCCGTGACGATCACCGTGGCGTCGGTCCTCGCCGTGGTGGGCACGCGCCTCGGCGTCTCGCCGTGGGCGACGGTGCCGGTCGCGGTCGTGGCCGCCCTCGTGGTCACCCAGCTCCTGGCCCGCGGCATGACCTCGCCGCTGCGGGAGATGACGGTGGCGGCGCAGCGCATGGCGCAGGGCGACTACTCCCAGCGCGTGCGCGCCACCTCCGGCGACGAGGTGGGCGAGCTGGCGCGGGCGTTCAACCGGATGTCGGCGACCCTCGAGCTGGTGGACCGGCACCGTCGCGACCTCGTCGCCAACGTCTCGCACGAGCTGCGGACCCCGATCTCCGCGCTCCAGGCCGTCCTGGAGAACCTCGTCGACGGCGTCTCCGAACCCGGCCCCGAGGAGCTGCGGTCAGCCCTGGCCCAGACCGAGCGACTGGGGCGCCTCGTCGGCGACCTCCTCGACCTGTCCCGCGTGGAGGAGGGCGTGACACCCCTCCAGGTCGCGGAGGTCGACGTCGCCGAGCTCCTCGAGGAGGCCGTCGCGCAGGCCCGGACCGACGGCTTGCGCTACTCCGTGGTGGTCTCACCTCCCGGACTGCGGCTGTCGGCGGACGCGGACCGCCTGCACCAGCTGCTCGCCAACCTCCTCGACAACGCCGCCCGCCACAGCCCGCGCGACGGCGAGATCAGGGTGGCGGCCGTCGCCGAGGGCGACCGGGTCCGCCTCGACGTCGCCGACGACGGACCGGGCATCGCCCCGGCCGAACGCGGCCTCGTGTTCGAGCGGTTCACCACGAGCGCAGCCCACAACAGCGGCACCGGGCTGGGCCTGGCCATCTCGCGCTGGGTCGTCCAGCTGCACGGCGGCACCATCGCCGTCGCCGACAGCGAGCACGGCTGCCGCATCGAGGTGCTGCTACCCGTCGACCCCACCCGTCCGACCACGACCAAGGAGCCCGTCATGAGCACCCTGACCCCGCCGGCACCCTCGCAGCCACCCCTGCCCGCGCCGGCCCGTGACACCCTCACCTCGTTCTGGCCCGACGCGGACCGGCGCCGGCCGGGCCTCGTGGGGGCAGCTGCCGCGTCCGGCATCCTCGCCGCCCTGGTGCTGCCCGACCACCGCATCGGGCTCGGCGCAGCACTCGTGCTCGCGGCCATCTGCGCCACGGTGCTCGCGACGCGCACCCGCCGGGCCGGCAGGGGCACCTGGTCCTGGACGGACACCGCCGACGTCGCCGTCGTCGTCCTGCTGCTCGTCACCCTGGTGCTGCGCGACGCCGCGTGGATCACGGTGCTCTGCCTGCTGGCGGCGCTGGCCCTCGTCGCCGTGGGCTCGACCCGTGCGAGCTCCGTCCTCGGCACCGTCGGGTCCGCCGTGGCCGTCCCCCTGGCCGGCCTGCGCGGTCTCCCCTGGCTGGGGCGCACGCTGCGACCCCGCGGCGGCACGCAGAGCTGGCTCCCGGCCGTGCGCGCCGGGCTCCTGTCCGCCGTCCTGCTCCTCGTGTTCGGGTCGCTGTTCGCCTCAGCGGACGCCCTCTTCGCGACCTGGGTCGACGCGATCACCCCGGACATCACCTGGAACGACCTGCCCGCCCGTACGGTCCTGGCCCTCTTCGTCGCGGGCGGCACCCTCGCGGCGGCCTACGTGGGCCTCGCCCCTCCCGCCGTCGACCGCCTCCAGCCGCGGCTGCGTCCCAGCCGCCGCCCCTTCGAGTGGCTGGCCCCGATCGCGGCCGTCAACGCCGTCTTCGCCGCCTTCCTCGTGGCCCAGGCGACCGCGCTCTTCGGTGGCCACGACTACCTCCGGCGGACGACCGGGCTGACGTACGCCGACTACGTCCACGAGGGGTTCGGCCAGCTGACCGTGGCGACCGTGCTCACCCTCACCGTCGTCGCCTGGGCCAGCCACAAGGCCGAGCCGTCCCGGCGCCGTGACGTGGCGCTCGGCGCCCTGTGCCTGATGACCATCGTCGTGGTCGTCTCCGCCCTGCACCGGATGAGCCTCTACGAGGAGGCGTACGGCTTCACCCGGCTCCGGCTGCTCGTCTCGGTCTTCGAGGGCTGGCTCGGCCTCGTGCTGGTGATGGTCCTCGTCGCCGGGGTCGTGGGCGGGCGCCGGTGGCTCGTCCCGGTCGCCGTCCGGACCGGAGCGCTCGGGCTGCTGGGCCTGGCCCTGGTCAACCCCGACCTCTACATCGCCGAGCACAACCTCTCCCGCACGCAGGCCACCACTCCCGTCGACTACGCCTACCTGCGGTCGCTGTCCGCGGACGCCCTCCCCGCGATCGTCCGGCTGCCGGACGCCGAGTTCGCCTGCGCGGTGCGCGGCCTCCAGGTGCCGGTCCGCGGCGACTGGCTCGACTTCAACCTCGCCCGCGAGCGGGGCGCGGACCAGCTCGCCGAGCGCACCGCGTCGGGGGCCGGCTCGGCCGTCGTCTGCCCGACGACGCCCTGAGACCGGTGGCCGCGGCCCGTCAGTCGCCGAGGGCGGCGCGGGCCGCGGCGATCGCGGCGAACTCCGCGATGCCCAGCTGCTCCCCCCGCGTGCGGGGGTCGACCCCGGCGGCGCGCAGGCACTCCTCGGCACGGGGGGCCGAACCCGCCCACCCGCTCAGCGCGGCGCGCAACGTCTTGCGCCGCTGGGCGAACGCCGCGTCGATGCAGGTGAAGGTGTCGCGGCGGCTGGCGGCGGTCGTCGGCGCCGGTCGCCGTTCCAGCAGCACCAGGCCCGACTCGACGTTCGGCACCGGCCAGAACACGCTGCGTGGCACCGTCCCTGCGAGCCGCACCGCGGCATACCAGGCGGCCTTGACGCTCGGCACGCCGTAGGCCTTGGACCCCGGCGACGCGGCGAGGCGTTCGGCGACCTCGAGCTGGACCATGACGAGCACCCGCTCGAGCGTCGGGAAGGTCTCGAGGAAGTTGAGCACCACGGGCACGGAGACGTTGTACGGCAGGTTCGCGACGAGGGCGGTGGGCTGCGGGTCGGGCAGCTCGCGGACCTGCATCGCGTCCGCGTGCACGAGCGTGAGCCGGTCGGCGTATGCCGGCGCGAGCCGGCTCACCGTGCCCGGCAGCGCCTCCGCGAGGGTCGGGTCCACCTCGACGGCCGTGACGTGACCCACCTCGGGCAGGAGGGCCAGGGTGAGCGAGCCCAGACCGGGTCCGACCTCGACCACGACGTCGTCCTGACCCACACCGGCCAGCCGCACGATGCGCTTGACCGTGTTGGCGTCGACGACGAAGTTCTGGCCCCACTGCTTGGTGGGACGCATCCCGAGCCCGGCGGCGATCTCGCGGATCTGGGCGGCCCCGAGGAATCCGCTGGTCTGCTCCGCCATGCCGAGAACTCTAGGGGAGGTGGGCGCGCTCCCCTCACACCCAGGGACACCCGGCGGGACACACGAAGACGCCCCCGACCCGGTGGGGTCGAGGGCGCCGTCGTGACGTGTCAGGACGTCGGCACGGCGATCAGGCCGCGTGGGCGCATCCCCACGGGCTCAGGCCCGCCTTGGCGTAGTAGCGGTTCGCCACCGTGATCTGCTCGGCCCGGGAGGCCAGGTCAGGGCGCGACGCGAAGTCCCCGCCACCGTTGGCCATCCACGACGAGATGTCGAACTGCAGGCCGCCGTAGTAGCCGTTGCCGGTGTTGATCGACCAGTTGCCGGTCGACTCGCACTGGGCGATGCGGTCCCACATCGCGGCGTTCGAGAGGTTGATCCCGGCGCCGGAGGTGTTGCCCGCGCTGGGACGGCTGCTGGTGGTGGCCGCCGGACGCGACTTGGTGCCGACGGCGACGATCCTGGTCACCGGCTTCTGGGTGACGACGGAGGAGAGCTTCTTGCGGCTCTCGACCTTGCCGTCGACCTTGGTGACGCGCCAGGTGGTGACGCGGGCACCCTCGGAGCCGGCCTTGAGGACCTTGCTCTGGCCCTTGAACAGGCCACTGTCGTTCTTCTGCGAGACCGGGGCGGCGATCGACTCGGTGGTCCTGGCCTGGGTGGCGGAGACGCGCAGGACCGAGATCTTCATGCCCTTGGTCACCGCACGCGCGGGGCCGGGAGCCACGCGGTCGTCGGCGTCCATGGTCACGCCGAGCTCCTTGAGCGCGGCACCGACCGTGGTGCCCGTCGTGGTCTCGGTGCGGTTCTTGCCGTCCACGCGGACGAGGACGTCCTTGGGGGTGGTCACGGAGAGCGCCAGGCCCTCGCGGCCCAGGCTCATCGAACGTGACGCGGAGAGCTTGGCGGAGTCGGCGCGGATGCCGAGCTCCTGCAGGGCACCGTCGACCGTGGTCGCGGTGGTCCAGTAGTCACGCGTGGCGCCGTCGACGGTCACGGTGAGCTTGCGTCCGTAACGGACGACGATCTTCTGCCCGTCGGACACCTTGGTGTCGGGGGCCGGCACGACCACGTCGTGCTCCTTGAGGGTGATGTCCTGCTTCGCGAGGACGTCACCCACCGTGCCGCCGAAGGCGTGGACGGTGGAGGGCTTGCCGTCGACCGAGACGGTCACGGACTTGTCGAGGTGCGAGACGCCAACGGCTCCGGCGACGAGGGACGTCACCACCGCGGCTTGGGCGATACGCCGAACGGGACGGGTGATCACAATGCTCCAGTGGTCGATCTCCCCGGGCATCGGTGGGGTGCCGCGTCCCGCCGGCAAGGGTGCCACCGGCAAAGAAAGAGGGGCGCTCCGGGCCGCCGGTTCCCCGACGGATTGAGCACCCCCGCTCGCGTCACCCAAGGTCCGACCCCGGCCAACAGTCATCAACCATGACCGCCGATCTCCCGTAGGTCAACTTTTGATAACGGAACCGTCTTGCTTTCACCAAGGACATGCGGGACTCCCGTCACAGGAGCACCATGTGCGCCCACGCGCCCGACGTCGCCTCACCAGGGGCCGTAGACGTCCTCCGACGTGGCACTCAGGGCCTGGCAGAGAGTCGGCACGGCGACGCCCAGGACCCCGGCCATGGCCCGGACCGTGAGGGGGACGAGAAAGGGCGAGTTCGTCGCCCCGCGCCACGGCACCGGCGTCAGGTACGGGGCGTCGGTCTCGACGAGCAGGCGGTCCAACGGGGTGACCGCGAGGGCGTCCCGCAGGCCCTTGGCGTTCTTGAACGTCACCGTCCCCGCGAAGGACAGGTAGTAGCCGCGCTCGACGCACTCACGCGCCATACCCATGTCTCCGGAGAAGCAGTGGAGCACCGTCTTCTCAGGCGCCCCCTCCTCGGCGAGGATCCGCAGGACGTCGTCGTGGGCATCACGGTCGTGGATCTGGAGCGCCTTGCCGGTGCGCTTGGCGAGGTCGATGTGCCACCGGAACGAATCCTGTTGCACCCCAACCCCTTCGGGACCGGTGCGGTAGTAGTCCAGCCCCGTCTCCCCGATGACCCGGACCCGGGGGTGGGCGGCCAGCGCCTCGATCTCCGCACAGGCGGAGGGCAGGTCGCCCTGCTCGGCGAGGCGGGGCACCTCGTTGGGGTGCAGGGCCACCCCGCCGAGCATCGCGCGGTGCCGGTCGACGACCTCGACGGTGAACCTGGCGCCGGGCAGGTCGCACCCGATCTGGACCATCCGGTCGACCCCGACCGAGGCCGCGAGCGCCACCGCGGCAGCGACGTCGGGGGCGTCCTCCCCCTCGCGCGCGATGTCGAGGTGGGTGTGGTTGTCGACGACCGGGATGGGCAACGGGTCGGGCGCGGTCGGCACCCGGCCGTGGCCGGTGCGCGCAGGCGCGTCGCTGCTCGTGGGGTCCGCCATCCGGGGCCGTCCGGTCAGCTCTGCTCGAGCCGGGCGAGCTCTTCCTCGACGACCGCCTCGTCCAGCTTGGTGAAGATGGGTGTGGGCTTGGTCACACTCGCCCCGACACGCACCGGACGGGACTCCCAGCGCGGCGTCGAGGTGTACTCGCCCGTGATGATCGGGTAGCTGCGGCCCTCGTCGCCGGCGTCCAGGCCGGGGACGTCCTGCACGGCCGGCATCGGCATGAACCCGCCCTCGCCACCGATGGCCAGGTGCACGGCGTTCGAGGAGTGCGGCAGGAACGGGCTGAGCACCGTGTTGAGGTCGCTGACGCACTGGACGAGGGTGTGCAGCACGGTCGCCAGACGGACCTGCTGGTCCTCGCCCTTGAGCTTGAACGGCTCGGTGTCGGTGACGTACTTGTTGACCTCGCCCACGGTGCGCATCGCCTCCGCGACGGCGGACTTGATCCGCTGGCGCGCGAGCAGGTCGCCGACCGTCCCGAACGCCGCGAGCACCTTGGCCCGGACGGCCTCGTCGACCGGCTCGAGCGGACCGGGCTGCGGGATCTCGCCGAAGTTCTTCGCGACCATGGCCGCCGTGCGGTTGACCAGGTTGCCCCAGCCCGCGACGAGCTCGGAGTTGTTGCGCTGGACGAACTCGGCCCAGGTGAAGTTGGAGTCCTGGTTCTCCGGTCCGGCCGCACAGATGAAGTAGCGGATCGCATCGGGGCCGTAGCGCTCGAGCACGTCGCGGATGTGGATGACGTACCCGCGGGACGTCGAGAACTGCTTGCCCTCCATCGTGAGGTACTCGCTCGAGACGACCTCGGTCGGCAGGTTGAGCGTCCCGAACGCCCCCGGCTCTCCCCCCTTGCTGCCCAGACCGGCATACCCGAGGAGCTCGGCCGGCCAGATCTGGGAGTGGAAGGTGATGTTGTCCTTGCCCATGAAGTAGTAGGACACGGCCTCCGGGTCGTTCCACCACTCGCGCCAGCGCTCGGGCTCACCGAGCCGGCGGGCCCACTCGACCGAGGCCGACAGGTACCCAATGACGGCGTCGAACCACACGTAGAGACGCTTGGTCGGCTGGTCGACCCAGCCCTCGAGCGGCACCGGGATGCCCCAGTCGATGTCGCGGGTCATGGCCCGCGGGCGGATGTCGTCGAGGATGTTGAGGCTGAACTTGATGACGTTGGGACGCCACGTACCCGACGCCTCGCGACCCTCGAGCCACTCGCGCAGGGCGTCCGCGAGCGCCGGCAGGTCGAGGAAGAAGTGCTGCGTCTCGATGAACTCCGGGGTCTCGCCGTTGACCTTGGACCGCGGGTTGATCAGCTCGGTCGGGTCGAGCTGGTTGCCGCAGTTGTCGCACTGGTCGCCGCGGGCCTCGGGGTACGAGCAGATCGGGCAGGTGCCCTCGATGTAGCGGTCGGGCAGCGTCCGGCCCGTCGACGGAGAGATGGCGCCACGGGTGGTCTGCTCGACCATGTAGCCGTTCTTCCAGACCTGCGTGAACAGCTCCTGCGCCACGGAGTAGTGGTTGGCCGTCGTGGTGCGCGTGTAGAGGTCGTAGGAGCACCCGAGGTCGGCGAGCTCGTGCGCGATGATCGCGTGGTTGCGGTCGACCAGCTCGCGGGCGGTCACACCCTCCTGGTCGGCCAGCACGAGGATCGGGGTGCCGTGCTCGTCGGAGCCGCTGACCATGAGGACGTCGTTGCCGGCCATCCGCATGTAGCGGCTGAACACGTCGGACGGCACTGCGAACCCGGCGACGTGGCCGAGGTGGCGCGGCCCGTTGGCGTAGGGCCAGGCGACGGCGGACAGGACCTTCATGCGGCGACGGCCTCGGTGCCCGGGCAGCGCACGTGCGGTGCCGGCAGGGCTCGGGAGCATGGGACGACGGTTGCGGTGCTCACGCACCGATCCTAGGGGGCACGGGCAAGCGACTTCCGGGCGCTCCAGGCACCCCCGCACCGGTGTGGCGCCCGCGCGCCATCGCGCGCGTCATACCTCCTGCCGAACCGGCCGGACGTGTCGGTTCCGTGGGGAGGCACAAATTTTGCCGGTTATGCCTTACTTCGACGCGGGTGAGGACCTACTGTGAGCGCGTGCGGCGGGGAGATGCCGCCTTTCCAGAGAGAAGAGACATGGCCAACCGTCTGCCCAAGGCTGCAGCCCTCATCGCTGCAGTGATCGCCGTCCCGCTCGGAGCTGGCGCCGCCACCGCGTCACCGGTGACCAAGCCCGCCCCCCAGACCGTCCAGTCGGCCTCCCAGGCCAAGGCGCTGGCGAAGCTGCTGCACCAGCGCTCCGACCACCGCGCCACCGCCAAGAAGGTGGCCCCGAACGCCGCGGGAGAGCCCACCACGGGTCGTCTGGCCGGTGCCGACCGTTACGCCACGTCGGTCGCGGTCTCCAAGACCAGCTACGACGACAAGCAGCTCGCGGGTGGCACGCTGGTCGTCGCCTCCGGGATGCAGTTCCCCGACGCCCTCGCCGGCGGCCCTGCCGCGGCAGGCATCGGTGGCCCCCTCCTCCTCGTCCCGCCGAACGGCACCGTCCCGGCCGGCACCATCGCCGAGATCAAGCGCCTCGGCGTCGAGTCCATCGTCATCATGGGTGGCACCGGTGCGGTCAGCAGCGGCATCGAGGACCAGCTCGCCAAGGTCGTCCCCTTCGTCGACCGCCTGTACGGCGACAACCGCTACGAGACGGCGGCCTTCGCGTCGTACTTCACGTGGCAGTTCGACGAGGCCAACCCCGACGCCGAGCCCACCCCGCCGTCGGTCGTCTACCTCTCCAGCGGCAAGACCTTCGCCGACGCCCTCGCAGGTGGCGCCGCCGGGTCCATCGCCGGTGCGCCGCTCATGCTGACCGACCCCGCGAGCCTCCCGGACGTGACGCAGTTCGCCCTCGAGGACACCAACCCCACCGAGGTCCGCATCCTGGGCGGGACCGGCGCCGTCTCCGGCGCGGTCGCCTCCAAGATCCGCATGGTCCTGCCCAACGTGAAGATCACCCGCCTCGGTGGAGCCAACCGCTACGGCACCGCGGCCCTGACGGCGCACAACCTGGGCCTGCCCACCGGCGGCGCGGTCATGCTGGCCAACGGCAGCACGTTCCCGGACGCCCTGTCCGCCTCCACCTCCTCGGCCGTCATCGGCGCCCCGCTGCTGCTGGTCCAGCAGAAGTGCGTCCCGGCCGAGACGTTCAAGGCGGTCAACGAGCTGGAGCCGAGGCTCATCCGCGCCATCGGCGGCACGGCGATCGTGTCCAACGACGCGCTCAACGGGAAGCCCTGCTGACCCAGCTCCACAGCACCACCCGCACGACCGTGATCCACCCGAAGGGCCCGGCAGCCACCACGGCTGCCGGGCCCTTCGCCCTAGGAGGTGACCGATGATCGCCGCCCTCACCGGCATGGGCCTGTCCGCCGCGGCGGGCCTGAACGCCTACATCCCGTTCCTGCTCGTCGCACTCGTCGCACGCTTCACCGACGTCCTCACCCTCCCCCAGTCCTACGCCTGGATCGAGTCCTGGTGGGCCATCGGGATCGGCGCCCTGCTGCTGCTCACCGAGGTCGTGCTCGACAAGATCCCCGCCGTCGACACCGTCAACGACGCCGTGCAGACCTTCATCCGTCCGAGCATGGGTGGCCTGGTCTTCGCGGCCACGTCCGCGGCGGACCAGATCGACCGCTCCACCTGGATGACCGACCACCCGTGGGTCGGGATCGCCCTGGGGGTGGTGGTGTCCGGCCTGGTCCACACCGGCAAGACCGTGGCGCGGCCGGCGATCAATGCCGGAACCCTCGGCTTCGGCGCCCCGGTCGCCTCGACCGTCGAGGACGGCGTCTCCATCGGGATGAGCCTGGTCGCGGTCTTCCTGCCCGTCCTGGTGATCGTCCTGCTCGTCGCCCTCGCTGCGCTGCTCGTGTGGCTGTGGCGCGTCGCCCGGCGACGACGGCGCCGACGCGACAGCCGCTCAGCGCTTGCATGACGCTCTCAGGGTTCGCGGACAGGATGGGCGCATGACCGTCGCCACCACCCCGCTGTCGCGTCGCTCGCTGGTCACCGAGACGGTCCTCGTCCTCGGCGTCAGCCTGGGGGCGTCGGCGATCTGGTCGCTCCTGTCGATCATCAACAAGCTCACGCAGCAGCGCGCGCTCAACCAGCAGACCACCGCGATGAACTCGTCGGTGACGCCCGACCGACCCTGGCTCGACCTGGCCTACCAGCTCGTCGGCATCGTCATCGCCCTCGTCCCGGTCGCCCTCGCCGTGCACCTGCTGCGGCGCGACCGCCCCGACGCCACCCACGCCATCGGGGCCGACCTGCGCCAGCCCGGCCGGGACCTCGTCCGGGGACTGCTGCTGGCAGCCGCCGTGGGACTGCCGGGACTCGCGCTGTACGCCGCGGCGAAGGCCGCCGGGTTCAACACCACCATCGCCGCGGCCAACCTCTCCGACCACTGGTGGACCGTGCCCGTCCTCGTCCTCGCGGCGGTGCAGAACGCCGTCCTCGAGGAGGTCATCATGGTCGGCTACCTCTTCACCCGGTGGCGCCAGGCCGGCTGGTCGCTGCCCGCAGTGGTCGTGACGTCGGCCCTGATCCGCGGCTCGTACCACCTCTACCAGGGCTTCGGCGGCTTCATCGGCAACATCGCCATGGGCCTGTTCTTCGGCTGGGTCTACACCCGCACCAAGCGGGTCGGCCCGCTCGTCGTGTGCCACACGATCCTCGACGTCGTCGCCTTCGTCGGCTACGCGCTGCTCAAGGACCACCTGTCGTTCCTCACCTGACCCGGGCGCCGGCCCGGGTCCGGCTCACCGCTGCGCCAGGTACCCGTCGTACAACGACTTCTTCGACAGCCCCGTGGTCACCGCGACGTCGGCACACACGTCCTTGAGCCGCTCCCCGGCCGTGACCCGCTCGCGTATGGCGGGCAGCGCCTCCTCGACGGATGTCACCGTGGGCGTCGCCCCGGCCACGACGACCGTGATCTCGCCGCGCACGCCGTCGGCGGCCCAGTCGGCGAGCTCACCGAGCCCACCGCGGCGGACCTCCTCGTAGGTCTTGGTCAGCTCGCGGCACACGGCGGCTCGGCGGTCCGGCCCCCAGGCCTCGGCCATCGCCCGCAGGCTCACCTCGATGCGGTGCGGCGCCTCGAAGAACACCATGGTGCGACGCTCGTCGGACAGCGCAGCGAGGGTGCGTGCCCGCTCGCCACCCTTGCGCGGGAGGAAGCCCTCGAAGCAGAACCGGTCGACCGGCAGACCGGAGACCGCGAGCGCCATGAGCACGGCACTGGGCCCCGGCACGCAGGTGACCCGGACGCCGGCAGCCACGGCCGCGTCGACCAGGCGGTACCCGGGGTCCGACACGGACGGCATACCGGCGTCGGTCACGACGACCACGCGCTCGCCGCCGCGCAGCCGCTCGACGAGCTCGGGGGTCCGGGCCGCCTCGTTGTGCTCGTGGTAGCTGAGCACCGACCCCCCGGGCGTCACCCCGAGGTCGTTGCACAACCGGCGCAGCCGGCGGGTGTCCTCCGCCGCGACGACGTCGGCGCCGGTGATCTCCTGCGCGAGCCGCGGTGCGGCGTCACGGGGGTCGCCGATGGGGGTCGCCGCGAGGACGAGGACTCCTGCCTTCGGCTCTGGTGTCACGGGTGTCATCCTGTCAGGCCCGGTGTGCATACGATGTCGCGCATGACCCGGACCGACGAGCTGCGATCACGGCTGCTCGGGTTCCGGCCCAGCGACACCCTGTGGGGCTGGCTCGGTCCGCTGTTCTTCGCCGTCGTCGGCGGCATCATGCGCTTCTGGTCGCTGGACCGGCCGCACCAGCTGGTGTTCGACGAGACGTACTACGTCAAGCAGGGCGTCTCGATGCTCGAGTACGGCGTCGAGATGCGCGTGCCCGACAGCATCAAGAAGCCCGACGAGCTGTTCACCCGCGGCACGCCCGACGTGTTCGGGACCGAGGGCGACCTCGTCGTCCACCCGCCCGTCGGCAAGTGGATCATCGCGGTCGGGGAGCACCTCTTCGGCCAGACCTCGTCGTGGGGCTGGCGCTTCTCGGTGTGCGTGCTCGGGACGCTGTCGATCCTCATGATCGGCCGAGCGGCCCGGCGGTTGTTCGGCTCGTCCCTGCTCGGGACGATCGCCGCGTTCCTCGTGGCCTTCGAGGGGCACCACTTCGTCCAGTCCCGGACGGGGCTGCTCGACCTCATCGTCATGTTCTGGGCCCTGGCCGCGTTCTGCGCGCTGCTCATCGACCGTGACCGCTCGCGGGCGATCCTGGCCGCCAAGGTCGCCGACCTCACGCCGCGCCAGCTCGCGGCCGGGCTCGGCCCGTGGCTCGGCTGGCGACCATGGCGCTGGGTGGCGGCGGTCTGCCTGGGCCTGTGTGCCGGCACCAAGTGGTCGGGACTGTTCTTCCTCGTGGCGTTCGGCCTCATGACGGTGCTGTGGGACCTCGGCGCGCGGCGAGCTGCCGGGGTGCGCCACTGGTTCTCAGCGATGCTCGTCAAGGACGGGCTGTGGGCCGCGCTGCTCATGGTGGGGACGGCCACGCTGACCTACCTCGCGTCCTGGGTGGGCTGGTTCCGCTCGAACCTCGGGTACGACCGCACGTGGGGAGCGATGCACCCGTCGAAGGACACGCCATGGGTCCCTGACGCGGTGCGCTCGTTGTGGCACTACCACCAGGAGATCTACACCTTCCACGTCAACCTCCACGACAACCACCCCTACCGGACCAACCCGTGGTCGTGGGTCGTCCAGGGGCGGCCCACGTCGTTCTTCTACGAGGGGCCCAAGCGCGGCGAGGACGGCTGCACCGTCGCCCAGTGCTCCAAGGCGATCACCTCGATCGGCACGGTCTCGATCTGGTGGCTGGGCGCGGCTGCGGTGTTCGTGCTCGTCTTCTACTGGCTGTTCAAGCGGGACTGGCGGGCCGGCGGCATCCTCGCCGGGCTGGCCGGCGGCTACCTGCCGTGGTTCGGCCTCGAGGAGCGCACGATCTACTCCTTCTACACGGTGGCGTTCGAGCCGTGGATCATCTTCGCCGTCGTCTTCGTCCTCGGGATCGTCCTCGGCAAGCGGACGGACTCGCGCCGCCGACGCGAGGTCGGCCTCTACGTCGTGGGCGCCTACTGCCTGCTGACGCTGGTGCTGTTCGCGTTCTTCTGGCCGATCTACACCGCCCAGGTCATCCCCCAGGGTCAGTGGTCGCTGCGGATGTGGTTCCCCAGCTGGGTCTGACACGGCAGGCTTGGCCCGTGACGCGCTTCGAGTTCGCCCCGGGCACCGTGGGCATGATGATCGAGGACGAGGACGTCGCCCGCCTCGACGCCGCGAACGCCGTCCTGCGGGCCACCATCCGTGAGGTGCGCGACGCCATGGGTGGGGTGCCGGCCGACACGGTCCACGCCGAGCTCAACCGCCTCCTCGCTGATCGCGTCGGCCCCGCGTTCGTCGTCCGTGACGCCGACCTGCGGGCCGATGCCGAGGCGATCAGCGACGGCACCCTCTTCGGCTGACCGCCGGCTGAGCGCCTCACCGGCCGGTTCGAGGTGTTCGAGGACCGGGATCCGGTACCCGAACACCTCGAACCGAGGAGGTCAGCGGGCCAGCAGCACCTCGGTGAGCGCGCCCAGCAGGGCCGGCGACACCTCGAGCGCCTGCAGGGTCCCGATCGCGGAGGCCGGTGTGGGGGCCGTGCGGATCGCCTCGTACGCCGCGCCCTTGAGCTCGAAGCCCATCTGCGCCCGGTCGAGGATCGCGAACGCCGCGGCCACCGGGTCGCCGTTGTCGATCCCGACGAGAACCGTGTCGTACGAACGGTCCGCGGGCACGGACGAGCCGTCGCCCTCCACGTCGTGCACGGTCACGGCACCCGCCGCGTCGTCATACGTGATCCGCGTGCGGGCCCACCGCTGGTCGTCCCTGTCCTCGACCAGGGTGAACTCCCCGTCCGCGCCGGGGACGACGCGCAGCTCGATCCGGCTCGACGGGTCGGTGCCTCCGCCGAGGGAGTCCGCGGGCACCACCGGGAGGATCGTGCCGGCCCGCGCGAGCACCGGTATGGAGCCGAGGTCGCGGTGCAGGTGCAGCACCCGACCGCCGCGGTAGCGGGTGCCCGTGAACAGGTCGACCCACTCCCCCTCCGGCAGCCACGCCTTGACCCGCCCGAGACCGGTCTCGCGGTCGGCCGGCGAGGTGATGGGCGCCACGAGCAGGTCGGTGCCGAACATGAACTGGTTGGGCACCTGGTACGCCTCGTGCTCGTCCGGGTGCTCGTAGTACATCGGCTCGACGATCGGGCGCCCCTCGTGCGCGCGGACGTTCATCGTGGCGAGGTAGGGCATCAGCTGGTGCCGCAACCGCAGGTGCTCGGTCATCACCTGCTGGGCGCGCGTGCCGAAGCGCCACGGCTCCTTGGTGTTGAACGGGTTGAAGCCCGAGTGCAGCCGGTTGATCGGCGAGAAGACCCCGAGCTGGACCCAGCGCGTGGCGAGCTCGTCGTCCTTGTACCCCTTGAAGTGGCCGCCGATGTCGTGGCTCCACCAGCCGTAGCCGGCGTTGCTCGCCGTCGCCGTGAAGTACGGCTGGAAGTCCAGCGACTCCCACGTGATCATCGTGTCGCCCGAGAAGCCGATCGGGTAGCGGTGGCTGCCGATCCCCGCGTAGCGCGAGAAGGTCAGCGGCCGTCGGCCCGCCCGTCCCGAGTCGAGGTAGTGGAAGTGGTTGAGCAGCCACAACGGGTCCAGGCCGGGGACCCGGGTGACTCCGCCCTGCTGCCAGTCCAGCCACCAGAAGTCGACGCCCTCGTCCTCGAGCGGATGGTGCAGCTCCTCGAAGTACGCCTCGAGGAAGTCGGGGTCGGTGGGGTCGAAGGGGACGGCGACCTCGGAGGCCGGGTCCACCCCGACCCTCTTCGCGAGAGCGGCGTAGGCGGCTTCGTGCGCGTGGACGCCCTCGGCCGGGTGCACGTTGAGCGACGTGGCCAGACCCCGCTCGTGCAGCGCGGTGAGGAACGCCTGCGGGTCGGGGAAGAGGTCTCGGTTCCAGGTGTAGCCGGTCCAGCCGCTGCCGTACTTCGGGTCGATGTCGACCAGGTGCCAGTCCATGTCGATGACACCGACGGAGAACGGGATGCCCTCGCCCGCGAACTTGTCCATGAGCGCGAGGTACTCGTCCGCGGAGTACGGGTGGTAGCGGCTCCACCAGTTGCCGAGCGCGTACCGCGGCAGCAGCGGGGTCGGGCCTGTCAGTGTGTAGAGCACCTCGAGCGCGCGACGGAAGTCGCGGCCGTACGCGAAGACGTAGAGGTCGAGGTTGCCCTCACGGCGCGGGGTGATCCAGCCGTCGTCGGTGAGCAGGACCGTCGAGGAGTCGTCGACCATCGCGATGCCGTCGTGGGCGAGGATCCCGTTCTCCAGCGCGATGGCGCCGTCGACGTCGTCGAGCGTGCGCGCGGTGCCACCGAGGTTCGGGGACGGCACGCCATACCTCCACACGCTGTCCTGGGAGTGGAACCCGCCCTTCGCCCACACGGACAGGCCCTGGGTGGTGAACTCGCCCCCGTCGTAGGTGAGGTGGAAGCGTTCGGTGCTGATCTCGACCAGGCCGTCGGCCCCCTGCGTCACCGTGAAGTCGCACGGCGGGAAGGCGCGGTTGAGCACCGTCTGCGACGCCCGGTCCTCGAACTCCCCCGTCGCGCTGTACTCCAGCCGCGCCAGCCCGGCGTCGAGGACGGTGATCCGGTGGTGTTCGCCCTGCACGATGTTCGCGGGGTCGGCGATCGGGTGGGTCTCGAGCCGGAAGTGCTCTTTCACGGTGCTCCCTGTCGGGTGGGCCGGAACGGACGGCCACCACTCTTCCACGTCCGTGCGCCCGGACCTCGGCGTCAGAGGGTGGCGGCGTCCACGGCGGCAGGGTCGTCGAGGGGCAGGTTCAGCGTGAACGTCGAGCCGAGTCCCTCGACCGAGGCGGCCGACACGGCCCCACCGTGCTGGCTGGCGATGCCGCGGACGATCGACAGGCCGATCCCCGTGCCCTGGATCGCCTGCCGTTGGGCGCTGCTGGACCGGAAGAAGCGGCTGAAGAGCTGGTCCTGCTCGTCCTCGGGGATGCCCATGCCGGTGTCCGACACCGAGAGCAGGGCGTTCGTGCCGCTGTGGGACACGCGTACCGTGACGGCACCACCGTCGGGGGTGAACTTGATGGCGTTGCTCAGCAGGTTCATGACCAGTCGCTCGAGCTGACCGGCATCGGCGAGCACCGGCGTCGGTTGGCTGCCGACCTCGAGGTTCATCCGCAGCCGCCGGTCGCGCAGCAGCGGCGCGACCCCCTCGAGCGCGCCCTTGGCGGTGTCGCGCAGGTCGTGGTTGCGCAGGACCGGGGTGTTCGCGCCGGACTCGAGCCGGGAGGCGGTGAGGAGGTCCTCGATGAGGACCATGAGGCGTTGACCGTTGCGCCGGATCCGGCCGAGCATGTCGCGCTGGTCGGGGTTGACGTCGCCGCCCACCCCGTCGATGAGCATCTCCGTGTAGCCGACGACGCTCGTCACGGGGGTGCGCAGCTCATGGCTCACGGACGAGACGAACGTGGACTTCGCGTCGTTGAGGCGCTGGAGCTCGACGACGGCCTCGCGCTCCTTGACCAGGGCCGCCTCGAGGAGCTGGCGCGCACTGTGCTGCTCCGTGGTGTCGACGAGCTGGGCGGTGAACATGTAGTGGGAGCCGTCACGGTTGAGGGTGGAGAGCACCAGCTCGATCCACCGCGACGGGTCCTGCGCGAGCTGGACCTCGCCGCGCCACCCCTTGCTGGTCTCGGCCATGATCGCCAGCATTCCGGCGCGGACCTCGGAACGTCCCGGCTCCAGGAAGTTCTCCAGCCAGTCGCCGTCGGACAGCAGGGCCCCGCGGTCCTGGCCCAGGAGGCGGGCCGCCACGTCGTTCGCCTCGATGGCGCGGGGGTAGGCGTCCTCGCAACGCAGGATGAACATGCCCAGCATCGCGTCGGCGAACCCGTGCCGGAACACCTCCTCGCTCTCGCTGACCCGGGCCAGCAGCTCACGGCGCTGCATGACCGTCAACGACAGGGGCAGCACGGTGAACGCGCACACGGCCAGGAACGCCTGCACCAGCGAGGCGACGGTCTCGGGCCGGAGGTTCGACCCGGACGCGCTGAGGGCGAACGGACCGTGGCCGCGAGCAGTGAACACGCTGACGAGCACCCCGACGCAGAGCAGCTGCAGCGAGGTCGTCCGCAGGGAGTTGCGCAACGCGCTCCAGACCAGGACGGGGATCGCCACGAACGCCACGGGGACCTGCTCGGTGAGGCCGAACACCACCGAGGTGCTCACGACGACGCCGGTCCACTGAACGACCCGCTCCCACGGCCGGCGGTGGATGGTCGGACCGGTGCGCAGGAACAGGGGGAGGATCACCAGCAGGGCTGCGAGGTGGGACGCGGCGACCGAGCGCGCGGTGGGCAGGAACGGTGCCGGCGTGAGGGCCGTGGCACTGAGCCCGCCGAGCGCGCCCGCCACCACGGCACCGCAGAACGCCGCGAGCAGCAGTCGCCAGAAGTCCTGCATCGTCCGCAGCGAGCGCCCCTGGCCGCCGTAGCCGAACATCAGCAGCGCGACCACGACGCACTCGGCCAGGTTGGCGAAGGCGAAGCCCGCGGCGGAGGGCACGTGCCGGCCACCGATGACGTTGGCGGACAGGCACACCAGCCAGATGCCGGCGAGCATGACCACCCGCTGGCGGCCGCGGGCGAGGAGCACGCCGCCTGCGCTCACCCCCGCCGCCGGCCACCACGCAGCCACGGTGGAACCCACCGGCGCCAACCGGACGGACGTCAGCATGAGGACGAAGACGACCGCGAGGACCGCGACACCGACGGCCACCTCCCTCGGGCGACGAGGGAGGCCCTTCCCGTATGCGGTGAGGCCGGCGATGGTCATGTCAGCAGTCCCTCTGCATCGGCAGGTCGGGGATCACGACCGGTGCGGGAAGTGCAAGTGCGGCACGCTCGGTGAGCAGCTGGGCGACCACCGCCATGATGTGCGCCGTGCTGAACGGCTTGGTCACGTAGTGGTTCGCACCGGCCAGCAGGCCCGCGTCGATCTCGAACGGCGACGTCCGCGAGCTGACCAGGATCACGGGCACGTGCACCAGGTGCCGCTGCCGCCGGATCCACCAGCAGACCTCGATGCCGCTCAACCCGGGCATCTGGACGTCGAGGAGGATCACGTCCGGGGTGATGTCCTGCAGCCTCCGCACCGCCTCACGGCCGTCCTCCACGAGGACGGTCTGGGCGCCGGTCCTGCCCACGGCCAGCGACAGGAGATCGCGGATGTCCGCGTCGTCGTCGGCGATCAGGGCAAGGGGCATGAGTCCACGATCTCCCATCACGTGCAGGGACGGGCTCGAAATGGAGGGGGAACCATCACGAGCCCGTCCCGGGGCAGTGACGGCAGGTGCGATCAGGGGTCTCGCACCGCCGCCGTCTTCGGTGACGTCCGCGCGCCGACCGGGGGACGTCGGCACGGGTTCATCAGGGGGTGGACGGACTCGAAGAGTGCAGGGAGGTCTCTACGAGTCCGTCCGGTCGCCGGGGTCCTGCAGGGGGGAAATCCAGGACCGTCATGACCGGCACCGCGTGGTGCCGAGACCCATTCTGCGACGGTCGGCGTGAAGGAGGCGATGAGCAACCCCCCGCACCGCGTGAAGATGGCGTGAAGATCCACGAAGGTCCTGGCCGACGAGGGCCAGCGGGAGCGACCGCGCGCCAGGGAAGCCGTCGCGATGCCGACCCACGCGTCCACCTGTGAGCTACGTCGATTGTGCCCCTTGTGCACCTTTGTGTCTCTAGACTCACGGAATGGCTCGACTGATGGTGGTCGATGACGAGGCGCAGATCGTGACGGCGCTGACCCGCGGCCTCCAGCGGGAGGGATACGACGTCGACGCGTCCCGGAACGGACTCGATGCCGTCTCCCTCGCCGCGTCCAGCGCCCCGGACCTGATCGTGCTCGACCTCAACCTCCCGGACATCGACGGGATCGAGGTGCTGCGCCGGATCCGCTCGTGGAGTTCGGTCCCGGTCCTGATCCTCTCCGGCGACGGGGAGGAGGAGCGCAAGATCGCGGCTCTCGACGAGGGCGCTGACGACTACCTCGAGAAGCCGTTCAGCCTGGGCGAGCTCCGCGCCCGCGTGCGGGCGCTGCTCCGGCGGTCGGGCGCCACCCCGGACTCGGCCACCCTCAGCACGGACGGCCTCGACGTGGACCTGGCCATGAAGACCGTGGAGCTCGACGGCGTCGCCCTGCGGCTCACCCCGACCGAGTGGCGCTTGCTCGAGCTGTTCGTGGCGCAGCCGGGCAAGCTGCTGACGCACCAGTGGCTGATCGCCCGCATCTGGGGCGCCGGCCACGGTGAGGAGACGGTGCAGACCCTGCGGGCCCACCTGCGCTCGTTGCGGGCCAAGCTCGGCGACGACTCCAAGGAACCGCGGTTCGTGCGCACGGAGACCCGGATCGGCTACCGCTGGGTGCCGACCGTCGTCGCCGGCGTCGCCCAGGCAGGGACCGGCCAGGGTGGGTGAGCCCGTGGACCACCGCGTGCGGAACACGCTGGCCGCCCTGCGCGGCTACCTCGAGCTGGCCAGGGAGGCAGCCCGCGGTGAGGCGGGTCGGCCGGAGGACGTCGTGCGCGACCTCAGCGACAGCCTTGCGTCGCTGACCAGGCTCGAGCACCTCCTCGGGGTGCATGCGGACGACGGCACCGCCGACCACGGCGAGGGCGCCCACAAGGACGTCGAGGACGTCAGGGACGAGGGATAGCCCCCAGGCCTCAGAGCCGGGTCGCCTCCGCGAACCGCTCGGGGAACGGAAGGTCCGGTGACACCGAACGGATCGCCCGTGCCACGACGGTGAGCAGGGCACGGGTCTGGAACGGCTTGCGCACCACGGCGAAGGCCCCCACCTCGAGCGCCTCCACCTCGATCTCGGTCTCGACCGAGGCAGTGAGCATGACCGCCGGCACCGTGGCGCCCGTGTGACGCATGGTGGTCAGGACCTCCATGCCGTCGACGTCGGGCATGCGCAGGTCCAGGACCAGGCAGTGCGGGTCGACGTCCGACACGGCCGCCAGAGCCGCGGCCCCGTTGCCGACGGTGGTGACCCGGACCCCGACGTAGGAGAAGACGCGCTCGATGAGGATGCGGATGTCCTCATCGTCCTCCGCGACGAGGACACGGACGTCCTGGCTCTCCAACGCGCCCCCCTTTGTCCCTCATCACGGCTTTTCGCCACCCCGGAGAATTGTCACACAGGACTTCGGAGACCACCGGGGTTCAGGTGGGCCGTCCGGGCCGTGGACGATCGGGGCGGGTGGTCAGTGGTGCAGGTCATCCAGGAGGCAGCTGGCGGCAGCCGGGGGCAGCCGGAGGCAGCCGGGGGCAGCCGGGGGCAGCCGGGGGCAGCCGACGGGTCAGCCGGAACGGTCGCCCGGGTCGCGGTCGTCGCCGACGGTCACGGTCCACCCCGCGCCGCAGGCGAAGCACTTGTACCCGGGGTTGTCGCGCCGGATCGAGCTGCCCGGCCCGCGGTCGGCCGACTGCACGACGGTCGTCTTCTCGCTGCCGCACGACGGACAGTGGACGCTCCAGTCGGCAGCACGCGACCGCGCATCGGACCTCGACTCGACCTCGCTCTCGGACTGCCTGCTGCCCCACGACATCGAATGGTCCGAGTTCGGGCTGCTCGGTTGCCGCCTGTCCTCGGGAACTCTCGAACGGTTCGGGCTCATGACGCCTCCGCCACGAGGTCGACGACGAGGGCGCGCAGCGCGTCGCGCAGCTCGCCCAGGTCCTCACTGCACAGGCGGGTCTGGTCCACCACGTCGTACTGCGCCAGCGAGGCCCCCTGCTCGAGCGCGCGACCCTCGGGGGTCAGCGACACGATCGTGACCCGGGCATCGGCACCGTCGACCTGGCGCTCCACGAAGCCGGCGCTCTCGAGTCGGCGCAGCAGCGGGCTGAGGGCGTGGGTCGACAGCTGCAACCTGCCGGCGATGTCGCTGATCGGGCGGTGGTCGGACTCCCACAGCACCATCATCACGAGGTACTGCGGGTAGGTGAGACCGATGCGCTCGAGCAGCGGACGGTAGGCACGGGTGATCTGGTTGGTCGCCGCATACAGGGCGAAGCACAGCTGGTCGTCGAGCCGAAGATTGGTGGGGGTGGTCACGAGCGCTCCTTCCGGCCGGGACAGAATATACATCACGCGCGATGTATTCGACTCCACGCCCGACGGAAGAGCCCGGGACAACGCAACCGGACGATCGACCCCTCCGGTCCCCGGGTCACAAGTGGGTCAACTTGTGCCCCGACATCTGCCAAGACGCTTCCCCCGGGGACCGACGGCGGCCCACACTGGGCCTGCCGCCGACGCGGGGTCAGCATCCGGGGGGATGGCTGATCCCGCGGCGGCACCAACAGGTGCCGGGCCGCGCCGTCCGCTCAGCGGGCCAGACCGAGGTCCGGTATGACGACGGCGGTCGGGGCGCGCAGGGCCGGCGTCGTCGCTGGGCGGCTCGTCCGGAACTTGGCGATGACCCCGAGGATCTGGGCCTGGGTGAACGGCTTCGTGACGTAGTGGTTCGCGCCGGCGAGCAGCCCGGCGTCGATCTCGAAGGGCGACGTGCGGGCGCTGACGAGCACGACGGGCACGTGGGCGAGGTGGCGCTGGCGCCGGATCCACCAGCAGACCTCGATGCCGCTCAACCCGGGCATCTGGACGTCGAGCAGGATGAGGTCGGGGTGCAGGTCCTCGAGCAGCTGGACCGCCTGCCGGCCGTCCTCGGCCAGGACCGACTGGAGCCCGGCCGCGCCGACGGCCAGGGACAGCACTCCGCGGATGTCCTCGTCGTCATCGGCGATCAGGGCGATCGGCTGCCCGCTCGGGCCCCTCATCCGGCCGCCACCGTCGGCGCACGTCGAGCACCCAGGACCCTCGGGGGAACCAGTGTCGACACAGTGCTCGCGCCTCCTACGACGGTGCGGACAGGAGGTGATTGAATTTACCGCCGGCGCTCGAAGCGTGAGGCGTGATTGGGAAATCCCTTCCCGTCCGAGGCTCAGGGTCACTTCAGGACGTCGCTGCTAGCCTGCCTGCCCACATCCAGACCGACGGGGCTTCGCGTGAGACGTTGGAACGCTTGGTCACTGCAGCGCCGTGTCCTGGTGGTCTCCGCGGCCGCAGCGACGATCGTCATCGTCCTCGGCGTCGTGGCCTTCGCCACGGCCCTCGACCGCATCCTCTACAGCGCCGCCCAGGAGGCGGCCCGCAGCCGTGCCACCGAGATCAGCGCCACGATCGCCGGCGGCGAACGGTCGGCCGACCTCGCCCTCCTCGACGTGACCAGCCAGGGTTCGCTCCTGCAGGTCATCGACAGCCAGCAGCGGGTCGTCGCGTCGTCCGAGTCGGCCCTGGCGCGGTCCCCGCTCACCGCCCTGCGCCCCGCTCCGGGATCGGTCGACGTGGCCCAGGAGGCGACGATTCCCGGTGAGGTGGGCGAACCCCACGCCGTGGTCGCGCAGGGCGTCGCCGACCCGTCGGGGGCGGCATACGTGGTCGTGGTGGCCAACCCGCTCGACGTGGAGGCCAACACGGTCCGCACCGCCACGCTGCTGCTCGCGCTGGGCGCGCTCGCGGTGCTGGTCCTCCTGCTCATGCTGATCAGCCGGATCGTCAAGCAGGCCCTGATGCCGGTCGAGCGCATCCGCAGCGAGGTCGCCCGCATCACCAGGGTGCGCGGGCGGGGTCACATCACCGTGCCGCCGACCGGCGACGAGATCGCCCGGCTCGCCCAGACCATGAACCTCATGCTGGCGCGGTTGGAGCAGGCGGACGCGACCACGCGCAGGTTCATCTCCGACGCCTCCCACGAGCTGCGCAGCCCCCTGGCCACCATCCGCGCGGCGATCGAGGTGTCGCGCTCGGACCCCGACCGGGACGCCGTCATCCACGGCGAGGTCCTGCGGATGCAGCACCTCGTGGAGGACCTGCTGACCCTGGCCAAGGCCGACGACGGCCTCCCGCTGACCCTGCAGGAGGTGGACGTCGACGACCTGCTCGAGGGCGAGGTCCGCCGGCTGCGCGCCACCGGCGAGGTCCCGGTGACTGCCTCGATCACCGCGTCCCGCGTCGTGGGCGACCGCCTCAAGCTGGGCCAGGCGCTGCGCAACCTCGTCGACAACGCGGCCGCCCACACCCAGGGCGGCGTGTTCCTCGGCGTGCAGCCGCAGGGGGACGACGTGGTGATGACCATCGACAACGACGGTCCGCCGGTCCCGCTGGAGCAGCGGGAGGCGGTCTTCGACCGGTTCGCCCGCCTCGAGGAGTCGCGCGAGCGCGACAGCGGCGGGAGCGGGCTGGGGCTGGCCATCGTCCGGACGATCGTCGAGGCGCACGGCGGTGTGGTGCGGGCGACCGAGACCCCGGACGGTCAGTGCCGGTTCGAGGCTCGTATCCCCGTGGTGCCGGCGCCGGTCACCGCGGAGGCGACCGAACCGGTCACTGGGGCGTTCCGCCAGACACCGCCATGAGCCGGTAGCCCATCCCCCGCACCGTCTCCAGGGACGTGACACCGAAGGCGACGTCGATCTTGCGGCGCAGGTAACCGACGTAGACCTCGACGATGTTGTCGCTGCCGTCGAAGGCCTGGTCCCAGACGTTGTCGAGGATCTCCGCCTTGGACAGGACCACCTCGGGGTGGCGCATCATGAACTGCAGGACCGCGAACTCCTTGGCAGTCAAGGCGATCGAGTGCCCGTTGCGGCTGACGGTGCGCTTGTTCGGGTCGAGCTGCAGATCGCCGACCGCCAGCTCGACCGGGCGGACAGGGGCACCGCGACGCACCAGGGCGCGCAGCCGCGCGACCAGCACGAGGAAGCTGAACGGCTTCGTGAGGTAGTCGTCGGCCCCGAGGTCGAACGCGTCGGTCTGGTCGTAGTCGCCGTCCTTGGCGGTGAGCATCATCGCGGGCGTCCAGATCTTCAGCTCGCGGATGTTCTTCAGCACGTCGTAGCCGTTGCGACCGGGCAGCATGATGTCCAGCACCATGACGTCGTAGGGGTTCTCCGTCGCGAGCCACTGACCGGTGATGCCGTCGTGGGCGACGTCGACGACGAACCCCTCGTTCGTCAGGCCGCGGCGCAGGGTCTCCGCCAGGGCTTTCTCGTCCTCAACGAGCAGGACCCGCATGGGCTGAACCCCTCACGTCGTGCTGCTGCTGCCGGGCCGACCCCACGGTGAGGGCGAGGCCGAGGACTCCGACAGCCAACACCCAACCCGCGATGACGTCGGTGGTCCAGTGGTAGCCGAGGTAGACCCGGCTCGCCCCGATCGCGGCGCTGGCGAGCGCCCACGCGGCCACGGCCGCCACCCGGCCACGCCGGTGGGCCCGCGGCCAGAGGACCAGCATCACCACGAGCCCGATGAACACGGTCGAGAACAACGTGTGGCCGGAGGGGAACGAGTACCCGGTGTCGACCGGCCCCACGACGAACGCGGCCGGCGGGCGGTGCCGCCCCAACAGGTGCTTGACGCCGAGCGTCAGGACCCCCGCGGCCGCCATGGTCGCACCGAACAGGACCGCCCGGGCGCGTTCCCGCCAGACGAACCACAGCAGGGCCAGGGTCACCACGGTCAGCAGGCCGATGGCCACCTCGCTGCCCACGGTGCTGACGACCTCCGCGGCGAAGGTGAGGCCGGGCACTCTCAGGTCGGCCACGGAGGACGCGATGCCGGGGTCGTACGACGTGAGGTCGGCGTTCTCCGTCACCCCGTCGACGAGGCCGGCGAACCCGGCCAGGGCCGCGGCAGCGACACCGGCTCCGGCGAGGGCCGGGGTGCGCGACGAGGTCACCACCAGCGCGCCGGGCACGGCGAGCCGGGGTGCGGCAACGGGTCGACGGCTCACAGGTTCACGCGCTCACTCTCTGGTCGCCGGTAAGGTCACCGGCCAGCGGTCAGGATCACACCACTGTCCCGCTGGCCGCCTGAACGATTCCTGAGGAAACTCTCTCAGGAACCGTTCAGGACCGCCGGGCCACAGTGTGGTGACGTGGACCGAGGTCGGCATCGAGGGGCAGTCATGGACAGGAACGCCGCGCGCGTGGTCGCGGACCGCGCCTCCGTGCCCCTGCGTGCCATCGCCGCCATGTCGCTCGCCCTCACCGTCCTGTGGTGGGCCCTGCCGAAGGTCGCCGGGGTCGGCTGGGGGCAGATCGGCTCGACCATCGGCGACATCTCGGCCCGCGTCGCCGTCGGGCTCGCCCTGCTCTGGGCCTGCGGGCTCCTCGCCCACTCCTTCGTCCTCACCGCCGCCCTGCCGGGGCTGAGCCGACGGCGCGCCCTGACCCTGAGCCTCACCGGCAGCGCGGTGTCCAACGTCATCCCGTTCGGCGGCGCGCTCGGTGTGGCCCTCAACTTCACGATGGTGCGCGCCTGGCGGTTCCACCGCAGCGCCTACGCCACCTTCGTCATGGTCACCAACGTCTGGGACGTGCTGGCCAAGCTCGCCCTCCCCCTCGTCGCCGTCGTCATGATGACCGCGGCGGGCGCGCTGCCCGGCCGGGCGTTGCAGACGTGGGCGATCGTGGGTGCGGCCCTGATCGCCGCGCTCGTCGCGGTCGGTGCGGCCCTGCTCACCAGCGACCGGCTCGCCACCGGCGCGGCCCGCCTGGTGGCGGCGGCTGCTCGCCGGTTCCGCCGTGGTGACGGCGTCTCCGCGGCGCGGGTCCAGGTCGAGCTGCTGGAGTCGCGTGACCGCGTCCGCGGGATCGTCAGCGCCCGCTGGCCGCAGCTCACCACGGGGATGGCCGCATATGTCGCGCTCCAGGGCGCGCTGCTGTGGTGCTGCCTGCACGCGGTCGGCATCGACCTGCCCGTGTATGCCGTCATCGCCGCCCTGGCCACGGACCGCGTCCTCAGCCTCATCCCCCTGACGCCCGGCGGCGCGGGGTTCGCCGAGGTGGGGACCGCAGCCGCGCTCATCGGGTTCGGTGCCGACCCGCTCGGGGTCGCCGCGGGGGTCCTGCTCTACCGCGCCTTCACCTTCCTCCTGGAGATCCCCGTGGGCGGCGTGTGGCTGGGCTGCTGGTTGGCCCTGCGGCCCCGGTCCGGGACGGCGGCCGCGTGAGGATCCTGCACGCGACCGACACCTACGGGCCCACCGTCGGCGGCATCGAGGTGCTCGTCCGGGCCCTGGCCGAGAGCCAGGCCGCGGCCGGGCACGAGGTCACGGTGCTCACCCGGACCCCGGGCCCTGCCGATGTCGGTGGACCCGTCGAGGTGTGCCGCGACCCCCGCGCGTTCGCCACCCTCCTCGCCTGCACCGACGTCGTCCACGGTCACGTCTCTGCCTACTCCCCCTTGACCCTCCGCTCGGTCGAGTCGGCGGCCAAGGCGGACGTCGCCGCCGTGGCGACCGTCCACTCCGTCTGGGGCAGCGCCTGGCCGTTGTTCAGGGCGTGCGCTGCCGTCCGGGGGTGGCCAGACCTGCCGATCCAGTGGGCGGCCGTGAGCGACGTGGCCGCGGGCCCGGTCCGCCGGGCCATGGTCGGCCGCGACGTGCTCGTCATCCCGAACGCCGTCGACACGGCCTACTGGACCCCGGCGCTCCCGGCCCGGGTCTCCCGCCACGTCACCCTCGTCTCGGTGATGCGGATGAGCCACCGCAAGCGACCCCTGGAGCTCGTGGCGGCGCTGCACCGCATGCAAGGGCTCGTCCCCGCGGGCACCGCGGTCACCGCCCTCCTCGTCGGCGACGGACCGCTCCTGGGGCGGGTGCGACGACGGATCAGGCGCCTGGGCATGGCGGACTGGGTGCACGCCCCCGGCGACCTGTCGCACCGACAGCTGCGCGACGTCTACCGTCGCGCGGACGTGTACGTCGCTCCCGCGACCCTGGAGTCCTTCGGCCTCGCGGCGCTGGAGGCGCGTGCCGCAGGGTTGGCGGTCGTCGCCCGGCACGGCACCGGTGTCACCGAGTTCGTCACCCACGGCGTCGAGGGCCTGCTGGCCGGCGATGACCGGGAGCTCGCGGAGCACCTCGCCCGCCTGTGCACCGACGACCTGCTGCGGCAGCGCATGGTGCGACACAACCACCACGTCCCACCACCCCTGGACTGGTCGCAGGTCAGCGAACGCAACACCGCCGCATACGTGCTGGCGGGTGCGGTCGACTCGCGACCGGCCACCCCCACGACCTCGCCCAGCACGCCCCCGTCGACCCCCCTGCCGGCGGGTGGTTCGTGGGCGAGGACGGACCAGTCCGAAATCAGCGACCCCTGCGCTGTCGGCTGGTCGTCGGTGCCTGGCGGTCTCGACCGCCAGGCACCGACTCCCCTCCCCCTGAGCCGGACGGCAGCCCGACCGAGCTGAACGTCGGTCAGCCGAGGGTGGTCACCGGGACCCCGAACCTCGCGACGCGACGGACGACGTCGTGGTGACCCCAGGACCTGGTGCGCGTGGTCGGCAGGGCCAGCAGGATCTCGTCGACCGGCTCGCTGAGGACGGTCTCCTCCACAGCTTCCACGGGGTCGTGCCGGATGGAGACCGAACCGATCACCCGCCGGCCCGCTGCGGCCTCGAGGTCCGGCAGCGTCTCGAGCAGGATGCACTCGGCCTCGAACGCCAGGTCCCGGCGCTCGGGGTGCAGGAGGTGCAGCTCGGCCCGTGCCGGGTTCAGCACCACGAGCCGGAACTGCACGTCCTCGTCCCGGACCCGCGCCGCCACCGCATGGAGCAGCGCAGGCGAGGGGGTGGCACTGTCGGTGACCACCAACACCCTCGTCCTGCGCTGCACCACGTCTGCCTCACTCTTCGTCGGGCCGCCGATCCTCGAGCCGGCCCGGTGCCGACGTCAGACCTGTCGGTCCTCCACCGGAGTCGCCTGCTCGGCACGGAGGTTCGCCCGCTCCGTGCGGTCCTTGTGGGTCACGCTGAGGTAGACCACCACGGCGAGGATGGTGCCGAGGAACAGGACGCTGGTCCCCAGCGTCCCCAGGCCCGCTCCACCCTCGTCGCGCGCCGAGGCGAGGAAGTCGCCGATGTTGGCGCCGAGGGGGCGGGTGAGGATGTAGGCAAGCCAGAAGCACAGCACCGGTCCGGCGCCGAGCTTCCAGGCGGTGAGCACCGCGGCGATCAGCCCGAGCGGCAGCAGGACCGAGGCGCCGGCCGACCAGCCGGTCAGCTCCAGCGTCCAGTCGCCTGCGGCCGTGCCGAGCGCGAAGGTCACGAGGACCGTGAGCCAGTAGAACGCCTCACGCGGCGTGGTGACGATCGAGTGGATGGAGAGGGTGCGCTCCCGGGCGTACCAGACCGCGAACACGGCGGCGAGGGCCACGGTGAACACCGCCGTGCTCACCCAGAGCAGCACGCCGACACCGTCGGTGAGGTTGTCGGTGAGGAGCGTGCCGACCACGCTGATGAGCACCACCGCCAGCCAGTAGACGGCCGGGACGTACTGCCGCAGCCGGAACTGGGCCACCAGGACCGCCACGAGCGCGACCGAGAACACCACGGTGGTGTTCGTCAGCCCGAAGCCGAGGGTCTCGTTCACGTAGTCGGCGAAGCTCTCCCCCACGGTGGTGCACAGGATCTTGATGATCCAGAAGTACACGGTCACCTCGGGGACCTTGTTGAGCATCGTGCGCTGTCGTGCTGGTGCGAGCGTCGTCATGACCCCACGGTCCCAGCGCCGCCCTGAGCGGACCCTGAGCCGTCGCCCGCGCCAAGTTGCCTGCGCCGCCGACGGAGAGCAGGCTCGAAGGGTGTCGAGGGTCGTCAGGGTGCCGTTCCTCGCGGGACCCTCGAGGTCGCAGGCCGCCCGCAGGGCGGTGGTGGCGGCGGTGCTGACGGCGTTGGTCGTCGTGCTGTCCGCCTGCACGCCCGCCGCCTCGGCCCACACCCGCAGCCCGGTCGCCTCCGGCACGGCCGGTACGTCCTCGACGACGACGCCCGCGACGCCGCCGACGACCTCCGTCACCGGGCGCGGGCCACTGGTCGTGGTCGGCCTCGGAGACTCCGTCATGTCCGGCACCGCGTGCGACTGCCAGCCCTTCATCGTCCGGTATGCCGCGGCCCTCGCCTCCCGCGACCACGCCTCCAGCGAACGCGTCGTCAACCTCGGCCACTCCGGACTGACCGTGCCCGGGTTGACGAGCCAGCTGGGCACCGGAGCCGACCAGGACGCCCTGCGCGCCGCCTCGGTCGTCGTGGTCACGATCGGCGCCAACGACCTCGTGCCCCTGGTGGACCGGTGGCGGGACGACGCCTGCGACGACGCGTGCGTGCGCGACGGGGTGGCCGGCCTCGCCGACCCGCTGGCCGTCGCCCTCCGGCACGTGCGGACGCTCGCACCGGACACGGCACGCATCCTCGTGACGACGTACTGGAACGTCTTCGAGGACGGCGACGTGGCCGATGGCGACTACGGCGCGGGGTTCGCGCAGTGGAGCGACGACGTGACTGCAGCAGCGAACACACAGATCTGCGATGCAGCGCAAGGGATCGGGGCCACCTGCGTCGACCTCTACCGTCCGTTCAACGGTGACGGCGGCAAGGACCCCACTCCTCTGCTCGCCGACGACGGCGACCACCCCAACTCCGCCGGCCACGCGCTCATCGCCAGGACCCTCCTCGAGGCCACGCCCTCGGGAGCGCCCTGACTCAGGCGGCGTGGAGCCGCTTCGACAGCCAGTCGAACGCCGGGCCCATCACCGTCGACCACGAGTGGAAGTTGTGGCCACCACCGGGGATGACGACCGAGGTGACGCTCATCGGTGACCGGACCAGCGACAGGAAGTGGCGGGTGTCCGAGATCCCGGTGTGGCCCTTCTCCGCAGTGCCGATCGTGGCCAGCACGGAGACCGGCGGTGCCGGTTGGTGCGCCAGCAACCACTCCGGGCTGTTGAGGTCGCGCAGCACCGACGAACCACCCCACAGGTCGCCCGTGGTCGTGTCCCGCAGCGTGTGGTAGTACCCCGACAGGGAGACCGCCGTGGAGAAGACGTCGGAGTGGGCCATCGCGAGCTTCACCGCGCAGTACCCTCCGGTCGAGTCCCCCATCGCGCCCCACCCGGTCGGGCGCACCCGGTAGGCCGACTCGACCGCGGACGGGACGTCCTCGGCGAGGTACGTCAGGGCCTGCGGGCCGGCGGGGACGTCGGTGCACTCGGTGTCGCGCGGTGGCGCGACCGTCGGCCTGAGCATCACCAGCACCATCGGCCCGGCCCTGCGCTGCCCCATCTCCGTGAGGAGGGTGTCTGGATAGTGCTGTCGCTGAACCAGATTCGCGACAACCCCCGGATAGCCGGTCATCACCTCGACGGCGGGAAAGGTCCGGTGCGCCGAGGCCGGCTGGAAGTACGCGGGCGGCAGGTAGACGAGGGCCTGCTCCGACAGGTCGCTGCGCGCACCCCGAACCGTCACCGTGTCGACGCGACCTCGCGTGGCCCACTCCGTCGGCGTGGACCAGGAGGTGGGTCCGCTCTTCACCGCGGGCAACGCTCCTGCAGCACCGACGTGACCCTGCCTCGGGCCGGGGCCGCCGTGGGTCGGCGGCAGGGCCACCGCGGCCTGGGACGAGCCACCGAACAGGTCGGACCACGAGCCGTAGAAGTAGCCGTAGTTGTTGGCACCGGCCGCGAGGAGCAGCACGACCAGGGCCTGCGAAGACCCGACCAGCGCCGCCCGCTGGAGCACCCGCACCGCGCGGGGCCCGCGCACCCGCGACCATCCCACCACCGTGGCGGCGACGACGAGGACGAACAAAGAACCCAGCGTGACCATCAACGGCCAGCCCAGCAACGGCACGACCACCACCTCGTTCCACATCACTCGCTCCACCAGAGCAGCCACACTCTGCGCCCCACACCTGCGAGGTTGCCGGACGCTGGCTGTGAGGTTGCTGAGGCACCGTTCGTGCTGGTGGGCACGCACCGTCGCGGCATAGCGTGGGGCACACCCGGCCCGTGGCCAGCACGGACCCAGCCAAGGAGGACACCGTGGCCAACCTCGTCGTCCACTTCGAGATCCACGCATCCGAGCCGCAGCGGCTCATCGACTTCTACGGCCAGCTGCTCGGGTGGTCGTTCACCCAGTTCGGTGACATGCCGTACTGGTCCATCGAGAGCGGCGAGGGTGCGATCACCATGGATGCGCCCGGCCGGGGCATCAACGGTGGCCTCACCCAGCGACGGGGTCCGGCGCCCGAGCGGGGCGCTCCGGTCAACGGCGCGAACTTCGTCATCGGCATCGAGGGCAGCGTGGACGAGGTGTTCGCGAAGGGGCTGGAGCTCGGGGCGTCCGAGGCCGTCGCCCCCGAGGACATGCAGGGCGTCGGCCGGGTCGGGTACCTCCTCGACCCTGACGGCAACGTGTTCGGCCTCATCTCGTCGTTGCTGTCCGACGGCACCGACGCCATGGCGCGGTAGGCACCGAGCCGCGCACCAGACGACCCCCTCCCGGCTGCCGGGAGGGGGTCGTCGCGCGCCGGCTGGGGGTTGCCGGGGCGGTCCGGGGCCTGCGGTCAGCCGACCCGGGGGGTCAGCCGGCTGCCCGCCGGCACCGGGAAGGGGTGACCGAGGTTGGCCAGACGTCCTCGTACCTGGTTCTGCGCCTGGCAGTTGCTCGTGCAGGTGGTGGGCGGGTTGGCGACCTCGGTCGAGTCCGCACCGGTGACGAAGCCCATCCGTCCCCCGCTGGCGACGTCCCAGACCGAGACCCCTCCGCAGTGTCGGACGCTCGGCGTCACCGCGGTGGCCGTGTTGCAGGTGGGCTGCGGCACGCGGGTCGCCACCTGCGCGCTGTCACGCACCACGAACTGCGGCGAGACGTCGTTGGAGATGTTGACGCGCGGGGTCACCTGCACGCAGAACTGTCCGGGCGGGCCCGTCTGCACGCTCGTGCAGCCCGACCCGAGGAACTGTCCGGCCTTGGCGCGGAAGTTCGGGTTGTCGTAGTAGAAGGGCGTGAGGCCGGCGGTCGTGGAGGTGGCCAGCGTGTGCGTGATGCGGGTGGTCGTGCCGTCCGAGCGCTGGGGTTCCATCTGGAAGATCCCGCCCTGGGCGCAGTCCTTGGCGCTGAGCGTCATGGACAGGCCGGTGCCGGTGCGCTGCAGGGAGAGGTTCTCCCCGTCGAGCTGGACGGTGATGGCGCTGCTGAGAACGAGCCCGCGGTGGTTCGGGACCTTGCTGGCGAAGACCGGCGTGAACCGGCCGCCGGTGATGTCGAGCTCGTTGGCGGCGCCCGTGAACGCCTGGTTGAAGACTGCGAAGTCCGAGGACCGGACGTCGAACTGCGCGTAGCGACCCCGGACGGCGAACGCCGTCCCCAGCTGGGCCGCGGGGATCGTCGCGCGCACCCGGTCCGTCCCCGCTGCAGCGACCGTGGCCCCGGTGGCCCGGTTCACGAGGCGGAAGCCGCCGTCGGTGCAGCCCTTGCTCGAGGCCGCCTGGGCGGGTTGGGTCGCGGCGAGGGCCGAGCCGACGAGCGCGGCCACGACGACCCCCACCCGCAGGGCGTTGGTGATGCGTGCCATGTGTGTCTCCAGGTGTCAGGGGGTGCGTCCGTGTGGTGCGCCCACCCTGATGCCCTGCAGCGGACAGCAGCAATTGGACCTAGGTCGTAAGACCCCCGCCGGAGCGACGCGGAGCAGCCGTGCCGGGCTCGCCCAGGGTCCGGGCGAGGGCATCGAGCGCCTCGCGCTGGACCGTGAAGTAGGCCCAGCGTCCACGTTGTTCGCGTCGCACCAGCCCGGCATCGGCGAGGATCTTCATGTGGTGCGAGACGGTGGGCTGGGAGAGGCCGACGGGCTCGGTCAGGTCGCAGATGCACGCCTCCGCCCCCGGTGCCGCAGCGATGAGGGAGACGAGACGGACCCTCGTCGGGTCACCCAGGGCCTTGAACCGGTGGGCGAGCTCCTCCGCGTCCGCGACGTCGAGCACCCCGGCGGTCATCGGTGCGCAGCACGTGGCCGGGTCGTCGGCCACGGGCAGCCGGGCGCGGGTCGAGGAGGGCATGGACCGATCCTCCACCACGCATTGACAAATGTAAATCAATGGGTCAACGTTCACCTCGCCGACGCCCATGGACCCGAGGAGTGCTGATGGACGAGCCCCCCGTCGCGGGGCCAGCGCCACTGGCTCGTCGACTCCTCGCCGAGTTCGTGGGCACCGCCCTGCTCGTGGCCATCGTGGTCGGCTCGGGCATCGCCGCCCAACAGCTCTCACCGGACGACGTCGGCCTGCAGCTGCTGGAGAACAGCACCGCGACGGTGCTCGGCCTGACCGTCCTCATCTTGGTGTTCGGCCCGGTGTCCGGCGCACACTTCAACCCCGTCGTATCCCTCGCGGACTGGTTCCTGGGGCGGCGGCAAGGGCACGGGCTGGGCGCCACCCACCTCGCGGCATACGTCGTCGCCCAGGTCGGTGGAGCGGTGGTGGGTGCGGTGCTCGCCAACGCGATGTTCGACGTGGGTACCTCCCTCTCGACCAAGGACCGCGCCACGCCCGGGCACCTGCTCGGCGAGGTCGTGGCCACGGCCGTCCTGGTCACCCTCGTCTTCGCCCTGGCCCGCACCGGGCGCGGCGCCCTCGCGGCTCCCGCGGTCGGCGCCTACATCGGGGCCGCCTACTGGTTCACCAGCTCGACCTCGTTCGCGAACCCCGCCGTGACGGTGGGGCGGATGTTCTCCGACACGTTCGCGGGGATCGCGCCCTCCTCGGCGCCGGGGTTCGTGCTCGCGCAGCTCGTCGGCCTCGTCGTCGGGTCCGGGCTGGTCCTGGCCCTCTACCCCGACGCCGGCGAGCGGACCGACGACGTCGTCCTGCCCCATCCCGCACCGACCGAGAGGCACCAGCGATGACCCTCGAGACCGGCCCCCGGCCGTCCGTCCTGTACGTCTGCGTCCACAACGCCGGACGCTCCCAGATGGCCGCGGCCTACACGCACCGCCTGTCCGCCGGCGCTGTCGAGGTCCGCTCAGCAGGGTCGGCACCAGCCGAGTCCATCAACCCCGCCGTCCGCGAGGCGATGCTCGAGGAGGGCATCGACATCTCGGCCGAGAAGCCCAAGATCCTCACCACCGACGCGGTCCAGGCATCCGACGTCGTCATCACCATGGGGTGCGGCGACACGTGCCCGATCTTCCCCGGCAAGCGGTACGAGGACTGGACCCTCGAGGACCCTGCGGGGCAGGGCGTCGACGCGGTCCGCCCGATCCGGGACGACATTCGCCGACGCGTCGTCCAGCTCCTGTCGGAGCTCGGCGTGGAGCCGGTCTCCTAGTCACGTCCGCGGGGCCCTGAGCGTGGGTTGCTCAGGCGACCTTGTGCCAGTTCTGGCAGTGGGCGGTCTCGAAGAACGCGTCCGAGGACCTGATGGTCACGACCGCCTTGCCCGTACCCGCACCACGCTGGATCACCGCCGTCGCCTTCCCGTCGAGGTCGCGCAGTCGCGACCAGCTGCACTCGCCCTGCGTGGCACCGGCCGACTCGTAGGTGCCCGGAGCGATGCCCTTGCCCACCAGGTAGGTGCCGACCTCGCCGAGGTGCCACACCCCCTTGGCAGCGGTTCCGGCCGCAGGTTTCTTCGCCGTCGCGTCGTCGCTGGCCACCGACCTGGCCACCTGGGTCGGGTCCAGGGCGTGCAGCCGACGCGCCTCACTCGAACCCGTGGGCTTCACGCCGGTCGTTGCTGCCCCCGTCGGGTGACCCAGGGCCCGGCTCTGCTGCTGACCCGACGACGTCGAAGGGTTCGAGCGGGCGTCCCCCGAGCCCACACCCATCGCCAGCGAGACGGCGACGCTCCCGGCGGCGACCACCGCGAGGCCCAGGGCCACCGCGGCCGTATGCCTGGGTCCACGCCCGCTGGTGGACCTCGTCACTCGTTCTTCCATCACGCTCGCCCTCGATCGCGCAACGCCCGACGACCTGACCCCGGGCCAGCTCGACGCCACCGTGGCAGAGCCACCTTCGACATTTCTTGGGCTCACCTCGCCGCGTGCCGGGGGGATCTCGGGCCGGGACGACGAAGAACCCCGCCTGCCCGGCGCCATCGGCGCGGTCCAGACGGGGTTCTCTCGGGGTGGAGCTGCGGGGATTCGAACCCCGGGCCTTCTCATTGCGAAGGCATTGACCGTCTTTGCAACGTCTGCCGGTGCGCTGCGACTGGTACCGATCAACCTGCATCTCGGGGCATGGTTTGGGTGCTGGGGGCACGCCGGGGGCACACGCGACCACGCGGGTCTGCGCAGTGACCAAAGCTCTCGCGACGCCACGGTGACCGGCTGCGATGCCGGTACGGAGCCCGACCCCACGGGTCGGAGAGCTCGAGCCACGACTGAGGTGACGGCTGGGGCTTACGGCAGCCAGGCACGCGCCGGCCCCTGCTGTCGCCAGCGCAGTAGGAGGTGATCTACGCCTGAGTTGAGAGCAGCGTCTCGGAACTGAACCGAGGCGCTGCTTTCGTGTGCGCGGGGTGCGCGTAGGGCGCGAAGCGCCCGAAGCGCGGGGCCCCGCGCTGGCGGCGGAGCCGCCCTTGAGCCAGTAAGGAAAGTTCTCACGAAAGGTCCGAACCTTGGCTGCTAGAACGTCCGGATCTGCCGATGTTCCGAACAGGATCCGGTTCGAGCCATTCCAGCCGCCGAGGCTCCACCGGATTTCCAGTGAGGCAGAGGCGGCGCGTCTGCCTCGGTCCCGTCCGTCAACTGCGCACAGTTCCAGGAGGTCTTGGCCGGAAACTGATCCGCTGGTGACGTCGAGGGAACTTGTCGCTGTCTCGCACCGCAACCGTTGCGCAACTGTAAAATGAACCATGCAAAGACCGCGTACAACCTCCCCTTCCATGGGCGCAGTGGCCGCCGTCGCTGGGGTCTCGAAGACGACGGTTTCGCATGTCATCAACAAGACGAGACCTGTCGCTCCTCACACGGAACAGTCCGTTCTGCAGGCGATGGCTCGCTTGGGCTACGTCGGCCCCGGCCACACCGGGTCCGTTCCCGACGCCATGACCATCGGCATCGCGATGTCCGCGATGTCCAATCCATACTTCGGGACCGTCGTGCAGTCGATGGATCGGCACGCTGTCCTTGCGGGGTACTCGCTGCTCTTGGCGGACACCCACGACGACCCCATGAATGAAGTGCGCGCCATGACCGACCTGCTGAGACGGGGGGTGAGCGGAGTGATCCTGGCACCATCGTCCGAGCCGACAGCGGCCCTGGCATACGCGAAGCGGAACGGGGTCCCGGTGGTGCTCATCGACAGGATCTTGGCGCTGGAGCACGACCAGGTCGGCGTGGAGAACGTCGAGTCCACTGCCGCTCTGGTCACCCACCTGGCGAACCATGGCCACAGCCGCATCTCCTTCATCAGCCCGAGACCCGGCCTCACGACGACCGATGAGCGGCTCAGGGGCTTCGAGCTGGGCCTCAGTCGCATGGGCATCCACGAGCCGGCATCGGTGATCCTCGGGTTCGACGGCGAGGACCTAGCTCGAGAACTGTCTGAAGGACTCGCGGCTGCGAACGGGCCGACAGCGGTCGTCACGGGCAACAACCACGCGACCATCGAGCTCATGAAAGCTGCTCGAGCGTTGCAGATATCGATTCCGAGTGACCTGGCCCTCGCCGCCTTCGACGACTTCGAGTGGTCGGACTGCTTTCATCCACGCCTCACAGCCGTTGAGCAGCCGACGTCCTCGATCGGTGCGCAGTCGGTGGAGCTCCTGCTCAGCCGACTGGTTGATCCCGAACGGCCTGCGCGCACGGTGCGGATGCAGCCGAAGTTTATTGCGCGCGAGTCGTGCGGCTGCCTCGCCGATCCTGAGCGCGACGTGCCGCATGAACTTAGGTATGGTGCGCCGCCGCTCTGAGGCTCGATGCCGGGTACTGGCGGGCGTTCAGATGGCAGTGATGACGCGGTCGGGGGGCAGCCGATGCTCCTCGATCAGGCGCGTGTTCGCTTCATCACTGCTGCGGACCCAGCTCTCCGCGGCCGCCGACGACTTGCCGTACTCCTGATGACGGCGGACCAGACGTCGTAGCCGTTCGCTCGGGTCGAGCTGGACGTAATAGGTCAGCGTCAACAGGGAGCGCACCTCACGCCAGATGGGTTGGTCCAGAAGGAGGTAGTTCCCCTCCGTGACGATGATGGGAACCTCGGGGCCGATGGCTACGGCTCCTGCGACAGGTTCCTCGATCTCGCGACGGTACTCGGGGGCAAAGATGGTTGGGCCACCCTCGAACTCCCCTTGAGTCCTGATGCGCCGAAGGAGGACCAGAAACCCCGCGGCGTCGAAGGTCTCCGGGGCTCCGCGTCGATCAGCCATGCCCAACTGCCTCGTCACTGCGGCGGAAAGGTGCCACCCGTCGAGTGGCACAAGCACTGCCTGGGTGCCCAGCTCGGCGCACACCTGCGCTGCGAGTGTCGACTTGCCTGATCCTGGTGCACCCGCGAAGCCGACGATGATGCGGCGGCCGAGGTCGGCGAGCAACGCCTGGATCTCGTGGGCGATCTGGCGTGGCGAGAGATGCACCGGGACGACGCCCGGGCGGTGCAGAGTGTCGGCTTCCCCACGCCGCGCTGGTGGCGTGCGCTCGCTATCCATCGTCGCCCAGGGTCAGGGTCGGTTCGGAGGTTCTTGATTCGTGGTCGAGGGTGGCCTGCGTGGCCGCGCGGGCGCCGAGTGCGTGGAGGTCGGCGAGCGCGCGGGTGTAGGCGTCGGTGAACCGCGGCTGGTCGGCGAGGTCGCCGAACAGGTCCGGGTCGCGCAGGAACGCGCACGGGTCGTCGAGCTGCTGGGCGGCGCGGGCGACGACGGCGTCCTTGCGGCGGTCCACGACCTCGATCGGGTTGCCCTGTTCGTCCTTCCCCTCGGCGTACCGGGCCCAGGAGGCCACGATCAGCGCGGACACGTCGACCGCGCCGCCGGTGCCGAGGTTGTGGCGGATGACGGGCACGAGCCATTTGGGGATGCGGTCGCTGGACTCGGCACAGAGCCGGGTGAGGGGGTCTCGGATCTCGGGGTTGGCGAACCGTTCGAGCAGCTGGCGCCGGTACTCCGCGAGGTCGACACCGGGCACCGGTTGGAGGGTCGGGCTGGCCTCCTGCTCCATGAAGGTCGCGAGCATGCGGACGAACAGCGGGTCCTGGCAGACCTCGTGCGCGTACCGGTACCCGGCGAGGTAGCCGAGGTAGCACATCGCCTGGTGGCTGGCGTTGAGCAGCCGCAGCTTCATCAGCTCGTAGGGCACGACGTCCTCGACCAGCTGCACGCCGGCGTCCTCCAACGGCGGGCGCCCCTGGGTGAAGTTGTCCTCGAGCACCCACTGGCTGAACGGCTCGCACACGACCGGCCACAGGTCGGTCACGCCGAACTGGTCGGTGAGCCGCTCGATGTCCTGCTCCGTCGTGACCGGGGTGATCCGGTCGACCATGCTGTTGGGGAAGGCCACGTTGGCCTCCATCCAGTCGGCGAGCTCGGGGTCCTTGAGCCGCGCGAAGGCACAGATCATCCGCTTCGCGACGTCGCCGTTGTCGGGCAGGTTGTCGCAGCTCATCACCGTGAACGGCTCGCGACCCTCGGCGCGGCGCCGGGCGAGGGCGGCGACGATGTACCCGAAGACCGTCTGCGGCACCGCACCCGGCTCGAGGTCGGCCTGGATCGAGGGGTCGTCGGCGTCGAAGTCCCCGGTCTCCTGGTTCACCAGGTAGCCACCCTCGGTGATGGTCATCGACACGATCCGGGTGCGCTCGTCGACCAGCCGGTCGACGACATACCCACGGTCGAGGGGCGCGAAGACCACCTCCACGAGCGAGCCCACCACCCGGGCCGACCACTTGCCGTCCGGGTGCTTGACGATCAGCGTGTAGAGGCCGCGCTGGGCGTCGAGGGTGTCGATGACCCGCCGGTCGTGCGGCAGCACGCCGACCCCGCAGATGCCCCAGTCGAGCGCCTGCCCCTGGTTCATCAGGGTGTCGAGGTAGACGGCCTCGTGGGACCGGTGGAAGCCGCCGACGCCGAAGTGGACGATCGAGGCCGTCACCTGCGACCGGTCGTAGGTGGGTTGGGCGACCCATTCGGGCACGACGGGGAGCAGGGTCGCCCCGGTCGCCGCACGCGGGTGGGCGAGGTGGTGTTCAGGCATGTGGATCCTTGCCGAGTAGGAGATGCGGAAGATGGGGGCTCAGCCGGTGCGACCGTGCGTCGCCCTCAGGGCGCGGGCTGCCGGGTTTGGCGTGTAGCCGAGGCGGTCAATTGCCGCTTGCACCTGTCGTCGCGTATTCGCAGCGACGCCCGGTCCGTCGTTCGCCACCCTCGACACCGTCGCGATGCTGACGCCGATCGCAGCTGCGACATCACGCAATGTGGGTTGTGGTTGAGGCATGACGCAGGCCTACTTGATTGCGCCCATGGACAACCCGCGGACCAGCTGTTTCTGCGCGACCCACCCGGCCAGGATGACGGGGAGGGCAGCGATCGTCGCAGCGGCCGAGAGCACCGCGAGGAACTGTCCGCGTCCGTCGACGAAGCTGCCGAGGAACGGCGGCGCGGTCCGGGCTGCGTTGCTCGTCAGCAGGGTGGCGAGGAAGTACTCGTTCCAGCTGAAGATGAAGCTGATCAGCGCGGCCGCGGCCACGCCGGGCAGCACCAGGGGCAGGACGATCCGCACGATCTCGCGGTAGAGCCCGGCTCCGTCGACGCGGGCGGCCTCGACGATCTCGAACGGCACCTCGAGGAAGAACGAGCGCATCATCCACACGGTGACGGGCAGGTTCACGGCGCCGTAGACGACGGCGAGCATGTAGATGTTGTCGAGCAGGCCGAGGTTCTTGAGGATGATGTAGAGCGGCAGGACCACCGCGGCCATCGGCATGAAGCGCGTGGAGATGAAGAACGACAGGGCGCCCTCGACGTTCTTGACCCGCCGGATGCTGAGCGCGTACGCGGCGGGGATGGCCAGCACCACGGCGATGATCGTCGCGGTCACCGACGCGGTGATCGAGTTGATCAGGTAGCCCTTCATCCCGCGGTCCATCGCGAGCTGGTAGCCGGTGGTGACCGGGCTGAAGAACACCTTCGGGTTGATCGACGAGGCGACCGACTCCGGCTTGAAGCCGTTGATGATCATCCAGAAGACGGGGAAGAAGAAGATCAGGACCAGTACCCACGTGAGTGTGGTGACGAGGCCTCCTCGGACGGTGCGTGTCATCGGCTTCCTCCAGCCATGAAGACCTTGAACAGGGTGCGGAGCGCGATCGTGGCCACGATGATCGTGAGCACCACGGTGATGACCCCGTAGGCCGCGGCCTGGCCGACGTCGAGGCCGATGAAGGCCCGCTCGTAGAGCAGGTAGGCGAGGGTCTTGGTGCCGCCGGTGCCCTTGGTCAGGATCGCGATCGGGTCGAAGACCTGGATGATGATGACCGCGCCCAGCAGGACGCCGATCTCCACGTACATCCGCAGGTGCGGCAACGTGATCCAGGTGAAGATGCGCCATGGGCCGGCGCCGTCGACCTGCGCCGCCTCGAGGATCCCGGTGTCCTGGCCCTGGAGCCCGGCCAGCAGGATCAACATCATGAACGGCGTGAACTCCCACGTCAGCACGATGACGACCGCCAGCAGCGGGTGCTCGGTGCTCCACGACACCACCGGCAGGTGCAGGGTCCGCGACAGCCAGTTCAGCATCCCGATGTTCGTGTCGAACATCGAGTACTTCCAGATCAGCGCAGAGGCGGCCGGCATGATCAGGAACGGCGTGATCATCAGCGTGCGGGCCACCGCTCGACCGCGGAAGGAACGGTTCAGCAGGAGGGCGAACATCATCCCGAAGAGCAGCGAGAACACCACGGCCAACGCGGTGATCATGACGGTGGCGACGATGGACGGGCCCAGGTCACCCGAGGACAGCGCCGACGCATAATTCTTGAATCCGGTGAACCCGCGGTCCGCGGGATAGAGCAAGTTCCACTTGAGCGCCGAGTAACTGAGGGTCACGAGGAACGGGATTTGGGTCAACAGGACCAGGAAGATGACGGCCGGCAGCAACAGCCACCGCGCGGTCCACACCTCCTTACTGGTGGTCTTGACCCGCCGCTTGTCGGTGGCGGCCTTGGCGACGACGGTGTCGGCCACGAGATAGCACCCCTTGTCGATGGGTCTAGTTCCGGTCCCTGTGAAGAGCTATGGATGTTGGAGCGCGATGGTGGGGTGCCGGAGTCGTGCGCGAGTCACGACTCCGGCACCTTGTCCGTCCTTGCCGTGCGTGGGAGAACGGACGTCCTCAAGGAGGTGCGGCGCTACGACTTGTGCGCCTCGCCCGCCTTCTTGGCGATGGCCTGGCACTTACTCAAGGCGTCATCCACCGTGCCGCGGTTGGCGATGTAGTCCGCGACCAGCTGGGCGCACTGGTTGCCGACGTCCTGGTACTCGGGGATGGACACGTACTGGATCCCGACCCATGACTGGGGGTTCACGCCCGGCTGCTTAGGATTCACCGAACTCATGACGTCCAGCGTCAGGGGCGCGTAGGCCGCAGCAGCCTTCTTGTACTCGGGGATCTCGTACGTGGAGGTGCGAGAACCGGGCGGCACGTTGGACCAGCCGATCTTGTTGCCGACGAGCTTGATGTAGTCCTTGCTCGTCGCCCACTTCACGAAGTCGATCGCGGCGTCCTTCTTCTTTGTCGAGGACGGAATCGCGAGGTTCCAGCTCCACAACCAGCCGGACTCCTTGGTCTTGTCGACCGGCATGTGGGCGTAGCCCATCTTGCCCTTTACCGGGGAGTCGTCGGCCTCGAGCATCGAGGCGGCGACGGAGGCGTCGGCCCACATGGCGGCCTTGCCTTCCTTGAGCGCCGTCAGGCACTCGTTGAAGGAGTAGGACACCGGGTCCTTCTCACCGGAGGTGTCAAGCAGAGTCTTGTAGAACGTGACCGCCTGCTTCCACTCCGGCGTGTTGACCGTGGCGTTCCAGTCCTTGTCGTACCAGCTGCCGCCGAAGGTCTGGACCACCGTGGTCAGGGGACCGAAGAGGTCGCCCCATCCGGGCTTGCCGCGCATGCAGATACCCGCCTGCTTGGGGGAGTTCATCTTCTTGGCGGCGTCGGCGACCTCCTGCCACGTCGGGTTGTCGGAAAGCTTCACACCGGCAGCTGCAGCAGAGTCCTTGTTGTACATGAGGATCGAGGACTCGCCGTAGAACGGTACGGCGAAGAGCTTCCCGTTGTACGAGTTGACGTCGCGCACCGGCGGGAGGATGTCGTCGATGTCGTAGCTGGAGTCCTTCTGCAGATCCGGGGTGAGGTCCACGAGCCAGCCGTTCGCACCCCACTGCGGGGTCTCATAGGCGCCGATGGTGACGATGTCGTACTGGCCGGCCTTGCTCGCGACGTCAGCCGTAACGGCCGCGCGCAGGTCGCCCTCCTCCATCACCTGGAAGTTGATCTTCGTCCCGGGGTGAGCCTTCTCGTACTCCCCCTTGAGCTTCTCCATGTCCTTCATCTGACCGTTGTTCACGGTGGCCAGGTTGAGCGTGACGTTCTTGCCATCGCCGCCACCGCCACCGCCACCGCTGGAGACGGCCCCTGATGAGCAGGCTGTCACTGCGAGGCTCACCCCCACAGCGCCCACCAGCAAGCGAGTTCCGCCTCTAGGCATGACCCAACTCCTTCGTTGTGCTTGACCTGGCCCATCTCGGTTCCGGGCCTCAGCTCGTCCGAGCGTGCGAACAGTGGACCTGTGCGCAACGCGTTGCGCAACACGTCGCGGAGAACGATCCATAACGACTTGATAACGCGGAGGGGTCCGCGTCCACCAGCCCGGACCTCCACTCCTCCGTCGAGGACAGGCCTGACGGCTGGCCATTGAGCGGCTGAGTTGATGGGAACCCATGTCTTCCATGCAGGGACCTCGGCCATGAATCGCGTTGTGCTGCAACTCTTCTCGCTGCTCGTCCGGAAGCGAGCCTGACCAGTGCGGGACGTGCACTCGGAGAGCCACCGGAGGTCGTTCCCAGCCCAAGCCGTCGGGACCTGACACACTCCGCTGAGCAATCCGCACATGCCGCAATTCGCGCTCCTTCAAAGTTGGAATCGACGTCGGCAAACGTAAAACTCCGGTCAAGACTTCCTCGCGCGCCTTGCATCCCATGGACTGGATTGCAGGGGGCGGGCAGCGTGAGTGCTGTCGCGGATCCCAGACGCGGCACCACCATTCGGCACAGAGCCGAGGGACGACGCGTGAGGAGGTGTGGGCATGGCGGACGTCACCGCTCCGACCGCCGGCTCCACGACGCTGCCTCGGCTCCTGACCACAGCCGAGGTTGCAGACCTCCTCTCCGTGACCCCCTCGACGTTGTGCCGGTGGAGGCAGCAAGGGATGGGGCCACGCGTCGCGTGGCTGTCGCCAAGCATCCCGCGCTACCAGCTGTCCGACGTCACGGCGTGGATCGAGAGAGCCGCGTCATGACCATCCGCAAGGAACCGTCCGGGCGCTTCCGGGCCGTGATGAAGGTGGGGCGCGAGTACGTCGCGGGCCGCACCTTCGACACCAAGCGGGACGCCCAGGCATGGCTGACTCGCGAGCGCGCCGCGCTCACGGGTGGTGTCGACCCACGAGCCGGGAGGGCGACGGTCCGCTCGCTGCTGCCCGTCTGGCTCGAAGAACGACGCCAGTCCGTCTCGGCCAAGACCTACGTCGCCGACGCAGCGCTGCTCCGACTGGTCCCGCAGTCGCTGGCAGCCTTGTCCGTCAACGCGGTCACCGATCGCGAGGTCAGCCGCAGCCTCGTGACCCTGACCGGTGACGGCCTGGCCGAGTCGTCGGTGCGCCGGTTCCGCGCGTCCCTGTCCTCGTTCTTCGCCTGGGCCGTGCGGGAGCGCCTGATCCTCATCAACCCAGTGCTGAGGACCAGGGTCCCTAAGGCCAGCGAGCCCAGGACGGAGATGTACCCGTTCGGGGAGGAGGACCTCGAGCGCATCCACAACACCGCCAGCGCTCGTGACCAGCGCCTCGCGGACATCCTCCTTATCGCCGGTTGGACCGGGTTGCGCTGGTCGGAGCTGCGGGCCGTCAGGGTGCGCGACTTCGTCGAGGTGCCGATGCCGACACTGGTCGTCCAGCGGGCCGAGCCTGAGGGCGTCGCCACCAAGACGACCAAGTCGGGACGATCGCGACGGGTGCCGGTGGCCGACCGGGTCCTGCCGCTCGTCCGGGCCATGTCCACCGGCAGGGAGGCGGACGCTCCCCTGTTCGTCACCGCGTCGGGGCACCGCCTGCACGCGGGGGCGTTCAAGCGCACTCTGCGCTGGTCGACCCTCGCCGAAGGCCGGCGCATCCACGACCTGAGGCACACCGCCGCGTGCCTCTGGCTCGCTCGGGGCGTCGACCCGGGCACTGTCCAGGCGTGGATGGGGCATGCGTCGATCGCGACGACGAACCTCTACCTGCACCACCTCGGCACCCCCGCCGACCGGGCCGGACTAGCCCGTCTCAACGACCGGGGGCACGCCGGGGGCACACGTGAGGGGGCGGCGTCGGAATGACAACGCAGAAACCCCGCCCGACCCAGCACGTTGGTGCAGGTCAGACGGGGTCCCGATGGGGTGGAGCTGAGGGGATTCGAACCCCTGGCCTTCTCATTGCGAACGAGACGCGCTACCAACTGCGCCACAGCCCCTTGATGCGGACGAAACGATAACACCAGCAGTGCCCCTCACGGAAAACGGCACCCCGGTATGCCGCGGACGACCGTCCGTGCGCGCGTCGCCCGTGCGCCTGGCGAGCTGCCCGCCCGCGTTCAGCCCACCTGGGCGCGCATCACGGTGGCTCCGCTGTCCACCAGGCGGATCTCGATCGACTCGATCTGGCCGACCGACCACGGGGTGACGCCTCGGGGGTGCATGACGCGTCCGGCCCGAGCCGTCCAGTCCTTTACCAGCATGTCCCGACCGTCGCGGCCCACCACCCAGATGGCGTACCGGATCCCCGGGTATCCCCCGTCGCCGGAGCCGGTCGTCGCCGAGCCGGTCGACCCCGTCGCAGCGGTCGAGCCGCCCGAGGAACCGCTCGACGGCATGGACCTGCCGGTACCCATCCGGCCACGCGTGCCGGTCATGGCACCCGACCCGGTGGAACCCGAGCCCGTGGCCCCCGACGTTCCGGAGGCACCCACGCCGGAGCCAGTGCCGCTGCCGGTGCCGCTGCCGCTGCCGCTGCCGCTACCGGCGCCGGTTGCCGTGGACTGCGCGTACTGGCACTCCACCCGCAGCTCGGTCCCCTGCGAGGTCGGGACGACGTCGACGACGGCGGTCATCGGGGACGCGCTCACGGGCGCGAACGCCAGGCGACTGCGCCCCTGGGCCAGGGTCGACGAAGGGCCAGCGCCGGGGACGGCGTCACGGGAGGCGGACACGGCATACCCGCCGACGCCCCCGATGAGGAGGGCAGCCGCCGCGGCGGCCATGGGAGCCAGCCACCGCTGGCGCCACTCGGACGCGTGCGGCAGGCGGGGCATGAGGGACGCCGGCGGGTCGGGGACGGCGAAGGGGTCGGCGAACGGTCCGGCGCCGTCGCTGCCGCCCGAACCCGACTCGACGGCGATCGCCTCGGCCGGACTGAGCTGGCCGAGCAGCCCGGGCAGGCCGGCGAGCTCGGCCACGGCGGCGCGGCAGCTCAGGCACCCGGACAGGTGCTCCTCGTACTCCGCCCGCTCGCTGCCGGAGAGGGCACCGAGGACGTAGGCGGCATCCCACTGGGCGTACTGGTCGGTGTCGTTCATGCCCGGGTCACCCCCTTCTCCTGCAGGGCGAGGCGCAGGCTCCGCAGTCCGTAGTGGAGTCGCGACTTCACCGTCCCCTCGGGGATCCGCAGCTCAGCGGCGATCTCGGCCACCGTCCTTCCTTCGTAGTAGGCCGCCGCGACGACGCGGCGGTGATCGGCCGACAGGGTGCCGAGTGCGTCGGCGATGAGCCAGCGGTCGAGCACCTCACCGGTGCGGTCCGCGACGAGCGGGTCGACCCAGTCGAGGCCGGCCACCTCGTGCCGGTTGGCGGCGCTGCGCCAGCGGTCGACGACGAGGTTCCGCACGACCGTGAACAGCCAGGCCCTCGCCTGCGCCTCGCTGCGCCCGCCGAGCTGCGGGTCGCGCCAGGCGCGCAGCAGCGACTCCTGGACGAGGTCCTCGGCGACCTGGGGGTCGCGGGTCAGGCGCAGCGCGAACCGCCACAGCTCCGGGGCATGCCGGTCATGCAGTCCCTGGAGGGCCGCGTGCCGCTGACCAGCCTCCACCACCACTCCTTCGCCGACCGACGCCGACATCTGTGATCCTCCCGCTCCGGCCCTTCCCGGTAAAGGACGAAATGCCCGGCCCTGGGGTTCACCTCGGCCGCAAGCTCGTCGGGACCGGCCCGTGAACAACTGCGCAGCCCATCTCGTCTATCCGGCATGGAGATCAACGGCCTGCCCGCCCATGCCCTGCTCGTCCACCTTGTCGTCGTCCTGCTCCCCCTCACGGCCGTGGCGGCCATGGCCGTGAGCGTCTGGCCTGCGGCGCAGCGCAAGCTGACCTTCCTCGTCCCGCTGGGAGCGGTGGTCGGCCTCGTCGCCGTCCCCGTGACCACACGGGCCGGGAACGACCTGGCCACCAAGCTGGGCAACCCGGCGTTCATCGACCACCACCGGTCGTTGGGCTCGATGGTGCTGCCGTGGGCGGCGGCCCTCGCCGTGACGACCGTGGCGCAGTGGCTGGTGCTGCGGCGCGAGCAGCCCGACCGCAGGATGCGGCTGGGCCTGGCGGTCCTGGTCCTCGCGAGCGCGGTGGGCACCGCGGTGATCGTGGCGCTCGCGGGCGATGCCGGCGCCCAGGCGGTGTGGGGCAAGCGCTAGCCGGCAGCCGGCGACCCTCGGGTCTCGGGTCGTGCCGAGCGGGTCAGGCGCCGGCGACGCGGCGGACCGGCTCCTGCTCGTAGCGCGCGAACTCGGTGTCGGCGTCACCGACGAGGTCCGCGGAGGTGGGAGCCGGGCGGGTCGCACGGGACTTCATCGTGTAGGTCGGGCGCGGGACGGGCACCGGGTCCCAGGTCAGGGGGATGTCGTCCTCGTCGACGAGGGGCATCCGCGGCGCCGCGGCTGCCGGAGCGGCAGCGGCATGGGCGGCAGGACTGCGCGTCGCCACCGCGGCGGGTGCGGCGAGACCGCGCTCGACCTCCTGCACGTCGTAGAGCTCGTCACGCACGGGCGCCGCGACCGACTCGGCGACCGGCTCGGCCTCCTCGGAGGCGCGCTCTGCGTCGGGGCCGGCGGTGGGTGCCGCGTGCTCACGGGGAGCGGGGCGCCCCGAACGCTGCAGGCCCTGGTCCCGGCGGTGTGCCGAGGACTCGCTGCGCTGCGACCGGAGCTCCGCGGAGGGGCGACGCGCCTCGCGGCGAGCAGCCTGCTCGGTGGCGACGGCCTGGCGGAGCCAGACGACCGCACCCGCGGCGGCGGCCAGCGGCACGAGGATGCCGAACCACGGGACGACCCCGAGGGCTGCGAGCGGCACGGAGAGGACGAAACCGGCGAGGGCGGCGAGCAGGGTCAGCCCGCGAACCGCACGCGCCGGTCGGACGACCGGCGCCGCCTCGACGTCCCAACCCTGACCCTCGTCGTCGGTGTCGACCGAGGCGTCCCAGCCACCGGAGCGGCGGGGCGAGTCGGGGACCGCGTCCGCGACGGGCGTGACCGCACCGGAGGGGGTCATCGTGAAGGTCGTGGTCTCGGCGCGCTTGACGAGCACCTGGGCGCGCACCGCGCGCGCCGGGCTCACGGCATACGAGGGTCGGGCCCGGGTCGAGAGGTCCGTGGCGGGGAGCGGGGAGCGGCGCTCGAGGACCCGCATCGTCTCGGAGAACTGGTCGACGGACTGGGCGGTGGCGAGGTGCTCGCGGCGACGGACCCAGTACTGCACGAAGTAGGCAGCCCAGACGGCGATGATGACGAGGAAGATGAGACTGCTGGGCTGCACGAACACGACGTTAGGTGCCGTGCGCGGGACCCTCGGGGACGTGGGGCGGTGTGTCGCCAATGTGACTGGTGTGATTGGTGTGCAATCGCTCCACGAGCGTCGCCCCACCGAGGTCCTCGCGCGTCAGCGCGAACGTCCGGTGGTCGCGCCACTGACCGTCGATGTGCAGGTATGCCGCCCGCCGGCCCTCGTCGCGAAAGCCCAGCTTGCGCACGACGGCAAGGCTGTTGGTGTTCTCGGGGCGGATGTTGACCTCGATGCGGTGAAGGCCCATCGGGCCGAGCGCGTGGTCGCCGGCGAGGGCCAGGGCCATCGGCACGATGCCCCGACCTGCCACCCGCCGGTCGATCCAGTAGCCCGCCGAGGTCGACAGCAGCGAACCCCACGAGATGCCGAACAGCACCAGCTGGCCCACGACCTGCCCCTCGGTGCGGATCGTGAACGGCATCATCCGCCCGGCCCGACCCTCGCGGTTGTAGTGCCGCACCAGGCCGCTGAAGGACACCGGGCGGGGGTCGTCCTCGGGGGCGGTGGCCTCCCACGGGCCGAGCCACTCGCGGTTGACCGAGCGCACGCGCACCCAGTCCTTGCGGTCACGCCGGCGGAGGGGGTCGAGCAGCAGCTCCTGACCAGCCGTCGTGCGGCCAGCGAGCTGGACCGGCCACGGAGCCATCAGGCGCGCCACGTCGACATCAGTGGTCGCCGCCCCGGATCTGCGAGAGCGCGTGCCGCAGCACGGGCTCGAGCACGGCGAGGCCGTCCTTGACCCCGCCCGAGGACCCGGGGAGGTTGACCACGAGGGTCGATCCGGCGATGCCGGCGAGTCCGCGCGAGAGCATGGCCGTCGGCACCCCGGCTCGGACCCCGGCCGCGCGGATCGCCTCGGCGATGCCGCTGACCTCGCGGTCGAGCAGGGGCCTGGTGGCCTCCGGGGTGCCGTCGGTCGGCGAGAGCCCGGTGCCTCCGGTGGTGATGACGAGGTCCGGCTCCGCGGCCAGGACCGCCTCGAGCGCCTCGCGCACCGCCGGCCCGTCCGGGACGACCGTCGGGTCGCCGACCTCGAAGCCCCACTCGCGCAGGGCCGCCACGATCAGGGGTCCGCCCCGGTCCGGGTAGACACCCCCGGCCGCCCGGGTGGAACAGGTGACGACGAACGCCCGTGGCGCCTCCGGCACCCCCTCGGTCGCCTGCGTCGGGTCGCTCACGTCGTCTCCTCCACCCAGTCGCCGGACCGACCGCCGGACTTGGCGGTGACCCGGACGTCGGTGATGCGGGCGTGCTTGTCGACCGCCTTGACCATGTCGATGAGTGCCAGGGCGGCAACGGCGACAGCGGTGAGCGCCTCCATCTCGATGCCGGTCCGGTCGGCCGTGCGGACCGTGGCCCGGACGTCGACCCCGTCGTCGGCGACGTCGAGGTCGACGGCCACGCCGTGCACGGCGATCGGATGCGCCAGGGGGATCAGCTCCGGAGTGCGCTTGACCGCCTGGATGCCGGCGATCCGGGCCACCGCGAGCGCGTCACCCTTGGGGACGTTGCCGTCACGGAGGGCGCCGATCGCCTTGGGGGACAACAGGACCCGACCGGCGGCACTGGCCTCCCGGGCGGTCACCGACTTGGCCGACACGTCGACCATGTGCGCGGAGCCGTCGGCGCGGACGTGGGTCAGCCGCGAACCGTCCGGCCCGTCCGGTTGGCCACCGGTGACTTGGCTCACTGGCCCTCCCGACCGAGCAGGGGAAGGCACTCGAGGGCGTCACCCTCGTCGACCTGGGTGACGTCGGGCGGGATGACCGCGAGCGCATCGGCAGCCGCGAGGGCGCCGAGCATGTGCGACCCCTGACCACCGGCGAGCCGGGCCCGGTCGTCGTCCAGGACGACCCGCATGAACTCCATCTTCCCCGGGATCGAGCTGAACGACTCTGCCGCCACCGCGGGCACGTACCCCGGGGGGAAGGACGGCTCGGGGCGACCGGCCATGGCGCGCAGCGCGGGGGCCACGAACACGTGGAACGACACGAGCGCGCTGACCGGGTTGCCCGGCAGGGTGAAGACCGGGACCTGCTCGTCCCCCAGCACCCCGAAGCCCTGCGGCATGCCCGGACGCATGGCGACCTTGTCGAACTGCACCGTGCCGACGCGCGAGAGCACCTCCTTGACCGTGTCGAAGGCCCCCATCGAGACCCCGCCGGTGGTGATGATGGCGTCGGCGCGGACGAGCTGGCCCTCGAGGGTGGCCATCAGGGTGCGGGCGTCGTCGGCAACCCCGCCGACGCGGTAGGGCGTGGCACCGACGGAGGTGACGGCAGCGGTGAGCATGACCGAGTTGGAGTCGACGATCTGGCCGAAGGCCGGCTTCTCCCCCACCTCGACGAGCTCGTCACCGGTGGAGATGACGACGACGCGGGGACGCGGGACGACCCGCACCCGGGCGACCCCTGCGGCGGCGAGCAGGGCGATCTGCCCGGGGCCGAGCAGGGTGCCGCGCCGGAGCACGACGGTCCCCTCCTCGACGTCCTCGCCGACCTCCCGCACGTGCTGGCCGACCACGGACGCGGCCCGGATGCTGACGCGGACCACCCCGCCGTCGGTGTTCTCGACGGCCACGACGGCGTCGGCCCCCCGGGGCATCGGTGCGCCGGTCATGATCCGCATCGTCTGGCCCTGGGCCAGGGAGAGCGCGTTGGTGTTGCCGGCCGCGATGTCGTTGACCACGGGCAGCACGACCGGGTGCTCCTCGGAGGCGGACGCCACGTCCGCGGCGTGCACGGCATACCCGTCCATCGCGGAGTTGGTGAAGCCGGGCAGCGAGCCGCGCGCGGTCACGTCCTCGGCGAGGACGCAGCCCTGCGCATCGAGCACACCCTGCTCGAACGGCCTGATGACCTTGACGGTCCCGAGGATCCGGGTGAGGTGCTGCTCGACGGAGATCACTGGGAGGCGGCCTTCGCGTCCCGGCGCTCGGCGGCGAACTCGTCCAGCCAGCCGCCGAAGTCGGCACCCAGCTCGTTGTGGTCCAGGCCGAGCCGCACGACGGCCTTGAGGTAGTCGAGCCGGTCGCCGGTGTCGTAGCGGCGGCCGCGGAAGACGACACCGTGCACCCCGCCGCCGGGCTCGGAGGAGCCGGCCAGGGTCTGCAGGGCGTCGGTCAGCTGGATCTCGCCGCCGCGTCCGGGCGGCGTCTGCTCGAGCACGCCGAACACGGACGGGTCGAGGATGTAGCGACCGATGACGGCGAAGTTGCTCGGCGCCTCGGACGGGTCGGGCTTCTCCACCAGTCCGGTGATGCGCACGACGTCACCGTCGACCTCGTCGACCGCGGCGCAGCCGTACAGGTGGACGGACTCCGGCGGCACCTCGAGCAGCGCGATGACGCTGCCGCCCTTCTCCTCGCGGACGCACAGCATCTCCTCGAGCAGGTGGTCGCGGGCGTCGATGAGGTCGTCGCCGAGCAGCACGGCGAACGGGTTGTCGCCCACGTGCTCCTTCGCGACGTGCACCGCGTGCCCGAGCCCCTTGGGCTGGCCCTGGCGCACGAAGTGCACCTTCATCGCCGCCGACTCGCGCACCCGCTCGAGGCGGAACGTGTCGCCCTTGGCCTCGAGCGCCTGCTCGAGCTCCCACTGGTGATCGAAGTGGTCCTCGAGGGCGTTCTTGTTGCGGCCCGTGATGATGAGGACGTCGTCGAGCCCGGCGCGCACCGACTCCTCGACGACGTACTGGATCGCCGGCTTGTCGACGACCGGCAGCATCTCCTTGGGCGTCGCCTTGGTGGCGGGGAGGAAGCGGGTCCCGAGTCCAGCTGCGGGGATCACGGCCTTGGTGACAGGTCGGGCGGGCTGGCTGCTCATGCGTCCCACCCTATTCGGCCCCGGCCCTCGCGGCTCGACCACGGTGGCGGGCACCATGGAGCCTGTGCCCACCCCCAGTCCCGAGCGTCCCCCCGAGCCGGACCCCCAGCCCACCAGCGGGTATGCCGCCGGGCCCGCTCCCGAGGACAAGGCGGCGGTCCGAGGGCGGCTGCGCCGGCTGAGGCGCGAGCAGGTGCCGGGCCGCGACCGGGCCGCCGACGGCGAGGCCATCGCCGTGGCCGCCCTCAGGGCGGCCCGTGAGGCCGGCGTGGGACGCGGTGACTGGGTCGCCGCCTACGAGTCGATGCCGACCGAACCCCCCACCGAGGCGCTGGTCGCGGCCTTGGTGGCCAGGGGGGTCCGCGTGCTGCTGCCCCTCACCCTCGCGGACTGGGACCTCGACTGGCGCGAGGCGGGCAGCGGGACGGCGCTCGGGCTCGATGCGGTCGGCCGGGCGAAGGTGGTCTTCGTCCCTGCGCACGGCGTCGACGTCCACGGCACCCGGATCGGCCGGGGCAGGGGCTGCTACGACCGGGCGCTCCCGCGCACCGCGGCCACCCTCGTCGCCGTGGTCCACCCGTGGGAGCTGCTCGACGACGACCTGCCCCGCGAGCCGCACGACCGGGCCGTCGACGCAGTGGTCACCGCGGAGGGAGGGCTCCGACGACTCCCGGCGCCGTCAGGGGACGCGTCCCCCGGCCCGGCCGGCTCCCGCTAGCTCGTCGTCCCGGGCACGAGCACGAGCTCGTCGCCGCCCGCGGCGTCGACTGCCTTGCGGCTGAACGGCCAGTCGTAGAGCTCGTTCTTGGCCCACGCCTCGGACTGGTCGTTGTAGTGGTCGGAGAACGCGTGGCCGCTGTTGCCCGTCTGGTTGACCCAGCGTGACCGGTCGAGGTCCGAGAAGTCGAGCACCATGCGCATCGAGGGGGCCCAGTCGACCTTGAACGCCTTGGAGCGGCTGGCGTCGTCGAGGCCCTGGCTGGCGTCCCAGCCATTGGCGTTGACGATCGCGGAGCCACCGGGCAGCTCGATCGGGCCGCGGTTGAACAGGGCCCGCACCACGCCGGGGACGTCGTCGCCGCCGAGCACCTGGTGCTGGAGCGTCAGGGTGTGCAGCTCGCCCCACTGCCAGTCGGACGGGTCCTTGCCGAGCTCACGCGTCAGGTCGAGGCGGGCATCGACGAGGGCCTTGCGCAGGATCTCGGACTGGCCCTCGGCCACCCCGGCGGTCCGCTTGTCGTCCCACCAGGCCGAGCGCGGCTTGGTCAGCAGCTGGGTCATCGCCTGCATCCACTGGTCGCCACCGTCGGCCCGCAGGTCCTTGGGCAGCTCGTCGTCGAACGTCAGGTCGAGCAGGCTCGACCAGACCGCGTTGTAGTAGGCCGCGGCCGCGCCGGCGTCGCTCGCGCCCACCGGCATCGTGTAGTCCCACTTGCGCAAGAGGTCTTGGGCCTGCTTGGTGAAGTCGTCACCGCTCAGGTCCACCTTGAGCAGCGCCTTGACCAGCGTCGGGGCGAACTGGCTGCGCACGTCACCCTGGATCTGCGACATCGTGGCCGGGGTGACCTTGGTGTTCTTCTCCAGCAGGCTGCGGATGCGCTGGCTGCGGAAGCCGTAGTCCCACTCGGTGGTGAGGAACGGCGAGCCGCTCTCGGTGACCGCCTGGTTGGCCGCCACGATGAACCCCTCCGGCGGGTTGTAGGACCAGGGCATCTCGTCGAACGGGACCTTGCCCTTCCAGTCCCACGAGGAGACCCAGCCCGGGCGGATCCAGAAGCCGGGGGCGCTCTCCATGTACCGGCTGCGGATCGGTATGGAGCCGGGAGCCTGGTAGCCGATGTTGCCGGCCGTGTCGGCGTACAGGAGGTTCTGCGCCGGGACGGCGAAGTCCTTGGCTGCCGCGCGGAACTCCTGGAAGTTCTGGGCGGTGTTGAGGCCGAAGATCGCATCGGCGGTCTGGTTGACCTCGATGCCGGTCCACTGCAGCGCGACCTCGTAGTCGCCGGGGCTCGTGCGGGAGTTGACCAGGGGGCTGTCCCCGGCCTCGGCGACCTTGTCGAGCGCGTCGGACAGCAGCGGGCCGTGCGCGGTGCTGCGGACCGTGATGGTCTGCTCCCCGCCGCCACCGATCTTGATCGTCTCGGTGCGCATGGTCAGCGGCTCCTGCTTGCCGTCGCGCAGGTAGGTGTTGCCGCGCACCTGCTCGAGGAAGAAGTCGCTGACGTCGGGCCCGAGGTTGGTGAAGCCCCAGCCGATCGACTGGTTGTGCCCGATGACGACGCCGGGCAGGCCGGCGAACGAGTAGCCGGCCACGTCGAACGGACAGCTGCTGCTGACCGAGCGGCAGTGCAGGCCGACCTGGTACCAGATGCCGGGGATGCTGACGCCGAGGTGCGGGTCGTTGGCGAGCAGCGGCTTGCCGGTGCTGGTGCGCGACCCGCCGACCACCCACGAGTTGGAGCCGATCCCGTCGCCCCGCCCGACGGTGACCGGGACGGCGCGCAGGGCCCTGGACACCGCGGCATACGCCTGCTCCGCGGCCGGGCTGCGCTCGGCGGTGAGCTCGGGGTCGGTCGCCTTCGCGTCCTTGACCGCCTTGGTCGCCTTGCCCGTGGTGGCCGCCTTGCCCGTGGTGGCGGGGGCGGCGAAGGGCAGGGCGGAGTTGGCCGAACCGTTGGTGGCGTTCGACGTCGTCGGCGTCCAGTCCTGGGCGGAGAGGATCGGCTTGTTGGTGTCGTAGGGGTACGGCGGGTAGAGCTCGTTGATCTGGGCCAGGGACATCGTCCCCGCGAGGCGAGCCCGCATCAGCTCGTCGCTGTAGTCGCCGCGCAGGTCCCAGGCCATCGCCTTGAGCCAGGCCAGCGAGTCCGCCGGGGTCCAGTCCTCGACCCGGTAGTCGGGGACCTTCTGGCCCAGGACGACGTACTCGAGCGACATCTTCGAGGGGGTGCCCTGCTGGTGGATGTAGGCGTTGACCCCGTCGGAGTACGCCTGCAGGTAGCGGCGGGTCTCGGGCTTGAGCGTCGGCAGCTCGGCCTCGGCGACGCGCCGCCAGCCCAGCGTCCGGATCACCCGGTCGGTCTCGAGGCCGCCCTCACCGACCAGCTCGGAGAGCCGCCCGGAGGTGATGTGCCGGCGCAGGTCCATCTCGAAGAACCGGTCCTGGGCCTGCACGAACCCCTGCGCGCGGAACAGGTCGTCGGAGCTGTCGGCGTAGATCTGCGGGATGCCCTTGTCGTTGCGGACCACGTCGACCTTGCCCTGCAGACCGGGGACCTTCATCTCCCCCTCGGTGACGGGGAACGGACGCCTCACCCACGTGACCGCGAGAACCGCGACTATTCCGAGGACGACGACCAGGAGGGCCGCCACGGCGATGGCAATGCGGCGGGCAAGAATGGCGCGGGACACCCTGCGAGACTATCCGCACCACTGACAGGGAAAGGACGTGACGGGCCGTGCACGCAGGACTCCCCGCCCTTGCCCTCGAAGCGGGTTCGTCGGCCTTCACGCTGCACGACCTGACGCCCGCACTGCTCGTCGGATCGCTCGTCCTGCTGGTCTCCGTGGCCGCCGTCCGGCTGTCGGTGAGGTCCGGCCTGCCGTCGCTGCTCATCTACCTCGGCATCGGCCTGGCCATCGGCGAGGCCGGCTTCGGACGGATCCAGTTCGACTCCAACGAGCTCACCCAGGTGCTCGGCTACGCGGCCCTCATCCTCATCCTGTCCGAGGGCGGGTTGAGCACGCGGTGGGAGGGCATCCGCAGGTCCGTGGGCCCCGCGGCCGTGCTCTCGACCCTGGGCGTGGTGGTCTCGGTCGCCGTCGTGGCGGTCGCCGCGCGGTTCGTGCTGCACCTGGACTGGAACACCGCCCTGCTCGTCGGCGCCATCCTGTCCTCGACGGACGCCGCGGCCGTGTTCTCCGTGCTGCGCCGGGTGCCGCTCCCGCGCCGGATCACGGGGATGCTCGAGGCCGAGTCCGGCTTCAACGACGCCCCGGTCGTCATCCTCGTCACGGCTCTCGCCGCCCGCAGCGCCGACCCGGCCGACGCCGAGGGCTGGTTCACGCTGCTGTTCAAGGCGGTGGTCGAGCTCGGGGTCGGTGCCGCGATCGGGCTCGCCGTCGGGTGGGTCGGTGGACAGTTCATGCGCCGGGCCGCGTCGGGTTCGTCCGGCCTGTTCAGCATCGGGGTGGTCGCCCTCACCGTCCTCGCGTATGCCGCTGCGGCCACCGTGCACGCGAGCGGCTTCATCGCCTGCTACCTGGCCGCCCTCGTGCTGGGCAACCTGCGGCTCCCGCACGGCCCGGCGGTGCTCGGCCTCTCCACGGCGCTGGGTTGGCTCGCCCAGATCGGCCTGTTCGTGCTCCTCGGTCTGCTCGCCTCCCCCAGCAAGATGGGCTCGCAGGTCCTGCCGGCCATCGTCATCGGCCTCGTCCTGCTGCTGGTCGCCCGCCCCCTGTCCGTGATCGCCTCGGCCTCCTGGTTCCGGATCGGGTGGCGGGACCAGGTGTTCCTCTCCTGGGCCGGGCTGCGGGGCGCCGTCCCCGTCGTGCTCGCGACCGTCCCCCTCACGGTGGGGGCCAAGAACGTCGAGTGGATCTTCGAGCTGGTGTTCGTCCTCGTGGTCGTCTTCACCATCGTCCAGGCGCCGACCCTGCCGTGGGTGGCCCAACGCCTCGGCATCGTGGAGGACTACGCCACGCTCGACCTCGCTGTCGAGGCGACGCCCCTGGAGGAGCTGGGGGCGGAGATGCTGCAGGTCACCGTGGGCCCGGCGTCCAAGCTGCACGGCGTCGAGATCTTCGAGCTGCGCCTGCCCGAGGGCGCCAACGTCACGCTGGTCGTGCGCGGTGACAAGGGGTTCGTCCCCGAGGTCAACACCGTGGTCCGGCGGGGCGACCAGCTGCTCATCGTCGCGACCGCCGAGTCCCGCACCAGGGCCGAGAAGAGGGTCCGGGAGGTCAGCCAGAACGGCCGCCTCGCCGGGTGGGCCACCAGCGGTGGACGCCAGCTGCGCGGCCGGGGCGACGGGACCGCCGTGGTCCCGGCGGGGCAGGCCCTGTCGCCGGGAGACAGCGGTCGGGCCCTGGTCAGGCGCCTGGGCGAGCGCCTCGGCGGGAAGAAGTAGGGTCCGCTCGGCCTTATAGTTGGCAGTCGACCCACCACAGTGCCAGCCCTCACCGGACCGCTGGCCGCCACATCTTGGAGGAACCTGTGCCGACGTACTCCTACGCCTGCACCGAGTGCGACCACCGCTTCGACGCGGTGCAGTCGTTCAGTGACGACTCGCTCACCGTCTGCCCCGTGTGCGAGGGCCGCCTGCGCAAGGTCTTCAGCGCGGTGGGCGTCGTGTTCAAGGGCGGCGGGTTCTACCGCACCGACTCGCGCAGCGGCTCGTCCGCGTCGATGCCCGCGGGCAAGAGCGACTCGAGCTCGAACGGCTCCAGCGACTCGGGTTCGTCCAGCTCGTCCGGTTCCGACTCGGGGTCCTCGTCGGGGTCCTCCTCGTCGGGATCGTCCTCGGGCAGTGCAGCCAAGGCCGGGGCCTCCTCGTCCTCGTCGAAGGCGGCGGACGGCTCGGCTGCCTGAGCACTCCCCACGTCTCCTCGAGCCCGCTCCTGTCCACAGGGGCGGGCGTCGTCGTCTCACGTCCACAGCAGCAGCTCGCCCGGATGTCGGCCCCGACCCCGCTGCGTAGGCTGGACGACATGACCCCAGAGCACCTGCGCGCAGACCTCGGCCTCATCGGCGGCTCCGGGTTCTACGAGTTCTTCGACCAGGCCGAGCGGGTCAGCGTGAGCACACCGTTCGGCGACCCGAGCGACGACCTCGTCATCGGTGAGGTGGACGGTCGGCGGGTGGCCTTCATCGCACGGCACGGTCAGGGACACCGCTTCCCGCCCCACCGCGTCAACTACCGGGCGAACCTCTGGGCCCTGCGATCGGTCGGCGTCCGCCAGGTCCTGGCACCGTGCGCGGTCGGTTCGCTGAAGCCCGAGCTCGGGCCGGGGACCGTGGTCGTCCCCGACCAGGTCGTCGACCGCACCTGGGGCCGCGCCCACACCGTCTACGACGCGGAGGGACCGGTCGTGCACGTCGGGTTCGCCGACCCCTACTGTCCGCGTGGGCGTGAGGTCGCGATCGCCGCCACCCGCGGGGCCGGCAAGGAGGTCGCCGACTCAGGCACCCTCGTGGTCATCAACGGTCCGCGCTTCTCCTCCAAGGCCGAGTCCGCCTGGCACCAGCAGGCCGGGTGGACCGTGGTCGGCATGACCGGGATGCCCGAGGCATCGGTCGCCCGCGAGCTGGCCATGTGCTTCACCACCATCGCGCTCGTCACGGACCACGACGCCGGAGTCGACGGCGGAGAGGCCGTCACCCACGAGGAGGTGCTGGCGGTGTTCGGCCGCAACGTCGACGGCCTCAAGGCCGTCCTGCGTTCGGCACTCGCGGCCATGCCTGCCGCTGAGGACGACGAGACCGCCACCTGCTCGTGCCGCCGCGCGCTCGACGGGATCACCCTCCCCTTCGCGCTCCCCGGCTGAGGATCCTCACGTGGAGACGGCCCGGGCACGGCAGCTGGTCGACTGGCTGCGCGGTCCCGGACGTCGCCGTGAGTGGCGACGCCGGGTCGCGCGTCGTGGACTGGCGGCTGCATGCGCCGCGGCCGCGGTGCTCGGCGTCGTCGCCCTCGCGCAGTCACCGCGTGGCGGGGCACTCACACCGGTCGTCGTCGCGGCCCGACCGCTGGCGGTCGGCGAGGTGGCGACCCCCGACGCCCTGCGCGTGCTGCTCTTTCCGGCCGACCTCGTCCCGGACGGTGCGGCGTCCGAGGTGTCGCAGGTCATCGGCCGGCCCCTGACGGCGACGCTCAACCGCGGCGAGCCGGTCACCACCGACCGGGCCAGGCCGTCGAGCGTCCTGACCGGGCAGCCAATCGACCTGCTCGCCTTCCACGTGATGATCGCCGACGCCCGGTCGGTGTCGATGGTGCGCCCCGGCGACCGCATCGACCTCGTCGGTCCGGGCGGCGTGGTGGCCCACAGCGCGCCGGTCCTGGCCGTCGACGCGGTGTTCACCACCGACTTCGGGGCGGTGCTCAACGGGCCGGGTTCCTCCAGCGGCGACAACCTGGAGGGTTCGGGGCTCACCGTGGCGGTCGACCAGCCGACCATCCTCGACCTGTCCGCCGCCCAACAGGACGTGCTGGGTCGCCCGCAGCTCGCGGTGGTCCTCCGGTCGCGCTGAGCCCCACGACCCGGTGAGGGACGCAGCTCCGTCCGCGACACGGACATTTTCCGCAGATGGTCATGCGCAGACGCGCGCGGTTCGGATCGCTAGCGTGGAAGCCACTGCTCCACTCATCAAGGGAAAGGGTGCGGATCCCATGAAGGGTTTCAAAGACTTCGTCATGCGGGGCAACCTCGTCGAGCTTGCCGTCGCGTTCATCATCGGCGCGGCATTCGCGGCCGTGGTCACCTCGTTCACCAAGATCATCATCGAGCTCGTGGGCAAGGTGGGCGGCGCCAAGAACTTCGATGACTTCAAGCCCGGCGGCTTGGTCTCGGTCGGACCGTTCCTGACTGCTCTGTTCGCCTTCCTGCTCATGGCATTCGTCGTCTACTTCTTCGTCGTCAAGCCGTACGAGGCAGCGAAGGCCCGGTTCGCCCAGGCCCCGGAGGTCGACGACGCCCCGGACGAGAGCGTCATCCTGCTCCGCGAGATCCGCGACTCGCTCAACCGCGCCGTCTGAGCCCACCGGGCCAGGCGCGCGCCCGACGCGCCCCCCTTCACACGCAAAACGCTGGTTGCACGGCATACCGCGGGTTGTTTCCCCGAGGGTTGCCCCGCAACCAGCGTTTTGTCGTGTCGCCCGCCCGTGGCGGGCGTGGGTCAGTCGCGACCCCAGTGCGGGGGTCGCTGCTCGAACAGCCAGCGGTCGTGCGCCGAGAGGTTCGGCTGCTCACCCCAGCCGGCGTCGGTGTCGTCCTTGGTCTGGTCCGGCGCCTTCGGCTGGCTCTCGGCCTTGGTGGACTCGGCGGCCTCGGCCGGCTCGGGCTCGGGGAGCTGCTCCCCCGACTGGGTGTTCGTGGGCTTCGCCGTGGCGCGGCGGCCACGGACCCGGCGCTTGCGGGCGCCGGTGTCGGGCTTGGGCGCGAAGTCGTCCGACGACCCGAGGCCCTCGAACGTCAGCTGGGCATCGCCGGTCGAGGCCTCCGCCACTGCGTCGTCGACGACCTCCTCGGACTCCGCGGGCGCCTCCGCCTCGACCGGAGCCGGGTCGACGGGAGCAGAGTCGTCGAGGGCCGTGCCGACGGGGGTCGCTGCGCCCGTCGCCGCCTCGGGCTCGACCGGCTCGGCGGCCGGGATCACGACGAGGTTCGCGACAGCGACCACGGGTGCGGCAGCCTTGGCCGCACGCTCGGCTGCCGTCCGGCGGGAGGCTGCCCGCTGGACCGCCGCGTGGACGCGCGACACGTCTCGGGCCGGGTCACGGAAGAGGTCCGTCGTCCACACGCGGACGTGCTCCCAACCCAGGCGGCCGAGCTGCTCGCCGCGCAGGCGGTCGCGGTCGCGGCTGCTGTGCATGGCGGCGTAGGCCGGGCCGTCCGTCTCCACCGCGACCAGCACCAGGCCGGGGCGGTCGGGGTCCTCGACCGCGAGGTCGACCGGGTGACCGGCGCCACCGAACGCCTCGTGCACCACCAGCCCCGACTCGCGCAGACGACGGGCGAACTCCGCCCGCACCAGCCCGCCCAGCGGAGCCGCGGCAGCCGCAGCCGTGAGGTCCGGGACCGGCTCGACGACCTCGTCCGTCGACGACGCGTCCCTCCGTGCGGCCTCCGCGGCAGCCACGGGGGCGGCGACCGTGGACGCCGCGGACGAGGTGGCCGGACCCGGGAGGGTTCCGTCGGCGGCATACGAGAGGAAGTCGCGGAGCATGACCGCGCCACGCGCCTTGAGGCGGGTCGGGTCGAGGTCCGACGCGAGCAGCGACGAGACGACGGTCATGCGGCGGCGGGCACGGGTGATGGCGACGTTGAGGCGGCGCTCGCCGCCCTCGAGGTTCAGCGGTCCGAACCGGTGCAGCACCCGACCGTGCGGGGTCTTGCCGTACCCCACGGACAGGATGATGGCGTCACGCTCGTCACCCTGGACGCGCTCGAGGTTCTTGACGAAGAAGCGTTCGCGACGGTCCTCGTCGAAGAAGTCGCCGACACCGTCGGCCTCGAGCAGGGCCTTGCGCAGCGCGTCGTCGAGGCGGGTGGCGTGCTTGATGCCGAGCGCGATGACGCCGAGCGACTCCTGCGGTCGGGTGCGGGCGTGCTCGAGGACCAGGGCCACGACCCGGTCGACCTCGGCCTCCGTCGACTCGATGGCCTCCTCGCCGGGCGCGACGACGCCGGAACCCTCGACCGACTCGAGGCGCACCACGGCGTCGGTGCCCGTGCCGGGGAAGGTCACGAGCGAGCCGTCGTACATCTCACGGTTGGCGAACGCGACGAGGCGCTCGTCGAGCGAGCGGTAGTGCCACGACAGGCGACGCGTCGGCAGGGCAGCGGTCAGCACGTCGAGCACCGACTCGAACCCCTCGGTCAGCGTCTCCGAGTCCGGCGCGAGGTCCTCGTCGACCGCGGAGGTGAAGAAGTTCGTCGGCGGGAGCTGTCGCTCGTCACCGGCCACGACGACCTGGTGGGCGCGCGAGATCGCCGAGACCGCCTGGGCGGGCGGGATCTGGGATGCCTCGTCGAAGATGACCACGTCGAACCAGCGTCCCGGCGGCAGGATCGAGGCGACGACCAGCGGGCTCATCGCCCACGCGGGCTTGGCCGCGGTCAAGGTCTCCCCTGCCTTGGGCAGCAGCTCGCGCAGCGGCCGGTGGCGCCGCGACTTACCAGCCTCCGCCCGCACCAGCGCCTCCTGCTCGGGGTGGTCGGCGAGGACCTCGCGCAGCTTGCGGGCGGCTCCGGCGCGGACGCGGTCGGCGCTCGCGGCCAGGTGGGCGTGGTCGGCGTTGACGTACTCCGCCGCCACCCGCAGGAGCTGGGCCCCGTCATGGGCGCCGTACCGGGAGTCGCGCACGATGAGGTCCTCGGACAGCGAGGTCCACCACACGAAGTCCAGCTCGGCCGACACGTCGTCGGGCTCGACGCCGCGGCGGGCGAGGTCGTCGACCAGGGGCCCCATGCCCGCGGCGCGCAGGGCGTCGAGGGCGCCGAGGACGCGCGGGACGACGGTGAGCCGCTCGGGGCGGGAGGCCAGGTCGGCCATCCGCTGCTGCAGCTCGGTCAGCGGGGCACCCATGAGGTCACCGCCGGCGGCGGTGGGGGCGAGCCGCTCGCCGAGCCAGCGCAGGTCCTGCGCGAGGGAGTCGTATGCCGCCTGCGCCCGGTCGAGCTCGAGCGGGATCTCGGGGCGGCCACCGGCGCCGGCCATGGCCTGCCACGACGTGCGCTGCTGCTGCGCGTCCACCAGGGCCGCGTGCAGGTCGCTGGGCGGCGGGCCGGGGCGCAGCAACGAGCGGGCCTGACGCCTCAGGCGCCACCGGGACCACGCTCCGAGCTCGACGTCGTGCTCGGTGCGGTAGGACTTCGAGCCGGTCGCCGCCACGAGGTCGCCCAGGGGGATGTCGAACACCTCGGGCCGGAACACCTCGAGGGTGTCGCGGACCTTCGAGACCGAGTCGAGGACGACGCCCCAGTCGCCGACGCGTTCGGCGCGCGGAAGGCTGACCTCGGCGAACACCTCGGTCATGGTCTGCTCGACGTCCTGGAGCTGACCCTCGGCGAGGCGGCTGGTGATCTCGCGGGCGCGGACCGCCTCCTCGGAGGTCGGGATGCGGGCGCCGAACCACGGGTCGGCGCCCTCCTCGGTCGACCAGGCGCCCAGCGATGCCGCCTCGGTGAGCTGGCGGCCGAGCTCCTGGACCCGGCGGCGGTCGAGGTCCGCGAGCTGCTGGCCGCGGACCCGGACGCGCGAGGTCGGCGAGTGCCGGGCGGCGCCCAGGGTGGCGATGGCCTCCTGCGCCTGGTGGGCCGAGACGCCCCAGGGCTGACGCACCTCGTGCAGGGCCCTGGAGTGCTCGACGAGGATGGCGCGGCGGTCGACGAGGTCGCGTTCGATCTCGGCGGTGTCGGGCTCGGTGGTGCTGGTGCCGCGTTCGAGCGCCTTGCCGAACTCCTGCGCCAGCCGTCGCTTGTTGCTGGCGCCGTCGTAGGCGTCGAGCACGAGGTCGGACAGGCCCACGTTGTCCAGACGCCCCAGCACGGCGTCGATGGCGGCCCGCTTCTCGGCGACGAACAGCACCCGCTTGCCCTCCCCCGCCAGGCTGGCGATGAGGTTGGCGATGGTCTGTGACTTGCCCGTCCCGGGTGGGCCCTTGATGACGAGGTGCGCACCCGAACGGACCGCGTCGATGGCGGCCTGCTGCGTCGAGTCGGCGTCGAGGATGAGCAGCTCGTGCGACGGGTCTGCGTCCGCGGGGAACTCCGGCACCTGGGTCCGCACCGCGCGCAGCGCCCCCGGGTCACCCGCCAGGGCGGCGACGACGTCATGGTCGGCGAGCGAGCTCCCCTGCCCTGCAAGGTCGGCCACCATGGGGAGCTTGGCGTACGAGAAGGTGCCGACGACCAGCCGCGGGGTGATCGCGAAGTCGGGGACCGCGGCGCAGAGCTGCTTGAGCCGCTCGTACACGGGGTACGCGTCGAAGCTGCCGCTCGCGGTCGCAAGGTCCTCGAGGGCGTCGGTGTCGAGGTCGAGACCCTGCTCGGACCGCAGGTAGTGCTCGAGCACCGGGTTGAACTCCACGTCGCTGCCGAGGTCGAGGTCGAAGTCCTCGCGCGCGGCACCGGTCGGCTTGAGGACGCACGAGCGCAGCAGGACCGGGGCCGCCGGGGGGCGCGAGGCCCCGCGGACGGTCCACGTCGCCATACCGATCGCGATGAAGCCCGCGGCGATGCCCCGCTCCTCGGAGAGCTCGAGGGTCTTGGACCGTATGGTGCGCGCGCGCCGCCGCGCCTCGTCCAGGGCCGCGGGCTCGCGGACCAGGTCGGACAGGCGGGTGGGCCGACCGGCGAGGAGCATGGCGAGGCCGCCCGGGTGGGCGGTGGTGAGGTCGAGGGTGCCCGTGGGGAGGTCGCGGTACCAGAGCAGGGTGTTGCGCCCGCCGAGGTCGACCAGGTGGCGCTGCCAGGTCTTCACGGCCGCGGCGACGCGTTCACCACGGGGGTCGGGGTCGGCAGCCGGGGCGGTGGGGGTCTCGTCGGTCGGCTGGTTCACCTGTGCAGGCTAACGAACCCTGCTGTCGGTCGGTTCGACGCCGGGCGGCGTGTGGGCGGCCGTCTCGACCGGGCGCCCCCGCGGTCCTCGGAGGAAGGCAGCAGTGAGCCCGATGACGACGGCGACGACGGCCGCGCCGAGGCCGAGCGCGCCGTACCCGAGCTGGCCGACGACCACCCCGGCGAGCGCTCCTCCCCCACCAGCGGCGAGCCCCATCGCGAGGTCGGAGGCGCCCTGGGCCCCGGCCCGCTCGGCCACCGGCACCGCCCCCGCGATGAGGGTCGAGCCGCTGACGAGGGTGCACGACCAGCCCACGCCGAGCAGGAAGAGGCCGACGGCCAGGCCAGGCGACCAGCCGGTGGGTGCCTGGGCTGCGAGCAGGCAGGCCGCCAGCAGGACGACCGAGCCGACCCCCACGACGGGCCGGGCACCGAACCGGTCGACCGCCGTGCCGACGACCGGCGAGAGCGCGTACATGCCGAGGATGTGGATGCTGATGACCAGGCCGATGAGCCGCAGCGTCGAGCCGCCGTGGTGCATGTGCAGCGGGGTCATCACCATGACGCTGACCATCACCACGTGACCGAGCGCCACCGCCACCAGCCCCAGCAGGGCCGCCGGGCTGGCCAGCACGACGCGGGCACCGCGGACGACCGACCCGTGGGCACGCTCCACGGGATCGTGGGGTGCCGCGTCGCGCGCACGACGCCGGGCGAGCAGGAGCGGGTCGGGGCGCAGCCGCACGGTGAGGAGCAGCGCCGCGAGCGCGAACCCGACGAGCGAGAAGACGAACGCACCGGTCAGTGCGGGCAGGTGCAGGACGTCGGCGACGCCGCCCGCGAGGCCGACGAGGTTCGGCCCGAGCACTGCGCCCACGGTCGTGGCCCAGACGACGATGCTGAGGTCACGCCCGCGGTGGGCATCGTCCGCGAGGTCGGCCGCGGCATACCGGGCCTGGCTGTTGGCGGTGGTCGCCCCACCGAACAGCACGCTCGCCACGAGCAGGAGCGGGAAGCTGCGCACCACGCCGGCCACGATGAGCAGGACGGCACCGACGATGCCGAGGACGTACCCCATGACCAGCCCGGGTCGACGCCCGCTCCGCGCCATGAGGCGGGCCATCGGCACGGCGATGAGGGCACCCCCGAGGACCTGGAAGGTGCCTCCCAGCCCGGCGAGCTCGGCCGAGCCGCTCACGTCCTCGGCCAGCAGCGAGCCCACGGCCACCCCGCTCGCGACCCCGACCCCGCCGAGCATCTGCGACCCGACCAGGGTGCGGACGGTGCGGTGCTGGACCGCGACGCCGGACGTCGGGGCAGGTCGCGGGGCTGGTGGCACCAGCGCAGGCTAGCCGGTGGGCCACCCCTTGACGTCGTCCATCCACCCCCACATGCTTCGAGGTGACACGATTCACCACCCACCGGAAGAGCGCCGACGATGTCCTCGACCCCCACCCCCAGACACCCCTCGCCCCCCTCGGGGATGACGGCCCACCACGGCACGGGAGCCCGCCGCTGGGTCGCCGTGGCTGCGACCGTGACGATGCTCGGAGCCCTGTCCGCGACCGCGGGCCCGTCCGCCGTCGCCGCGCCGGGCCCGGCCAATCCGCCGGCCGGCCCCACCGACACGGCCCTGCCGCCGTCGGTGACCGTGTTCGACCCGACCATGCCCGTGGCCACGATCCAGGCGGCGCTCGACAAGGCCGCGGCGACCCAGGTCGACAACGAGATGGGCAGCGAGCGCTACGCCTTCCTGTTCAAGCCGGGCACCTACGGCACCGACGCCCAGCCGCTGCAGGTCAAGGTCGGCTACTACACCGAGATCGCCGGCCTGGGTGCCTCACCGACCGACGTGCGGATCAACGGCAAGATCGAGGTCTACAACCGCTGCCTCGGTGACGGTGGCACCAGCAACTGCATCGCCCTCAACAACTTCTGGCGCACCCTGTCCAACCTCTCGATCCGCGTCAACGCGGCCGGGCCGGACGGGTGCCGCGCCTCCGCCGACTTCTGGGCGGTGTCCCAGGCGGTGTCGATGCGCCGTCTCGACGTGAGCGGGGCGAACCTGTCGTTGATGGACTACTGCACCGCCGGACCGCAGTACGCCAGCGGAGGGTTCATCGCCGACTCGCGCCTCCCCCAGGTCATCAATGGTTCGCAGCAGCAGTGGCTGACCCGCAACAGCGAGATCGCCGGCTGGAGCAACGCCGTGTGGAACGCGACCTTCTCGGGGGTCGTGGGCGCACCGTCCGAGGCGGGCTTCCCGGACCCGGCGTACACGACGCTGGACCGCACGCCATTGAGCCGCGAGAAGCCCTTCCTCTTCGTGGACGACCAGGGCCGGTATGCCGTGCGCGTCCCGTCCGCGCAGCGCGACAGCCGCGGCATCTCGTGGGGCTCCGGCACCACCCCCGGCCGGACCATCCCCCTGCGCGACTTCTTCATCGCCCGCCCCGGGACCTCCGAGCAGGAGATCAACTCCCAGCTGGCCCGCGGCAAGCACCTGCTCCTCACCCCGGGCGTGTACGACGTGGACCGCACCATCGAGGTCAAGCGCGCCGACACCGTGGTGCTCGGCCTCGGTCACGCGACCCTCACGTCCGCCCGCGGCGCCGTGCCGGTCGAGGTGAAGGACGTCCCGGGCGTGGTCATCGCGGGGGTCACGGTCGACGCCGGTCCGGTCCAGTCGCAGGCGCTGATGCGGATCGGGTCGAAGCGCCACGACCACGGCGACCACGGCGACCGCCCGAAGGCCGGCCGCCCCGCCGCGTCGAACCCGACCACGCTGTCCGACGTGTACTTCCGCGTCGGCGGTCCCCACGTCGGTCGGACCAAGGTCGCGCTCGAGATCAACAGTGACGACGTGCTCGTCGACCACACCTGGGTGTGGCGCGCCGACCACGGAACGGAAGGCTTCACCCGGGGGGTCAACGGCGACACCGACCGCTGGCGTACCAACACCGCGGCCAACGGCGTCGTCGTCAACGGTGACGATGTGACGACGACCGGCTTCTTCGTGGAGCACTTCCAGGAGCACAACGTCGTCTGGAACGGCGAGCGCGGCACGACGGTGTTCTTCCAGAACGAGCTGCCGTACGACCCGCCGACCCAGGCGGACTGGATGAACGGCCGCACCCCCGGCTGGTCGGCGTACAAGGTCTCCGACCGGGTGAAGCAGCACCGCCTCTTCGCCGGTGGCGCCTACGTCTTCAACCAGAACAACCCGTCGATCCACACGGAGAACGGGTTCGAGGTCCCGAGGACGCCCGGCGTGATGCTGCACCACGTCCTCACGGTCAACCTCGGCGCCGGCACCCTCGACCACGTGGTCAACGGGGTCGGGGCTGCCGTCGACACCACGCGGGTCGGGACGCCCGAGTACGTCGTGGACTACCCGGCGAAGTAGCCACTGCAGCAACGGGTTCGGGTGGGTCGGGTCGCTGTGGCGGCCCGGCCCACTGCCGTCAGACGTCTGTGGTGAGTCCCTCAGACGGCCTGCCGTCGGACACCGGACGTCAGACGGAGTCGCGGGCGACGACCTCAATGAGGTCGTCGCCCGTGGGCAGGCCTTCCTCGTCGCCACCCCGGAGCCCTTCGACGACGACGCCGGCGAGGTGGCGCGCCTGCACCTCCAGGGCCTGCGAGACGGTGGTGAGGGGTGGGACCGTGAAGGGGGCGGCGGGGCCGTCGTCGACACCGATCACCGCGAGGTCCCGCGGCGCCTGCAGGCCCTCGGCCCGCACGGCGGCCAGGACGGCGATGGCGACGTCGTCGTTGTAGGCCGCGACCGCTGTGGCGGCGGGGTCGGCGCTCCGCCAGCCACGCACCGCCGCGACCGCGGACTCGAGGGACGGGTCGACCGAGATCACTTGAGGCGCAGGCAGTCCCGCCTCGGCGCACTCGGCGCGGACACCCTCGAGGCGCAGCTCCACGAAGTGGGCGACGCGCGGGTCGGTCGCGGCGGCATACCCGATGACGCGGTGCCCGTGCTCGCGCAGGTGACGGGCCTGGAGGCGACCGATGCTGCGTTGGGAGGCCGTGAACAGACCTGCCGCGCCGGGGTCGTCGAGCAAAGTCCCCAGGACCTGCACACCGGCCCGGCGCAGCGCGTCGCGGTCGGCCGTCGAGAATGCCGTGAACCCCACGACGGCGCGCGGCGTCACGACGCGCAGCAGGTCGGTGAGGGGTCGCCCGCCCCGCTGGTGGTGGACGAGGAGGGACAGGCCACGTTCCGCGAGCTCACCCGCGAGGTGGTCGAGCAGCGAGTCGACGGCGGGCCCGAGGGGCCAGTCGGGCAGGACGTACAGCACCAGGTCGCTGCGGCCGGTCCGCAGCGTGCGGGCCGCGGCCGACGGCGTGTAACCCAGGCGTTCGGCCGAGGCGCGGACGCGGGCCCGGGTCTGGTCGGAGATCGTCACACCCGGCGTGTCGTTGAGGACGTAGCTGACCGTCGTGCGCGAGACACCACTGTCCCGAGCGACGTCCGTGCTCGTCACAGATCGGGTCGGGGTGGAGGGGCGCACGACAGGAGGCTAACGCCGCGCCGTGCCCTAGCTGAGGTCGGTGAGCGGCATCCCGGCGGTGTTGATGCAGCCGGCGGGCTTGCCGAGCCGGTAGAGACCTCCCCGGTCGCCGGTGGCCATGCCGTTGGGCGAGACGCTGGAGATGCTGGGGTACATCTGCTGGGTGTTCGTCGTGACGTGGGCCAGGCCGAAGGCGTGGCCGAGCTCGTGCAGGACGACGTTGGTGCGGCGCAGGCCGGCGCCGAAGCCCGGCTTGGTCTGGCTGAGGATCTGCGGGGTGTCGAGGACGACGAACCCGCGCAGCGCGGCCGTCGTGTACGTCGTCGTGCCGCCGGACGTCCGCGAGACCCAGGCGGCGTACAGGCCGCCCTGGCCGAGAACGGAACCAGCCAGGCTGTAGTTCGTCTTGCTGGGGGTGGTGTAGGCGATGACGAGCTCGGCCGACTGCTTGGGCATCGACCCCGACTGCGGGACCTCGGTCGTGGATCCCTTGTACGAGAACGTCATCCCGGTGTACGTGGCGATCCGGCTGACCGCGGTCTTCGTCTCCGCCAGCACGGTCGCGCGCTGGGCGGTGGGCACCGCGGCGAGGTTCGCCTTCCACGTCACGGCGGCCTGGCAGCCGTTCCAGCGCAGCGGCACCTTCGTGCCGTTGGGGAGCGTGAGGTAGGTGAACTTGTACGTCGCCGTCGCGCCCTCCGCGGACTGCGGCGTGGCGGTGGTGACCGCGGTGGCGAAGGCGAGCATGGCGGTGGCCGCGGTGATCGCGGCGAGGGCCTTGCGAGGGAGGGGGATGCGCACAGGGTGTCCTTCGACGAGGTCGAGCGCTCCGGGGGATTGAGTCGCTCTGCGGGCAACGCTAGACCTCGGCCCTGTCCGGTTCGCGCACTCGGGAGGCGTTTGGTCCGTTCGGTTGAGCGCGCGTCAACCAACGGACCGAGCCGTGCCCCACGTTGCCTCCCTTGACCCGCCCTTGACCGAGCTTCCGGTATGGCGCGTCGCCGCCCAGGTACGGCCGCGCCCCAACCCGCCGGTCGCCGCCGGTCACGCCCCACAGCCGCGGGTCGATGTAAACGCGCCGGTCTTTCCCGGCGTGTTCACGTCGACCCGGGGACAGACGGGCTCAGCGGACGACCATGACCGGGCAGGACGCCTCGTGGATCACGGTGTGGCTCACCGAGCCGAGCAGGAGTCCGGCGAACCCGCCCCTCCCCCTGCTCCCCACAACGATCAGGCCTGCGTGCGCGCCCAGGTCCGCGAGCACGTGACCCGACTCCCCGAACAGGACCTCGGTCTCGATCTCGAGCCCTGGGTGCCGCTCGAGGGCACGCTCGCGAGCACCTTCCAGGATCGGTATGGCGTGCTCGCGGACGGCGTGCGAGTGCTCGGTCCCGGCTTTTGAGTCCTCGACGTAGGCCCATCCCTCGGGTGAGCGCAGCCGGCCGACCGTCACCAGTCGCAGGGTGGCGTCGGCTGCGGCAGCGAGCAGGGCTGCCGCGTTCACGGCGCGGTGCGAGGCCTCGCTGTCGTCGACGCCGACCACCACCGGGTGGTCCGGGTCGGGTTGGACCGTCGCCTCGCCCCGGACCACGACGACGGGGCACAAGGCGTGCGCGGCCACGGCATACGAGGCGGATCCGAGCAGGCCGGAGGCGATCCGGCCGCGCCCTCGCGACCCCACCACGACCACGTCGGCGTCCTTGGAGGCGCTGACCAGCTCAGCCGCAGCGGTGCCGAGGACGAGGACCCCGGTCACGAGCGACGGGGTGGTGACCGCCTGCGCCCGCTGGACGCCGCGGTCGAGTGTGGCCTGCGCGTCGTCGCGGACCTCGCTGGGCAGGGCGGCGACGGACATGATCGGAACGATGGGTAGGGCCCCCATCTCCACGCAATGGAGGACGGTCAGCCGCGAACCCTGTCGGCGCGAGGTGGCGGCGGCCCAGTCGAGGGCGACCTCCGACCCGGGCGTTCCGTCGTAGCCGACGAGGATGCGTGCATCCATGGAGTCCTCCTTGTCGAGGACCCGGTGGGCTGGTGCGCGCAGGGTGCGCAGGCCCACCGGGTCCCCACCATCGTCTTGGTCGCGCTCCAGGCAGGTCAGGGTCCAAGGTCCCGGTGCGCGACATGCTCCTTCCGCGCACCGGCTTGGCAGCGCGGTGGTCCAACACCCTCACCAAGCGATGGGGCCGCCCGCTGACACCGGAACGGATCCACCGTGGGTACGCCGAATGGTGCATCCGCACCTGCCCTGTCAGCGAGACCATCTCCACAGCAGCAGCGGACGCTCGTCCGACGCGCAGGGGAGGCAGCCATGGACACGAAGGTCCTGACGGACGCCAGCGTCCTCACCCTCGTCGATCAGTACATCGCCGCACGCCGCGAGGTCGACGTGCTCCCGGATGCCCTCGAGCGGCAGATCGGCCTGGCCGCGTTGCGGGTGGAGTCGCAGCTGACCCTGGACCAGGCAGCAACGACCGCGAGAGTCGAGGGGCCGCAGACCTTGGCGCCGTTGCGCGACTTCGTCGACCACAACCGCGGCGGAGAGCAACTGGAGAAGGCCTTGGCGAAGGCCAATGACAAGGCGGCCGCCGCTGCCGCCTCACTGTCGTCCTACGTGGCCACCGGCATCTTCACCGGTGTATGGGTGTGGCCGGCGATGGCGGGCGTGCTGGGATTCGCCCTGTCGCTGACGGGGGCCCTGGAGGCCATGGGACAGGCCGTGTCCGGCGTCGCCTTCGTCGGTGGCGGCCTGTGGATCCTGGGTCGTTTCGTCGCCGCGGCCAGCGAGAGCGCCGCCAATGCGGCGAACGGTTCGTGGACCTGGGCGCAGAGCCTGGGCACCACCGCCGAGCGCACCCTGTCCTCAGCGCGCGCGGAGCAACGACGGGTCTGGACCGAGATCGGCGGCCGCGGCGCGAGCGACTCCCCCATTGCCAAGAGGGTGAGGGGGTGGGCGCAGCTCGGGGTGGCCGCCCTCGTGATCGTCTCGGCGGTCGGCGTCATCGCCATGGGCATCGGCTTCGCCAAGGGATTTGAAGAGCGCACGACGCCACCGCCGCTCCCCCGGACCACGTTCAACTTCACTCCCTGAGCACCCGACGGCCGCCGGACGGCGATGCCCTTCCCGCGTGGGCTAATCTTCCTGTCGCACAGTTCGTCGCCTGCTCGCCAGGCGCCGAACCTGCACTCGCGGCACGCAGTCGCACCCCGCCCTCGTGGCGTATGGCTGAAACCCTCTGATCTGCGCAAACGTGCTGCGTGGCACTAGCCGCGGCGGCTTGTAATGGGTCGGCTACGGGCCACGAGCGGAACGCCGAACCGGCCTCCGGCAGGCGCTACTCCCCGGCGCTGTCGTCCGGGAACGCCTCTCGGATCTTCTTCCTGGCAGTCGAGATCATCTGCGTCACGGACCGGCTCGTGTATCCATGTCGTACTCCAAGTTCCTTAGCGGACAGTCCGGCGGCCGTTCCGATCAGCAGTTCACGCTCGATGGGGGTGCAGACCGCGAGCACCTGTTCGACCAGCATTCGACGTCTCACCATCGCCGTCGGACTTGGCACGCGCAGTCCACTCGGGAGTCCCCTCCCGCCGAAACCGGTACTGCTCCATGGAAGGGCAGCCATTCCCTGTGTTGGCTTTGCTCGATGGGCGTCGACCGCGAGATTCCTCGCTACTTTCCTGATCCAGGCACGAGGCTTCTCGGGCGCCGCCCCCTGTGAGAGGTACTTCGCGATCGCTTCGTCGGCGATGTCGTCAAGCCAGGCGACCTCGGCACCGGCTCGGTGCGCCGCGGCTCGGGCAGAGAGCCGCAGGTCCTCGTACTCCTTCGAATCCATCGCCAGTCCTTGCCAATCAAAGGGCGTGTGTTGAGCGCGTCAGTCTCGAGCGATTGACATTTTCCCCACCGCAGCGTCTACCCCTTTGACCGGCCGATTCCCGGAGCCGGCGGAGCAGGGAGATCACCATGACACACAACCGCGGATGGCTGGTGCAGTTTCACGTCGAGGAAGCAGCCGAGGCGATAGCTGACTTCGTGGACGACGGGATCGACCTCACCTACCCCGCCGTTTCCCGTCACCTGGAGCACGTCTCCGTCGGCGACGTCGTGGTCTTCTGGGTCGCTGGCACTGGCAAACGGGCGGGCGTCTACGGATACGGCACGGTCGCGGGACCCGTGCAGGAGCGAGAGCACCCCGTGTCCTACGGCGACCCACACGGCCCCCGGACCAAGCGACCCTCCGTACCAGTCACGATCACGTCAATGTTCGACCACGTCGTCATCCGACGAACCGACATCAAGGGCCTGCCAGCCTTCGCGGATTTCGAACTCTTCCGCATGCCCAACCGGCCGAATCTCTTCGAGGTCACTGCTGCGCAGATGGCGCTGATGGTCGATCTCACTGAGGCCGCCCCAGCAACCGCCTGATCATCTCCCCATTTCCCCAAACACCGCAGGAGCAATCTGATGAGAACCGTGAAGCTCAACCGAGACGAGTTCATGAACGCGGTCACCATCAACCGCGACAACCACCGCGCTGTATTCGAGGAAGCCCTCGAGGGATATCGCACTCGAATGATCCGAGAACTGGAGCGGCGCATCCGCCACGTGCGCACCGGGCGGGCCGTGGACCAGTACCTCCGCCTACCCGAACCCGAGGACCACACGGCCGACTACGACCGTGTCCTGACCATGGCCGCCATGTCTGTCGACGACATTGTCGAACTGACATCCGAGGACTTCGCTATGTACGTCATGGATCAGTGGAACTGGAAGCAGTCCTTCTCCGAAACCACGGGCCTCTACAGGTGATGGTTCGGCTCACGTCGGGCCGATCACCAGGTCGCCCTCTCACGGAAAGCATGACCGGGTCCTGAGCTACCCCGACGCGACCGCGGCGCGGCCGACCTACTGGTCGACGTGGCCACTCCGGTTCACTCACGCCGCCGCGCCATACGGAAAGAGGCGTGAGTGAACCGGCGGGACCGTTGGTTACGAAGTCGCGACGTTGACAGCACGCATGGGAAGAACCCTGAGCCGGCCGTCACGCTGCTTGATCAGGGTGATTTCCAACTGATGGTTGTCCGCGGCGCCGGTTGGCAGTTCGACCGCGGCCAGCTCTCGAAGGCGCACGGGCCAACGCAGCAACTCATTGACCTCCCCCCGCGTCATGACCTTGTCGATGAATCCAGTTGGCGGTCGAACGCGCAACGCGGCCATGCCGTCCAGGAGGCCCTTGAGGTGCGCTTCCAAGTCGTCGACAGATTCTTGCTCGCTTCGCAGCATCTGTGTGAATCTCTGAAAGCCCGTGTCCGGTGAGCGCTGGGCATGATCGACTGCTTGGAGAACAGCCACGCGCCTCTTCAAAGCGATGGCCAACGTGGCCATGCGCACCTGCACACGGAACTCCCCTGTTTCGTGCTCGATACCCGTAAAAGCCTTCTTGAGCTCGGACGTCGTGGCACCTGCGGAAGTCAAGGGTGCGAGTCGCTTGTGCCAGTCGTTGGTACGACGAAGTGCGGTAGCGACGGCTGTGTCGATCGTGTTCACTGCACTGTCCAGACCGAGAGAGTGCCCGATCTCGCCGCCATCGAGCAAAACCGCGGTCGCCTTCTGGATGGCCTGTTCGCAACCTGTCAAGCGGTCACGCTCAGCTTCGAGCTGTGATTGGTGCAAGCCCTTGAGCAAGTCCGTCACTCGCTCGATGGCCTGCCGCCTCTGCTCCTCGGCATGGATGCTCGCTGCCGTGGCCAGTGCCAAGATGACGAGCGGGCCAGCCACAGCAACCACGCTTGCTCCCGCTGCTGCTGTCGCTCCTGCTGCTGCGGTCCCTGCGGGCTTTGCGGCGCTTCCGGTGGCGCGCACGAAGGTGGCATTGGCTACTACGCCCTTCGCCCCGAGAATGCTGCTGTGGATTCCCTCCTCGACGGCTTTCGACGGCATGGACCGGGCAAGTCCCTGGCCAAGCTGGGCAGCAACGCTCGGCGGAACAACCATTCGGTAGAGGACTTCACCACCGACCGCGGCCGGTGGTGCGGCAGTGGGTGAGCCATTTCGGACCAGGTCGGACAGATGCCGCGCCAAGGGGCTTGCGGCGTCCAGAATCCGGCCTCCAGAAGGAACCGAGTCGGCCGGGACTGGATGTGCCTCGACAGTGACCAAGGGCATGTCGAGGAACACGGCCAAGGCGTTGCGCAGCTGGTCAAGCCGTTGCGGTGTCATCTCGCCCGCGAGATCAGGAATGTCGACCTCGCGATCGCGAGATGTTGACTCCGCCGCCACGAGCCACACAGGCGTTGCGGAACCTCGCTCGTCGGTCATGGCTGCCCCTCAGTTCGATCAAACAAGAGATCGAAGACTAGGCGACAACTCCACTGTCGGTGCGAAACTTGAAAACGCGTCACGATGTCACATGATGTCGCTTGACAACAGGTGAGAACTCCGCGACTCTTCTCACACACGACGTCGCTCGACGTCACATGTGAGGAGCAGAAGATGAAGACCACGCTTGAATGGCAGGACGAGATCGTCCTGCTCCCCGTCCCCCTTCGCTACGCGCAGCAAGTGGCCGAGTTCTCGGCATCGTTGGCCGCCGGACTCACCCCCACCACTCCCGAATCCGCAGCAGATGGCGAGGAAGCAGTCGTCGTCCCAGGACAAGGGGCGTGGACTACGGACATGGTGGACCGGCTCGCCGACGCGGTCACCTACGAGGCGGTTCTTGCCCTGATGGACAGCTGCGCGAGCCAGCGTGGCCAGTGGGTCCCAAAGTCCGAGGTAGAAGAGGTTCACAGCTTCTCGGCCATCCAGCTCCGGAACGAGCTCGGCGCCCTGAGCAAGAAGTCCATCAAGCTGTTCGGCGAGGCGATCTGGCCGATGGAGTGGAAGAAGGAGCGAGGCGCGTACTCCTACCGGATGGACACGGTGGTCGCTCAGTGGTGGACCGATGCCCGGAAGGGGACGATTCGATGACTATGCAGGTCTGCCACTTTCACGCCGACGAGGGCGTGCGCGGGACTCGCGTCGATGACGACGGGATGATGACGTTCACCTGCCCGTTGGCAGATGGACACCCCAAGTCGGGTCCATACACGTGGCTGCATGTCCCGACTCCTCCGGAAATCCCCGCCATCGGTGGGCTGGCCGCAGAGCTTGGTCTCGCGGTGGAACTGCCCGCTGCGCTGCGCGCCTTCAGGGGAAAGTGGGTGGAGTACGGGGTGCTGGAGCACGCCTATGCGACTGCCAACCCTGAGGACTTCACGTTCCTCGTGGATCGTTATGGCCACACGGCGATTAGGGCGAAGCCCTACACCACGTCCGCGTTCCTGGCGAGGACCCTCAGCGACCTGAGTCGAATCGGCAGCGTCCTGTTTCATTGGGGGCCTTCCACCGGACGTTGGAGCTACAACTCGGGTACTTCTTGGTGGGCTCTTGCCCCGGAGCCCGACTGGTCCCAGCGCCTGTCGTGGGCAGAGACCGGCCGCTCGATGGACTACGTGCCAGGCAACCAGGAGTGAGTTCGGCCTCAGCCACCCTCGCGGAACTCGATACGCACGTCCTCGAGGCGGCGCCCGTCTGGGAGCCGCCAAAAAGTCCATCCGTTTTGACTTCGTCCGAGGACGTGCCGAGCCGAACCGGACGGGCTGTCAAAGTCCTTGCCGTCCACCTGGATGCGGCCACCGGGTAGCACCGTGCCCCTGACTTGGGCGTGCTTTCCGCCAGACGCCGTGAGTACGGTGCCGACGGCGATCGCGTCTGCCTGTACGAGGTGCTTCAGCTCGATGTAGTCAGCCGTCGGGCGGGCGTCGTCGCGAAGCTTCCCGGCGTGTCCTTCTGGGACTGGCCAGGTCTGGAGGATGGCTTCGATCAGTGCTTCAGTGCGCTTGTCGATGAGGTGCTCATCCCAGCCGTCTACTGCGTCGCGCAGGATCCGCCGATTCATCAGGATCACGTCGTGACGCTCAAGATGGGAGAGCTTGCCGCCGTCCCCCAGCCACGGTCCGTTGGACACCTTGGCGTTCAGGGACCCGGTGAGCAGCGTGAGGTTACCCAGGACATGGACGTGTTCCTGGCGTTCCGCTTCATCCTCGAGATCGGTGACAGGCCAGTAGGTCTGCCACTTCTGCGGCAGAAGGTGCTCGATGTGCAGCACACCTCGCGGGACGCGCGCCCCCGTGGGGGATGGTCCCGCATGAGTGAAGGACCGGGCGTGGTCCTCGGCCGCCTCGAGCACCATGCGCAGACGTCCCCGCTTGAACCGGCGGTACGCCGCCAGGGTACGCAGCCCCTGCTCAACCTCCGTATCGCCGGGCCAATAGGTGCTGGCGCTGTCCTGGCGAGCCAGGTACGCGGCAATGTGGTCTCCGACCTGGTCTGGAGCGGCGTGGGAGTTCGTGCTGATGAGATCGGCGACGACTCGACCGAGGTCAGCGCTGGCGAGGCGAAGCAGAGCTCGGCGGACCAACCAGCTCTGGACAGCTCCGAGTGCTCGTTCGATCTGTTCCTGTGGAATGGCAGGCCGTTGGGGGTCGTGCAGCCATAGCAGCAGGGGCTTGGCGACCTCGGAGTCCATGGCCTGAGTGCGGTAGACGAACATCTCCACCGGCGTCAGCTGGGCATAGGGGTCATCGGCCCGCTCGACCCAGTGCTGGTACTGGGTGGCCTGCTGATGCAGGGTCGGCAGCAGCTGCTCCATGGGAGCAGTCATCTCGTGCTCGACGTAGTGCTTGAACCTGCTGAACGTAGCGCGAGGGCTGACCTCTTCACCGGTCTGAGCGCCCAGCCACTGACCCAGAAAAAGCGAGCTGCGCGGCATCAGGTAGCGGCCGACGCTGATCTCGCCCTCCCAGAACTTGGTCTCAAACAAGTGCCAGTAGGTCTGATACGCCTGCTCGGCCGCGGCCCCCTCCAGGGCAAGTCGCTGGAACACGAAGTTCTTGATGAGATCCGCCGCGCTCAGCGGCGTGCCTCGCGCGTTGAGCGTTTCGAAGATCTCCTGGGAGTCCTCGTCCGCCCTGAGTTCGATAACCACCAGCTGGAGGCCAGAGGTGAGCACGCCTGCCAAGGTGGCGCAACGCTGCTCGATCTGAGCGTCGCCGTCGCTCGAGGTCCATTCGGCCATCACCGCCGAGAAGTAGGCGTGGGCTTGGACGAGCCGACTGTCCTTGTGCTGGAGGCTGGCGTAGTCGACGGGCGTCTCGGCCGCCATCACCTCGTTGTAGGCCGTGCGGTCGCGGTTGGTGGGCCACACCTTGAACCGATCCTCGTCCTCTGACCAGAAATCCTCGGGATTCGCGGTCAGGCGCTGCAGCTGGCTCGCAAGTTTGGCCTGTCCATGACCGCTCATCACTGCGTGCGCGGCGTCGATAGCCACCTGGAGGGTGGTCAGGCGTTGCTGGCCGTCGATGATGGTTCGCCGCGGCAGTTGCCCAGCCGGGGCCGACTGATCCTGCAGTACCACCGCCCCCAAGAAGTGCGCAGGTATTGCCGCTCTTCCCTCCAAACGTCGCTCCGCTTGGCGCCGGATGTCGTCCCACAGCAATGACCACTGGCCGTCTCGGCTCCAGACGTATGGCCTCTGGAACAGGGGCACAAGCAGCCGCTGAGGCAGAAAGAACACTTCGGTAGGCGTCAGGACCAGCGTCTGCACGGGACCTCCAGTAGCACGAACTTCGTCATCGCCACAGTAGCCAGCCGCCCTGCTCAATGCGGACGAACTAGTCAGCCTTCCGCACGAGGAATCCAGGCTTGAGTCTGGCCGTTCGCGACTGGCTGTTGGGTGATTTCCGCAGCGACGGCCCAACGAGAAGGGCCAGCGTGGAGCGGCCTGCCCATCGGCGCGGAGTGCCCGACCGCCGCTTAGGGACGATCGAAGACCGATCGCCCTGCAACAAGCCAAGCAGGTCGCGGAGAGTACAGGTCCTTCAAAATCACCCTGGACGGCGTGGTCCGCTCGTACCACTTCGGCTGTCGGCCGGCGCTTCGCGCGGACTGGTAAGCCACAAGCCCGCCTGCAGCAGCAGTTCCGACAGCGACGCCGACCACCGCACCGAGTGCACCACCCATCGCCAGCAGTGGGGAGGCGCCAACCAGCTTCGGGGCAACCTGCTTCATGGTGAGTCCCGGAGCCGCCGATTTAAGGCTCGGCATCCAAGCGGCTCTCGCCACCGCGTCGACTTCCTTCATGATCTGCGCCTCGTTGGCAGGCGCTGCGATGCCTTGGTTGTCGTCGTGCAGCCACTTGTGGAAGTTCCCGGCATCCTGCGCCCTACCCCACACCGCCTCGTAGGCGAGGCGCATCTGCGAAGTGGTGAAGTAGCGCGGAAGAAGGTCGAATGCGGCGGTTGTCTCTTCGAGCTGCTGTCGCCAGTAGTCCAAGACGACCAAATCAACAGCATCACTGGTCGAATGTTCTTGCTCGGAATCGGGTCGAACGTGTCCGATGAGGTCGATCCAGTCCTTGGGCACATCATCAGGTTGAGTAGCACGCAGCTCCTGGTCCATCAGCGGCGTCGTCATCGGTACAGCCGCGGTGTAGATGAGGGTGAGCTCGCCGGCGACGTCGGTGAATGCGACTCGTTCAAGCCGCGCACGCCAATGGGGCAGGTTGTCGAACATTCGCGGGCCGCCCGTCCTGATCAGTTCCTCGGCAACCGCTCGAGGTTTAACTCCTGCATGCGCGCGAAGCCATTCGCCGGCCGGCCTGAAGGCAAGGAAGCCGAGATGCCCCGTTGAGGCGGGGAACAGGGCTACGGGCAAGACGACGACATTCACGTCGGGACTAGTCACATGACTATTTTCGCCGACTTTTGTTGTGAAATGCAACTCCACATGCTTTGATCTTGCCCATCAACAAGATCGCTCGTTGATGGTCGACATACACAACACCACAGGCGCACGTGCTGAACGTCGCCGTCACGAAAGGAACCCTTCATGAACATGACCTCCATTGGGACCGCCGTCGGACGGATCGCTCTCGACGTTGCGAGCGACATCATCCGCGCCGTGTTGGGCTCGGCCGCCCGGGCAGTCGTTGATCGGCTTATGAGTCAGGTGGGTCGTCTGGTCGACAGGGCGGTGCAGTTCCTACTTGAACGTCGGGGTGACATCAAGAACAAGGCCGCCGACACCGCGGAGTCGATGACCGAGTCCGTGGTGGACGCGCTCGTCGAGGCCCTGGGCCGCGCACAGGCTGAACTGGTCCGACTGCGGAGCACCCTCACCGTCGACGATGCACTTGCCGTGTTCTCTCGGCAGCTCGCACCAACAGCTCTTCACGCGTGAAGGGTGAGCCCCACCAACGTCATCCGTTTGAAGGCGTAGTGGGGCTCACTCGCTGACCGCTTCGGGAAGTGCACTGAGGCAATCTCCATCCGCGAAGCCATACCCTGGCAGGGCTCCACGCCCTTCGCAGAGCGCTGGAAGAATCCCTCTGACACGCTCGCGAGCCTTCCGCACAAATCGGCTTGCCCAGACGACGGGGGTGTCGGGGTTATCCGTGATCGGCGTGAACACGCTTCCAGATCCGCGCCACCCCATGCTCGACTTCGTCACAGCTGACCCTGTACCGGGTCCGGTCACGGGCAGTCGCGGTGATGGCGAACCACTGGTCCGCACGGATCTCGATGCACTCGATGCCGTGGTTCATCAGCAACGAGCCACAGATCGCCGTCACAAGGGGTCCGCCCGATTCCAGCAGGACTTCACGGACCCGACGGGTGACCTCCTCGGCAGCTGCCAGGTCCCGGGGAACGCAGGTGCACACCATTCCCAAGTCCACCGTGCAGAGACCCATGTCGCCGGGGGCTCCCTCTGGGGAGTCAGCGCCGTGCACGGCCGACGACCTGCTCGATGGCCGTCACGATCGTCGTCAATCGCAGGGTCGCGCACCCGTCTGATCGGAGACCCAACCGCAGGGTCATGGGCTCACCGAGCCTGCAGTCGACGGGGCCGAGCAGCGGGGTGATCTCGTTGTCGCGACGAAGCTGCGCAACCCCGATGTTGTCGCGGACTTCCCCCGCCCCAGGCTGGGCCGGTTGCCGCCGGATGGTGCGGTCGTTGAGGTCGATGTCGTAACGGGCTGTTTCGGTCCAGACCCGCCAACGGCCGCTCTCGCCGACAGCCGTCGCCGGCACCCCGTCGCCCCACCTCATCAAGGCCGCATGAGTCATATCGTCCTGATCGTCGGCGGACGGCGAGGACGACCACGTCAGTGGCTTCAGTGCGCCGTCACGCAGCTGGATCCGACCCGCACCTCCACAGTCGGGGCAGACAACCGAGCCCAACGCGTCCGGATCCAGCACCTCGGTGACGACGAACTCGCCGGCCAAGATCAGCGCCTGCGCGCAGCCGGCGCAGTACGGCGTTTGCGGCGTCGACTGCGCGCCATCGTCATGGACCCCCAGCGCCACCGCTGGCATGGCCTCATGCCCCCAGCTGCAGCACCGCAGTCGCGCCGACCCAGCACTGTCCACGGCCTCGCTCGTCATCGTCGCCGATCCCTCCTCGCCAGTCCTCTTCAGGGTGCGACTGCATGGCGTCGCTACTCAACGACTCAGGTCCGATGTCCCTCAATCACGCACTGGCTGTGGACGTTTCGTCAGCACCAGTGACTGGCGCAGCGTCGGTGTGCTGCTCTCGTTCCATGCCTGCGGAAACGGCCCGGAGGACGGGATCGGGGGCAATGCCGTGGACGGACACCAGATCACGGTGCCCGGCATGCCGTCACGCAGCCTCGGACACCGTTCGCTGGTTCCCCGCGCCTACCTCCACGACCAGTACCAGTTCGGGCTGGATCCGCGACCCGCTTGGACGCTGCCGGCAAACGGTGACCCCCGTTCCCTCCAGGTGGCCATGGTCACCCACGATGTGGTGTTGGCCCTGCGCTCGCGCAGCGACCGGGAACTGGCGCGTCGGGTATGCCAGCGGTTCGGGTTCTCCAAGCAGCTGTGGAGCAGGTGCCTGCTCGGGGAGTCATGGATGGGCGAGACCGTCCTGGCTGCAGCTGTCTCCGAACTGGTCACCAGATCCCCGCGCCCTCCTACCTGATTTCCTTGTGGGCTGGCGATGACCCGCCGGGTGCCGGAACCCCCCGTCTCGTCGAGCGGCGTCGCGCCCGCCTACGGCGACGGACTCGCGTTGCAGGAGGGGTGGCGGCTGGTGATCGCGGCATGGGGCCGGGACGACCTGATGGCCGAGCAGACCGGTGCCCGGTTGGAGGAGATCGGGGGAAGGTTCGTGACCCGCCTGACCAACTCCGGTCGCACCCACTGGGTCCAGGTGACCCAGGTCGACTGCCAGTCGTTCGTGCAGGCCACGACCAGGTCCTGCGGCAGCCCCAGCGTGGCGACCCAGCACCTGCGCCGGTCGACTGTCCGGGCCGTGTTCCGCACCTTGCGCGCCCGCGGACTCGTGGTCGGCGACCCGACCCTGGATCTGGTGCTTCCGCCGAGGGAACCGCGGGCGTACCGACCGTTGACCGATGACGAGGTGCTGCTGTGTCGGGCGAGCAGCCGGTTGGGCCAGTCAGGCGCGGCGAGTCTGCGCCGAGCTGTGGCCTGGGCCCTGGGGGAAGCCACGGCTGCAACCAGCGAGATCGGAGCGGTGCGCCTTGCCGATCTCGACTCGGCCACACGGCCGCGCTGGCTCACTCTGCACAACTCACGCCGGTACACCGCGAGGTTCGCGCGCCTGACGGATTGGGGCTCGCAGGTCGTGGCTCGGCAGGCTGTGGCGTTGATGGACTCGGGTGCCGACGGGTCGGCTTTGTTGGCGTACGGCGGCGCCGGGCCAGCCGGGGCGTATCTGGCTCAGGCATCGGTGTGCACCCAAGTCACCAAGGTTCTGAACCTGGCCGGACTCGGCGAAGACCCGGCAGTCCGTGCGAGGTCGTTGCGTGGCTGGGCCGGCGCGCGGATGTACAGCGCCGGCGTCCCCATCGAGCAGGTCGCGGTGCGGATGGGTTGTCACGGCCTGGACGCCACCGCAGCCGAGATCGGACTTGAGTGGAAACCGGCCGACCCGCTGTCCTAGGCCGTAGCGGGGTCCCGGACACTGCAGAGACCATCACGGCGCTGCTGCATTCGCCGGAGCTGTACGCCCTCGGCGAGCTGGTCCCGTCCCGCGCCGAGGTGGGACGTCCCCGGGTGCACCCGGGCTGGTCGGTGATGCTTTTCGGGGCACTCGCACGGCACTACCGTTCCGCCGCCCGGGCGCACGCCGAGCTGCACACACCGATGATCTGGGACCACACCCTCACACAGGTTGCCGAGGCGGGTGCAGCGCTCGGCATCAGCATCGCCCCCGCCGGGCAGCCACCGACGTGGGGGGCGTGGGTCACGGCGTGCAACACCCACCTGGCGACCGACGAGGGGCTCAGGCGCGTCAGCGCCGTCCATTTGCAGCAGGCCGTGGACCTGGCTCACGACATCGGGCTGTGCCTCCCGTCGTGCGGAGGATCGTGGTCACACCCAGCAAAGACCCGCACCGCTTACGGTGACGGCACCCTGGTCACCCCGATCTACAGGCCACCCACCGCGGTCCGGCACACTCTGGCCGATGGCACGATCGCCGTGCTCTATCCCGACCCAGAGACCGGCGAGCTGCTCCCGCAGCCGCGACGACGCTACGACCCGGACGCGATGGAACACCACGGCAAGGCCGGGCCGGCGCACGCGACGAACTACGTGGCCTGGCACGTACGAGGCGGGTCGTACTACGAGCGAGTCATCCTCACCATCGGCCGGGTCGAGGCGGCTGGTCGCGAAGCGGAGACCGCCGTGACCCTGCTGGGCGACTTACGGCGGGCCTTCGGCGATGAGCTTCAGGCCGTGGTCTACGACGGTGCGTTCCGGGGCGTTCACCTGGACCAGGTGATGCGACGCTACGGCTACGTTCCCATCTCCAAACCCGGCACGTATGCCGCCGCAGAAACCGCACCGTCTGCGGTGCGGTTACCGAACGGTCGATCCGCCAAGAGCTTCCCACTCGGGACATGGACTCATGACACTCCGACCGGTCCGTGCACACACATCCTGGCCGCCGTCAACGGCGCCGTCAGCGAGATCGGGCTCGACGAGTCGGGGGATCCGGTCCTGCTGGGGCAGTTGGCTCGCCGTCAGGTCAAGAGACCACGTCGCGCAGACGGCCGGTTCCACTTCAGCGTCGGCTATGAGATGCCGTGCCAGGCAGGGGCGTTCTGGGTCTGGGTCAGCCCGCACGCGGACCGCGCGGACTTGCACGCTCGGCGGTCGGAGAACGTTCGGATCATCGCAGCCACCGACCCGGACGGGCAGCGCATAGTCGGGATCCGTAGCGACGCCGAGAGCCACCACTACCACTTCAAACGCACGCTGCTGGTCGGGCGGGCCATGAGCTTGGGGTGGCGTCGCGGGTTGTTGGACCAGTACTGCTTCGCCTTGTTGAACAACTCCATCGTTCGGTGGCGCAGCACCCACGGCCAGCCTGCACTCACGCGCGGATGGACCGCCACAAGGGCACGACCGCACGGGGGCACACCATGATCCGCGACCGACGACTTCACCTCCTCTCTTGGGCCGCGTCCGTTCGTGTGCCGCCCCCGCGGGCGTGGCGTCGACTTACCTTCCACTGTGCAGTTCTCTATGTTCAGGTCCTCCGTCGCCTTCACCGTAGGCACGCGCGCTGGGGACTCAGGCGACTGTCGGGCATCGCGCGTCGCGCGCAATGGCCGGTTCCCTCCGCTGCTCGGATCTGCGTGGGCGTGGGCTGGCGCCTGGCAATCGTGTCTCTCATGGTTGCCATCGGTGCCCAGCAAGGCGGCGGGGACGCCGAGTCGGGCGTTGCCCGAGACGAGACCGTCGGTCTTGGTCCGGGGATGGGAGGGCGTTGGTTAGTTCGCACCAAACTGTCGGAGCACCTGTGGGACCTCGACCAGATGACCTACACCCGCCGTGCGGGGCCACAGTCCGTGGTCATGGCCTACGACAACGTCGAGGTTGCAATCACCGCCGTCGACCTCTGGCCCCGAGTGGGAGGCCGGAGCTTGGTCTGGTTCGACGACCCGCAGGACCCGACTCAGGAGCAGTGGCGACTCTGCTCGGCCATCAGGTCCATCACCCTTCTGGCGCCGAAGGCAGCGCCTGTCGACACGTCCTCCGACATCGACATCATGAATGAGCCTCAAGACTGAGCCCACGTTCCAGAGCCGAGGTCAGCGCCTCGAAGGTTCGTCCAGCGTCGAACACAGAAGGTCCACCAGGGATGCTGCCTCACGTGAGTCGGTCCCTGACATCACGGGGTCGGGGCAGGCTGCGAGGCCATTGTCAGGAAGTGGGCCAGCTCGTCGCCTCGGTCGAGATCGAAGTCTTCAATCCCGTCGGCAGTGGACTCGATCGCGTCGAAGAACGCCTCGTGCGCGCCGCCTTCGCCGGTGGGGTCCTCGGATGTGTCCCTCACGTAGATCAGGACGAACCGAGCGCGGCGTCCACCCTTCTTGAGACGAAGCACCCTTCCCATCCGCTGGATCATCTGCAGCCTGCGGGAGGAGGTGGCGACGATGACGCCGAGGTCAGCCTCGGGAACGTCGACGCCCTCGTCAAGAATCCGTGGGGCAACGACAGCGTCCAGCTCGCCGTTCCGAAGGCTCGTCAAAGCCGATTCGCGTTCGTCGTCGCTGGATTGACCGTGGATGGCCACTGCTCGCACACCCTCTTCCTGCAGGATCTGGGCGCCAAGTTCAGCACTGCTCACCCGCATGGTGAACACCAGGGCGCCACTGGCGGAGGCGATGGCTGGGGCTAGCTGACGCAGGGCGAGGACCTTGCCCTGCGCCATAGACAGGATTTCTGCCCTTCTGCTGAACGCTTCGAGGTAGCCCTTGGCCCACGTGCCCAAGATCGAGTAGTCGTCGCGAGCCAAGCCGGCGGTTGCCTCCATGAAGACCCCGAACGGTTCGGCTGGCACTCCCGATCGGATGAGGTTGCCGCGGTGGGTTCGGCATGCCTCGTCCGCGTCGTTGTAGTCCGCACGCTCTTCGTAGCTGAAGTCGACGCCGACCCGTGCGACGACGTAGTGGGCGACGATGCCGTCGGGCACCGCGCGTTCGTAGCCGATGCCAAAGACTGGAGGTCCCTCGAAGAATGCTTCGAGGTCACGCAAGCGGTTGTCGGATCGTTCGAACGTCGCCGTCAGGCCAAGGCGTCGTTCGTACCCACCGTCGAGTGCGTCTTGGAAGGTTGGGGCACCCACCCGGTGGCATTCGTCGACGATCAACATCGCGCGGGTGTCTGCGCCCAGGAGCTGGACCCGACGAAGGGACTGCACCGTACCGATCAGGACGTCGTGGTCCTTGAAGCTGTCCCGGTCTCCCCCGCCGACTCGCCCTACGCGACGGATGCCGTAGATGCGCAACATGCGGTGCCATTGCTGCATCAGGACGAGAGTCGGAACACAGATCGCCACCTTGATCCCTGTATCGACCGCCTCCGCTGTCGCCTCGATCCCCACGCGCGTCTTCCCGGTTCCCGTCACAGCCTCCACGACTCCGCATCGGCCGTGGCGTACCCATGCCTGAAGCGCCTCGTCCTGCCACGCGTAGATGGTGCTTGGCCTGCTGATGGAGGTGCTCCGGGCGAAGTTGGTGGTTTGGCGGGCCAGCGAGTCGGCGCGACGCTGCCCTTCGACCGTCAGGCGAAGCAGGCCGTCAGCGCGTGGCTCGATCAACGTGCCATCGGTCAGCAGGGCCGCGTAGTCGCCTGGGGGATGGTCTGGACATGGTTGCTGCCGAACAGCGGCCAGCACGTCCTCGGTTGCCATCGCAACGGCATCGTCGATCGTGTTCAGGATCGTCTTCAGATCTCGCCGGCATAACGGTGGCACCGGAAAACCAGACCAGCGTGGCTCCCCGCCCGGGGCCGAGCGACCGCCGCGAGCCTCGGTTTCTGTGCGGGACCGGCCGAGTCGGGGCAGTCGTTCCGAGAACGGTGAGTTCGCCATCACCTTCTCGGCGGTCCCACGCAGCTGCATCTCGGCCAAGTCGAGCGGGAAGGCGAAGGATCCAGGGCGCGACGTTGGTGTGCGTACCGGAACTCCGTGGCTGTCGACGGACTGCCGAAGCGCGGGTGTCAGACCCTCGCGGTCCATCACGACTCGCGCCCCGGAGTCTTCGTCATCCGCCTCCTGCAGCAGCAGCCTCGCACCCCCCAGAAGGGCGGGGACGCAGCCGAGCGAGACGCTCCGGACCAGGATCTCGCTGCCCGGCACATCCACTGCAAGTTCGTCGACGAGTGCGAGGGGATGGCAGGTGCAGACGAAGCCAGTCATGTCCGGCGCCCGGCCCGCGCCCAGGGCGGCGAGCCGCAGAGTGGCCCCGTTGCCGTCGAGGAGAATGCGAACGCCGATATCGTCGGCACGGACGGCCACGGGTTTTGTTACCTGCTGCTGAGCCAGCTCCTCGAGAGCCAAGATGATGCGATCAACGTCGTTCTCGGGCTGACCGTCGACACCAGTGATGGTAGTGCTGGGTTGCCAATCCAACGTCCAGAGGGCGGCTCGCCACGACTCCCGGCGTGCTCCCCGCAGAACTTCGTCCACGTCCTGCCCATCGCGGATCCGCGCCGCCGCAGTCCGCCCGTCCACCGACATGGCCAGATCACGCGGAGTCAGCCCGTTTGCCTTCCATCGGGCGGCGGCGTCGGCTTGGTCGAAGCCCAGCCCGGCAGAGAGGAACTGCTCTCGTTCGGCCCAGCTGATGCCAGCGGACTCCCACGTGGGGTTCCTCGGTGCGCGTCGGCCCTGCACCCGGCCCACTTCATCGATCGCCAACGTGTGCCCCCGTGCTCCCCGTGCCGCCCACTGCAATCAATAGTTGTGCGGTGCGTGTGGCCCTTACCAAGCCCCGGGCACGAGGGCGAGGCTAGGCGCAATCGACTGGCGGACCACGCGTTCCCAAGACAAATCGGACGAACGGACGACCTCGTGTCTTGCCTCTGCGCTCAGACGAAGCCCTGTGCGACCAGCATCCGTTCGTGGGCCGTGACCAGGTGCGCCTGTCCTGATCCGCCCGCTACGCGCGACCAGCTCTCCACCAGCAGGGAGCTGCGTAGGTACCGGACGGCGAACCCGCCGTACATCCCGGGGATAGGGAACCAGACGGTGCTGTGTTCCGGGAGGTCGAGCAGCACCCGCGTCTGCATCGGCCGGACCGGGACAACCAATCGGAACAGCCTCTGCCGCTCCTCGACCAACTCCGCGAGCTGGCGGTCCAGCCCCGCGAACAGATCGGTTTCAGCGCCCCACGGGTGAGCCGGCGGGTCCAACAGCTTGTCGAGGTGGGTGTGACCGCGGGCCGTCGCGATGTCTGCTGCGGTCTGTCCCTCCGTGGTCCGCAGCGAGCGCCAGGCCCCCCGTCGCAGCAGGGCCTCGACCACGTCGGCGGGCGCCCCGTGCCAAGCGGCTTGGTGCAGCGGGGTGAACCCGGACCCTCGCGAGCCGGGCCGCCACGTGTTCGCGTCCCAGTGTGAGCCACCCGGACCGCCGTCAAGCAGGGCAAGAACCCGCTCCCAGTCGCCCGCTTTGGCGGCGTTGGCGAGCGTGTGGGCCTGGTCGACGGCCTCAGGGTTCAAGCTGTCCGGGGCGGTGAGTACGCCGTGCCACTGAGGCTCAGGTGAGGCGGCCCCGCCCTCGTGGTGCGCACGGCCGGGGGCCGCGGCGTTGGGGGCGCGCTCCGGCAGCGACGGACTTGCCAGGCGGGGCAGCTGGTCCCGCTGGACCGCAAAGGTTCCCAGTCGCCCGAACGGCCTCAGGATCACGTCGACTCGCTGCCCCTGCTGCGGGGCTACCTCGCTGAGGAGGAGCAACGTGCGATACCACCCGCCGTAGGCAGGTGCCGTGACCGTCAGGTGGTCGGCATCCGCACTGATCGGGGCGGCGCATTCACGGGCCAGGGGATGGTCGCTGTGCGATGAGAGGTGCATCGGGTCCCCACCCCCCTGCCACACGCTCGTCCACTGCGGAGTCCTGCGGCGCTGGCTCAGTGCCGGATCGTCGGCGGCCGCGAGGTCGAGGACGGGAGGATCGATCTTGAGCGGCCAGCGGTTGCCACGTGCCAAGAGCTCGTCACCGCCGGCGGTGCCCCAAGCGATGAAGTCAAGGACCCTGTCACCCCACCAGAGGTCGACCACGCGCAGGACGGCGTTGGCGCCCGGGTCGAGCGCGGACCGGTCTGTGCCCAAGAGCTGCTGCAGCCCGGCAGCGGGACAAGGCAGACCCAGGGCGAAACGGGTGAGGTGGACCAACGGTGTCCACCAGGCGGTGTGCTCGTGCAGGTCGGCATCAGGGCCGGGCGCTGACGGCATCTGCGCCGCGTACCCGTCGGGGTCGGCCAACGCGCTCCAAGCCAACGCGAGGTGCCGCGACCAGTCGCCCCTGCCATCGACCGGGTCAACCTCCAGCGCGGACCCGAGCGGGCGGACGACGCGCGATGCGAGCATGTGGGCTCCTCTCGGGATGGACTGGCTGGGCCGGGCCGGGGGCCTATTCAACCCCGACGAAGCAGCGGCTGAACCGATCTCGACGAAACTGGCCCCCCGGCCTCATCACGGCGGCGCCGCGGAGAAAGCCCACGCAGGATCCCCCGGCCACACGCGGCTGGGTCTGCTCAGTCGACGGACCAACGCACTATTTGCCGCATAGCGCAGGAAGGTCACCGGTAGCCTCGGCTTCGCCCGCGCCACCGCACCAGGCAGGGCGTAGGGCGCGAGAGCAGGGGTAGACGGCACATGGAGGCAGGGGCACGCCACACGACCGTGTCGGCCGAGCGGGCGGCGCTGGTCGCCGCGGCGGTCAAGAAGTGGTCTCGCGAGCTGATCGACCTCGGCGGCCGCAACACGCTGCTGTACTACAAGGACCTTCGCGGCACCCTCGACCTGGCCGGCGCTGACCCTGCGGCCGCGGTCAGGTTGCTCGCGGGACGGTCGGTCACGCTGACAGCCCTGTACCCGTCCGCTGAGGAGCGCGCGGACGCCCGCAAACGGTGCCAGCTGATCCACAAGAAGATCCGTGAGCTGCGTGAGGAACGAGGCATCAACGCCGGATACCTCGCCAGCGGGATGGCGACATGGACCGAGCCGGACCCGACCAAACGCCGTTCGGCGCCCGCCGCGCCTGTACTCCTGCGCGCCGTCACCCTGACGCCCCGCAGCGCAGCCGAGGACGACTTCGAGCTCGAGCTCTCGGACACCATCGAGGTCAATCCTGTCCTGCTGCACCTTCTCGCCGAGCAGTTCGCTGTCACCAGCGACGCGGACGAAATGGCGGACCTGATGTCGATGCAGGCGACTTTCGACCCCACCCCGGTCTTCGACCGACTCGACAAGCTCGCGCGCGACGTCGACGGGTTCGCGATCAACCCGCGGACCGTGGTCGGGACGTTCACGTACGCCAAGCTCCCCATGGTCAACGACCTACTGAACGGTCTGGAGCTGCTGGAACAACACGACATCGTCGCCGCGCTGGCCGGGGACGCCGCCGCCCAGCAGCAGATCCGCGGCGGGGATACCGCCACCACCGTGCTCTCCCCGGACCAGACCCCGCCCCAGGACGAGTACGTGGTGGCCGACGCGGACTCCTCACAGAGCTACGCCATCAACGCCGTCGTGGCCGGTCAGAACCTGGTCATCAAGGGCCCACCCGGGACCGGCAAGTCACAAACCATCACCAACCTGGTCGCCACCCTCGTCGCCCGCGGCCAGACCGTACTGTTCGTCGCGGAGAAGCGCGCGGCCATCGACGCCGTCCTGTCACGGCTTGAGCGGGTCGACCTCGGCGAGTGGGTCATGAACCTGCACGACGGGGCCGGCAACCGGCGCCAGATGGCCCAGGCGCTCGCGGCCACCCTCGACCGCGCCGGCCGCACCCCAGTGCCCCAGCTGCAGTCCCTGCACCGAGACCTGGTCGGGCAACGCGACCGGCTTCTGGCGCACGACCGCTCCCTGCACCAGACCCGCGATCCGTGGGGGCTCAGCCTGTTCGACGCCCAAGCCCGCCTGCTGGGCTTGTCAACGGCCGGGCTGGCCTTCCGACTTCGCGGCCCCGACCTGCGCAACATCGGCGAGGAGCGCGCTGCCCGCCTGAAGGAGCAACTGGTCGAGTTCGCCGACCTGGGCGGGCTGGACCCCAACGGCGCCGCCAGCCCTTGGTACGGGTCGCCCGTGGCATCGCCGGAGCAGGCCCAGGCGGCCTTCGACACCGTGCTGTCGCTGCAGCGACAGACCGTCCCGGCGGTCAGCGCCACACTGCAGTCCGTGCTGCGCGAGACCGGGCTTGTCCCCCCTTCCAGCGTCGCGCAGTGGCAGCACGCACTGGCATTGCTCGATGGTGTCGCGCAAACCCTCACCATCTTCGACCCGGCCGTGTTCACCGCCCCACTTCCCGACCTAGTCGCGGCCAGCGGCAGCCGGCGCTTCCGCAAGGAGCACGGCGTCACCATCGGCTGGAGCCAACGACGGCGGCTACGCAAGCGAGCCGTGAGCCTCCTTCGCCAGGGCGGGGCGGGCAAGGCGGGCAAGGCCGAGCTGCATGCCCAGCTCGTCGCCGCCGACCAGTTCCTCCGGTCGTGGTCGAACGCGTGCGTCGACGGTGGCCGGCCGCGGCTCCCAGCGAACCTCGGCGACGCCCACGGCGCCTACGAGCGGCTGAACCTCGAGCTACGAGCCCTCGGCGCGCACATGCACGCCTCCGCGCACCTCGACACCCTCAGCCCCGAGTCCCTGCCCGACCGGCTCGGCAACCTCGCGGCCGATCAGGCCACCCTGGCGCGCCTACCGCGACGCAACCACCTGGAAGCCAACCTGGTGTCGGCCGGCCTCGGCCCCCTCATCAGCGAGCTCACCCAGCACGGCGTCACCGCAGACCGAGCGGCCAGCATCTTCGAGGCGATCTGGCTCAGCTCCATCATCGAATCCGTCGCGATGAGCGACAGCGCCTACGGCGCCTTCCAAGCCCAGACGCAGGACCGGGTCGCCAGCGAGTTCCGCGCCCGGGACACCGACCACGTCGCCAGCACGGCCGACCGCGTGCGGCGGGCGTGCGCCGAACGCTTGTACGCCGCCCTGGACGCGCACCCCGAGCAGGCCACCCTGATCCGGGCCGAAGCCAACAAGCAGCGACGACACCGGCCCATGCGTGACCTGATGCGAGGAGCCCCGGACGTCCTGATGGCCGTCAAACCCTGCTGGGCGATGTCGCCGCTCGTGGTCAGCCAGGTCCTGCCCCTGGAGCAACTGTTTGACGTGGTCATCTTCGACGAGGCCAGCCAGGTCCCCCCAGCGGACGCGATCCCCTCGATCCTGCGCGGGCGCCGGGTCGCGGTCGCCGGTGACGAGCGGCAGCTGCCGCCCACCAGCTTCTTCGCCGCCACCAGCGCCGAGGGGAACGAGAGCGAGGAGGGGCTCGAGATCAGCGAGACGGGGGACGTCGCCATCACGCTGACCGAGGGGTACGAGTCGATCCTCGACGCCCTCGCGGCCGCCCTGCCGTTCCGGTCCCTGACCTGGCACTACCGCAGCCAGGACGAGCGGCTGATCGCCTTCTCCAACGCCCACATCTATGACTCGTCCCTGACCACCTTCCCCGGTGCGCACGTGGACGGGGTTCTCGACCACGTCCCCGTACCGCACGTTCCCGGGATACCAGGATCGGACGAATCCGCAACGGCTGAGGTGCAGGCCGTGGTGGACCGCGTCCTGGCGCACGCACGACAACGCCCGCAGGAATCCCTGGGCGTCATCACCATGGGCATCAAGCACGCCGACCGCATCGAGAACGCTGTGCGCGCCGCCATCGCGGTCAACCCCGACCTCGACGACTACTTCAACGAGGACCACCCCGAACGATTCTTCGTCAAGAACCTCGAACGGGTCCAGGGCGACGAACGCGACGCGATCATCCTGTCCATCGGGTACGGCAAGGCACCCGACGGACGCATGCAATACCGGTTCGGCCCGCTCAACACCAAGGGTGGAGAGCGGCGCCTCAACGTCGCCGTCAGCCGCGCCAAGAAGCGCATGACCCTGGTCAGCAGCTTCACCCACCACGACCTCGACCCCGCCAAGCTCAACGCCCGTGGAGCGCACCTGCTTGGCCAGTTCATCAGCTTCATGGCCTCCGGTGGCGCCGAGCTCGGCCCCACCACCTCCCTGCCGCCAGCGCTGAACCCGTTCGAGATCGACGTGCGCGACCGGCTGACCGCCGCAGGAATCCCCCTCACGGCCCAGTACGGCGTCAGCGGCTACCGCATCGACTTCGCCGCAGCCCACCCGCAACAGCCGGGGCGGATGGTGCTAGCCATCGAAGCTGACGGCGCGGCGTACCACTCCTCCGCCAGCGCCCGAGATCGCGACCGTTTGCGCCAAGAACACCTCGAGCGCCTCGGCTGGCGATTCCACCGGATCTGGTCCACCGAATGGTTCCGCAACCCCGCCGTCGAGGTAGCCCGAGCCAAGGCCGCATACGACGCCGCTGTTACCGCAGCCGACGCCCCCACCCAGACGGACCCGGCACGCGGCCAGCGGATCGAGTCGCCCCACGCGGATGCCCCAAGCATCGCCGCTCGCAACACCGGCGCCCCTCCCCCGCGCACCGCGCCACGGCCTCGGGTGATTCCGGGATTGCCCATCACCGAGTACCAGCCGCGCGAACTCGTGGCCCTCGTACGGTGGATCGGCAGCGACGGCCTGCTGCGCACAGAGGACGACATCCTGCGCGAGGCCATGGAGGAACTTGGCTTCCGACGCAGAGGCAAGCGGATCGACGAGGCCATCACGGCCGCCATCCGGGCAGCCCGGACCTAACCTGCGAGATTGACGCTCGCGAGACTGCCCCCGTGTACACAAGCCCCTCGTGCGAGTGCGCACGCAAGAGCAGCCCGGTTGAGCCCCGTGTACGCGATCGCTTGTGTGTGTACATGTACGCATGTATTGTGGGTGCATACACGGACGGCCCGTGGCCACGAAGGGGGATGCAACCATGAAGATCATCGAAGGAACCGTGCAGGAGATCGTGGAATACCAGAAGCTGACTGCGTCCACATCGGAGGCCGCGGAGGGGGGCGCCGTCGGGGGCAACGACGCCGTGCCGGAGGACACCGGCAATGAGACCGTCCCGGCGCGCAGCGTCAGCCAGTTCTCCGGCGAAGACGAGGACTCGTACTTCGTGCGGCAGTTCGTCTACACGCGAGCCACCAGTGCAGCGAGCTGCCGTCGTGTTCTGGACTACCTCGAGCGGGTGCTCGACCTGGGTACCTACATCGAGGTGGGCACGAGCCAGAACAGCAAGGACGGCTACAACAACTACCTCATGATCCGCGATGACGGGAAGCAGCGGTTCGGAGCCGTGGCGTACGTCAAGCCGCACAACAGTGGCCTGACTATCCGGCTGCGCCCGGAGGACGTCGAAGACCTGGACGATGCCCACATCCGCGAACGCGAGGTGGTGGCCACCCAGCAGTACGCGCTCAACTGTCCACTCGTCGACGACGCGGCCGTCGAGACCGCGCTGGAGCTCACCAAGCGCGCTCTGGTCAAGGTCCGCGGCGAGTAGCCGGGCAAACCCTCCATTCAGCGGTCCGGACCCAATGGGTCCGGACCGCTACGTCATGCGCCCGCCGGCCCGCAGCCATTCGAAGGAGCAGAACCCTCGGAGGACACTGCGTGACGACCGAGCGCCCCGCAGTGCACCTCTGCCGCCTTGCGCTTGTGCACTCGTCAGAGCGTCAGTGCTGCCTCCGCGCCCCACTGAGAACGTCGTGCGTCTACGACCGGCCCACAGATCGTGACAGACCACGGCAGTCCTTCGGTGGCCGAACGGACCGGCGCGACAAGCGAAGGGATCACGGCTGCCACCACGAGGCCGACGGACTGCGGGGAATCGTCCACGGCTTCACGAAGCTGTGACCAATGGGCCTCCGGCAGGTCAACCGTGCGCTGAGCGGCGGTAGCCAGATGGACCTCGGCGAGAGGAAGGACGGCGGGCAGCCCAGCGGCGACGCCTGCGAGCCCAACGAGCTCTTCGCCGACGTTGCCGGTGCTGTCGAAGAATCGGGTGGTGGGCTCCGCCGCAAGGGTCAGTGTCCACACACCCCGGTCCCCGATGTACAGACACAGGGTCGCGACGACGTCGCTGATCCTGCCGCTGTTCGGGTCCGGGGGTCCGATGTGGGCGGTGAGTGCAAGGTCGGACATGGCTTCCTATCGGTTCAGGAGGGCGTCGGGGTGTGCGAGGAGCCCGGCCTTTCCGGCTGAGCGTAGGTATTGGTGCGGCCGCCTCAAGGACACCGTCGCGACGGGAAGAGTGGCAGCGGCCAGGGAGGTGGCGGCCTGGGCGATTCCGAGAGGGTCGTGCGGATCCTTGGCCACGGCGATGGCTGCAGAAGTCGTCTGCAACGCGAGGGCGACTCCGTACTGGCGGAGTCTTCTGACCATGCCTTGGCTGGCAAGGGCCATGTCGCCCGCAACCCTGTCTCTGAGCCGTTTGGTCATCTGCGTGCCGGTGATGGACGAGGTGACCTGACGGTCCGCGTACTCAGCGAGTTGGCCAAGGTAGGCGATCCGGTCGGCGTCATGCTTCAAACGGAAGTTGAGGACCTGCTCGATCGTGACGTTGCCAAGGGGAACCGCGAGCGGGAACGTGACCGCCACGCCCGGATGGACTGTGTGGTCGTCGTCGCGGCCCATGGCGGCCTGCCAGAAGGCGCTGTCGGTGCTCGCGTCGGCGATCATGGGCTCGCGTTCGTCAGGGCCAAAGACCGGGACCGCGTGGTTCATCGCGACGCTCATCAGGGCGTCGGCGTCCTGTGCCGTGCGTACTTCGAGAAGCCCCTCACGGTTTGGTTTGACGACGCCGAGCCGCTTGAGGCCGTCGGTGACGTTCGGCGGCAACTTGTTGACGTACATGAAGAGGTCGCGGCTATTAGCGGAGCGGCGTGGCGCCGGAGCTGTCTCGCTGGGGGGTTGGGCGTCGCCAATCCCGGTCTCCTTGAGAAAGCGATCTACCTGTTCGTGCGGGATGACGTCGAGGTCCGCCAAGTCGGCCACGATCTGCTCCGAAGCGCAGTGGTCGACGTGGTACTCGACGAAAAGGTCTTCGCTGCACAGACGCTCGATGGATTGAAGGGTCTCCTCCTGCGCCTGACGAAACTCACGTCGTCCATGCGGCTGCGGCGTGCCTCCGGGCCACAGGGCGCCCAGTCGGTCGGCCCACAGCAGCCGCTCGACGATCCACGACTGGCTTGGGATGGCATGGGGGAAGGACACGACATCCCCGCGGAGCGGGACCTGCATGATCAAGGAGATTCCCTTCGAAGCGGAAGAGGCCAGGGCTGGAGCGTGCAGACGTCCATCCGTTAGCGGCCCGGGGTGGGACTTGGGGCTCGTGGTGTCTATCAACCCGAGAGAGCTGAAACTGGCTATTCGGCGTATTTCAACCCATTCGACCGATCGGGCGCCGGGTTGCGTGAACCGGCGCCCCGGTTGTGGTGAGGATGCCCCGGGGGGTCAGCGCCCGACCCCGCGGCATCACGCACCCGCGAACGCGTGCGTGGGCCGCCCGCTTCCACCCGTAAGAAGGACGGATGTCCCACGTCGAGGACGGCCACTCCTGGACCTGATCCAGCACGAGACGGTCCGGCCGCGCAGGCGGCCGGACCGGCTCAGGGCCGTCGGGCGGGGCGGTCGGGCCGGCGCGGCGGTGACGCTCTCGACCAGAGCCAGATCCGCCTGCCCTGGCGAAGAGGGCGAGCCAGCGCAGGCCGGCGGCACCTGGAGCACGGTGGCGAGACGCTAGTGGCTACGCCGATCCCTGGTCGGCGAGGTCTCGAAGATTCACCTCGAACGCGTCCTCGATGAAGGCGACCGTCTGCGGTTGGCCTTCGAGGGATGCACGGATCAGTTGGGTCGTGAACAGCTTGGAGAGGGGTTGCCACTTGGCGCCCTCCCGCGGAAACGACTTCGCCCAGTCCACGCCGAGGACGTACTCGGTCAGGGCCGGGTCCTCTGCGTCGTGGTCAATGTTCGGTTCGACGAGACCGAAGTCCTTCAGCAGGCGTCCTTGGTGCCGGTAGTCGAGGTAAGGCACCGCGCGCGCTGTCACTGTGCCGACGCCCACGTAGCCCCTGCTCTTCAGGTAAGCCACGACCACGTCGCCTTCCGTAAGGCGGCGGAGCTGAGTGCTCCACTTCGGGTCTCCGCCGGCGGCGAGAAAACCCAGTCGCTGGCAGTCGTCCCAGTTGCGCGTGGGGCCCTCGCCCACGTTCACCAGGTAGATGCCGTTCTGGAAGTCGAAGCCGGGCAGTTCCTTGTGGAGGGTGTTGTGGGGGCGAAACAGCGAGACGAAGTGTCCCGAGGCGAGGTTGGTGAGGTTCTTGCCCAACTTCCAGATAAGGGTCGTCTCGATCAGCAACGCGTCCTGTTCGGTCAGCCCGGCGGCGATGGTGCGGACAATCGGCTCTAGACCTTCTCGCCTGATCGCCCTGATCCGGGCGACCTTCTCCGAGTCCGTCTCGTCGACGAGGTGCGCATGGCGCCGTGCCCCTCTGCCCTTGCCGTAGTAGAACTCCTCGTAGTTGCGCGGATCGATGTAGACGTACACGTAGAAGTCTTGAAGTCCGGCGGGCATGCCGCTGATGGTACGGGCGTGCTCGCAGAGACCTAGGGTGGGAGCCGTGCTGTCCCACCAAGAGGCCAAGCGCGTCGCCAACGCCCATCTCCGTGCGGTAGGCAGCGTGCTTGTGGCCGTCCGCGCAGCACGTGAAAGGGGGGTGTGGGTCGTGTCGTATCAAGACCCTGCCGACCCCGACGCCGGTTTGGAGGGGGGCGGGCTCGTCGTGACCGACAGCGGCGACGTGCATGACCTTTCGTCCGCGCCCGGTTCGCTGGACATGCTGGTCCTCGAGCTTGGGATCTGGCCACGCCACCCAGACACGGACCTCGAGGCAGTTGAACTGCTCGCGGACATCGACCCTGGTGAAGCCGAGGGTTTGCGGGCACTCAAAAAGTCGCGCCAGCGCGAGCGCGGCGAACACTGACGCAGACGGTGGTGCGCCTTCCGAGGCAAGGCAGTCCTTCCGGCTCGGGCCGGGCTGACCAAGAGCGCAGATAACACCGGCCGCGGATGTGTCGGCGCGGGACCACGGCCTGCGTTACGCGGCGTGGACGCCGGCCTGCTGGGCGCCGCCGCCGGGGTCCGCGCCGCGGTCAGAGCTTGGCTCGTGTCTTGAGCCACGGCGGAGTCTGGACCCCCGCCCTGGAGGTGAGGTGCCAGCACCGGCAGGAGCGGCACAGGTACGCTCCGCTCGGGCCGGTGAGTCCGCGCTCCGCGTAGCGGCGACGGATCGCTCGCATCGCGTGCACGGCGGACCCGCGACTGGGGTAGTCGATCTTCGAGCATTCCGACATGTCGATGGCCTTCGACTTGCCGCACTCGGCGGGCTCACATCCTGCCCGGTGCGCGGTTCACGCCTGATGGCGATCGGCCACGAAGGAGCCTGAACGCTCCGCGTGCTGACCACGGTAGTCGACCCGGCCCCCTCGCGGCGCGGGCGGCTCAGACCCTCGCATGGGGTGCCCCACCGTCCGCGGCGGTTGCTCAGGACGCCGGGAGATCCGCGATGGCCGGTCGAGCAGGGCCAAGCCGGTCATCGGTGCGCGCATGAGCCGAAGGGGCCGACCGCCCCCCCGAAACTCCTCCAGCCCGGCACGGACGGCACGGTCATCAAGGACCGCGCGGTACACCTGCCACCGCTGAGCACATCCCAGATCGCCCGTCAGGTGGAGGGACGGCGGAACAGCAGGGGCCTCAAACGTGCGCAGAGCAGCAGGGGCGGCGCGCTCGCGTGTCTCCCAGCCCAGGTCGGCGCCGCTGAGCCCGGCGTCCACGACCGCAAAGAGGTACCGGGCCGTGTTCGGCGCCCGCAACCAAGCCGAGTCGTTCTTCTCGTGGCTCGAGAGAACGGCCCGCCCCACCCACGCCCACAAGATCGGCACCCAGACCCCGCGTAGTTCCAGGATCGCCCATCACGGAGTACTCCCACGGAGAACTCGCAGCCTTGGTGCGATGGATCGACAGCGACGGTCTACTACACACCGAGGAAGACATCCTCCTTGAGGCCATGGACGTACTCGGCTTCCGCCGCCGCGGCCGACGCATCGCCGAAGCCATCACCGCGGCCATCACGACCGCCCGCTCCCGACCCTGACACCACCAGCAAACCCAACTGCGCCTGGCTCGCCCGCCTCGCTCCGGCCAAGAAGAGCGAGGCGGGCGATGCAGCGGTGACCGGTTCATCCACTCGGAGAACCTGCCAGAGCTCCCGGCATTGCCCACCTCCGGCGGTACCGAACCTTCTGCAGATGTCCACCTGACATCTTCCGCAGGAGAGAACCCGTGCATCCCCCGAAACCCACCTCGGCTCAAGTCACCATTGCCAGCGCGCCCACCGGCTCGCCTACCACCGAAGGTCGGGACGAGGTGTCAGTCGCGGCGCCGGTCGACGCGCCGAACTGGCTCCCGGCCGACCCGGTGGGCCTGCCTGGGATCAGGCAGTTACCGCTAGCTGGACCACGGCGCGACTGGCTGGGTCGTGGCGGTGCCACCTCCACGGCCACAACGATCCGCGTCTTGATCCGATGCCCGCTCCTCGAGCAGTGCACGACACCGTTCCCGGTGCAGCGCACAGGACGCCCCACGCCCCCGGCCCGATACTGGCTGTTCTACGGGGCTCTGGCCCGTGAGCTCGGGAGCTTTGAGGCTGCCGATCAGGAACTCTTGTCCCACTGGGAGATCGTCACCACTGAGTTCGCAGCGCAGGGAGTCGCCCTGCCGCCGGTCAAGCACGGAACGTCCAACCCCGTACCTGGGTATCACGCCTACAACCGGTGGCGCTCCAAGCACCTGGTCGACGGCGACCTGATGGCCCCACTGCTGACCTGCCTCACGTCTGCGTCACTCAGTCTCGCCCAGCGCATCCGCGACGCCGAAGGGCACGCCACTCGCGACCCGCTCAACCCGAGTCTCGGGGAGATCCTGTGCGGTGACGCGTCCGTGTTCCACCCGCCCTCGGATATCCGGCAAGAGACCATGTACGACGAGCAGACCGGTGACGTGGTGACCCTCTTCCGCGGCAGCCGCGCGACGGTCGGCAAACCCCGCACCCACGAAGAGGGTGGGCGCTACAGCAAGGTGAAGAAGCACGGGCCAACGGACGGCTTCTACCACCTCGCCCTCTCCACGAAGGGGTATGACAACTACACCCGGGTGATCCTTGACGTGGACGTCGCAGAGCCCGGTCAGGCGGAATCCGACGCAGCCCGACCTATGCTCGACCGGGTGCTGGCAGCTGCACCGGGCTACTTCCAGGCCATCGCCTACGACGGCCAGATCTACCCCCGACACGCCCTCCAGCTGCTGACCCGGCACGGGACACCCGTGGTGAACCACAACGCCGTCAAGAGCAAGCACAACGACGCCGGTGCCGACGGCGACGCCGGCGTCACCGTCCGTGCACACGGGCAGTACAAGGACCGCAAAGTCCGCACCTTCTTCACATCTTTGCCCTCGCAGCACCACTCGCGGCCCGACAAGTCACTCTGCACACACCACCTGATCAGCGACGACGGCGCCGTGTATCCCTGCGACCGAGCCAGCGGATCAGGTACGCCCCGCAAGACCGGCCCGATCATCACCCCGAATCGACTGGTCCGCTCCCACAACGGCAGCGCCTTCGACGTCGAACTGCACTACGTCATCCCCTGCCAGCACGGCGACCTTCACTACGAGGTACCCCTGACGGCCACCCGAGCAGACGGTCGCGGAAGGGTCGCGTGGGACTCCGAGCTGTCCGCACACCGGGTAATCCCCGAGGCGTGGACCGACCGGTTTCGGGCCGTGTTCGGGGCCCGGAACCAGTCCGAGTCGTTCTTCTCCTGGCTCGAACAGCGCTACGTGCACAAGGACCGAGCAGCCTCGTGGGGTCGCCGCGCCCAGCTTGCCGACCTGGCTATGGCCGCGATCCTGGCCAACTCCGAGGCGTGGGCGCACTACGCCTACCGGCACGGCGCGTAGCCGAAAAGGTGGCATTGCGCGCCGCCGCGCACACCGGACGGATCAGAGGGTCAACACCGACCCAACCATCCGGAGAACATCATGACCACGCTCACCATCCAGCAGCAGATCAGCGCCACGGTGCACCGCACCGACCCCACCTTCACCGACGCCGGCACCTCCTTGGCTGCCGCGGGGTCGCCCTTCGTGATGCAGCGGCAGCTCGTGCTTGCCCAGTGGCGCGCCGACCACCCCGACCCCCAGACCGAGACCGCCATGACCGCCGTCCTGGACCGCTGGTTCGAGGATGCCATCGCTGCCGGGATCACCGACACGCAGGACCTCGACGACATCAGCGCCGCGTTCGTCGACCGCGCACCCACCCTTGCCAGCTGGCACCTGCGCAAGAACACCGTGATGGCCGCTCACAACGCACTGACCATGCTCGGAGTCACCTACCAGCTCTCGGGGCTCCATGGGCACCGCCCGCCCGCGGCGCTCATCGAAGAACCCGCCGACGGAGCAAAGCCCGTTGCGCGACCCCGAAACCGGGTCGCCACCAGCGACGAGGTCCTCCTCGCCCGCGTGTCCGCCCCACTTGACTGCATCGGGGCCTTGCACCGCCGATCCGCAGCCCTCGCCATCGCCACCAGCGGCGCCGCAACAGCCGAAGGCGCACAGGTCCGCTGGGCCGATCACACGCCCGGATCCACCAGTGACCAGGGCACCCTCAACCTGTCCGGGCGCCACCTGCACGACCCCCACAGCGGATGGCACATCGCGCCGCGCACGGTGGTCCTCGACGCGTGGGCGGACGCTGCCCTGACCCAGTGGCGCACCGAGGCCGCCAATGGCGCGCGGCCCCTGCAGACCGACTGGTCCATGCTCTATGACGGCCGCCAGCCCCTGACCAGCCAGTCCGCCAAGAACAGCTACGACCACCACATCAACCTCACCCTTGAGACCGCCGACCTGGCCTGGATCCCTGGCCTGACCTCCATGGCCCTCGCCGAGTGGGCCGCCGCGCACGCCACCCTGCATGCCCCCAGGGGCCTCGATGCCGGCGCCGCGGTCATGGGCACCGACCAGACCATCTGCCTGCGCCGGCTCACCCGGGGGACTTCGCCCACCGCACGACCGGATCGGCCGTCGCGCGCAGCCTAAGGACAAGCGCACGTTTGCTCGGCCGCCAACGCCTCGGACCACGCCCGCGACATACAACAAAAGCGGCCATCGCCGTCGCCGCCAGTGACCTGGTCTAGCCCCTGCCGAATCGCCTATATCGAATGGGCGACCACTCATGCCGTGCATGAGTGGCTGCCGTCTGTAGGCCGAAGCCAGGTCCTAGCGTCGGATGTCCGCAGCGCCTCATCAGGGACCGACATCCGAGCCCCCCGCACTGACGTCCGCGTCGCTGAAGCGGCGAGATCCCCCAACCGAGGGATCCCGCCGCCTCAGCAAATAGGGCAATCGTCCCCCTCCCATGAGGACATCCGTCCCACGACGCAGCCCCCCTGCCCGCCGCACTCTGGACGCGGCGCAGCAAGCGCACCTCAACCAACTGAAGGAAACCCCCATGATCGTCACGCTCCCGCCCCTCCCACTCGCCCTGCAGGACAGCGACGCCCACTTGGACGACGTCGTCGAGTGCGCCGAGGTGTACGTCCTGCAGGTCATGCAGAGCACCCTCATCAACATCCACCAGGCCCAGAGGCTGCTCACCTGCTTCGAGGCGGCCATGCGCCGGACGCACCCGGCCGCAGCAGACCAGATCCGTGTGGAGCTCAGCTGTGTCATCCAGCACGCCGCCGTCCACGAGCGTGACGTCACCGTCAACTACCCCTCGCTGGGCCAGCTTGTCCTCGACGCCCAGCAGGCCGGGCTCCTGCGCAACCCCGACGAGCAGGCGTCCTTCATCTGGTGGCTCGCGGCGTCCACCTGGCGCGGGGTAGAGGCCGTCCGGGCCGGCTCCTTCGACCGCGAGGCCGCCGGCAACGCCGTCCGGCCGCTCTTCGCAGCCGCCCTCATGGCCCTTGCCTGCCTGCCCGACCCGTTCCTGGCGGTCGACCGCCAGTGGGGCAGCGAAGCGATCCCCTACTGACCGGGATTGCACAACCCCGGGAACCGGACACCATCACCCCTGCCCCCACAGGCGAAGCACCTTGACAACTCCACAGAGCAGCGAAGACAACACCCCGCACCCCGCCCCGCGAAAGGAGGCGACGCACCCCACCCGCCACCGCGCCAGAGCACAACACGAGGAGGTGAACACCCACGCTCAACGCGCAACAACCCACCCACGCCGACAGTCGGAGACCACGGCACGACCCCGGGAAGAAGGAGGTGAAGACCACCTTCCCGGCGCCGCTCTGACACCGGCCACCAACCGCACGAGACCCCGCGAACCAGCCCAAACATCCCCGCCGCGGAGGGTAGCCTGCCCCGGTGATCACCGGAGACCTCAAGAGCCGCATCGACCGCATCTGGGACGCCTTCTGGTCCGGCGGCATCTCCAACCCGCTCGAGGTCATCGAACAGATCACCTACCTGCTGTTCATCCGCCGCCTCGACGACCTGCAGACCCTCGCCGAGAAGAAGGCCAACCGACTCGGCCAACCCATCGAGAACCCCGTCTTCAAGCCAGGGCAGGACGCCTTGCGCTGGTCCCGGTTCAAGAACGACGACCCCCAGGTCATGTTCCAGACCATCGGGGAACAGGTCTTCCCGTTTCTGCGCGACATCGGCGGCGACGGGACGACGTACTCCCAGCACATGAAGGACGCCCGGTTCACCATCCCCAGCGCCCAGCTGCTTTCAAAGGTCGTCGACATGCTCGACGACATCCCCATGCAGGACCGCGACACCAACGGCGACCTGTACGAGTACATGCTCAGCAAGATCGCCAGCGCCGGGCACAACGGCCAGTTCCGCACCCCGCGGCACATCATCCAGCTCATGGTCGAGATGACCGCCCCCACACCCAAGGACGAGATCGCCGACCCTGCCGCCGGCACCGCAGGATTCCTCGTCGCCGCCGCGGAGCACGTCCGACGCGAATACCCGTCCGTGATGACCGACGAGCAGCAGCGACGCCACTTCCACCACAGCATGTTCCACGGCTACGACTTCGACAACGTCATGCTCCGCATCGGCAGCATGAACATGCTCCTGCACGGTGTCGAAGCCCCCGACCTGCGCTACCGCGACTCCCTCTCGGAGGGCGCCGGTGGCGACGAGGGGCTGTTCTCCCTGATCTTGGCCAACCCGCCCTTCGCCGGGAGCTTGGACTACGAGACCACGTCCAAGGACCTGCTCAAGGTCGTCAAGACCAAGAAGACCGAACTCCTCTTCCTGGCACTCTTCCTGCGACTGCTCAAACCCGGCGGCCGCGCGGCGGTCATCGTCCCCGACGGTGTCCTCTTCGGCTCCAGCACCGCCCATAAGGCGCTACGCAAGATCCTCGTCGAGGATCAGAAACTAGACGCCGTCGTCAAACTCCCAGCCGGGGCGTTCAAGCCCTACGCCGGCGTGTCCACCGCGATTCTGTTCTTCACCAAAACCAACAGTGGCGGCACCGACCACGTCTGGTTCTACGACATCCAGGCCGACGGGTGGAGCCTCGACGACAAGCGCGCAGCCCTTCTTCCGGACGCCAAGCTCGGCTGTCTGCCGCAGTCCGGGTTGACCGGAGGTGAGCACTCCAAGAACAACCTCCCTGACGTGCTAGCTCGTTGGGCGAACAGGGGCGACGGCGAACTCAAGCGCGAACGCACGGAGCAATCGTTCTGCGTTCCGAAGGACAGCATCGCCGGGAACGGATACGACCTCTCCCTCAACCGCTACCAGGAGGCCGTTCACGCTGAGGTTATTCACCGCCACCCACTAGACATCATCAGAGACCTTGAAGAGGTCGAAGCGAACATTCAGACCTCCTTGGCTCAACTGAAGGCCCACCTGTCGTGAGGCTCGCGATGTCAGCCTTTGACGAGGTCCTTGAGGACGTCTCCGGTGGAAACCCCAAGCTTCCGCAGTCTGCCTTCCTCAGCACGGGGCGCTTTCCAGTTGTCGATCAGGGTCAGCGGCTGGTGGCCGGCTTCAGCAATGACCCTTCGAAGTTGTGCTCTGTCACGGGTCCCGTCATCGTTTTTGGCGATCACACGAGAGCTTTCAAGTACATCGACTTTCCATTCATCGTCGGTGCCGACGGGGTCAAGGTGCTTCGTGTTCGCCCCGGTTGGGACCCCAAGTACGTCTTTCACTACCTAAGGTCCCGGGACATCCCCAGCGCTGGCTACTCACGTCATTTCAAGTTCTTGAAGCAGATCGAAGTGCCAAGGCCGCCGAAAGAGGAGCAGCTTCGCATCACCGCCATGCTGGACTTGCATGACGACCTCCGGTCCAAAAGTCGGGAATCGGCTGCGCTGGCCGACGAACTGACACACTCGATCTACTTCGACATGTTCGGCGATCCCGAAGAGTGCATTCGCTCTGGGCGTGTCATCCCTTTCTCGGAGGTCGTAGCCGACCTCCGAGGCGGCAAGAGCCTTGTCGCGAGCGACACCCAGCTCCGCAGTCAGAATCGGGTGCTCAAGATCAGTGCGGTGACGACCGGCCATTTTCGGCCCCACGAGTCGAAGCCCCTGCCCGATGACTATCAACCGCCTCATGACCACTTCGTGCGTTCCAACGACCTACTCATGAGCCGCGCCAACACCACAGCGCTGGTCGGTGCTGTCGCGCTCGCTCGCTCAGTGCCCAAGAACCTCGTTCTCCCGGACAAGATTTGGCGGTTTGTCTGGCGGGATCCCGCCAGCGTCGAGCCGCTTTTCGTTTGGTCACTCCTTCGAACCCCAGCCATGCGCCGTCAGCTCAGCGCCCGCTCGAGCGGAACGGGAGGCTCCATGAAGAACATCTCCAAGGAGAAGCTGAAGGCGATGCCACTCGTCTGGCCGGATCACGCGGATCAGATGGAGTTCGCTACTCGGTTGACCGAAGCGCTTCGTGTAGGGGAAATGCACGACGACAGGCTCCTTGCTGAGTTGGGCGCCTGCATGCGATCTCGAGCCTTTGGCACTGAGCGATGAGCAACTTCGAGTTCGTCAGGGACGAATGGGCTGACACTTACGCGGACTGTTCACGTGCCGAGGGGTATGGAAGGACCGATCCACGCTCCGCGGCGTTTTACGCCCGGCGCGTGGTCGAGCAGCTGGTGACCCTGATCTACGACGTCGAGCGATTGTCCCTGCCTTATCGGAACGACCTCGCTGCGCGAATCGGCGAGCCGGCCTTTCGACGCGTCACGGGTTCAGAGGTCGCGGCAAAACTCGACGCGATACGTCGCGTCGGGAACGCTGCGGTCCACGAGAATCGCAACATCAGTGCGGCGACCGCCCTGAACGTGCTGCGCCAACTGCACGACGTAGTGCTCTGGACCGCCTTCCGCTACTCCACCGAGCCGGACCTCATACCCACAGCCACGCCATACGACCCCTCCCAGATTCCTGCCCCGGAGAGGCAATCAGCGCAGCCACCGCTGTCCCAGGATGAGCTGAGGGCGCTGCTGGCGAAGTTTGAGGCGAAGGATGCCGCGATCGAGGCGGAGAAGACGAGCAACGCGTCCCTCCAGGCGGAGCTAGACGCGCTGCGCGAGCAGATCGCCACGGCCCAGGCCGCCAAGGCCCACACCGTCGACCAGCACGACTACGACGAAACCGCCACCCGGCGGCTCATCATTGACGCGCTGTTGCTCGAGGTGGGCTGGACCTTGACCGACAGCCGCGACCGCGAGTACCCGGTGATTGGCATGCCAAACGCCGAGGGCAAGGGTTTTGTCGACTACGTTCTCTGGGGCGATGACGGCCTGCCCCTCGCAGTGATCGAGGCGAAGCGCACCAGCCGCGACCCGGCGGTCGGGCAGCAGCAGGCCAAGCTCTACGCCGACTGCCTTGAGCAGATGACCGGACAACGACCCGTAATCTTCTACTCCAACGGGTACGAGAACTGGCTCTGGGACGACAAGGCCGGCTACCCGCCCCGGCCAGTTCAGGGCTTCTTCACCAAAGACGAGCTAGCACTCATGGTGCAGCGACGGCGAACCCAGCTGCCGCTCGCCACCACCCAGATCAACCGCGACATCGTTGAGCGGCACTACCAGACGCGAGCCATCACGGCCGTCGGCGAGGCGTTCGAAGCCAAGCAGCGCGACGCCCTGCTGGTTATGGCGACCGGTTCTGGGAAGACCCGCACCGTCATCGCGCTCTCCGACCAGCTGATGCGCGCCGGCTGGGTGAAGCGCGTCCTCTTCCTGGCCGATCGAGTCGCGCTCGTCAACCAGGCAACCAACGCATTCAAGACCCACCTGCCGTCCGCGACCACGGTCAACCTGGTGACCGAGAAGATCACGGACGGACGGATCTACGTCTCGACGTACCCGACCATGGTCGGACTCATCAACGACACCGACTCGGGCGGCCGCACCTTCGGGCCCGGCTACTTCGACCTCATCGTGATCGACGAGGCACACCGGTCGATCTACCAGAAGTACGGAGCGATCTTCGACTGGTTCGACGCCCGTCTCGTAGGGCTGACAGCCACACCGAAGGACGAGATCGACCGCAACACCTACCGACTGTTCCACCTTGAGGACGGGGTCCCCACCGACGCGTACAGCCTTGACGAGGCCGTTGCCGAGGGATACCTGGTCCCTCCTGTTCCGGTGTCAGTGCCCCTGCGCTTCATGCGTGAAGGCATCCGCTACGCCCAACTCTCCGAGGCGGAAAAGGACGACTGGGACTCCCTGGAGTGGTCCGAGGAAGGTGTCGTGCCTGACGCCGTTGGCGCCGAGGAACTCAACAGATGGCTCTTCAACGCGGACACGGTCGACAAGGCGTTGGCCACGCTGATGGACAAGGGCCACAAGGTCGCCGGAGGAGACCGGATCGGCAAGACCATCATCTTCGCCAAGAACAACGAGCACGCGAAGTTCATCCAGCAACGTTTCGACCTCGCCTACCCCGAGTATGGCGGCCAGTTGGCGCGCGTCATCACCTACCAGACCGAGTACGCCCAGTCGTTGATCGACGACTTCTCCACCCCAGAGAAGGCCCCCCACATCGCGATCTCTGTCGACATGCTCGACACCGGCATCGACGTGCCTGAGGTGGTCAACCTCGTCTTCTTCAAGCTCGTCCGGTCCACGTCGAAGTTCTGGCAGATGATCGGGCGCGGCACTCGACTTCGGCCTGAGTTGTACGGGCCGGGAGGCGATAAGCAGAACTTCTACGTTTTCGACTTCTGCCAGAACCTCGAGTTCTTCAGTCAGGCTGGCGCCGGATCCGAGGGATCAGTCCAGAAATCACTGGCCCAGCGGCTCTTCGAGACGCGGCTTGGCCTACTCGTCGCCCTCGACGGTGAACACCCCACCTACGACAACGACGCGGACGGAACACAAACGCTCGGCGGCCTTCGGACCGACACCGCACGTCACCTCCAGCAGATCGTCGAAGGGATGAACGTCGACAACTTCCTCGTCCGCCCTGCGCGTCAGTGGGTCGAGAGATATGCCGCATTGCCCGCATGGCACGACCTGTCACCCGAGGATGCCGGAGAAATCGCGCAACACCTGGCAGGTCGACCCTCCGCCTTGCGCGACGACGACGAGGACGCCAAGCGCTTCGACCTGATCGTGTTGCGCCTTCAACTGGCCCAGCTCGAGAGCGACACACTCCTCGCGGAACGACTGCGGCGGCAGGTCCAGGACATCGCCTCCGCACTTCTTGGTCAGGCAGCCATTCCGTCCGTCGCCGCTCAGCAGGTCCTCTTGGAGAGCGTCGCCGGCGACGAGTGGTGGTTCGACGTCACGCTGCCGATGCTCGAGCTCGCCCGCAGACGACTACGCACTCTTGTCCGCTTCATCGAAAAGGCAAAGCGGACTCCGATCTACACCGACTTCGAGGATGAACTCGGGGACAGCACCATCATCGTCCTGCCCGGCGTCAGCGTCGGCACGAATCCGGAGAGGTTCCGCGCGAAGGCTCGGGCGTACCTGCGCGACCATGAGGATCACGTCGCCCTGCAGCGTTTGCGGCGCAACCGGCCGCTTACGCCCGAGGACTTGAGCGCTCTGGAGCAAATGTTGGTCGAGAGTGCCGCCGGGACTCCGGAGGACATCGCCATCGCCACAGAGCAGTCCCACGGACTCGGACTCTTCGTCCGGTCCTTGGTTGGGCTCGATCGGGAGGCGGCGACAGAAGCGTTCGCCGACTACTTGGAAGGGACGACGTACTCGGCAGCCCAACTTCACTTCGTGAACCTGATCATCCAGCACCTGACGGACAACGGACAGGTGGAAGCGCGACGCCTGTACGAGTCACCCTTTACCGACAACGCACCGCAGGGGCCAGACATGCTCTTCAAGGATCACGAAGTCGACCGCATCATCTTGGTCCTCGACCAGATCCGGGCGAACGCCGCACCTACGGCCACGGTCGCCTGATGACTGAAATCGGAGGGCAATGGGTTCTCGATCTCGGACTGCCAACCGAAGAACAGCCGAAGTTGAGCGAGGTAGTCCGCGCCCGCCGATCGATCGACTGGATGGTCCGCGAAGCTGTCACCTCAGGGGCTGCGTCCAGCGTCAACGACCTCCTGCGGCAGGTCTCCAACTTCCGCCAGTACCGCCCATTCAACGGCATCTTGGCGGTTCTCCAGCGTCCGGAAGTACGGCATGTACTGCCTGCTCATGAGTGGCGCGATCGATGGCGACGGACCATACGGCCACATGAGCGCCCGATCGTTCTGCTTGTCCCCGGCGGCCCGGTGATGTTCCAGTACGACGTCTCCCAAACAGAAGGCAACGAGGACTCGAGAGCGCTTCCCCCCGAACTGTCGAACCCCTATGCCATGCAGGACATCCAGGACGCCGACTTCGCGCTGTCCTGGGTCAAGATCAACGCGAAGCACGATGGTGTCCGCGTTCTCGAAGGACGCACCGGCCACGTCCTGGCTGGCTCTCTCCAGATCTCGAAGTCTCGTCAATCCATGCGAACCGACTCGAGGGACGGACAGGTGGTCGGAAAAATCGTCCCAATCAACTTCGAGTGCATGCTCAACTCCACGTACAGCAGCACTGAGCAACTGGCGACACTCGCGCACGAACTCGGCCACCTCTACTGCGGCCACCTAGGCACCGCTCCGAAGGCATGGTGGAAGGATCGCCGTGCGGTGCCCCACGTACAGAAGGAGTTCGAAGCCGAGACAACCGCCCAACTCGTCTTTCGACGGGTGGCACCCGAGGCCAAGCTGCCGGCACACCTCGACCAGTACTGCCACCCCGGAGCCCCCGAGATCGACGGCGACTGGTCAACCATTACCCGGGCCGCCAGCCGCGTCATCGAGATGTGCCAAGGCGACAGCCCCAAACGGAAGTAGGACACAGTCGGGGTGCGCCTTCGCGACCGGTCCCGCGCGTCGGCTACTCTTCCTCAGGCATGGCCTCCACCGCCCGTGGTTTCAGCGAGACTTACAGCGAGGGTTTCAGCCATGCCCCGCCCTCGTAGCTCAGGGGATAGAGCACCGCTCTCCTAAAGCGGGTGTCGGCAGTTCGAATCTGCCCGAGGGCACCACCACGTTTTCGCAGGTCAGAGGCCATTTTCACCCCTCGCCGTCGCTTCCCGACTCCGACGTTTTCGGCCGCTGGGTGCCCGCTCGGTTCCCAAGAGCCTTGTTGACCCGGTCCAAGGCAGCCCTGTCCGCGTCCGTCCCCATCAGGTGCCCGTAGGTGTCCAGGGTCAGCTTCGCCGTCGAGTGACCGAGCCAGGACGACACCGTCTTGATGTCCACCCCGGCCGCGATCCACAGAGATGCCGCCGTGTGCCGAAGGTCGTGCGGACGCCTCCCGAGTCCCGTCGTGTTCCAGTGAATCTGCCGTCGCCAGTTCTGAGCGTGGAGGTACCCGCCTTCGGGCGCAGGGAAGAGCAAGTCGTTCGGCCCTTTGCCCTCCGCCGCCTTCATCACCACCGGCAGGACCAGCTCAGACAACGGCACCATCCGGGATCGGCCGCTCTTGGTCGTGGCCCGCTCGATGACCGCACCCGTCAGCCCGGACTGCGGAATGGATCGCTTGACCACGATGCCTGGATAGGGAACGGACACGACGTCTCGGACACGCAGCCCCCGCAACTCCCCGAACCGCAGACCGGTAAGAGCCAGCACCAACGTGATGTCGGCCCCTCCGGGCGACAACTCGCGCTGCGAGTCGACCACATCAAGGAGTGCAGCGACGGTGAACGGGTCGACCTCGACGACCTTGCCTGTCCTCGAGTCCGGGTGCGGGAGTGGCACGAGCTCCGCGGGCGAGACCTGCAACCGCCGCGTCTTCACGGCATACCTGAATAGGCCCCCAAGGGTGGTCCGAACCCGAGCCGCAGTCCGCACCGACCGGGACACTGCCAGCTCGACCAGGAATCGCTCGACCAAGGGAGGCGTGACCGACGAGATCGGGAGCTTCCCGAAGGCCGGCACGATGTGAACCCGCAGGGCGCTCTCGTCCGACTCCCAGGCCCGCACCGACACCTGACCCTTCCTCGCCTCACGAAACTCCTCGGCCAGGTCCGCGACCGTCATCAGCCGGCCCTACCAACAACGCCGCGCGTACGCGACCTGCCAGAAGCTGTGGCCCGAACTCGACGTCGTCTGTTCATCGCGGCCTCAAACCTTGGTCGCCTACATCGATGCCATCGGCGACCAGGACAAGGTCCTCAACATGCTCGTCGGCGACACTCAGCGAATCTGGGTCTACGCGGACCAAGGCTTCGCCACACCTCAGCCCTTGGCACCCGAGGTGATGGACGGCTTCCAGCGGCTGGTCGCGGCTGGCTATACACGGCGCCTCATCGACACCAATAGAGTTTGAAGGGACGCGCAGAGCCATCGACGACTCATGCTGGACCATTCACGATTCCGATTTCGAGACACGACAGCGCACGCTCTTGCCGGGACGCGGAAAACGTCGAGTGGCGCACCGCCTGTATCAATAGCCGCGAAACAGACGAAGCATGCCTCAAACCGTGGCAAGATCGCCCCGACTAGATCAACCACGCTGGGGGGGCCGTGGAACCACCTTTCACCGAAGCCCAGGCAGTTGCCGCCTTCCAGGAGTACGGGGTTGTGACACCGCGTCTCGGACTTGGCGCCTTCAAGGTCGCCTACCGAGGACGGCGAGATGAGGCCGACCTCGTCGTCAAGATCATCAAAGAGCCCGTCATCGGGGCGGATGACGATCTCGCGGATATCCCTGAGCGGTTCGCGCGCGAGTTGCTAGCCATGGAGTCTGTTGACTGCCCTCACGTAGTGACGCTCTCGGAGAGACCTAGCATTCGCGACGTCGGGCTAAACCAACACCTGTGGTATGTCGAACCGTTCTATCCTGGGCCCACCCTCCAGGAAGCAATAGCGGCCGGCCAAGCGGGACCGCAACTCTCTCAAAAGGTCCTGCTTCACATGTTACGTGCAGTTAAGGCAATGTGGGAAAGTCCGTCGAGGATCGTTCATCGCGACATTAAGCCGGGGAACATCATTCAAAACGGCGACGACCTGGTTCTGCTAGACCTAGGCATCGCATTTCATTCTGACCTTTCGGCGATCACCGAGTCATTCATGACGTCGCCTAAGACAGCGCGATATGCTGCTCCAGAGCAGTTCCTCGCACGTCGCTATGCCACCATCGACTTCCGTACTGATCTGTATCAAATCGGGATCGTCGCGTTTGAGGCCGCCACCGGAAAGCACCCCTTCTGGCAGACAGGCATCCGTCCTGACGAGTACCGGCGGAGAATGGCTAGCTTCAGCGCGATCGAACTCGATGGCTATGCGTTGCCGCCTCACGTGGTCAACATGATCGTTCGGCTATTGGCGGAACGCCCCGCGGGACGCTACCGCTCCGTGGACAAGCCACTCCAGATCCTCGAGGAGGACTCGTGACCTTCTTCATCCAGCATGGATACGGCAAGGCGTCCAAAATTGCCAATGTCGCTAGTGCGGGACACGTATCCGGCCTCGTACTGAGTCCGGCCGATGAGGACCGTGATGCGCTCGGATTGACCGCGGAGGACGCACGGTCACGGGACCTCAGAGTCCTGCTTGACCCTCAGGCCTACATCTACGCGGCAACACCGGCCGGCTCCGCGCGCTGCCATGACAGTCATGGACTGGATCTCAGCGAGATTCATTGGTCACAAGACGCCGCCGCCACGACGGCACAGGTTCGTTCGGTCGAACTTGCCAACAGGGCGATAGGTGTCGATGGTTTGAAGATAGCTCCGACGGTTCTTCAAGGCGCTTTTGCAGACGTGTGGACGCCGTTGGCCATTCAGTTGGCGAGAACTGCAGCGTCCGAGTGGGGGGCAGAAAACACCCTTGCCTCCATTGTTGTCGAGGAGGCGGCTTTCTCGGATTGGCAGACAGTCGAAGACTGGCTTGACGTTGCAACAACGCTGGACGTTCGAGGGTTCTACCTGCTCGTCGATAGACGACGCCGAGAGTATCCACCGCTGCCCTGGGATAAGAACCGGCTGACCAATCTCCTGCGTATGATCTACCGATTGTCGGTACTCAATGACTACGAGGTGCTATGGGGCTATTCGGACTTCGAGGGGATTTTGGGTCTGGCCGCTGGGGCAGACGGGTCCGGCTCCGGGTGGAATTACTCGCTTCGCCAATTCTCGGTGTCAAAATGGCAGCCCAGTGCAGCTGGAGGGCAGCCGCCGATCGCACGGATCTCCCTGTCTCGACTATGGGTCCCGCTCAAGGCAGAGGCGGAGGCCTCGCCACTCTTCGACAGCGAACTTCGTGACGACCTCTTCGCCGACCGATACGTCAAACGATTCGCGTCCGAACCCTTCACGACCTGGTCGCGTTCGGAGGCACAAGAACAGCACCTTCGTGTGTTGGCTTGGCTGGCCGATGAGGTCGCGGGTGAGCCTGATATCGGGCGGAGGGTTGATGCCGTCACCAAGAGGCTGGAGCGGGCCTCAAAAAGGCTGCAGAAGGCCGCCGCCCTAGGCATCGCCTTGCCACCAAGCTATTCCTCGAGAATCGAGAACTTCTTGGGCGCCCTAGACGGTCTGGCCAACTCGGAGGCGCTGTAAGCAGTGCCGTTGTCGAGGCCTCGGACGAGCAGTTCGACGAGCCAAGCCGAAGCCGCTGGATCTATCTCCCGACGAGGCGCAGATCGCTCCCAAGCCACTTGCCCATGATCCTCACGCAGCAAGCCGGCCTGGTAGACATCCAAGCCAACCGGGTCAACACGCGCCGTCAGTGACTGCGGCACGAGCAGCGCTGCTCGATGGGCGTAGGGACGGAACGCGGCAACCTGACGCAGCGCCCGGCGCCAGTCCTTCATCTTCGCTTCTACCGCGAGAGAGTCCACGATCAGGTTGGACACCGAGGTCGCTCGGCGCTCGGTCCACCCCGCCGTGCGGATCCGCGTCCTCAACTGGCGGCCATAAGCACCAGTAACCCCAAAGCCATCTGTCTCGTCTGAAGCTAGGGCAGCTCGCGATGCGGTCAGGTGGGGCAACCGAAGTCCCTCGCGACGCAGCGCACCTAGTGCAAACGCCGAGATCTGGACTGCAATGGCGTCCGGCCGACCGCGCCCCACCTCTGGCTCAAAGATGATGTACGTCGTTCGACCCGGGCCCGGCCGAAAGAGTTCACCGATAGAGGAACCGAGGGCGCGAGTGAGTGCCAGCTCATGAGTTGGTTCGCCAACACGGCGTCCGCGTCCGCGGTCAGCACTCAACTCCACCAAGACCTCCTCATCCGCGTGCGTCTTGAGTCGGCCAATAGTAGTTGCGGAACTTCGCGCCGAAGACCAGGCCCAAACATGTGAGCCATAGCCGAGGGCTCCCGGCCGCGAGTCGTCCCCCGGTCGCTACGTTGTCATCGAAGGGGGATCCCAGACAACTCGATCGTTGTGGAGTCTGCGTAACCGTGCCGCACCAGCAAAGAGCGCACGGCCGGCGTGCACAAGTCGGGCTTCAGCGAGGGCCCCAGTCGCACTGATCGTATCGGCAGGGCCTCGGAACTGGACCGTACGCCGAAGTGCACCGCTTTCGGGTTGCCGCCGATCGCTTTCGCAAGTTCGAAGTGACGGACTATCCCGTACTCCGCGGCTCGAAAATGGGCGTGCTTGTCACCAACGAGGAACGAGACAAGGACCCGTGCCTCGTCCTCGCCAGCAAAGCCTGACGCCTTGATACACCGCGTAAGCGACGCCACGGCGCGCGACAGATCGTATGCATACTCCTGGTGCGGCGTCGGATCGCCGGACTCAGGATCTGGCCATTCAGCGGCATCCGCGAGTGAACGGGCCGTGTCAGCCCACATGACCAAGTCGTCAAACGCCTCTTGCCTCGCGGCGTCATCGTAGAGGACCCGAGACCAGGCAGACACGTAGCCGACATCCTGGATAAAACCAAAGTCGAGCTTCGAGCCGCTCGCGCCCCCGGCAACGGGAGTCGACGAGGGCGCGTGCTCGGTCAGTACGGTCAACGGCGCTGAGGAGTCGAGCTCGACACAGTAGCCTCGTCCCCCGTCACCATAAAGGCGCCACTGGTTCGCGTCGTCGTTCTGGAGGGATGCTGCAAGAACAAAAACGTCTGATGCCGCGGGACCGTTGGCGTCCATCACCTGCTCTAGGGCAAACAGCAGGTCGTCACGGAGTTCGCCGCTCGGCAGGGCGTCGATCTTCTCGCGCACGAAGCGTTGGCCCTGAACAATCTCGGCGACGTCGTTAAGGCCAGATGCTTCGGTTGCCCGGATCGTGCCCGTCTCCAGCATTCCCAATAGGCCCCCCGGGGACGTGTAGTGAAAAACGCTCGCGGAGGCGTCCAGCCGACGGGGAGGGCTCCAATTCACACTCTCATAGAGAGCCATGCCACAACCTCCTCGGGGAAGGTCGAAACATCAGAAGATCGTCGTCTGAGTGGCAGCATCCGGGCGACGGAGGCGAGCCATCTCCAACGCCTCCGAGGCTCGCATCCCCTTGGATTCCCAGTTCTTGACGAAGTCTTCGCCGAGGAGCACATACGACCACTCAGCATCCATCCGTTGATGAGACTTCAGCGTGTTGATCTGTTCGATCCACGAGAGTGCAGCCCGCTCCTTGCGCCGGACGTTTTCATCCGATATTGCTGACTGGGCCTTTGTCTCGACCACATATACGGCACCATCCGTGCGCACAATGAAGTCGGGCGAATACTGCGCGGGCATCCCGTCTGCCTTTAGGTAAGGTCGACGCATGCTTTGGTGTCGGTGCTCGTGGATCTTGCAGAACGCCTCAATCCTAGTGTCCTTGTCGACCCACTCGATGAAGCGCTTCTCCAGACCTCCTTTGTGGGTTGGAATCGGAAGTTTCGGATAAATGCACTTCTTGACCTCGACAGCGGAGGTCGAGCGGACGGGAATTGTTTTTACTTCAGACAGAAGAATGTGGCGCACCTGGGCTTCGCTTGCCTGGACGTTCTCCTGCAGCTCGGTAAGTCTCGTCGCGAAAGCGCCAGCGATATGTTGCGCTACATCATCAATCATAAGGACTCGCCAGTTCTCATTAGCGTGCGGATCAAACTCCTTTCCAAAGAGGCGGGTGCGAATATAGACATCAAGCCAGCCGACCAGAAGGGGGGCGTGCGCTTGCAGAATGGGGTACTGGCTCACTTCCTTGAACTTGGCTGCGCTCTTGGTAATGTTGGCACCCAACGCATGCGTGATCCTGTTTGTCATGCGCGACAGGTAATCGTTGTAGCCGGTGGCGCTCAGGATTCCGCCCTGAACGCGGTAGTCGCCATACTGAGTGCCGCTCTGCTGGTCGTGCGATGCGAACTGGTCACCCTTTCCAATCTGTCTGATCAGAAAGTCGACGGGGTACTTGCTCGGCGGCAACGTGCTTGGGTCGAGAGACGGAGCCTTCAACTCTTCATCCGCGTCCCGAAAAATGACTGGAATCTCGAAGTCGAACGCTTGATACCCGGGCTTGACGTCTACGCTCTCTAGGTCGCCGCGGGGGTTCCTCTCATCTGCGTCGTCACCGACGGTTCCGGCCAAACCTTGGGCGATCAGGTCCTGGTAGAACTCTTCAAAGGCAGGGTGCTCAACTACGAATAGAACGTCGAAGTAGTTGTCCGGCTCCTGAGCGTTGGCAATGCGCTGGCGTGTCTCACGCTTGAGCTCATCGATCGTGTCGTCGCCCCGCCACATGAGTCTCAGACCACGGCCCACGGTCTGCTCTAAGAGGATCGAAGCCTGCGAGGTCCGCAACGGCACGATGACGCAGATGTTGGAGACGTCGAAACCCTCTCGGAGCATCAGCACGGAAACGATGGCGCGCGGCGTCAGGTGACGGTCAACGTCGAAGAGCCGTTCGCGAATTGGCTCCCAGTCCTTCTGGGCTAGCTCGGCCTTGCGCCCCGAATCGACGCGCAAGACCTCATCGGCGCCCATGCCACTCTCGTGCAGATACTGCTCCACCAGTGGAGTGACATTGGTGTCCTCGCAGACCACAAGGAGTTTGGGGTGCTTGCCAGGATCCGTCTTGGCGAACTGCTCTTCCAGGATTCGGAGCTTGGTAAGCCCGGCCTGAAGCATGACCCGCTGGCCCTGCGAGAGCCCGATAACTGTTCCGGCGCTGTCTCGCTCGGAGCGGAAGTCGAGAGGGAGAGCTGCGATCTCCTTGCGCTTGTCCAGTGCAAGAGACTTGACCAAGCCAGCCCTCATCGCCTTGGTGAGGTCGAAGTCGACCACGATGTGCGGAAAGTACTGGCGGCTCTTCTTCCTGCCGTTGCCGATCTCGTTAAACGGAGTCGCGGAGAAGTCCACCTGGATGAACCTGTGGCCCTTGGTGGCAGCAATCTCCAGCAGGCTCTTCTGCCACTCCACGTCAGTGACTTCTCCCGCCGTGCGCACCTCGTGGATGTGGTGCGCCTCATCGTTCAACACCATCAAGTCGTGTAGGTCGATCAAGTACTGCAGGGGACCCCCACGAGCGAACCTACGATCGAGGACGTCTAAGGAGTTTCCAGCGGCTGTCCCCGGCGTCAACGGGAAGAGGCTTTCAACGGCCGCCTTTGCATCGATGTCTTCGCCAGGGGCTTCGACGCGCGATTCGGCATCTACAAAGTTCTCGTCCTCGACGCCAGCAAGTAGGTGCCAGTTGGTGATTGCGACCATGCCGCCGCCCGTCACCTTGCGTCCGATGTCGGTCTTGGTCACCACCGAGGACTGAAGGAAGCCAAAGATCGACTGACGGTAATTGTCGGGAATGAACAGGTCCTGCTGGCGATAGATGTCGCTTGTGGTGAAGTCGCGTTCGCCGTCGACAGTCTTGCCCTGGAACGAGTCAAGGAGTCGGTCATACACGATGAGTCCTGGCGCGACGAGTAGGAAGTTGCTAGTGAATCGTTCGTCGCTCGGAAGAGCCTTCTTGTTCAGGAACTGCCACACGAGCAGCGCATTCAAGACCCAGGTCTTCCCCGTCCCTGTCGCCATCTTCGCCGCGTACTTCGGGTGCTGGTGGCGCTCGCGTGTGACCTCTCCCAACAGACCGTCCTCGAGCATCGCCTCCGGAGCTACGAGTTGATAAAGGTCACTCAATGATCGGGCACCGAGCACCTCGTGTGCGTAGATAACGTGGGCGATGGCCGCGCGCTGGCCCTCGTGAAAATTTGCGTCCCGGACGTCGCAGTAATCCTGCTGAAACCAGAACCGGAGCAGTTCGGCAGTGACTGGGGTGACCTGGTGAATCAGCGCCGGATCGCGACCCGCCATAATTTCGGCGATTTGTTGGTCCACCATCTTCGCCAGCCCGTCAGCAAGCGGGAACGTCGGGGAACTCATGCGAGATCCACATCCTCGATGACGACCTCTGACTCAAATCCGAAGACGTCGACCGCACGTATGCAGACATTTCTCGTCCCGTCCATGGCGACCAACTCGAGTTGTGCCTTCGTGACGACACGTAACGCGTCATCGTCGTTCTCGGTATTGCCCCGATAGTCCTGCCAGACGGAGCGAAACACCTGGCCGTCGTAGTCGGGGTCCACAGCCCAGTACTCGATCAGGGCGAGCGGCTCGCTGTTCATCACCCTCTGAAGCGCTTCGCGGTTCTTCTCGTCCAGATTGATCGCATCGGGCGAGAGTAGGACGTAGTTGTCCAGCGCTACCTGCAGTTCCTCTCCATCTGCAGTGGACTTCCTCGACGTGACGCTGGCTTGGAGGTACTGAAGGCTGGAAAATCGGACCTCGCCAGCAAGCTTCCCCGCCCCTCGCTTCTTGAGCCGATCGAGCAAATCAGGCGGGATCACCAGAACTTCGAGCTTGTCGTCGCCAAGCGCGTCAATATCGTGACCAATTCCGGCGGAGAAGTTCCAACCCAACACAATGACCCTGTCGAAGCCACCCAGCTTGCTGTCGCGATATCCCTGAGCCCGCCGAAGGGTCGAGACGGTCGTGAGCTTCGACGGGCTATCCGCTAGCACCAAGGTCTTCGTGTGGGGCAGCCGGCCAAGACTGCCGTTCACGTTCTCACCGGGGGGGAGCGGAAGCGCCCCATAGATGTCGAGCACAACTTTGGCGAGATCTCCTACGCGAAACGAGCGCCCCAGAGTCGACCGGGCTTGCTCCACCTGGTAGTCGCCGATGGCCTGATACAGAAATGGCCGCGCATCAAGATCTACCAGCCGCTTTCGCGTCATCATCGCCGAGGGTTTGCCGAGGTCAGACGCAATCCATCGACGCCCCAAGCGCTCGGCAACCGCAGCTGTGGTACCAGACCCCGCGAAGAAGTCTGCCACGAGATCGCCCTCGTTCGACGCAGACTCTATGACTCGCTCGAGCAATGTCTCGGGCTTCTGCGTCGGATAGTTCAACTTCTGAATCTTGTCCGCGGGCATGATGTAAGGCAATCGCCAGACGTCGTCAAGCATGCGATGAGTGTCCTCGTAATAGACGAGGTTTCCTTGCTCGTCTCGCGCCTGCTTGAGAGTTTTCGTCGCTGGGTCCCACGCCCTCTTCTGCTGTCGCTTGGGCTTGTCACGAGCTTCGCGGATGACGTTGAAGACCGGCTTGCCCAGCTTCTTGTAGGCGAACAGAACATCGTGGTTGGACGCAAACCGTCCGACATTTCCCTGCAGTTTGTTGTAGTAGTGCCACACGATCTCGTTGCGAAAGTTCTCCTTCCCGAATATTTCGTCGAGCACGATCTTCACATAGTGACCGACATGCCAGTCACTGTGAACGACGATGCTCCCCGAGTCCGAGAGAAGCTCGCGCATCAAGACGAGTCGCGGCGTCAACATGGCGAGGAAGGACGCGCTCCCATCAGCCCAAGTGTCCGAGTACGCAAACTGCTCCAACACGGTCGGACGCTGGTCGAGCGTGGCACCTGGCAGCACGATTTTCGACCTGTAGTCAGCCTTCGAGTCGAACGGCGGATCAATGTAGATGAGGTCGATCCTGCCGCGCAGACTAGGTGTCTCGTCGTCGCCCGCGAGGAGCGCGGCCATGGCAAGCAAGTTGTCGCCGTAAATCATTCGATTCATCTGCCCGAGACCGCCCGCAAGGATGACATCGGCCTCTGCTTTGGTGGCGTCACCGAACAGGTTCGCTCTTGCCGTGTCGCGGCTAGGAATCACCAGCTCACGGGTCTGGAGCGTGACCCGGTGGTCCCGGTCGAGCTCTTCTAGTATCTGCGCGGCCTGCCGCTTGCCCGTCGCGACGATGCCCGGCAACTGCTCCAACAGCGACTTGCTCACCTAGATCCTCCTTATGGGACTCGCCGCGACTCTAACGAGGACTGCGCCGTCAATGGCCCCGAACCCTCCCAAACGACGAATATCGGCAGAACCTCATGAAGCCGTCGTCTCATGCCACGCCGGACTGCGCCCTTGGTTGGTGCTGTCGTGGCGTGCTGTCGTGGCGTGCTGTCGTGGCGGTTCGTGAGAACTTTCCTTACTGGCTCAAGCGCGGCTTCGCCGCGAGACGCGGGGCCCCGCGATGGGGCCCTGCGCTCCGGGCGCTTCGCGCCCTACGCGCACCCCACCGCACCCCGCGCCCACAGGAAGGACGGCACCCCGCCATGGGTCCCCGTCGGAATCATCCTCCGCCCCGACTACGGTGCCTGCATGCCCCAGGTCCTGCGAGAGCCGGTTGTCGTCGGGAGTGCCATTGCGATGGTCGGAACCATCCTCGGCGTTTTGGCAAGCACGCTTCTGCAGAATCGGAGCGCCATTAGAACCCTGGTCAACACCAGCGCCAACCTTGACCGCCAGTTGGCTGCAGACCATGAACGCCGCCTCTGGGAAGCTCGCCGCGATGTGTACGGGCGATTCATCGCCGTTGCACTCGCACACCACGCGAGGAGCGAGACGACCCTAGGCGACAACCTGGCCGCCAAGGAGGGCTGGCCGACCTCCGCCGACAGCACAGCAGCTGATTCGACCGTGGGCATGGCTAGTCTCGAGCAGCAGTACGCCTCGCTTCGTTGGCAGGCAACTTTGCTTGCCAGCCCCAACGTCCGCGAGCACATTGGCTCGTTGGCGCGAGCCCTCACGCGCGAAGATGTTGCCGGCATCCTCGACCAAGACGCTGACCCGGGCATCGTGCAGCTGGCACTAGTTGGCACCCAGAACGCAATGCGCCAGGAACTGGGCGTCCATGGCTGATGGCGCAACCCACACACGGCTGTGCCACTTGCCTGACGCCAAGTCACCTGCCGCCGACCCTGCGCTCCACTCTCCGCCAGCCTCCGGGTCGCATCAAGGGCGCTACGCGTCACTACGTGATGGCCTGCGGCCACCCCTGACCCGACCACTCCGGCCGGCTCCCCTGCTCCGCTATCGGGTCGGTGGCTTCGTGTGACCGCCCGGGTCCCGGGGAGCGTCTGTGAAGACGGGCGGCGCCGTGGGTGGAACCGTGGGAGGGGGGATGTCAGCCCAACCCTCTGTCCGCCTAAACGCACGGAAGAGCCAGAGTCGCCCCAGCCAGCCCATGATGCCCACGCGACAAACCTACGCTCGGCTCCGTTACCCGGAAGCACATCCGGCTCGGGTCGATGCACGGCATACTGAAACGCGTGCTGAAGCTGCTTGCCGCCGCAGGAGTGACCCTCACCATCCTTGGCCTGATCCTGATTCCACTGCCCGGGCCGGGCATGCTGCTCCTTGTGCCTGGAGTCCTGCTTCTCGTGGCGGCACTCCTCGTCCGTGCCACAACGGCAGCCGGAAACCGCAAGCCTGCCGCCTAGGTACCTGAGAGGTACCCACAGGGTCCGGAACAGCCAGAACCACCCGGCATAAAGAAGGGCAGGAACCGTTGCAGCGCAATGGAGTCCGCGATCCTGTCCACCCCTGGGCTCGCTCCTAAAGCGGGTGTCGGCAGTTCGAATCTGCCCGAGGGCACCACCACGTTTCCGCAGTGCCACCGGTGCCGCCGTTCCGCCACCGCATCGGTGCCCGGTCCTCGCCTTCCGGCGCCACCGGACCACAACAGAGCGAGGGGTCTCTGGCGTGCGCCACTGACGACCCCCGCCCGAGACGTCCGTGGGCCTAGGCTGCCCAGGTGGCCAGGGTCGATGCGGAGGACGACAGCATCCGGCGGTTCGTCGTCCGGCACTACCGGTACGACCCGGCGCGACACGAGCGGCGGCACGTCGTCGTCGCCGCTTTCGACAACGAGCGCGAGTTCACGGCCTTGCTGGAGTCGATCCGGGACGACATCGAGAAGCGCCGAGCCGCGGGCGAACCCGTCGACCGCAACGAGCACGCCTCCGGCACGGTCCACGAGCCCGGGGATCGGCGACGAGCAGCCACCGGTCACCTCATCCGCAGGGCGATGGAGCACGGAGTGGATCCGAGGCCCTGGATCAACATGGACGACGTGCCGTCGAACATCGCGTTCTTGAGCCTGGGCGAGGAACCCAGGTCTCGCCCGGCGCGGCTGTCGGTCCGCGGCTTCCTCTTCGCCCGGTACCTCGCGATGGTGGCCTGGGTCGTCCTCGTGATGGCTGCGTACCTCGTCTACCGAACGATCTCGCCGAACATTGACAGCGACTTCCTGCGGTGGCTCCTCAACCTCGCGACCCTGGCCGCCTCGATCGCCCTGGGCCTCTTCATCCAACGGCGCGCCCTGCGGTGGCTCGATCCGGACGGAGAGCTCCGTCGCCAGGTGGCGCACGACGAACGAGAGTCGCGGCGCGAGGCCTGACCGTCCTCGTTCGCGCCCTCAGGTGGTCCGATCTGTCCCTTGTCGCCAGGGTCGCAGCCGCGGGAGACTGGAAGCTCGATCATCCCTACTCCGCAAGCGGTGATGACGATGTTCTGGACCGTCGCGTTCTGGATCCTGCTTCCCTTCCTGATCATGCTCGGGGTCCTGATCGTGATCTCGGCCATCGTCCGGCGCCGGCGCTACCAACCGACCGAGGACGATTGGCAGGACTGGGCGGCCAAGGCCGCGCGCCAACGACAGGGTGAGCACTTCGACCCCACCCACGGCGCCCTGTAGGCGGCTGAGCCCCGCCGAGCCCGCCTGCCGAGCCCGACCTACCGCCGGACAAGCCTTGCGGGCCAGCTGGAGTCAGACTCCGGTGGCGCCATACAGGTAGATCCGCGGGTCCCTGTTGACGCGCGTGCGGTAGCGAGCCGTGCTGGCATCCCCCACCCCACGGGGGTCGAACCCGTCGTTCGGCCCGGGATCCTCCACAGGTTCGGGCGACTCGCCGTCCCACGCGGCATACCCGTTGAAACGCCCGAACGACGCCTCGGTGTCGAGCACCCCCGCAGCCAGCCGCCGGGCGAACGTGCGGCCCAGGCTGTCCAACCACGCCAGCGGTGCACGATGGGCGCCGACGGCGACGAGGTGGGCGACCTTGTCCGTCTCGGTGGCGTCCACGTGACGACCTGTCGCGAACGCGTCGAGCAACGCCCCCAGCACCCTCGCCCGGTCGGCCACGGACAGGCTCCCCATCACCTCGACGTGGATCCCCTGGAGTGCGTCGACCGACGCCGTCGTGAGGAGGTACCGGTACTGCCGCACGACGACGTCCTCGGCGACGTCCACCGCCGCGACTCGGTGCTGCAAGGCCCTCCCGGGTGCCATGAGGTCAGCCTAGGAACCTGCGGAGCCGGCGACCAGAGGTCGGCCTGTAGAATCTGGGCAAGCCTCAGCAAGGCTCCGGACGAGCGCGCCGTACCCGGTCGGACACGACGGTGCCCCGGAGGTGTGTCATGTCCTGGATCGCACTCGTCGTCTCAGGGGTCCTCGAGACCGTCTGGGCCTCTGCCCTGGCCGAGTCACGCACGCTGACGCGCCCTCTCCCCAACGCGATCTTCGCGGTTGCCCTGGTCGCCTCGATGGCAGGGCTCGGTTTCGCGCTGCGCACCCTGCCGGTCGGCACGGCGTATGCCGTGTGGGTGGGCATCGGCGCGGTGGGCACCGCCGTCTACGGCATCGTCGCGCTCGAAGAGCCGGCGACCGCGGCACGGCTGGTGTGCCTGGGCCTGATCGTCGCCGGCGTGGTCGGGCTCAAGCTCGCCCACTGACCTTGCTCACCGGGGTGACTCCACTGTTCGTGGTCAACGGTCACCCCGGTGACGGAACCCGTCAGGGCAGCCCGGCGATGTGCGGCTGTGGCCTCGGCCGCGCGGTGGACCGCCGCGGTGCTCCGGGGATCCAGTGGCACATGCGCAGCGAGGTGACGGTCGCGGCATACCCGAGGCCGCGGTAGGCCTCGAACTCGAGGTCGCCGAACTTCTGCCGCGCTGTCGGCGCTCGGGGGAAGTCCTTGTTGTTGATCTGGAACGACTGCACGTTCGGCGGGAGCGCGGCGTTCCAGTCGACGCCGGTCGCCCCCGCGGCTGGCGGCTCGACGCGGACGGACTTCACCACCACCACCTCGAGGCCGCGGGGGTCGCGGTAGCAGCGCAACCACGGCGGCTCGTCCTCGATCATCTGCCGCTGGAGGTCGATGTCGAGGTCGGCCCGGACGACGGCGATGGCGTCGCCGACGGCGGACCACGACTGCGGCGGGTCGTTGCTCGCGTCGAAGATGAGGATCCGCCGGGCCGCATCACCACCCGAGGTGACGTGCTGGCGCACGCACTCGACCAGCCCTGTGTTGTCCAGGTGCCCACCGTCGCTGAGGTAGATCCACCGGTCGTCTGCCGACAGCCGCCCCGCGGCCTCCACGGCGATCTTCGTCAGACCGGGCTTGCTCGTGAGCCACAGCCAGCCCTTCGGCCGCTCCAGGACCGGGGTGTGGGTGTGGAGCGGGTTGCGCACCCACGTGCCGACGCGGAGGTTGAACAGGGTCAGCAGCAACCGGTACGGCGCCATCTGGATGCCGAAGCGCCCCATCAGTGGCGAGATGGCGGCGCCGCTGATCGCGACCGACGCCATCACGGACGTGCGACCGGCGCCGGCGAAGTCCTCGTACTCCCGCATCGGGACCGTCACCGTGGTGCCCTCCTCCCGGAAGACACGGATCCCCTGTGGTCCGAACACGACCGGGAACCCGCCGCGCATCGTCGGCGCCTCGTTCGGGGCCTTGGAGTTGAGCGTCGCGACGATGTTGAGCCCGATGCCGTCGAGGTCGGAGTAGCGGTATACCTGTGCAGGTGGAAGCTCGACGGCACGGCCCGTGGTCGCGTCGATCCCCACGCAGAACGCGTCCGCCAGCCGCGCCCGGTAGAAGCCGTGCATCGAGGTCGCGTTGGCGTCGACGAGGTAGGCGAGCAAGCACGCCACAGCGACGAGCAGCGCGCTCCACGCCACGAACGTCGGCGTGAAGGGACCCTTGAGCTCGATCAGGTAGTGGAACATCCACAACAGCTGGAGGTACACGGCGACCAGTCCCACGATCGCGAGCGGCAGCCAGGTCAGCAGGTACCGCTTGACCCGCGCCATCACATTCGCCTCGGCCGCCGCCTCGGGTGACGGGCCTCGCCGGAGCAGCCCGATGACCGCGAGGAACAGCCCCGAGATGCCACCGATCTGGACCGAGACGCGGGTGGCGCCGGCCAGGTCCCGCGCCGCCTGGTCATCCCCTTTCAGCAGCACGTCGTTGGCGGGGTCCTTGTCGCCCTTGGTGACCAGCGTCCGGGTCACCTCGGTCTCGTACCCGCACGCGCCGGCATCGACACTGCGTGCCTCGTCTGGACTGATCCGGGCCTCGAGGCTGACCTTGCTGACGGCCTTGGCGATGTTCTGCGATGCCGCTTCCTCGCAGATGCTGCGGGTCCCGAACCCCAGCCCGCTCAGTGCCGCCGCGCCGAGGGTGGTCGGTTTGTCGCTCGTGGTCAGGGTCGTCACCCCCACCAGGGCGGCCGGCAGCCCCGCGACGACAGCCAGCCAGACCGCGGCCACCCCGAGGACGAGGGGACGCCAGCGCGCCACCTTGTCTCGCGTCGCGATGGTCTCATCGCGTTGCGGCTGGTCGGGATCCGTGTCGTCGAAGACCGCCGTCCCCCTCCAGTCCCACACGGTCAGCCCGACCACCACGACGAGGCAGGCGATGGGCACGCTGAGCAGGCCCAGCCACTGCCCGGTGCCCCACGAGGGAGCCAGCTGCAGCCCGTCCACCAGCACGACTGGCGTGTTGTCCACCACTCGTGCAACCCGATGGGCTGCAACGAAACCCACCGTCACGGCAAGGGTCGCACTGACCAACGTCGCGAACAGCAGCGTCAGGCCGACGACGATGACGTTGACCGATGCGCCGAGCACGAGGCTGACCAACCCGTCCCGCCATCGCGCCACTGGCTCGAACAGGTAGCGGGTGTGTCGACGCAGCCGCTCGATCTCCGACGAGTTCGGCCGGTAGCTCTGCGTCCACGGGATCGGCGGCACCGGCGAGCCGTCCCCGGCGAAGCGGCGCCGCAGGGCCAGCGCAGCGCCCATGTAGCTGCCACCGCTGACGGCAAAGATCGCCGGCTCGTCCTCGACCCGGTCGAGGCCGAGCTCCTTGGCGTGGTCCTGCAGCGCGTGCATCCCCCCGAGGGCGAACGCCGTCGCGCGGATGCCACCGCCGGAGGCACCGATCGCGAGCGGCCCGGCGTCTCGGGTGTCGACCACGGCGGTGGTCCCGGTGGGTGGGGCTCCGGCCGGTGGCGCACCTCCCCCGGTCCCGGGCAGCTCCCGGCGCCGGTCCGCGAGCCCACGGACGGTGAGCAGGTATGCCGCGGCGGCCATGACCTCCGCGACCGCACCGATGAGGACGGTGTGCCACCACGACAACCGGGCCCAGTCGATCCCCACCGCGGCACCCACCAGGACGAAGAGGACCAGGCGCAGGACCTTGATCCGGGGCGGCGCCGGGGTCGCGCGGACCCAGCCGCGCAGGGTTCGCACCGACGAGCTGAACGACGGATGCTTCGCGGATGGCTTCTCCACGACCCTGCGGGCCCCGACCCGTGTGCTCCCGGCGGTGTAGCGGTGCTCGACGACCAGCAGGACCAGGACGAACTGGGTCGCCACCTGCAGCAGGAGGAGGGCGAGCATGGCCCGGGGCCACGCACTGTCGCCGTCCTCCACCGGCACGCGTGACTCGCCCTCGGCGAGGCGCACCTCCCCGAGCGGGAGGACTCCGGTCGCGCGGAGCAGGCTGAGCAGCAGGAGGACCAGGGTGAACGCCGCGACGACGGCCCAGACCTTGCGCGCTGTGCGGATCTCCACCTCGATGGCGCGGTCCTCGAGGGCCTTGCCGGGTCGACCGACGTGCAGCCAGTCGCGTTCGACCATCTGGGTCGGGTCCAGCGCGGGCATGCTCGAGGAGCTGCTCGAGGGTGACGGCGCCGGACCGGTCCTGCCCTGGCCACGGTCCCGTGGTCGAGGCGGACGGCGTGCCTCTCCCTCGCCCGAACCCTGCTCCTCGGCCATGGCATCCCCGCTTCGACGGTCCGACATGCGCCTGCCAGTGTCCCGCAGGCGGGGCAGCGGGCGTCTCCGTCAATAGAGTGAGGTTTGCGGCCGGTTGCGTGGACCGGCGCGCGACGTGCGTCAGCCCAGCCGGGCGGCGGCCACCGTCATGAAGGGCCAGGCGGGGAGCAGCGGAGCCATGTAGGCACCGGTCGCGTGGTAGACGTCGGGACGTCCCGGCCACACCACGAAACCCTCGTTCATGTCCTCGTCGAGCTCGTTGATCCAGCTGCCTGTGGTGTCGACGAAGTACGCCGCCGCGTGGTCCCACAGCCGGCGGTACCACTGCTCCCACTCGTCGTCACCGGTCAGCCCGCCGAGCAGCGCGGTCGCCTGGATGCCCTCGCAGATCGGCCAGTGCAGCCGGACGTCGGAGACCGGCTCGGAGTTCCAGTCGACCGTGTAGACCAGCCCCTCACGGCCGTCGACTCCCCACGCGGACAACGCCTTCCGCGCCAACGCCTCGGCTGCCTCCAGCACCCAGGGACCGGCCTGCACGCGCGGTGAGGCGTGCAGGCCGCACAGCAGGCGAGCCCACTCGAGCAGGTGGCCGTACGTCGCGCCATACGGGCGGAACGGGTCGTTGGGGTTGTCGATGTTGTAGTCCGGCAGCTCCTGCCACTGCGCGTCGTAGTGCTCGGGGAGCAGCCAGTCGCGACCACGTGCGTGCTGGTTCACGATGCGCTCACAGATCCGCAGCGCCCGTTCGTGCCAGACGTCCTCATCGAGCGCGTCACCGATCGCGAGGAACGCCTCGACCGCGTGCATGTTGGCGTTCGCCCCGCGGTACTCCTCGGGGTCGTCCCACGTCGCCGACCACGACTCGCACAGCGCACCCTCGTCCTCACGCCAGAACTTCTCCTCGACGACTCGCGTCACCTCGCGCGCCAGGGCCTGTGGGTCACCGACGGACGCGGCCCCCTGGGCCTGCGCGGCCAGCGCCGACGCCGCCGCCAGGACGACGTGGACGTGCTCGTATGCCGTCTTGCGCCCGGTCCGCTCCAGCGTCCCGAACCAGCCGCCGTGCGCCTCGTCACTGAAGGCGCCTTCCAGTGACGCCAGCCCGTGGGCCAGCAGACGCTCGGAGCCGGGGATGCCGAGCACCGAAGCCAGGCCGGCCACGTGGGTCATGCGGGCGGTGAGCAGCAGCGACGGCTCGCGCCCCGGCATCGGGGATCCGTCACCCCCGAGGTAGGCGAACCCACCGCCGGGCAGGACGCTCGGGCCGACGAACTCGATCATCCGCGCGAACCGCTCCTGCACCCAGAGCCGGTGCGCCGGGCGTTCGGCCCAGCGGGTGGTGGTCTCGGGGGTCCGTCTGATGTCAGTCATGGCGCCTTTCAAGAGGTGGCAGCAGGGCTCGCTCCATCGATTCTCCACTGATTCAGGCACCGGGTCCGACTTCACTCCCACCGAGGAGTCCTGTTACCTCCTCCGACCGGCTGAGAACGCTCGAAACCCACCACGTGCGGAGCCGGCCTTGGGCACCATACGGGGCATGGAACTGGACCGTGAGGGTCGCACCGACCTCCACTACGCGGCTGCGGACGGCGACCTGGCCCTGGTGCGCCAGCTGCTGTCGCAGGGGTATGACGTGACGCTCGCCGACACCGGCGGGTACACCCCCCTGCACCTCGCCGCCCAGAACCAGCAGGCGGACGTGGTGCCCGAGCTCGTCGCGGCAGGGGCCGCCCTCGAGGCGCGCGACCAGTGGGGCAACACCCCGCTGTGGCGGGCCATGTCCTCCTCACGGGGTCGAGGAGAGACCATCCTCGCCCTGCTCGCGGCCGGCGCCGACCCGGACGCCGAGAACAACCACGGCACCTCTCCACGGATCGGGGCCCTGCGGATCGCGAACTACGACGTGGCCCAGTACTTCGTCGACCTCACGAGCAGCCGAGCCAGCTGACCGCGCTCGGGTGTTCCGAGCACATTCGGGGCACATTCGGGGCGCATTCGGGGCGCACCCGAGGCCTCGCGCCGGTAACCTCGCCGCTCTCGCGCGACGCTCGCCGTGCGACGCCGACCCGGGGGGATCCATGAGCACCGACATCCAGCTCGCCCGACGCTCGTCAGCCGAGCTCATCGGTGGCGCCTTCGTCGCCATCCCGGCGGGCCTGTTCGTGCACCTCGTCACGCGCTCGGAGGACTCACGGTTCTACCCTGCGGCCGCGGCCCTCCTCGTGCTGCTGGGCTGGACGCTGCTCGGCGTCGGGCTGGTCCGGATCGGCGCCAAGGTGGACGACCTCTACCGTGCCAGGGTGACCGGGTCGACCCCCCGGGACTGACGCTCAGGCGTCGCGCCGAGCCGCGCGAGCAGCCTCGACCTTCGCCGCACGCGCGCGCTTGAGGCGCATGTGCGGGTCGGCGGCCTCCGTCAGCTGCGCGGGACCGAAGAGGTGCCACCCGACGTACTTCACGCCGTACGCGATCCGGTAGCCCACCGAGAGGCCTTCGTTCCTGCCCCTGCCAGCCATGCGTCCGCCTAATAGTTAGTACACGAATGATTTGATACCTAACTGTAAGCCCGCATATGCATAGGATGAAATCGTGTCCCGCTCCCCTCGTACCGACCCGACCTCCGCGGCCCCCGAAATTGGCGGCGCACCAGACCTGCTCGCGCTCGACCGGCAGGTCTGCTTCGCCCTCGCGGTTGCGTCGCGCAACGTCATCGGGCTCTACCGGCCGCTGCTCGAACCCATGGGCCTCACCCACCCCCAGTACCTCGTGATGCTGGCCCTGTGGGAGCAGTCGCCCCTCAAGGTGTCCGACCTCGCGGCGCGGCTCAGCCTCGAGCCGGCCACCCTCTCGCCACTGCTCAAGCGGCTCGAGGCGAACGGCATGGTGGCGCGTGGCCGCGACCCGCGGGACGACCGCGCCCTGGCGATCACCCTGACGACGAAGGGCCGCCGGGCCCGGCGCCAGGCCGAGCGCATCCCGCCGGCGATCATGGCGCGCCTCGGCATGGGCCTGCCCGAGGTCGAGGACCTCCGCGACGGCCTCACCCGCCTGATCGACGCCGTCGACCGCGAGGGGTCTGCCTGACCGATGAGTTCTCGCGGGCGCGACGGTCTCCACTGCAGCCACCGCCGGGCGGTGCCCGCACGCGCCACCCCTGCCACCCAGGAACCGGAGCCCCGAGATGCCCACCACCCGCCACCTGAAGACCCCTGACGTCACCCTCGCCTACGACGTCCACGGCCCGCTCCCGACCGCGGACGGCCGCCCGCCGTTGTTCCTCGTCGGCGCCCCGATGGGAGCCGAGGGCTTCACGACGCTGGCGTCGCTGCTCGGCGACCGCACCGTCGTCACCTACGACGTCCGCGGCCTCGGCCGCAGCGAGCGCACCGACGGCTCGCTGGTGCAGACCCCGGAGCAGAACGCCGCCGACCACCACGCCGTCATCACCGACCTCGGCGCCGGTCCCGTCGAGATGTTCGCCAGCAGCGGCGGGGCCGTGAGCGCCCTTGCCCTCGTCACCGCGCACCCCGAGGACGTCACGACCGTCGTCGCCCACGAGCCGCCGCTGCTGGCGGTCCTCCCTGACGCCGACGCCGCCTTCGCCGCGGAACGAGCAGTCCACGACGCCTACCACCAGCGCGGCCAGGGCGCCGGCATGGCCGCGTTCATCGGCCTCACCTCGTGGTCGGGCGAGTTCACCCCGGCGTATGCCGCCCAGCCCCTCCCCGACCCCGCCCAGTTCGGGATGTCCTCCGAGGACGACGGAAGGCGGGACGACCCGTTGCTGTCCGGGGTCTCCGATGCGATCACCGCCTACCGCCCCGACCTCGAGGTCCTGCGCGCCACTCCCGTGCGGCTGGTGCTGGCGGCAGGGGTCGAGTCGGCCGGCACGATCACGGCGCGGTCCACCGAGGCGCTGGCCACCGCGCTCGGTCAGGAGGTCGTCGTCTTCCCGAGCCACCACGGTGGGTTCATGGGCGGGGAGCACGGGTACGGCGGCCAGCCGGAGGCCTTCGCCGCGAAGCTCCGCGAGGTGCTCGACGCCTGACGCGACGCGCCCACGGAGGAAGGGTCAGACGTTGGCCAGGAACGTCGCGTTGAACAGGCTGACGAGGAACCCGACGATGACGATCGCGTCGAGCACGCCGTAGGACATGAGGTGGAAGTTGGCGACCTTCCACCTCAGGGGGGCGTCGGCATACCCCCGTGGGCGCCAGCGACGGACGCGCTGGGCGTACCAGACCACCATGAAGACGCCGTAGCAGATGGCGCTGAACTGCCAGGCTGATCTCACCCCACCAGTGTGCGGCCCGCACCTGTGGCGCGCGCAGGGGGATCGTCCGTCCGGTCAGACCTCGCCGACATCGCCCCGGTCCCGCCCTCCCCGCCGCTACCGTCCTCCCACGTCACAGGCGCCCCTTCCGCCACGGAGACCGCGCCACGCCCCCGGAGGACGCTCATGACCCCATCCCTGACGAGCTCCACCCGCACGTCCCCGCCCCGCCGCACGCGGCTGACGCGGGTGCTTGCCTCCGGAGCGCTCGCGAGCGCCGTGGTCTCCGGCCTCGCGCTCTCCCCCGCCCACGCGGTGCCCATCTCGCCCGACCCGACCCGGCCGACCGTCGTCTTCCGTCCCGCCGAGCACCGGATGAAGGCGAAGCTGGACGTCCGGGCGACGACCGCACGGTTCGGGTCGTCGTTCACGGGCGCCGTCGTCGACGCCGCGAGCGGTCGTGTCGTGTGGAGCAGGAACGGCACCACCGCCCTGATGCCGGCCTCCACCACCAAGCTCGTCACCGCGACCGACGCGCTGCGCGTCTTCGGCTCCTCGTACCGGTTCGTCACCAGCGTCAAGCGTGGACCGTGGTCGGACCAGGTCATCCTCATCGGCTCCGGGGACCCGGCGTTCAGCTCCGGCCAGCTCGCGGCCCTGGCCCGGACCACCGCTGCGACGCTCAGGTCCGCCGGCCGGACCACGGTCCGCCTGTATGCCGACGACTCCCTCTTCCCCGCCCCCACCATCGCGACGGGGTGGAAGTCCTCCTACATCCCCGACGACACGACCTGGCTGCGTGCCCTCGTGGTCGACGGACGGCAGAACTCCGACACGACCATCGACGCGGCGAAGCTGTTCGCCGCCCAGCTCGAGGCCAACGGCGTGACCGCCACGAAGATCGGGCGCGGGCGGGCTGCCGTCGACGCCCCCGTCATCGCGACCTCGGCCGGCCAGACCGTCGGGGAGATCGTCGGGCCCATGCTGCTCGACTCGGACAACGAGGACGCCGAGGCACTGCACCGGCTCGTCGCCATCGCGACGGGGTACGGCAACACGTGGACGGCGGCGCGGAACGCCCAGTCGGCCCTGCTCGGCAAGGAGGGGCTGTCCGCGACCGCTCTCTACGACGGCTCCGGCCTGTCCCGCAGCGGGCGGTTGAGCGGGCTGCAGCTGGCCCGGATCGTGGCCAACGCCTTCGAGCCCGGCAACGCCACCCGGTTGGCACTGCTGCGCTCCGACGCGGGCCTGCCCATCGCCGGCCGGAGCGGGACCCTCAGCTCGTCGATGGGGCGGTTCACGACGGCCGAGTCGAGGTGCGCGGTCGGACGGGTGCACGCCAAGACAGGCACGCTCAGCGACGCCGTGGCCCTGTCGGGCTGGACCCTCGGCGCCGACGGCCAGGTGAAGACGTTCGCGTTCGTGGTGAACGGCAAGAGCTCGACGCTGGCGCTCAAGCAGGGCCTGGACATGCTCGCCGCCACGGTGACCGGCTGCTACTGAGCCCTCGGGGTCAGTGCCCCATGCCGCCGATCTGGTTGGCGCCGTAGCCGGGCGTGACCCTGGCCGAACCCGGCGCGAGATCGCCGTGCTCGTCCGCGCGACGCTCGTCCCTGGTGCGGTGGTCTCGCGACCGCGCCACCACTGCCACCACGAGGCCGACGACGACAGCGACCGCCCCGATCGCGAAGATCCCGCCGAGCACGACTGTGAAGAACACGAGGAACACCCGTCCGATCCGAGCCCGCCGCCCCCCAGTGGGTACGAGTGGGTCACTCGTGATGATCCGGCATCCGACACCTCCGTGCAATAGCTTTGCCGCACCACGCAACGGCGACCAGACTGCTGCCCATGACCGAAGCCCCGGGGTTCCGTGACGCCGTCGTCTACCAGATCTACCCCCGCAGCTTCCAGGACAGCAACGGCGACGGCATCGGCGACGTCCGCGGCATCATCGACCGCCTCGACTACCTGCACACCCTGGGCATCGACGTGCTCTGGCTGTCGCCGATCTACACCAGCCCGCAGGACGACAACGGCTACGACATCGCCGACTACCAGGACATCGACCCGACCTTCGGGACGCTCGCGGACGTGGACGAGCTGATCGCGCAGGCGCACGCGCGCGGCATACGCATCGTCATGGACCTCGTGGTGAACCACACCTCCGACGAGCACCCGTGGTTCGTGGAGTCGCGCTCGAGCACCGACAACCCCAAGCGGGACTGGTACTGGTGGCGCTCCCCCGGTGAGTCCGCGGACGGGTCCCTGACCGCCCCGAACAACTGGGAGTCGTTCTTCAGCGGTCCGGCCTGGGAGCTCGACGAGGTCAGCGGGGAGTACTACCTGCACCTGTTCAGCCGCAAGCAGCCCGACCTCAACTGGGAGAACCCCGAGGTCCGCGAAGCCGTCTACTCGATGATGCGCTGGTGGCTGGACCGCGGCGTCGACGGGTTCCGCATGGACGTCATCAACATGATCTCCAAGGTCACGTCCCTGCCCGACGGCGAGCCGATCCCCGGCAGCCCCGGGCTCGGCGACGGGACGCCGCACTTCCTGAACGGGCCCCGCATCCACGAGTTCCTCCAGGAGATGCACGCGTCGGTCTTCGAGGGGCGCGCGGAGAAGCTGCTCACCGTCGGCGAGATGCCCGGCGTGACGGTGGACGACGCCGTCCTCTACACCGACCCGGAGCGGCACGAGGTCGACATGGTGTTCCAGTTCGAGCACGTCGGTCTCGACCACGGCGACCACAAGTGGGACCGCCGCACCCTCGACCTGCGCGAGCTCAAGACGTCGCTCGGCCGCTGGCAGGAGGGGCTCGCCGAGACCGGCTGGAACTCCCTCTACTGGAACAACCACGACCAGCCGCGCGCCGTGTCGCGGTTCGGCTCCGACGCGCCCGAGCACCGCGTCGCATCCGCGAAGCTGCTCGGCACGGTCCTGCACCTGCACCGCGGGACGCCCTACGTCTACCAGGGTGAAGAGCTCGGTATGACGAACGTGCCGTTCGCGTCGTCGGAGGACTTCCTCGACATCGAGTCGGTGAACTACTACCGGATGGCCGTCGAGTCGGGTTCGGACGCCGCCAGCGTGCTGGACAACCTGAGGATCGGCAGCCGCGACAACGCGCGCTCCCCGATGCAGTGGGACGGCACCGACCACGGCGGGTTCACCACCGGCACACCGTGGTTCAGGGCCAACCCCAACTACGTGGAGATCAACGCCGAGGCCGAGGTCGCCGACGACGACTCGGTGTTCCACCACTACCGCCGGGTGATCGAGCTGCGGCACACCGAGCCGGCTGTCGGCCACGGCGACTTCCAGATGCTCGCCGCCGACCACCCGACGCTCTACGCGTTCACCCGCTCGCACGAGGGCGTCGAGCTGCTCGTCGTCGCCAACTTCTCCGGCGACGAGCTCGCCCTCGACGTGCTCGACGACCTCGACGGCTGGGCCGGTTCGACGCTGCTGCTCGGCAACGTCGGTGAGCCGAGCTCGGTCACTGCGCCCCTGCGCGCCTGGGAGGCCCGCGTCCTGCGTCGCTGACCGCTCGCCTGCCCGGAGCGGGTAGGTGTTGCGTGATCCGGCAAGGGCGCGGTCCGGGGATTTCCGGGACGGATCCGGTGCGGGCGTGGCACCATCGCGGCGTGATTCGCGCAGAGCTCGGCTTGGGGGTCCTGGGTACAGCCCTGTGGATCTACTGCCTGCTCGACGTGATCATGACCGACGAGCACCGGATGCGGAACCTCGGCAAGGCGAGCTGGATCATGATCGTGCTGATCACGTCGGTCGTCGGTGCGGTCGCCTGGCTCGTGGCGGGCAAGCCCCAGTCAGCGCCCCGCGGGATGCCCTACAAGGGCAACACGGGGTACTCCGAGTACGACCGCCCCGGGCGGTTCGTGGCGACCGACCCCGAGGCCGACGAGGCGTTCCTCAAGCAGGTGCGCGAGCGCGCCGAGGCGCAGCGCCAGGAGGCGAGGCTGCAGCGACTGGCCCGCGAGCAGCGGGAGGAGCGCGAGCGCCAGGAGATCCGGGAGGCCCACGAGCGCCGCCGCCTCAAGCCGACGGAGCCGAACCCGTACGCGCAGCCCGGCCAGGTCGACCCCCTCGACCCCGGCCGCGCCGGCCAGAACGGCACGGCTCCCCAGGACGGTCAGCCCGGAGGGCCGGCCTGACCTTCCCGGCGCAGGTCGGCCGTCTCCGCACGGAGCGCCGCGAGCACCTTGGTGTCTATGCCGTCGGGGCTCATCCTCATCTCGTAGTTCGCCTCCGAGGCCCAGGACTCCAACGCCCGGCCGACGGCACCGTCCCCGCCGGTGTCCACGACCGGGTGCCCCAGCGCGGCCAGACGGCTCCCGACCTCCTCCGCCAACGCGCCGGTGAGCGGCAGTACCTCCTCGGCCGTGCCGAAGAGCAGGTCGTTGACGACCAGCAGCCGCGCCAGCTCCGGCGGTGCCTGCGGGTGGTCGTCGACCCGGACGTCGGCGAGGACCCCGCAGCCGTCGTACCCCGCACCCGGTGCCACCGCATACAGCGCCGCTCCCTGACGACCACGGGAGTCGCCCCCGGCCGCATCCCCGGCGAGCAGGGCGGCGAGCAGTCGGTCGGTCAGCGAACCGCCCGACGAGGCGAGCCAGGCATGTTCCATCGCCTCGACGACGTCGCGACCGGTGAGGATGTTTCCCTGGATGGCGTACCCGCCGGTGGCCTCGCGCCCACTGACGCCACCCGCCCAGTCCATGCACTCACTGCCGGTGAACGTCGCCTGCGAGTCGACGCCGACGACGCCCAGCTGCCGGTGTTCCCGGCCGTCATCGGGCTGCGTGCACGCGGCAACCGCACCGTGCGCATCGGCTCCACCAGCCAGTGCTTCGAGGGCGGTGTCGCGGTAGGAGACACGCGCCATCGCCTGCGTCGCGACGGCTCCCACCCCGAGCCGGGCGGCAGGAACCACCGCCCCGACGAACGGGAACTTGCTCGCGACGGCGACCCCGAACGCGTCACCGACCTGACCAGCGATGGAGAACGTCATGGGTCGACGCTAGGCGCTACCGGAGAGGACGGCGCGGCGGACGGGCGTGGACGGTGCGGTGGGGGTTCGAAATCTCTGGGACAATGGAGCATGGCCGCGCGAACGACCAACCCCATGCTCACCTGGACCACCCTCTCTCCCGTCGTGGCACTCATTGCCCTGGCCCTCACCTGGGGTCGCGATCTCGGCACCCTGCCCGTCATCGTCATCGCCGCCGCGCTCGCCGCCGCGGTGCTGGCCGCGGTGCACCACGCCGAGGTCGTCGCCCACCGCGTCGGTGAACCCTTCGGCTCCCTCGTCCTCGCCGTCGCCGTCACCATCATCGAGGTGGCGCTGATCGTCACGCTGATGATCTCCGGCGGCAAGGAGACCTCGACGCTGGCCCGGGACACGGTGTTCGCGGCGGTGATGATCACCTGCAACGGGATCGTCGGGCTGTCGCTGTTCGTCGGCGCGCGCCGGTACAAGCTCATCTCGTTCAACGCCGAGGGCACCGGCGCCGCGCTGGCCACCGTGACGACGCTGGCCATCCTCACCATGGTCGTCCCGACGTTCACCACGGGCGAGCCGGGACCGGAGTTCACGCCCGGCCAGCTCGCCTTCGCCGCGGTCATCTCGCTGGTCCTCTACGGCATGTTCGTCACCACCCAGACCGTGCGGCACCGCGACTTCTTCCTCCCCGTCGGCAAGCAGGGCGAACCCCTCAACGACGAGCACGCCAACCCCCCGAGCACCAGGCAGACCTACCTCTCCCTCGGCCTCCTGCTCGCCTCCCTCGTCGCGGTCGTCGGCCTCGCCAAGGTCGAGTCGCCGGCCATCGAGTCGGCCGTGGCCGCGGCAGGCTTCCCGCAGTCGTTCGTCGGTGTCGTCATCGCCCTGCTCGTGCTGCTCCCCGAGACGCTGGCCGCCGTGCGGGCCGCCCAGCGCAACCGGATCCAGATCAGCCTCAACCTCGCGCTGGGTTCGGCGATGGCCAGCATCGGCCTGACCATCCCGGCGATCGCCATCGCCTCCATCTGGCTCGACGGCCCGCTGCTGCTCGGGCTCGGCCCGGTGCAGATGGTCCTGCTCGGCCTGACCGTCCTGGTCAGCGTGCTCACCGTCGTGCCCGGCCGCGCGACGCGCCTGCAGGGTGGGGTGCACATCGTCCTGCTCGCGGCGTTCGTCTTCCTCGCCGTCAACCCCTGAGGACGCGTGGAGGTATGACGCGCATCGAAGCGGTCCGGGGCGACATCACCCGCGAGCAGGTCGACGCGATCGTCAACGCGGCCAACTCGGCCCTGCTCGGGGGTGGCGGTGTCGACGGTGCCATCCACGCCGTAGCCGGACCCCGGTTGCTCGAGGAGTGCCGCAGGCTCCGGGACACCACCCACCGCGACGGCCTCGAGGTCGGCGACGCGGTGGCCACGGGCGCCGGCGACCTGCCGGCGCGGTGGGTCATCCACACGGTCGGTCCGAACAGGCACCGCGGCCAGACCGACCCCGCCCTGCTGGCCTCGTGCTTCACGCGCAGCCTCGCCGTCGCCCGCAAGGTCGGCGCGCGGTCGGTGGCCTTCCCTGCCGTCAGCGCGGGCGTCTACGGCTGGGACGCCGACGAGGTGGCGCGCATCGCCGTGACAGCGGTGCGCGCGGACCTGGCCACCCGGTCCGGCGCAGCGCCGGAGATCGACCTCGTCCGGTTCGTGCTGTTCAGCGACCGGCTGCTGGCCGCGTTCGAGGCCCAGCTGGGCTGACCGGCTCAGGCGTCGGCCGTGGCCTGTTCGTCGTCATCGGCCGCAGCGGCCTCGATGAGCCGACCGAGGATCTCCACGGTGTGCACCCCCGACAGGCCCACCTTGTGGTTGCCCATGTAGAACGGCACCCCGGTGATCCCGAGCTCGCGGGCCGCCTCCTCGTCGCCACGGACCTCGTCGGTGTACTCGTCGCCGGCCAGCACCGCCGACACGCGTCGCCCGTCCAGCCCGGCCTCGGCACCGAGCCGCTGCAGGGTCTCGACGTCGTCGATGGCCTTGCCCTCGGTGAAGTGCGCGTTGAACATCCGCTCCAGGACCGCACCCTGCAGCGCCGGTCCACCCTGGGCCAGCCCGAGAGCGACGAGTCGGTGCGCGTCGAAGGAGTTGGACCGCAGCTGCTTGTCGACCTCGATGTCGATGCCGTCGGGGCGGCCCATCGTCGCCGGCCGCTCGGCCATCTCGCGGGCGCCGTCGAGGTCCGTGCCGTACCGCCCGGCCAACCACGCCAGGACGGTGTCACCCGTGCCCTTCGGCGTGCTGGGGTCGAGCTCGAAGGCGTGGTAGGTCACCGTGACCTCTGCCGGGTGGGCGCTCTCGGCGATGGCCAGCTCGAGGCGCCGCTTGCCGAGGTAGCACCACGGGCAGACCACGTCGGCCCAGACGTCGATCTCCACTGCGTTCATCGCTCCATCCTCACACGACGCCCTGCGCGGCGTCACACGGGCGGGCGGCACCCCACATCAGGCACCCGGCATACCGGTGGGCGCACGACGAAGGCCCCCACCGCGGTGCGGTGGGGGCCTTCGTGGAGCCGGAGGTCAGCCTCGGGGAGCGCGCAGGCTCAGGGGCGACCGTAGGTCACGCTGGAGGACCAGATGTCGCGCAGGGCGACGGCCTTGCCGGTGCGGGGGCTGTCCCACATCTTGCCGTTCCCGGCGTAGATGCCCACGTGGTAGGCCGGCGAGCCGAAGAACACGAGGTCGCCCGGCTGCGGGTTGGACACGGGGGTGGTGGCCTGGCGCTGGGCCTCGGCCGTGCGCGGCAGGTTGATGCCGAGCTGGCGGAAGACGTAGGCGGTGTAGCCGGAGCAGTCGAAGCCGGCGGGGGTGGTGCCGCCGTAGACGTACATGATGCCGGCGTACTGCGCGGCGATGCCGAGGACGCCACCGACGGCGGGACCGGACGGTGCGGCCGGGACGGTGGAGCGCTCAGTCGAGCGGCTCGCCGCGGCGGGGGCACGCGTCTGGGCGGCCGGCACGACCACGGGGCGGGCCTTGGGCTTCGGCTTCGGCTTGGGCTTCGGCTTGGCGGTGGCGCTGAAGCCGATCACGCCGAACGCGTCCGCGGCCTGGGGCGCAGCGGCCTCGGGAGCCTTCACGGCCACGGGGGCGGCGGTGGTGGCGGCCGTCCGGGTCGAGGGCTCGGCAGCCGGGGCTGCGGAGGCGGGGAGGGCGAAGGACGCCACGAGGCCACCGGAGGCGGCGATCACGGCGGATGTCTTCACGGCGGGCTGAGCGGCCTTGGCGGCGATGTCAGCGAGCTCGGAGACGGGATTGAAACGACCGGGCGCGCGATGGCGACCAGAGCTGTGTGAAGCCACGATGGTTGAACCTCCAGCGCCTACGAGGTGAGCTGTCGGGTTCGGGTGGAGGTAGATCACCCGGCCCTCGCGGTTTGCCACCCGACCTTGCGGGCGCTCACACGAGGACTTCACCCCAAGGACCGTCCGGAGACGGCCCGAAATTGGGTCCCCCGCTCCTGCCAAGCGGTGTTGCTGGTGGACCCGGGCGTGGTGACAGGACTAGGCGTTTCCACATCGGGCCAGCCTCTCCGGGGGGCGAAGAGACCTCGGCCACCGTACACAAGGCCTCTGGGAATGTCACGTTCGGGTCACGGCGGGTCAAGAAAACCCCAAGAAAGCGGTCGAAACGTGCATCGGTCCGTGAGGGCGCGGCTGGAGTTCGTGCTCAGCACCCTCGCAGGGCTACCACGGATGGCTCAGATGAGCGCGCCGAAGACGTGCTGCGCGACGTCGTCCGGCAGGGACACCGCGGTGGAGTCCGGAGCATCCTCCCGGACGGCGACCACGCGGCCGTCGGCACGGTGGACGCGCACCCGCTCCCCGGGCAGCAACCGGGCCACGGTGAGCAGGGCCAGCGCCTCGTGGTCGACCTGCACGGGCTCGCCGATGCGGCGCACCAGGACGACCTCGGGGTGCTCTCCCGCGAGCTCGGTGAGCGTCTGCAGGCCGGTGCGGAAACCCTCCATGGGCTCCTCCTCCCCGAGCTCGTCGAGTCCGGGGATGGGGTTGCCGTAGGGCGAGTCGTGGTGGTCCTTGAGCATCGCGAGGATCTTGCGCTCCACCCGCTCCGACATCACGTGCTCCCAGCGGCACGCCTCGTCGTGGACGTACTCCCACTCCAGGCCGATCACGTCGACGAGGAGTCGCTCGGCCAGGCGGTGCTTGCGCATCACGCGGGTGGCGAGCAGGCGACCGTGGTCGGACAGCTCGAGGTGACGGTCACCCCCGAGGCTGAGCAGCCCGTCGCGCTCCATGCGGGCGACGGTCTGGGACACGGTCGGACCGGAGTGCCCGAGCCGCTCGGCGATGCGGGCACGCAGGGGGACGATGCCCTCTTCCTCGAGCTCGAAGATCGTCTTGAGGTACATCTCGGTGGTGTCGATCAGGTCCGTCACAGGGCAAGCCTCTCATCTGGAGGCGTCAGCCGGGGCCGCCCTGCTCAGCCGCGGCGGCGAGAGGGGTCGAAGCGCGGTACCCAGTACCCCAGCCATCCCGTGCCGAGGAGCGCCAGCCCGCCAAGGGAGATACAGGCGGCGGCCAGCCCGGCCTCGGCGGTGACGAGGCTGATCAGGGCCGGGGCGCCGCTCCCACCGATCACCGACATGAACCGCCAGCCTCCGAGGAACTGCGACCGGCCCCACTCGGGGGCGCTGTCGGCGCCGAGGGTCATGACGATGCCCGACCCCATCCCGTTGCCGACGGCCGCGACGAGGGCGACCAGGGTCACCGCCACCGCGCTGTGGGTGAGCGGGAGGGCGAGCATCCCGATCCCCAGCAGCACGACGCAGGGCACCGCCACCCAGATGCGGCCGAACCGGTCCATCACCGAGCCGGCGGGGTAGAACAGGAGCATCTCCACGCCGGCGACGATCCCGAAGATGATGGCCGTGGTGCTCGCCGAGAGCCCGACGTACTCGGCCCACAGGGGGAGCAGGACCACCCGGGAGGACCGGGCCGCACCGATGACCATGATCCCCAGCCCGAGGGTGAGGTAGGTGCGCCGGTGGTCCCACAGCACCGTGGCGGTGCTGACCGGCGTCCGGTCGCGCGACTCCTCCTTGGCCTGGGCCTCGTGGGCGGCCGTCAGGTCCGGGCCGAACTGCACCAGGGCCGCGGCGGCGAGACCGGCAGCCACCGCGACGGCGAACCCGGCCCGCGGCCCCCAGGCGTGGATGATCGGTGCGCCGACGAACGGGCCGATGAACATGCCGATCCGGTTGACCCCGCCCAGGGTCGACATGGCGCGCGCCCGCATCGAGGCCGGCACCGCGTCGATGAGGTAGGCCTGACGTGCGACGAGGAAGACCGACGAGGTGAAGCCCATCGCGAAGACGGTGGCCATCAGGACGGCCAGTGAGGGGGCCGTCAGCGCGACGAAGGCTGCCACGGCGTCGACGGCACTGGCCCAGAGCAGGGCCCGGCGCTCCCCCACGCGGTTCACGAGTGCCCCCGCCGGCACGGCGAAGAAGAGCTCCGCGACCAGCCCGAGCCCCGCGGTGAGCGCGGCGACCGACTGGGACGCCCCCAGGTCGAGGGCGCTGAGGGCCACGATCGGCACGATCGCCCCCGCACCGATCGCCGCGATGACCGTCGGCCCGTAGGCCGGCACCGCGATGCTGCGCAGGCTGACGGTCGGATCGGTGGTGGCCTCGGGTCGTGACATCCCGCCCATTCTCACCCGTGCCCGCGTCTGCGGCTCCATGGGTCGGTGCCCCCGGCGCACCCCACGGGGCGCACAGTAGGTTCGGGCCATGGCTTTCCTCGTGCCGGCGCGGTTCTGCGGCCCTCCCGAGTCGGGCAACGGCGGCTGGGTCAGCGGTCACCTCGCCGGACGGGTCCCCACCTCCCCGGAGCTCCCTACGGTCTCCGTGCGCCTGCGGACCCCGCCGCCGCTGGACCGGGAGATGGCGACGCGCACGGTCCCCGGCGGTCCGGACGGCTCGACCACCGTCGTCGAGCTGTTCGACGGCGACCACCTCGTGGCGCAGGGGCAGGCCGTCCGCGGACCCGAGCCGCGCGGCATACCGGGTCCGGTGTCGTTCGAGGACGCGCAGGCGGCCGGCGAACGCTACGAGGGGCTGGCCGACCACCCGTTCCCCACCTGCTTCTCCTGCGGCACCGGCCGTTCCCGTGGGGACGGACTGCGGCTGCAGCCCGGACGGGTGGCGGACTCGGACACCTACGCCTGCGCGTGGGTGCCCGGCGACGACGTCGACCTCGAGACGGTGTGGGCCGCGCTGGACTGTCCCGGCGGCTGGGCGTCCGGCATCGCGGGGCGGCCGATGGTGCTCGGCACCATGACCGCCCGCGTCGACACCCTTCCCGTTGCCGGTGAACCCCACGTCGTCATGGCGTGGCAGCGCGGCGAGGAGGGGCGCAAGCACCTCAGCGGCACGGCCCTGTATGCCGCCGACGGCACCCTCCTCGCGCAGGCCGAGGCCACCTGGATCGCCATCGACCCCGCCACCATCCGTCCCGCCAGCCCTGCAGGAGGCACCTCATGACCACCCGACCCCTCGCCGTCGTCACCGGAGCCAGCAGCGGCATCGGTGCGGCCACCGCGCGGCAGCTCGCCGCAGCGGGCTTCGAGGTCGTCTGCGCGGCCCGTCGCGCCGACCGCATCGAGGCCCTGGCGACCGAGATCGACGGCCGCGCCGTCACGTGCGACGTCTCGGACGCGGCCGACGTCGCGGCGCTCGCGGCGGCCGTGGGCGACCGGCTCGACGTCCTCGTCAACAACGCCGGTGGTGCCCTGGGCCTGGCGCCTGCCGCCTCCACCGACGTCGCCGACTGGCGGGGGATGTTCGAGTCCAACGTCATCGGGACCCTGCAGGTCACCCAGGCCCTGCTGCCGGCTCTCGTCGCGTCGGGTGCCGGCACCATCGTCAACGTCGGCTCGATCGCCGGCCGGACCGTCTACGAGGGCGGGTCGGGGTACACCGCGGCCAAGCACGCCGTCGCCGTGCTGACCGAGACCCTTCGCCTCGAGCTCGTGGACCAGCCGGTGCGGATCACGGAGATCGCGCCGGGCATGGTGAAGACGGAGGAGTTCTCCTTGACGAGGTTCGGCGGGGACCAGGAGCGGGCCGACTCGGTGTACGCCGGGGTCGCCGAGCCGCTCGTGGCCGATGACGTGGCCGAGGCGGTCGTCTGGATGGTGCAGCGCCCGGCACACGTCAACATCGACCTGCTGGTGATCAAGCCCCGCGCCCAGGCCGCGTCCTACAAGGTGCACCGCGAGCCCTGACCCCGCGTCTCGCCCTCACCCCTCCGCAAAGCGGGTGTCGTTCGGCGAACCGGGACTTATTTGTCCTGGTGTTCCCGAACGACACCCGCTTTGCGCGTCAGGGGCCGGGGGGTCAGGCGGGGGTGAGGGTCAGGACCAGGGGTGAGCCGGCAGGGGCCGTGAACGTCCGGACGTCCCCGTCCCGCGCGACGGCGACCTCGTCCGGGCCTGCCGTCGCGACGACCTCGGTGCCCGGGACCGTGTCGAGGACGACCGTGGTCCGACCGCCCAGCGGCGGCCCGAACACCAGCCGGTCGTCGCCGACCTCGATGAGCTCGGCGTTCGCCCACTCGACCCGGCCGACCGGGGTGTCGATACCGAGCGCCAGGAACGCGCTCGTCCGTGGCGGGACGACGAGGGCGCCGTCACCGAGCATCGTGCCGTCGAGGGTCAGCGTGACGGGGTTGTCGTGCCCGCTGATGTTCGTCAGGTGCAGCATCCGCTCACCATCAGCCGTCGCGGACGTCGTGGCGAAGATCCCCGGCACCGCGGCCGAGAACTCCAGCCCCGGAGCGGCGCCGAGACGCCGGAGGGCACGCCCGAACAGGCCGACGTCCGAGGGCAGCTCGGCAGCCAGCAGGATCGCGCGGCCGGCGCCGACCTCGACGTCGATGCCGATCACGGCTCCGTCCACGTCGTGCAGGACCGCCTCACCGCGCTCGTGCTCGAGCGCCTGGAACCAGCCGACCCGGGTCTCGGGCCACGGTGCCGCCCAGCCACTGGCGACGGCGGACGGGTAGTAGTGGTCGGCCCCCCAGGTGAGGTCGGCCCCGGAGACACCCATCGCGTCGGCGAGGAGCGTGCAGGGTCGACCCTCCAGGTCTCGGTCGGGCACCCGACCGAGCAGGAGCAGGCCACCGCCGCGGGTCAGGTGGTCGACGAGGCCCTGCTGGACCTCCGGCGACAGGTGGCGCCCGGTCGACAGGGCGACCACCCCAGTGGGTTCGTCGCGCTGCAGGTGCACTGCCGGGAACCGGTACCCGCCGAGCAGCATCGACCGCACGAGCGCTCGCCGCGGGCCGGCGCCACGGTGTCGCTGCAGGTCGTCGACGACCTCGGTCATCACCGCGCTGTCGGGGTGGTGGTACTCCGTGGCGTAGGCGTCGAGGACCAGCCCCAGCTGCACGCCGTCGTGCTCCTCCTCCATGCGCGACAGCCAGCGCTCGTGGACCCGGACCGCGTGCACGACCCGCGCGGTCGCGGCATACGTCATGCCCTTCTGGCCCTCGGGGCCGACGGGCGCGGCGGTGCCGTGGCGCTCTCCGGTGAAGCTGATCCGGTCGTTCCCGTCGCCCACGGGCTCCTCGAGCGGCGGGTTGATGCCGCCGGCGAAGAGGTAGTAGTTGATGGCGCGGTTGCCCTGCGCCAGCGAACGGCGGGTCTTGAGGTCGACCGTCGACGGGTCGTACTGGTTGTCGATGCCACCGCCGTAGTCGCCCGACCCGGCCTCGAACTCCAGGGACGTCGTCGGCTGGCCCGGGCCGTGCACCGCGTCCATGAAGGCGTTGATGACGTAGAGGTCGGTCGTCGTGTTGAGCGTCATGTCGCCCATGTAGTGGTCGGACCCGGACAGCATCCCCGGCACCCCGGCATACGTGTCGACGAGCTGGCTGACCCCGATGGGGAACGGCTCCCCGCTGCCGCCCTCGGTGCCGTGGATGTTGATGAGGAACGGCACGTCCGTCACCCCCTGCGCCTCGGCCATCGTGCGCAGCTCCTCGACGTAGCGCCGGAACCGGTCGCGCATGAAGACCGCGAGGTCCTGTCGCAGCACGCCCGCATCCTCCTCACCGGGTGTGCGGATCGCTGTGCCAGACAAGGGGTATGGCGCGTCGCCGCCGTGGCGCGCGACGGCCCACCGCGCGAAGTCGGCGACGAGGTCGTCGGTGAGGTCCGGGCTGTTGGTCACCCAGGCGAGCATCCCGATCTCGTTGTCGAGCTGGACCGCGATGACGTTGCCGCCGTTCGGCTGCAGCCGTCGGGCGATGAGCGGCAGGACGGCGCCGAACCACCGACGGCACTCGTCGAGGTAGGCGGGCGCGAGGTAGTCGACGGTGCGGCTGGGCGTCTGCTTCCCGTCCCAGCCGACCGGCACGATCTCGGGGTGGTCGGTGTAGAGGCGGAACGGCAGTCCCTCGTTCTTCAGCTCGGCCATGATGAACGGTCCCGGCCGGGCGATGAACCACAGGCCGTGCTCGGCGCACAGGTCGATGAACGCGCCGATGTCGCGCTCCGGCCGCGTGGCACCGGTCACGTCGATCGTGCCGTCGGGCAGCTCGTGCCACAGCCACGGGATGTACGAGGCGACGGTGTTGCAGCCCGCCTCCTTGAGCAGCAGGATGCGCTGCTCCCACTCCTCGCGCGCCACGCGGAAGTAGTGGATCTCGCCGGCCATCACCACGCGGGCCTCGCCGTCGATGAGGATCTGCTTGTCCTGGATCTGGATCATGACGCTTTCCGTTGGGGGGCAGGGGTTCTGGGGTTCAGGGGTTCTGGGGTTGAGGAGCTCGGTCGGCCCAAGGGATCCCGAGGGCCCCGGGGGTCCGGGGACGACCGAGGCCGTCGTGGCGAGGTGCCACGACGGTCTGGTGCGCTCAGGGGTTGACGCGCAGGGAAAGCCGGGACCCGTGCAGGGCGTCGGGGCCGGCGACGAGGACGATCTCCCCCGCGTCGACCCGGGTGGTGTTGTCGGTGCCGAAGTAGGCGAACTGGTCGGCTCGCACGGTGAACGAGGCGGTGCCCTTCTCCCCCGGCGCGAGGTCCAGGAACGCCCAGTCGACGAGCTCGACGAGAGGTCGGGTCACCTGGGCGACCGGGTCGCGGAAGGACAGCTGCACCACCTCCCGACCGGCGCGGCCACCGGTGTTGGTGACATCGATCTCCACGACGACCTCACCGGCCCCGGACAGCTCCGTCCCGGCGACCGTGCGCAGCTCGCCGTACTCGAACGAGGTGTACGTGAGGCCGTACCCGAACGGCAGCCTCGGGAAGACCTGGTCGTCGAGGTAGCGGCCCTGCCGACCTTCCTCGTGCAGCTCGATGAGCCGACCGGTGGGCCGTTGGTGGGTGCTCGTCGGGATGTGCCCCGTGGTCCGGGGGAACGTCATCGGCAGGCGTCCGTGGGGTGCCACGTCACCGAACACGATGTCCGCCAACGCATTTCCTGCCTCGACACCGGGGTGCCAGACGACCAGCACCGCATCGGCGAGGTCCAGGACGTCACCGAGCTCGAGCGGCCGACCGGTGTAGACGACCACGACGAGCGGCTTCCCGATCCGTGACAGCTGACGCAGGTGCTCGAGCTGCCCGGCCGGTAGGCCGATGTCGGTGACCGAGTTGGCCTCGCCGGATCGCCAGGGGTGCTCCCCGACGACCGCGACGGTGACGTCGGCGTTGCGCACCTGCTGGACGGAGCGGTCGCTGAACCGGCCGTCGGAGACGAGCAGCTGCTCCCCGCCCAGCCGGGCCCTGAAGGCGGTGGCCGGGGCGACGACGTCCTCACCACGGCCGTCGAGCGTCCAGGTCCCGAAGAGCTCCTCCGCGGCCTCGGCGTACGGACCGGTGAGGTGCACGGTCCCCGCTCCGGGTGCGAGCGGCAGGATCCCGTTGTTGGAGACGAGGACGTGCGCCGCGTGGGCGGCGCGCAGGGCCGTCGCCCTCGAGGCGTCCGTCGGTGCGTTGCTGCGGGTCGGCTCGCCGACGTAGGGACGGTCGAACAGCCCGAGCCGGAACTTCAGGGTGAGCAACCGGCGCACCGCGTCGTCGACCAGCGCCTCGTCGACCTCGCCGGACTCCACGAGCTCGGCGAGGTGCGCGGCGTACGAGCCCGAGCACATGTCGAGGTCGACGCCCGCCTCGATCGCCAGGAGCGCCGCCGCGCGCAGGTCTGCGGCAACACCTTGGTGGACCAGCTGCCCGATCCCGTTCCAGTCGGCGACGACGACGCCGTCGAAGCCCCACTCACCCTTGAGCACGTCCCTCAGCAGGTGCCGGTGGGCGTGCATGGGCGTGCCGTCGACGTCGTTGAAGGCAGCCATGATCGTGGCGACACCGGCGTCGACGGCGGCCTTGAAGGGGCGCAGGTGCAGGTTGCGCAGCGTGTTCTCGCCGACCGAGACGGTGTCGTAGTCGCGGCCGCCCGCGGACAGGCCGTAGCCGGCGAAGTGCTTGGCGCAGGCCGCGATGTGGTCGGGGTCCGAGGGGTCGTCGCCCTGGAACCCCTTCACCATCGCGGCAGCCAGCCGCCCGCTGAGGACCGGCGTCTCGCCGAGCGACTCGGCCACCCGGCCCCATCTCGGCTCCTCCGACAGGTCCACCATGGGCGCGAACGTCCACGCGACACCGTCGACGACCGCCTCGGCGGCAGCCACGGCGGCGACCTCCTCGACGAGCTCCTCGTCGAAGGACGCCGCGAGACCGAGCGGGATGGGGCACACCGTGCGGTGCCCGTGGATGACGTCCCGCCCGAACAGGACCGGTATGCCGAGCCGGCTCGCCTCGACCGCGTGGCGCTGGGCCGCGTCGATGTTCGCCGCCAGGACACCTTCGTCACGCTCGTTCCCGCCCGTGGCACCGCTGGCGAACAGGCTGGAGCCGATCCGTCCTCCGGCGAGCTGCGCGGCGTCGTCGTCGGGGTGGATGTTGGCGACCTGGTGGGTCTGCCCCACCTTCTCCGCCAGGGTCATCTGCGCCAGGAGGAGCTCGACGCGTTCGGTGGTGCTGCGGTCAGGGTCCAGCCAGGGCCGGGCGCTCTGGTCGGCAGTCATGTCAGGAGATCTCCACGGTGAGCTCGATGTCGTCGCCCGTCGCGCGCGCCATCAGGTCCGTCCGGGCGACGCTGACACCCGCTCCACGGTACGGGTTCTGCAACGGGATCGACCGCAGCTCACGGCCGCCGGACGTCACCCGGGTCACCCCGGATCCCACCGCGCCGACGCGGTAGGTGATCCGCAACCGCTTGTCCCCCAACGGGACCCGCGCGGTCAGTCCGTCCAGGCCGGGGTCGAGCACCGGGTCCAGCTCGACCCGGTCGGCACGGGCACGCACTCCGAGGAGGGTCTCGGCGAGCAGGCGCAGGTAGAGACCCGGTCCGGAGGAGTACACGCGCCACCCACCCTCGAGGTCGACGTCGCCCGCCATCAGCGCGGCATACCGCTCGCTCGCGTCGAGGCGGTCGTCGAAGGCGCCGTCCGAGGAGGAGTAGTAGGTGGTGCTCTGTCGCGGGCGGGCGTTCGGCACACGCTCGGTGATCCCGACCGGGTTGGCCTGCGCGAGGGCGGCGAACAGCCGCCGCGGCTCGCCGAACCGCGCCAGCGCCTCGGCGTAGCGCAGGTGGGCGTGCATGTACATGAGGCCGATCTCGCGACCCCAGAAGGTGCTCGCCTCGGCACGCTGGAAGACGCTCATCGGCCCGCCCCGGTACGCCACCGGGCGGTCGAAGAGCCGGGCGCCGTCGGGACCGAGCAGGTGCTCCTCGATCAGGTCGAGGTGGGCGCGGGCCTGGTCCGGGGTGAGCAGGTCGGCCGAGATCGCGTGGATCCACGGCAGCACGCCGTACGTGAGGCCGGTGCGGGTGTCGCGCGGGTGCACCAACGGCTCGCACGTGCCGTCGTCGTGGAGCAGGACGTACCCCGGCAGGACCCCGTCGACCATCAGGTCGGACTGGATGGCGTCGTCGGCGGCGTCCGCCGCCTCCCGCGCCCGGGTCACCAGGTCGTCAGCGGCACCGCAGGACTCGAGGCCTTCGGCGAGGGACCGCAGTGCCGTCACGAGCAGGACGGTGGTCCACGTGGAGACGAGGCGGGCCGCCAGGTGGGGGTCGGCCGGCTGGAGCGAGTCGTTCCAGTCCCCGTGCCCGTAGGCCGGCAGGGCCGTTCCGGGGACGCGCACCTCCGCCACGCGGTCCAGGGCCCTGCGGAGGTGGTCCTCCACGGAGGCCGGCACGGTGAGGCCGTCGTCACCGACGAAGGGGACCCCTTCGCTCAGCAGGGAGGCGTCTGCGGTCGCCCGCAGGTAGTCGCCCGTCGCCAGCAACGGCCAGTAGACGACGTCACCATGGGCGTCCTGCTGGCCGCCCTCGGCCAGCGGCGGGAGGAAGTCGAAGGCCTGGGGCCAGTCGCCCCGGGCGTTCTGGGCCCGGAAGACACGAAGCAGCACGTCGCGCTGCTCGTCGTCGCGCCCCAGTGCCGTGAGCAGCCCGACCGGTCCCTGGCAGACGTCACGCGTCCCCCACCCGCCGCCCGAGAACTGCTCGAGACCCCGCGGGGACAGGTAGTGCACCAGGGCGTTCTGGGTGAACCACGGCAGGACCGCGTCGATGCGGGCGACCTCGGCGGCAAGGGCGCCTGCGGGGTCGGACGCGGCAGCGACCGGCGTCCCGAGCCGCAGGCCGCGGGAGACCGTCGAGGTCCAGTCCGGCCCGAGGTGCTGGTCGGCCGTCGGACGCACCTCCAGGTCGGTCCGCGCGTCGGCGACCGAGAGGGTCAGGTCGAACCGGCTGCGCGCAGGGACCTCGAGGGTCACCCACGGGGTGCCACGCGTCGTGCCGTCGGCGAACAGGAGCTCGTCGCCGCCGACGGCGATCCCGCTGCCCTGCCAGTCCAGTCGCAGGGTCGTGTCGTCGTCACCGATGTCGAGGCCGCCGTCACGCTCGGTGAGGAGGTGGTCGGCGGGGTCGAGCCCGTCGTCGCCCGACAGGGCGACGTGCAGGGCCACGAGGACGCGGCGCGGGGCACCGGACAGCCACCGCACCGACAGGCCGAGCTCGTGGGAGGTGGTGGGGGCCGACGAGGTGACCTCGAGGGCGACGTCGTCGGCGCAGTACCACCAGGTGGCGGAGTCGGTGCGCAGCGACCAGGCGCTCGGGGTCTCGAGCAGCGCCCAGCCGGTGGCACTCGCGCCGTCCTCGACGAAGACCCGCAGGCCCTGGGCCCGCTGCACGCCGAGGTAGCCGCGACGGGTCGACAGCAGCCGGTCGCGACCGACGTGGCCCCGCGTCACCTGCGAGTGGAAGCCACCCGTCATCCAGACCGTCGAGGTGAGTCCGCGGGTGTCCGGCACGAGGGAGTCGCCGGTCCGCAGGAGGTGGCCGTGCGGGCGGAGGACGGCGCGTTCCTTGGCGGCCGTGACGACGTGCGAACCGTCGCTGCCGAACCCGGCCAGCAGCTCGCCCTCGTCGTCGTGCTCGGCATGGTCGAGGTCGGTGTGACCCGTGATCTCGCGCAGGGTGTCGGCGTCGAGGTCCTCGCTCGAGAACACGGGTGCAGCGCTGAAGAGCGCGCCGGAGCGGGCACCGGACCCGTGCGACGCCCCCTGCGACGCGAGGGCGTCCTCGAACCAGTCGACAGCGTCGGCCTCGGGCTGGGCCAGGGCGACGTCCGCCCAGTGGGCGTCCGAGTCCGAGGTGGCCTCCGGGTGGTCCTCGAGGCTGGTGCCGTGGAACCCCGTCAGGTGCCTCCCTCCGGGAGTCAGGCGAACCGGGGCGTCCTGGAGGACGACCAGGGCGTGCTCGTGCTGGAGCCGGTGCGAGGGCAGGACGGCCGTCGCGAGGGCGACGGGCTCTCCCGGCCGCTGCGCACCGCGCACCAGCTGGAGGGTGTCGGTCGCCCAGCCCGCGCCGCTGGCCAGCGAACCCACGAGCACCCAGGGCACCAGCTCGCCGGGCATGTTCTGCCGCACGGCGATCGCGGTGCCACGGCTCGTGGTCACCGGGGTGAGGTCGAGGTACTGGCTCACGTAGAACTCGTTGTTGCGGACCGCCCCGTAGGGCGCCAGGCCGGGGTCGTGCGTCAGGACGACGTCGACCTCGACCTCCGTGTCACCGGTGTTCTCGACCGCCACGTGCCAGAACCACACGGGGGCCGACGCGGCGAGGCGGAACGTCACGGCATACCGCAGCCCGTCCCACTCGCCGGTCACCGTGGGGACCTCCGCGGACCAGCTCACCGAGCTGGGGCTCGCAGGCCCGAGCAGTGGGACGTATGCCGCGTCGTCGCCGTCGAGGCGCCGCAACCAGAGGTTGAGCGGGCCGGCCTCGTGGGCGCTGGCGGGGTACATCAGGAGCGAGTTGTCACCGGCGTCGAGACGGGCCAGGCATGCCTCGTCCGTGAACACCGCCCTCAGCCCTGCGTCGCTGGAGAGTTCATGGTGGCCACGCGTCATCGCGTTCGTCCGAAAAGACACCCCTGTTGTATAGCAGTGGCGCAAGCGCCGATGACAACCCGAATTCGCTTGTAAATAAATGAAACTCGATCACTGAGCACGAGCCGTGGCCATGAAAGTACTTTCATGGCCAGAACCGTTGACACGCCACTGCGGACCGACCCAAGGTGACAACACATTCATCACCCCGGAAGGTCAGTCAATGTCGACGAAAACCAAATCCGTTGTGGCTCTTGCACTTTGCGGAGCCCTGGGCCTCTCGGCCTGCGCGGGCAGCCGCTCAGCAGGAGGCGAGGGAGGTGGGGGCGCTGGTGGCGACGGCATGATCGCCCAGCTCAACTTCCCGTCGGACGCACCGGCGACCATCGGTGGACTGGTGGACTACAACCCCTACGCCGTCAACGCGGTCACCAAGACGTGGCTCTACGAGCCCCTGATGATCCGCAACGGCATCACGTGCAAGGTCACCCCTTGGCTGGCCACCGACTTCACGTGGGACGGCGGCGCGACCACGCTCGACTTCACCATCCGCGACGGCGTGAAGTGGAGCGACGGCCAGGCGTTCACGGCCAAGGACGTCGCCTTCACCCTGAACCTCGCCAAGCAGTACCCCGCCCTGGACCGCGCCGGCATCTGGACCGACGTGTTCGGCGCACCGGCGAAGAGCGTCACCGCCACGGGCAACAAGGTCCGGATCGAGTTCACGGGCAACGCCGCCCCGAAGTTCGACGAGCTCATCAAGATGCAGGTACTCCCGGAGCACGTGTACGGCAAGGTCGGCGACCCCACGAAGTACATCGACAAGGCCCCGGTCGGCACCGGCCCGTTCAAGGTCGGCAGCTACAACGGCCGTCGCCTCGAGCTCGTCCGCCGCGCCGACTACTGGCAGGCCGACAAGGTCAAGGTCCAGAAGCTCGTCCTCGAGGGCAACTTCGAGGCCGCTCAGGCCGCCCTGAAGCTGAAGTCGGGCCAGCTCGACGCCTACCAGGGTGAGATCCCCAACCCGAAGCGTGCGTTCATCGACGCCGACCCCAAGACGAACCACCTGTACTTCCCGCCGAACGGCATGACCGTCTTCTCGCCGAACGTCGAGAAGGCACCGTTCAACGACGTGAAGTTCCGCGAGGCCATCGCGCAGGGCTTCAACCGCCAGGAGATGTCCGACAAGGCGACCTACGGGATCATGAAGCCGGCCAGCCAGACCGGGCTCAAGCTCCCGGCCGCGGCGAACCTGCTCCCGGAGCAGTACGCGGCGAACGGCGGCGCGAACACGGTGATCCCGTTCGACACCGCCAAGGCCAACCAGATGCTCGACGCCGCCGGCTACGCCAAGGGCGCCGACGGCAAGCGCACGACGCCGGACGGCAAGCCGATCAACATCACGTTCACGGTCCAGGCCGGGTACATCGACTACCAGTCGATGGCCGAGGTGATCGTCCGCGACCTCAACGCCATGGGCGTCAACTCCAAGGTGCTGGCCACCGCCCCCGAGTCGGTCGACGCGCAGAAGAAGAGCGGCGACTACCAGGCCCTGCTCGAGTACCTGCACGGTGGCTGCGAGAACGCCAAGAACATCGGCGGCAAGCTCGCGTCCAACCAGATCCCGACCAAGACCGCGATCCTCGGCAACGTTGAGCGCTTCCGCGACGCGTCGACCGACGCGACGGTCAAGGAGCTGAGCGCCACGGTCGACGAGGCGAAGCAGAAGCAGCTCGTCGGCACGCTGGTCGACACGATGATGACGAAGTACCCGGTCATCCCGCTCATCTACGCCCCGGCGCGCATCTTCTACCGCACGGACAAGGCCGTCGGCTGGCCGGACGAGGCGAACCCCTACGCCCAGCCCGCCGACGACCGGCTGCTGATCATCACGAACCTCAAGCCCGCCAAGTAACCCGGCGACGCACAGGTCCAGCAGCAACCCGCGCCAGCGGGAGCACCGACACCGGTGCTCCCGCTGGCCCCCCGGGGCCGTGAGGCCCGCCACGAGCTCGACGGTCTCCCGGCCCGAGGGCGCACACGGACAAGGAGGTCCGCCGTGAGGTACTTCGTCCGCAAGATCGCGTTCTTCCTCGCGACCCTCTGGGCCGCGATCACCCTCAACTTCATCATCCCCCGGCTCCAGCCCGGAGATCCTGCCGAGGTGATGGTCCAGAAGCTCGCCGGCAAGGACGCACAGCTCAACCCCGCCGCCGTCCAGGCCATGCGCGCCATGCTCGGCGCGCCCGACGGCAACCTGTTCACGCAGTACGTCAGCTACCTGGGGGCGTTGGCGCACGGCGACTTCGGCATCTCCTACACGTACTACCCCTACCCCGTCACCGAGGTGATCGGTCAGGCCCTGCCCTGGACCCTCGTGCTCGTGGGGGTCACGCAGATCCTCGCCTTCGTCATCGGCATCACCCTCGGTGCGTATGCCGCGTGGCGACGCAACACCCGCTTCGACAGCATCGTCACGCTCGGGTCCACGTTCATCGGGACGCTGCCGTCGTTCTGGATCGCGTTGCTGCTGCTGTTCGTCTTCGGCTACACGGTGGGCTGGTTCCCCACCAGCGGTGGGTACTCCGCCTCCACCCCGGGCTTCAACGGACCCTTCATCACCGAGGCCGTGTCCCACTCGTTCCTGCCCGCCCTGTCGCTGCTCATCACCGCGCCGATCGGCTGGATCCTTGGCATGCGCAACACCATGGTGATGAACCTGGGCGAGGACTACATCCGGCTCGCGAAGGCCAAGGGCCTCCCCGACCGCGTGGTTGCCCTCCGGTATGCAGCGCGAAACGCGTTGCTGCCCAGCGTCACCGGCTTCGCGATCGCGCTCGGCGGCGTCCTCGGCGGCTCCATCCTCGTGGAGCAGATCTACGACTACCCCGGCATGGGGCGCCTCATGGGTGAGGCCATCGGCAACCGCGACTTCCCGCTGCTGCAGACCTTGCTCCTGTTCATCATCGTCGGCGTCCTGCTGGCGAACCTCGTCGCGGACCTCCTCTACGGGGTGCTCGACCCGCGTGCACGGAGGGCGCAGTCATGACCGCAGGAATCGTCCAGACCGGCTCCGAGGAACGCCCCGGCGACGCCACCGACGAGCGGGGCGAAGGCGACGCCGGCTACAGCCAGCAACGGTGGTGGCAGCTCCTGTGGAGCAACACGAAGGCCCGGGTCGGCATCATCCTGCTGCTGGCCTTCATCCTCATCGCCGCGTTCGCACCCCTGATCGCGCCCTACGAGGGCACGCGCTCGGACTTCGACGCGCTGCTGCCCGTCAGCGGCGACCACCTGCTCGGGACCACGAGCCAGGGCGCCGACATCTTCTCCCAGCTCGTCTACGGCAGCCGCGTCTCCCTGCTCGTGGGCCTCTTCGGCGGCCTCGTCTCCACCGCGATCGCCCTCGTCATCGGCATGTGGTCGGGCTACAAGGAGGGGACGGTGATCGACGACATCCTCTCGTTCATCACCAACGTCGCCATCGTCGTGCCCGTGCTGCCCCTCATGATCGTGCTGATCGCCTACAGCGAGGTGCGCGGCATACCGCTCATCGTGTTCGTCATCGGCATCACGTCGTGGGCCGGTCACGCCCGCGCCAAGCGGTCGCAGATCATCACCCTGCGCAACCGCGACTTCGTCACCGCGGCGAAGTTCGCCGGCGAGGGGTCGGGACGGATCATCTTCCGGGAGATCATGCCGAGCATGACCTCGCTGGTCGCCGCCGGGTTCGTCGGCGCCTCCACCGGCGCCATCGGGGCCGAGGCCGGCCTGTCCTTCCTCGGCCTGGGCGACCCGAACTCGATCTCGTGGGGAACCATGCTCTACCAGGCCGACTCCCAGGGTGCGGTCGGGCAGGGCCTGTGGGCGTGGGTCCTCGCGCCCGGGCTCATCCTCGCCCTCCTCATCACGTCGCTGACGTTCATCAACTTCGGCGTCGACCTGCTGTCCAACCCCCACCTCCGGGAGGACTCGTGACGACCACCGACGCCACCACCGCCGCCGCGACCACCGAATCGGTGCCCACGTCGCAGACCCTTGCCGCCGACACCCGTCGCAACAGCCACCCGCTGCTGCGCGTCCGTGACCTGAGCGTCCGGTTCGAGCCGAAGATGTCACCGGCTCTCACGGCCGTGGACAAGGTCAGCTTCGACCTCCTCGAGGGCGAGTTCGTCGGCCTCATCGGCGAGTCGGGCAGCGGCAAGTCCACCCTGGCGATGGCCCTGCTGAGCCTGCTCGAACGGCCGGGACGGATCAGCAACGGCAGCATCGAGTTCGACGGCGAGGACATCGCCTCCATGTCGCAGGAGGACCTGCGGCACCGCCGCTGGCGCGACATCGCCACGGTGTTCCAGAGCAGCATGAACTCCCTCAACCCCGTGATGCGCGTCGAGGCGCAGTTCCGCGACGCCATCGAGGAGCACAGCGAGCTGCGCGGCGACGCCGTGACGGAGCGGGTCCGTGAGCTCTTCTCGATGGTCATGATCGACGAGAAGTTCATGAGCGCCTACCCGCACGAGCTGTCGGGAGGGATGAAGCAGCGCATCAACCTCGCGCTGGCCCTCTGCAACCGCCCACGCTTCGTCCTTCTCGACGAGCCGACGACCGGCCTGGACGTCGTCGTGCAGCGCTCGATCCTCGAGGCGGTGCGCCGGCTCCAGAAGGAGCAGGGGTTCGCCGTGCTGTTCATCAGCCACGACATCGGCACCGTCATGGAGCTGTCCGACCGGATCTTCGTCATGTACGCCGGCCAGCTCGTCGAGCAGCAGGCAGCCACGACGCTCGTCAAGGACCCGCTGCACCCCTACTCCAAGGGACTGCTGGGTTCGTACAGCAACCCGCGCGCCGACACGGTGCGGGTGACCTACATCCCGGGCCGCCCACCGGACCTCACGCGCCCGATCAGCGGCTGCCGGTTCGCCGCGCGCTGCCCCGAGGCCATCGAGCGCTGCTCCAGCGACGAACCGCAGCTGCTCCCCCTGGCCGGAGGTCGCGTGGCGTGCCACGTGGCGCACCTGCAGCGCGGGCCCTCGGAGGACAAGCCGGACGGCCTGCCGGAGCAGACCACGCGCTTCGCCGGGCCGGAGTTCGTCAAGACGGCCGAGGACAGCGATCGCGCCCGCCGTGGCGAGGTCTTCCTCGAGGTCGACTCGGTGACCAAGGTCTTCGAACGGCGACGCGGCTTGAGGAAGCAGCAGACCCTGGCCGTCGACGACGTCTCCTTCGCCCTGCGCAAGGGCGAGGTGACGGCCCTGGTGGGCCAGAGCGGCAGCGGGAAGACGACGCTCGCCCGCATGATCACCGGGGTCGACAAGCCCAGCAGCGGCACCATCCGCTTCATCGGCTCCGAGGGCACCATCGCGGTGGAGAAGCTGAGGACGCGCCAGCTGCGGGACTACCGCAAGCACGTGCAGATGGTGTTCCAGGACCCCTACAGCTCGCTCAACCCGGCACTGACGCTGCGGTACACGCTGACCCGTCCGCTGCGGAACCACCGCGGGCTCTCGGCGCAGGAGGCCGACGCCGTCGCCGGCGAGCTCATGGAGACCGTGGCGCTCACCCCGAGCAACCGGTTCCTCGACCGCTACCCGCACGAGCTCTCGGGCGGCCAGCGCCAGCGCGTCGTCATCGCGCGCGCCCTGGCGGCCAACCCCGAGCTGATCGTCGCCGACGAGCCGATCTCCAGCCTGGACGTCTCCATCCGCGCCGAGGTGCTCGAGCTGCTGCAGGAGCTGGTCACCGGGCACGACATCGGTGTCCTCTACATCACCCACGACCTGCTCAGCGCACGGCTGCTGGCCGACGAGATCCTCGTGCTGTCGCAGGGCAGGGTGGTCGAGCAGGGCAACGCCCTCGAGGTGATCCGCAACCCGCAGGACGCCTACACGCGCACGCTGCTCGACGCCATACCGAACCCGTTCGAGCAGGCGACCACGACGTCCTGACCGCACCCACCCGGCCGCGGCCGCTCCCGAGGGGCGGACGCGGTCGGTGGCGTGCTTGCCGGTCCCCAGCCTGCCCGCAAGGATGCTCCCCATGGACAGGGCCCGACGGTGAGCGTGGAGGCTGACGACCGACCGGTGACGATCTACACGGTCGCCGAGCGGGCCGGGGTCAGCATCGCGACCGTCTCGCGGGTCCTCCAGGGCTCCGCGCGGTCCTCGCCGCTGACGCGCCAGAAGGTCCTGCGGGCCGTCGAGGAGCTCGACTACGTGCCGCTGCGGGCCGCGCGCACGCTGGACGTGAAGCGGCACGAGGCCCACGGGCTCGTCCTCCCCGGCCTGACCGGTCCGTACTTCGCCGAGCTGCTCGCGGGGTACGAGTCGACGGCCGCGCAGTACGGCCAGTCGGTCGTCGTCGTGCTCGCCGCCGGCATCGCCGACCTCGACACGACCCTGCGCACCCTCCTCGCGCGGGTCGACGGGCTCGTCCTCACCCACGGCACGGCGAGCGACTCCATCATCCGCACCCTGGCCACGAAGACCCCCACGGTCGTCCTCGCGCACGCCCCGATCGAGGGCTGTGACACGGTCCTCGTGGAGAACAGCGAGAGCGCCGAGGAGCTGACCACGCACCTGCTCGGGCACGGCCGCCGCAAGCTCGTCTTCGTCGGCGACCCGGAGACCTCCCACGACATCAGCCAGCGCTACGACGGGTTCGTCTCGGCCCTCGCTGCGGCGGGGGTCACGGAGGGGCTGCCACCGCTGCGGGTCTGGTTCGAGGAGTCCTCGGCCCTCGAGATCGTCGAGACGCTGATGGCCGCCCCCGGCAGGGCCGACGCCCTGGTCTGCGCCAACGACGAGCTGGCCCTGGCCACGATGACGCTGCTCGCACGGCGCGGGGTGGTCGTGCCGCGGGACCTGGCGATCGTCGGGTTCGACGACATCATGGCGTCGCGGTACGTCGACCCCGGCCTGACCACGGTGAAGCAGCCGACGCACGGGCTCGGTCGCTGGGCGGCGATCCGCCTGCACGAGCGCATCCAGGGCCGCACCCGCGACGTCGCCCCGCAGATCCTGCCCACGCAGGTCGTCCTCCGCGGATCGTGCGGGTGCCCCTGGGAAGGCCCCGAGATCCGCCCGAGGCGCCAGCACCTCGGCGTCGACAGCCTCACCGCCCGCGCCTGACGGGGAGCTCCGGCGGCTCTGACCTGCGGCGGCGTGGTTGGGGAATGCAACCATGAAGTTGACTGTTCAACTTTCTATGACCCAGACGCATGATGACCTGACCGAGCTCGAGGCCCAGTTCGCCGACCACCTCGAGCTCGCGCCCGAGGCCGCCGACCTCCTGTTCCGCGCGGCCCGGACCGCCAACTCCTTCAGCGACGAGCCCGTCACCGACGAGCAGGTGCGCGCGATCTTCGAGCTGGTCAAGTGGGGCCCCACCGCCATGAACAACCAGCCCCTGCGCATCGTCCTGGTCCGCTCCCCCGAGGCACGCGGCCGGCTCGTCGAGCACATGGGCGGCAACAACAAGCCGAAGACGTCCACCGCCCCCCTCGTGGCGATCCTGGCGGCCGACGACGACTTCCACGACGAGCTCCCCACGGTGTTCCCGATCTTCCCGGGTGCCCGCGACATGCTGGCGGCCGACGACGAGAACCGTCGCACCACCGCGGACCTCAACGCCACGCTGCAGGCGGCCTACTTCATCCTCGGTGTCCGCGCGGCCGGCCTGGCCGCAGGCCCGATGACCGGCTTCGACGCCGCCGCCGTCTCCCGCGAGTTCTTCCCCGACGGGAAGCACCGCGCCCTCATGGTCGTCAACATCGGCCGCCCCGGCCCCGACGCCTGGTTCGACCGCCTCCCGCGGCTCGGCTACGACGAGGTCGTCACCTCCGTCTGAGGCCGGGACCGTGGACCCCTGCATCGTGGCCGTCGTCGCGACCCGGCGGCGGCCACGATCCGGACACCCTCCCTTAACCCGTTGCGGGACGCGCTGGGTGGACCTAGCGTCGAGGTACACGGAAGGGAGGTGGTCCAGGAATTGATTTCATATTGGACGCGTGAGGTGACTGCGCGCTAGGTGCGCAACGTCGACTGCTTCGACGGCGCATCCTGCGCAATCCCAAGCAGTTCACCGCAGCCCGCGGGCCGTGCAGGTCGTCCCCTGCACATGTCGAGCCGCTCGAATTCGGCGAGGCGAGGCCCGCGGGCTGTTCCATGCCCGGACGTGCGGACGCCCAGACCCCCGGATGGTCTCTGGCACAGCGGTGGGCGGCGGCCTCAAGTCCCCCGACGAGGCCACCGCCCACCTGTTCGCGGGGCACCACACGATGCCGAATCGCCCGGTGACAGGCGCGATCCCCTAGGGACGCAGTGTGGCAGCCTCGGCCGCCAGCCGCTCGACCACGTCCCAGTCGCCGCGCGCGACGGCGTCCTTCGGGGTGAGCCACGAGCCACCCACGCAGCCGACGTTCGGGAGCGCGAGCCAGTCCGCCGCGGTCTCCCGCGTGATGCCGCCGGTCGGGCAGAAGCGCAGCTGCGGGCACGGCCCGGCCACGGCGGAGAGGTACGGGCGTCCACCGCTGGCCTCGGCGGGGAAGAACTTCATCGCCTCGAGCCCGGCCTCGGCCAGCGTCAGCATCTCGGTCAGCGTCCCCGCACCCGCGAGCAGGGGCAGGCCTGAAGCAAGAGCCGCCTCCAGCAGCCGTGGGGGCGAACCCGGCGTGACGATGAACTGTGCGCCGGCGTCCTGCACCTGGCGCACCTGCTCGGGCGTGACCACGGTGCCCGCGCCGACGACCATGCCCTCGACCTCCGAGGCCACGGCCTCGATGGCGCCGAGACCGGCCGCACTGCGCAGGGTCAGCTCGATGACCGGTATGCCGCCGCGGAGCAGCGCCCGCGCGAGGGGGACCGCCTGCTCGACGGAGTCCACGACGACCACGGGGATCACCGGGGCGAGGTCGAGGATGTCCGCCTCGCGGGAGATGACGGGCTTGGCGGGAACGGTCGCGGGGACGGTCATGAGATCTCCTCGGAGGGGATGACGGAGTGGTCGAAGGCGCGCCCCAGGCTGGCGAAGACGTGGGCGCCCTCGTCGGCGCGGCCCACTGCCGCACGCATCGGCGCGAACAGCTCACGACCCGTACCGACCCCCTCCTCGCTCACCCGCTGGGCGGGCAGCCGCGCGGCGAACTCGTCCTCGTCGACGAGGACGTCGAGTCGACCGGTGCGGGCGTCGACACGGATCACGTCACCGTCCTGGATCCTCGAGATGGGGCCGGCGTGAACAGATTCCGGTGTCACGTGGATCGCGGCCGGGATCGCACCGGACGCTCCGCTCATCCGGCCGTCGGTGACGAGCGCGACGGCGTGGCCACGCTTCTGGAGGACACCGAGGGACGGGGTCAGCGCGTGCAGCTCGGGCATGCCGTTGGCGCTGGGACCCTGCTCGCGGATGACGACGATGACGTCACGGTCCAGCTCACGGCGTGAGAACGCCTGGAGGAACCCGACCTGGTCGGTGAACACCCGGGCCGGGGCCTCGACGACCTTGTGCTCGTCGGCGACGGCCGAGACCTTGATGATGGCGTGGCCCAGGCTGCCGCGCAGGACACGCAGCCCGCCGTCGGCGGCGAACGGGTCGGTCGCCGGGCGCAGGACCGCGGGGTCGAGCGACTCCGCCGGGGCGTCGACGAACTCCAGGACGCCGTCGACGAGCTGCGGCTTGCGCGTGTAGTGGCGCAGGCCGGGCCCGGCGAGCGTGAGGACGTCCTCGTGCAGCAGCCCCGAGTCGAGCAGGGTGCGGACGAGGTAGGGCGTGCCTCCGGCGGCGTGGAAGTGGTTCACGTCCGCGGGGCCGTTGGGGTAGATCCGCGCGACGGAGGGGACGGCCGCAGACAGGTCGTCGAAGTCCTCCCACGTCAGGTCGACCCCGGCAGCGGCAGCCATCGAGATCAGGTGCATCGTGTGGTTCGTCGAGCCGCCCGTGGCGAGCAGGGCGACGACACCGTTGACGACGGACTTCTCGTCGACGACCTGGCCGATGCCGTACGGCTGCTCGGAGCCCGCGATCTCCGCGACGCGACGCGTGGTCGCCGCGGTGAGGGCGTCACGCACCGGGTCGTCGGGGTGGATGAAGGCTGCACCGGGCAGGTGCAGGCCCATGACGTCCATGAGCATCTGGTTGGAGTTGGCGGTGCCGTAGAAGGTGCACGTGCCGGGCGAGTGGTAGGACGCGACCTCGCTGGCGAGGAGCTCCTCGCGCCCCGCCTCGCCGGCGGCATACGCCTTGCGCGTCTCGGCCTTGTCGGCGTTGGAGCGCCCGCTCGCCATGGGCCCGGCGGGCACGAGCGCGGTCGGCAGGTGGCCGAACGACAGCGCACCGGCGACGAGGCCGGGGACGATCTTGTCGCAGACCCCGAGCATGAGGACGCCGTCGAAGACGTCGTGGGAGAGCGCGATCGCCGTCGACATCGCGATCACGTCGCGGCTGAACAGGCTGAGCTCCATGCCGGCCCGGCCCTGGGTGATGCCGTCACACATCGCGGGGACCCCACCGGCGACGCGCGCGACGGCACCGACCTCACGGGCGGTCTGCTTCATGGCCTGCGGGTAGTGCTCGAAGGGCGCGTGCGCGGAGAGCATGTCGTTGTAGGACGTGACGATCCCGAGGCTGACCCCGGTGTCGGCAGCCATGGTGGTGCGGTCGCTCCCCCCGCACGCCGCGACGGCGTGGGCGAGGTTGGAGCACCCGAGGTCGGTGCGGGCCGGGCGCAGGCTCAGCTCGGAGGCAGCGCGGGAGAGGCGCTGCAGGTATGCCGTGCGGCTGGCGCGGCTTCGTTCGGTCACCCGGGCGGTGACCTCGGCGACGACGGGGTGGATGGCGGTGGCCATGGGGCTCCTGGAAATCGGCGGTCGAAGAAGGAGGACCGCGCGGACGACACCCTTGGCGTGCGCGTGTGTGATTCGTTTCACAAGTGTGCCGACGTCTCACGATTCATCAACGCCCATCCCGCCATGCGGACACGACTGGAGGGGACCCGACGGCGCGCTCAGGGTGCCGACCGGCGCGCCGTCGGCCACCATGTCCGTCATGGGCGAGTGGATCGAGCGGCTGATCGAGCAGGTCGAGAACGTCGTCTACCTGGCGGTGGCCGTCATCCTCTTCGGCCTCGCGGGAGTGGTGATCGGCAAGACCGCCCTGGCGTTCGGTGACCTCGGCAGCGGCGGTGTCATCGAGACGTCGGCCGAGATCCTCGACCTCCTGCTGCTCGTCTTCATCGTCGTCGAGCTGCTGTTCGCCGTCCGCACGACGCTGGCCCGCCGCGAGCTCGTGGCCGAGCCGTTCCTGCTCGTCGGCATCATCGCCTCGATCAAGGAGATCGTCGTGCTGTCGGTGAAGGCACCCGACCTGCTGGGCAAGCCCGAGTTCGCCGACACGCTGCGGCTCATGGGGCTGCTGACCGGGACCGTCATCGTGCTGGCGCTGGCGTCGTTCCTCCTGCGCCGCAAGGAGCGTGAGCCCAGCGAGGGAGCGAACTCCGGCAACGGCGAGGACGAGGTGGAGCGGGACGTCGACGGCCAGGACGAGAACGCGCGCGAGAAGCGGGCGTCGTTGCAGCCCTAGGGCTGACGGCGGGACAGGCTCCAGCTCGCCGGGTCGTCGAGGGTGCCCTCGCCGGTACGGGTGAACACCAGCCGGTCGTGCAGCCGGTTGCGTCGCCCGCCCCAGAACTCCACCTCGTCGCAGTGCACCCGCCACCCGCCCCAGAAGTCGGGGACGGGCACGTCGTCGGCCTTGCCCCGGTCGGGGAACTGCGCGGCATACCGGTCGTAGGCGGCCTCGAGGTCCGCCCGGCTGCCGACGGGCTGGGACTGCTGTGACGCCCACGCCGAGATGCGCGAGGCCCAGGGGCGGGAGAAGAAGTAGCCCTCGATCTCCTCGCGGTCGAGCTCGACGGCCCGGCCACGGAAGCGGATGGCGCGGAACATCGACGGCCACGTGAGCGCCGCCGCGATGCCGCCGGTGGCGGCGATCTCCCGACCCTTCGCCGACACGGTCGCGGTGACGAACCCGGGTCCGCGGTCGTCGAAGAAGCGCATGAGCACGGTCCGGACGTTCGGCTGCCCGTCGGCGTCGACCGTCGCGATGGAGATGGCCGTCGGTTCCGGCACGTCGTCCTGCGCCTCGGACCGGGCGATCGCCTCGTCGACCCAGAGCCGTGCCTGCTGCCAGGGCGTGTCAGCCACCTCGTCCTCGGAGAGCCCTTCGCCGGTGTAGTCCACGCGCCGCGCAACTGTCATGGTCCGAGATTAGGGTGGGGAGAACGAGCCAGCGACAGGGAGGCACGATGCCAGGCAAGGGCAAGGCCGTCGGCAGCATCATCCGGTGGGGCGTGAAGTACGGCCCGCACGCGATCGTGCTCGCCCAGCAGGCCAAGGAGCCGGCCATGGCTGCAGCGCAGAAGGCCCTCGACCGGCAGAAGGCCAGGCGCCGGGCCATCGAGCACGCCGGGACCGTCCGCGACGGGTCCGTCCTCAAGACGTTCGACCCGCGGGCCGACCACGGCGAGGCGGTCTGGGTCGTCTTCTCCGGCGAGGACCCCATCGCCGCGCACCCGACCACCACGACGCCCATCGGGGAGCTGATCGCCAACAGCGACCTGTCGACGCGGGTCCGTCCCGCCGACCTCCCCACCCCCGCCGAGCGCCTCAAGCAGCTCCCCCGCCGTCGCAGCGGTCACTGAGGTGGCCCTGCTCGACCCGATCTCGAACGGTGCCGGCGCGCTCAGTGCGGGCGCCCGTCGCCAGCTCGCGCACGCCCTGCGCTCCAAGGTCGCCGGCAACGACGCCCAGGTGAAGGCCGAGCGCATCTGGGGTGCGGAGGGTCCGCGGTGGTTCACCCCGCAGGACCCGATCTGGCGTGTGCACGCCGACGCGTCGATGTTCCCCGCCGGGATCCGGGCGCTGCTCCTGCAGTCCCTGCACCCCCTGGCGATGGTCGGCGTCGCCGGTCACTCGGGCTACAAGGGTGACCCGTGGGGACGCCTCCAGCGCACGAGCGAGTTCCTCGCGACGACGACGTTCGGCACCATCGAGGACGCGGAGGCGCTGATCGCGCGCATCCGCGGCATCCACGAGCGGGTCCGCGGCAAGGCGCCCGACGGCCGCCCCTACTCCGCCAGCGACCCGCACCTGCTGAAGTGGGTGCACGTCACCGAGGCCGACAGCTTCCTCACGGCCTACCAGCGGTACGCCGTGACGCCCCTCACCGACGCCGAGGCCGACCGCTACGTCGAGCAGAGCTGCGTGGTCGCCGAGGCCCTCGGCGTGATCGACCCGCCGCGCACCGTCGCCGCCCTGCGCCAGACCATCGAGGACTACCGCCCCGAGCTCGAGTCCACCGAGGCGGCGCGCGAGGCGGCCCGGTTCCTGCTCGTCCACCCCCCTCTACCGTTCGCTGCGCGGGCCGGCTACAGCGCGTTGGCCGCCGGTGCGGTCGCGATGCTCCCCCGCTGGGCCCGTATGCCGCTGCGGCTGCCCTGGTTGCCCGTCACCGAGCGCTTCGTGGGCCGCCCGATCGGTGGCCTGGCCACGGCGACCGTCCGCTGGGCCATGCAGGACCCGGACGACGTGCGCCGCCGCGCGCTGGCCCAGCGCGACGTCGTCGCCTGACGGCCCGGGAAGCGAAAGCCCGGGAACCGGAGGCTCGGGAACCGGAGGCCCGGAGACCGGCGTTCCGAGCCCCGGCACCGGGTGCCTGAGGGCCGCGAACCGGCGGTCGGCCACCCGGTCGCCGGCTAGGGCGTGGGGTGGCGGGCGTCGTAGCGCAGGAAGCCCGACTGCACGCGGGCCAGGACGACGATGGCGAGCACGCACGCCATACCGCCGATCACGGCCGTCCAGGCCTCACCGACACCGGTCGACAGGAAGCCTCCCGCCATCTCGCCGAGGCGCGGTCCACCGGCGACCACCACGATGAACACGCCCTGCAGCCGCCCGCGCAGGTGGTCCGGCGTCGCGGCCTGGAGGATCGTCGTGCGGAACACCGAGCTCACGGAGTCCGACGCCCCGGCGACCGCCATCGCGAGCAGGCCGAACCACAGCGCGTGGCCGCGGCTGAGCACTCCCCCGGCGGCCAGCATGGCCGCACCGAAGCCGGCGATCGCGAACCCCCAGCCGACGATCGACACCATGATCGCCAGCCCCTGCCGTCGCACGTGGCCGAGCCGTCCCGAGAAGAACATCGCGACGATCCCGCCGACCGCCGCCGCCGCGCTGAGGGCGCCGACGGTCCTGGCGCCGCCGCCGAAGATCACCGCGCCGGCGGCGGGGAACAGCACCCGGGGCTGGGCCAGCAGCATCGCGGCGATGTCGGCGACGAACGTCATGCGGACGTTCGGGCGGGTGGCGAGGAACGCGAATCCGTCGAGGACAGAACGCAGTCCAGGCTTGCTCGGTGTCGCACCCTCCTCCGTCGGCTCGGGCGGGAGCGGCGGGAGCTTGGCAAGACCCCACAGGGCCGCGGTCGTGATGACGGCATCGGTCGTGTAGGCCGCCTTGAACCCGCCTGCATCGACGAGGACACCGGCGAGCAGCGGGCCGACGGTCATCGAGGCGTTCATCGCGAAGACGGACAACGCATTGGCCGCGGGGAGCTGGTCGCGCCGCAGGATGCGTGGGTAGATCGAGCTGCGGGCGGGTGAGGAGACGGCGAACGCGCCGTTCCACACCGCGACCAGGAGGTAGAGGACCCACACCTGCGTGTTGCCGATCCAGGCCTGCAGGGCGCAGAGCAGGCTCGTCACGAAGGCCACCCCCTGCGCGACCAGCCCGACGACCCGGCGGTCGTAGTGGTCGACCAGCGTGCCGCCGTACAGGCCCATGAACACCAACGGCACCAACGCGCAGAGGCCCACGATGCCGACCGCCGCGGTGCTGTGCGTGAGCGAGTAGACCTGCAGGCCGATGGCGACCACCGCGAGCTGGGAGCCGACGTTCGAGAGGGTGAACCCGGCATACAGGCGGCGGTACGGCGCGTTCTCCCGGAGCGGGGCGAGGTCGAGGAGCAACGGCACCAGAGGACTGTATGCCGCGTGGCCCGCGCCCCGTGCCGCGGTTCGGGCGTAGCGTCGCGGCATGGACCCCCGCGCACGCATCGCCCTGCTCATCGATGCGGACAACTCCTCCGCCAAGAAGCTCGACCTCATCCTCAGCGAGCTGTCCAAGCTCGGGGAGACGAGCATCCGCCGGGCGTACGGCAACTGGACCAAGCCCGGTCTGCGGCCATGGACCGAGGTGCTGCACGCCAACGCGATCCAGCCGATCCAGCAGTTCGACTACTCCCGCGGCAAGAACGCCAGCGACATGGCGATGGTCGTCGACGCGATGGCGCTGCTCTACAACGACCACCCCGACGCGTTCGGGATCGTGTCCTCGGACGCCGACTTCACCCCGCTCGTGATGCACCTGCGCGCCAAGGGGGCCCAGGTGTACGGGTTCGGCGAGGCGAAGACGCCCGAGCCGTTCCAGACCGCCTGCACGAAGTTCCTGCGGCTCGACCAGCTCTCCGAGCCCGAGGAGGAGGTGGTCGAGCCGGTTTCCACGGCGGCCGAGCCCGTTGCCGAGCCCGTTGCCGAGCCGGCTGCCGCGGCGGCCCCGACCGCCAAGCGGACGACGGCACGCAAGAAGGCTGCGACCGCCGCGGCTGCGGCCGCCAGCAAGGCCACGGACGCTCCGTCCTCGTCGCGGCGCAGCCCCGCCGACCTCAAGGGCGACGCGCGCCTGGTCCGGATGCTGCGCAACGCCGCCGAGGGCGCTGCCGACGAGGACGGCTGGGCCAGGGTCAGCACGATCGGGCAGTACATCTCGAACCAGTCGTCGTTCGACTCCCGCAACTACGGCTACGGCTCGTTGATCAAGCTCCTCAAGGCGATCGAGCTGTTCGAGATCCGCGACGAGGGCAAGCAGAGCCTGTCGGTCCGGGACAAGCGCCGCGCGAAGGGCTGACCCTCAGTCGGTGACCTTGAGGTTCAGCTCCACGGCGAACGCCTCGGCAAGGTCGATGAGCTGCAGGCGCGAGATCGTCGCGCCCGCCATCCCGGTGATCCCGCGTGGCGCGCTGACCACGGACGAGCTCAGGTCGACGTCCTTGAGCCGGGCGCGGGAGAAGTCCGGGGCGATGACCCGGCCACCGTCCACCTGGACCCGGGTCAGCTCGGCCTCGGCGAGATCCGGCTCGACGAGCTGGCAGTCGACGAACTGCACGTCGAGGAGCTTGGCCCCGCGCAGGTTGAGGAACTCGATCTTGCAACCCTCGAAGCGCACCCGGCGCAGCTGCGCGCCATACAGCTGGACGGCGCCGAGCCGGGCACCGCGGACGGTGCAGTCCTGCCACGCCGTCTCCGAGAGGTCCACCCCCGCCCCACGCACCCCGGTGAGCCCGCACTCGCTGAACCGCGCACGCGACGCCCGCAGAGACGACAGGTCCGCCTCGTCGAACGTGCACTCGAGGAACCGGGCGTTCTCCGCGGAGGCTCCCGAACCGCCCCGGAGGTCGCCCGTGAACGTCTCGCCGTCGTAGTCCTCGTCCGCAATGAGCATGGCTCCATGGTGGCGGACGGCGCCGACGGTGCAGAATGTCCCGAGCCTGACCATCGCCAGTGTTGACGAACAAGATCGGGGACCCGATGTCCGACAGTGACTTCAAGCCCGGGCTCGAGGGTGTCATCGCCTTCGAGTCCGAGATCGCCGAACCCGACAAGGAGGGCGGCTCGCTCCGCTACCGCGGGGTCGACCTCAAGGACCTGGTCGGGAAGGTCAGCTTCGGACAGGTCTGGGGCCTGCTCGTCGACAACTCGTTCGAGCGCGGCCTGCCGCCGGCAGAGCCGTTCCCGCTCCCGGTGCACACGGGCGACATCCGTGTCGACGCGCAGTCGGCGATCGCCCAGCTCGCACCGCTGTGGGGGTTCAAGCCCCTGCTGGACATCTCCCCCGAGCAGGCCCGGGACGACCTGGCCCGCGCCTCGGTGATGATCCTGTCGTTCATCGCTCAGTCCGCCCACGGGCAGAACACCCCGATGGTGCCGCAGGCGCGGGTCGACGAGGGCAGGACGATCGTGGAGCGGTTCATGATCCGCTGGCGCGGCGAGCCCGACCCGGCGCACGTCGAGGCGATCGACGCCTACTTCACGTCGGCGGCCGAGCACGGCATGAACGCCTCGACCTTCACCGCCCGGGTCATCGCCTCCACCGGCGCCGACGTCGCCGCCTGCCTCTCGGGCGCCATCGGAGCACTGTCCGGGCCGCTGCACGGTGGTGCGCCGTCCCGCGCGCAGCACATGATCGAGGGCGTCGAGCGGACCGGCGATGCCCGGGCCTACGTCAAGGACGTCCTCGACCGCGGCGAGCGCCTGATGGGCTTCGGCCACCGGGTCTACCGGGCCTACGACCCGCGCGCCGCCGTCCTGCGCGACACCTGCAAGCGGCTCGGGGCTCCTCGCTACCAGGTCGCACTCGAGCTCGAGCAGGCCGCGCTCACCGAGCTGCGCGAGCGCCAGCCCGACCGCGTCCTGGAGACCAACGTCGACTACTGGGCGGCCGTGCTGCTCGACTTCGCCGACGTCCCCGGCCACATGATGACGCCGCTGTTCGTCTCGGCGCGCACCGCCGGCTGGTCCGCCCACGTCCTCGAGCAGAAGAAGACCGGGCGCCTGATCCGCCCGTCGTCCCGGTACGTCGGCGAGGGCCCCCGCGGCCTCGACGCCGTCACCGGCCACCGCGCCTGACCCCCGCGCCATACCCGCCAGGGGCACTCTGCCCCTGACTGCCGCTGACTGCAGCAACCTCTGCTAGCAGAGGTTGCTGCAGTCAGCACATGGTGCTCCCTACCCCTTGGGCAGCAACCTGTGCTGGGTGGGGCCCGGACTGGCCGAGGTACCGCGTTGTCCACAGGCCCTCCGCGAGGAACGGGTCATCTGCGACACCCTTTCGCGATGGAACTCCACGACCTGGCCAAGGACGGCATCGTCTCGGCTGCCGAGGCGGCACAGATCGGCATCGGTCCATCGGACCTCCGCCGACTGAGACGACTCGGCTCCGTCACGCGCCTCATCCGCGGCTGGTATGCCGTGCATCCGCCGAACGCTGACCGTCCCCCGTAGGAGGGGGACGACCACTTCGACACCGAGCGCCGGCGACACAGCCTCCTCACGCTCGCCCTGATCCGCTCGTTCGACGGACGGGCGGTTGCGAGCCACCAGTCCGCGCTGGTGCTGCACGACGTACCCCTCTGGAAGTCCGACCTCAGCACGGCCCACCTGTGCCGCGTGCGCGATGACCACTCCAGGCATCGGCCATCGGCCCTTCTCCATCCCGCCTTCGGTGGCGACCCCGTCCTGTGTCCGCGTGGCTACCTCACCGTTCCCGTGGCTCAAGCCGTGGTGCAGGTCGGCCTCGTTCCGTCGCGGCCCGGTCATTGTCCGTTCCCGTTCGAGACGCTCGTCGCTGCCGACGCCGCCCTCCGTCGCGGTCTCGCGACGCCCGAAGAGCTCGCCGCAGCCGTCCGCGCCCATGGCCGACACCCCGGCATCACAGCCGTCCGCCAGCTCCTGAAGCACGCCGATGGTCGCCATGAGTCCGTGGGAGAGACCCGCCTGGCGCACACCCTGCGCGTCCTGGGCTACCGCTTCACCCCGCAGGTCTGGGTGCAGGCGGAAGGGCGACGGTGGCGGGCCGACTTCGAGCTCGATGACGAGCCGGTGGTCATCGAGTTCGACGGGATGGCCAAGTACTCCGGCGACCTGGTGAACCCCACGGCCGATCAGCTGAGAGCTGCCCTGGCGACGGAGAAGTGGCGCGAGGACCGCCTGCGCGATGCCGGTCGCGAGGTCACCCGATTCGTGTGGGCGGAGGCTGATGACCTCCGCCTGGTTCGCTCACGCGTCGACGCGGCAATCCTGCGCGCTCGGCGGCGCGTCCGTGTCTGACGTCGATCAGAGCGCACTCAGCACAGGTTGCAGCACCCGACACAGGTTGCTCCCTGTCCGTGGTGCAGCAACCTCTGCTAGCAGAGGTTGCTGCACCACAACGCCGCGGAGTGGGCGGAGAGGACGGTATGGCGCGGGGTGGAGTCCGGACGGTGGACCTGACGTCCCACGCCTCGGGACGGGGTGCGACACTGGGCGCGTGACTGACAACGCCGCCCAGACGATCCCCGCCGACCTCCTGCCGAAGGACGGCCGGTTCGGTTCCGGTCCCTCGAAGGTGCGCTCCGAGCAGGTCGACTACCTCGCGAGCCTGGGGTCCACCCTGCTCGGCACGTCGCACCGCCAGGCACCGGTGCGGAACCTCGTCGGGGCGGTCCGCGAGGGCCTGTCCGACCTGTTCAGCCTGCCGGACGGGTACGAGATCATCCTGGGCAACGGCGGCTCGACCGCGTTCTGGGACATCGCGGCCTTCGGGCTGGTCCGCGAGCGCGCGCAGCACCTGGCGTTCGGCGAGTTCTCGTCCAAGTTCGCCTCGGTCACCCAGAACGCGCCGTTCCTCGGCGACTCCACGATCATCAAGGCCGACCCGGGCACCCTGGCCACCGCACGTGCGGAGGCTGGCGTCGACGTCTACGCCTGGCCCCACAACGAGACGTCCACCGGTGTCATGGCCCCCGTGAAGCGCGTCGAGGGTGCCGACGAGGGCGCCCTGGTGCTCGTCGACGCGACGTCGGGTGCCGGTGGACTGCCGGTCGATGTCTCCGAGACCGACGTCTACTACTTCGGCCCGCAGAAGTGCTTCGCCGCCGACGGTGGCCTGTGGCTGGCGGCGTTCTCCCCCGCGGCCCTGGCCCGGGTGGACGAGATCGCCGCGAGCGGCCGGTGGGTCCCCGACTTCTTCAGCCTGCCGACAGCCGTGTCCAACAGCCGGCTCAACCAGACCTACAACACCCCGGCCCTGGCCACGCTCGCCCTGCTGCGGTCGCAGATCGACTGGATCAACGGCAACGGTGGCCTCGACTGGGCCGTCGAGCGCACCGCGGACTCCAGCGGCCGCCTCTACGACTGGGCCGAGCGCACGAGCTACACCACCCCGTACGTCTCCGACCCGGCCGCCCGCTCGCAGGTCGTCTCCACGATCGACTTCGACGACGCGGTGGACGCCGCGGCGATCGCCAAGACCCTGCGCGCGCACGGCGTCGTCGACGTGGAGCCGTACCGCAAGCTCGGCCGCAACCAGCTGCGTGTGGCGACCTTCCCGGCCACCGAGCCCGAGGACGTCTCTGCCCTGATTGCCTGTATTGAGCACATTGTCGGCTGATCGGCGCGCGTCCGCGGCAACCCGCGCGTAACCTCGGCTCCGAATCCTCGTTGTTCCCGGTGTAAGCCCCGGGGGTGGGGAGAACTGGACCGAGGAGTCGACGATGACCCGCGTGACCCGCGTGAACTGGCGCACCATCGCTGCCGCCCTGCCCGCGGTGGCCCTGATCGGCAGCGGGCTGGTCCTCGTGGCCACCGACGGCAACCCCAGCACGGACGTGGTCGCCGACTCGAGCCCCCTGGTCACCGTGCCGAAGGACGCCGTCCAGCGCCCCGAGTCTCCTTCCCTCCCCTCCCTGCCCGAGCTCCCGGCCCCGCCGGAGGCCACCGCGACCCAGGTCGCCGACGCCGCGGGCCTGCAGCTGTCGGGGAGCGCCAACGGCATCCCCGCCGCCGCGCTCGCGGCATACCGTCGCGGGGCGCAGCTCGTCGACGCGGCCGACGCCGAGTGCAACATCGACTGGGCCCTCCTGGCCGGGATCGGCAAGGTGGAGTCCAACCACGGCCGGTACGGCGGCAACGGCGTCGACGCCAGCGGCACGGTCCGCCCCGGGATCTACGGCATCCCCCTCAACGGCACGAACAACACCGCGGTCATCCGCGACACGGACGGGGGCGTCTTCGACCGCGACACGAGCTTCGACCGCGCGGTCGGGCCGATGCAGTTCATCCCGGGCACCTGGCGCTCGGTGGGCGTCGACGCGAACGGCGACGGCCGCAAGGACCCGCAGAACCTCATGGACGCCGTGACCGGCGCCGCGGTCTACCTCTGCTCCGGTCCGGGCAACCTCGGCACCGAGAGCGGGGCCCGCACCGCCGTCCTGCGCTACAACCAGAGCGACGCGTATGCCGACGAGGTCCTCGCGATCGCCCGCGCCTACCGCGGTGGTTTCGCCGTCGTCCCCGACGGCACGCTCTCCGACGCCCAGCGCACCGGCCAGCCCTTCCTGCCCACGGGCAACGAGGTCGTCCAGCCCGGACCCGCCGCCGGCGTCGCCGCAGGCAGCAAGCCGTCCGCGTCGTCCACGTCGAAGCCGGGCGCCAACGGTTCCGTCCCCTCGCCCAGCAGCACGTCCGCTGCGGGCGCAGGTTCGGGCGGCTCCGGCGCGGGTGGCTCGGGGACCGGCGGTTCGGGTGCGGGTGGCTCGACCCCGGCTCCCTCGACCACGGCCGGCGGTGGCCTCGCCGGCACCGTCGGGGGTGTCGTCGGAGGTGTCGTGGGTGGGGTGACCGGCCAGACGCCGAGCTCGACCTCGTCGACCCCGAAGCCCTCCTCGTCCAGCAGCACCTCGAAGCCGGCCCCGACGCCGAGCACGACCAAGCCGCCGGTGACCGTCCTCCCCAAGGACGGCAAGTGCCCCGCCGGCTACGACCCCGAGGTGAACCTCCTCGGCGTCGTCATCCTCTGCCGACTCAAGTAGGGCGGAGGAGCCCTCGCCGCACCCAGCGGCCCGCCCTCACCCGTCGCGGCGGCTGAGGGCGGCGAGGCTCCCGGAACCCACGGGGCTCTCCTCGACGACCATCCCCTGCTCGTCCAGCAGGGTGACCCGGCCGCCCCCGCAGTCCGACAGGTGCAACGACGCCCAGCGGCGCGCGCCCTCGAGGGTCGCGCAACGGCGGGTGACGCCGTAGCCCGACACCTCTCAGGTCCCCGGGCCGAGCGGGCGGATGGTCAACGCACCCGGCGGGGGCAGGTCGCCTGCCATGGCTCCAGCGTCCCGCGGACCACGGAAGCGCGCCTCGGTCAGATGGACGACCGGGCGCTGCGGTAAGCCGTCAGCGCACGAGGCTGGCGAGGACCGCCACGGCGACGACGATGGCCAGGACGGCGATGGTCACGCGCCGGCGGAAGACCGGTGTCATCGCGCAGCCTCGGGAACCGGCTCCGAGACCGGTGTCGGCGCCGGAACGGTCCGGATCCGCAGCCGCGGGCGGCGCTTGGTCTCGTAGGTCACCTGGACATTCTCGTGCTTCGCGAGCCAGACCGACACCACCACGGTGACGAGCCCGACGGCGATGGTGCCGATCCCGATGGTCCAGCGCGGGCCCCACACGTCACCGATCCAGCCGATGACCGGAGCGCCGAGCGGCGTCCCACCCATGAAGATGGCCATGTAGAGCGCCATCACGCGGCCACGCATCGCGGAGTCGACGGTGAGCTGCACCATGGCGTTGGCGGTGGTCAGCGCCGTCAGGGCGGACAGCCCGACGGGGACCAGCGCCAACGCGAACAAGGTGTAGGTCGGCGCGACCGCGGCGAGCCCGCTGGAGATGGTGAAGCCGACGAACGCGACGAGCAGGATCCGCAGTCGCGGGCGGGCGCGGCGGGCCGACAGCAAGGCCGCCGACAGCGACCCGATCGCCATGATGGAGCCGAGCAGGCCGTACTCCTGCGGGCCCTTGCCGAACTCGCGGGTCGCCATGAGCGCGGTGGTGATCTGGAAGTTCATCCCGAACGTCCCCAGCACGAAGACCAGAGCCATCACGAGCATGATGTCGGGCCGACCGCGGACGTACCGGACGCCCTCGCGGATGGCGCCCTTCCCGCGTGACAGCGTCGGGGCGGGCTTCAGCTCGGAGCGGGTCATCGACCCCAGGGCGATGAGCACGGCGACGAACGTCAGCGTGTTGAGCAGCAGCGTCCACCCGGTGCCGAACGCGGCGATGGTCAGGCCGGCGACGCCGGGGCCCACGAGTCGGCCGGCGTTGAAGCTGGCGCTGTTGAGCGACACGGCGTTGGCGAGCCGCTCCCGCGGCACCATCTCGGAGACGAACGTCTGGCGGGCCGGGTTGTCCACGGCCGTCGCGACACCGGTGAACAGCGCGATGGCGTAGACCATCCACAGCTGCGCGGTGCCCGTGACGACGAGCAGGCCCAGGGCCAGGGACGACAGCGCGAGTGCCGTCTGGGTGATCGCGAGGATGACGCGCTTGGGGTAGCGGTCGGCGATCATCCCGGCCCACGGCGCGAGCAGGAGGAACGGCAGGAACTGCAGCCCCGTGACGATGCCGAGCGCGGTGGACGAGTGGTTCGTCAGCTCGGTCAGGACCAGCCAGTCCTGCGCGACGCGGCCCATCCACGTGCCGATGTTGGAGATGAACGCGCCGGTGGCGTAGATGCGGTAGTTCCGCACGGACAGGGAGGAGAAGGTCGGGCTCATTCGTTGGCCACCCTGGTGAGGATGACCGCGGCCTGCTCGAGGATGTCCTGCTCGGCCGGCGTGAGGTGGCCCACGCGCACCGACATCCAGGCGTCGCGCTTGCGACGGATGTCGCGCAGCAGCGTCAGGGCGTCGGGCGTGAGGGACAGGATGACCTGTCGGCGGTCGGAGGGGTCGGCGGTGCGCTCGACGAGACCGAGCTCGACGAGTCGTCCGACGGTGCGGGTCATGCTGGGGGCGCTCACCCGTTCGATCTCGGCCAGCTCACCCGGCGTGCAGGGAGCTTTCTCCAGGCGGTTCAGGACCGAGAACTGGTGCGGCGCGATGGCGTCGGTGCTCTCGAACCTCACGCGGCGCGAGATGCGCATGCACGCGAGTCGGAGCTCTCCGGCGAGCCGCGAGACCGCTGCGGGGGTGAGACCGGCCTCAGCGGTGCGGCGCGGTGAGCGCGCAGGCGGTGGGGTCATGATGGTCTCCTTGGTTCAGGTACTTAGCATAACTCATTACCTGTGCTAAGTATTTCCAGCGTGCCCCTCCGCCCGCGAGGCCGAGTGCCCGAGCAGGGACCCAGCACGTGCCCCGGCGCGGATGGCACGTGGTCGAGCAGGGAGGCCGCGCCCGCCCGACCCGGTATGCCGCGTGCCCGCCCGCCTCAGCCCGCCAGCGTCCTAGGGTTGGCGGGGTGACCGCCCGGCTGCGCCTCCTGGACCGTGTCACCTGGGACGACCGAGTCATCCCCGGTGACCGGCCGGCAGCGCTCCTCGCCCTCCTCGCCGCGCACCCCGCCGGCCTGGGCGACGACCGCATCGTCGAGGAGGTGTGGCGCGGCGACCCTCCCGAGAAGCCGACCAAGGCGCTGCAGGTCCTGGTGTCGCGGCTGCGCTCCATCGACCGTTCCCTGGTCGAACGTCACGACGGCGGCTACCGGCTGGGCCTGCCCCGTGCCGCGGTGGACGCCTGGCTGCTCGACGAGCTCGTGGACGGTGCCGAGCAGGCGTGGCGGTCCGGAACCGCCGAGCAGGCCGAACCCGCCGCCCGCGCCGCCACCGAGGTGGCCGTCGGCGACCGTGGCAGCGGTCCGCTCGCCGACCTCCGCGCGGACGCCAGCCACCGGGTGCGCGCCGCCGAGCGCGTCCTGGCCCTCTCCCTGGCCGGCACCGCGCGGCATACCGAGGCCCTGCCGCGGTTGCAGGCACTGGCGGCCACCACGCCCGACGACCCCGAGGTCCTCGTGGCGCTCCTGCGGGCCGAGGCCACGGTCCACGGCGTCCCCGCCGCGCTGGAACGTTACGAGGTCTACCGGCGCGACGTGGCGGACCGGCTCGGGGTGGACCCGGACCCGGCGGTGCGGCGCACCCACCGTGAGCTGCTGGCCGCGGACGACCCTCGGCGCACCGGTGTGCGGTTCGACGCCGAGGAGCTCCTGGGGCGCGAGGAGGACCTGCGGCGGCTGCGGGCGGCGCTGGCGACGGGTCGGCTCACGACGGTGCTGGGGCCCGGGGGGATCGGCAAGACCCGGATCGCGCACGTGCTGGCCCGCGAGGCGACCCAGCCGAGGGTGCACGTCGTCGAGCTCGTCGGCCTCGGGTCGGGGGACGACGTCGTCGCCGAGGTCGGGGCGGCCCTCGGGATCCGGGGGTCGGTGACCGCGCGACACTCCCTGACACCGGCCCAGCAGGCCGACGTGCGCGGGCGCATCGCCCAGGAGCTCGACAGCGGTCCGGCCCTGCTCGTGCTCGACAACTGCGAGCACCTGCTGGAGGCGATCGCGGGGCTGGTCGCGTTCCTCTTGGCCACCACCCGCGACCTCAGCATCCTCACGACGAGTCGGGCCCCCCTGCGGATCGCCGCCGAACGCGTCGTGCCGCTGACCCAGCTGGCGCCCGACCACTGTGCCGACCTGTTCGTCCGTCGCGCGCAGGCGGTCCGTCCCGGAGTCGCCCTCGACCCCAGCACGATCGAGGCGGTCGTGGCCCGCCTCGACGGCCTGCCGCTCGCGGTCGAGCTCGCCGCGGCGCGGGCGCGGACCATGTCGGTCGAGCAGATCAGGGCCGCCCTCGACGACCGGTTCGGCCTGCTGCGCAGCCGCGACCGGGGAGCCCCCGAACGGCACCGCACCCTCACCGCCGTCATCGAGTGGTCGTGGGACCTGCTGACCGAGGACGAACGGGTCGCGGCCGCCCGGATGTCGGTGTTCCACGACGGGTTCGACGCCGGTTCCGCGACCGCCGTGGTCGGTCCGGGTGGCATGGACCTGGTCGAGGCCCTGGCCGACCAGTCGATCGTCACGGTCGAGGAGATCGGCGGGGCGACGCGGTTCCGGATGCTGGAGACGGTGCGCGAGTTCGCCGGGCTGCGCCTGCTCGAGCACGGGGACCACGAGGTGGCCCTCGAGGCGCAGACCACCTGGGCGCTGGACCTCGTGGCGGCGGTCGGTTCGGTCTTCTTCTCCCCCGACCAGTACGCCACCGTCGACGCCCTGCTGGTCGAGGAGAACAACCTCACCGACGTGCTCCGCCGGGCGCTGCTGGGTGGCGACACGGGCACCGTGGCCCGGCTCATGGCGACGTTGAGCAGCCTGTGGACCATGACCGGCAACCACGCGCGCATCTTCGCCCTCGCCGACGCGACGCAGAACGTCCTCGCGGACTGGGACCCGCGCGACGACACGGAGCGGTCGGCGGCGTTCGAGACCGCGGGCCTCCTGCTCATCCACCTCAGCTGGATCCGCGGGCGGGACACCTCGGACCTGCGCCGGGCCATGCTGCGGTGGGGGCCGTCACGGGACCCCATGGCGCTGGCCGCCCACGCGATGTTCGTCGAGGGCGAGGGTGGCGACGTCGCCTCCCGGGTCGTCGAGCTCGCCGCCGACGAGCCCGACCCCGGCCGCGTCGCGATGCTCCTCCTCTGGGCAGCCATCTCGGCCGAGAACGTCGGGGACGTGGCGGCAGCCGTGGCCCACAGCCGGCAGGCGCTCGGCCAGGACGGCCTCACGCCATACCTCGAGGCGTCGCTGCACACCGAGCTGTCCCAGCTCGCGATGTACGTCGGGGACCACCACGTCGCGGCCCACCACGCCGAGCTCGCGTGGCCGGTTCTGCTGCGGCTGCACGCGAACGACGACGCGAGCTCGATGCGCTTCACCTCGGTGGTCTCGCGCCTGCTCGACGGTGACGTCGACGGGGCCGCGGCGCTGATGGAGGAGATCGGCGAGCTGCCGGACGGCGGCCAGCTGGGCTCACGGATGGTCCTGCACGCCGCGCGGGCCGAGCTGGCCCTGGCCCGCGGTGAGACGCAGGACGGCTTCGCCCACTACGAGCGTGCCCTGGTCGAGGTGATGGTCGACATCCCCGGGTGGACCGGCGGGCCGACGCCCTGGGTCTCCATCGCCGCCGGCGCCGGCCTCACCGCCCGGGTCCACCACGGCCCACCCGGACCCGACCCGCGCGCCGACGAGCTGCGCGACCTGCTGCTCGGCGCCTCGGCCAGGTCGTCGGGCGGATCCATCACCAACGCGCCCATGGACGACCTCCCCCTCAGCGGGGTGATGCTCGTCGCGATCGGGGCCTGGGGACTTCGGTTCGGCGACCGCGCGCTGACCGACGACGCCGTGCGGCTACTCGCGATCGCCCGCCGCTGGAACTACAACCGGACGCTCCCCTCACTGGCCTGGGAACCCCTGGTCGCCCTCGCCGACGAGGTCCGGCCCGGACTCCTCGGCCAGCTCCTGCAGGAGTATGGCGCGCGGCCGGGTCCGGACCTCGTGCCGGACGCGTCGGAGCTGCTGCGCCGGTTCACATCTTCCGGTTGAAGCTCCGCACCGACAGCGGGGCGAAGACCGCGATGACGACCGCGCAGCCGAGGAGGGCCCAGCCGACGTGGCCCGTGACGGCACCGTCGTTGGCGAGGTCGCGGATCGCGGTGATCACGAGGCTGACCGGGTTCACGTCGGCGAACGCGCGCAGCCACGACGGCATGGTGGCCGTCGGGACGAACGCGTTGGACAGGAACGTCAACGGGAACATCACCATCAGCGAGACGCCCTGCACGCCCTGCGCGGTCTTCCCGATCGTGCCGAACCACGTGAAGATCCACGCCAGCGACCAGCCGGCGACGATGGCCAGGAGGATCGCGCCGAGCACCCCGAGCACCCCGCCCCCGGGTCGGTAGCCCAGGGCGATGCCGGTGGCGAAGGTCAGCGTCGAGGCGATGGCGTACCGGATGAGGTCGGCGACCATCGGTCCTGCCAGGGGGGCGATCCGGGCGATCGGCAGCACCTTGAACCGGTCGAACACGCCCTTGTCCATGTCCTCGCGGAGCTGGACGCCGGTGGCGACGCAAGCCGTCAGGACGGTCTGCCCGATGAGCCCGGTGATGATGAGCGGCAGGTAGCCCTTGACGCTGCCGCTGATGGCGCCACCGAAGATGTAGGCGAACATCGCCGTGAACAGCAGCGGCTGGATCGTGACGTCGAAGAGCTGCTCGAAGTTGCGCCGCATCTTCATGGTCGAGCGCCAGGCCAGCGTCATCGTCTGGGCGACGGTGTCGCGCAGGGAGACGTGGGTCGACAGCTGGCGGTCCAGGACCGGGGGCCGGTCGGCGCCGGTGGGTGTCGTGGTCGGGTTCGGACCGGGGTTGGTGGTGGTGGTCATGATGCGGCCTCCAGCTCTGACGTGGTGGTGGACGTGGTGGAGGACGCCGTGCCGGACGGGCCGGACGTGCCGGACGGGTCGGTGCCGTGGCCGGTGAGGGCCATGAACACCTCGTCGAGCGAGGGCTTCTGGACGGTGAGCGACTCGATCCCGACCCCCTGCTCGCGGAGGGCGACGAGCACGTCGACGGCCTGGTCGCTGCGCTCGAGCGGGACGGCGAGGCGCCGCGACTCGGGTGAGGGCACCGGCTCCTCGCCGACGAGGCGGCGCGCGGTCTCGGTGGCCGCCTCGAGGTCGGCCGGGTCGGCGAGGTGCAGCACGAGCGAGCTGCGGCCCACCGAGGACTTGAGCTCGTCGGACGTGCCCTGCGCGACCTTGACGCCCCGGTCGATGACGGCGATGCGGTCGGCGAGCTGGTCGGCCTCGTCGAGGTACTGCGTCGTGAGCAGCACGGTGCACCCCTCGGTCACGAGCTCGCGGATGGTGTCCCACATCTGGCCGCGGGTGCGCGGGTCGAGCCCGGTGGTGGGTTCGTCGAGGAAGATCAACGGCGGCCGCGTGATGAGGCTCGCGGCGAGGTCGAGCCGGCGCCGCATCCCGCCGGAGAAGGCGCTGATCGGCTTGGCCGCGGCCTCGGTGAGGTCGAACTGCTCGAGCAGGGTCCCCGCCCGCCGCCGGGACTCACCACGGCTCAGTCCCTGGAGGCGACCGAACAGCAGGAGGTTCTCGGTGGCAGTGAGGTTCTCGTCGACCGAGGCGTACTGCCCCGTCACGCCCAGCAGCTGCCGCACGACGTGGCCCTCCCGCCCCACGTCGTGACCGAAGACCTCAGCGGTGCCGCCGTCGATCGGCAGCAGCGTGGCGAGCATCTTGAGCATCGTGGTCTTGCCGGCACCGTTGGGCCCGAGGACGCCGAAGACCTCGCCACGGTGGACCTCGAGGTCGATGCCGTCGACGGCGCGCTGGTCGCCGAACGTCTTGACCAGGCCCTGCGCGCGGACGGCGAGTGTGTCGGTGGAGTTCATGGCACCAGCATGCGCGACGGCGCTTTCACCGCGGTTTCACGACGCCTTCGCCTCCCGGTGGGCGGTCGCACCGGACCCACACGCACGTATGCCGCGCGGCCCCCTCGCGGGGCCACGCGGCATACGTGGTGGTGCGGGTGCCCGGACCCGCGCCCGGTCAGACTCCGAGCAGCTCCTTGATCGGGGTGATCGCGAAGTAGATGACGAAGAGGACGGACACGGTCCACAGCAGCGGGTGGATCTGGGCGGCCTTGCCGCGGGCCGCCTTGATGAGGGTGTAGACGACGAAGCCGGCACCGATGCCCGCGGTGATCGAGTAGGTGAACGGCATCAGGACGATCGTGAGGAACGCGGGGATCGCGATCTCCAGGTCGTCCCAGTCGATGCCCTTGACCTGCTGCATCATGAGGAAGCCGACGACGACGAGCGCGGGGGTCGCGGCCTCGTACGGGACGACCTTGACCAGCGGGGCGAGGAACGTCGCGAAGAGGAACATCACGCCCGTGACGACCGAGGCCAGACCCGTGCGGGCGCCCTCGCCGACACCAGCGGCCGACTCGATGTACGACGTGTTGGACGAGACCGAGCCGACACCACCCGCGATCGCGGCGACCGAGTCGACCATGAGGATCTTGTCGGAGTTCGGCGGGTTGCCGTTCTTGTCGAGCAGCCCGCCCTCGGCGCCGACCGCGACCATCGTGCCCATGGTGTCGAAGAAGTCGGCGAGCAGCAGGGTGAAGACGAGCAGCACCGCGGCGACCACGCCGATCTTGCTGAACGAGCCGAGGATGCTGAAGTTGCCGAGCAGCGAGAAGTCGGGCACCTCGACGATGGTCTTGGGCAGCGTCGGGACGTTCAGGCCCCAGCCGGCCGGGTTGACGAACTTGCCGGTCGCGTCGAACTGTCCACCGATGTTGCCGATCGCCTCGACGATGATCGCGAGCACCGTGCCGCCGACGATGCCGTAGAGGATCGCGCCCTTCACCTTGCGGACCATCATGAGGATGATCGCGAGGACGCCGATGACGAAGACGAGCGACGGCCAGCCGTTGAGGGTGCCGCCGATGCCGAGCTCGACCGGGACCGGGCCCGTGCCGGTTCGGCGGATGAAGCCCGCGTCGACCAGGCCGATGATCGTGATGAACAGGCCGATGCCCACGGAGATCGCGGTCTTCAGCTCGGCCGGGATGGCTCGGAACACCGCCTGCCGGAACCCGGTCAGCACGAGGACGAGGATGATCACGCCCTCGATGACGATCAGGCCCATCGCGTCCGCCCACGTCATGTCGGGGAGCTTGGCGATGCCGAACGTCACGAACGCGTTCAGCCCCAGGCCGGTCGCGATCGCGAGGGGGTAGTTCGCGACGACCCCCATGAGCAGGGTCATCACGCCGGCGACGAGCGCCGTCCCGGCAGCCACGAGGGTCTGCGCCTTGACGATGTCACCGCCGCCGAGGAACTGGCCGGTGCCGTCCTGCTGGGTGCCGATGATGAGGGGGTTCAGCACGACGATGTACGCCATCGTGAAGAACGTGACCAGGCCACCGCGGATCTCCCGCGGGATGGTCGAGCCGCGTTCGGTGATCCGGAAGAACCCGTCGAGTCCGCTGGTGGGGGCACTGGCGGCCGAGGCCGTCGCAGGCTTGGAGGTGGGTGAGGACTTCGCCATGGGCAGCAGAGTAGGGCCTGCGTGTTGCGGCGGTGTGAAAGATAGGCTGCACGCATGAGCGAGTCGCAGCGGCACCCCGACTCCCCCGCGTCGGACGAGCTCCAGCCGCTCTCGCTGAGCAGCGCGACCGTCACCCTGTGGGGCACCGTCGCGTGGCTCGTGGCACTGGTCGTCACCCTCGTCGTCCCGGCCCTGCACCAGGGCGACCGCCACTGGTGGCCATGGACCTGCGTGGCCGCGATCGTGCTCGGCCTGCTCGGCTTCTCCTACGTGAGACGCGGCCGCGGCAACGCCGCCGGCGCCGAATAACCCCTCCTCTCCGCGAAGCGGGTGTCCTTCTGCGACACGGGACTTATTTGTCCCGGTTTTGCCACACGACACCCGCTTTGCCGGGTCAGCCAGGCCCGGGGCACGGCTACCGGGACGACGGTATGGCGCGCACGTCACCCGTGCGCGGCGTGCTGGCGAGCAGGTCAGGCGGCGCGACGCAGGAGGGCAGCCCTGATCTGGGCCAGCATCCGCGCAGGATGGGCGAGGTCGGCCCAGGTCAGACGGACCACCTCGTAACCGAGGGACCTCAGCCGGTCCTCGCGCCTCTTCTCTGCGACGAGGCCGTCCCGACCGTCGGCGCCGCCGTACTTCACCGCACCATCGAACTCGACGACCACGCGCCCGGCGACGAGGAAGTCGACCCGGCCGACGAACCCACCCTGCTCGTCCCGGACGACCACCTGCGACTCGACGGGGAGCCCCAGGGCCGACAGCACCAGTCGGGTCCGGCTCTCGCCCGGCGACTCTGCCAGGGGGTCCATCGCCGCCAGCACCCGTCGAACCCGGGCCCGTCCACGCAGCCCGGGCAGGAGCCGGTCGGCGGCGGCGTGCAGGTCGTCGGTGGTGGCTGCCTGTCCGTGCAGGGCTGCATCGGCGGCCACCACGCCCGCCTCGACCGACCCGGAGCCCGTCGTCACGACCGCGTCTGCGAGCGCGAGGGTGGGCAGCCCGTCGACCTCGACCACCGAAGCCATCGACCGGAGCGGCATGACCCGAAGCCCTGCCACGGTTGTGGACTGCTGCACGTCGCCGCTGAGCACGACGAGGCGGCGGTCGACGTGCCACAGGGGAAGTCGGTGGAGAGCGAGTGCGGCCTGGTGACTGGCTGCCTCGACCGCGCCGGCCGTTCCGTCCAGCCGTGAACGCATCACCGCCATCACCGTCAGGCGGTACTGCTCGTCGCCGTCCGCGTCGTCCCATCGGCGGCCGGCGACGAAGGCTCCTCGGCGTGCTCGGCGCAGGTAGCCGCGCGCGACCCAGCTCTGCACGTCATACGCGGGGATGCCCAACCGGGCGAGCTGGCCGGCACCGACGACCCCACCCTGCGCCTCCACCAACGCGGTTGCCTGCGAGTCCATGCGGAGAGGGTGATGCCGTCACCGGCCGTGGCCAACGGACGCCAGCGGCAGCTGTGGACGGCGGTCCCACGGGTGCGCGCCTGTGGAAACCGCCGACACGACGAAGCGGGTGTCGTTCGGCAATACCAGGACAAATAAGTCCCGTGTTGCCGAACGACACCCGCTTTGCGGAAGAGGGCGGAAGGGGGGGACGTCCCTCAGACGAGGTCGTAGCTCAGCTCGTCGACGATCGGTTCGCCGGTGTGGACGTGCTCGGCGGGTTCGGCGTCGACCTCGGAGTGGGCGCCGCAGCCGTGGTCAAGACTCACGACGCGACCGTCGGAAGGCGACCAGGCGTTGGCGCACACGCCGAAAAAAGACCGGAGGGCACCTGCCATCGGGAGGAAGTACCCGCAGGAGGAGCAGGGCGAGGAGGCCTTCTCGGCGACCTCGGCGTGCGGGCCGTTCTCACCCTCGTACCAGCGCTGGGCCGCGGCCTCGCGGCCCTCGGCGGACAGCACGCGCTTGCGGCCGAGCCCGAGCTCGTACGTCGCGAGCTCGTCGACCTCCTCGTCACCCGTGGCCTCGAACCCGGGCTCGAGCAGCGGGTCGTCCTCCTTGTAGGGCAGGACGTCGCCGGCACCGAGGTCTCCGGGGGCGATGCGGTCGGCGTACGGCAGCCACTCCGGCGACAGCAGCGCGCCGTCACCGGGGACGAGGTTGGTCTCGCACACCGTGGCCGACTTGCCGCGCGGCACCCGCGCGACGGTGATCGCCCAGCGCCAGCCGGGGTACGCCCGGGCCGTGCACGCGAAGTAGTGGGTCCCGAGGCGCTCCTCGTCGAGCTCCATGCCGAGGTGCTCACCGACGGTGCCGGCCTCCGCGATGGACTCGGCGGCCTCACGGGCCAGGTCGACGGCGCCCTCGAGCACCGGGTCCTTCTTGGGGGTGGCCATGCTCACGGCTCCAGCTGGTCGGCGAGAAAGCGCAGGACCGCGGCGACCTTGGTGCCGTGCTCCTTGTCGAGGCGGCGGCCCCGACGCAGGGAGTTGCTGGTGCTGTCGAGCAGCTTGATGGCGTCCTCGACGAGCGGGGCGAGGTCCTCGGGCGACTTGCGGTTCTGCTCGCGCTTGCCGGCCGTCACGCTCGGCGCCGGCTCGAGCAGGGTCACCTGGAGCGCCTGGGTCCCACGACGGCCCTCGGCCACGCTGAACTCGACGCGGGCACCGCCCTTGAGCGTGCTCGCGCCCTCGGGCAGCGCGTTCGCGTGGAGGAACACGTCGCTGCCGTCGTCACCGGAGATGAAGCCGAAGCCCTTCTCCGCGTCGTACCACTTGACCTTGCCAGTGGGCACTGGTCCACCTCTACGTCGAAAGTTTGGGTGCGCTCTGTGCGCATCGCAAGGCTATCGGGTGGTGCCAAATCCTTTCCGGGTATGCCGCGTGCCGGGTGGCCCTGCGCGCGTCACCCGGGCCCCGCGCGGCCGGAAAACCGGTTCGGGGCTGTCGGTGCCGTGCGCGAGGATGGACCCGTGAGTGAGTCCTCGAGCCAGCGGCAGAGCGTGCGCCAGTTCTGGGGTGACCTGTCGGTCGAAGGTCGCTGGCTGCTGTCGACCGTGGCCGTCCAGACGCTGGGGCGCGGCCTGACGCTGCCGTTCACCGTCATCTACCTCAACGAGGTCCGGGGCATCTCGCTCGACCTCGCCGGCGCGCTGATGGCGTTCATCGCCGTCGTGGCGCTCGCGGTCACCGGCCCCGGTGGCGCCCTGACCGACCGGGTCGGGGCCCGCCGGATGCTCCTGCTCGCCACGAGCGCCCAGCTCGTCGGCTGCGTCGTGCTGGCGTTCGCGACGACGCCGTGGACGGTGGCGCTGGCGTTCGTGTTCCTCGGCTTCAACTTCGGGGTGTCCTGGCCCGCGTTCAACGCCCTCGTCGCGGCCGTCACCACCGGTCCTGCGCGCCAGCAGTACTTCGGCGTCAACTTCGCCCTGGTCAACCTCGGCATCGGCCTCGGCGGGGTCATCGGTGGCCTCTACGCCGACGTCCACAACCCCACGTCGTTCACCGTCATCTTCCTCGCCGACGCCGCGAGCATGCTCGTGCCGATCGGCCTCCTGCTCGGCCCCCTGCGCCACGTCCACGGCCGCGCCGAGAAGCCGGAGGGCACCGAGGGGTCCGGCGGCTCCTACCTCGACATCGTCCGCCAGCCGGCCGTCGTGTGGATGACCGTGCTGACGTTCCTCGGCACGTTCGTCGGGTACGGCCAGATGGAGGCCGGGTTCCCCGCCTTCGCCCGTCAGGTCAGCGAGGTGCCGACCGAGGTGATCGGTTTCGCCTTCGCCCTCAACACCGCGGTGATCGTGGGTCTGCAGTTCGCCGTCCTGCACCGCATCACCGGTCGCCGCCGCACGCGGGTGCTGCTCGTCATGGCCGCCCTGTGGGCTGCCGCCTGGGTGGCGCTCGGGCTCACCGGGTTCGCCCCTGGCACCCTCGTCGCAGCCGGTGGGGTGCTGGCCTTCCACGCGTTGTTCGCGCTCGGGGAGACCTTGCTGCAGCCGACCATCCCCGCCATCACCAACGACATGGCCCCGGACCACCTGCGCGGTCGCTACAACGCGGTCAGTGCCGGAGCGTTCCAGGCCGGCACGATCCTGGGACCTGTCGTCGCCGGGTTCATGCTCAACCACCGGTGGTCAGCGGAGTTCATCGCCATGCTCGTCGTCAGCTGTGGCGCCATGGCCCTGCTCGCCCTCGCCGTCGAGCGCCGGATCCCGCCCGAGGTCAACGGCCTCACGGGTGACCAGGTCGTGCCGGTCGTCGACCCGGCAGGGGCCCGACCCGTCTGAGGCTCAGGCGAGGTGGCTGGGGTTCATGCCCCAGGTCGCCGACCAGTCCTGACCGGGTTCGAGGACCACCAGCCCGTCCCCGGAGTTGAACGCGTTGCTCGGGCACGACATCGGCTCGACGGCGATGCCGCGGGTTCCCTTGACCCCGGTGTCGGCGCCCTTGGCCGTGAACACCTGCACCCAGTCCAGCGCCCGGTCGCCCCAGACCCGCACCTCGCCCGTGGCGAGCCCGCCGACGACGACCTCCCACCCACCGTCCGCGCGGGTCCGCGCCAGGTCCGTGTATGCCGTGTCCAGACTCGTGCTGCCCAGGGCCCGCCCCTCGCGGAAGTCCGTCTCGGGCCGGACCGGTTCGGTGGCGACTGGGATCATCTGCTCGTCGACGAGCACCTCACGCGTGGCGGGGATGGTCAGCTCGACATCGGCGAGCCGGGTCTCCCCGAGGGCGACGTAGGGGTGCGCGCCATACCCGAACGGTGCGGGCGAGCTCCCCACGTTGACCGCGTGCGCGCTCACGGTGAGGCCGTCGTCGTCCAGGACGTAGTTGACGCTGAGGTCCAGGCTGCCGTCCCACCCCGGTGAGGGGTGCAGGCGCGTGCGCACGGTGAGGGCGGACCAGTCGTCGTCGTGCCAGTGCAGCTGCCACGGCAACCACCGGACCAGGCCGTGGTTGGAGTTGGAGAGCGGGATCTCGGTGAGGGCCAGCTGGTGGTCGACGCCGGCGAACGTGTACCGCCCACCCCGGATGCGGTTGGGCCAGGGCATGAGCACCTGCCCACGACCGGCGAGGCAGAACTCGTCCTCGGCGTAACCGGCGACCACGTCGACCCCGTCGACCGTGTAGGTCCGCAGCCCGCCGCCCACCTCGACGACGGTTGCCTCCTGACGTCCGTTCCGGAGGGTCCACTGCTCGCCGCTGGGAGAGGTGCTCACGGGCTCACGCTACTGGCCGGGCAGCGGGTCCGCCGTTGCGGTGGTCAGGCGCCGCGGACGACCCGGACGGACACGGCCTTGCTGCCGTCCTTCCGCGCGAGGACGAGGACCACGTCGTCCTTGGCCAGCGCACCGGCACGGCCACGGGTGGTGTCGTCGATGACGTAGGTGGCGCTGAAGCCGTCGGCACTCTTGACGGTGACCGACGTGCTGGACGCGGCGGTGACCGTGCCCCGCTGGAGGGTCATGACGACCGCCTTGCCGGTGGCGTCCTGCACGGTGAACTCGCCGTGCTGCACGTCGCCGAGGGCGGCTGCCCCACCCATCATCGAGCCCATGCCGAGGCCGCCACCAAGGCCACCACCGAGACCGTTGCCGTTGCCGTTGCCGTTCGGCTTGCCCTTGCCGTTGCCGTTGCCGTGGCCCTTGCCGGGACCGTTCTCGGTGCCGGGCAGCTGGCCGCGGCCCATCGGGCCGTTCTCGAGGCGGCGCTGCTGGCCCGGGGCGCTGTCGCTGCGGCCGTGCATCTGGCCCATCCGGTCGCCGTCGTGCCCGGCCACCGTCCGGACGACTGCCACCGCACCGACGCCGAGCACGCCGACCACGAGGAGCAGGGTGAGCACGGAGGCGACGATGAGCGCGATCGTGCCGCCGGTGGTGGAGGTGGCCTGGCGCCAGAGGTTGGGTCCCTTGGGCGGCGTGGGACCGGTCGCACCGGCGGTGCTGGTCGGCCCGGCCGTGCCGGTCGGTCCCGCGGGCCGTGCCGGTGCCGCGTGGGCCGCCTCGGACGTGGCCGACGGGAACGACTCGGGCCGGGACGCCTGTGCCGGCGGCTGCCCCTGTGCGGGCTGCTGCCCCGGGTGCGGCGTGGGCATCGGCCGGGTGGGATCGACCGGGTCGATGGGCCCCGTGGGTCCGGTGGGCTCCGACATGGCGGCTCCTCTCGCTCTGTGCATCATCCCTCGGGAACCTGTGGTTCAACTGGGAATCGCGCCAAACTCGACCGCGCCCGGACCCCGTCCCGGACCCCGCCTCGGAGCCCGCCCCGGACCCGGCACAGGACCGGGCCAGGACCAGGCGGAGCCCCGACACGGCGCCCGGCACAGCACCCGGCCGGGATGAGACCCACACCCGGCCCTCGGTCACGCGGTACGCGACCTCACGGCGGCCGACTACCGTGGTCCGGTGCCCCCGAAGTCCCGCCCCCAGCCCACGGCCGTCCGGTCGATGGCCGACGACGTCCGGGGGCGCACCGATGACGAGCTCCGCGCTCTCCTGCACCGCCGGCAGGACCTGGCCCGCCCGGCGCCTGCGGACCTGTCGGCCCTCGCGGCCCGGGCGAGCACCCGCGCCAGCGTCCAGCGCGCCGTCGACTCCCTCGACCTGGCCCACCTCCAGGTCCTCGAGGCGGCCCTGACCGCTCCCGCGACCAGCTCGTCGCCGGTGCAGCCGTCGGCCGTCGCGGCCCTGCTCGGGTCGACCGCGGCCGAGGTGCAGCCCCTGCTCGACGACCTCTGGACGGTGGCCCTGCTCTGGCGCAGCCCCGAGGGCCTGCGAGTCGTGCGCACGGTCGGCGAGGTGCTCGTCCACCCCGCCGGACTCGGCCCCCGCGCGACCGACCTGCCCGGCGCGGCCCCCGCGCCGGCTGCCGACGCCGTGGTCGCCGCCGTCGCCGACGCGCCACCGGCCGCCCGTGCCATCCTCGACCGCCTCACCTGGGGACCGCCGATGGCGGTGCTCCCGACCGGGACCCCGGACCGCGTGGCCGAGGGAGCGCGCTGGCTGCTCGAGCACCACCTCGTGCGTTCGGTCGGCGGTGAGCAGATCGCCCTGCCCCGCGAGGTCGCCCTCGCGCTGCGCGGCGGCCGCAGCCACGCCGAACCCGCCCTCACCTCACCCGACCTCCACGGCGAGGACCGCACCCCGGACGCGGTCGACGCCGCCGCCGGTCAGCAGGTCACCGACCTCCTCGCACTGGTCGACGAGCTCGCTGCCGAGTGGGGGCTGCGACCGCCACGCGTGCTGCGGTCCGGTGGCCTCGCCGTGCGCGACCTCAAGCGGATCGGCTCGGTCCTCGACGTCGACGAGACCCGGGCGGCCTTCGTCGTCGAGCTCGCGTATGCCGCCGGCCTCCTCACCGACGACGGCTCGCTCGACCCGTCGTGGGCTCCGACGCCGGCGTACGACGAGTGGCAGCAGCAGCCCGGCGACCAGCGCTGGGCCGTGGTCGCGCGGGCCTGGCTCCTCACGACCCGCGCACCCCACCTCGTCGGCACCACCCCTACGGGCGCGTCGGGCACCGTGAACGCCCTCGGCCCGGACGCCCACTGGCCACCGGCCAGGGGTCTTCGCCGGGACGTCCTCGACCAGCTCGGCGACGCCCCCACCGGGCTGGCCCCGGCACCGGCGTCCGTCGCGAACGCCCTGCGCTGGCGGCGGCCCCGTCGCGTCCCCGGCACCCTCGAGGCCGTCATCGCCGCAACGCTCCGCGAGGCCGAGTGGCTGGGCGTCACCGGACGCGGCGCGCTCTCCACCGCGGGGCGGGCCCTGCTCGAGGGGCGCGACCAGTCCTCCCTCGCCGCGGCGATGCAGCCCCACCTGCCCGACCCCGTCGAGCACGTGCTCCTCCAGGCCGACCTCACCGCCATCGCACCCGGTCCCCTGGCCGGAGGCCTCGCGACCTTCATGCGTCTGGTCGCCGACGTCGAGTCGCGCGGCGGCGCGACGGTCTACCGCTTCACCCCCGACTCGGTGCGGCGCGCGCTCGACGCCGGGTGGTCGGTCGACCAGGTGGTGGGCACCCTCAGCGACGCCAGCCACACCCCCGTCCCGCAACCCCTCGACTACCTGGTCCGCGACGTCGCACGACGCCACGGCCAGGCGCGGGTCGGGGCGATGCGCGCCTACATCCGGTGCGACGACGAGACCACGCTGGGAGCCATGCTCGCCGAGCGGGCGCTGTCGCCCCTCCAGCTGCGCAGCATCGCCCCGACCGTCCTCGTCTCCCCCGTGGCGGCCGAGACAGTCGTGGACTTCCTGCGGGAGAACGGTTTCGCCCCCGCGGCCGAGACCCCGGACGGCGGAATCGTCGTCCCGCAGGCGGGACGGCACCGGACGCCGCTGCAGCGACGCACCTCCCCCGTCACGGCCACGGGTGTCGACGACGAGCTCGTCACCACCCTGGTCGGCGCGCTACGGGCCGGAGAGGCGGCGGCGGACTACCACCGCGAACAGGTGGCCACGCGCCCCGGACCCAGCCTGCCGAGCACCGACCCGACGACCACCCTCGCCGTGCTGCGTGACGCCGCCGCCGACCGTCAGGCCGTCTGGCTCGGGTACTCCGACGCGGACGGTCGGGTCCAGCGGCTGCTGTTCTACCCCGAGCGGGTCGAGGGCGGCCGCGTCCACGGGACCACCGAGGGCCTGAACCGCACCCTGTCGATCCACCGCGTCACCGGCGCTGCCGTCGGCTGACGCCCGACCGGCGCCGGTCAGTCGCTCCCGGCGAGTGCCTTGACCACCCGCGACGGGGACGGCCGCCCGAGCTGCTCGGCCATCCAGGTGCTCGTCTCGACGAGCGACGAGAGGTCGACCCCGGTCTGCACCCCCGCACCGTCGAGGGCCCAGACAAGGTCCTCGGTGGCGAGGTTGCCGGTGGCGCTCTTGGCGTAGGGGCACCCGCCCAGGCCACCGGTGGAGGCGTCGACGACGGTCACGCCGTGCCGCAGGGCCGTCATCGTGTTCGCGAGCGCCTGGCCGTACGTGTCGTGGAAGTGCACGCCGACCCGGTCGGCCGGTATGCCGCGGGCCTCCAGGGCGTCGAGCAACCGGCTCACGTGCCCGGTCGTGCCGACCCCGATGGTGTCGCCGAGGGAGAGCTGGTCCGCGCCGAGGTCCATCAGCCGCACCGCGACGTCGGCGACCTGGTCGACCGGCACCGGTCCCTCCCACGGGTCGCCGAAGCACATCGACAGGTAGGCGCGGACCCACAGGCCCGACTGGCGCGCCCGGTCGACGACCGGCGCGAACATCGCGATCGACGCCTCGACCGTGCGGTTGAGGTTCTTGCGGGCGAACGTCTCCGTGGCGCTGCCGAAGATCGCCACCGCCCCGACCCCGGCCTCCAAGGCCCGGTCGAGCCCTCGCTCGTTCGGGACCAGGACGGGGCGCTGCGGACCCTTGCCGGCGTCGCCGAGGAGCGCGAGAACCTCGGTGGCATCCGCCAGCTGCGGGACCCAGGCTGCGGGGACGAACGACGTCGTCTCGATCGTCCGCAGTCCGGCAGCTGCGAGGCGCCGCACGAACTCCGCCTTCACCTCGGCGGCGACGACGGTCTTCTCGTTCTGCAGCCCGTCGCGCGGACCCACCTCGTAGATGGTCACGGCCCCGGGCAGGTCGGTGGCGAGCTCGAGCTGCGGCAGTCCGGTGGTCACGTCCCTGATCCTGCCACTGCCCGGATTCGTGGTTGCCGGACACCGGGCCCGGCGGCGCAGGTTAGATTTGGGCGCAGTACCGGACCCGGCTGAAGGACATCGCATGAGCGACACCCCCAGGAACGACAGCACCGAGGACCGCGGAGACGACATCTTCCGCGACCCGACGGCTCCCAGCGACGCGCCGTCCTACGGCTCGCCGGCGTCGGCCGGAGCCACGGAGCACACCGAGCAGCTGCCGACCGGTGGTGACACCCAGCAGGTCCCGACCGAGTCGTCGGTGCCCCCGCCTCCCGCGGCGCCCCAGAGCCCGTACAGCGCCCCGCCGGCGGCGGATGCTCCGCAGAACCCGTACGCCTCCCCGGACCCTGCTGCGCAGAACCCGTATGCCGCGCCGCCGGCCGCCCCGAGCTACCCCACCCAGGGTGAGGTGGCCTCCCAGCACGGCGCCCCCGGCACGCCCCCGCCGCCTCCCGGCTACGGCCAGGCCGGCTACGGCGCGCCCGCCCCGGCCTACGGACAGGCTCCGTACGGAGGCGGACCCGCGTCCGGCTCCCTGAGCGGCAGCACGATCGCGCTCCTCGTCGTGTCCGGGTTGCTGACCATCGGTGGCTGCGGCATCGGCATCCCCGCCCTGGTCTTCGCGATCATCGCGGTGACCAAGAAGGACCAGCCCTCCGAGATGGGCAAGTGGACCAGGTGGGGCTGGATCGCCCTGGCCGTCACGGTCGTCCTCGTCGTGCTCGCCATCGCCGGCCTCGTCGGTATCGCTGCCGTGGGTGGGTCGACCAGTCCGTGACCGACGGACCGCTGATCGTCCAGAGCGACAAGACGCTCCTGCTCGAGGTCGACCACCCGCGCGCCGAGGAGGCGCGTCGGGCGATCGCCCCGTTCGCCGAGCTCGAGCGCGCCCCTGAGCACATCCACACCTACCGGGTCACGCCGCTGGGTCTGTGGAACGCCCGGGCCGCGGGGCACGACGCCGAGCAGGTCGTCAACGCGCTCATCACGTTCAGCCGGTATGCCGTGCCGCACGCCCTGCTCGTGGACGTCGCCGACACGATGGACCGGTACGGCCGCCTCACCCTCGAGAAGGACCCCGAGCACGGCCTGCTGCTGCGGACCACGGACCGCCCGGTGCTCGAGGAGGTGTTGCGGCACAAGAAGATCAAGCCGCTCATGGGTGAGCGCATCGACGCCGATCGCGTCCTCGTCCACCCGTCCGAGCGGGGCCACCTCAAGCAGGAGCTGCTCAAGGTCGGCTGGCCCGCCGAGGACGAGGCGGGGTACGTCGACGGCGAGGCCCACCGGATCGACCTCGACAACGCCGACTGGTCGATGCGGCCGTACCAGCAGCAGGCGGTCGACGGGTTCTGGCACGGCGGCTCCGGCGTGGTCGTCCTCCCCTGCGGCGCCGGCAAGACCCTCGTCGGCGCCGGGGCGATGGCCCAGGCCAAGGCCACCACGCTGATCCTCGTGACCAACACCGTCTCGGCCCGGCAGTGGCGCGACGAGCTGATCAAGCGCACCAGCCTCACCGAGGAGGAGATCGGCGAGTACTCCGGTGCCCGCAAGGAGATCCGCCCGGTCACCATCGCGACCTACCAGGTGCTCACGACCCGGCGGAAGGGCGTCTACACGCACCTCGACCTGCTCGACGCCCGCGACTGGGGCCTCATCGTCTACGACGAGGTGCACCTGCTCCCGGCCCCGATCTTCCGGATGACGGCCGACCTCCAGGCCCGCCGTCGCCTCGGCCTCACCGCCACGCTCGTGCGCGAGGACGGCCGCGAGGCCGACGTCTTCTCGCTCATCGGCCCGAAGCGCTACGACGCCCCGTGGAAGGACATCGAGGCGCAGGGCTACATCGCGCCGGCCGACTGCGTGGAGGTGCGGGTCACGCTCCCCGACAGCGAGCGCCTCGCGTATGCCGTTGCGGAGCCCGAGGACCGCTACCGCCTCGCCTCGTGCAGCCCGGTCAAGATCCCCGTGGTGGAGAAGATCGTCGCCCAGCACCGGGGCGAGCCCACGCTCGTCATCGGCCAGTACCTCGACCAGCTGGACGAGCTCTCCCAGCGCCTCGGGGCAGAGGTCATCACCGGCGCCACCTCGGTGGCCGAGCGCCAGAAGCTGTTCCAGGCCTTCCGCGTCGGTGAGATCGACCTGCTGGTCGTCTCCAAGGTCGCGAACTTCTCGATCGACCTGCCCGAGGCCAGCGTCGCCATCCAGGTGAGCGGCACCTTCGGGTCCCGGCAGGAGGAGGCCCAGCGCCTCGGCCGGGTGCTGCGTCCCAAGGGCGACGGCCGCACGGCGCACTTCTACTCGGTGGTCGCCCGCGACACCGTGGACGCCGAGTTCGCCGCGCACCGGCAGCGGTTCCTCGCCGAGCAGGGCTATGCCTACCGCATCGTCGACGCCGACGACCTGGGCGACGTCCCCGCCTGACCACGCCGTCCCGCCGAGGAGCGGGAACCGGCCGACTCACCAGCCGGTGAAGCGGCAGATCCCGACCCCTCAGCGCGGAAGGGGAGCTCTCCCCTCGCGGTGACCACACGTTCAGCGTCCGCCGAGTTCCGTTGTGCTGCAATAGAACTCGGCTCGACGCCATACCCACGTGGACGTGAGGCGGGGACCTCTCCCCATCGCCGGGGGCCATCCCCCGCTCCTACCTTCGGTTCTGCAGCCGGGCCGAGGTGGCCGGGCACCACTACCGAGGGGATCACCGCAATGCTCAGCACCGTCATGACCCGCAAGCCCGTCCGCTTCGCCGTCGCCTCCGTCGCCGGCCTGGGCCTCGCCGGGGGCATCGCCCTCGCCGCCGACGCCGCGACCGGCACCGTGAAGACGTCCGGCGCCAGCCTGTCCGTCCGCAAGGGCCCCGGCACCGGCTACGCCAAGGTCGGGACCGTGAAGAAGGGCGCCAAGGTCAACATCATCTGCCAGACCACGGGCAGCACGGTCAAGGGCACCTACGGCACCTCGAACATCTGGGACAAGATCGGCACCGGCCGGTTCGTCTCCGACGCCTACATCTACACCGGCTCCGACGGCCGCGTCGCCCCGAAGTGCGGCGGCTCCGCCCCGGCCCCGAGCACCCCGAGCGGGGTCATCGGCAACAACTACCCGTACAGCGGCCAGACGTCGGGCGTCGACCCCTGGAACTTCTACAAGGGCCAGTGCACGTCGTTCGCCGCGTTCCGCGCCCGCTCGGTCAAGCACGTCGGCTTCACCAACTCCTACAAGGGCCAGCACTGGGGCAACGCCAACCACTGGGACGACGCCGCCCGCGCCGCCGGTGTGACCGTGAGCAGCCGCCCGCACGTGGGTGACATCGCCCAGAGCGACGCCGGCAGCTTCGGCCACGTCGCCTACGTCGCGAAGGTCAACGCCAACGGCACGTTCGTCGTGGAGGAGTACAACTGGTCGCACCCGGAGCACTACGGCACCCGCACGGTCAGCCGCGGTTCGGCGCACGGCCAGTTCGACTCCTTCATCCGCTTCTGAGCCGACCCCTCCGGGGTGGTCACACCCCTGACCCGGACCAGCGCGGCGCCCTCCCTGCGACGGGAGGGCGCCGCCGCGTCGGCCACCCGCCGGGCTCAGAGCGCGTCGAGGACCTCGTGCGCGATCCGCGCCAGGGTGACGGCCCCCACCGGGCGGAAGGGGTGCAGCGGGTCGGGAGCCACCGACCCCGTCGGGCCGCCGAGCTCGGTGTGGGCCAGCGCGCTCATCACGACGTAGGCGTCCTCACGACTCACCCCGCGCTCGTCCACGAGCACCGAGAAGAGCGACTCGTAGGCCATGTCGATCGAGTCCTGGACGGGGTCGCCGAGACCGACGCAGACCAGCTCACGACCGGTGTCGACCCGCGGTGCGCGCAGCCGGGCGCCCAGCCCCTTGACGACGTCCACGGTCACCGTGACGCGGCCGGCCGCCTCGATGGCCACGAACGACGACTCCCCCCTGCTCATCACGGCGTGCAGGTCGCCGAGCGACAGCAGCGCCCCCGGCACCTGGACGGGCAGGTAGACCGTCGACCCCGGGGCGGCGTCGGTGAGGTCCATGTTGCCGCCGGTGGGGTAGCTGGGCATGACTGTCGAGAGGTCGCCGTCGGCGGGGGCAACCATGACGCAGCCGACCATGGGGGCAGCGGGGCAGTCGAGGCCGTCGGTGAGCTGGACCCGCCCGTCGCGCAACGGGATCCGACGCACGAACCACTCCTCGCCCATCGGTCCCGCGAGCGCGCCCGCGCCCGGGATGTACACCGACCAGCCGAAGTCGCCGAAGGTGATGTCCTCGATGGTGACGGCGAGCGCGTCGCCGGGCTCCGCACCCTCGACGAACACCGGTCCGGTGACCGGGTTGAGGGGCGCCGTCACCTTGGCGAGGTCGCGCCGCTCCTCCATCTGGGCGTATGCCGTGTCGTCGGTCTCGAAGGTGATGCGGTCACCGCCCCCGGCCGCGACCCGAAGCACGGGCTCATCGGCGGCCGACAGCCCCGGCCGCCCCTGGTCTCTGGTCAGCAGGTGCTCGCTCATGCCCGTCCTCCCCTCGGGGCCTCGACGGGCTGGTCCCGCGCCGCAGGCCCGTCCGCGGCGTGCTCGGGCAGGATGCCCCGGTCGTGCGTGGTGTACCACGCCAGGACGAGGCAGCCGATCGCCAGCCAGACGAGCCCGCCGATCTTGGCGGCCGCCTCGGCGTTCCACAGGACGTAGCCGATCACCGCGAAGCCCAGCACCGGGGAGACCCAGTGCAGGAACACGTTGCGCGAATGCTTCCGCACGCCGTACCAGGACACGACGGACACGTGCAGGAGCAGGAAGCTCGTGAGCGCGCCGAAGTTGACCAGCGACGAGATCAGGCCGACCTGTCCGACGAAGAACAGCCCGGTGACGAGGGTGAGGCCACCGACGAGCAGGATCGCGCGCTCGGGCACCTTGGTGCGGCTGTTGACGTGGGCCAGGAAGCCGGGCAGCCGCCCGTCACGGCTCATCGAGAACAGGAGCCGTGAGGTGGCGCTCTGGGCGGCGACGGCGTTGGCGATGCCGACGGCCAGGGCGTTCATGGCGAGGAAGGCGACCTGCCACCCGTGGCTGCTCACCTGCTCGACGATGCCGAAGAAGGCGTTGTTGACCTCGTCGTCGCCGAACTGCTGCGTGTCCGGCACGAGCATCGCCGCGAGCCAGGTCTGGGAGACGAAGAAGAACGCGACGAGGACGAGCCCGACCACCATGGCCAGGCCCGCCGCCTTGCGTCCGCCCTTGGCCTCCTCCGAGAGGGTCGCGATGCCGTCGAACCCGAGGAAGCTCAGCACCGCGATGGACAGCGCGGTCGCGACCAGGCCCGGGGTGAAGTCGCCGGAGTCGAACAGCGGCGCCGTGGTGAACCGGGCACCGCTCGTCCCGCGGGCGATGGCGACCACGGCCATGACGACGAAGATCACGACGAAGAGCAGCTCGGCCGCGAGGAAGAGCCGGTTGACGATGGCCGTGAACGAGATGCCGATGTAGTTCACGCCGGTGTTGACGACGAGGAAGAGCACGATCCACAGCGCCTTCGGGATGTCGGGGAAGATCCCGGCCATCGACTCGGCGGCGAACACGTAGAGCAGGGTCGGCACGAGAAGGTAGTCGAGCAGGATCGTCCAGCCCGCGAGGAAGCCCAGCTTGGGGTTGAGCCCCCGACCGACGTACGAGTACACGGACCCGGCGATCGGGAAGGCGCGCGACATCTGCGCGTACGACATGGCGGTGAAGATCATCGCCACCAGGCCGATGAGGTAGACGAGGGGCACCATGCCCTTCGACTCGTTGTAGACCACGCCGAAGATCGCCCACGGCGCGATGGGCACCATGAAGACGAGGCCATAAATGATCAGGTCCGTGGTGGACAGGGTGCGGTTCAGCTCTTGGCGGTAACCGAACTCGGCGAGCTCGGTGTCATGGGTGCTGCTCACGACGCTCCTCGGGGGAAGGGGTGGGACGTGGACGGGGGACGTGGACGGGGGACGGTGGGGACGGGGGCCGGTGGTCGTGCTGTCTCAGTCGTGCTCGCGCAGGAAGGCGCCGACCACGGCGGTGAACCACTCGGGCTCCTCGACGTGCGGCATGTGGCTGGACTGCGCGAACACGTGCGAGCGGGCACCCGGGATGCGGTCGACGAAGGGCTGCCACACGATCGGCATCGCCTCGTCGTGCGCACCGCTGACCACGAGCGTCGGCGCGGTGATGCCCGGGAGGCGGTCGACCACGGTCCAGTCCTTGAGCGTGCCCACGACGTGGAACTCCGACGGCCCGTTCATGGTGTGGTAGACCGTCGGGTCGGCCTCGAGCTGGGCGAAGGACGCGAGCACCTCCGGCGGGTTGGGCACCACGCGGCAGACGTGGCGGTCGTAGAAGACCTGCATCGCGGCGGCATACTCCGGGCTGTCCGTGGTGCCGGCCTCCTCGTGCCGCAGCAGCGCCGCCTGGACCTCCTCGGGGAGCTCGGCGCGCAAGGTGGCCGCCGCCTCGAGCCAGAGGGCCATCGACGCGGGGCTGTCGCAGATGCTCAGGGTCGCGACACCGTGCGGGTCGGCGAGCAGCACCTCGCTGGCGAGCATGCCTCCCCACGACTGGCCGAGCAGGTGGAACCGGTCGCCGATGCCGAGGTGGTCCACGACGGCGCGCAGCTCCTCGATGAAGAGCTCCACGGTCCAGGAGGCGGGGTCGGCGTCGGGCAGGTGGGTGCTCAGGCCGCAGCCGAGCTGGTCGTAGTGGACGACCGCACGCCCGTCGCCGGCGAGCGCCGTCATCGCGAGGGTGTAGTCGTGCGCGACCCCGGGCCCTCCGTGCAGCACCACGAGGGGCGCCCGCGGCGCGTCGGGGCGCAGCGCGTCGGGGTCGCCGGTGACGCGGAACCACGTCTCGTGACCCCGGAAGGGCACCGTCCCGGTCCGGCTCGGCTCGGGTATGGCGCGGACGGCTGTCTGGTTCACAGGTCTCCTCGGCTGGTCCTGGGACGCCCCTGCGGGCGACCGCGACACTCAACCGCAGAAATGGTCTGGTGACAATACCTTTGATCGGGTGACGAGACGGGCGGCCGGACCCCGACCCGTAGACTCCCCGCGTGGACGAGGGCGCAGAGCTTCTGGGGGCCGCGGGCGGAGGGGGCGCGGCAGGGGGTCTCGACCCGCTCCGCGTGAGCATGACCGCCTCGCTCGCCGACCGGCTCGTCACCGCCATCGCCGTCGGCGCCTACTCCCCCGGGGAGCGCCTGCCCCCGGAGCGAGAGCTCGCCTCCTCGCTCGGAGTCTCCCGCGTGACCCTGCGCGAGGCGCTGCGCCAGGTCTCCGAGCTCGGCCTGGTCGAGGCCCGCCGGGGACGCGGCGGTGGCACGTTCGTGTCCACCGTCGACTGGAGCGAGGTGGCGCCGCAGGTGGCCCGTCGCACCCTCGAGGTCGAGCTGCCGCGGCTGCGCGACCTGTTCGACTTCCGTTGCCTCGTCGAGGGGATGATCGCGCGGACCGCCGCTGAGCGACGCACCGCCGAGGACGTCGCCGAGCTGAACGCGGCGCTGGCGGAGTTCGACCGGGTCGAGGGGATGATCGAGGCCAGGGCCGTCGACCACCGGATCCACGGGCTCATCACCGCGGCGGCCCGCAACCCGCACCTGAGCCTGCTGAGCGCTCGGCTGACCGCCGCGGCCACCCTCGGGTTCGGCGCCGAGCCCTACGCCCCGGAGTTCCTCGCCCAGGCCCGCTCCGAGCACGCCGAGCTGGTCCGCCACGTCGTCCTCGGCGACGCCGACGGGGCGGGGCGCTGCGCCCAGGCCCACTTCTCGCTGACCCTCGAGTCCATGCAGGCGGGGCTGCGCAAGGCCGTGGCCCGGTCCAGCTGAACCGGCCACGGCGGCAGGGCGACCGGGCGCACGACGCGCCCAGTCGGCATACAGGCAACTCCCAGACTCCACCCGGACACTGGGACCGTGACCAGCGTCGAACCCGAAGCCCGCCTGCTCGTCGTCGAGGACGAGCCCAACATCCGCGAGCTGCTCGCGACCTCCCTGAGGTTCGCGGGCTTCGAGGTGCACGTGGCCGCCGACGGGGCGACCGCCCTCAACCTCGCCACCGCCCACGAGCCGGACCTGGTCGTCCTGGACGTGATGCTCCCGGACATGGACGGGTTCACCGTGACGCGCAAGCTGCGTGACACGGGCCGCCAGCTGCCGATCGTCTTCGTCACGGCGCGCGACTCCCTCGACGACAAGGTCAAGGGCCTCACGGTCGGGGGCGACGACTACGTCACCAAGCCGTTCAGCCTCGAGGAGGTGGTGGCCCGGATCCGCGCCGTGCTGCGGCGGACCCGTGGCGAGGTGGACGAGTCGTCGGCGCTGCGGTTCGAGGACCTCGAGCTCGACGAGGACTCGCACGAGGTCCGCCGCGGCACCCGCTCGATCGACGTGTCGCCCACCGAGTTCAAGCTCCTGCGCTACCTCATGCTCAACCCCAACCGCGTGCTGTCGAAGGCCCAGATCCTCGACCACGTGTGGGACTACGACTTCCGCGGTGAGAGCGGCATCGTGGAGTCCTACATCTCCTACCTGCGTCGCAAGATAGACACCGAGGGCCTGCCGCCGCTGATCCACACCAAGCGCGGGGTCGGGTACGTCCTGCGCAAGCCACCGGAGGCGTAGGTGGACCCGGCAGTCCAGCCCAGGCACCAGCGCGCGCTGGCCCGGGCGTCCCGCCGGCTGGAGGCGCTGCCGCTGCGGCTGCGCCTCATCGCGGTCATGCTCGTGCTGCTGCTCCTCGCCCTGACGCTCACGGCCTCCGCGACCGCTGTCCTCATGCGGCGCGACCTCGTGAGCCGGGTCGACCAGCAGCTGCGGCTCGCCGCCGACCCCGTCGCGAAACAGGCCTTCAACGACCTCGGCAGTGCGATCAGCGAGGGCATACCGAACGGCTACGCCTTCGTCGTGCTGCCCAACGACGGTCGCGCGCCCATCGCCGCCAACCCCATCGGCGAACCGATGCACCCCGCCGTCCCGTCGCTCACCGTCGACAGCCCCCAGGTCCGCACCGGCGACCCCTTCACCATCGCCTCGAAGGAGGGCGAGCTGAAGTGGCGGGCGATCGCGGGCACGCTGCGCGGCAGCGAGGCCGTGGTCGTCGTCGCCGTACCGCTGCGCACCGTCGACCGGACCGTGCACAAGCTCGTGCTGGTCGAGCTGCTCATCGGCATGGGCGTGCTCCTCGCCTGCGCCGCCGGCGGTTGGTATGCCGTGCACCGCGCCTTCCGCCCGCTGCGCCAGATCGAGGACACCGCGTCCGCCATCGCCGCGGGGGACCTGACGAGGCGCATCCCGACGCGGACGGCCAAGGACGAGGTGACCTCGCTGTCCCGCTCGCTCAACGTCATGCTCGCCCAGATCGAGCAGTCCTTCTCCCAGCGGGAGCAGTCCGAGGAGCGGATGCGGCAGTTCGTCGCGGACGCCTCCCACGAGCTGCGCACCCCTCTCGCCGCGGTCCGCGGCTACGCCGAGCTGTACCGGCAGGGTGCAGTCCGTGAACCGACCGACGTCGCGAGCGCCATGTCGCGCATCGAGGGCGAGGCCAGCCGGATGGGTGGGCTGGTCGAGGACCTGCTGATGCTGGCCCGCCTCGACGACCAGCGCCCCCTGAAGATGGACGACGTCGACCTCACGGTGCTGGCTGCCGACGCGGCCCAAGACGCGCGGGCCATCGACACGCACCGGCCCGTGACGGTCACCGGCCTCGACGGACCGATGGGCCCGACGGTGGTGCGCGGCGACGACTCGAAGCTGCGCCAGCTCCTGGCCAACCTGCTGTCCAACGCCCTGGGCCACACCCCGGCCGGCACCCCGATCGAGGTGGCGGTGGGTGTACGGCGCTCCGACGGCCTCGCCGTCGTCGAGGTCCGCGACCACGGCCCCGGTGTCGATCCCGACCAGGCCAAGAAGGTGTTCGAGCGGTTCTTCCGCGCGGACCCCTCGCGCGGGCGAGGCAGCGGTGGCGGCAACGGCCTCGGCCTGGCCATCGCCGCCGCGATCGTCGCCGGCCACGACGGCCGCATCGGTGTCGCCCAGACGCCCGGTGGCGGTGCCACGTTCGTGGTGCAGATGCCCACAGCAAACTCCCAGCCGGCGCCCAGTACTCCTTGACGTCGGGTGTGTTGACTGAGGTCACCAAGCCACACCAAGGAGTGCGAGAGCCATGACCCAGATCCACCAGGACACCCAGCCGGGCACGACCGGTGAGGGCGGCCAGCCTCCCCAGCAGCACGCTGGCTCGACCGGCCCCGTCGTCCAGGACTCCGGCACCCAGCCCGGCGAGCAGCTGCCGCTCGCCCCGATGCAGCAGCCGCCGATCGCCCCGGCCCAGGAGTCCCCCGCGCAGGCATCGACCCCGCAGCCGCCCACCGAGCCGTTCGCCCGGCCCGACGACACCGCCCCCGTCTGGTTCGGCCAGACGCAGTCGTTCTCCCGCGACAGCGCGACGCCCGGCGCCCCCGGTGGTTCCGACGCCTTCGGGCCGTACGGCACCGGCGACCACACCGCATACCCCCCGACCGCACAGCCACCGGCTGGGCCGCCCCCTCCCGCGCACACACGGGATGGAGCAGAGCCTGCCCAGCCGGGCAATCGGCGCCGATGGACGGAACTCACCGCCGTCGCGGCGCTCGCCGCCCTCCTCGCGAGCGGCGGCACCTACGCCGCGGCCCAGCTCACCGACGGGACGCAGTCCTCCTCCACTGCGTCCTCGTCGACCCTGGGCCGCGGCGCAGACGCTGCGCCGGTGGTGCAGGCGGATGCGACGAACCCCAACTGGACGGCCACCGCGGCCGCGGTCTCCCCGAGCGTCGTCTCGATCACCGTGGCGTCGAGCTCGAGCGAGGGCCAGGGCTCGGGCGTGGTCATCGACGGCAAGGGCCACATCCTCACGAACAACCACGTCGTCGCCGGCGCCGGGCAGAACGCCAAGCTCACGGTGACCCTCAACGACGGCCGGACGTACTCCGCCACGGTCGCCGGGACCGACCCGACCACGGACCTGGCCGTCATCACCCTGACGAACCCGCCGAGCAACCTCACCCCCATCGCCATCGGCAACTCGGACGCCATCAAGGTCGGCGACCCGGTCATGGCGATCGGCAACCCGCTCGGGCTCGCCGGCACCGTGACCACCGGCATCGTCAGCGCCCTCAACCGCCCCGTGACCACCGCGGCAGAGGACGACAACAGCCAGCAGCAGAACCCGTTCGGCCAGGGCCAGGCGCCGCAGACGCAGACCGGCGGGAACGACGTCGTGACCAACGCCATCCAGACGTCGGCCGCCATCAACCCCGGCAACTCCGGCGGCGCCCTCGTCAACGCCTCCGGGCAGCTGGTGGGCATCAACTCCGCCATCGCCAGCCTCGGGTCGTCGAGCGGTTCCTCCCAGAGCGGCAGCATCGGCATCGGCTTCGCCATCCCGGCCAACGAGGCCAAGTCGATCGCGACCCAGCTCATCGACAAGGGCACCGCGGAGCACGCGTTCCTCGGCGTGAGCCTGGCCGACGGGACGGCCTCCGACGGCACCAGCCAGCGAGCCGGCGCCGAGGTGTCGGCGCTGACGGCGAACACGCCCGCCGCCCAGGCCGGCCTGCAGAAGGGTGACGTCGTCGTCGCGGTCGACGGTGAGCGGGTCGACTCGGCCCTCGCCCTGGTCGCCACCATCCGCGAGCGGGCCGTTGGCGACAAGGTCGCCCTCACGGTCCTGCGCGGTGGCAAGCAGCTCGACCTGACCGCCACCCTCGTGGCCAAGTCCGGCACGACGCAGTAACCGGTATCGCGTCCCGGCTTCGGGGGCGGGAGGGTGAGCGAGAGCTCCCCTACCGCCCCCGACCGCGTCAGGGGACGCAATTCGTTCGCCCGACGGACGCTGCGGTGGCATTGTGGACCCTTGTGTCTGCCTCCCCCGAGCTGAAGCGAGAGCAGGACCACCTCAGCACCGCTCGAGCGGCCTTGGCCCGGATGCGGGAGCAGACCCTCTCGCTCAAGGTGCAGGCCCACGACCCGATCTCGGCCGAGCACCTGGCGCGGACCCTGCACCTGCGCGCGGCGTCCCTGCAGGACGACCCGTCGACCACGTTGTTCTTCGGGCGGATCGACACGGACAGCGACGAACGCTGGTACGTCGGCCGTCGCCACGTCGCCGACGACCACGGTGACCCGCTCGTCATCGACTGGCGCGCCGGGATGTCGACCGCCTTCTACCGCGCCTCGCGCACCGAGCCGATGGGTGTGGTGCTGCGGCGACGGTTCGGCTTGGACCGTGGCGCGATCACCGCCTACGAGGACGAGCACTTGCAGGACCGCGCCGAGCACGAGGTGCGCAGCCAGATCCTCGCCGAGGAGATCGAGCGCCCCCGCGTCGGCCCGATGCGCGACATCGTCGCGACCATCCAGCCCGAGCAGGACGAGATCGTCCGCGCGGGAGCCGAGCAGACCATCTGCGTCCAGGGCGCCCCCGGCACGGGCAAGACCGCAGTAGGCCTGCACCGGGCGGCCTGGCTCCTCTACGCGTTCCGCGACAAGCTGGCCCGTTCCGGCGTCCTGGTCATCGGCCCCAACCGCGCGTTCCTCGAGCACATCGGCGCGGTGCTGCCCGCCCTCGGCGAGGTGGCGGTCGGCCACACGACGATCGAGGAGCTCGTCGCCTCCGTCCCGGTGCGCGGCACCGACTCCACGGCGACCGCGGTCCTCAAGGGCGACGCCCGGCTGGCCGAGGTGCTGCGTGCAGCGGTCTGGTCGCAGGTACAGCCTGCGACCGAGGCCCTCGTCGTCCCGCGCGGCGTCCGCAAGTGGCGCGTCCCGGCATACGAGGTCAACGAGATCCTCGAGGAGCTCCGCACCCGCGGGGTCCGTTACGACGCAGCCCGCCAGATGCTGCCGCAGCGCCTGGCCCACGCCGTCCTGCTGCAGATGGAGCAGGCCGGCGACTCCCCCGACGACCGGGTGCAGGACACGGTGGCCCGCAGCCCGATCGTCAAGAAGTACGTCGCCTCCGTCTGGCCCGCGCTCGATGCCAAGGCGGTGCTGTTCTCGCTGCTCTCCGACCCGGGCGAGCTCGCGCGGCACGCGGCGGACCACCTCACCGAGGAGGAGCAGGCGTTGCTGGTGTGGGAGAAACCCCCACGCAGCAAGGGATCTGCCCGGTGGTCGCGACCCGACACCGTCCTGCTCGACGAGCTCACCGACCACATCTCCAGGACCCCGTCCCTCGGGCACGTCGTCCTCGACGAAGCGCAGGACCTGTCGCCGATGCAGCTGCGAGCCGTGGGGCGTCGCTGCTCGACGGGCGCCGCGACCGTCCTCGGCGACATCGCCCAGGGCACCACCCCGTGGGCCACGGACTCGTGGGAGTCCTCGCTCGCCCACCTCGGCAAGCCGGGGAGCCACATCGAGGTGCTCGACCGGGGTTTCCGTGTGCCCGCCAGCGTGATCGAGTATGCCGCGCAGCTCCTCCCGCACATGGCCGCCGGTCTCGGGGCGCCGGTGTCGGTGCGTGACAACCCGGGGCGTCTCGACGTCCTCGCGGTCGAGGCCGACGACCTCCTCGCCTCGGTCGCCCGGGTCGTCGGGAGCGAGGTCGAGGAGCCCGGCTCCATCGGCGTCATCGTGCCGGATGCCTGGGTCGACCGCGTGTCGAAGTTACTGCAGGACAAGGGAATCGAGCACGGCGTCCTCGGTCAGGACCACGGCGACATCGACCACCAGGTCGACGTGGTGCCGGCCACGGTCGCCAAGGGGCTCGAGTTCGACCGGGTCGTCGTCCTCGAGCCGGCGGCGATCGCTGCGGCCGAGCCGGACGAGCGCACCGGCCTGCGGCGTCTCTACGTCGTCCTCACCCGAGCCGTGTCGGCCCTGACCGTCGTGCACGCCGAACCCCTCCCCTCTGCGCTGGACGGGACCTGACCCACCGCCGCGTCTGCCGCTCGTGCGGACCCGGCTCTGGGACACTCGACACCGTGCCTGCCCTCATCACCTGGTGGAAGCTCGACCTCGCCGAGATCGCCCCCGGCGCGCACGACGACGCGGTGATGGCCATCGGCACCGACCTCATGCGGCGCTGGACCGAACCGCACCGCGGCTACCACGACACCCGCCACCTGGTCGAGGTCTTCTGGGCGCTGGAGGACCTCGAGGAGGGCGGGGAGACCACCTCGCGCGAGGGGGTGCTGGGCCGCCTCGCAGGCTGGTTCCACGACGCCGTCTACGACCCGTCGGCACCGGCCGGGGCGAACGAGGCCGACAGCGCCGACCTCGCCGTGCGCGACCTGCGTGCCCTCGGGCTGCCGTCCGACGACGTGGACACGGTCCGCGACCTCGTCCTCGCGACCGTCGGCCACGACCTGAGGGACGGTGGCCTCCCGGCGGCCTTCCACGACGCGGACCTGTGGATCCTCGGGTCCGGCGACGAACGCTACGACGACTACACGGCCCAGGTGCGGGCCGAGTATGCGGCCGTGCCCGACGACGCCTTCCGCGCGGGCCGCGCGGCGATCCTGCGCCCGTTCCTCGAGCGGGAGTCGATCTACGCGACGCAGACCGCCCGGCACCTGTGGGAGGAACGGGCGAGGAGCAACCTGGTGCGCGAGCTGGCCGTCCTCACCGGCAGCTGAGGCGCCCGTCAGTCGCGCAGGACGCCCTCGACGACCGGCCACCAGAACTGCGCCCCCGCACGGGCCCGGAACTCGGCCGCCTCCACCCACTCCGGATCGAGCGAGTCCGCCTCCCGCGCCACGAGGGCGGGCCCCACGGCAGGCCAGTCGGCGGCATACAGCTGCAGGTAGCCGCCCTCCCTCGGCCAGCGTCCGGGGGTGACCGGTTCGAAGGCCTCGTGCCCCACCGGGACCAGCGTCGACGGGTCGAGATCGAGGCCGATCTCCTCGGCCACCTCACGGACCACGCACTCGACGACTGACTCGCCGTCCTCACGCGCCCCGCCGGGCGGTCCCCACTCACGTCGGCGGGGGCTCCACGTCACGGCGTAGCGGCCATTGGCGTCGCGGAGCACGACCATGGCGGCGAACACGGCCTCCTCGGGCGCCGGGTCCGGAGTGGTCGTCAGCACCACGTGCGACACCGACCCGTCGGTGAACACGACGTCGTCGAGGCGCACCGAACGGCTGGTCGCCCCACGGCTCATCGCGGCACCTCGTCCAGGTGCGCCACGAGCGGCCACCAGTGCCGGTCCGTCAGCGACTCCGCCGCCCGGTCGCGCCGGATCCACTGCCCCACGCCGGTGTCCAGCTCGACCCGGCCGCCCAGCTCCGCGTGCCAGACGGCGAAGCAGGCCTTCGGCACCGGCCACGGGTAGTCGGCGTCTGGGTCGGGGACGGTGTTGCGCACGTAGCCGAGCAGCTGCGGTGCCACAGCGGGCTGCTCACCGACGACCACGGTGAGCAGCCGCCCCAGCGCATCGCGCGGGTCCAGGCTCCCGACGGGGGCCGACGGCAGGTCGAGCCCACCGGTGAGGCGTTCGAGGACGAGCAGGTCCGGACCGCGCAGGAGTGCGAGACGCACCACGACCGTGTTCGCCGGTGGCTCGGGCTGGCGTGACGTGATGATGTCGGCACGCGACCCGGGTGGCAGCCACGACGCCTCCGGAATCGAGCGAATCACCTTCTCGTGCTTGCGTTTCTGGATCCGCAGACCGCTGCGCTGGAGGATGCGGACGATCTCCTTGCCGGGCACCTCCTGCGCACCTGCCGCCACGAGCGCGGCATACCGCTCCTCGGGCACGTCGTAGTGGTCACCCTCGAAGCCACGGCGCGGGATCCCTTGCGCGACAGCGAAGTCGTGCAGCTCGTCGTATGACGCGTCGCTGACCAAGTGGGACCAGAGCCGTCCGTGGGCCGGCCACGCGGGCGGGTCGATCCAGATGGTCACGACCCGACGCTACCCCGCGACGGGCAGGCCTGTGGAAAAGCCCGCAGGCGGTACGCGCGTTGCGCCTAGCCTCGCCGGACAGTGGTGCCACGGAGGCACCGACGACCCGTGAGGAGGACGGTCATGAGCGCACAGTTCCAGGTGGACACCGGCCAGATCCAGGCAGCGTCGGGCGACATCGCCCGCATCTCGAGCGAGATCGACGGCCAGGTGACCGCCATGATGGCGCGGCTCAACGGCCTGCAGGGCGCGTGGACCGGCACCGCGTCGGCACGGTTCCAGGCCCTCGTCACCGAGTGGCAGGGCACCCAGCGCCAGGTGCGTGCCTCGCTCGACTCGATCGGCGGCGTACTGGCCGCCGCGGGCGTGCAGTACGCGGAGACGGAGGCGCAGACCCTGCGGATGTTCAGCTGACGCCGGCCGAGGTGTCCGGAGAGGGTGGATTGCGGTAATGGTCCACGCAGATCGGCCGATGCCTCCCTCCGGAGCCGGTCCTAGGGTGCGACCATGACGACGACTTCCGGCGGCGTGGTCTTCCGCAAGAGCCTGATCGCGTACCTCTACACGATCGTGGGGACGGTGCTGCTGGCCGGTTTCCTCGGCCTGGTCGCTGCGGGCCTGTCCGGAGGCGCCAAGACGTTCGTCACGCTGCTGGTCGTCGCCGTCCTGGTCCGTGGCGCGTACCGCGTCGCCTACCTGCACAGCGTCACCTGGACGGTGCTCCCCGAGGGGTTGCGGATCAGGGGCGGCATCCTCCCGTGGAAGGCCCTCGACTGGAACAACCCCTGGCCGGCGCTCTTCGAGTCCTCCTACCGACACGGGTTCTTCGGCTTCGTGCTCAACTACGGCACCTGCGTCGTCAGGCGCAGCGAGGGCGTGACGACGAACCAGACCGAGAACCGGATGCACGACGCCAAGCGGTTGAGCGGGATGATCAACACGGGCATCGCCAACCACAGAGCCCGGATGGTCCCCGTGGCGGCGCCGCCTCCACCGACGCCCACCGCGGCCGTGCGGCCGGACCCCGTGGCCGGACTCACCGACCTGGCACGGCTGCTCGCCAACGGGGACATCAGTCGGGCGGAGTACGACACCCTCAAGGCGCGGCTGATCAATCCCTGACCTGACCGGGCCGCGCAGCCCTGACCTGTCGCGCGCGAACGCTACTCCGTGGTGATGGCGCGCAGCACGTCCAGGCGAGCGGCGCGACGTCCCGGCCACAGCGCCGCGAGCACGCCGACGACACCGGCCAGCACCACGAAGACCGCGAGCTGCAGCCCCGGGATGGCGAGCACGTCGATCCCGTCGTCGGCGAGGCTGCGCTGGAGGGCCCAGCCGGCCACGAGCCCGAGCACGACGCCGAGGACGGCCCCGAGCAGGGCGATCGCCACGGACTCCAGCCGCAGCATCGTCCGCAGCTGCCGCCGGCTCAGGCCGACGGCGCGCAGCAGCCCGATCTCCCTGGTGCGCTCGATCACCGACAGCGCCAGGGTGTTGATGATCCCGAGGATGGCGATGATCACGGCCAGACCGAGCAACGCGTAGATGATGTAGAGGAGCTGGTCGATCGGCTTGCGCTGCTCGGCGGCGAACGCGTCCTGGTCCTTGAGCGTCACCGTCGGCACATCGGCGATGACCTTCTCGATCGCCGCCTCCACGGCCGCCGGGTTCGCGTTCTTGTCCCGCACCACGAACGCCACGCTGTCCTGGTTCGGGACGCCTGCCGCGTTGGCGGTGTCCAGGGTGATGAGGATGGAGTTGGGCACCGACGCTGACGTGACGAAGATGCCGCCGACCGTGTAGTCCGCCTGCTGACCGGCGACCTCGCCCTTGACCGTGCTGCCGACCGAGAGCTTCTGCTGCTTGGCGCGGTTCTCGGAGACCAGGACCGACCGGTTCGTGAGCTTGTCGAGCGAGCCGGCGGCGAACTCGAGCGGAACCGCCTTGCCGAACGACCCCGGGTCGATGGCGGCCGCGAAGCCGCGGTCCCCGTCGAGCGACACCGGCAGGTAGCGCAGCGGGCTCACGGTGGCGACACCCGGGACCGCTGCGACGTCCTTGGTCACGGCCGGCGAGAACGGCTGGCCGACCGCGTTCGACACCACGTAGTCGGCGGCGAACGTCGAGCTGATCGACTTGTCGACACTGGCCTTGGCCGACGCACCGAACACGGACATCATCGCCACGAGGGTCAGGCCGATCATCAGCGCCGAGGCCGTGGCTGCGGTGCGGCGGGGGTTCCGGGTGGCGTTCTGCTCGGCCATCAGGCCGACCGACCCGAACAGCCGCCGGTAGACCCAGCCAAGCCCGGCGATGACCGGTCGCCCGATCACCGGCGAGGTGAGGATGGCGGCGAGGACGAGACCGAGCACACCGCCGCCCACCCAGTAGGCGCCGTTGTCGATCGTGGTGAACGACCCCAGCCAGGTGCAGACGAGACCGGCCACGAAGAACGCTGCGCCGACCCAGACGCGGCGGTGCAGGGTCGACTCGGGCATGGCCACGTCGTCGCGCATCGCGGCCACCGGCGGCATCGCGCCGGCGCGGCGAGCGGGCAGGTACGCGGCCAGCATCGTCACGACCATCCCGACGCCATACGCGATGAGGGCGGTGCTCGGCTGGAAGACGAGGGGGGACCCGCTGAGGTCGAGGCCGAACTGGGCGAACAGGGTCTGGATGCCGATCGCGAGCAGGAAGCCGCAGCCGAGCCCGACGGTCGAGCCGAACAGACCCACGACGAACGCCTCGAACAGCACCGACCGCGTCACCTGCCGACGACCCGCGCCGAGGGCCCGCAGCATGGCGAGCTCGCGACTGCGCTGCGCGACGAGGATCGAGAAGGTGTTGATGATGAGGAACGAGCCGACGAACAGGGCGATCCCCGCGAAGACCAGCAGGAAGATGTTGATGAAGCTCAGCGCCTTGTTGATGCCGGTCGCGGACTCCTTGGCGACGGCCTTGCCGGTGACCGCCTCGAACCCCGCAGGGAGCTTGGCCTGCACGGTCTTGGCGAGGTCCTCCGCACTGGTGCCGTCGGTGGCCGTGACCCACGCATCGGTGAACTGGGCCTTGCCGCCGTAGTAGAGCTGCTGCGCCGTCGCGGTGTCGAAGAACGCCAGCGTCGCCCCGACGGTGCCGCCCTTGAACTCGGCGATGCCGACGAGCTTCGCGGTGACGATGGGCTGGGCGCCGCTGGTGACGAGCCGCACGGTGTCGCCCATGACGTACCCGGCGCGCTTGGCGGTGCCGGAGTCGAGCACGACCTCGCCGCTCCCCTTCGGCCAACGACCCTGGGACAACGTGGCCGGCGGGTCACCGGCGGACGTCGGGGCGTCGTTGTGGCTCAGGCCGAGTCCGGGCGGGCCCCCGCCGCCGATGATCTTGCCCTTGCTGGAGATGACGAAGGTCGTCGGGTCGCTGACGTTCCCGTCGGCACGGGCCACCCCCGGCAGCCCCTTCAGCGAGTCGACGAGGGAGGCCGGGACGGTCTTGGCCGTGGGACCGGAGTCGAAGTCGGAGCTGGCGCTCTCGGGCCTGACGACCACGTCGCCCACGGTGTTGACGATGCCGTCGAACGCCTTGCCCAGGGTGTCCGTGAAGATGAACGAGCCCGAGACGAACGAGACGCCGAGGATGATCGCGAAGGCACTCATGAACAGCCGCAGCTTGCGGCCGAGCAGGCTCTTCCAGCTGGCGCGCAGCACGGTCAGGCTCCCGAGGACACGGCCGGGGACTGCAGCCGGGTGTCGAGCTTCTTCATCCGCTCGAGGATCTTCTCGGCGGTGGGCTCGCGCATCTCGTCGACCACGACGCCGTCGGCGAGGAAGACGACGCGGTCGGTGTGGGCCGCGGCCACCGGGTCGTGGGTCACCATGACGATCGTCTGGCCGAACTCGTCGACACTGCGCCGCAGGAACCCCAGGACCTCGGCGCCCGACGTCGAGTCGAGGTTGCCGGTCGGTTCGTCGGCGAACACGATCTCGGGCTTGCTCACCAGCGCGCGGGCACAGGCGACGCGCTGCTGCTGACCGCCGGACAGCTCGTTGGGCCGGTGGGTGAGGCGGTCGCGCAGCCCCACCGTCTCGATGACCAGGTCGAACCACTGCGGGTCGGCCTTGCGCCCCGCGATCGCCAGCGGCAGGAGGATGTTCTCCTCGGCGTTGAGGGTCGGGATGAGGTTGAAGGACTGGAAGACGAACCCGACCCGGTCGCGCCGCAGGGTCGTCAGGGCCTTGTCCTTGAGCTGGGTGATGTCGACGTCCCCGATGTAGACCTCACCGGCCGTGGCCGCGTCGAGCCCCGCCGCGCAGTGCATCAGCGTCGACTTGCCCGACCCCGACGGCCCCATGATCGCCGTGAACTCCCCCGCGGCGATGTCGAGGCTCACGCCGTCGAGGGCGCGGACCTGGGCCTCGCCCTTGCCGTAGACCTTGCTCAGGTCGCGGACCCGGGCAGCCGGTGCGCGGGTCGACCCGTCGCTGGCCACACGGGTGGTGTCGGACGAGGGCGTGGCGGTCATCGGGGCTCCCGGGCTCATGGTGGTGGTTCTCACGGATGACAACGCTAGGGACACCCACAATGCTCCACTCTCGGGTGAGACCCCGAGCCGCCCCTGACCCGACCCTGAGCCGGACCGTCAGCACCCCGGTGACAAACCACCCGCATCCCGTCCGCACCCGGACGAACCGTCAGCTGATGACGACGCGAGCCACCTGCTCGAGGTCTGGCGCGTCATACCGCTCGCCCCGCACGACCCCCATGTCCCAGCGCATGACGAGGCCCCGCCCCCGGACCTCGAGGGTCGCGAGGTTGTTGTCGAACCACGGTCCTTCGGTCATCGGCCAGTCGTAGGGCGCGTTGGGTACCTTCGGCGTGCGGCGCACCAGCAGCTTGAGCGGGCGGGCCAGGCCCTTGCCCAGCATGGCCTGGGCGATGCGGGCCTGGCGCGGCAGGGGGTTGCGGATCGGGGAGCAGACCGCCTGGATGATCCGGCTCGAGCCGGCGGGGAGCTGACCCGGCTCGATCTCGGTGACGTAGGAGTTGTGCACGTCGCCCGAGAGGAAGGTGATGGTTCCCGGGGCCCGACCCCGCTTGCCCTCCGCGACCTCCACCACCATGGCGAGCACCTTGGCGAAGCCGTCCTGGAACGCCGCCCAGTGCTCGAGGTCGAGCGCGCGGCGCATCTTCTCGCCCCACGTCGCGACCCGCGGACCCCAGGCACCGGTGGCCATCGCCTCGTTGATCGCCTCGAGGTCGTGGATCCCCTGGGCCATGAGGAACGGCAGCGAGGTGCCGATGAACAGGTGGTCGACGTCGCCACGCAGCTCACCGTCGAGCCAGGCCATCTCGTCGTCGTCGAGGATCGAGCGGCGGTCGGGCTCGAGCAGCCGGGCGGCGCGGCTGTCCACCACGACGAGCCTGGAGTCGCCGAGGTCGCGGGAGTAGCTCCAGCGATAGGTCTCGGGGTGCTTGTCGACGCGTTCGGCGAAGGTGTCGAGCACCTCGGTGAGGTCGAGCTCGCCCTCGGCTCCCGACTCCGCGTGCCGGGCGATGAGCTGCCACACCTCGTCGTCCGCGAGGCCCTCGGGACTGAGGTTGCCCACGTGCTGGTAGACCCAGTACGACGCGAGACCGCCGACGATGCGGTCGTGCCACCACGGCTTGCGGTTCATCTCCCGGTGCCAGTCCTGCGAGGTGTTCCAGTCGTCGCGGATGTCGTGGTCGTCGAAGATCATCGCGCTCGGCAGCGTCGACAGCAGCCAGCGGTTGAGGGGGTCGGACCACGCGAGCCGGTAGAGGTGCGCGTACTCCACGTAGTCCTTCAGCTCCTCGCCCGGCGGCTCGTCGAGGCTGCGCCGGGCGGCGATGAACTCGCGCATCTCCTCCGAGGTCTCGTCGGCGTAGACCTGGTCGCCCAGGAAGACCACGAGGTGCGGCCAGTGCGCCGGGTCCGCGCCCCGGAGGTGGTGGGCGTAGGCACGCAGCGCGTCGACCCCGTTGCTCTTGTTGCCCTCGGCGTCGTGCGGCACGCTCGTGCGGCACGAGCCGAACGCCATCCGCGTCGGCTCGCTGCGGAGCAGCGTCGTGATCCGGCTGGGCGGGAGCGTGGCGGCGAGCGACCCCTCCGGCTCGGCCGTGGACGGCCAGACCTGGGACCCGTCGACGTCGACGGTGTACTCGCTCGTGGCCCCCGGCTCGAGGCCGTCGAGGACGACCAGGGCGTAGTGGTGGCCGTGCGCGGCGAACGTCGGCGCATCCCACGACCGGTCGAACGCCCGCACCGTCACTGTCGCCGCGTCCCGCGTCTGCACCCACACGGTCGCGCTCGTCTCCGCCACGTGGCGCAGCAGGGGGCCAAGCGTGAGCGGGGTCGCGTCGAGTTCGGGCACGCACCGTTTCTACACGCACCGACTGTGCCGTGGGTGGCAAACCCCTGGGCGGACGACCGGCCCCGCACGGTATGGCGCGGTATGGCGCCATACCGTGCCGTCGGGGCACCCGCGGCGCCCACGCCGCTGCGACATGTCGGCTCACGCCGCTGCGACATGTCGGCTCACGCCGCTGCGACATGTCGGCTCACGCCGCTGCGACATGTCGGCTCACGCCGCTGCGACATGTCGGCTCACGCCGCTGCGACATGTCGGCTCACGCCGAAGGGCGGCCCCCCTCTCGGGGAACCGCCCTCCGTGTCGTGCTGGTGACTCGGTGAGGAGCTGGGCTCAGAAGCCCATGCCGCCCATCTCGTCGCCACCGGGAGCCGCAGCGGCAGCCTTCTCGGGCTTGTCCGCGATGACGGCCTCGGTGGTGAGGAACAGCGCAGCGATCGACGCGGCGTTCTGCAGCGCGGAACGCGTCACCTTCGCCGGGTCGATGATGCCCGCGGCGATGAGGTCGACGTACTCGCCGCTCGCAGCGTTGAGGCCCCAGCCCGCAGGCAGGTTGGAGACCTTCTCGGAGACGACGCCGCCCTCGAGGCCGGCGTTGATCGCGATCTGCTTGAGCGGAGCGGACGCGGCGACGCGGACGATGTTCGCGCCGGTGGCCTCGTCACCTTCGAGCTCGAGCTTCTCGAACGCGGCCTTGGTCGCCTGGAGCAGGGCCACGCCACCACCGGCGACGATCCCCTCCTCGACAGCAGCCTTGGCGTTGCGCACGGCGTCCTCGATGCGGTGCTTGCGCTCCTTGAGCTCGACCTCGGTCGCGGCACCGGCCTTGATGACTGCAACGCCGCCGGCCAGCTTGGCCAGGCGCTCCTGCAGCTTCTCGCGGTCGTAGTCGCTGTCCGACTTGTCGATCTCGGCGCGGATCTGGTTGACGCGACCCTGGATCTGGTCGGCGTCGCCCGAACCCTCGACGATCGTGGTCTCGTCCTTGGTGACGACGACCTTGCGCGCGCGGCCGAGCAGGTCGAGCTCCGCGGTGTCGAGCTTGAGGCCGACCTCCTCGGAGATGACCTGGCCACCCGTGAGGATGGCGATGTCGGCCAGCATGGCCTTGCGACGGTCACCGAAGCCCGGGGCCTTGACGGCGACGGACTTGAAGGTGCCACGGATCTTGTTGACCACCAGGGTCGACAGCGCTTCGCCGTCGACGTCCTCGGCGATGATGAGCAGCGGCTTGCCGGACTGCATGACCTTCTCGAGGAGGGGCAGCAGGTCCTTGATGCCGGAGATCTTGGAGTTCACGACGAGGACGTAGGGGTCCTCGAGCACGGCCTCCATGCGCTCGGTGTCAGTCACGAAGTAGTGGCTGATGTAGCCCTTGTCGAAGCGCATGCCCTCGGTGAGCTCGAGCTCGAGGCCGAAGGTGTTGCTCTCCTCGACGGTGATGACGCCTTCCTTGCCGACCTTGTCCATGGCCTCGGCGATCATCTCGCCGATCAGGGGGTCAGCAGCGGAGATCGAGGCCGTCGAAGCGATCTGCTCCTTGGTCTCGACGTCCTTGGCCATCTCGAGCAGCTGGGCGGAGACGGCCTCGACGGCCTTCTCGATACCGCGCTTGAGGGCCATCGGGTTGGCGCCTGCCGCGACGTTGCGCAGACCCTCCTTGACGAGGGCCTGGGCGAGGACGGTGGCGGTGGTGGTGCCGTCGCCAGCGACGTCGTCGGTCTTCTTGGCGACCTCCTTGACGAGCTCGGCACCGATCTTCTCGTACGGGTCGTCGAGCTCGATCTCCTTGGCGATGGACACGCCATCGTTGGTGATCGTGGGGGCGCCCCACTTCTTCTCGAGGACGACGTTGCGGCCCTTCGGGCCGAGGGTGACGCGGACGGCGTCGGCGAGGATGTTCATGCCCCGCTCGAGACCGCGACGTGCCTCTTCATCGAATGCGATGATCTTGGCCATTCGGGTGGTTCCTCCCACGCGAATCGTGTGTGGCGGCCTCGCCGTGCCCGCGACGGACGGCCCGGTTCCGGCGGCTCACGTCGCACACGTTCCCCGGACCTCACTTTGAGGCCATGATTGTCACTCTCATGGTGAGAGTGCTAACGCCATTATTGGCACTCTCCCCCCGAGAGTGCAAACGCCTCTCGCCGCTCCGGGGGCCCCTCCCACGGCGACCGCTCACCGTGAACACTCGCGGTCGTCCGCCGGTCACCTAGGGGACGCTTGCCGGTCACTGCGATCACCGGCCGTCGCGCCCTCGATTCGCGTGGACGACGCAGCCGTCACCGTGAGCACGCACCGTCGGCGGACGGTGGCGGGGAGGGTATGGCGCGGGGCCGGGTCCTGGTGGGAGCCTGAGCCATGGCAGCGCCACCCGAGCCGTTCGAGGGCTCAAACTTCCAGGTCGAGATCGACGGACTCGTGAGCTCCTCGTTCTCCCGCGTCGAGCTGCCCCAGGCGGTGGTCGACGAGGTCGCCCATCGCTCCGGCACCGACAGGACGCCGGCCTCCCGCAAGGCGCCGGGGCTGTCGCACTACTCCCACCTCGTGCTCTCGCCGGGCCTGACGAACGACCTTGAGCTCTGGCACTGGTGGACGTCCGCCCGTGACGGTGACCCGTCGGTCGATCGCGACGTCGCCGTGCGGCTGCTCGACGCGACGGGTTCGCCGGCGCTGACCTGGCGGTTCCGCAACGCGTTCCCCGTCGTCCACCGGCTCACCCCGCTCGACGCGTCGTCCAGCGACGTGGTGCTGGAGACGGTCGAGCTGGCCTTCGACGCGATGGACGCCGACGCCTGACCTCGAGGCACCTGCTCGACCCAGCAGAGGCTGCTGCCGTGGCCACAGGTTGCTCCCTGCCCGTACTGCAGCAACCTCTGCTAGCAGAGGTTGCTGCAGTCGGGGCTCGGGGCTCGGGGCGTGGGGACAGCGAGCGGGCCGGGGTCAGCGGGTGAAGCGCAGGGTGACCACCTGGAACGGGCGCAGGGCGAGCCCCACCCCACCGTCGACGGCCTCGACGCCCGGAGTCGGCAGCGGGCGCTCGAGCAGGTCGACCGCCTCCACCCCACCGAACTCGAACCCTGCCATCACGGTGGCCGAGCTCCGGGAGCCCAGCGACTCGTAGAGCCGGACCACGACGTCACCCGACCCGTCGTCGGCCAGCTTGACCGCCTCGACGACGGCGGAGCCCTCCGACACGGTGACCAGCGGCTCGACCACGGCTCCCGAGCCGGGGACCGTCCGCAGGGGGAGGTTGATCCGGTACCCCTCGCGGATGGCGTCGGCGATCCCGGCGCCGGGGACGACGGCATACCGGAGGCGGTGGACCCCGAGGTCGGCGACCGGGTCGGGGCTCTGCGGGGCGCGCAGCAGGGAGAGCCGGACCTGCGTCGTGGTGCCGCCGCCGTCACGGTCGCGGCGGGTGACGTCGTGGCCGTAGGTCGAGTCGTTGACGACGGCCGCGCCGTACCCGGGCTCGCCCACGTGGACCCAGCGGTGCGCGCAGATCTCGAACTTGGCCGCATCCCACGACGTGTTGGTGTGGGTCGGGCGCTGGACGTGGCCGAACTGCACCTCGGCGGTCGAGCGCTCCGTCGTCACGTCGAGGTCGAACCCGGCCTTGAGGATCTTCTCGCGCTCGCGCCAGTCCACCTCGGTGTCGACGTCGACCCGGGCCTCGCCCGGCGTCAGCGTCACGAGCTGGGTGACGGTGGACTCCCCGAAGTGCCGCACGACACGGACCCCACCGTCCACGGCCGAGAGCGACGAGACGCCCGTGAGGTCGGTCCAGGTCCGCCGGTAGTAGGCGTCGACGTCCCAGGCGTCGAAGTCGACAGGGGTGTCGGGGTGCAGCTGGAGCAGGTTGCCGGCGGCACCGGGAGCCAGCGCCTCCCGGCCGGTGGTCGTGTCGACCACGGAGGTGAGCAGCCCCCGCGCGTCGACGACCGCGCGGACGAGCCCGTTGGACAGCACCCACCCGTCACCCTCGGCGGCGACCTCCACCTCAGCCAGGTCAGCGGCGCGTGGGCCGCCACCGAGCGCGGCGACTCCCCCGCGCGGGTGCGGGCTCGCGTTGAACGCCACGTCGACGTCGCCGTCCCCGGCCAGGGCCGCCTGGGCCCCTTCGATGATCGCGGTGAGCTCCTGCGCCACGGCCTCGTAGTTGGCGACCGCCTCGCGGTGCACCCACCCGATCGAGGAGCCGGGGAGGATGTCGTGGAACTGCTGCAGCAGCACCACCTTCCAGATCCGGTCCAGCTCCTCCAACGGGTATGCCGCGCCGGTGCGGACCGTGGCGGTGCTCGCCCAGAGCTCGGCCTCGCGCAGCAGGTGCTCGCTGCGACGGTTGCCCTGCTTGGTCTTGGCCTGCGACGTGTACGTGCCGCGGTGCATCTCGAGGTAGAGCTCACCGACCCAGACCGGCGCGTCGGGGTACTCCGCCTCGGCCTGCTCGAAGAACGCATCCGGCCGCTCGACCTCGACGCGGGCCGACCCGTCGAGGTCCTTCAGCCGTGCGGCCCGCGCGAGCATCTCGCGGGTGGGGCCGCCACCACCGTCGCCCCAGCCGAACGGCAGCAGCGAGCGGGTCGCGTCGCCCTTGTCGGAGAAGTTGCGGGCGGCGTGCGCCACCTCGGCGCCGGAGACCTCCGAGCCGTAGGTGTCGGCCGGCGGGAAGTGCGTGAAGATCCGCGTGCCGTCCAGCCCCTCCCAGCGGAACGAGTGGTGAGGGAAGCGGTTCGTCGTGTTCCAGGAGATCTTCTGGGTGAGGAACCACTGCGACGCCGAGAGCGCGATGAGCTGCGGCAGCGCGGCGGTGTACCCGAACGAGTCCGGCAGCCACACCTCGCGCGTCTCGATGCCGAACTCGTCGAGGAAGAAGCGCTTCCCGTGGTTCAGCTGGCGCGCCAACGCCTCGCCGCCGGGCATGTTCGTGTCGGACTCGACCCACATCCCGCCGACGGGGACGAACCGGCCCTCACGGACGCGCTCGACCACCCCGGCCCACACCTCCGGCCGGTGGTCGCGCAGCCACGCGAACTGCTGGGCCGACGACATCGCGTAGACCAGCTCGGGGTGCTCGTCCATGAGTGCGAGGACGTTCGAGCTGGTGCGGGCGACCTTGCGGACGGTCTCGCGCACCGGCCACAACCAGGCCGAGTCGATGTGGGCGTGGCCCACGGCCGAGATGCGGTGGGCACTGGCGCGGGCCGGGTCGGCGAGGACCCCGGCGAGCTGCGCCCTCGCGGCCGAGGCGGACCCGCTGATGTCGGAGGTGTCGAGGGCGTCGAACGCCCGGTCGATCGCGCGCAGCAGCTGCCACTGGCGCGGGTCGCTCTCGGGCAGCTCGGACGCGAGCTGACCCAGCACCTCGAGGTCCTGCTGGAGCTCCCAGACCTCCTGCTCGAAGACGGCGAGCTCGGCGCGCACGACGGAGTACAGCGGTTCGCTCCCGGCCGTCTCCTTCTCGCCGAGCGGGGACGGAGTGAAGTCGAACCCGCCCCCACCCAGCAGCAGTGGGTTGGAGGCCGACTCGACGAACAGCTCGACCTCCTCACCACCCTTCGCCTCGTCGGTGACGCGCACCCACTGGTTGCGCGGGTTGAGCCCCTTCACCGGGGTGCCGTCGGCCCGGTAGACGAGGCCCTCGACGTGGAACCCGGTGCGCAGCGGGTCGAACCCCAGGTCGAGCCTCAGGTCGACCGGTCGCCCCGCGTGCGTGTCGGGCACGGTCGCCCGCACCCGCCACCAGGTGGTGCCCCAGGGCGGCCCCCAGCGGTCGTTCACCTGCGCGGCGGCATACGGGGCGGCGAGGCCCTCCTCGACCGGGACGGGCTCGCCGGGCGCGTCCCAGCGGCCCAGGTCGACCGGTACCGGGGCCGACCACACGGCGCCCTCGATCCGCTGCAGGGTCCGGCGGAGACGTCCTTCGATGAGGCGACGGTCGTCGTGCATGGTGCTCCTTCTCGTGGGGGCGAGTGGTTCCGACAGGTATGGCGCGGGGTTCAGCGGGCGGGACGGGGCGGGCGGGGGCGGGCGGGGGCGGTCGTCAGGCGGCGATGGCGACGACGGTGCGGTCGGTGAGCTCGAGGAGGTGGTGGCCCTCGTGGCCTCCGACGATGGCACGGCGACCACGGACCGGCGACCGGCGGCCATCCGGGCAGACGAGCATCGTGCCGTCGGCATCGATCGCCACGAGCTCGTCACCGACCCGCAGGAGCAGCGGCGCGTCCGGGCCGGCCGAGACCGCGGTGCGGCCCGCGAGCATCGCGCCGAGCACGTCGCCGTCCTCGCACGCCACCCACGTCGTGGGTGATCCGGGGGCCGCGTCATGACCGGGACGGTGGAAGTCGCTGCCCCCCAACGGGAGCGGGCTCCCGGCAGCGATCCACCAGGCCAACGGGCCGCCGTCGGTGCGGTCGGTCCACGACGAGTGCCAGACCTCCGCCGCCGGGGCGGGCGAGGTCGGCGCGCCATCGGCTGAGGCGGGCGGAGGGTGCCGCCAGGCGCAGTCCCCGGACACCGGGTGGTTGACCGACAGCAGCCCGCCGCGGCTCGTCACGTCCGCCGCCCACTCTCCGCCCGGGCGCCGGAAGTCGACCCAGCCGATGTCGCCGAACGCGTTCGCGTGGCCGTCGGCCGTGGTCACCTCCTGGCCGGGCAGCAGCTCGATCCCGTGGCGCGCACCCGCCTCGGCCAGGAACGGGTGGTGGCTCGTGGTGTTGTGGTCGGTGACCCAGAGGAAGTCCAGGCCCCGACCGGCAGCCAGCGCCGCGAGCTCGTCGATCGTGAGCGAACCGTCGGAGTGGACCGTGTGGGCGTGGCAGTCCCCGGCCCGCCAGGTGAGGCCGTCCACCGCCGGGAGGTCACGCCGCGGCCGACGAGGTGGGACGGGAGACCGGGGGCCGGACCACACGCCCGGGGAGTCGACCACCGCAGAGCCCACCACCGCAGAGTCGACCACCGAGGAGTCGACCACCGTGGCGTCGGTGTCGACGACGACCTGCCACGGGAGGCCCTGGGCCGGCAGGCGGTGGAGGCCGAGGACGACCTGCCACTCCCCTGTCGGCAGACCCCGGTCGAGGTAGCCCGGTGTGCTGGAGCCGGGACCGATCTCCACGACACTGCGCGCGCCGCCGGACCAGCCGCGCCAGCCCTGCGGGTCGACGAGACCGAGGTCGAGCACGCCGCCCGCGCCGTGGGACCGGTCGAAGTCGAGGGTCACGCGTACCCCCGCGGTCGACGCGGACACCTCGAACGGCAGGTACTGCCAGACGGACCCGGCGCGGTCGTCCGGGGTCCAGGTCCCGGCGTGACGGATCACGACCCGATCAGCTCGCCGTCCCCGTCGGCGCGGTAGAGCAGGGCCCGGCCGGGCGCCGGGGCGAGGTCGATGGTGTCGCCGAGTCCGGGCTCCTCGGACTCCGGGACGACCGCGCGGACCGCCTGCTCCCCGGCGTCCACCGTCACGAGCACGTTGACCCCGAGGTTCTCGACGGCACTGACCGTGCCACGCATCCCGGAAACCTTCGGGTGGCTGGCCTCACCCCGCCCGGGAACCCCCTCACGATCCCCGGGTGAGGCAAGGACGTACTCGGGGCGCACGCCGTACACGACCTTGTCGCCCTCACCGACCGCGAAGCCGTCGGGGACGGGAAGGGTGAACCCACCGAGGTCGAGGCGTCCGTCGACCACCTGGGCGTCGAGCAGGTTCATCGGGGTGGCGCCGATGAAGTTGGCCACGAACGTGTTGGCTGGACGCTGGAACACCTCACGCGGCGTCCCGATCTGGCGGATCCGCCCCGACTCCATGACCGCCATCCGGTCGGCCATCGCCAAGGCCTCCGCCTGGTCGTGGGTGACGAAGACGGTGGTGACGCCGAGCGACTTCTGCAGCTGCTTGAGGAAGGTGCGCGCCTCGAGCCGCAGGCGCGCATCGAGGTTGGACAGGGGCTCGTCGAAGAGGAACACCTGCGGGTGGCAGGCGATGGCGCGGGCCAGGGCCACCCGCTGCTGCTGGCCGCCCGACAGCTGTGCCGGACGGCGCTGCATCAACGCCCCCAGGCTCAGCCCCTCGGCGGTCTCGCGCGCCCGTGACTCGCGTTCGGCCTTGGCGACCTTCTGGATCCGCAGCGGGTAGGCGACGTTGTCGGTCACCGTCATGTGGGGGAAGAGGGCGTAGTCCTGGAAGACCATCGCGACGTCCCGGTCCCCCGGATCGAGCCGCGTGACGTCGCGGTCGCCGATCCGGACCGATCCCTCGGTCGCTGCCTCGAGCCCCGCGAGCGTGCGCAGCAAGGTGGTCTTGCCGCAGCCCGACGGCCCGAGCAGCGCGAAGAACTCGCCGTCGCCGATCTCGACGTCCACGCCGTCGACGCCACGCACGCCGCCGGGGTACTCCTTGACCAGTCCGGTCAGTGTCACTGAGGCCATCAGCCCTTGATTCCTCCTTGGAAGGCGAACCCGTAGCGGCGGTTCACGACGAGGTACAGCACGACGACGGGCACGGAGTACACGAGCGCGAACGTCGAGATGAGGGAGAAGTTCGGCTGGCCGCCTGCGTCGTAGAACGTGTACATCACCACTGCCGCAGGCTGTTTCGCCGGATCGGACAGCAGGACGTAAGGGACGAGGAAGTTGCCCCAGACCTGGACCAGCGCCCAGACCCCCACCGTCGCCATACCGGGGCGGATCACGGGCAGGACGATGTGGCGCAGGATCTGACCGGGTGAGGCGCCGAAGACGCGGGCCGACTCCTCGTAGGACTTGGGGATGGAGTCGACGAAGTCCTTGAGCATGAAGACCGCCGCCGGCAGCAGGCCGCCCGACAGCACGAGCACCACCCCGAACTGCCGGTCGATGATCCCCAGCTGGAACAGCATGAGGAAGATCGGCACCATCGCTGCCGTCCCCGTGACGATGGAGCTGAGGAGCAGGAGGGCGTACAGGAGCTGGTCGCGTCCCGGGATGCGCACCCGCGAGAGGGCGTATGCCGCCAGCGCCGCGAGGACGATCACCAGCACCGAGGAGCCGATCGCCAGGACGAGCGAGTTGCGGATGGACGGCCACGTCTGGGGGTTCGCGAAGAGCTTGTCGAAGTTGCCGAACGTGAACCCGGACAAGGTCGCCCGGTACGACGGGGTCGGCGAGAACGGCGTCAGCACCAGCCACAGCAGGGGCAGCGCGAAGAACACCACGAGCACGCACAGACCTGCGTAGCCGAGGGACCGGGCCGCGATGGTCCGCGCCGGGTTGGCGGCGGGACGGGCCGAGGGGGCGTGGGTCGCCGTCGCGGCGCTCATGCGGTCGCCTCCTTGTCGCTGCCGTTGCGCAGCAACCGGATGTAGACCACGGCGATGACGAGGTTGGCCAGCAGGAGCAGCAACGAGATCGCCGAGCCGTAGCCGAGGTGGCCGCCGATGATGGCCTCCTTGTAGATGTAGACCGGGAGGATCTCGGACTCGTTGTCGGGACCGCCCCCGGTGAGCAGGTAGGGCGAGAAGTCGTTGAAGGTCCACAGCGTGATGAGCAGCGTGTTGGTCAGGACGTGCCGTTTCACGGTCGGGAGCACCACGTCCCGCAGCTGCTGCCAGGGCCTGGCTCCCGCCATCCGCGCCACCTCGAGGTGCGAGCGCGGGACGGTGTTGAGCGCGGCCGAGTAGAGCAGCATCGAGAAGGCCGTGCCACGCCAGATGTTGAAGATGATGATGACCGCCATCGGGTGGTCCAGCGCCCACGCCATGTCGGTCGTGCCGAGCAGGGCGTTGAGGGTGCCGTCGCGCCGGTCGAGCAACGCCTGCCAGAGGAAGGCGACCACCGAGCCCGGCAGGATCCAGGCGAGCAGGACCAGGACGTTGAGCGTGTTGCGGATGGCCGGCCGGGTGGTCCGGAAGAACCACGCGAGCAGGAAGCCGAGGACGTTCTGCCCGACGACCGCGGAGAACCCGACGTAGAGCAGGGTCAGGTAGAGCGACTTGGTGAACGCCGGGTCCCCGAGTGCCGTGACGTAGTTGCCGAGCCCGACGAAGGTGGGTGCCTTGGCGCCGGAACCGCTGAGGCTGTATTCGAGCAGGCCGAGGTAGATGGTCCACGCCGCCGGGAAGACGAGGAACACCCCGACGAGGACGAGCGCGGGCGCGACGAACGCCATCGCCCGGCCACGGCCGAGCCCGACGACGTCGCTGTCAGCTCCCGGAGACGTGGTCGGCACCGACGGCCTTCTGGAGGGCGGACTGGTAGGTGGCGGCGGCCTCGTCGGGCGACTTCCCGCTCACCACCGCTGCGGTCGCCTCCTGGATGGCCAGCGAGACCTCGTTGTACTTCTCGTCGGAGGGCCGGTAGGTCGTGATCGGCAGGACCTCCTTGGAGATGAAGCTCAGCAGCGGGTCGTCGGTCAGCGTCTGGGCGTTGACGTCGGCGCGCGCAGAGATGCGGATCTGGGCCTTGGACAGTGCCGTCTGCATCTGCGCCGAGGACATCCACGCCATCAGCTCCCAGGCCTGCTGGGGGTACTTGGTCTTCGGGTTGAGCATCCAGCCGGCGCCACCGGAGACGCTGACGAAGTCCTGGCCGTTCACGCCCTTGCCCGGCGCCATCGCCGGGATCTTGGCCCACCCGACGACGTCGTTGCGCTTCGGCATGGCCGTGGTCGCGCAGTCGGTGGTGCTGGGGCAGATGACCGAGCGCCAGAAGTAGTCGCCCTCGGCGAGGATGCCGATCTTGTCCTTGCTGAAGTCGGCGAACGACTGGTCGCGTCCGGCCTTGTCCTGCTGCACCTTCGGGTCCCCCAGGCCACCTCCGTAGATCGACGTGTAGAAGCCGAGGACGTCCTTCACGCCGGCGGTCGCGCCCTGCCACTTCGCACCGGAGTCGTCGTAGAGCGGCTGACCCGTGCCGGCCAGCAGCGGGAGGAACCCTTGGGCGGTCGTTGCCTCACCCATCGGGACACCGGCGTTGATCTGGATCGGGGTGACCCCGGAGAGCTTCTTCAGCGCCTGGCCGGCGCTGAGGATGTCGGCCCACGACTTCGGCTGCCAGTCGGTGGGCAGACCGGCCTTGGCGAAGAGGGTCTTGTTGAAGTAGAGCACCCGGCCGTCGGTGCCGTTGGGGATGCCGTAGAGCTGGTCCTTGAAGGTGAGGTTCTGCTGGACCGCCTTGGATATCTGGGTCCAGCCGTCCCACTTCTTGGCCGTGTCGCCGACGACGGTGTCGAGCGGCTGGACGTACCCGGCGCTGGCCAGCTCGCCCAGCCAGATGCCGTCGGCGGCGAACACGTCGGCGCCGCTGCCGGTCTTGAGGTTGAGCTCGAGCTTGGTCTTGTACTGCTCGTCCTCGACGCCGGACCCGTTGAACGTCACCTTCGCCGTGACGCCCTTGGCCTTCTGCGCCGCGACGAACCCGGGGATCACGCTGTCGGTGATCCACGCGGCCTCGGCGGCGTTCTTGCCGCCGACGACGTCGTTCGCGCTGATGGTCAGCGTGACGTCCTTGGCGTCGGCGTTCGCCTTGGGGTCTGCGGTGGTGCTGTTGTCCTTGGCGCCCACGCACCCGGACAGGACGAGGGACAGGGCGGTACCGCTGGTCAGCAGCACGGCACGGCGGGAGAGACGCATCGGGGGACCTCCGGGCTCGGACGTCGGCACGGGCCAGGGGGCTGTCTGCACCGACTGCAGGTCCTCGTTGACCTGCGTCAGCAACCCTTCCACAGTGGGACGAAACGGTCCACGCTGACAATCTCGTGCTTTGTCAGGTCAAATGGTGACGAACGACCGCGACAGCCAGCCACGGCCCCCGACCACGACCACCCTCGGTCGGACGACTACGACTGCACCAGGGTGCGCAGGGTGGCGTCGGCCTCCGACGACACCGGGTCGTCGAGGTCGCCGACGAACACGACCTGCGCCTCGCGCGCCGGGTTGGACTCGAGCTCGGCGAGGACGGTCCGCAGGGCGGCGAGGTTGGGGTGGTCCATCGACGTGCAGGCCTCCGCCGGGGCCAGCGTCTCGACGGCCGCCTCGACCTGGGCCCTGGACAGGTCATAGGTCTGGGTGCCGTGGGCGTGGCCGACGATCTTCGCGAGCACGACGGCGGGCAGGCCGTGCGTCCCTCCGGGTCCGTTCACGTGCGGGAACTCCCGCTCCGGCGAGCTCGACGCCGGACTGATCCCCACGCCGTACGCGACCGGGGCCACCCACCCCTCGATGGTCGCGGCGAGCGCGTCCTTGATGGCGGCGATTCCCTCGGGGGTGCTCCAGTCGTTGCTCATCGCCCCATCCTGACAGCCGACGGGAAGGCATCGGGATAGGACCGCAGGTCGACTGTGCCGTTGTCCACCGAGGTCGCGGCGAGGACGGCGTGCGCGACGGCCCGCGTCACGCAGTCACCGGCCGCCACCATGAGCGCGTGCAGGGACGGGAGGTCGGGCGCTGGGCGCTCCCCCGTCGAGAGGGTGAAGAGCGTGTCACCGTCGAGCAGGGTGTGGACCGGGTGGATCGCCCGCGCGAGCCCGTCGTGGCCCAACCCGCTGACCTTCTGGCACTGGGCCTTCGTGAGGACGGCGTCCGTCGCGATGACGCCGATCGTCGTGGCCGTGCCGGGCCGGACCGGCTGCCCCTGGTGTGCCGCGGCAGCACGTTCCCGGGCCGCGTCCAGCTCCGAGGCTGCCGGCACCCCGACGTCGGCGAACTCCCCGTCGAGCCCGAAGCGGGTCGCGAAGAGCTCCCCGGTCCGGTCGTCGACGGCCGTACCGATCGCGTTCACCACCACCAGGGCGGCCACGGTGGTGCCGTCCGCGAGCACGGCGCTGGCCGAGCCGACGCCGCCCTTGAGGCCCCCAACCCTGGCACCGGTACCGGCCCCGACACAGCCCTGGACGACCGCCCCAGCGGTTGCCGCGTCGAAGGCCGCAGCCCCGTCGACGGCACCGGGGGCGTTCCCGAACTCGCCACCCCGCCCGAGGTCGAACAGCACCGCACCCGGCACGATCGGCACCACCTGCCCCGGCGCCCCCATCGGCCACCCGACACCGGCGTCATACAGGCGTCGGACGACTCCGTCCGCGGCGGCGAGGCCGAAGGCACTCCCACCGGTGAGCACCACGGCGTTGACGCGGTCGACGAGGTTGCGCGGGTCGAGCAGGTCGGTCTCGCGCGTGCCCGGGGCCCCGCCGCGGACGTCGACGCCACCGACCGCCCCGGCACCGGGAGCCAGGACGACGGTCGTGCCGGTGAGCCAGCCGGGCTCGGTGCGCGTGGCGTGGCCGACCCGCATCCCCGGGACGTCGGTGAGGGAGTTGGTCGGGCCGGGTCGCACGGGCTCAGTCCTCGGAGGCGTCGACGACGCAGAACCGGTTGCCGTCCGGGTCCTGCAGGACGACGAAGTCGTGCGGCTCGTCGGGGTAGGGCCAGTCCTCGACCCGGCGGGCACCGAGGGCGACCAGGCGTTCCACCTCGGCGCCCTGGTCGCGGGCGTAGAGGTCGAGGTGGATCTCGGGGAACTGGGGCGGGTCGGCACCCACGCCGTCGAGGGAGAGGTTGGGGCCGGACCGACCCTCGCGAGGTCGCAGGATGACCCAGTCGGGCTCGGGCTCGTCCCGCGGTTCGTAGTCCAGTGCGGACGCCCAGAAGGCCATCGCCCGGGCGACGTCGGCGACGTGCACGACGATCGACCCGATCCTCAGCCCCTCGCTCACGACAGCTCCAGGTGGTGGGCGGCGTCGTGGGCGACGAACCCCACCCGCTCGACCATCGGCCGGGTGAACTTCCCCGCCGTCATCCGGACCTCGGTCAGGCCCTGTGCCCGGGACCAGTCGACGGCAGCGCGCAGGAGGAACTCCCCCACGCTCAGGCCCCGGTGCGTCGGACGGACGAAGAAGGTGTCGACGAGCAGGACGCCTGCCGCGTCGCTGCGCCCCGGCCACGGCAGGGCCGGCACGACGGCCGCCTGCAGGTAGCCCGCGTGCTGGTCGCCGACCTCGGCGATCCACGCCGGGCGGGTGCGGACCTGGGCCGACCAGGCCCGGGCGAACCGGTCGAGGAAGCCCGGCTCGGGGGTGCCGCCCCGGTGCAGCGCGCACTGCAGGGTCAGGCCGGCCACGACCAGGGCGTCGTCAGGTCCCGCGGGGCGCGTGCGCACGTCGGTCACGGCGGCAGTCAAGCACGCGGAGACGGTATGGCGCGCGCAGAGCCGCGCAGGCGCCATACCGTCCTCCCCTGCCGCCCTGCCCCGCAAAGCGGGTGTCGTTCGGCAAACCCGGCACAAATAACACCCGGTTCGCCGAGCGACACCCGCTTTGTGCGGGCGGCGAGGGCCCGCGGACACAGCGACGCCCGTCCAGTCGATTCTGGACGGGCGTGACTGTGTCTGGGGGACCGGCTACAGCTGGATGCCGAGCCGTCGGGCGCTGCGGGCGCGCTGGCGCGAGGCGCGCAGTCGGCGCAGGCGCTTGATGAGCATGGGGTCCGCCTCGAGGGCGGCCTGGGAGTCGATGAGGGCGTTGAGCACCTGGTAGTAGCGGGTGGCGCTCATGTCGAAGAGCTCCTTGATGGCCTGCTCCTTGGCCCCGGCGTACTTCCACCACTGCCGCTCGAAGGCGATGATCTCGCGATCGCGCTCGCTCAGCCCTGCGGCGGCGCTGACGTGATCCTGCTCGTGTGCGGCGTTCACTCTCGACCCTTCGTGACGGTGCCTTGCAGGGGCAACTATACGGAGGGAATCACACGCTTGTCATTCTGTTCGGCGAGCCGTGCCCGACGACTTTCCGTGCTCGGTCACACCTGTCACACGCACCCCACAGGTGCTCCACCGAGCCTCCCGCCGGGCCTGGGACGACCTCAGGCCATGGTGTCGAGGATGGCGCTGATGTCGTCCTCGGAGGTCTTGGGGTTGACGATCGCGAACCGCGTCAGCGTCTCCCCGTCGTGCGACGTGGGCACCACGAACGCGAACTGCTCCTCGAGCAGGCGGTCCGACCATCGCTGGTAGTCCGACGGCGTCCAGCCGATCCGGCGGAACACCACGACCGACAGGTCGGGCTCGCGCAGGACCTCGACGTAGTCACGGCGACCGATCTCCTCCGCGGCGAACCGGGTCACTGCCAGGGTCCGCTCGACGGCCTCGGTGTAGGCCTTGGTGCCGTGCGTGGCGAGGCTGAACCAGAACGGCAGCCCACGGGCGCGACGGGTGAGGCCGACCGAGTAGTCGGTCGGGTTCCAGTCGGCGGCCTCGGTGAGGACGTCGAGGTAGGACGCGTGCTGGGTGTGCGCGGCCCGGGCCAGGGCGGGCTCGCGGTAGAGCAGGGCGCAGCAGTCGAACGGGGCGAAGAGCCACTTGTGGGGGTCGACGATGAACGAGTCCGCGTGCTCGATCCCCTCGTAGAGGTGGCGCACCGAGGGCGCGGCGAGGCCGGCGCCGCCGTACGCACCGTCGACGTGGAACCAGATCCCGAACTCCCGGCAGACCGCGGCGACGGACTCGAGGTCGTCGACGATCCCGAAGTTGGTCGTGCCCGACGTGGCGACCACGGCGAAGAACGTCTCGGGCCCGTGCTCGAGGAGCACCTCGCGCAGCGCCGGCCCGGTGAGCCGGCCCATGTCGTCGACCTCGACCCCGACGAACTCGGCATCCATCACGTCGCACGCCGACTGGATCGAGGAGTGCGCGCCGTGCGTCGCCGCGACGCGCCACGGCCTGGAGCCATCGCCACGGCGTCCCTGCTGGGTGGCCTCCATCCGGGCGGTGTGACGGGCCGCCACCAGCGCGGAGAGGTTGCCGATCGTGCCGCCGGGCACGAACACGCCGCCGGCGCTGTCGGGGAGGCCGACGAGGTCGGCGATCCAGCGCAGCGCCTGGTTCTCGGCGTACACGGCGCCGGCTCCCTCGAGCCAGGAGCCGCCGTAGATCGACGAGGCCCCGACGACGAGGTCGAACATGGCCGAGGCCTCGGTGGGCGCGCACGGGATGAAGGACAGGTAGCGCGGGTGGTCGGTGGAGATGCACGCCGGGGCGAGGTCCTCCTCGAACAGCTTGAGCGCGGCGAGGCCGCCGATGCCGTCCGGGGTGATCGTCATCCCGGCGGCCGCGTCGAGCTCGGCGAGCGTCCGTGGCCCGTCGAGGGGGACCGGGTCGAGCTTCAACCGGTCGGCGGAGTAGGCGAGGATCGCATCGCCGAGGATCTCTAGCTGCTGGTCGCTGTAGCCGTGCACGCGGCGAGTCTAGGGCCGGGCGGACCCCAGCAGCTCGGCCCTCAGGCCGACCGCGTCGTCGACGACCGCGTGCGGGCCGGTGGCCTCCAGCTCCGAGCGCACCCCAGCACCCCAGGTGACCGCGAGCGCCCCCATGCCGGCCGCCCTCGCCGCCTCGACGTCCACGGTGGCATCACCGATGTACACGCAGTCGGAGGGGGCCGCGCCGAGGCGCTGCGCGGCATACAGCAGGGGCGCAGGGTCGGGCTTGTGCAGCGGGGTGGCCTCCTGGCCGGCGAGCACATCGATCTTCTCGGCGAGACCCACGGCACGCAGGCCGAGCTCGACGGTCTCGGCCTTCTTCGAGGACACCACCCCGGTGCGGGCACCGGCGGCGTGGAGGTCGTCGAGCAGCTCGGGGATGCCGTCGACGGTCTGGATCAGCTCGTCGTGGTTGGCGAGGTTCCAGGTGCGGTAGACGTCGGTGAGCTCGGCCCCGCGACCCGGGTAGCGCTCCTCGAGCACCGGCTGGAGCGGGCGCCCGATCCACGAGCGCACCTCGTCGTCGTGCGCGGACTCACCGAGCACGGACGTCAGGGCGTGGCGGTAGGAGGCGACGATGAGCGGGATGGTGTCGGCCAGGGTGCCGTCGAAGTCGAACAGGACGACGGGCCAGCGCAGCGAGTTCACCCGGACAGCCTAGGCAGGCCGCGACGGCGCGGTTCGCGCGGTGCGACTCCCGCGGTGCGGCTCGAGCCGTGGGGTCGAGCAGCAGGGGTCGAGCCGTGGGGTTCAGCAGTCGGCTCAGCAGTCGGTGTCGAGCATGTCCTCCACCGCGGCCTTCTCGGCGCTGTCGACGTCGAGGTCCCAGTAGTACTTCACGTTGATCCACTCGCGGACGTACTCGCACTTCCACGTCGCGCTCGTCGGCTGCCACTCGGCCGGGTCGCGGTCACCCTTGCTGCGGTTGCTCGAGGCGGACACGGCGATGAGCTGGGGTCGGACGAGGTCGTTGGCGAAGTTCTTGCGATCCGTCGGCGTCCACCCGCTCGCGCCCGAACCCCACGCCTCGGCCAACGGCACGACGTGGTCGATGTCGAACGTCGAGGCATCGGTCGTCTTCACGCCGTCGTAGACGCTGGTCCAGGAACCACTGGTCGCCTTGCACGCCGAGTCGGTCACCACCCCGGAGCCGTCGCGCTTGAGGACGGTCTCGCGGGTGTCGCAGGTCCCGCTGATGGTGATCCAGTGCGTGAAGAGCGTGCGGTCGTACCCCGCGTTGTCCTCGGGCGCCACGGTCAGGGTGGCGAGCTGGTCACGGGAGTCAGCAACGGTCGGGGCCGGCGGCGGGAGGGCGGAGGCGGCGGAGGCCGCGACGGGGAGCGCGGCGAGGGCGAGGGTGGCCGCGGCGGCAGCGCGCAGGAGGGAGGAGGGGGAGGTCATGACCAGCGAGACTGGCCCGAACCCGTTGCGCCGTGGGCAACTCCGCGGCCAACACGCGGTCCGGATTCGGTGCGGGTTCGGCAAGGCCCGGGTCAACTGTGCCGGTGTGCGACGGCAGGGATACGTTTCTGGGTATGCCGCCCGCAGCCCTCCCCGAGCTCGTCCACCCCTCGTGGGCGAAGGCTCTCGAGCCGGTGGCCGGCACCGTGGCCTCGATGGGCGAGTTCCTCCGGGCCGAGGTGGCTGCGGGGCGCGGGTACCTGCCGTCCGGGGACCGCGTGCTCAGGGCGTTCGAGCAGCCGCTGGACGCCGTCCGCGTGCTCATCGTGGGGCAGGACCCCTACCCGACCCCCGGTCACGCCGTGGGGCTGTCGTTCTCGGTGGCCGCGGACGTCCAGCCGGTGCCCCGGAGCCTGGCCAACATCTACCAGGAGCTCGGCACCGACCTCGGCCTGCCGCGACCCAGCACCGGTGACCTGTCGCCGTGGGCCGACCGCGGCGTGCTGCTGCTCAACCGTGTGCTGACCGTCCACCCCGGCAAGCCGGCGAGCCACCGCGGCAAGGGCTGGGAGACCGTGACGGCGCAGGCCATCTCGGCCCTCGTCGACCGCGGTGGCCCCCTCGTCGCGATCCTCTGGGGTCGCGACGCCCGCAACCTCGTGCCGCACCTCGGGGACGTCCCGTCCGTCGAGAGCGCGCACCCCTCACCCCTGTCGGCCCACTCGGGGTTCTTCGGCTCGCGCCCGTTCAGCCGCGCCAACGAGCTCCTGGCCCAGCAGGGCGCCGACCCGATCGACTGGAGCCTGCCGTGACCGACCCGACCGCCGAGCACACCACCGACGCGGCCACCGAGCTGCCCGGCAACGAGACCCACCTGCCCGAGAGCGGCGGCAAGGTCTGGCACCGCTACGTGGCAATCGGCGACTCGTTCACCGAGGGCATGTCCGACGCCGACCCCTCCCGCGACAACAGCTACGTGGGCTGGGCCGACCGGCTCGCCGAGCACCTCGCCGGGATCGCGCACCGGTCGGGTGGGGAGTTCGCCTACGCCAACCTCGCCGTGCGCGGCCGGCTCCTCGCCGACGTCATCGGACCCCAGCTGGAGGCCGCGCTCGGTCTGCAGCCCGACCTGGTCTCCATGGTGGGTGGCGGCAACGACATCCTGCGCCCGAAGGCCGACCTCGACGCGATCGCCGACCGGCTGGAGACCGCGGTGGTGCGCCTGCGCGCCGCCGGGAGCGACGTCCTGCTCGCGACCCCGACCGACCCGTCCGGCGCTCCCCTGCTCCGCCACCTGCGCGGCCGGCACGCGATCCACTCGGCCAACATCTTCAGCATCGCCCAGCAGCACGGCTGCTACGTCATCAACCAGTGGGGGATGGACGCGCTCAAGGACTTCCGGTTGTGGGCCGACGACCGGATCCACATGACCACCGAGGGCCACCGCCGCGTCGCGCTCAACGCCCTGTCCGCGCTCGGCCACGACACCGACCGCGCCGACTGGAGCACTCCGCTGCCCCCGCTCCCACCGGTGGGCCGCCGGGAGGCGACGGCCGCGAACGCCGCCTGGGCCAGGACGCACCTCGCCCCCTGGGTCCAGCGCCGGCTGCGCGGCGAGTCCTCCGGCGACACCGTGACCGCGAAGCGACCCGAGCTCACCCCGGTCGAGCCGACCCAGCGCCATACCTGACCCCCGCCCGCGCCCCCCGTCTGCCCCCGCTCCCCTCCCTCCCCCACCCCCCCCGACTGCAGCAACCTCTGCTAGCAGACGTTGCTGCCGAGGGCGTAGGTGGCAACCTGCCCGCAGGGCAGGACAGTCTGCTGGGTCAGGGGCGAACGTCTGCTGGGTCGGGGGCCCTCACCTCGGCGATGCAGGTAGTAGGACGTCCTACTACTACCCTTGCCCCATGCCTGCGACCCGTCTGATGCCCTCCGAGGAGGGCCAGGACCTCATCGACCTGACCCGCGAGATCTGCGCCAAGGAGCTCGCGCCCGTCGTCGACGAGGCCGAGCGGGCGGCCGCCACGACCCCACAGCTCCCCCTCGAGGCGTTCCGGGTGCTGGGGCGGGCGGGCCTGCTCTCGCTGCCCTACCCCGAGGAGTTCGGCGGCGCCGCGCAGCCGTATGAGGTGTACCTGCAGGTCGTGGAGGAGATCGCCTCGGTCTGGATGAGCGTCGCCGTCGGCGTCTCGGTGCACGGCCTCACCTGCTACCCCGTGGCGACCTTCGGCAGCGACGAGCAGAAGGAGCGCCTGCTGCCCGACATGCTGTCCGGCGACCAGCTCGGGGCGTACTGCCTCTCCGAGCGCAGCGCCGGCTCCGACGTCGCCGCCATGACGACCAGGGCCGTCGCGGACGACGAGACCGACCCGACGTCCTACCGGCTCAAGGGCACCAAGGCGTGGATCTCGCACGCCGGCCACGCCGACTTCTACACGTCGTTCGTCCGCACCTCCGACGACGGCGGTCGCGGGCTGTCCTGCTTCGTCGTCCCCGGCGAAGCCCCGGGGATCGCGTTCGGCACCCCCGAGAAGAAGATGGGCCTCCACTGCGACACCGTCAGCGAGGTGCACTTCGAGGGGGTCGACGTCGCGGCCGACCGCCTGGTCGGCGAACGCGGTCAGGGCATGGCCATCGCCCTCTCCGCCCTCGACTCCGGTCGGCTCGGGATCGCAGCTGCCGCAACAGGACTCGCGCAGGCCGCCCTCGACCGAGCCGTCGACTACGCCAAGGACCGCCAGCAGTTCGGGCGCCCCATCGGCGACAACCAGGGCCTCGCGTTCCTGCTCGCCGACATGGAGGCGGCGGTCACCTCGGCGCGCGCCTCCTACCTCCACGCGGCCCGCCTCCGCGACGCCGGACGGCCGTTCAGCAAGGAGGCGGCGGTCGCCAAGCTCATCTGCACCGACAACGCCATGCGTGTCACGACCGACGCCGTGCAGGTGCTCGGTGGTGCCGGGTACACCCAGGACTTCCCGCTCGAGCGCTACATGCGCGAGGCCAAGGTGACCCAGATCTTCGAGGGCACCAACCAGATCCAGCGGCTCGTCATCAGCCGCCAGCTGCTCCGCGGCTGATCCCGCCCCATACCGACCTCCCCACCGAAAGGCCGAAAACCCTTGCAGATCAACGACTCCACCGTTGCCCTCGTCACCGGCGGCGCCTCTGGCCTGGGCGGCGCGACCGTCCGCCGCCTGCACGCCGAGGGTGCAGCCGTCGTCATCGTCGACCTCCCCTCCTCACCCGGCCAGGCCCTCGCCGAAGAGCTGGGTGACATGGCCGTGTTCGTCCCGGCGGACGTGCGCGACGAAGCCCAGGTCCAGGCCGCCATCGACGCCGCCGCCGAGCTCGGGACTCTGCGGATCGTCGTCAACTGCGCCGGTGTCGCCACCCCCGGTCGCGTTGTCGGCAAGCGCGGCCCGCTCGGCCTCGAGGACTTCGCGAACGTCGTCAACATCAACCTCATCGGCACCTTCAACGTCCTGCGCCTGTCCGCCGCCGCGATGCTCGCGAACGAGCCGCAGGACGGCGACCGCGGCGTGGTCGTCATGACGGCGTCCATCGCCGCCTACGACGGCCAGATCGGCCAGGCCGCGTATGCCGCGAGCAAGGGTGGGGTCGTCGGCCTCACCCTGAGCGCCGCCCGCGACCTCGCGGACAAGGCCATCCGCGTCGTCACCGTCGCTCCGGGGACCTTCGAGACGCCGATGCTCGCCGGCCTGCCCGGCGAGGTGAAGGAGCTCCTGGAGAAGCAGGTGCCGCACCCGTCCCGTCTCGGCAAGCCCGAGGAGTACGCCAACCTCGTCGCCCACATCGTCGACAACTCGATGCTCAACGGCGAGGTCATCCGGCTCGACGGCGCCCTGCGGATGCCCCCGCGCTGACCGGTTCACACCCGGCGCGCGAGCGCCAGACGCTGACGCTGCCCCGCCGAGTGCCTGCACTCAGCGGGGCAGCGCGCGTTCCTCGGTGATGCTGTTGCCGCCGTCGACGACGAGCACCTGGCCGGTCGTGTACCCGGCGCCGGGGCTCACGAGGTAGGCGATCGCCGCGGCGACCTCGTCCGCGGTCCCCGAGCGCCCGCCCGGCGTGACCAGCCCCTCGGCGGCCTCGTCGTCGGTCTGGGAGCCCGTGGCGATCCAACCCGGGGCGACCGCGTTGACGGTGACGCCGTGCACGGCCTCGTCCACGGCGAGCGCCCTGGTGAGGCCGACCAGCCCGGCCTTGGCCGCGGCATACGCGACCTCACCGCGCATGCCCATGACGGCACCGGTGACGCTCGCGACCATCACCACCCGCCCCGAGCCGCTGACCCGCAGGTGCGGCAGGGCCGCCCGGGTCACGAGGAACGCGGTGTCGAGGTTGCGGCGCAGCGACTCCGACCAGCGGTCGGGCGTCGTCGCGGTGAGGTCTCCCTCGAGGTAGTCGGGCTGGCTGGTGGACACCATGCCTGCGTTGTTGACGAGGACGTCGAGCCGGCCACCCCACTCCGCCGCCGCGTCGACGAGGTCGGCGACGACCTCGGGATCGGTGAGGTCGCCCACGAGGCCGAGCGCCTCGACCCCCGAGTCCTCGAGCTCCCGGGCCCGGTCCTTGACCCGGTTCGTCGTCGCCGCGAGGACGACGCCCGCGCCCAGCGCACCGAGGTGGCGGGCCGTCGCGAACCCGATCCCGTTGGGGCTCCCCGCGCCGGTGACGAGGGCCGTGCGTCCGGACAGGTCGAGGGACGGAGGAAGCACCATGCCGGCAGTCTGCCGCACGGGGCCCCGTCGACGCCGGGCCCACCGGCCCGTCAGGGCATGAATCGACCCGGCCAACTCATACTTGGCCGGGTCAGCACCTGTCTAACAGCGCCGACCGCACCGGCAGGTCACCGACACGCGACGGTCATGTGAACAGTGGCGGACCTCACGGGTGCGGCCGGACGCAGCCGTCCGACCGCACCCCTCGGACGCGGGTGTCAGACGGAAGGCGTCAGACGGAGGTGGCGAACGCGTTCTCGAGGATGTCGAGTCCCTCGGAGAGCAGGTCGTCGCCAGAGGACAGCGGCGGCAGGAACCGGAAGACGTTGCCGAAGGTGCCACAGGTCAGGGTCACGAGGCCCTCGGCGTGGCAGGCCTTGTTGATCCGCCCGGTGAGGTCTGCGTCGGGGGTCTTCTTGTCCAGGTCGCTGACGAGCTCGACGGCGAGCATGGCGCCGCGGCCGCGGATGTCGCCGATGACGCCGTACTTGTCGGCGAGCGCCTCGAGACGGGGACGGAACATCGCCTCGACGGCCTTGGCCCGACCGCGCAGGTCCTCCTCCTTCATCGTCTCGATGGAGGCGAGGGCAGCCGCACAGGCGACGGGGTTGCCGCCGTACGTGCCACCGAGGCCACCGACGTGGATGGCGTCCATGACGTCCGCGCGCCCCGTCAGGGCCGCGAGCGGCATACCGCCGGCGATGCCCTTGGCGGTGGTGATGAGGTCGGGGACCACGTCCTCGTGCTCGGACGCGAACCAGTCACCGGTGCGGCAGAACCCGGTCTGCACCTCGTCGGCGATGAAGAGGATGCCGTTCTCGGTGCACCAGTCGGAGACCTTCTTGACGAACCCGGGGGCGGGCACGATGAACCCGCCCTCGCCCTGGATCGGCTCGAGGATGACGGCGGCGGTGTTGTCCTCGCCGACCTGCGCGTGGACGTCGGCGACGAACGCCTCGAACGCCTCGTCGGCGCAGGCCTCGGGGCCGGTGGGCCAGCGGTAGGGGTAGGCCATCTGCACCCGGTAGATCTCGCTCGCGAACGGCCCGAAGCGGTGCTTGTAGGGCATGTTCTTCGCGGTCAGGCCCATCGTGAGGTTGGTCCGGCCGTGGTACGCGTGGTCGAACGCGACGACCCCCTGCCGACCGGTGAAGTGGCGGGCCACCTTGACGGCGTTCTCGACGGCCTCGGAGCCGGAGTTGAACAGCGCCGAACGCTTCTCGTGGGTGCCCGGGGTGAGCTCGGACAGCGCCTCCGCGACGAGGATGTACTCCTCGTAGGGGGTGACCATGAAGCAGGTGTGCGTGAAGTCGTTGATCTGTGCCGTCACCGCGTCGATGACGCGCTGGTTGCCGTTGCCCACCGTCGTCACGGCGATGCCCGAGCCGAAGTCGATGAGCTGGTTGCCGTCGACGTCGCGCAGGATGCCGCCGGCCGCCTGCTCGATGTAGACGGGGAGGCCGGTGCCGACCCCGGCGGAGACTGCAGCGGTCTTGCGCTGCTGGAGGGCCTGGGACTTCGGGCCGGGGATGCTGGTGGCGAGGACGCGCTTCTGCTCGAGCATGGGCCGAGCATACGACCGGCTCGCGGTCGCCGACAGCGCGGCCACCCGCCCCGTCGGGAAGGGACCCAGCCGCCCCTATGCCGCGTGCCGGACGGCGCTCGTGACCCCGGCGGCGCGCTGGGTCAGGACCGCCTCGAGAAGGTCGGGCCGGTTGGTGATCACCCCGTCGACGCCGCGGTCGAGCGCGGCGTCCATCGCTGCCGTTCCGTCGACCGTCCAGGCGAGGACCTGCAGCCCCCACCGGTGTGCCTGTGCGACGTAGGCCGCGTCGAAGGTGGCGTAGGCGGGGTTCACCTGGTCGACCCAGCGCGACAGGGCGGGAAGGTCCGCGACCGCAGGGGTGCCCAGCAACCCGACCGGGACCTCCGGCTGGAGCACGTGGTACCGGCGCAGGGAGGTCGCGTCGAAGGACTGCACGACCAGGCGCCTGGTCCGCAGGGCTGTCGTGAGGTACCCGGGGAACTGCTTCCACGTGCGCGTCACCTGCGCCTCGATCCCGGGGTAGAGCGAGGGTGACTTGAGCTCGATGAGGATGCCCGAGCGCGAGTAGCGGACCAGCTTGACCAGCTCGGCGAGGGTGGGGACCCGCTGCCCCGCATAGCGGGAGGACTTCCACGACCCGGCGTCCAGCGTCCTGATCTCGGCCAGGGTGAAGTCGGCGACCCGCCACGGCGACCTGGTCGGGTAGCGCTGCTCGACGTTGGTCGTCCTGGCCAGCGTGGTGTCGTGCATGAGGACCAGTCCGCCGTCCTTGGAGCGCTGGACGTCGCTCTCGACGAGGTCGGCACCCTGTCGCACCGCGAGGGCGAACGAGGCGAGGGTGTTCTCGGGCGCGACGGCGCTCGAACCCCGGTGGCCGACCGTCAGCGGCCGGGCGGCGCTGGCGGGGACCGCCCCAGCCGCCGTGGCTGTCGCCGCTCCTGCGGTCCCGGCACCCGCGGTCAGCGCGGCGGCCGCCACGAGGGTCGCGGCGCCTGCGGAGACCACGAGACGGAGGGAGCGCACGGCGACGACGGTAGCCCGCGGAAGTGCTGCGTATGCGGCGAATCGGGCAGTTCGGTCGAACGGCCCACGCGGGCTGGGACGGCAGTCCACCCACTCCGGGTGACGCCGCGCCACACCGGGCCTAGGTTGGGCTGCATGGCAGCCAAGGCGACGTCCCCCGCGATCGAGCTGGAGGTCGGCGACCGGGACGTGCGCATCTCCAACCCCGACCGGGTGTACTTCCCGGAGCGCGGCGAGACCAAGCTCGACCTCGTCAAGTACTACCTGGCGGTGGGCGACGGCATCGTCAACGCCCTGCGGGAGCGGCCGTGCATGATGCACCGGTTCCCCGAGGGGGTGGCCGGCGAGAAGGTGCACCAGAAGCGGGTGCCGCACGGGGCCCCGCCGTGGCTGGAGACGGTGCGGGTGAAGTTCCCGCGGTACAACCGCACGGCCGACGAGCTGTGCGTCACCGAGCTGGCCCACGTGATCTGGGCGGTGCAGATGTCGACGGTCGAGTTCCACCCGTGGAACAGCCGCCGCGGGCACGTGGAGCGGCCCGACGAGTGGCGGATCGACCTCGACCCGGGACCGGAGTGCCCGTGGGACCGGGTTCAGCGCGTGACCCACGTCGTCCAGGAGGTGCTCGACGAGCTCGGGGCGGTGGGCTGGCCCAAGACGAGCGGGGGCTCGGGACTGCACGTGTACGTGCGGATCGACCCCCGGGGGGGGTTCAAGGACGTCCGCAGGGCCGCGCTCGCCTTCGCACGGGAGGTGGAGCGCCGCGCCCCTGAGGACGTGACGACGACCTGGTGGCGCAAGGACCGCGACCCGGCGGCGCTGTTCGTGGACTACAACCAGAACGCCCGCGACCACACCATCGCCAGCGCCTACTCCGTGCGCGGCAACCCCCGCGGCACGGTGTCCACCCCGATCCGCTGGGACGAGGTCGACGACATCACGCCGGACGACTTCACCATCGCGACCGTTCCTGCCCGCTACGCCGAGCTCGGCGACCTGCACGCGGGGATCGACGACGCGGTCTTCGGGATCGACCAGCTCGTGGAGTGGGCCGAGCGGGACGAACGAGATGGCGCCCAGGACCCACCCGAGACCGCAGACGCGGACTGAAACACTCGCCATACCCGCACTTGCGGTCCTAGAGTGGCCCGTATGCCGCAGCTACGGATCAAGGATGCCGCCACCTTCCTCGGGGTGAGCGACGACACCGTCCGGCGCTGGGTCGACAGCGGCGCGCTCGCCTCCGAGGCCGACGACGCCGGGCGCAAGGTGGTGGACGGCTACCAGGTCGCCCTCCTCGCCCGCGACCAGGCCCACACCGCCACCGATCCCTCGACCGTCGGGCGGTCCGCCCGCAACCGCTTCGTCGGACTGGTCACCGACATCAAGACCGACCCGGTGATGGCGCAGGTGGAGCTGCAGTGCGGCCCGTTCCGCGTCGTCTCCCTCATGAGCAGCGAGGCCGTCCGCGACCTCGGCCTCGAGCTCGGGTCGGTCGCCATCGCCGTCGTGAAGTCCACCACCGTCATCGTCGAGACCCCGCAGGGAGCATCATGATCGGCCCCGCCCGCCTCGCCCTCCTCGCCACCGCCCTGACGCTCGCCCTCGGCACGGCCGCCTGCGGGAGCAGCTCGGGCGACGCCGCCGGCGGGTCCGGCTCCGCGGGAACGAGCTCGAGCTCGTCGTCCAGCGGGCTGTCGGGCGAGATCACCGTGTTCGCGGCAGCGTCCCTGAAGAAGACCTTCACCCAGATCGGCGCCGACCTCGAGAAGGCGAACCCGGGCGCCACGGTGAAGTTCAGCTTCGCCGGCTCCTCCGACCTCGTCGCGCAGATCCAGCAGGGCGCCCCGGCGGACGTCTTCGCCTCGGCCGACACCAAGAACATGGACAAGGTGACCGCCGAGTCGCTCACCGCCGCAGCCCCCGTCGTCTTCGCCTCCAACACCCTCGAGATCGCCGTCCCGCCGGGCAACCCGGCGAAGATCGCCTCGTTCGCCGACCTCGCGAAGTCCGGGGTCAAGGTCGTCGTGTGCGCACCGGCCGTCCCGTGCGGCTCGGCCGCCGCCAAGGTCGAGGCGTCGGCCGGTGTCGACCTCACGCCCGTGAGCGAGGAGCAGTCCGTCACCGACGTGCTCGGCAAGGTCACCGCCGGTGAGGCCGACGCGGGCCTCGTCTACGTCACCGACGTCAAGGGCGCGGGCGCCACGGTCCAGGGGATCACCTTCCCCGAATCGTCGGCCGCCGTGAACTCCTACCCGATCGCGGCCCTCAAGGCCTCGAAGAACACCGCGCTGGCCGATGCCTTCGTCAAGGCCGTCACCGGAGCCGGTGGTCAGCAGGTCCTCGCCGACGCCGGGTTCGCCAAGGCACCGTGACCCGCTCCCGACGTCCAGGCCGCCCAGCACCCCGACTGGGACTGCCCGGCTGGGTGTTCGTCCCGGCCGCCGTGGGCGCCCTCTTCGTCGTGCTGCCCCTGCTGGCGATGCTCACCCGCGTGGACTGGACCCAGTTCCCCGAGCTCGTGACGTCGGAGTCGTCCCGGGCGGCTCTGCTCCTCAGTCTGCGGACCTCTGCTACCAGCACGTTGCTGTGCGTCGTGTTCGGCGTACCGATGGCGGTCGTCCTGGCGCGCACCGAGTTCCGTGGGCAGTCGGTGCTGCGGTCGCTCGTGCTGCTGCCGTTGGTGCTGCCGCCGGTGGTGGGAGGCATCGCTCTGCTCTACACGTTCGGCCGCCGGGGTCTGCTCGGCAACACCATCGAGGTCCTCGGCCTGCAGATCGCCTTCTCCACGACGGCCGTCGTCCTCGCCCAGACCTTCGTGGCGCTGCCCTTCCTCGTCGTGAGCCTGGAGGGGGCCTTGCGAACAGGAGGGCAGCGCTACGAGGAGGTCGCCGCCACGCTGGGTGCCCGGCCGACGACGGTGTTCCTCCGCGTCACGCTGCCGCTGGTCCTCCCCGGCCTCGCCTCCGGGGCGGTCCTCGCGTTCGCCCGCGCCCTCGGGGAGTTCGGCGCGACCATCACGTTCGCGGGCAGCCTGCAGGGCGTGACGCGCACGCTCCCGCTCGAGATCTACCTCCAGCGGGAGACCGACCCCCAGGCGGCGGTGGCGCTCTCGCTGGTGCTCGTCGTCGTGGCCACCGTCGTCATCACCGTGACGCGTCGATCCCGGACCGCCCTGTGACGCTCGACGCGACCCTGCGCATCCCCGGACGCGACGTCGACCTCCACCTCCACGTCGAGCAGGGACGCACTCTCGCGCTGCTGGGGGCCAACGGAGCCGGCAAGTCCACCGCGCTCTCCTCCATCGCCGGCCTCCTCCACCCCGACAGCGGGGAGATCCGAATGGGCGACCGGACCCTGTTCTCCTCCAACGGATCCGGCACCTGGGTGCCCCCGCACGCCCGCGGCGTGGCCCTGCTGGCACAAGAGGCACGGCTCTTCCCCCACCTGGACGTGACCGACAACGTCGCCTTCGGTCCGCGCAGTGCCGGTATGCCGCGTGGCGAGGCGCGAGAGCGGGCCGCCCACTGGCTGTGGGAGGTCGACGCGTCGGAGCTCGCCCGGCGGCGCCCGGCGGAGCTGTCCGGCGGCCAGGCGCAACGGGTGGCGATCGCCCGGGCCCTGGCCACGGAGCCCGAGCTCCTCCTGCTCGACGAACCCCTCTCGGCCCTGGACGTCGAGGCCGCCCCCGCGATCCGCCAGCTGCTGCGGCGGGTGCTGCGCGACCGCACGACCGTGGTGGTGACGCACGACATCCTCGACGCGGTGCTGCTGGCCGACGACGTGGCCGTGCTCGAGTCAGGTCGGGTCGTCGAGCAGGGACCGACGACGCGGGTGCTCTCGCGCCCCACCAGCGCGTTCGCAGCCCGGATCGCCGGACTCAACCTCGTGCGCGGGACCAGCGCCGGCACCGAGACCACGCCCGCCGTCAGCACCCCCGAGGGCCTGCGGGTCGAGGGTCTGGCCGAGGAGTCGCTCGTGGCCGGGGAGCCGGCCGTCGCCGTCTTCAGCCCGAGCTCGGTGGGGGTGTACCGCGAGGCTCCGCACGGCAGCCCGCGCAACACGGTGCGCGCCACGGTGACCGACCTCGAACCCCACGGCCACCAGGTGCGGGTCCACACGGCCCACGTCTCCGCGGACGTCACGCCGGCCGCGGTCGCCGAGCTCGACCTGGCCGTCGGTGCCGAGGTCGTCCTCACCGTGAAGGCGAGCGAGGTCGCCGTCTACGCCGCCTGAGCGAGCCGCGCGCCGACCGCCCCTGACGTCCCCCATGATCGTGGGATGGACGTGACGCGTGGGCGCCGATGCCCCCGGTGGGTGCCGGCGCTGGTGCTCCTGGCCACGGTGGGCCAGCTCGCGCTGGCGACCTTCGCGACCGGGCTGGCGCAGTTCGAGGGCAAGGCGTTCGGCGCGCGCCTGGTCGCCTACCCCGTGCTCATGCTGCTCGTGCCCCTGGCGTGGTGGGCGACCCACCGCCGAGGGCCCACGCCGACTCCGTGGGGCGCCTTCGCCCTCGTCATGGCGCCGTTCCTCATCGACGTCAGCGGCAACACCCTGGATCTCTACGACTCGGTCGACTGGTGGGACGACGCGAACCACTTCGTCAACTGGGCCCTGCTCTGCGGCGGTCTGGGAATGCTTGTCCTGCAACGGATCGCGGAACCCTGGGCGCGCGCGCTGCTGGTGACCGGGCTGGGCGCGGTGCTCGCCATCGCGTGGGAGGTGGCCGAGTGGTGGACCTTCATCCGGCACGGCACCGAGCTGGGCACCGCCTACACGGATACGCTCGGCGACGAGGTCCTGGGGACTGCGGGGGCCCTGGTGGCAGGCCTCCTGCTGTCGCGCCGTGCCGGGTCGGTCACCCCCGGCCCGGTCACCCCCGGCCCGGTCACCCCCGGACCGGTCACCCCCGGACCGGTCACCCCCGGACCGGGAGCTCCTGGAGGACCCAGCGGTTCCGGTCGGGGTCGCTGAAGTTCACGAAGCGCCCCCACGCGAGCTCCTCGACCGGGGTGCACTCGATCTCGCGCTCCACGAGGTACGCGTGAGCGTCGTCCGCGTTCGCGACGACGACCTGGATGTACTGCGCCTGACCCTCGGGGAGCATCCCGAGCCCCTTGCCGAAGCAGAAGGAGCATGCCGATCCCGGCGGCGTGACCTGGACGAAGCGCAGGTCCTCGTGGGGAGAGCCGTCCTGCTCGGCGACCCAGCCGACCCGGGCGTAGAAGTCCTTCGCGCGGTCGACGTCCGACACGGAGATGGGGATGAGCTCGATCTTGAAGTCCATGGTGCTGCCTCTCGTCCGGGAACCTGCGACAGCCCCAGCCTAGGAAGACAACAGGTCAGTTCCTGACCGCTTTCCCGACGCGGAGGATGACGGTCACGCAGGCGCCGGGGCCCCACCGGGGCGGCTGGGGTTGCGCCGGTGCAGCTCGTCGATGATCGCCTGCTCGCGCGCCATCACCGCCAGGACCTCGTCGTCACCGACAGCCACCGGACCGGCGGCACGCAGGAGATCCTCGAGGTGGGCCAGCTCCGAGAGGAGCTCGCGGACGCTCGGCTCGGTGGCCGCGTCGTCAGGCTCGCCCACGACCTCTTCCACACCCCCGCGCTGGGCGACGGGAACCGCCAGGGAGAGGGGTTCGACCGGTCTCACCGACTCCAGGAAATCGGTCATCGGCGGCCTCCTTGCTCGCGACGAATGGAAGGCTCCGACTGCTTGAAGCCCCATGATCATGAGTCGGTTTGTCCGTACTTGTCAACGCGAACCGGTCAGGTCCGGCGTCAGCGGCGCCCGTAGCCGCGACGGACGGAACGAGCCACACGCACCGCCCTGCGGGCGACGCGGCGCCCCCAGGAGGCGCGCGACCTCGGCTCACCCTCCCCCTTGGCCGGGGCGCCACGGCGCAGGCTGAGGTTCCCCTTGGCGGTGCGGTAGGCCGTGAGCCCCGCCGCGGCGACAGGTGGCGACATGGCCGACACCTCCGCGTCCCCGGCCTCGACCCTTCGCAGGGAGCGCCACCCCAGCACCTCGGTCTCCGTCCGGACATCGAGGACAGCCCGACCCCGGGTGCCGGCCAGTCGCAGCATCCGGTCGAGCGGCACGTGCGCGACCCCGGTGAAGACCAGCTCTCGCCGGCCACCGGCGCCTGCCTCCCCCGTCACGACCCCTCCCGGGACCGTGACCGCGAAGTCGTCGTCACCGTCGCGGCGCCCCACGACCAGCAGGACCGACGCACGCTGGACCTCGTCGGTGACGTCGAGGTCGAGGCTGGGATCGTCCAGGCTCTCCCTCGGCACCCAGCGCAGGCGCCCGCCCACCTCCGCGAACTCCACCGGCTGGCCGTCTCGGTGGAGCAGCTCGACCCGCAGCCCGATCTCGACCTCCTCCTGACCCCAGGTCACCTGCTCTGCCACGGCACGGGTGGTGATCCCCTGCTCGGTCCGCGCCAGGGCCATGAGCGCCTCGGTGGCACCAGCCCGCAGCAGGTGGACCCGGACTCGGGCCGAGAAGTGCAGCTCCCGGTCGGCGTCGGGCGGGTACCGCTGGTCGACCAGGGCCCGGGCCGCCCGCACCATCTCCGCTCTGTACTCCGGCGGGTACTCGAGCATCGGCGCCCGGGCGACGATGGGCAGCAGCTTCCGTTCGAGCCAGTGCGCCTTGATCCTGTCCCGGCGCGGGCCAGGCGGCACGTGCTCCTCCACGAGGTCGAGCACCCTGTTGAGCGCCACCTCGACGTACTCGTGCGGGTCCTTCAGGTCCAAGGACGCGTGCGCGGTCCCCTCGCGACGGGTCCAGTAGTAGAACGGGTGGTCGGCGTAGATCGAGATCCGTTCGGCCGCGAAGTAGGCAGCCATCGTGAACAGGTGGTCCTCCAGCCGGACCTTGCCCTCCGGGAAGCGAATACCGTTCTCGCGCAACATCTCTCGCCGGTAGAGCTTGTGCGGCGTGAGGAGTCGGACGATCGGCGAGTTCTCGAACGTCGCGTCCGGCTCGTTGCGCGTGAACATGAAGCGCCCGATGCTGCGCCCCACGCCCACCTCGCGGGCGACCACGACGTCACTGTGGTGCTGCCGAGCGAAGGCACAGGCCGTCGCCAGGCCGTCCCGACCGAGGAAGTCGTCGTGGTCGACGAACGTGACGTACTCGCCCGTGGCAAGCTCCAGGCCTACGTTCCGGGGCGTGCCCGGCCAGCCCGAGTTGGGTATGTGGCGCACGACCCAGTTGGGCCGCTGCGCGGCCAGCGCGTCCAGGACCTCCCCCGTGCCGTCGGTCGAACCGTCGTCCACGACCACGACCTCGAAGTGCTCCTGCGGCATGGACTGGCCGTCGAGCGAGCGCACGAGCTCATGGAGGGTTTCGCCGGTGTTGTACGCCGCCACGACCACGGTCACCGCGCACAGGTCCCCCGACGCGGGAGCTTGCGCAGGTGCGGAGCGAGGTGACAGGTCCGGACACATCATGACGAACGTACCGCCGTGGCGCTGAGAAATTCCTGACCGCATTTCCCACCCATCCGTTCGTGGATACGCTCCGAATGTGAGGTGGGTCACTCCAGTGACGGACGCCTTCGCCCGGGCTGAGGACCCGCCCAGCGCGGCAGCAACCAGCGAGTCGCGCCCAGCAAAGGAGACCCTCATGTCCGATGCCACACGGCGTACGTTCCTGGCTGCAGCCGGGACGGGCGCCGCTGCTGCCGCTGCGGCGGTTGCAGCAGCCCCGGGAGCCAGTGCGGCCCCCGCAACCGTCACTGCCGCGGGCTCCGCCGCGGCGCCCACCGGGCCCCGGCTCGTCGCGTACGTCGACGACCCCAGGTCCGGCCGGCTCACCGTCATGTACGGCGAGCACGAGGTCACCATCCAGGACGCCGACCTGGTCCGCCGCCTGACCCGAGCAGCAGGGAAGTGACCCATGTCCTCTCACCGTGAAGCCCCAGAGGTCTCGAAGGACCCGGTCGCCGACAACACCGACGTCTACGCCTTCGTCAGCCCGGACCGACCCGACTCGGTCACGCTGATCGCCAACTTCATCCCGTTCCAGAGCCCGCAGGGGGGTCCGAACTTCTACGAGTTCGGCGACGAGGTCCTCTACGAGATCCACGTCAGCAACCGGGGCGACGCCCGACCCGACGTCACCTACCAGTTCCGGTTCACCACCAAGGTGCGCAACAAGAACACCTTCCTCTACAACGTCGGCCCGATCGGCTCGATCACCGACCCCAACTGGAACCGCCCGCAGTACTACTCCGTCACCCGCGTCGCGCGTGGCGACCGTCCGCGCCTGCTGGCCAGCAACCTCACCTGCCCACCGGTCAACATCGGCCCGCGCTCGACGCCGAACTACGCACGGTTCACCGACCAGGCAGTGCACCCGATCCAGGGTGGACGCAAGGTGTTCGCCGGGCAGCGCTCGGACGGCTTCCACGTCGACCTGGGCAGCATCTTCGACCTGGGCACCCTGCGCCCCTTCCAGATGGCGCACCTCATCCCGTCCGCGGCTGCGGCGGGGGTGAACGGCACCCAGGGACTCAACGTCCACAGCATCGCCATCCAGGTCCCCATCCGCGACCTGACCCGGTACCGCGACAAGCCCACGGACCCGATGGCGTCGCGGTCGGTCATCGGGGTGTGGGCCACTGCGAGCCGCCAGCGTTCGCGGGTGTGGGACGACGACGAGGGCAAGTACACCTGGCACGGTTCGTGGAACCAGGTGTCGCGTCTCGGCAACCCCCTGTTCAACGAGGTCATCACGCCGATGGCCAAGAAGGACACGTGGAACGCCAAGGCACCCAAGGACGACAAGGACTTCGCCCAGTACGTCGCGAAGCCCGAGCTCGCCGGGCTGCTGCCGGTGCTCTACCCGGGCGTCTTCCCGAATCTCGCGAAGTACACCAAGGACCGCGCGGACCTGCTCGCGATCCTGCTGACCGGCATCCCGAAGGGAGTGGTCCCCGGCTTCCAGAACTTCACCGGGACCACCCAGGCGGACATGCTGCGACTCAACGTCGCGATCCCGCCGACCAAGAACCCCAACCCGATCGGCCTGGTCGCGGGTGACGCTGCCGGCTTCCCGAACGGGCGACGGCTGGTCGACGACGTCGTGGCGATCGAGCTGCGGGCGGTGGCGGGTGCGACCATCCCGCTGGTCGACCCGAGCTACACCCCCGACGGTGCCGCGAGCGCCCTCACGGACGGGACGAGCAACACGAACCTGCCGTTCCTCGACTCGTTCCCGTACCTCGGCAACCCTGCCGGTGGCTACCAGACCAAGCCCGGCCAGCCGGCGGCCTGACCCACCTCCCCAGCCCTGCCCGGGCGACAGGCTCCTGTCGCCCGGGCAGGCTCCACCCCTGGAGTCCCCATGCAGAACCTCGAGAACCCGTATGCCGGCCAAGGCCCGGTCCTGCTCGACATCGGCGGTGACGTCGGCGCACTCGTCGTCGCCATGCCCGCGGAGGCCGAGGGACTCGAGGTCGAGATCCGGCCCGCCGGAACCACCGCCAGTGCGCACGGGGACCACAGCCACCCCCACCCGCACGACCACGCTCACCACGACCACGACCACGACCACGACCACGACCACGGTGCGGCCCACCACCCGCACGTCGGGGTGGTGGCTCGGCCCGGTGCGGACGGGCCGGCCCACACCCTCGTCTACCCCGAGGTGACGCAGGGCACCTACGAGCTCGTCCCCATACCCGGCGACACGGTGGTGATGACCGCGGAGGTGACCGGCGGGGTCGTCACCTACACGTCGTGGCCCGAGCCCGCAGGGGACGCGTAGGGGGGACGGCGCGCGCAGGGTTCTGTTGAACCGCATCGTCGCAGGTCAGCGGGTCTGCGGGGCCTTGCGGGCACCGGTGACGAGGACTACCTTCGCAGGGAGTCAAGAAGCGGCCCGCCCACACCCAGGCAGGTCCGCTGACGGAGGCCGGATGTCGCTCGTCCACAACCATGTCGCACTCCCCGCCCTCGCCTTCGACTACGACGTCGTGACGGCCCGGTGGACGTGGGACCCAGCCCTGCGGGAGCTGCACGGCCTGCGCTCCTCGGAGGAGCCCAGCACCGACCGCCTCCTCGCCCACATGCACAAGGACGACCGGGTCGTCATGATCAGCCGCTTCCAGCACCACCTCGAGCACGAGGGGCCGTACAGCTGCTCGTACCGGATGAAGGACGCGTCAGGGCACCAACGGCGGCTGGTCTTCGTCGGTGAGAGCGAAGCGGTCGGCGGGGCGGTGACCCGGCTCAGCGGGTTCGTCGTCGACATCACGGAGCCGGCACGCCAGATCGGCCGCGATGCCGTCGCAGCCTCGACGACCCACCACTCCACGGTCGAGCAGGCCAAGGGGGCCCTGATGCTGGCCTACAACGTGGACGACGCGGGGGCCGCCGACCTGTTGCGCGCCCACGCGAGCCGCCACGAGGTGACGCCGCACGCCATCGCCACCGCGATCGTGGACCGGCTCAAGGACACCCGACGCGACACCGGCACGGGGAGCGCGCGGATGGCGGGCATCGTCGCGCACCTGGACGAGGTCCTGCACCCCTGAGGCTCAGGCGGTGTGGGCCCGGGCCTCGATCGGTCAGGTGTCGCGGGTGACGCTCTCGATGAAGGCCCGGAGGCGGCCCATCATGCGTTCCACGAGGTCCTCGACGGACAACGACTCCTGGAGGCGCGCGCCCGGGCCAGCACTGCGCAGGCCACGGACGTAGGCGGAGCAGGCGAGGTCGCTGCACAGGTAGGTGCCCACCGAGTTCCCCTGCTGCCCAGACCTACCCGCCTTGCGGGCCGTCATCAACGAGACCCCGTCGCCGGCGTGCGTGGTGAGGCAGACCGCGCACATGTTGCGTCGTCGCTGGCCCGCGGACGAGTCGGCGAGCCGCAGGGCGACACCGGTGACCGACCCACCGACGGACGTCACGACATACGCTCGCTGCGGCGCGGCGGGGTCGCGCCAGCCCAGGAAGTCGAGGTCGTGCCACGGCTGGTCGGCCAGGTCCTTCGGCAGGACGAGGCGCTTGGCCTCGCCCTTCGTGGAGTTGACGAATGACGCCCTGATGTCGGTCTCGGTCACCGGCTGCATACTATGAAGTATAGGTCATAAACTAGGGCCCCTAGGTTTGGAGGGATCATGGCGCGAGCAGGGGTCACGGTCGAGCGGCTCACGGTTGCCGCTGCCGACCTCGCCGACGAGGTCGGGTTCGAGGGGATCACGCTGGCGGCCCTGGCCCGAGGCCTGGGCGTCAAGGACGCGAGCCTGTACGCCCACGTGCGCGGCCTGGCGCAGCTGCGGGCGCGCGTGACGGTCCTGGCGCTGGCGGAGCTGGCCGACCTCCTCGCCGACGCCGTGGCCGGGCGCTCCGGCAAGGACGCGCTGCTGGCGTTCGCCACGACCTACCGCCGGTACGCCCTCGACCATCCCGGTCGCTACACCGCCATGCAGCACGAGCTCGACCCCGCCATGGCATCGACCAGCGCCGGTCCGCGGCACGGCCAGCTCATGCGGGCCGTGCTGCGCGGATACGGCCTGACCGACCCCGACGAGACCGACGCCGGACGGCTCGTGCTGTCCACGATCTACGGGTTCCTCGGCCTCGAGGCGATGGGCGGGTTCAGCCACCACCCACGGGACGTGGACACGTCGTTCGCCCGGGCGGTCGACGCGCTGGACCACGCGTTGCGGACGTGGCCCACGACCGGCACCACCCCTGCGCGATCCTGACCGGGGCCGTTCGGCAGCGCACCCTCAGCGGTCGGCCATCCGCTGCATGGCCTCGGGGTGGCGATCTCCCCGGACCCGCACGCTGGCGGACGCGTCGTCCAGCTCGGACAGGTCGTCGGCGCTCAGCTCGATGCCCGTCGCTGCCAGGTTCTCGTCCAGTCGTTCCAGCCGGCGGGTGCCGGGGATGGGGACGACCCACGGCTTCTGGGCGAGGAGCCAGGCCAGGGCGACCTGACCGACGCTGGCGCCCTTGGTGTTCACCTGCGCACCAGGGGCATGAGGGCCTCCCTGCGAGGTCGGTTGATGGCTTGGTTCACACGTTCGAGTTGTCCTGTTGAAAGCCTGTTGTCCGGGAACGGTGATGTGGGGCGGTGCGTGGGAGGTAGCCGCATATGGTCGTCTGATGCACAGCGACCGATCCACAGCCGTACGGGCCGACGCCACGCCGACCCGGGTGGATCGGGCCCTGATGTACAACCCAGGAGCGCGCAAGGTGACACGACCCGAAATCGAAGCGGTGGTGGCTCGCATCCGCGCCACCGCAGACCTGCTCGATCAGGCGGACGAACGCGCCGTGGTGTTCGATGTGGCCGATGAGATCTGCGTCATCGAGATGCACCTGCGGATGCTCTACAACGTCGACCACGACGGCTTCCCGATCCGTGAGTCCGACAACTAGGTCAGCGTCCCCGCAGGGTCGTCGGCCACGGGTCATCCGTGGGCCAGGTTGTGCAGATGTACGTCGCTGTGCCGGTCGTGCCACCCAGGACGAGCACCTGACCCGCCGACGAGCTCGAGGCCGGCATCCTGTGGATCCTGCGCCGTTACCCAGCACCAGGCTGGGAGGAAGTTGACGTCGCTGCCGCTGCCTCTACCGCTTCCGCCGCGATGCCGCACTCATGAAGGCCGCGCTCGCTGAGGAACCGGCCGCTCGCTGAGTGACACTAGACGCCTAGCCGTGCGGGAACGATCGTCGGATCCGCGACATAGAGCATGGCCGCGGGCGTACTCTCGCGATCGTGGAGCAGGGTGCACCCCCAGTCGGACCCTTCTCGACAGGCGCCGGCCCCGTGTCCCCTGCCCGGGGTCGGCGCCGCCCTATCGCTGGCAGCTGCAGCGGCGTACCGTCAGGGCTGGACCCCCTCAGGGGAACAGCAGACCTGGTGACGTTCCCGGGCTGCCGGACGAGGTCCGGGGCGACCGCCGGAGCAGTGGCGGTCGCCCGTATGTGACCGCGAGGTCGCCTCCCGGGGCATGCCCTCCCCCGGCCGCCCGGTCCTCGAGCCGCTCCCCCCAGTTCCGCGGCACCGCAACAGTTCGCCAGACACCGGAGCAGCGCGCCGCCCTGCTCGAGTTCGTCGCCCGCGGGTACCAGACAGGCTGGTCCCTGCGCGAGCTGGCCGAGCTCACCGATCGCACCCATACCGCGATCCGCCGGGCCCTCGACGAAGCCGGCGTGCAGCGCCGCGGCCGCGGCGCTCCGGCGGCTTCCGCGGCCAGAAGCGTGAGGTGATTGGTGCAGGATCGGCCCCAAGCATGCGCCACGCCGTCGGGGTCAACTTGCTCCGATGCAGGTCAGAGACCTAAGGCCTGAGAGCCGGCGAAGGGACTCGAACCCTCAACCCCCTGTTTACAAGACAGGTGCGCTACCAATTGCGCCACGCCGGCATGCCCGCGCACCCGGGTGCGGTGGACCGCGACGATGCTACCGACGCCCGTCCGCGTGTCCCAAAGGCCTGTACCCAGACCACCCGCCTCCCCGCCGAGCAGAGCCGACCGCCGCCGACCAGCGCCGTAGCGAGACGGCGCTTAGGGTCGACGGAGGGGTTGGTCCGGTCCGGGTCACCACCTCACTCGACGAAAGGTCTGTTCACATGTGGGTCCTGTTCACCCGTCGCCTCCGGATGTGGCTGCTCGCGAGCGTGGCACTGCCCGTCATCGGCTGGCTGCTGGGCCGGATCGGTACTGCCATCGAACAGCGTCGAGGCTCCTCGCGCGTGTCGCGCACCCTCGTGAGCGCCGGTGACAAGGTGCGCCGCCGCCGGTAGGCGGGCGTAGCCGCCAAGACCCCAGCACCTCACCGACGGTCGACATCGCGGACGCCATACGCGACCGTCGGCACCGTGGTGATGCGCTTCACATGAGCAATGTGGCGTCGGGGCGTGCCGATTTCCTCCCGGAGCACGACGAAGTGGTGACAGCACTTCTGCAGGAAGGAAACCACCATGTCGACACCGTCGAAGGCCAGCCACTCCCCCGAGGAGTACGGACTGGGCCGCCGCGCAGCCGCCGAGTTCACCGGAACGCTCTGGCTCGTCCTCGCGGGCTGCGGCACCGCCGTCCTGACCGCGACCTCCATGGCTCAGGCCGACGGCTCACAGCTCTTCGTCAGCGTCGGCTACCTCGGTGTCGCCCTGGCGTTCGGCGTGGCCGTCACGACCATGGCCTACGGCCTGGGCCACATCTCCGGGGGCCACTTCAACCCTGCGGTCAGCCTCGGTCTGGCCCTCGCCGGCCGGCTCGGCTGGCGCGACCTGCCCACGTACGTGGCCTCCCAGCTGGCCGGTGCCGTGGCCGGCGCCGGGATCCTCTACGCCATCGCCTCGGGTCGACCCGGCTTCGACGTGACGACCGGCTTCGCCACCAACGGGTATGGCGCCCACTCACCCCAGGGCTACAGCCTGACCGCCGCCCTGGTCACCGAGCTGGTCCTCACCGCGGTGTTCGTCGTCGTCATCCTCGGTGTCACCGACTCCGCCGCCCCCAAGGGCTTCGCACCGCTGGCGATCGGGCTGACGCTGACGGTGATCCACCTCGTCTCGATCCCGGTGACCAACACCTCCGTCAACCCGGCCCGGTCGATCGCCCCGGCCCTGTTCTCCGGTGCCGATGCGCTCGGTCAGGTCTGGCTGTTCATCGCGGCACCACTGGCCGGTGCCGCCGTGGCAGCGCTGGTGTACCGCCGGCTGTTCGCAGCGCGGACCGCGCCCGCCGCGATGGCCGACGCCGCGCGGAGCTGACCGCAGCGCCGTCCACCACGTCGAGATGGGCCCGTCCGGAATTCCGGACAGGCCCATCTCGACGTGCGCGTGCTGGGTGCGTCAGTGGCGGTTGAGGTACGCCTGCAGGCTCCTGACCGTCGCGTGGTCGAGGTTGCGGGAGCCGTTCTTCTTGGCGCCGATCTTGGATTGCAGGGCGCGGATGGTCTTCGGGCCGATGGCACCGTCCGGCGTGGAGCCGACCTTGCGCTGCAGCTTCTTGACGTCCGAGTGCGAGATCGAGGCGTTGACCGAACCGCCGACCCAGCGCTCGATGGCGCGGTCGGTCTTCGGGCCGCGCACGCCGTCGACGACGAGCTTGGCGTGGGAGGACTGCTTGGCGGGGGCCTTGCGGACCGTGGAGCGCGAGGCGCGGCTCGTGCTGGTCGAGCCGGTGCTGGCTGCGCCCCCGTTGGCCCGGGTCAGGCCGGCACGGGCACCACAGGTCGGCCAGGCGCCGGGGCCCTGGGCGGCCAGCACCTTCTTGGCGACCGAGATCTGCTCGGCCTTGGAGGCCTGGTGCGCGTTGTTGGCGTACCGCTCGCCGCCGTAGGCGTCCCAGGTGCTCGGGGAGAACTGCAGCCCACCGTAGTAACCGTTGCCGGTGTTGATGGCCCAGTTGCCACCGCTCTCACAGGCGGCGACGCGGTCCCAGACGGTGGCCGCGGAGGCCGAGGTGGCGGTGGCCATGCCACCGGCGATGGTGGCGGCACCGGCGACGGCGACGCCGGCGAGGCGACGACGGACCGGCTGGGGCTTCCGGGCAGAGTGCTTCGGGGCATAGAACATTGCAGGGGGGTCCTTCCTGACCGGCGCCTGCGAGGTGAGCTGTCGGGCTCGGGCTGTCAGGTGCCCGGCCGGCGTGAGCCGGCTTCACCCCAAGACCGCCGGAGCGGTCGCGTTGGGTCCCCCGTCCTCGTCGTGCCCGGAGCTGTTCCGGTGAACCACCCGCCTGACGAGGCTCGGCGCTGCGGGTGGGCATTGGATTGGGAATGCGGTGGTGTGCAGTTGTCGGCGCGAATGCGCTGGTCAAAGGTAAGGCGCTGGCCCCCGGGCCACAAGCCGGTCCACGAAAAACGAACCGAAGAACGTATGGCGCATTCGTCCCTTTTGTGCCGGGCCGGAACTCGTCAGCGCCGTCGTACGCGCCGCTTCTGCACCATGCGGCGGTCGAAGGGTGCGGCCACGAACTCCCCGAGGACGCTGCCGGCTGCGATCGCCAGCAGGACGGCCATGGCGCCGAGCAGCGTCGTGATGCCGCCCTGCATCGACAGCGAGCCCGCGTTCGCCGAGGACCCGTTCACCATCTCGTAGAGGCCCCGGAAGATGGCCAGACCGGGCAGCAGGCCGTAGGACGCCGGGACGGCCAGCACCATGGCCGGCGCCCCCATCCGCAGCGCGATGAGCCTGCCGGCGAACCCGAGCACGGTGGCCGCGACACCGGCGGCGGCGAGCTGGCCGAGGGCGTCGAGCCGGTCCACGCCGAGGGACACTGCGACCCCGAGGGCCGACAGCGCACCGGCAGGCACGACGAGGTTGCGGCGACTGCGCAGCGACACCGCCCCCGACATGCCGACCACGAACGCTCCCACGACGGCCAGGGCCACCGGTGCGCTCAGGGCGCGCGTCGCCATGACGGAGGGCGAGACGAGCTGGAGGTCGAAGGTCGAGGTCAGCGCCAGCGTCACGGACAGCCCCGTCGCGACCCCGAGGATGATCCCGGCCGTCGTGAGGAACACCCCGAACATCCGGCCCGCGCCGGTCACCGAGTAGCCGGAGATGGCATCCTCGAACGCCGACGCGACGGTCCGTCCCGGCAGCAGCACGGTGATCCCGCCGGCCACGATGAACGCGAACTCCTCCGAGGACACCGGGATCCAGCCGTTGGCCCCCATGCTGAACGCACCCCAGGCGATCGCGGTCGCGAGGAACCCGCCGATGGCGCACTGGTAGAAGTCGGGGAGCCCGCGGCGTCCCGTGGCCCGGGCGGCATACCCGACGAGCAGGGCCGAGCCCCCGGCGACGAGGGACGCGACGATGCCCGCCCCGAGCATGAGGGCGATGGCGGCCGAGAGGACGCCGAGCGAGCCCCGCACCGCCCAGCGCGGCCAGAACCGCGGCGCCCGGCGGATCTCGCGCAGCCGGGCTGCCGCAGCCTCGAGGTCGTAGCTGCCGGCGACGAGGTTCTCGACGAACTCGTGCACCGCGGTGAGGCGGTCGAAGTCGCGGGTCGCGGAGCGGACGACGCGCAGCATGGTGATGGGCGTCCCCGAGGAGGACGTGCACTGCACGAGCAGGGACTGCAGCGTGATGTCGACCTCGAGGTTGTCGAGTCCGGCGGCCGCGGCGACGGCGATGACCGACGACTCCACCTGGGGCGCCCCCGCGCCGCACCGCAGCATGAGCTCACCCACCCGCAGCGCGAGGTCCAGGGACGCCCGCGCCTCGCGTTCCTCGGCGGCGGCCTGCCTGACGCGGGCGTTGCGGTAGGGCGTGTGCCGCAGCGAGTCGACCATCGGCAGCGTGTCGGTGATCTCCTCACCGCGCCAGATCCGGCTCTGCCGCAGGGCCGGTCGCTTGAGCGGCCGACGAGGCGGCAGGGCGGGCGGAGGGTTGACGCCGGTCGCCATCAGCGGTTCACGCCCGGCACGACCACGGAGGGCTGCTGGGTCGGCCACCACTGCACGGTGCCGCCCTGCTGCAGGCTCCAGACGACGAGGCCGGCCGCCCCGAGCAGGAGCAGGGCCACGACGACCCGGGTCGCCCGCGGTCCGGGACTGGTGCCACGGACGATGCTGCGCGAACCGCGCCGCAGGCCCGCGCCACCGGGTCCCCACCACGCCATCAGCCCGGCGACGACCGCACCGACGGCGACGGGCGCGGACCGGTCCGGTTCGGGTTGTCCGCCGGTCACGGCGACGATCGCGAGCGCGGCGCTGAACACCGCGCACACACCCACGACCAGCGGCAGCAAGGCGCTCACGACGGTCGCCACCAGGCCGATCACGAGGTGCCACGGGCTCGCCGCGACCGCGAACGGGACGTCGGACCGACGTCGCCCACGGTTGTGCCGCCGCAGCACCAGCGAGGTCACCGAACGGTCGGCCGTCCGCGCCGCCCAGGACCACAGGACGGCGACGACCGCGGCCACGACCGGGAACGCCGCGGCACCGGTGACGAACAGGGCCAGCAGGGCGACCAGGGTGCCGGTCCGCCCGGCCCGGCCGATGCGGGGGTCGGGCTCGCCCGCGTCCCCCTCCCACGCCGCCTGCCAGTCCGACGGCTCGTCCTCGGGCGACGGCTCGTCGAAGCCGACGACGCCGGCGCCACCGTCCCACTCGTCGCCACGGTCGTCGCGGTCCACGGGGAGGGCGACCGGACCCACGGGTCGCCGGTCGGCGACCGCGGGTCGGTCCCACCGTGCCGTGGGTCGCTGCTCCAGCACCTGCGTATGGCGCGGGGGTGCGCTGAGGGCGGTCGTCACCGGCTTCCCCTCGGCGTAGCGCTCGAGCGCCTGGACCACCTCGTCGGCGTCCGGGCGCTGGCGTGGCTCGGGCGAGAGGGCGGCGCGCAGCAGCGGGGCGAGTCGGGGGTCGACGCCGGTGAGGTCGGCCTCCCCGCGGCTGACCCGGCTGAGCACGACGTCCATCGGTCCGCGGCCGAAGGGCGGGGCACCGCTGGCGGCGAAGGCGAGGGTCGCCGCCCAGCCCCACCAGTCCGTCGCCTCGGTGACCGGCGCGCCCTCGACCACCTCGGGCGACAGGTAGCCGGGGGTGCCCATGACCAGGCCGGTCATGGTGATCCGCACGTCGTCGGCGACGTGGGCGATCCCGAAGTCGATGAGCACCGGGTCGCCGTCGAGCAGCAGGACGTTCCCGGGCTTGAGGTCACGGTGGATGACGTCGGCGGAGTGGATCGCGTCGAGCGCCTCGGCGAGGCCGCGGCCCAGCGAGAGGAGCGGGCCACCGGTGATCGGGCCGTGCTCCTTGACGACGTCGTCGAGCGCGGGCCCGGGCACGTACCGGGTCACGAGGTAGGGGCGGTCGCCATCGAGGTCGGCGTCGATGACCGCCGCGACGCGCGGGTCGCGGATCCGCCCGAGCACGTCCACCTCCCGGGCCAGCCGGGTGCGCGCGTCCTTGTCGTGGGCGATGTGCGGGCGCAGCAGCTTGAGCGCGACGGCGCGGCCATGGGGGTCCAGCGCGAGGTGGACGACACCCATGCCGCCCTCGCCGATCTGCTGGATCAGGCGGTACGGCCCGATCCGCGGCCCGTCGGGCGCACTGGTCCCGTCGCCGCCGTCGCTCCCCTCGATGGCCTCGGTCCGCATCCTCCTACGGTAAGGGAGGCCACCGGCGGAATCGGGTAGGGCTACTGCTGGATGTACCCGACGAGCTGGTCACGCTCGGTCTGGAGCTCGTCGATCCGGTGCTTGACGATGTCGCCGATGCTGACGATCGCCTGCAGCCGTCCGTCCACGACGACCGGCACGTGCCGGATGCGCAGGTCGGTCATCGTGCGGGCGAGCTCCTCGATGGCCGCTTCGGGCAGGCACGTCGTCACCTCGGCCGTCATGATCTCCGAGATGGGCAGGGCGAGCACGGCGGCGCCCCTGCGGTGCAGGTGGCGGACGATGTCGCGCTCGCTGACGATCCCGTCGACGGTGGACTGGTCCGTGGAGACGACCACGGCACCGATCCGGTGCTCCTCGAGCAGCTCGAGGAGTCTCTCGACCGTCTCGTCCGGTCGGACGGTCACGACCTGGTCACCCTTGCGACGCACCACATCCGAGATCTTCATGGTCAGACGTTAGACCGCAGGGCAGGTCCTCGCTAGGGGAGATTCAGGGCACCGCCCGCGGCGCCGACACCGAGGCCCTCGATCCGGCAAGGGGCGCCCGCCTGCGGCCGGACATAGGGTTGGGGTCGAATCAGAACCCCGGAGTTGATGAACCAGTGCCCCGCACAGCCACAAAGTTCGACCTCGTGATCGCCGCCAACCGCCTGCCCGTCGACCGTGTCGTCGACGCCGATGGCACCGAGTCGTGGAGGACCAGCCCCGGCGGGCTCGTCACCGCCATGGAGTCGGTGATGCGCGGCCGTGAAGGCGCCTGGGTGGGGTGGGCCGGCGAGGCTGGTGACGCACCCGAGCCGTTCGTCGAGGACGACATGTACCTGCGTCCCGTGGCGCTCTCCGAGGACGAGGTCGCTCACTACTACGAGGGATTCAGCAACGACACCCTGTGGCCGATCTACCACGACGTCATCGTGTCGGCGACGTTCCACCGCTTCTGGTTCGGCGCCTACGAGGCCGTGAACCGCCGTTTCGCCGAGGCCGTCTGCGACGTCGCCGCCAAGGGCGCCACCGTCTGGGTGCACGACTACCAGCTGCAGCTCGTGCCGGCCATGGTCCGCGAGATGCGGCCCGACGTCCGGATCGGCTGGTTCAACCACATCCCCTTCCCGCCCGTCGAGCTGTTCGCCCAGCTCCCGTGGCGCCGCGCCATCCTCGAGGGGCTGCTCGGCGCCGACTACCTGGGGTTCCAGCGCGTCGCCGACGCCCAGAACTTCATCCGCGCCTGCCGCCAGCTCCTGAGCCTGCCCACCAAGGGCGACACGGTCTCGGAGTCTCGGTCCGAAGGGGCACGCCGGGTCCGCGCCAGCGCGGTGCCGATCTCGATCGACTTCGCGGGGCTGGAGGCGCTCGCCAAGCAGCCCGAGACCAAGGCCCGTGCTGCCGAGATCCGCAAGTCCCTCGGCGATCCCGAGACGCTGATCCTCGGGGTGGACCGGCTCGACTACACCAAGGGCATCGGCCACCGCATCAAGGCGTACGGCGAGCTGCTCGAGGAGGGCAGGGTCGCCCCGCCGAAGCAGATGTTCGTCCAGGTGGCGACCCCCAGCCGCGAGCGCGTCGACGCCTACCGCGACCTGCGCAACGAGATCGAGGGCGAGGTCGGCCGGCTCAACGGCGAGTTCAGCGACATCGGCGCCCCCGCGGTGCAGTACCTGCACCACTCCTACCCGCGCCAGGAGATGGCCGCCCTCTACCTCGCCGCCGACGTCCTGCTCGTGACGCCGCTGCGGGACGGCATGAACCTCGTGGCCAAGGAGTACGTCACCTGCCGCTACGACGACGGCGGCGCGCTCGTCCTGTCGGAGTTCACCGGCGCGTTCCACGAGCTGCACCAGGCGTTCGTCGTCAACCCCCACGACATCGAGGGCCTCAAGCAGACGATCATGCGGGCCATCGAGACCCCTGACAAGGACAAGCGGCGCCTCATGCGCGCCATGCGCCGGCGGGTCGCCGACCACGACGTGCAGCGGTGGGCCGCCCGCTTCCTCGACAACCTCGCCCACGCTCCCGAGAAGGGTGGCTCGTGACGCTCCCTGCCGACTACCGCGAGGCCGCGGCGCGGTTCGCCGCGGCCGGCCGGGTGCTCGTGGCCACGGACTTCGACGGGGTGCTAGCCCCCCTCGTGCTCGACCCCTCCACCTCCGCCCCGCTCCCGGGCACGATCGAGGACCTGCAGGCGCTCGCCGCCCTCCCCGACACGTATGCCGCGGTGGTGTCCGGCCGCGACCTGGCCACTCTCACCGGGCTCACCGGGCTCGACGGCAGCGCCGTGACCCGGATCGGCAGCCACGGTGGCGAGTCCAGCGCAGCCGAGGGCGACGACCACGGTGGGGCGGCCCTGGACGACGAGCAGCGCGCGCACCTGGCCGACCTGACGCAGGAGCTCGAGGAGCTCTGCAGCGGGCTGCCCGAGGGCGTCTACCTCGAGCACAAGCCGACCGCCGTCGTCCTGCACACCCGTCGCATGGAGGAGGGGCCGGCCGCCGAGGCCGAGCAGGCCGCGCTCGACGTGGCCGCGCGGCATACGGGGCTGCACGTCCTGCACGGCAAGCAGGTGGTGGAGATGAGCGTCCTGCAGGCCGACAAGGGCACCGCGCTGGTCGCGCTGCGCGACTCGGTGGGTGCGAGCCGCGTCGCCTACTTCGGTGACGACGTGACCGACGAGCACGCGTTCACGGCCCTGGGCGCCGACGACCTCACGGTCAAGGTCGGCGACGGCGAGACGGCGGCGCGGTTCCGGGTGACGGGGCCGCAGGACGCCGCCGAGGCCCTGTCGCTGCTCCGGTCGCTCCGCGAGGACTAGCGCCGGGGCGCGGCACCCGTCGACGCGCGCACGACGAGCTCGGGACGGAAGACGTACTCGGCCCGCGGCGTGGGCTCGCCGCGGATCTCGTCGAGCAGGGCCCGCACGGCAGCCTCGGCCATCGGCTGCACGCTCTGGCGCACGGTTGTCAGCGGCGGGTCGGTGAAGGCGATGAGCGGCGAGTCGTCGTAGCCGACGACGGAGAAGTCCTCGGGCACCCGAAGCCCCGCCCGACGCGCCGCGCGGATCGCCCCGAGCGCCATGAGGTCCGAGCCGCAGACCACGGCGGTGCAGCCCTTGTCGAGCAGCCGGGCCCCGGCCGTGTCGCCGCCCTCGACCGAGAACATGGTGCGCTCGATGAGGTCCTCGACGTCGTCGCGGCCGAGTAGCGTGTGCATCGAGGAGCGGAATCCGGCGATCTTGCGGATGACGGGGACGAACCGGTCCGGGCCGATCGCGAGCCCGATGCGGGTGTGGCCCAGCTGGACCAGGTGGGTGAGTGCGAGCTCCATGGACGCGATGTCGTCGTTGGAGATGAAGGGGGCGTCGATGCCCTGCTGGTACCCGTTGACCAGGACGATCGGCAGGCCGCGCTCACGCAGCGTGGCGTAGCGGTCGGTGTCCTCGGTGACGTCGGCGTGCTGCCCGGAGACGTAGATGATGCCGGCGACGCCGCGGTCGAGGAGCATCTGCACGTACTCGTCCTCGTGCACCCCACCGGGGGTCTGCGTGCACAGCACGGGGGTGAACTGGTGCCGGGCGAGCGCCGTCTCGATGATCTGCGCGAACGCCGGGAAGATCGGGTTGGTCAGCTCCGGGACGATGAGGCCGACGAGGTCCGCGGACTTGCGCCGCAGCCGGGACGGCCGGTCGTACCCGAGCACGTCGAGAGAGTGCAGCACGGCCTCGCGGGTGGAGTCGGCGACGCCGGGCTTGCCGTTGAGCACGCGGCTGACGGTCGCCTCGCTCACGTCGGCGTGGACCGCGATGTCGGCCAGTCTCGCCTTCACCGATCCCCTCCCCTTGGTGTGTGCTCCGCGCGCGCCCCGGGTGTGCCAGGGGGCGTCGCCGCAGGTGCCGGACAGGGCGCAATCTAGCAAGAACTTGCAGCGTGACCGATCAGGTACGTGCAAGAAGTTTCACGACGCACGGGCGGTTGGCCCGGGTTTGTCCCGACCTCGTGCGTGAGCGCGGGTGCGCAAACGTTTCCATCCTGCGGATGGGAGGTGGTCAAACCGCGCCGGCTGGGACAGACTGACCCCACCGACGACACCGATGTCGCCGGTGTTCCACCTTTACAACGGATCGTCCGGCACGTTCCTGCCGGTGAAGGAAAGGCAAAGACGCCCATGGCAACTGTGAAGTTCGACGAGGCCACCCGCCTCTACCCCGGCAACGACAAGCCCTCTGTCGACAAGCTCAACATCGACATCGAGGATGGCGAGTTCCTCGTCCTCGTCGGCCCGTCCGGCTGTGGCAAGTCCACCTCCCTGCGCATGCTCGCCGGCCTCGAAGAGGTCAACGCCGGCAAGATCTGGATCGGTGACCGCGACGTCACCAACCTGTCCCCCAAGGACCGCGACGTCGCCATGGTCTTCCAGAACTACGCGCTCTACCCGCACATGACGGTCGCCGACAACATGGGCTTCGCGCTCAAGATCGCCGGCGTCGACAAGGGCGAGATCCGCAAGCGCGTCGAGGAGGCTGCCAAGATCCTCGACCTCACGCCGTACCTCGAGCGCAAGCCGAAGGCCCTCTCCGGTGGCCAGCGCCAGCGCGTCGCCATGGGTCGCGCGATCGTGCGCTCCCCCCAGGTGTTCCTCATGGACGAGCCGCTGTCGAACCTCGACGCCAAGCTCCGCGTCCAGACGCGCACCCAGATCGCCTCGCTGCAGCGACGCCTCGGCGTCACCACCGTCTACGTCACCCACGACCAGGTCGAGGCCATGACGATGGGTGACCGCGTCGCGGTCCTCAAGGACGGCATCCTGCAGCAGTGCGACAGCCCGCGCCGCATGTACGACCACCCGAACAACGTCTTCGTCGCCGGCTTCATCGGCTCCCCCGCCATGAACCTGCTCGAGGTCGAGTCCACCGACGGCGGTGTCCTCGTGGGTGACTCGACCGTCGCCGTCGAGCGCGACCGCCTCGCGGGCGCCTCGGGCAAGGGCCTGACGCTCGGTGTCCGTCCCGAGGACCTCGAGCTGCGCACCGACGGCCACGGCATCGCCGTGACGGTCGACGTCGTCGAGGAGCTCGGCGCCGACGCGTACATCTACGGCTCGACCAAGGCCACCCAGCACGTGGACGAGGAGGACAGCGACGCACCCGAGAAGCCGTTCATCGCGCGCGTCGACGGTCGTCGTCCCCCGGCCAAGGGCGAGACGGTCTACCTGGCCCCGAAGACGGGTCACGTGCACCTCTTCGACGCCCAGTCCGGTCTGCGCCTCGGCGACTGACCGCAGCACCATCTGCAAGGCCTGTGGCCGGCTCCCGCGAGGGGGCCGGCCACACGGCTGTCCGGCCCCGGTGCGCTGGTTGCCCGGCCTGCTCGGTGAGCAGCCCACCCGCACCGACGACCAGAGTGGGAGCATGGACCCGTGGCCCTGAACATCACCGCATCCCGGCCCGACCCGGCCCTGCTCGACCTCCCGTGGGAGCTCCCGCTCGAGACCTGGCCGGAGGAGTACCTCGCAGCCCTGCCCCGCGGCATCTCGCGGCACGTCGTGCGCTTCGTCAAGCTCTCCGGCCGGGTCCTGGCGGTCAAGGAGATCAAGGCCGACATCGCCGTCCGCGAGTACCAGATGCTGCGCGTCCTCAACAAGATCGAGGTCCCCTGCGTCGAGCCCTTCGGGGTCGTCAGCGGGCGCACCGACCGCGACGGCAACCCCCTCGACGCCTGCCTGATCACCCAGCACCTGCAGTTCTCGCTGCCCTACCGCGCGCTGTTCAGCCAGTCCCTGCGCGAGGGCACCTCCACCCGTCTCATCGACGCGCTCGCGGTGCTGCTCGTGCGCCTGCACCTCAGCGGGTTCTGGTGGGGCGACGTGTCCCTCTCCAACACGCTGTTCCGGCGCGACGCCGGCGCCTTCGCGGCCTACCTCGTGGACGCCGAGACCGGCGAGCTGCACCAGTCGCTCACGGACGGCCAGCGCGAGCACGACCTCGACATCGCCCGGGTCAACATCGCCGGTGAGCTGATGGACCTCGAGGCGGGCGGCTTCCTCGAGGCCGGCACCGACGCCGTCGACACCTCCAACCGGATCGTCACCCGCTACACCGAGCTGTGGGACGAGCTCACCGGCCTGGAGCGCTTCGAGCGCGGCGACCGCTGGCGCGTCGACGAGCGCATCCGGCGGCTCAACGAGCTCGGCTTCGACGTCGACGAGCTCGCCATCTCCACCGACTTCGACGGCACGACGATCCAGATCCAGCCCAAGGTCGTCGACGCCGGGCACCACTCCCGCCGGCTGCTGCGCCTCACCGGCCTCGACGTCGAGGAGAACCAGGCCCGTCGCCTGCTCAACGACCTCGACTCCTACCGCGCCGGCACCGACCGACAGAACGACGACGAGGAGATCGTGGCGCACGACTGGCTGGCCAAGATCTACGAGCCGATCACCCGGACCGTGCCCCGCGACATGGCGGCCAAGCTGGAGCCGGCCGAGCTCTTCCACGAGGTGCTCGAACATCGTTGGTACATGTCGGAACGCGCCGGGCACGACATGCCCATCGAGGACGCGATCCGCGACTACGTCGCCCACGTCCTGCCCAGCAAGCCCGACGAAGCCACCGTGGTCGGCGTCGACACGGTCGAGATGCCGGTCGTCGCCATGTTCGACGACCGGTAGTCGTCGCCGCCCCACCGGCCCTCCCCCGTCCGGACAGGGTGTTCGCGAATCCGCCCCTTGGCCTGCTCGCGCGGCGGTACCTTTCCGGCGGCCCGCGGGGAGCGCGGCCGGAACGGTACGCGCACAGGGGGACGGACATGACCGAGCACCAGGCCTTCTCGACGTCGGGCGGCACGATGTCGGGACAGTGGGTGCCGATGGCCGGCTGGTGGCGCCGCGTCGCCGCCAGCCTGATCGACGCCCTCGTGGTCGCCGCGGCCCACATCCCGTACTACGTCGGGCTGGTCGTGCTCCTCGACGCGGCACCTGGCGCGCGGATCCTCGGCGGCGACCCCGCCGACTACGCCGGCGTGGACCTGCCCACCCTGCTGCTGGCGAGCGGCCTGATGCTCCTGGGCTCCGTGCTCGGACTGGTGGCCGTGATCTGGAACCGCTTCATCCTGCAGGGACGTACCGGCCAGAGCCTGGGCAAGTCCGCGCTCAAGCTCTACCTCGTCAGCGCCCAGACCGGCACGCCCGTCGGCGCAGGCACCGCCTTCGTCCGCGACATCGTCCACATCGTCGACGGCCTCTTCTACCTCGGCTACCTCTGGCCCCTCTGGGACAGCCGGAAGCAGACCTTCGCCGACAAGATCGTCGGGACCGTCGTCGCGCACGCCGCGCCCGTCGGGGCTCCCGGAACGGCGCTCGTCCCGCCGGTGGGCGAGCCCCTTCCCCAGTAGCGTGAGCCCGTCGGCGACGGTTCGACGGCGGCCGCGCACCATCCCGAGGGGACCTCGATGACCGACCAGGCACAGCCACCGCACCCCGAGCGCCGTGGCGGGCTGGTGGGCCGGGGCTGGCCCGCGCCATACGGGATGGCCAGGTATGCCGCACTGACGGCACCCGGGGTCGACGGGCCGTGGGGGCCGCTCGCCGACTGGGGCAGCCGGGTGGCCGCCTCCCTCATCGACAGCCTGGTGGCGCTCTCGGGGCTGCTGCTGTGCGTCGCCGGCGTGGTGTCCTTCTCGGCGGGTGTTGCGAGGACCGAGTCGGTCTTCGACCCCGCCACACAGACGACCAGCCAGGTCGACACGGGCCTGATGGTCCTCGGCGGCGTGCTGGCCCTGCTCGGCCTCGTGGCGGTGCTGGCGATCCAGCTCTGGAACCGGACGTTCCGGCAGGGCCGCACGGGTCAGAGCCTGGGCAAGACGGCCCTGGGTCTGCGCCTCGTGGAGGAACGCACGGGCCAGCCCGTCGGGGCGGGGATGGCGTTCGTGCGCGAGCTGTGCCACACCCTCGACGGCCTCGGCGCCAACATCGGCTACCTGTGGCCGCTGTGGGACGACAAGCGCCAGACGTTCGCCGACAAGGTGATCGGCACCGTCGTGGTCCGGATGCCGAGGCCCGGAGAGGCCGCCGGAGCAGAGGGGCCCGACGACGGAGGGCGGTGACCACCCGGGTGGTCACCGCCCTCTGTGCGTATGCCGCGGAGAGCCGGGTCAGGCCCGCGGCGCCGAGGAGGCCTGGTAGAACTCCGAGGACTCCTTCTTGTACAGCAGCACGATGATGTAGGCGCCGAGCAGCACGGACACCACGTTGATCAGCTTGCTCAGCAGCGGTCCGGCCTGGACGAGGGTGCTGAGCAGGCCGAGGACGCTGATCGCGAAGAAGACCGTCGCGACGATGCGCGCCCAGGACTTCCCCTTGCCGTTGGCCGAGGCCATCCACAGCCACAGACCGACGCCCACGAGGCCGAAGACGATCCCGGTCGCGGTGCCGACCGTGACGGCGGTGTCGACCTGGGACGCCGTCAGGCTGCCGTTGTTCGACTTCTCGACGGCCTGACGGATGGCGTCGCGCATGAAGAGCGACAGGAGCAGGCCCAGCAGGCTCAGCCCGGCGCCGACCTTCATGAGCAGGACGGCCTGGTCCATCGCCGGGGGGCGCGTGACCGGCGCCGCGGATGGGGCCTGGCTCGGGTCCATCTGGGGCATCTGCCCGTAGCTGCCGCCCTCGGGTCCCGGAGGCGGCGGAGGTGTGCCGTACTCAGACATGGTGCGATCCCTTCGCGTTCTGGCCGCCGCTCCCCCTTGGACACGACGATGCCGCGAACGCTAGCGGACGCCCTCCCGACTTGGGCGGATTTGCGCCGTCAGGCGTTCTTGGCCTCCGCGCGCCGTCGGGCCACCTCGTAGAGCGTCACCCCGGCGGCGATGCCGGCGTTGAGCGACTCGGTCGTCGATGACATGGGGATCGACACGATCTGGTCGCAGGTCTCGCTGACGAGCCGGGACAGCCCCTTGCCCTCGGAGCCCACGACGATGACGATCGGCTCGGTCGCGAGCGCCAGGCCGGGCAGCTCGACGTCACCGTCCATGTCGAGCCCGAGGATGAAGAAGCCCGCCTTGCGGTACTCCTCGAGCGCACGGGTCAGGTTGGAGGCCAACGCGACCGGGACGCGCGCAGCGGCGCCGGCCGAGGTCTTCCACGCGCTCGCGGTCATGCCCACCGAGCGACGCTCGGGGACCACGACACCGTGGCCGCCGAAGGCGGCGACCGACCGGATGATCGCGCCGAGGTTGCGCGGGTCGGTGATGCCGTCGAGCGCGACGACGAGCGGGATGCCGGGCACCTGCGGGTCGATGAAGTCCTGCGGGTGCGCGTACTCGTAGGGCGGCACCTGGAGGGCGAGGCCCTGGTGGACGGCGCCGTCGGTGATCCGGTCGAGCTCGCCGCGGGGCGTCTCGAGGATCGCGATCCCCTTGGTGGTGGCCATCTTCAGAGCCTCACGGACACGGTCGTCCGCGTCGATCCGTCCGGCGACGTACATCGTGGTGACCGGGATGTCGGCGCGCAGCGCCTCGACCACGGAGTTGCGACCGGCGACGATCTCGCTGGATGCCTTGCCACCGCGACGGGAGCCGCCACTGCGCTGGCCGGAGCCGCCGGAGCCTCGCGGACCCGAGGGTCCGCCGCTCTTCGCCGCGGCCTTGGCCATCTTGTGCGCCTTGTGGTTGGGGCGGTCCTCCGCCCGGGGCGTCGGGCCCTTGCCCTCGAGGCCACGACGACGCTGACCGCCGGAACCGATCGACGACCCCTTCTTCGACGCGCCCTTGCGGATCGCGCCACGGCGCTGGGAGTTGCCTGCCATCAGATGCTGCCTGTCTCTTCGTTGTCCCGACGGGCCAGCGACCAGTTCGCTCCCGACGCGGTGTCCTCGATGACGATGCCGGCCAGACCGAGCTGGTCGCGGATCGCGTCCGCCGTGGCGAAGTCGCGGGCGGCCCGGGCCGCGGCGCGGGCCTCGAGCTGCACCTGCACGAGGGCGTCGAGGGCGCCCTGTGCGTCGCCGGAGCCCGACGTGGTGTCGGTCCCCCACTGCGGGTCGAGCGGGTTGACGCCCAACAGGTCGGTCATGACGACGACCGAGGCGAACGCTGCTGCGACCGCCTCCTCGTCACCGTCGTCGAGCGCGGTGTTGCCGGCCCGCACGGTGTCGTGCACCACGGCCAGGGCCCCACTGACGTTGAGGTCGTCGTCCATCGCGGCGGCATACGCCTCGGGGACGGCGCCCAGGTCGGGCGTGGTGGAGGTCCCGTCGGGCAGCGACCGCAGGGCGCGGGTGAGGAAGCCCTCGATGCGCTCGACCGTGGCCTCGGCCTCGCGCAGCGAGCCCTCGTAGAAGTCGATGGTGGAGCGGTAGTGGGCGGCGGTGAGGTAGTACCGCAGGGCCAGCGGGCGGGCGACCTTGGTGACCTCGGAGACGACCAGGCTGTTGCCGAGCGACTTGCTCATCTTCTCGCCACCGAGGGTGACCCAGGCGTTGTGCAGCCAGAAGTTGGCGAAGCCCAGACCCGCAGCGTGCGACTGCGCCTGCTCGTTCTCGTGGTGCGGGAAGCGCAGGTCGACGCCGCCGCCGTGGATGTCGAACGCGTCGCCGAGGTACTTGCGCGCCATCGCCGAGCACTCGAGGTGCCAGCCGGGACGGCCGACGCCGAAGGGGGTGGGCCACGAGGCGGTCGCGGGTTCGGACTCCTTGCGTCCCTTCCAGAGCGCGAAGTCACGGGGGTCGCGCTTGCCGCGCGGGTCGGCGTCCTGCGCCGCTTCCATGTCCTCGATCTTCTGGTGGGTCAGCGAGCCGTACTCCGGGAAGCTCTTGACGTCGAAGTAGACGTCGCCGCTGCCGTCCGTGGCAGCGTAGGCGTGCCCCTTCTCGACCAGGGTCTCCATCAGCTCGACCATCTCGGTGATGTGACCGGTCGCGCGCGGCTCGTAGGTCGGGGGCAGCACACCGAGCGACGCGAGGGCGGCAGCCGTGGCGACCTCGTTGCGGTAGGAGAGGGCGAACCACTCCTCACCCGCGTCGGCCGACTTGGCGAGGATCTTGTCGTCGATGTCGGTGACGTTCCGCACGAGCGAGACGTCGTAGCCATGACGGCCCTCGAGCCACCGGCGCAGGACGTCGAAGGCGACGGCGAAGCGGACGTGCCCGATGTGCGGCTGGCTCTGGGTCGTGAGCCCACAGATGTAGATCCCCACCTTGCCGGGCACAAGGGGGGTGAAGTCGCGCAGCTGGCGCGCGGCGGTGTCGTACAGGCGAAGACTCACGGGCGCAAGGCTACCGGCGCGGGCTCCACGAGCCGAACCACGAGCAGCCCCCCGAACTGGGCTGACCCGCCCCTGACCCGGTTCCGGGAGCGTAGGGTGCCACGCACAGGCGTTCGCGCCCTGCCCGGCGAGGGGGTCGAGCATGAGCACCACGAGCGAGACCGGCACCAGGCCGACCGCGGCCGCGTACCGCGCGCTGCTGCTGCTCGCCGTGCTGCTGGTCGTGGCCTACGCCGTCTGGACCCTCCCCGGCGTCCGGCCACGCCCGGGTTTCGACGAGCGCTTCGACGGACTCCTGCAGGGCGGTGCCTACACCGTCGTCGCCCTGCTCGGGCTCGTCGGCGCGCGGCACCGGCGCACGACCGGTGCGGCGGTCTGGCTCGTCGTGGCGTTCCTCGTGCTGCGGGCGGTCGGCTTCGACGTCTCGCTGACGGCCCTCAGCCTGGGCCGCACCCCCTCGTACCCGTCCTGGGCGGATGCCGCCTGGGTCGCCTCGTCGCTCACCCTGTTCGCGGCCCTGGCGCTCAGGCTGAGCGACCTGTCGCGACGGCGCGGGTCGCTGATCGTGCTGGACGGCGTCAGTGCGGCGCTGGTCGCCCTCGGTCTCGCCGCGCACGCACTCGACGGCCCCCTGCGGACCCTCACCGCCGACGGGGTGCCCACCTCGGCGGTCGTCATGAACATCGTCTACCCGGCCCTCGACGTCGCGCTCCTCATGGCCGGTGCCGCCTTCCTCACGACGACCCGCTCCCGGGTGGCCCGTTCCGACCTGGTGCTGCTGGGGGGAGTCCTGGCCGTGGTCGCGGTCGACGTGAGCTACTTCGTCCTGCTGGCCCAGGGGGCGTGGCGGCCGGGGACCTGGGTGGCCTCGCTCTCGCTGGTGGGCACGATCCTGGTGGCAACCGCGGTCGGGCCTTCCGTGGGGACGTCCCGGGCGACACCCCAGCCGGTCCGGCGCCGAGGTGACCTCCCTGCCGCCGACCTCACGTCGGCGGTGGTCGTGCCCGCCGTCCTCGTCGCGATCGTCATCGCCATGCTCAGTCTCTCTGGTCTGCTCATCCCGGCTGTCGGACCCGCACTGGCCTGCTACGCGGTCGGCGGCGTCCTCGCCGTCACACGGGGCGTGCTCACCGTGCGCTCGGTGCAGGTCGAGGCCCACCGCGTCGTCGGTGTCGCCACCGTGGACCTCAACCTCTTCAAGTCCCTCGTCGACGCCTCGGGCGAGCTGATCGGCATGGCCGGGGCGGGGGGTCAGCTGATGTACCTCAACCCTGCCGGGCGACGGATGCTCGGGCTCCCGGGCGACTTCGACGTGACGAGCCTGCACGTCTCCGAGGTCGTGCCGGGAGTCGGGGCGACCACCTTCGACCGGCGCTGGCCCGAGCTCCTGCGCCGTCGACAGTTCACCGGTGAGGCCGAGGTCGTGCCCGTCGACGGCCGCCCGAACGTGCCCGTGGAGGTCTCGACCTTCGTCGTCCACGACGACACCGATGCCGACGGCGTGGTCGTGGCGACCATCCAGCGGGACGTCAGCGAGCGCCGCCGCAACGAACGGGCGCTGCACGACCTGGCCGAGCAGCGGGCCCGCCTGCTCCAGCGGCTCGTCCAGGCCCAGGAGGACGAGCGCGCCCGCATCGCCGACGACGTCCACGACGACCCGGTCCAGGCGCTTGCCGCGGTGGCCCTGCGCCTGGGCCTGCTGCGGCGGCACCTCGCTGCCGAGGCGCCGTCCCTGACGAACGACGTCGAGACCCTCCAGGAGATCGTCTCGACCGCCACCGAACGCCTGCGCAACCTGCTGTTCGACCTCGAGTCGCTGCCCGACGGGCTGAGCCTGGCCGAGGCCGTGCAGGATGCCGCCGCCTTCATCTTCGCCGGCAGCGACGTCGAGGTCCGGGTGGCCGGGGAGTCCGACCTGCCCGTCCCCGAGGCGGAGCGGGTCACCATCCACCGGGTGGTCAAGGAGGCGCTGGTGAACGCGCGCAAGCACGCCGGGGCCACCACCGTCGTGGTCGAGCTCGCCGTCTCGGACGGCGATGCCGTCGTCACCGTCGACGACGACGGACGCGGCATCGGGGAGGACGAGGACCGCGACCGCCCGGGGCACCTCGGCCTCTCGGGCATGCGCGACCGTGCCCAGGTGGCCGGGGCCTCGTTCGAGGTCGGACCCCGCGCCGAGGGCGGCACCCGGGTGCGCCTGCGGTTGCCCCTGTCACGGGTGGGCGTGTCGCTCGGCTGACCGCAGCTCCCGTGGATCGACGGGCTGGAAGACGGTCCTGCGCAGCGGCGGATCGCCGCACCCCCTTCGCCCAGAGTTCACCACCACCCGTGACATCCGTCATGGGTGGCTCGGGGTGGTTCGAGCAGGTTGGTCCTGGTGCGCCGACCGCGCACCCGCACCCAGGAGGATCCACGTGACCAGACGCACCACCGCCGTCCTCGGCGCAGCGCTGCTCGGCGCCGCTGCGCTCGCAGTACCCGGCACCGCCCTCGCCTCGAGCCCGACCGGGGCAGGCCCCGACCACTCGGGGCACCACGCCCGGCCCGGAGCCCTGCCCGGCGGCTACACCAACCTCGTCGTCATCTACGAGGAGAACCACTCGTTCGACAACCTCTACGGCTCGTGGGGCCGCGTCGGCGGCGACCGCGTGGACGGTGCCACCGCGCCCGCGGTGACGCAGGTCGCCCAGGACGGCACGGCATACGGATGCCTGTTGCAGGACGACGTCAACCTGACCACGCCCCCGCAGCCGAACACCTGCCAGGACGCCGGTCACGGCGTCGCGGCGAGCAACTTCGCCAACAAGGCCTTCACCATTGACGACTACATCAAGCCGTCCGACACCACCTGCGCGCCCGAGGGCGTCTTCGCCCCCAACGGTGTCGCGAAGGGCAGCGGGCTGCCCGGTGGCTGCACCCGCGACCAGGTGCACCGCTTCTACCAGGAGCAGTACCAGCTCGACGGTGGCAAGCAGGACCGCTACGTCACCGGGTCGGACGCGGTCGGCCTGACGATGGGGCGGTACGACACCAAGGCCCTGCCGATCTACCAGTACCTCCACTCGCACGACGCCCCCAACTACGTCCTGGCCGACCACTTCTTCCAGGGCGCCTTCGGTGGCTCGTTCCTCAACCACCAGTTCCTCATCTCCGCCCGCGCACCGCTGGACACCTCCGGCGGGGCTCTCGGTGCGAAGAGCTCGGTGCTGGACCGCAACGGGATGGTGAACACGTACCCGCTGTACACGCCGACGAGCGCAGTGGTCGACGGTCAGCTCACCCAGAAGTGCGCCGCCGGGGGCAATGACCCCGTCGCCGCCTGTGGCGACTACGCAGTCAACACGGTGCAGCCGTCCTCGACGCCCTCGGGCAGCGGCGCCAAGATCCCGCTCATCGACGACGCGAAGTACCCCAACATCGGCGACCGCCTCAGCGCCAAGGGCGTGAGCTGGAACTGGTATGCCGGGGGCTGGGACGACGCCGTCGCCGGGCACCCGGGTGCCAACTTCCAGTACCACCACCAGCCGTTCAACTACTTCGCGAACTATGCGGCCGGCGCCCCGGGACGTTCCCACCTGCAGGACGAGGACAAGTTCCTGGCCGCCGCGAAGAACGGCACGCTCCCCCAGGTCAGCTTCGTCAAGCCCTACGGCTCCGAGAACGAGCACCCCGGGTACGCCAGCGAGCACACGGGGAGCGACCACCTCGTCGACCTGCTGAAGACCATCACCAGCGGACCGCAGGCCGACAAGACCCTCGTGGTCGTGACCTACGACGAGTTCGGCGGGTCCTACGACCACGTCGCGCCGCCGAAGGCCGACGCGTGGGGCCCCGGCACCCGGGTCCCCGCCCTGGTGCTGTCGGCCGGCATGAAGCACTCGGGCGTCAGCCACGCGAGCTACGACACCACGTCGATCCTCGCCACGATCGAGCACGCGTGGGGCCTGGCACCGCTGTCGCCGCGTGACGCCAAGGTCTCCGACCTCGCGCAGGCCGTGGCCGTCGGTGGACGGCACGACGGGCGCGACGGGCGCGACGACGACCGACCCGGTCGCCACTAGCACCGACGCACGACAGCCACCTCGGGCCCGGACCGCGAACGCGGTCCGGGCCCGAGCCCGTCGGGGTACCGTGACCGCCACGACATGAGGGGGAAACCGCATGAACGGATTCACGCACACGGCAGTAGCGTTCGCGCTGCTACCGGGCGTGCTCAACGCCATGGTGCTGGTGGTCGGAGTGGTCGTCGTCGGCCGCAGGATGCAGCCCGACGCCGGATGGGCACACCTGGGCGCGGCCGGATTCGGACTCCTCCTGCTGGGTGTCCTGACCAACCTCACGATCAGTGGTTCGATCATGACAACGGGCCGGATGCTGGTGGGTGGGAGCCTGCTCATCAACGCACTGGGGATGCTGGCCGCAACGATGCAGCTGGTCGGCCTGGGGCTGCTCGTCGCGGCCGTGGTCAGCGGCCGCTCGGAGCGGACAGCCGCCCCTGCGACCGACTGGCCTCAGGACGAGGAGTAGACCAGCGCGGTCGCGATGGCGGCGAGGCCCTCGCCGCGGCCGGTGAGGCCCAACCCGTCGGTCGTGGTGCCGCTGACCGACACGGGGGCATCGACCGCCGCCGACATCACCTGCTCGGCGAGGTGGCGCTGCGTGCCGATCTTCGGGGTGGTGCCGATGACCTGGACGCCGATGTTGCCGATCTCGAACCCGGCCTCCCGCACCAGCCGAGCGGCCTCGGCGAGCAGGGTGCGGCCGGCCGCGCCGTCCCACTCCGGGCGGTCGGTGCCGAAGTGCAGGCCGAGGTCACCGATCCCCGCGGCCGAGAACAGGGCGTCGCAGGCGGCGTGGCAGGCCACGTCGGCGTCGGAGTGCCCGGCCAGGCCCACCCCCGGCCAGTGCAGGCCGGCCACCCACAGCTCGCGGGTCGGGTCGGTCGAGAAGGCGTGGACGTCCACGCCGATCCCCGTGCGCGGCATACCGGTGGGCACCATGGCGCCATCCAACCACCGCCGCGCGGGCAAAATCGGGTGAGCCCCTCCCTGCCTGCCCGTTAGCGTTGCCGCGCATGAGCGAACCGCTGCCGATCCCCGTCCTCACCGGCGACCTGGTCACCCTGCGCCCCCACCGCGAGTCCGACGCCGAGGGCGTCCTGGAGCGCGCGGTCGACCCGCTCTCGCGCCGGTTCACCACCGTGCCGCTCGAGTACACCCGCGAGATGGCCGTCGACTACGTCACGGAGTTCACCGCCCCGTCGCCGGACCAGATCTGCTGGGCCGTGGAGGTGGACGGCCGGTATGCCGCGTCGATCGACCTGCGGATCCTGGCGGTCGACGCCGGGGCCGGGTCACTGGGCTTCGCCACCCACCAGGGCTTCCGCGGGCGGGGTGTGATGTCGGAGAGCGTCCGCATGGTGGTGGCGCACGCCTTCGGGGAGCTCGCCTTCCGCACGGTGCGCTGGGAGGCGCACGCCGGCAACTGGGGCAGCGCCAAGGCGGTGTGGCGGGCGGGGTTCCCGGTGCCGACGTTCGTGCCGGACCTGCTCGTCGAGCGGGGTCGTCTGCTCGACGGCTGGATGAGCACCCTGCACGCTCCCGCACCGACCGCCCCCGTGGCGACGTGGGACGAGGTGGTCGCGGCGCTCACGCGCTGATCCCTCGCCAGAGGTCTGGGGGTCAGGCGTCAGGCGTCATCGAGGTGGCGCCGCGCGGTGGCGAGGTCGTCGGGGGTCGTCACCTTGAACGCGAGCCGGTGCCCCTCGACGACCCGCACGTGACCGCCCACGGCTTCGACCAGCGCGGCGTCGTCGGTCGCGTGGGCGCCCGAGGCGTGCGCGTGCTCGAGGACCTCGCGCAGGAACGCCTGCGGCGTCTGGACTGCGCGCAGGCGCGACCTATCGGGCGTCGCCACGACGACACCGTCGTCGTCGACCTGCTTGATGGTGTCCGTCACCGGCAGACCCGGCACGACCGCCGGGTGGCCGGAGCGCACCTCGTGGACCAGTCTGCTGAACAACGACGACGGCGCGAGGCAGCGCGCGGCGTCGTGGACGAGCACGATCCCGTCGTCCGGGCGCAGGGCGCGCATCCCCGCCGCAACCGAGTCCGTGCGCTCGGCCCCACCCCTGACGACCTGGACATCCTGCGGGCGACTGCTCCGGGACGCGATCGCGCCCGCCTCCCTGAGGTGGGAGACGGGCGCGACGATGACGACGTGGGACACCTCAGGTGCCCCGAGCGCTCGAGTCACGGCGTGCTCGAGCAGTGACGTTCCGTCGAGGTCGACGAACGCCTTGGGCTGGGCAGCCCCGAGCCGGGTCCCCTGGCCACCGGCCACGAGGACGACGGCGGCGCTCAGGACGCGAGAACCTCGTCGAGGATGGCCTCAGCCTTGTCCTCGTTCGTCTTCTCGGCCAGAGCCAGCTCGGAGACGAGGATCTGACGTGCCTTGGCGAGCATGCGCTTCTCGCCGGCCGACAGGCCACGGTCCTTGTCCCGACGCCACAGGTCGCGAACGACCTCGGCCACCTTGATGACATCGCCGGAGGCGAGCTTCTCGAGGTTGGCCTTGTAGCGGCGCGACCAGTTGGTCGGCTCCTCGGTGTGGGGAGCGCGCAGGACCGCGAAGACCTTGTCCAGGCCCTCCTGTCCGACGACGTCACGCACACCGATGTCCTCGCAGTTCTCTGCAGGAACCTCGATCGTCAGGTCGCCTTGGGCCACCTTGAGCTTGAGGTAGATCTTCTCCTCGCCCTTGATCGTGCGGGTGTTGATTTCTTCGATCAGTGCAGCCCCGTGGTGGGGGTACACGACCGTCTCGCCGACCTTGAAAACCATGTGCTGTTTTCCCCTTTCGCGACCCTCAGAATATCACGCCACGCCGGGGACGGGAAAGCAGTCCGGTTCACGTTTGCGCTGGTCAGGGGCATGGAAATGCCTTATGGGGCAATGATTTCGGTCTTGACAGGATGCACTCTTCCGTGCAACGCGCACGGGTGCGCACCGTCGGCACGAGGCCCGGTAGGCTGTCCCCGTGATGCGCCGAACCCCGCTGGCCGCCCGCTCCGCAGGCCGCCCCTCGCCCCTGCGTCGACTCGTTCCGGTGGCCGTGCTCGGTGCCGCGCTGGCCCTGTCCGCGTGCCAGACCCAGTCGCCGATCCAGACCGACCAGGCCTACGCACCGGCCGACGGCGTGGCCGTCGACCTCGGCAGCGTCCAGCTGCGCGACCTCGTGGTGATCAGCTCAGGCAAGGACCAGCCCGGCGTGCTGTCGGCCTCGGTGTCCAACACCAGCGGCGACTCCCAGCGCCTCGCGTTCGCCCTCCCGCAGGCCAAGCCGGTGTTCGCCCAGTCCGCCGCACACTCCGAGGCCAGGCTGTCCGACACCACCCAGGTGCAGCTGCCCTCGGTGCCCGTGAGCCCCGGCGACGTCGTCCAGCTCACGGTCCAGTCGCCGACGGCCCCGGCTGCGGTCGTGACGGTTCCGGTGCTGCCCCCCTCCGGTTACTACGCGACGCTCGCGCCCACCCCGGCACCGTCCGCGACCACGACGACCGCCACCCCCTGACCTCCCCCGGCCACGGGGGTATGGCGCGGAGCCGACTCCGCGCCATACGTCTTAGTCGGACTCGAACTTGTAGCCGAGCCCGCGCACGGTGACGATGAAGCGCGGGTCGGCCGGGTCGGGCTCGATCTTGGCGCGCAGCCGCTTCACGTGGACGTCCAGCGTCTTGGTGTCGCCGACGTAGTCGCTGCCCCACACCCGGTCGATGAGCTGCATCCGCGTGAGCACACGACCGGTGTTGCGCAGCAACATCTCCAGCAGCTCGAACTCCTTGAGCGGCAGCTGCGTCGTCTCGCCGGAGACGGTGACGATGTGGCGCTCGACGTCCATGCGGACCGGGCCCGCCTCGATGGTCGCCGGGACCAGGTCCTCGGGCTCGGACAGCCGTCGCAGCACGGCCTTGATCCGGGCCAGCAGCTCGCGGGACGAGTACGGCTTGGTGACGTAGTCGTCGGCGCCGATCTCGAGGCCCACGACCTTGTCGATCTCGCTGTCCTTGGCGGTCAGCATGATCACGGGCACGTTGGACCGTTGGCGCAGCGCACGGCACACCTCGGTCCCGGACAGGCCGGGCAGCATGAGGTCGAGCAGGACGAGGTCGGCACCCGACCGGTCGAAGTCCTCGAGGGCTTCCGGTCCGGTCTCGGCGACGGCCACCTCGTAGCCCTCCTTGCGCAGCAGGTAGGACAAGGGGTCGGAGAACGACACCTCGTCCTCGACGACCAGGATTCGGGTCATGCGCGGGGGTCTCCTTGGGACGGTGCGGCTGTGGGGAAAGCAGGGTCGATCCGGCCGCCGGAGCGGTCGGCGGCGGCGGGGAGGCGGATCGTGAACGTGGATCCACGGCCCTCCTCGCTCCACACGGTGACGTCGCCACCGTGGTTGGCGCAGATGTGCTTGACGATGGCCAGGCCGAGGCCGGTGCCACCCGTGGCGCGCGAGCGCGCGCCGTCGACGCGGTAGAACCGCTCGAAGATGCGCGCCTGCTCGGCCTGCGGGATGCCCTGGCCCTGGTCGGTCACGGTGATCTCGACCATGTCGCCGTTGAGGCGACCGCCGACCGCGACGCGAGTCCCGTTGCCCGAGTAGGCGACGGCGTTGCCGATCAGGTTGCGGACGGCGGTGACGAGCAGGTCCTCGTCGCCGAACACCTTGAGGTCGGGCGCGCACGCCTCGGCGATCTCGATCTGCTTGGCGTCGGAGCCGACCCGCGAGTAGTCGATGGCCTCGTGCACCGCAGCGGTCACGTCGACGAGGCGCGGCTCGTGCAGCGTGTCGGCGACCTGCAGGCGCGACAGGTCCACGATCTCCTTGACCAGCTGGGCGAGGCGGTGGCTCTCGACCTGCATGCGGCCGGCGAACCGCTCGACCGCGACCGGGTCGTCCTTCGCGTCGAGGATCGCCTCGGCGAGCAGGCCGATGCCGCCGACGGGGGTCTTGAGCTCGTGGCTGACGTTGGCGACGAAGTCCCGGCGGACCTCCTCGACGCGCCTGGCCTGGGTGTGGTCCTCGACGAGGAGCAGCACGTGGCTGCTGCCGAGCGGGGCGACCCGCGCCTGCATGATGGACCGGCCCTGGCCGAGCGGACCACGTGACAGCTCGAGCTGCGACTCGCGGATCACCCCGTCGCGGCGGACCTGCCGGGCGAGGTGCCGCAGCTCGGCGTGGACGAGCTCCCCGTCCCGCACCAGGCCGTAGGCGACGGCCGCCGGCGACATCTTGGTGACGGCGTCCGCCGAGTCGACGACGATGGCGCTCGACCGCAGCACCGCGAGGACGTCGCCCACACCCGGCGGCAGCGAGGTGGCCAAGGGCGTCGAGTCCGGCAGCTGCGTCTGCTGGCGCTCGGAGTAGCGCACGGCGATGACGGCCAGGGCACCGGTGAGCAGCCCGGCGAACCCGGCCAGCACGGCGGCAGTGGTCGCATCCACGATCCCAATGTACGGTGCGCGCCATACCGGTCCGGTCCGGAATCAGGACCGGCCCGCACGGGACCCCCAGATGTTCACCTGAGGTCATCCGACCGTTCACTGCCCCGTGGGAGCCTCGGCTCGCACGCTCCACCGCACTCACGCTAGGGAAGTAATGCGCGACGCTTTTCACGAGGACCTCGACACCATCTCCGACCAGCTCGTCGAGATGACCCGCCTGGCGGGGTCGGCCATGTCCCGGGCCACGACCGCCCTCCTCGACGCCGACATCCAGCTCGCCGAGTCGGTCATCCAGGCCGACAAGGAGCTCGACCGCATGCGTGAGGGGCTCGACGCCCTCTCCATCGACCTCCTGGCCCGGCAGCAGCCGGTCGCCACGGACCTTCGCATGGTGGTCACCTCCATGCGCATGAGTGCCGACCTCGAGCGGATGGGCGACCTCGCCCGCCACGTCGCCAAGGTCGCACGGCTGCGGTACCCCGAGTCGGCCGTGCCCGCGGACATCCGGGCGACCATCCTGCAGATGGGCCAGGTCGCCGAGCGCATCGTCGCCAAGTGCGGCCAGGTCATCGCGGCCAAGGACGTCGAGGACGCCAAGACGCTCGAGCGCGACGACGACGCGATGGACGAGCTGCACCGCACGCTGTTCAGCCACCTCATCGACGGGACGTGGAAGCACGGCACCGAGGCGGCCGTCGACATGACGCTGGTCGGTCGCTACTACGAGCGGTTCGCCGACCACGCCGTCTCGGTGGCCCACCGGGTCGTCTACCTCGTCACCGGCGAGTGGGACGTCGCCGAGGACCACGAGGAGCAGGAGGACCACAGCCCCACGCTGTAGGTCCACCGCACCACCCGCGACACAGCGCAACCGCCTCACCGCGACACGGCGACACGGCGACCGCCTCACCGCGACACGGCGACACGGCAAAGCGGGGGTTGTTCGGGGACACGGGACTTGCACGACCCGGTCTTGCCGAACAACCCCCGCTTTGCCTGCGTGTCGGGGTGAGTCGTCCGAAATATCTCCCACCGCTCTCAACCTGCGGCATGCTGACCCGCGTCTAGGGGGTGGGTGCCGACGCCAGGTCGGCCGGGGCAGGCAGGGGTGGGACGTGGACGCAGGAGGCGAGGAGGAGTTCCGCCGCTTCGTGCAGGCGCGCTGGAACGCCCTGGTCCGGACGGCCTACCTGCTCACCGGCGACCAGGGGCGGGCAGAGGACCTCGTGCAGCAGGTGCTGGTCAAGGTGCACCGCCGGTGGGACCACATCTCCCGCGACGAGACCTCGGGTGGCCCCTACGCCTACACCCGCGCCGCACTGGCGAACGAGTCCGCCTCCTGGTGGCGTCGCCGCCGGGTCGCCGAGACCCTCGGCGAGGTCCCCACCCACGCGGACCGGGCCACCGGCGACGCGTATGCCGCGTACGACACCCGCGACGAGGTCGCCCGGGCGGTGCTCGCCCTTCCTCCACGGATGCGCGCCGTGGTCGTGCTGCGCTACTTCGACGACCTCTCCGAGGCGGCCACGGCCGACGCGCTCGGCATGTCGCTCGGCTCGGTGAAGAGCCAGGCTTCCCGCGGCCTCGACCGCCTCCGCACCGTGCTCCAACAGACCAACGGCGCCCCCGAGAGGAGCCTGTCATGAGCCTCGAGACCCAGCTCCGCGACGCCCTGGCGGCCCGTGCCGACGAGCTCGACGGACCCGCGTTCGACCCCTACGAGCGGGTCACGGGCGCCGTCGTCACGAGCCGCCGACGCCGCCGCGGCGCAGCGATCGGTGCCGTGGCAGCCGTTGCCGCCGTCGCGGTCCTCGTGCCCGGCCTGAGCCAAGGGGACCACCGGTCGACGCTGCCGGCCAAGCGCACCCAGGTCATCGTGCCCGGCCCGAACGACCCACGCTGGCACTCGTACACGACCTGGCCGACCCGCGGCTCCCTGTCCACCGACAAGGCCTTCCTGGACGCGGTGGGCGCCCGGTTCGGCGCCACGAACATCCTCTTCGCCGCCGACCTGGACCGGACCCGTGTCGTCGTCGCCTGGACCCCGTACACGGACAGCACCAGTGCGGGGCTCACCATGTACAGCGGGCGCCTGGGCGCGACCGTCGACGAGCTGCGCCGGGTGTCGGAGGCCGAGGTCGAGGATGGCGGACTGGTCACCGTGCGGGAGAACAGCGACGACGACTCCCGCCTCGTGGTGCTCACGACCCCGGGACCGGCCGAACTCTCCGTCTCGCGGACCGTCCAGATCGCCCTCGACGGCACCGTCACCCGCGAGGCCTTCGCCCCGGTCCGGACCACCGACGGGGTCTACTCGGCAGTGCTCAAGGGCTCCCCGCCGTCCTTGACCCGGGTGAAGGACGGCAGCGGGACCGGCTCACCCGTCCTGCTGACGGGGACGCCGACCAGGGCCCCGGAGGGCAAGGGCACGATCTGCTTCAACTGCGCACCGGACGACTTCAGGGTCAAGGCGGAGCTGGCGATGGGCGAGACCGTCGCCACGAACCTGGGGATCGACGCCTCCGATGTCACGACCACGACGCGGTACTTCGGACCCGCCGATGCCACGGTGGCTGGACGCGCGGGCATCACCGACGGCACCGGGGACAAGCAGACTCACCGGCTACTCGTCGTGGACGCGACACTCCCCGGCGGCCAGGTCCTGCGCAGCGCGCTGCTGGTCAGCAGCACCCCCGCAGGAACCGGCAGCGCCAGCGAGCTCGCGACCTCGGTGCCCATCGCCGCCGCCACGGCGGAACGACGGCCGTTCACCATCCAGGGCCCCGACCAGAAGACCGGCCGCATGTCCTACCAGGTGTTCGCGCCCGACGCGTCCACCGTGCGGCTGGTCTCGGCCGCACCGACGATCTACCCGCCCAGCGACCTCGTCACCGTACGCAACGGCTCAGCAGTGCTGACGACCCCGATGCCCGCCGAGGGCGCCACCCCCTACGAGGTGGTCACGTACGACCGCTCAGGTGCAGAGAGCGGGCGCTGGCCGGTCGAGCTCCCCGCCTCTAACTCCTGGATGGAGGGCGGCCAGCCCTAGCGGCCCTGGTTGGCGACAGCGGCGGCTGCCTCGGCGGCCGCCTCCGGGTCGAGGTACTCGGCCGGCTTGGTCGGCATGAAGTCCTCGCCGAGGGTGTAGACCAACGGCTGGCCGGTCGGGATGTTCAGGCCGGCGATGTCCTCGTCGCTGATCTGGTCCAGGTGCTTGACCAGGGCGCGCAGGCTGTTGCCGTGGGCGGTGACGAGCACCGTCTCACCGGCCCGCAGGTCGTCCTGGATGGCGCCCTCCCAGTACGGCATCATCCGCGCGATGACGTCCTTGAGGCACTCCGTGCGGGGGACCTCGACACCGGCGTAGCGGGGGTCGCCCGACTGGTCGAACTCCGAACCCACCTCGATCGGCGGAGGCGGGGTGTCGAACGAGCGGCGCCACAGCATGAACTGCTCGTCGCCGTACTTCTCACGGGTAGCCGCCTTGTCCAGGCCCTGGAGCGCGCCGTAGTGGCGCTCGTTGAGCCGCCAGTCACGGCGCACCGGGATCCAGTGGCGGTCGGCGGCGTCGAGCGCCAGGTTGGCCGTGGTGATCGCCCGGCGCAGCACCGACGTGTGCACGACGGTCGGCAGAACTCCCTTGTCCTTCAACAACTTTCCGCCTGCGACCGCTTCGTCGCGACCCTGGTCGTTGAGGTCGACGTCGACCCAGCCGGTGAAGAGGTTCTTGGCGTTCCAGTCGGAGTGCCCGTGGCGCAGCAGGATGAGGGTGTATGCCATGGGTCCAGCGTAGTGACCGTGCGCGGCACCGCGCAGGGGCCGTCTCAGGGCCGTCTCAGGGGCGTCTCAGGGCCGTCTCAGGACGTTGGGGCGTCCGCCGCCGACCGACCGTCGAGGAGGTGCCGGAACGCTTCGAGGTTGCGCAGCGACTCCCCGCGCGACACCCGCCAGTCCCACTCCTTCTGCATGCTCGTGCGGAACCCGATCGCGAGCAGCTCGTTGAAGTGCGTGTCGGCGGCGCCCAGCAGCGCGCCGAGGAGCTGGTCGAGGTATGCCGCGTCGACCCCGTCCGCGGGCAGGCGGCCGGTGACGTAGACGTCACCGGCGGTGTCGATGGCGTAGGCCAGGCCGGGCAGGCGCAGGTTCTTGCGGAGCAGGTAGCGGTAGAAGGTCTCGTGGTTCTCGTCGGGGTTGCGGATGACGAACGCCGACACCGACAGCGACGACTCGCCGGCCACGAGCGACGCCACCGTCTTGAGCTTCTTCTCGCCCGGCAGGGTGAGCACGTACTCGCCGGAGCGCGCGCCCGGCTCCCACTCGATGCCGGCGTCGGCGAGGTAGCCCTCGAGCACCCCGGCGAGCCCAGCCGGCGCGGACTGGTCCCTGCTCCCGGCGCCGGGCTGACCGCTCACGGCGTCACCGCCGGGGGCACGCCGACGAGCGCACCGTTGGGTGACGGCGGGTCGGAGACCCGTTCGCGGGCGCGCATCGCCTCGATGTAGACCTCGTACAGCCGGTCGGCGGTGCGGTCCCAGCCGAACAGTGCGGCGTGCTCGACGGCCTTGTGGGACAAGGCCTCTCGGCGCGTGGGGTCCATGAGCAGTCCTTCCAGGGCGTCGGCCCAGGTGGGGATGTCGTGCCCGGCGACGAGCACGCCGGCGTCACCCACGGCCGTCGGCAGGCCACCGACGTCAGCGGCGACGACCGGGGTGCCGCAGGCCTGCGCCTCGACGGCGACGAGACCGAACGACTCGGAGTGCGACGGCACCGCGACCAGGTCGGCCGCCCGGTACCAGTGGGCGAGCTCGGGGCGGGACACCGGCGGGACGAACCGCACCTGCGCCGTCAGCCCCAGCGCCACCGTCAGCTCCTGCAGCGACTCCGGGTGCTCGAGCCCGGACCCGCTCGGCCCGCCGAGAACCGCCACGACGAGCTGTCCGCGCCACTCGGGGTGGCGGCCGATCAGCTCTGCGGCTGCCTTGACGAGCACCTCGGGGGCCTTGAGCGGCTGGATCCGCCCGACGAAGAGCAGCACCTTCGCGTCCGGCGCCACGCCGACCAGGGCCCGCGACGCGCGCTGGTCGCCCGGCGAGAAGACGGACAGGTCCACCCCGGGGGGCACGACGACCACCTTGTCGGGGTCCGCTGCATACAGGTCGATCAGCTCGGCCCGCTCCCCCGCGGTGTTGGCGATGAGGCGGTCGGCGGCCTCGACGACCTGGAGCTCGCCGATCTCGCGGCCGGACGGCTCCGGGGCGTCGCCGTCCGCGAGGTGGCGGTTCTTGACCCGGGCCATGGTGTGCATCGTGTGCACGAGCGGCACCTGCCACCGGTCGGCCGCCAGCCAGCCGACCTGGCCCGAGAGCCAGTAGTGCGAGTGGACGAGGCTGTAGTGGTCCTCGGGGGCGTGCGCGCCCGTGCGCATGACTCCAGCGGCGAAGGCGCACAGCTGGCCGGGGAGGTCGTTCTTGCCGAGCCCTTCGTAGGGTCCGGCCGTCACGTGGCGGACCAGCACCCCCGGCTCGAGCTCGACGGTGGGGGCGAGCTCGGCCGTGGTCGTGCGCGTGAAGATCTCGACCTCGACGTCCCGCTTGGCCAGCTCACGGGCCACCTCGACGACGTACACGTTGAGGCCACCGGCGTCACCGGTGCCCGGCTGCTCGAGCGGCGAGGTGTGGACGCTGAGCATGGCGACACGGTCGATGCGGTCGCGGGAGCCCATGCTCCCGAGTCTGCCACTGCGGACCCCTCGTCACCCCGACGGGGCGGGCTGCGGACGCGCGTACGACGAGATGGTGAGGAACCCCGCGTCGGACCAGATGTGCACGTCGATGCGGCCGTCGGCCCGCACGTCCACCCCGCGTGCCACCCGTCCGGGTCCCACCCCGACGTCGGTCCCCAGGTTCGTGGAGAAGGCGCCCTGCCCTTCGACGCTCCCCGGGGAGATCCACGCCGCCGTGCCGCGCAGGTTGCGGGCCGGGAGGGCCGGCCGCAGTCCGGTCGTCAGCGGGCGGTGGTCGAGGTGCCACACGATGCCGTCCGCTCCGTTGACGGAGGCGCCGACGCGGATCACCGACCCGGCCAGCTCGATACGGATCACCACCGGCATCGAGAGCGCCCCGTCCGAGACCGTCCCGAAGTACGTCGCCCGCCCGGGCAGGAACACCAGCTCGTCGATCGACAGGTTGCTCAGGCGGCGGGTGACGTGCTCGTCGGTGTCCGCGCCGGTCCCGGTCGCCCGGCCCTCGACCGCACTGATCATCGAGCCGCCGATGACGGTCTGGGTGAGCAGGCTCTGGCCGCGCACGATCCGCATCCCGTCGGGATACAGGGACACCGTCACCCCGCCGCCGAGGGTGGCCACCCCCTTGGCACCGGGTGCCACCCGCAGCAGGCCGGGCGAGACGTCGCTGACGCCGGCGTCCCGACCCAGCCACCCGGGCAGCTGGGTCCAGAGCCCGAGCAGGGCGAGGGCGCTCAGCGAGGCCACCAGCGCGACCATGCTGCGGCTGATGTTCCTCTCGCGCCAGTGCACGGAGCCAACCCTAGGCCGCGGTGCGCCGTACGCTGCTGCCGTGGTGGTGCAACGGCCGGTCGGGACGATCACCCGGGGAACCACCAACCCCAACCGCCTCCGCCGGGTCGACCGTTGGCTGGCCGGCCCCCAGGCGTGGCGCCTGCGCCGCGCCGTGGACCCGCCGGTCGTCGTGGACCTCGGCTACGGCGCCTCACCGGTCACCGCCGTCGAGCTGCACGACCGCCTCCGCGTGGTACGTGCGGACGTCGAGGTCGTCGGCGTCGAGATCGACCCGGCCCGCGTCGCCCTGGGCCGGTCCCTGGCGCGCGAGGGGCTGGCCTTCCGGCTGGGCGGGTTCGAGGTGCCGCTCGACGACGGGCGCCGGGCGACCGTGGTGAGGGCGTTCAACGTCCTGCGGCAGTATGACGAGTCGCAGGTCGGGCCCGCGTGGGACACCGTGCGCGAGCGCCTCACCGACGACGGCCTCCTGGTCGACGGGACGTGCGACGAGCTGGGTCGGCGCAGCACGTGGGTCGCCGTCGACCGCACCGGCCCCGTCTCGCTCACGCTCTCCTGGCGGTTGCGCGCACTCGACGCACCCTCCGACATCGCGGAGCGGCTGCCCAAGGCCCTGATCCACCGCAACGTCCCCGGCGAACCCGTGCACGCGTGGCTCGGCGCCCTCGACCGCGCCTGGGCACATTCGGCGCACCACGCGAGCTTCGGTGTGCGGCAACGGTTCCTCGCCACCGCGACGACCTTGCGGGACGACGGCTGGCCGCTGCTCGACGGGCCGAGCCGTTGGCGCCTGGGTGAGCTCACCGTCGCCTGGGACGCCGTCGCCCCCGGTGGTCAGCGGGCGTAGTCGTCCTGGAGCCGCACGATGTCGGCCTCGTCGAAGTCACCGAAGGCGACCTCGAGCATGCGGCCCGGGGCGTCGCCGTGGTTGGCCATGCGGTGGACCGATCCCTGCGGTGCCCAGACCTTCTCGCCCGAGGCCGCGACCCACGTGCGGTCACCGACGGTGACCTCCATGGGACCGTCCAGAACCTGCCAGAACTCACCACGGTTCTCGTGGGTCTGCAGCGAGAGTCGGTGGCCCGGCTGGACGGTGATGATCTTGACCGTCACGCGCTCGTTGGACACGAACTGCTCGAACTGCCCCCAGGGACGTTCCTGGACGAACGTCTCGTCGCGCGGGTCCCGCATCTGCACTCCCCCGTCGTCCTTCACCACGTCGTCCTTCACCCTGTCGTCCACCAGCTCGTCGGCCACGTCGTTCACCACGGTCCGTAGGGGCCCATGTGCTGGTTCCCGCTGCCGCCACGACCGACCATCGACCGGAGGGCGGGCCGGACGTCGGCGAGGTAGATGGCGGCCGCCACGAAGGCGATGAGGCCGATGGAGAAGATCCGGCCGCCGCCGCCGATGGAGACGAAGCCCAGGACCACCGCGACCCCGAGGACGATCGTCCAGAACTTCTTCGTGCGCTTGCCCGCCGCCAGGTAGACCTCGGGCCGGTAGCGCAGGCCGTCGACGAGCGCGAAGACCTCGGCTGCGAAGGCCAGGAGGCTGAGCAGCAGGGTCACCACGGCCTGGAGGCTCCCGAGTGCGAACATGGGCCCCAGCCTAGACGTCAGACTTCGAGGACCAGTGTCACCGGGCCGTCATTGACCAGGGAGACCTGCATGTCCGCGCCGAACCGTCCCGTCGCCACGTCGATGCCCCGGCCCCTCAGGGCCTCGACCACGGCCTCGACCAGCGGCTCGGCCACCGGTCCCGGTGCGGCTGCACCCCACGACGGCCGACGGCCCTTGCGGGTGTCGGCGTAGAGGGTGAACTGGCTGACGACCAGCACCGGCGCACCGACGTCCGAGACCGACCGCTCGTCGCGCAGGATCCGCAGGTCGGCGATCTTGCGGGCCAACGTCGCGACCTGCTCGGGGCCGTCGTCGTGGGTGACACCGACCAGCACCAGCAGCCCGGGGCGCTCGATCGCGCCGACGACCTCGCCGTCGACGGTGACCGAGGCCGAGGAGACCCGCTGCACGACCGCGCGCACGACTGGCTCAGGCTGCCCGGGTCAGAGGTTGACGGCCACGATCGCGCCGACCGGCTCGCCGTGCCCGAGGACCGGGGAGTGCTCGAGCTGGGCGATGGCCGCCGACTCCACGCCGAGGTGGCGCAGCACGGCAGCCAGGATCACTGGCTTGGCCCGCGGGTAGCCGTCGGCGACCTTGAGGGCGATCCCGCGCCCGTCGGCCAGCCCCACGGCATACACGGACTCAGCCCCGTCCTTGGCGATGAGGCCGGGGGTGTGCTCGATGAGGGCGGTGACGTCGCGGCCGGTGCCGCCGAGGTACGCGGGGTTCGCGCGGATGGCGTCGGCCACCTCGGCCTCGTGGGTCCCGGCGGGCGCGGACGCCATCGTCCCGAACGCGCGGGCGAGACCGGCGAGCGTGACGGCCATGACGGGCGCACCGCAGCCGTCGACGGCGGTCGAGGTGATATCGACACCGGTCAGCTCGGCCAGCGTCTGCGCGATCGCGACCTGCAGCGGGTGCGAGGGGTCGCGGTAGGTGGCGGTGTCCCAGCCGTTCACGACGCAGGTGGCCAGCATCGCGGCATGCTTGCCGGAGCAGTTCTGGGTGATGGGGAGCTTGCCGCCGCCACTGCGAATGACCGCCTCGCGGGCCTCCTCGTTGACGGGGTAGTCCGGGGTGTTCTGCAGCGCGCCCTCGGTCAGCCCGACGGAGGCGAGCATCTCGCGCACCGCGGCGAGGTGGAAGTCCTCGCCCGAGTGGCTCGCGGAGGCGAGCGCGAGGTGCGCCGGCGGCATACGCAGGCCCGCACGGACCATGGCCAGCGTCTGGACCGGCTTGTTGGACGACCGCGGGAACACCGGGTCGTCGACGGCGCCGAGCGCCAGCAGGTGCTCGCCGCCGTCCGCGGCGGTCACGACCACCGAGGCCCGGTGGGCGGACTCCACGAACCCGCCGCGCACGTAGTGCGCGAGGACGGGGGCGTCGTCGAGGGCGGGCGGGGTGACGGTATGCGGCGTGCTCACCCTCCCGAGCCTAGCCACGGCCCGCGGGACGACGCAGGCCCCCACCCGTTGCCGGGTGGGGGCCTGCGCAGAGTCTGCTCAGGGCAGGACCGTGATCAGTCGCCGACCTTGGCCGCGGTCGTGGCGGTGGCCTTCTTCGCGGTGGAGGCGGTCTTGCGGGCACCGGTGGTCGCGCGCTTGGTGGCGGTCTTGGTCGCGGTGGCCGACTTCTTGGCGGTGGTGGAGGTGCGCTTGGCAGCCGTGCGGGTGCGCTTCGCGGACTCCTTGGCCGCGGTGGCGACCTCGGTGGCCTCGACGGCGACCGAGCTGGCGACGGCGTCAGCGACCGTGGCGGCCTCCTTGCGACCGGTGGTCAGCGTGGCCTTGGCGGAGCGCTGGATCTCGTTGGCAGACTTGCGCACGGTGGTGACCGCACCCTTGCCGAGGGCGACCGTGGTCTCGGCCTGGGCGATGAGGTCCTTGGTGGCCTTCTGGGTGCGCACGCGCTTGACGAGCTTCTCGCCCCGGGCGGCGACGGTCTCGTAGGACTCCTGCGCCTTTCCGGCCAGCTCGAGGCTGCGGTTCAGGGCCAGGGCCGGGAGCTCCTGGGCCTGCTCGGCCACACCGGACACGCGCGCCTGGGCCTTGGTCTGGATGGCAGCCGGGTTCAGGTCTGCCTTGAGGTCGTTGGTGAGCTCGAGGCCGACCGTGGTGGCGCGGACGCGGGCGTCGCGGACCTTCTCGACGGCGAGGTCGGTCAGGCCGACCACGGCGAACACGGGGGTGGTGTCGATGACGTTCTTGCGGATGTCGGCAACGAGTGCCATGTCAGTCTCCTTGGGTGGTGGTGGAGGGCGTGCTGCGCTTGCTCGTTCGCGTGGCGGTCGAGGGCTTGCGGCTCCGGGGAGTCGCGGCCTTCGTGCCGCCCGTGCGGGGCGCCGCGGCCTTGCGGGTGCGGCTCGTCGGGGCGGGGTCGCCGCCGACGAAGGAGTCGTAGATGTCCAGCAGGGCGGACTTCTGGCGGTCGCTGAGTCGCGGGTCGGCGCCGATGACGGCCCGGGTGTCGGGCGCCTCGGCCGGGTGGCCGTGGCGCTCGTCGAGGATCCCGGCCCGTACGTAGAGCGACTCGGCGGAGACCTCGAGGCCCTTGGCGAGCTGCTGGAGGATCTCGGCGCTGGGCTTCTTCAGGCCCCGCTCGATCTGCGACAGGTAGGGGTTCGAGACGCCTGCCAGCTCGGACAGCTGGCGCAGCGAGAGCTTCGCGGACTGACGCTGCTCACGCAGGTAGTCACCGAGGCTGTCACCGCCCAGGGGTCCCAGTGGAAGTCGGCTCATGCCTCCATCATGCTTGCTCCAGTTAGCAGAACGCAAACTGCAGGCAGCGTGATGGTGACCACACCGCGACAGGTCAGGCGGTGCGGCGGTCCTTGACCCCGAGCATCGAACGCGCGTCCTGGGTCGACATCGCCGGGCGCTGCATGACTTCGGCGAGGTGGGCGGCGCGTTCGACCAGCTCGCGGTTGTGCTGGACCTGGACCCCGCGGGAGAACACCACGTTGTCCTCCATCCCGACCCGCAGGTGGCCGCCCGCGGCGAGTGCGGCGGCGGCGATCGGCAGGTGCGTGCGGCCGATCCCCGTCGCGGCCCAGGACGTGACCTCGGCCGGGAGCATCGCGACGCCGGCGAGCAGGGCGGCCGGGGTTCCCGGCATACCGCCGGGCACACCGGTCACGAAGTCGACGTGGACCTTCCCCCCGAAGGGCAGGCCGTGCGCGTCGATGAGGCGGGCCAGGGCGGCGACGTGGCCGAGGTCGAACAGCTCGAACTCCGGGACGACCTCGCGCTCCTGCGCCTGGACGTACAGGTCGGACATGAAGCCGTAGGGGTTGAGGAAGACGTCGTCGCCGAAGTTCGTGGTGCCACAGGTCAGCGAGCAGGAGTCCGGCTCCGCGTCGAGCACGGTCAGGCGCTGCTCGAGGGGGTCGTGCACGCTGCCGCCGGTGGACAGCTGGACGACGAGCGACGTCTGCTCACGAAGGGCGTCCACGGCGGCCTTGAGGTGGCCGTGGTCGAGCGTCGGGCGGTGCTCACCGTCGCGGATGTGCAGGTGGATCATCGAGGCACCGGCAGCCTCGCAGGCGACCGCGGTCTCGACGAGCTCCTCGAGCGTCGTCGGCAGCTGCGGGAAGTCGGACTTGGACAGCTCGGCGCCCGTGGGCGCGACGGTGATCAGGGTGCCGGGGGTCGTGGCCATGGCGGACATCATGGCAGGACGCCTCCGGCGGTCGTCGGCAGCCGGGCCGAGGTCAGGGAGCGACGACCTCCGTCTGGCTGCCGCTCACGCCACCGACGACGAGGGTCGCGTCGAGGGGGGTGTTGCGCTTGACCAACGCGAGCCCGATCGGGCCGTCCTCGTGGTGGCGGGCCACGGAGGTGAGCAGCCCGACGGTCTTGTCGCCGAGCAGCACCGGCTCCCCGCGCTCCGGAAGGGTGTGGCCCGACCCGTCGAGGTGCAGGAAGACCAGGCGGCGCGGCGGACGCCCCAGGTTGTGGACCCGGGCGACCGTCTCCTGACCGCGGTAGCACCCCTTGTGCAGGTGGATCGCCGTGCGCAGCCAGTCGGTCTCGTGGGCGATGGTGCGGTGGTCGGTCTCGAACCCCAGGCGCGGGCGCCAGGCGGCGACGCGCAGCGCCTCGGCCGCCCACGAACCAGCCAGGTCGCGGTCGCCGACCGTCGCCTCGAGCTCGGCGACGGGCACGAGGACCTCGCGCCAGGCGCGCCCCTGCGCGGGGTGCCCCTCCACCGGGCCGTATGCCGCGGTGTCACCGACCAGCCCCGGCCACGGGTCACGCCACGCGAGGAGCTCGCCGGGCTGGGCCTCGGCACCGGAGGGTTCGCCGAGGACCGCCCAGTCGGCGCTGACGTCCGCGACCTCGACCCGCAGCATGAACCGCATCGAGTCGAGCCAGCGCACGAGCGCCGGAGCGGTGCCGGGCTCGGTGATGATCCAGGACGTCTCACCGTCGTCGACGAGGTGCAGGTCGTGCTCGATGTGGCCCTTGGGGCTGAGCACCAACGACTCGCGCGACTCCCGCGGGCCGAGCCCGGTCAGCTGCTGGGTGGTGATGGAGTGCAGCCACGAGAGGCGGTCTGGACCGGTGACGGTGACCACCCCGTGGTGGGAGAGGTCCACGACGGCCAGGCCCTCGACGAGGAGGCGCTGCTCGCGCAGCGGGTCGCCGTAGTGGGCCGCCACCCCCACGTCCGGCCCGTCACCCTCCACCGCGCCGGGCCGAGACAGCAGGACCGACCGGGTCACGGGGGCAGGAACGTCCTCGACGGGAACCGTGGGGTCGCGGAGCTCGGTGGGGGTGGTCGGGGTCTGCGTCATGCGGGGTGCACCTCTGTCATCGGGTGGCCGTTCAGGCGGTCAGGATCGGCTCGCGCAGTCGGCGCACAGGCCGTGCACCGCCATGTGGGTCACGTCAGCAACAAAGCCGCTCGCGGCCAGAACATTCCCGGTGAAGGACTCGGCCAGGTCGCGGTCGCACTGCTCGACGCGTCCGCAGGTGCGGCAGACGAGGTGGATGTGGTCGGCGTGGTCGGCCAGGTGGTAGCTCGGCGCGCGGTGGTCGAGGTGCGTGTGCCCCACGACCCCGAGCGACTCCAGGGCCTCCAGGGCCCGGTAGACGGTGGACGGTGCGAGGGTGGCCCCGCCGTCGGCGGACACCCGGGCGACCACGTCCTCGGGGGTCGCGTGGCCCAGCGTGGCCACGGCGTCGAGCACGCGCTGGCGCTGGGGCGTCATCCTGCGCCCCTGGGCCCGCAACCGCTCGCCGACGTCCTGCACGCCCCCACTGTACGGTCGAGCGTGACGGCGACCTGCACGATCTGCCCGGGTGCGCCACCTACACTGGCCGGGTGCTGGACCAATTCGAAGAGACCCAGACCCCGCCCGCGCGCCCGAAGCGACGCCGCCTGCGCAGGACGTTGGCCATCGTCATCGCCCTGGTCGTGCTGCTCGTGGTCGGCTCCGTCGCGGGCTACCTGTTGTTCCTCAACAACACGGTCAACTCGAACGTCAAGCGCAGCTCCCTGCTCCCCACGCCCGGCGTGAGCGGGGCCACCGACGCACCGACGAAGAAGGCCGGGGCGAAGGACGCCCAGAACTTCCTCATCATCGGCTCCGACGCGCGGGCCGGCCTCGCCGGCGCCCGTTCCGACGTCATCGTGCTCATGCACGTCGCGGCCGACCGCAAGACGGTCAACCTCGTCCACTTCCCGCGTGACCTCTACGTCGACATCCCGGGCCGGGGCAAGGACAAGATCAACGCGGCCTTCGCCTACGGCGGCGCCCCGCTGCTCGTGCAGACCATCCAGGGTCTCGTGGGCGTGCCGGTCGACCACGTGGCGATCATCGACTTCGAGGGCTTCAAGCGGATGACCGACGCCGTCGGTGGCGTCAACGTCTACGTGGAGGAGTCGAGCTCCAGCCGGGGCTACACGTTCACCAAGGGCTACCAGCAGATGGGTGGCGAGGAGGCCCTCGCCTTCGTGCGCGAGCGCAAGGAGCTGAGCGAGGGAGACATCTCCCGCGGCCGGCGGCAGCAGGCGTTCATCAAGGCGCTGATGCTCAAGTCGCTGAGCAAGGACGTGCTCGGCAACCCGGTGAAGCTGGCGCAGTTCGTCGAGGCCGGCACGTCCAACCTCACGGTGGACAAGGACTTCTCCACCGGCGACATGCGCAGCGAGGCCGTTGCCATGCGCAACCTGCGCGGCAAGGACATCGCCTTCATCACGGCCCCCTTCACCGGGTACGGCACCTCCCCCGCCGGCGCGTCCATCGACATCCTCGACGTCCAGGGGATGCAGGACCTCGGGGACGCCCTGCAGAACGACGCGATGTCCTCCTACAAGGACGTCACCCGCACGCCGTAGCCGTCAGGGGCGCGAGAGCGCCCGGACGACCGTCGGCAGCGCGTCCATGACCTGGGCCGCCATGGCGTCGAAGACCTCCGGGGCGCGGCGGTAGGGGTCGACCACGTCGGCCTCGTCGTCGGACAGCGGCGAACCCATCCCGCGCTCGGCCGACGCGAGCCGAGTGGCCCGTGCCACGTGCTCGCGGGCACTGTCGACCGGGCCGTGCAGGGCGTCGGCCGGGACCGCCGACAACAGGTGGGCGAACTCCCGGAAGGCGAACACCCGCCGCAGGACGCGCGGGTGCAACGTCGTCACCCGGCCGATGTGGGCCCGGGTGGCGGTGAGGACCAGGTCGGCACCGGCCACGAGGTCCTCCTCGAGGTGCCGGGCCACGAACCCGTCGGCGGAGTAGCCGGCAGCCTCGAGCCGGTCCCGCGCCTGCGGCTCCATCGGGTGACCGGCGAGTGCTCCGGTGCCGGCACTCGCGACCTCGACCGCACCCACGCCCCAGGACCGGTCGAGCTCGGCCTGCAGAGCGCGCTCGAGGAACGGTGAGCGGCAGATGTTGCCGGTGCAGACGGTGAGGATCCGCGCCGGGCGGTGGGTCAAGGCCTCAGCCCACGCGCTTGAGCTCGGCAGACACGTGGCTCTGCAGCTTCTGGCCGACGGCGGCCATGTCCATGGCCCACAGGAGGTTGGAGTCGACCAACCCGTACAGGCGCGTCGCGGCGTTGTACTCCTTGGCGTGCGGGCTGCGCAGCACCCCGTCGGTGCGGAGCTGGACCTTGGCCGGCTCTGCGGTGCCGAAGTACAGCTCGACGATGCCTGTCGGGTGGGCGAGCACCAGCTCGACCTCCCCACCCTCGACCGGGCGCCAGAACCCCAGCTCGGTCGCCAGCGGGCGCACCTGCTCGCCGGCCTCGTTCAGCAGCCAGGTACGGCTCTGCCAGGTGAGGAAGGGGCGGCCGTCGTGGCTCACCTCGATCTCCTGGCCGAAGTTGGCCGACTCGATCGTGGGGTAGCCGACGACGCCGGCACCCTCCCAGCGACCGATCATCCAGGCCAGCGGTGCCAGCTCTCGGGGCAGGTCGGTGTCGAGGTGGAACACCATCAGCGAGGCGTCTTCACCAGGCGGTACACGACGAACCCGGCGAACCAGGTGATGACGAGGGCGGAGGCGACCAGCAGGCCGATGTAGAAGTAGTGCACGCGCCAGATCGTAGCCTGTGGGCCATGACCGCTCCCCGTACACGTCTGGTCGTCAAGGCCACCAGCGGCGCCCCGTCGGACCCCGACGCCGCCGGCACCGAGTCGACCGAACGCCTCAACCAGGCCCTCACGGGCGCGGCGACCGCCGCCGCGAGCGGGGTCGAGGTCAGCCTGTGGTTGACCGGTGACGCCGCCTGGATGGCGGTCCCCGGTCGGGCCGAACAGGTCCGGCTCGCCCACGCGGCACCCCTGCGCGACCTGCTCGACGCCGTCCTCGCCACCGGCACCGTCACGGTCTGTGGCCAGTGCGCCGCCCGTCGCGACCTCACCGAGGCCGACCTGGTCGAGGGCGTGGTGGTCCGGGGGGCGGCCGCGTTCGTCGAGGAGGTCATGGCCGACGGCGCCCAGGCGCTCGTCTACTGACCCACCCGCAGAACGCTGGTTGCGCGGCACACCTCGGGTCACCATCCCGCGGTATGCCGCGCAACCGGCGTCTCGCGCGAGACGGTGCGGGCGGGAAGGTGCGGACGGGAGGGTGCGGCCGGGAGGGGTGTGCAGGAGGTCCGTGCGGGTCGATCAGGCGAAGAAGGGCGAGCGGACCACGACGTAGGCGACCACGCCGACCAGCAGCGACGAGGACGCGCCGACCGCCAGCTGGGCGCGCGGCATGGCCGTCGCCGGCAGCACCGCCATCACCCTGCGAGCGGCGTGCGCGACCGCGGCGGCGAGCAGGCCGAGCAGCGCCGCGGGCCACGGCTTGGGGTGTCCGGCCAGGACCGACACCACCATCCCCGCGGCCCCGCCGACCACCATCGAGATGAACAGGGCCCACTGCCGCAGTCGCTGCACCTTGATCAACGGGTCGGCGAGGACGCCGAAGCCCAGGCCGGCCATGGCCGCCGCGAGGGCGTGCTCGCCGTGCAGGATCTGCGGGACAGGGGCCAGGGCGATGCCGGCCGAGACCACGGCGAGGCCGGTGACGCTCGAGGTCACCGACTCGGTGAGGCGGGGTCGACCGTCGCGGCGCATGAGCTGGTGAAGGAAGGCTGCGATGACCGAGACGGCCAGGGCTGCCGGGAGCCACTGGAGGTACGGGGCCTCACGGGTGAGGAGCACGCTGGCGGTCATGAGGACCGTGCCCACCGCCAGCACGGCGGACGTCCCCCGGGGGCTGGGCAGGCTCAGGAGCTGGGGCCAGCCCCAGGCGAGCACCAGGCCGGCGAGGGCCACCGCGACCGCGACGAAGTCGGGGCTGGCGTAGCCGGTCAGTCCGACGAGCGCGGCGAACGCGATGGTCGTCGCCATGGTCAGTGGACGCGCGAGCAGGGCCCTCTTCGGCAGGACCGCGGGGGTGTTGCGGCTGCGGGCCCGGCGTTCGCGCCGAGTCATCGGGGCGACCGGGGCCGGCGCCTGCTGCTCGGGAACGTCGGACACAGCCCGCATCCTCGCATCACCCACCGGCGAAGGGGGGCAGGACCTCCAGCACCGACCCCGAGGTGACCACGGCGTCACGGGTGACGGCCCTCCCGTCGAGGAGCAGGGTGCTCACTGCGGCGATCGGGGCCAGCGCCGGGTGCAGCGCGGTGACAGCGGCGACGGTCGCAGCGACCGTCCCACCGTCCACGACGTCCTGGTCGGTCCCGGCCGCTGCCCGGGCCGCCGCCCAGTAGCGCACCGTGACCGGGCCGGCGCTCGTCGCGGGATCCTGCTCGGACGGCATACCGCTCTCCTCCCGGCCCGGCTCCCTCGGTGGTGCGGGCCCTTCGTGACCGGCCCCCACCGGGAGCCGGTCTCATCGTGAGACAAGGGTCTCAGCATGTGTTCACCCGCTCGAGGGCGCCCCTCGAACCGTATCCTTCGTAGGCATGGCCCGTCTGCTGCTGCTGACCAACGCCCTGGCGCCGAGCGCCGAGGTGCTGCCGGCACTCGGGCTCCTGACGCACCAGGTGCGGATCATCCCGGCCGAGCCCACGGCCCTGGTCGATGCTCCCCCCGCGGACGCCGTGCTGCTCGACGCCCGCCGCGACCTGGCGGTGGCCCGATCGCTCTGCCGCGTGCTGCGCGCCACCGGCATGTCGGTCCCCCTCATCGCGATCCTCACCGAGGGCGGCCTCGCGGGGATCACCGCCGAGTGGGGCGTCGACGAGGTCCTGCTCGAGTCGGCCGGTCCCGCCGAGGTGGAGGCGCGCCTGCGCCTGGCCGCCGGACGGCTGCAGGAGATGCAGGAGCCGGACGAGGTCCAGATCACCAGCGGTGACGTGACCATCGACGAGGCGACCTACTCCGCGCGCGTGCGCGGTCGCCTGCTCGACCTGACCTACAAGGAGTTCGAGCTCCTCAAGTACCTCGCCCAGCACCCGGGCCGCGTGTTCAGCCGGGCCCAGCTCCTCCAGGAGGTCTGGGGCTACGACTACTACGGGGGTACCCGCACCGTCGACGTCCACGTCCGGCGCCTGCGGGCCAAGCTGGGCTCGGAGCACGAGGTGCTCATCGGCACCGTCCGCAACGTCGGGTACCGGTTCGTCCCGTCCGAGGACGTGCACGCCGACGCCTGACCCGCCGCGCCGCACCCGGTCCCGGCACACCACCCGTCACATGCGAAGGCGCCCCTCCCGACCGGGAGGGGCGCCTTCGTCGTGCGTGAGGTCAGTTCTTCGTGATTCGCGTGAGCGCACCCGGGGTGTACGGCGAGTTCGCCTCCAGGTAGTTGGCGAACGCGTCGATGTCCAGGCCACCGAAGTACTTGTCGGTGCCACCGACGAACGCCGGGAAGCCGTCGCCGCCGTCGGACAGGAAGTTGTTCGTCACGATCCGGTAGGTCTGGCCGTCGACGAGCGGCGCCCCGTTGAGCGTCACCGAGCCGAGCGTGGTGCCCGAGTACGTGTAGGCGAAGCCCTTGGACACCTGGAGCACCTTGGGCGCACCGGCGTTCGCACCGGTCCACTGCTGGGTGAGCAGGGCCTTGATCTGCGCGCCCGTGAGGTCCATCGACACGAGGTAGTTGTTGAACGGCTGGACCGTGAACGCCTCCTCGTAGGTGACCTCTCCCGCACCCAGGTCGGCACGGATGCCACCGGGGTTCATGAACGCGATCGTCGGCGTCTTGCCACCGGTCACGACCGACGGGTCGGCGAGCTGGGCGTCGGCGATGAGGTCACCCAGGGGGGACTCGCCACCGGCGTTGGTCGTGCGGACGACGTCGGTGCTCGCGCTGCCCAGCACGCGGGAGGCGATCGGCGCCACGAGCGTCTTGTACTGCGTGATCAGGCGCGTCTGCGCGGCGTCCTTGGGGACGTCGCGGGTGACGACCATGTTGCTGCCCTTGACCGACGCGCGGACGATGTCGCGGGTCCTGGTGTCGTACTTGAGGTCGGTCTCGGTGAACAGCCGGCCGAACGAGGAGGCCGACGTCACGAGGCGCGGCTGGCCCTTCGGGTCAGGGATGTTGCAGACGTACGGCTGGTGCGTGTGGCCCGAGACGACCATGTCGATGGCCGGGTCGAGGTTGGCGGCGATGCCGAGGATCGGTGAGGACGGGATGTCCAGCTGGCCGCCCTTGTCGCAGGTGTAGTCGTACGTCGGGTTCACCGAGTACGTCTTGCCGTCGGGGCCGACCCAGGACTCCTTGGCGGGGTTGCCGCCCTGGTGGATGAGCACGACGATCGCGTTGACGCCCTTGCGGCGCAGCTCGGGGACCAGGCTGTTCGCGGTCTGGACCTCGTCCTTGAACTCCAGGCCCTCGACCCCCGACTTGGTGACGATGTTGGGGGTGTCCTTGAGGGTCATGCCGATGAAGCCGATCTTGGCCCCGTGCACGTTCTGGATGGAGTACGCCGGGAGGATGGTGTCGCCGGCCTTCGGACCCTTCTGGTGGTGGCCCTTGTCGTCGTCGTGCTTCGCGCTGGCCGCGGCGGCCTGCTTCGCGTAGACGACGTTCGCCGCGAGGATGTCGAAGTCGGCGCCCTTGAACTTCTTGCCGCCGGGGCAGGAGTCCTGGTTGTTCTTCCCGGCGCCGTCGTCGAGGCAGCCACCCTTGGCGAGGCGCTGGAGCTCCTTGTAGCCCTCGTCGAACTCGTGGTTGCCCACCGAGGTGACGTCGAGCCCGAGGCTGTTCATGGACTCGATCGTGGGCTCGTCGTGGAAGGCCGCCGACAGCAGCGGGCTGGCGCCGACGATGTCGCCCGCGGCGACGGTCAGCGAGTTCTTGTGGCCCTTCCGGGCCTGCTTGAGGTGGGTGGCGAGGTACTCGACCCCACCCGCGTCCGTGTTGACGTCGACGGCGGACTTGCCGTCGGCCGAGAGGGCGTGCCCGGTGACGACCCGGCCGCTGGAGCCCGACGGGGCCTCGAGGTTGCCGTGGAAGTCGTTGAACGACAGCAGCTGGATGTCCATCGTCGAGCCGGGCCGGTGGGCCGATGACGTGCCACTGGTCAGTGCGAGGCCGGTCGTCGCCATGGCGGCGACGGCGACCACGCTGCCCAAACGGCGCATGTGGGGTGAGGTCATGGTGCGTCCTTGTGCGAAAAGGGGAGGAAACCGGCGGTAGCCGGACCCGTGCACGCTAACGGGGCCGTCGCCCGAAAAGGAAGATGCGTGGTGCAATGCTTTCCGTGTTTTCTCCTGCGCTTCGCGTCACCGACACCCTGGACGACACCGAACGCGGGCTCGTCCGCGCACTCCAGGCGCGCGCCGCCGCCGAGGACGGTGTCGGGGCCCTGTCCGAGCAGACCGTCCTGAACCTCGCCTCGGGCCCCGGTCGGGTCCGCCACCTCCTCGCGTATGCCGCGCAGCAGCTCACGGGGTACGCCCAGCTCGAGGGCAGGGACGACCCCGCGGCGTCGGGCGAGCTCGTCGTCGACCCGCCGTCACGCCGTGCCGGCGTCGGCAGGGCGCTCGCAGAGGCGGTCCTCGAGCAGGCCCCGGAGGCCCGGTTGTGGTCCCACGGGCGGCTGCCGGCAGCCGTGGCCCTGGCCGACCGCCTGGGGCTGACCGCGGTGCGCGAGCTGCACAAGATGGCCCGGCCCCTGGGCGAGGACGACCTCGACCCGGCGGCGAGCGCCCTGCCTGCGGGCTTCTTCGCTCGGGCGTTCGAGCCGGGTCGCGACGAGAAGGCGTGGCTGGCCACGAACGCCGCCGCCTTCGCCCACCACCCCGAGCAGGGCCGGACCACCCTGGTCGACCTGCAGGAGCGGATGGCGCTGCCGTGGTTCGACCCGGCCGGCTTCATCCTCGTCGTCGCGGAAGAGCAGCCCGACGAGGTCGCCGCCTTCCACTGGACCAAGGTCGAGGACGGCAAGGGGGAGGTCTACGTGGTCGGGGTGCACCCGACATACCAGGGGCGCGGGCTGGGCCGCCCACTCACCGCATTGGGCCTGGCCCACCTGGCCTCCCGCGGGCTGGCCGAGGTCGAGCTCTACGTCGACGGGGACAACCAGGCCGCGATACGGACCTACACGGGACTGGGGTTCGCCAGCATCATGGTGGACGTGATGTATTCGCGCACCGTTCACGGAGCACTGTCAGGATGAGCGCATGAGTGTGACCAGCCGGGCGGCCGACGAGGCCGGCTCCCTCGCCGCGGAGTCCCACGACGGCAGCGACGACACCGACTTCCCGGGGCAGGAGGTGTCGATCGCGAGCGCCCAGCCGCGGGCGTCCAACGGCCGCTTCATGCGCGTGGTCCACGCCACGAGCCAGCCCGACGACAGCGGACTGCCGGGCGACCGGTTCCTCGACCGCGAGATCTCCTGGCTCCAGTTCAACGAACGCGTCCTGCAGCTGGCCGCCGACGAGTCGGTGCCGCTGCTGGAGCGTGCCCGGTTCCTCGCCATCTTCACGTCCAACCTGGACGAGTTCTTCATGGTTCGTGTGGCCGGCCTCAAGCGCCGCATCGCCACGGGCCTCGCCATCCGGTCCGCTTCGGGGCTGGAGCCGCGCGAGGTGCTCGAGCAGATCTCGCTCGTGGCGCACGAGCTGCAGGCGATGCAGAGCATCGTCTACAAGGACAAGGTGCAGCCGGCGCTGGAGGACGAGGGCATCTCCATCGTCCGCTGGGACGAGCTCAGCGACCCCGAGCAGGACCTGCTGACGGAGCTCTTCGCCGACCGGGTGTTCCCGGTCCTCACCCCCCTGGCCGTCGACCCGGCCCACCCGTTCCCCTACATCTCCGGCCTCTCGCTCAACCTGGCCGTGGTGCTGGTCAACCCCAAGACGGGCAAGGAGCACTTCGCCCGCGTCAAGGTGCCGCCGCTGCTTCCCCGCCTGCTGCACATCGAGCCCTCGAGCGGAGAGCCGGCCACGTCCGACCTGTTCTCGACGCGGTTCGTGCCGCTCGAGGACGTCATCGCCTCCCACCTCGACATGCTCTTCCCAGGCATGGAGGTCCGTGAGCACTTCACCTTCCGGGTCACCCGCAACGAGGACCTCGAGGTCGAGGAGGACGACGCCGAGAACATCCTCACCGCGCTGGAGAAGGAGCTGACGCGACGCCGGTTCGGGCCGCCCGTCCGGCTCGAGGTCGACGAGACCATCGACGACCACGTGCTCGACATGTTGGTCCGTGAGCTCGGGGTCAGCGACAGCGAGGTCTACCGCCTGCCTGCCCCCCTCGACCTGCGCGGCCTCAACCTCGTGGCCGACCTCGAGCGGTCCGACCTGCGGTTCGAGCCGTTCCGCGGCCAGTCGCACCCCGACCTCGCCCCGGCGGAGACCGCGAAGGCGGCTGACATCCTCGCCGTCGTGCGCGACAAGGACGTGCTGCTCCAGCACCCCTACGACTCGTTCTCGACGTCCGTGCAGTCGTTCATCGAGCAGGCAGCGGCCGACCCGAGCGTGCTGGCCATCAAGCAGACGCTCTACCGCACCAGCGGCGACTCCCCCATCATCGACGCCCTCATCGATGCGGCCGAGGCCGGCAAGCAGGTGCTGGCGATCGTGGAGATCAAGGCGCGGTTCGACGAGCAGAACAACATCTCCTGGGCCCGCAAGCTCGAGCACGCGGGTGTCCACGTCGTCTACGGCATCGTCGGCCTCAAGACCCACGCCAAGCTCTGCATGGTCGTGCGGCAGGAGAACGACGGCACCCTGCGTCGGTACTGCCACATCGGCACGGGCAACTACAACGGCAAGACCGCGCGCATCTACGAGGACTTCGGTGTCCTCACGTCGGACCCGCAGGTCGGCGAGGACCTCGCGCGCCTGTTCAACCAGCTGTCCGGGTTCGCGCCCCGCAGCAAGTTCAAGCGCCTGCTCGTCGCGCCGCGCTCGGTGCGCTCCGGCCTCGTCGACCGCATCGAGATGGAGATCGAGCACGCCCAGGAGGGGCGTGGCGGACTCGTCCAGATCAAGGTCAACTCGATCGTGGACGAGGAGCTCATCGACGCCCTCTACCGCGCCTCGCAGGCAGGGGTCCGGGTCGACGTGTGGGTGCGCGGCATCTGCGCGCTGCGCCCCGGCGTCCCCGGCCTGTCGGAGACGATCCAGGTCAGGTCGATCCTCGGGCGGTTCCTCGAGCACTCCCGCGTCTTCCACTTCGGTGGAGGGGGCGAGCCCGAGGTGTTCATCGGCAGCGCCGACATGATGCACCGCAACCTCGACCGCCGGGTCGAGGCCCTGCTGCGCATCGCCGACCCGCGGCACGTCGAGGACCTGCAGTCGCTGCTGGCCCGCGGCATGAGCGACGAGTACGCCCACTGGCGGCTCAGCGGCGACGGCCGGTGGACGCGGGTCAGCCTCGACACGGACGGCCAGCCCCTTGCCGACCTCCAGGCCGCGATGATCGAGGTGCACGCCAAGCGCCGGCGCAAGGCCCGCCGACGTTGACCACCCCCATCCCTGCCGCGGGGACCATCCCGTGGCGCCGGCGCCGGGGACAGCTCGAGGTCGCGCTCGTCCACCGGCCGAAGTACGACGACTGGTCGTGGGCCAAGGGCAAGCTCGACCCGGGTGAGGCGTGGCCGGTGGCGGCCGTCCGGGAGACCGAGGAGGAGACCTCCCTGGAGGTCGGCCTCGGTCGTCCCCTGCCCACCGCCGAGTACACCGTGCTCGACGCCGCCGGCACCCCGGCGACCAAGACCGTGCACTACTGGGCGGCCGAGGCGACCAGGCCCGCCGGCGCCCTGCGCAACGAGATCGACGAGGTCCGCTGGCTCGACGTCGTCAGCGCCTCCGACCGGCTCGACTACGCCCGCGACCGTGACCAGCTCCGCGCGCTGGTGCGCGCCGACAAGGCGGGGACGCTGACGACCTGGCCGCTGGCGCTCGTCCGGCACGCCCACGCCGTGGGGCGCGGCTCGTGGTCCGGCGACGACCGGCTCCGCCCCCTCGACCGGGCCGGGCAGGGCCGGGCCGCCGAGGTCGCGAGCCTCCTCGCGGCATACGCCGTCACGCGGCTGGTCAGCTCCCCGTCGGTGCGGTGCGCCGACACCCTGCGCCCCTATGCGGCAGCGACCGGGGCCTCGTTGCGGACCAAGGACGGACTGAGCGAGGAGGGGTATGCCGCGGACGCCACCCGCGCGCCCCGCCACCTGCTGCGGCTGCTGGAACGTGGGGCCCCCGCCGTCCTGTGCAGCCACGGGCCCGTGCTGCCGGACCTGCTCGGCGCGCTGCTGCCGCTCGTGCACCCGGACGAGCCCGACGCGGCCTCCGTGACGCAGACCCTGACCACCGCCGCCACCGACTCCATGGCCAAGGGGGAGGTCCTCGTGGCCCACCTGGTCGGCCAGGGTGAGGCCGCGCGAGTCGTCGCGGTGGAGCGCCACCTGCCCTGAGCGACGGGGCTCCTCGTGCGCCCCCCTGTCCGACCCCTCGTCCAGCCGACAGGCCGCTGCTGACCGGGTGCTGACCGGCCGTTCACGTGGAACCCGCCGGGGGGACGGTACGACGCCCACCAATGTCTGGCTGGTGTTCACCCTGCGTTCACCCACGACGGGCCACGGCGTCACCCGCCCTGCCTACCTTCACAGTCGTCGGGCATCCCGCCCGCCCCGAATTTTCCCCTGTGAGAGGTTTGAACACCGTGAAGATCCAGCGTTTCGGCCTGCTGGCCAGCGTCGCCGTGGTCGGCTCCCTCGCGCTGACGGCGTGCGGTTCCGACAACAACACCGGCGCCACCGCCGGCGGCTCCTCGTCCGGCGGCTCCAGCTCGTCCGACTGCCCGACCGGCACCCTGAACGCCGAGGGTTCGTCGGCCCAGAAGAACGCCATCGACGAAGCGATCTCCGCCTTCCAGGACACCTGCTCGGGCGCCACGATCAACTACAACCCGACCGGCTCGGGCGCGGGCATCAAGCAGTTCCTCGCCGGCCAGGTCGACTTCGCCGGCTCCGACTCCGCGCTCAAGACGACGGAGAAGGACGGCAAGATCGAGGCCGACGAGGCCGCGAAGTTCTGCGGCTCCCCCGCGTGGAACCTGCCCATGGTCACCGGCCCGATCGCCGTGTCCTACAACGTCAAGGGTGTCGACAAGCTGGTCCTGACCCCCGAGGTCATCGCCAACATCTTCAACGGCAAGGTGACCACCTGGAACGACGCCTCGATCGCCAAGATCAACTCCGGCGTCACGCTCCCCTCCGAGCCGATCAAGGTCTTCTTCCGCTCGGACGAGTCCGGCACCACGGAGAACTTCACCAAGTACCTCAACGCTGCCGCTCCCTCCGCCTGGACCGCCGAGCCGGCCAAGGCCTGGACGGGCAAGGGTGAGGGCAAGGAGAAGTCCGCCGGTGTCGCGGGCGCCGTGAAGTCCACCGAGGGTGGCATCACCTACGCCGAGTGGTCCTACGCCAAGGACAACCAGCTCGGCATCGCCCAGATCGACAACGGCGCCGGCGCCGTGGAGCTGAACGGCGAGACGGTCGGCAAGGCCATCGCCACCGCGAAGGCCGACGGCGAGGGCAACGACCTGCGCCTCAAGCTCGACTACGCCACCAAGGAGGCCGGGGCCTACCCGATCAACCTGGTGACCTATGAGATCGTCTGCTCCAAGGGCAAGGACGCCGCCAAGTCCAAGCTGACCAAGGCCTTCCTCAAGAGCTTCGCCTCCAAGGAGACCCAGGCCTCCCTCGAGGAGATCGGCTACGCGCCGCTCCCCGACGAGGTCCGCACCAAGGTCGCCGCGGCGATCGACGCACTGTCCTGACCCCACCGCGGTGAGCCGGGGCTGGCCACCACCAGCCCCGGCTCACCGCTGTCCGTCCTTCCCCCCACCGCGATAGGCATCACGTGTCATCAGTGACCGGCGTATCCCTGGCCGACGAGACCCCCGGACCCCACGGCAGCGCCCCGCTCAGCGGCGACGGCGCCGGCACCGGCCGCCTCGGCGACCGCCTCTTCGGTGGTGCGGCCAAGGGCGCCGGCATCTTCGTCATCGCCCTCGTGACGCTCGTCGGGGTGTTCCTGCTCTGGCAGGCCATCCCGGCGATCGCGAACGACAAGGCCAGCTTCCTGACCTCGCGCGAGTGGTCGGTCAACGACAGCAACAACCTGCGGTTCGGCATCGTCGAGCTGCTCTGGACCACCGTCACCGCCAGCGCCATCGCGATGCTCATCGCGGTCCCGGTCGGCGTCGCGGTCGCCCTGTTCATCACGCAGTACGCCCCCACCTGGCTGTCGCGGCCCGCGGCCAGCCTGATCGACCTGCTGGCCGCCGTGCCGTCGATCGTGTTCGGCATCTGGGGCCTGCGGACGTTCGGGCCGGTGTTCGAGCCCGTGCAGAACTTCCTGCGCGACCACCTCGGCTGGATCCCGCTGTTCTCCGACGCCAACATCAGCGGCGGCAGCACGATCCTGTTCGTCGGCATCGTGCTGGCGATCATGGTGCTCCCGATCGTCACCGCCCTGTCCCGCGAGGTGTTCGCGCAGACGCCGATCACCCACCGTGAGGGCGCCCTCGCGCTCGGCGCGACCAAGTGGGAGATGATCCGGATCTCCGTCCTCCCGTTCGGGAAGCCCGGCGTGATCAGCGCCGCGATGCTCGGCCTGGGTCGTGCGCTCGGTGAGACGATCGCCGTGACGATCATCCTCTCCACGCTCCCCGACGGGGCGAAGTGGACGTTCTCGCTGCTCAACGGTGGTGAGACGTTCGCGTCACGGATCGCCAACAACGCCGCCGAGTTCGACACCCCGCAGAAGGCAGGGGCGTTCATCGCCGCCGGCCTCGTGCTCTTCATCCTGACCTTTGTCGTCAACGCCATCGCCCGCATCGTGATCGACCGCAGGAAGGCCTTCAGCGAATGACGACCTCCACCACCGCCACGACGTCGGCGACGTCCTCGTCGACCACCCCACCCGCCTCGAGGGGCGGCGCATCGACGGACCTCGGCCACAAGGCCCGCGGCCGGGCCTTCAAGGACCAGCTGGCCCGCGTCGTCATGTGGGGGGCCTTCCTGCTCGCCCTCGTCCCGCTGGTCTGGATCCTCTGGACGGTCGGCTCCAAGGGCTACCACCTGCTCCTCGACGCACAGTGGTGGGGCAACTCCCAGCGCGGCATCACCGCCCGGCGCGAGGGCGGCGGGGCCGTGCACGCGATCCAGGGCACCCTGATCCAGGGCCTCACGACCGCCCTGATCTCGGTCCCGATCGGGATCCTCACAGCGATCTACCTCGTCGAGTACGGGCGGGGGCGGCTCGCCAAGGTCGTGTCGTTCATGGTCGACATCCTCACCGGCGTCCCGTCGATCGTCGCCGGCCTGTTCATCTACGCCCTCTGGGTGACGACGTTCAAGTTCCAGCGGGTCGGCTTCGCGGTCTGCCTCGCGCTCGTGCTGCTGATGATCCCGGTCGTCGTCCGCTCGACCGAGGAGATGCTCAAGCTCGTGCCGAACGAGCTCCGCGAGGCGTCGTACGCGCTCGGGGTGCCGAAGTGGAAGACGATCATGAGGGTCGTCCTGCCGACGGCCTTCTCCGGCATCGTCACGGGCGTCCTGCTCGGCCTGGCCCGCGTGATGGGCGAGACCGCGCCCCTGCTCATCCTGGGCCCGTACACGAAGTCGATCGCCAACGACCTCTTCGGTGGACTGATGCCGACGCTGCCGACGATGATCAACCAGGACCGCACCGAGTCCCTGCAGCCTGCGGTCGACCGGATGTGGGCGGCGGCGCTCACCCTGATCCTGCTCGTGCTCCTGCTCAACATCGCCGGCCGGGTGGTCTCGCGCTTCGGCTCGGTCAAGAAGTAGCCGGCCCCGCGCCATACCCCACCGCACGCATCCCCGAACCCGAACTGAACTCCGCAAGCGAAGGACGAATCCCCCTCATGGCCAAGCGAATCGACGTCAGCGACCTGAACGTCTACTACAGCGCGTTCAAGGCTGTCGAAGGCGTGACGATGACCGTGGAACCGCGCTCGGTGACAGCGTTCATCGGACCGTCCGGCTGCGGCAAGTCGACCTTCCTGCGCACGCTCAACCGCATGCACGAGGTGATCCCCGGCGGCCGCGTCGAGGGCAAGGTCATGCTCGACGACCAGGACCTCTACGACTCCGGCGTCGACCCGGTGGCCGTGCGTCGCACCGTCGGCATGGTGTTCCAGCGGCCGAACCCGTTCCCCACGATGTCCATCTACGACAACGTCGCAGCCGGCCTGAAGCTCAATGGGGTCAAGGGCAAGAAGCGGCTCGACGAGGTCGTCGAGAAGTCGCTGCAGGGGGCCAACCTCTGGAACGAGGTCAAGGACCGCCTGAGCAAGCCGGGTGCCGGTCTCTCCGGTGGGCAGCAGCAGCGCCTGTGCATCGCCCGCGCGATCGCCGTCGAGCCTCAGGTGCTGCTCATGGACGAGCCCTGCTCGGCCCTCGACCCGATCTCGACGCTGGCCATCGAGGACCTGATCGGCGAGCTGAAGAGCAAGTACACGATCGTCATCGTCACCCACAACATGCAGCAGGCGGCTCGCGTCTCGGACCGCACCGCGTTCTTCAACCTGGCGGCGACCGGCAAGCCGGGCAAGCTGATCGAGATCGACGACACCCAGCGGATCTTCAACAACCCCGGCGTGAAGGCCACGGAGGACTACATCTCCGGTCGCTTCGGCTGAGCCACTAGTCGTCGGGGGTGGCGGTGCCGGACGAGCGCTCGGACCCGCCGTCCGAGGAGCTCGTCTCGAACACGGGCGCCCCGCCTGAGCACCGGGCATGGACCTCGGACTCCTGCTCGCTGCCGTTCTGCCGGAACTGCACCTCGATCTCGGTCGACGAACGGTCCAGCTCGTAGGACCAGCCGTTCCTCGGGGTGGCGAAGCGCAGCGTCAGGGTGGTCCCCCGGCAGCTGACGCCGACCGAGCCTCCTTTGACGCTGATGGAGTCGTCCACCGTCTGCGGGCGAACCGGGGAGGAGGCGGAGGTTCTGGGGGCGGGTCGCGGGGTCGAGGACGGATGCGAACCGGTGCGGGGTGGGGTGGCGGCCGGGCTCGGCACCGTGGACCGCGGCGCCGGCGCCGAGTGGCTCGGTGTGGTCCGGGCCGGTCGCGAGGTCCTCGGGGGTCGCCCTGCGGACGACGTGGGTGGCGACGTGCTCGACGGGACCGACGACGTCGCCGACACGGTGCCCTCGGTCACCTCCGTGGTGGTCGTGCCGGGGCCGGCCTGGGTGAGCTCGGGCCGGGCACCGTCGGTGAGGTAGGCCCCCCGGCCCGCGCGGTCGATGACGATCCACGCCACCGTCGAGGTGCTCGCCACGATGGCCAGCCACAGGGCGACGGCGGCCACCACGGTGCCGGTGCGACGGCTCATCGGGACCTCCGTTCCACCCGGTCGCAGGGCCCACCCGGATCACGCTCATCGGCCTCGGGCGCGACGGCCCGTGCCGTAACGTTATCGCCGTGGCCCGCCTCCTGGTCGTCGAGGACGATGGTGGCATCCGCACGGCCCTCGTGCGTGCGCTCCACGACCGCGGGCACTCGGTCAGCTCCTGCTCCACCGGCATGGCCGGCCTCCAGGAAGCCCTCGACCACCAGCCCGACCTGGTCGTCCTCGACCTGGGCCTGCCCGACGTGGACGGGCTGACCCTGCTGTCGATGCTGCGCGGGGTGAGCCAGGTGCCGGTCATCGTCGTGACGGCTCGTGAGGAGGACGCGGCCCTCGTGCGCGCCCTCGACGCCGGGGCCGACGACTACGTGACCAAGCCCTTCGGCTCGGACCAGCTGGAGGCCCGCATCCGCGCGGTCCTGCGACGGACGAGCAGCGGCGCCCCGGCTGCGGGACCCCTCGAGGTGGGCGAGCTGGTCGTCGACCCCACCACACGCCAGGCCACCCTGCGAGGCGACGCGCTGGACCTGTCGCGCAAGGAGTTCGACCTCCTCCTGCTGCTGGCCCAGCGGGCCGGCGAGGTCGTGAGCCGCCGGGAGATCCTCAGCGAGGTGTGGCAGCAGGCGTATGGCGGGGGCGACCGGACGCTCGACGTCCACCTGTCGTGGTTGCGCCGCAAGCTCGGCGAGACGGCTGCTCATCCGCGGTACCTGCGCAGCGTCCGTGGCGTGGGGCTGCGCCTCGCCGCGCCGGACCGGGACTGACGGTGCGTCGACGGATCAGCCTCCTGGTGGCCGCGACGTCCTCGGCCATCATCGTGGCCTTCATCATCCCCATGTGCCTGCTCGTCCGGACGCTCGCCGAGGACCGGGCGACCGCGACCGCCCAGCAGCAGGCCCAGGGCGTGGCGGTCATCGTGTCGAGCGTCGCCTCGACCAGCGACATCGGCGTGGCCGTCAGCCAGGTCGCCCAGGGCCGCGGGTACCACACGACCGTGGTCCTCCCGACGGGCCAGACCGTCGGGTCCACCCCGTCGCCGGCGCAGTCGGCCCTGGTCGAGAGGGCCCGCCAAGGGGGTTCGGCGTTCACCGACCGCTCCGCCACCGGCGCAGCTGTCCTGGTCCCCATCGCCCTGGACCGGGGCACCGCCGTCGTGCTCACCACGGTGACGGCCGAGGCGATGCACCGCGGGGTGACGATGGCCTGGCTCAGCATCGGCACGCTCGGGCTGGTGCTGCTCGCCCTGGCCCTGCTCATCGCCCGACGGCTCGCCGAACGCATCGCGACACCCGTCACCGACCTCGCGCGGGTGGCGCACCAGCTCCGGACCGGCGACATGGACGCCCGCGTCGAACCGGCCGGGCCGCAGGAGGTGCAGGAGGTCGGCACCGCCTTCAACCAGCTCGCCGAGCGGATCGACGACCTGCTCGCCGCCGAGCGGGAGGTCGTGGCGGACCTGTCCCACCGCCTGCGCACGCCGGTCACCGCGCTGCGGCTGGACAGCGAGTCGGTCCAGGACCCGGAGACGGCCGAACGCCTCCGCGGCCACGTGGACCAGCTCCAGCGCACCGTGGACGCCGTGGTGCTCGAGGCCCGCAGACCCGTGCGCTCCGCGATGCGTGGCGAGTGTGACGCGGTGGCCGTGGCCGCGGACCGGGTGCGCTTCTGGGAACCGCTGGCGAGCGACGAGGGACGCAGCATCAGGTTCGAGGCACCCCCCGGGCCGCTGCAGGTCGACCTTGCCGCGGTCGACCTGCGCGACCTGCTGGACAACCTCCTCGACAACGTCTTCGCCCACACGCCGGACGGCGCAGACGTCGTCGTGACCGTGCGCCCGGTCCCGGCGGACGGTGGCACCGGACGGGTCGAGGTGAGCGTCGCCGACTCCGGTCCCGGGTTCGGCGACCAGGAGGACCCGACCCGACGGGGTCACAGCGGCAGCGGTTCGACGGGGCTGGGCCTGGACATCGTCCGACGCATCGCGCGGACGTCGGGTGGGAACGCGACGCTGGGACGCACCGAGGACGGCGGCGCGCTGGTCACCGTCGACCTCGGTCGGGCCCACTGAGGTCAGTCGTCGCCGGGCTCGCCGGCGTCGTCGCCGTGGTCGTCGCCGGGCTCGCTCGCGCCGCCGTCGTCCTCGTGGTCGGCGTCCTCGTGCTCGACCTCCACCGCGTCCTCGGGTTCGGCGTCCTCGTGGTGCGTGGCCGTCGCGGCAGGGCGCGGTGTCGCCGCCACCGTGGAGTGGTGGCTGGCGCCGGAAGCGGCGTGCGCGGCGGCCGGGGCCGGAGCGGCGGCTCGGACCGCCTGCCGCACCGCGGCCGGGGCGGGGGCCTTGGCCACCAGGACCTTGCTGACCACCTTGTGCGTCACGCAGGCACCGTGCTCGAGCTTCGCCGGCTTGGCGCACGGGGCGAGGCTGACCACCGGGGCCGGCGTCACGACCGCCACGGCGGGGACGGGCTGCGGCTTCGCCGTGACCTGCTTCGGGGCGTCGACCCCGGCGGCAGCGGTGTAGAAACCGACGGCGGCCACGAGCCCGGCGGCGAGGCCGACCGACACGGCGAGGGGGCGACTGACAGACATGGGGGAGGTCCTCCGGGGGCAGGCAACGGGTGGTGCTGACGGCAGCAGAGTGCCCGGCGCCGGCTCAAGACCAACTCGTCTGGAGGTTAAGACCTCCTCAAGTCCGGGCAAGGATGACGAATGCGGGACCTAAGCCATGAGGTTCTCTTAGGGCACTCCTGAGGACGACTTGGGGCAGGTGCGGTCAGGCTGGGTCGACGCCCGACCGTCCTCCCACCCCCTGCCGGAGAACTCCCCATGCCCCGTCCGCCCCTGACCACCCGCCACCGCGACCGGTACCGCGCGCTCGTCGTGCTCATCACCGGCGCGGCCGCGGCCTGCTCCGTCGCCGCCGTCGGCGCCGCCTCGGGCGCCGCCGCGCACGCCAGCGAGCAGAAGCAGGCAGCCAAGGAGGCCAGGGCCGCCGCCGCCCGCGCGGCATACGACCGCGCCGTCCGGGCCCAGCAGCTCGCCGCGCAGGCCCAGGCCGCCCTGACCCCCCGGGTCATCGTCAAGCAGCGCCCCGCCCGGACCGTCGTGACCACGAAGGTCGTCCACGTGGCGGCCGCGCCCGGCACCGCCCGCGTCGGAGGAGGCACCGCCGTGGTCCAGCAGCGCGGCACGCGCACCACCGTGCAGTCGGCGCCCCAGGCGGCCGCCGCGCCCCGCGCAGCCGCTGCACCCCGAGCCGCCACCACGGCTCCCGCTCCCGCACCAGCACCTCCGCCCCCGCCCCCGCCGGTCGTCACCGCGGGGTCCTGAGGTGCCGCCGGTGACCGCTCGCGACGTCGGCGTGAGCACGTGGTCAGCCCTGGGCACCACCGTCGAGCTGCACGTGGCGGACCCCGCCGAGCTGGCCCGCGCCACCACGCGCGCCCGGGACGTCCTCGACGAGGTGGACGCGTCGTGCAGCCGTTTCCGGGCCGACTCCGACCTGGTCCGCGCCAACCGGCGACCGGGGCGGTGGACGCCCGTGTCCCCGGTGCTCGTGGGGGCGGTGCGCATCGCCCTCGAGGCCGCGCACGAGACCGCGGGCCGGGTGGACCCCTCCCTGGGCGAGGCCATGGAGGCCGCCGGCTACGACCGCACCTTCGACCTGTTGTCCCGTGCCACCGACCTCCCGACCGCCCTTCCCGGAGTCGTGCGCCCCGGTGCGTGGCGGGAGATCGGGGTGCGTCCCGATGCCGTCCTCGTGCCGCACGGTGCGCGGCTCGACCTCGGCGCAACGGGCAAGGCGTATGCCGCGGACCTGGTGGCCGCGGACCTCGCCGCCACCCTGGGTGCGCCGGCCGCCATCAGCGTCGGCGGAGACGTGAGGGTGACCGACGCCCCGCACCACACCTCGCTCGACGGCCGGTACCGCTGGCCGGTCGTGGTCGGGGAGACCCGGACCGACCTCGCCGACCACCCCGACGACACGGTGAGCCTGCTCCTCGAGTCCGGCGGCGTCGCGACGTCCACCGTCCGCGCGCGGCGCTGGATGCGCGGTGGCCGCGAGTGGCACCACGTCCTCGACCCGGCGAACGGCCTCCCCGTCGCCGGTCCCTGGCGGTCCGTGACCGCGCTGGGCCACACGTGCACCGCGGCCAACACCGCGACGACGGCAGCGCTCGTGCTGGGCGACGCGGCCCCCGCGTGGCTCGAGGAGCGCGGTGTCGCCGCGCTGCTCGTCGACGAGCAGGGCGAACGCCACCCCACGAGTGCCTGGCGTGCCAGCGCGGTCGACGACTCCGCCGACCTGGCTGCCCCGCGACGAGGGGGTGGCTGGTGACGAGCCCGCTGCTCTGGTACCTCAACCGCGGCACGGGCCTGGTCCTGCTGGCGGTGTTCACCCTGACCGTCGTCCTCGGCGTGCTGTCCACCGGGCAGGGCGGCAGGGTCTGGCCTCGGTTCGCCACCCAGTCCACCCACCGCGGGCTGAGCCTGCTGACGACCCTCCTGCTGCTGGCGCACGCCGTCACCGCCGTCGTCGACGAGTTCGTCGACATCCGCTGGTGGCAGGCCCTGCTGCCCTTCGGGGGCACCTACCGTCCGCTCTACCTGGGCCTGGGCACCCTCGCCCTCGACCTTACGCTGGCCGTCGGCGCCACGAGCCTGCTGAAGCAGCGCCTCGGTGAACGCGCCTGGCGGGCGGTCCACCTGATGTCCTACCTCGCCTGGACCGCGGCGGTCGTCCACACCCTCGGGATCGGCACCGACGCCTCGACGTCGCTCGGCCGACCCGTGGTGCTCGTGTGCGTCGGCGCCCTCCTCGCCGCCGTCGTGCTGCGGCTCGCGATCCTCCAGCGCGCGGCGAGGACGACGTGACCGCCGTCGGCGTGCCCGCCGCGCCGTCCCCGGCGACGTCGGTCCGCTCCCGGGTGAGACCGGGCGCGACGTCCCGGTGACCGACGTGAAGGTCCTGCGGGGCCCGCGCCTGCTCGCCACCGTGGCCGACGACCCGTCCCTGGCGACGCACCGTGAACGCTTCGGTCCCCTGCCCACGTTGACCCTCCAGGCCGTTCTCGAGCTCGCCCGCGACGTCGACGTGCGAGGCCGTGGCGGAGCGGGCTTCCCCCTCGCCACGAAGCTCGCCGCCGCCGGCCGCGGTCGGCGCCCACTGGTCGTGGTCAACGCGGCCGAGGGTGAGCCGCGCAGCGCCAAGGACTCGGCGCTCGCCGTGGTCGCGCCCCACCGCGTGCTCGATGGTGCGGTCCTCGCCGCGCGAGCGCTGTGCACCAAGGAGATCCACGTGGTGACCCCTCGCGAGCGCCCCACCACGGGCGACGCCCTGGGCGCGGCGATCACCGAGCGCGTCGCCGACGGCGAACGCCTCCGGTGGCGCAGCCACCTCGCCGCACCGGGATTCGTCAGCGGTCAGGCCCGTGCGGTCATCGAGCTCCTGTCGGGTCGTCCCGGCCTGCCGGTCACGGCCTGGCAGCCGGAGGCGGTGAGCGGCTACCGCGGGCGTCCGACGCTGCTCTCCAACGCCGAGACCTACGCGCAGCTCGCCTCCCTCGTCCACCTCGGCGCGACCGGGTATGCCGCGCTGGGCCTCCCCGAGGAGCCCGGCACCGTCCTGCTCACCGTCACGGACGGGGTGGCCACCAGGGTGGTCGAGGTCGCCACGGGCACCCCGTGGGACGCCGTGCTCTCCGTCGAGCAGCTCGACCGCCCCGTGCTGCTCGGCGGCTACCACGGCACCTGGTCGGCGCCGGGACAGCTGCAGGGCCAGCGGGTCAGCAGGGCGGCCATGAAGGACGCCGGACTCGCGCTCGGTGCCGGGGTCGTCATCGTGCCGGACCCCGGCGAGTGCCCGGTGCAGACCACCGCGGAGATCACGACCTACCTCGCCGCGTCGACCGCAGGCCGGTGCGGTCCCTGCTTCAACGGCCTGCCGGCCATGAGCCTGACCCTGGGCCACCTGGCCTCGCGCTCCGGCCACGTCCACGACACCGGTCGCCTCCTCGACCTGGCCGAGGCCGTCGAGCGCCGTGGTGCGTGCGCTCACCCGGACGGCACCGCCCGACTGGTGCGGTCGCTGCTCACCGCCTGCCCGGACGAGGTCGCGCGCCACGCCGACGGCCGCTGCGGGTACGACCGATGAGCGGCTCGGGGCTGCGCCGCCTCAAGGTGGACTGGCCGGCCTGCCGCGCCAGGGGGTTGTGCGCCGAGCTGCTGCCCGAGGCCGTCTCCCTGGACGAGTGGGGCTACCCCGTCGTCACGGCGGACGTCACCCCGGAGCAGGTGGCACTCGCCCAGGAGGCGGTCCTCTCGTGCCCCCACGTCGCCCTGCGGCTGGTGGCCGTACCCGAGCCGCCGCTCTGACCCACGAGCCCTCCACGGGCCCACGCGCCTGCCCCTCAGGACCGGTCGGCAGTGACCCGGCGACCTCGGGTCACATGAACAGGTTGATGGCCCAGAAGCTCAGGGCCGCCACGATGCCGGCGCCGGGGAAGGTCAGCACCCACGCACCGATGATGTTGCCGGCGACGCCCCACCGCACCGCGGAGAGGCGCTTCGTCGCGCCCACACCCATGATCGCCGAGGTGATCGTGTGGGTCGTGGAGATCGGGGCACCGAAGGTGATGCCGGCGACGTAGAGGATCGAGGCAGCCGTGGTCTCGGCGGCGAAACCCTGCGGCGGGTCGAGGTGGATGATGCGGCGGCCGAGCGTGCGCATGATGCGCCACCCACCGGCATACGTGCCGGCACTGATGACGAGGGCGCTGAGGATGAGCACCCACAGCGGCACCTTCTCGCCGTCGTAGTGGCCACCGACCGTGAGGGCGAGGACGACGACACCGGCGGTCTTGGCCGCGTCCTGGAAGCCGTGGCCCAGGGCCATGGCCGCAGCCGAGGCGGTCTGCGCGTAGCGGAAGCCGCGCGAGACCTTGCCGGGCTGGGCACGACGGAAGAGCCAGAGGATCGCGGTCATCACCAGATATCCGGCGATCACGCCGACGATCGGCGACAGGACCATCGGGACGACGACCTTCTCGAGGATGCCCGTCCACTTGACCGTGGCACTCGCCGCGAGGGCCGCACCACCGAGGCCGCCGATGAGGGCGTGCGACGAGGAGGACGGCAGGCCGTACCACCAGGTCAGCAGGTTCCAGCCGATGGCGCCGATGAGCGCGGCGGCACAGATCGCGAGGCCCTCGTTGCCCTGGGGCGCCTCGATGATGCCCTTGCCGATCGTCGCGGCGACACCACCGAAGAAGTAGACCGTGACCCCGCCGACCATGTTGGCGACCGCGGCCATGGCCAGGGCCACCCGCGGCGTGAGGGCGCGCGTCGAGACCGAGGTCGCGATCGCGTTCGCCGCGTCGTGGAAACCGTTGGTGTAGTTGAACCCCATCGCCAGGACGATGACGATTCCTACAGGAAGCCAATCCATGGGAGGACTCAGGACTCCTTGACCGCGATGCTCTCGACCTTGTGCGCGACGGTCTCGAAGGCGTCGGCGGCGGCCTCGAGCTCCTCGATGACCTCCTTGAGCTTCATGATCGTGATCGCGTCGGTGCCGTACTCGCCGTTGAACAGCGCCGCGAGCAGGCCGCGGTAGATCTGGTCGGCCTGGTTCTCGAGGCGGTTGATCTCGATCCAGTACTCCGAGAGGTCCTTCATCGAGCGCAGCCGCGGCATCGCCTCGGCGGTCAGCTCGGACATCCGCGAGAGGACCTCGACCTGGTCGGAGACGCCGGCGGGGAGGTCACCGATGCGGTACAGCACGATCAGGTCGACCGCCGCGTCCATGAGGTCCATGCAGTCGTCCAGCGTGGACGCCAGGCCGTGGATGTCCTCACGGTCGAACGGCGTGATGAACGAGCTGTTCACCTTGCGGATGATCTCGTGCGTCGCCTCGTCGGCGGCGTGCTCGATCTCGCGCATCCGCGCGGCCACGGTCTCGCGCTCGTCGTGGGCCACACCGAGGATGGTGGTGAGCTCACGGGAGCCGTCGATCAGGTAGGCGGCGGACCTGGCGAACAGGTCGTAGAAGCTGTTCTCCTGCGGGGTGAGGCGGAAGCCCACGGTTCTCTCCGGTCAGGCGGGGGGATGGCCGGGGACGATGCTACGGGCTACCCGCCTGCAAAGTGCAACCCGACGGGTACCTGGCGTTCACCGGGCGTTCAGCGACTCAGGCGTTCTGCCGCTTCCAGCTGCGGTGGGACCGGTCGGCGGCGGAGTCGGTGTCGACGCACTGACCTCGCTCGATCCCGAGCGCCCGGTCGATCTCGTCGTCCGTGAGGGGCCGCTCGCTCGCGGACGCAGCCACGACCAGATCACCGACCAGCTCGATCTCGTCCTGGAGCGCGTCGTCGGTGAGCTCTGCACCGGCGTGCGGGTCCGTGGTCATGGCAAAACGCTAACGGAGTCCGGAGACGACCCGGACATTAGTTTGCGATGTCTTGACCCGCGCACGGTGCGAACCACCCATCTGGGTCATGTCCCGACCATACGGACTAGTCACTTTCTTCTATGTCGGATGATGGACCCATGCCGCACGAGGTCGACGGCGCCCGGACGGGCGAGCCGCCACAGGTCGAGGACCGGGGATCGTTCAGCCACGCCGTGTGCCGGGTGTGCGGGTGGAGCGGTCCCGGGCGGCGGTCCCGCCAGGTGTCGCGTCGCGACGCGGAGCAGCACGTGGGCGACTGCGCAGGAGCCTCGCCGCAGGGCTGAGGTCATGTGCGCCGGGCCGGGAGCGCCTCACGGCACGAGGCCGCTCGTAGCGGCTTAATTTGGGACCCGGGGCTACCGCGGCCCGGCGCACACCACACCATAACCCCGCACCCCGGCGGTCTGTTCCCCCGTTCGGCTCCTTGTGGAGAACCAGAGTTCGGGTGGCGTCACCGCTCCAGACAGGGGTACGGCGCAGGGCCGGGTCGGCCAGCGCGCGCGCCGGTCAGCGCAGCTCGCCGGCCCGCCAGAGGGCTGCACACGCCTCGAGGTCACCGGCGGTCGAGAGCATCGAGGCGGCCCGCTGGGTCTGCACCCCGGCGGCCTCGCGGTCCTGCACGTCGGTGGTGTGCGCGCGATCCGCACGACCCGCGGCGACGACGCGGCAGAAGGCCGCAGCCCGTTGCAGTGCAACGGCGAAGTCCCCCTCGAAGACCCCCCGGAGGATGGCGTCGGTGAGCTCTCGCAGCTCGGTCGGGCCGGGTGGTTCGGCGACCCCCGCGACGACGTGGTTGACGTCGGTGAACCGCACGCCTGCCGAGTAGTCGGAGGCCGCGTCCTCGGGCGTCCGGCGCACCCACTCACGCAGGGCGTAGAGCCGCCACAGCGCGCCAGGGAGGCTCCGCGCAGGGCGGTCGGCCCAGAGCTCGGCCACGGTCGACAGGCCGAGGTCGTCGACGAGGGAGACGAGCCGCGCGGTCACGGCGGGGTCGGTCGAGGCACGGCCCGTCCCGACGAGGACGGCGGCCGTCTCGTGGGCGATCTCGGTCACCTGGGCGGGGTCGGGGACGGTGCCGCCCTGCGACTCCATGGCCGCAGGGCTGAAGAAGGCGGGACGGCGGGGGCCGGGACGGCCGCTGGGCTCGTTTCTCATCGGGACCAGTGTCCCAGCAGGAGCCGGCGTCCGCTCGGGGCGCGGCCCCTCAGCCGAACAGGTCGTCGAGGAAGGACTTCTTGCGTCGGCCGTGGCCGTACCCCTGCTGGCCGCCGTACCCGTGGCCCGGGACCTTCGAGGTCTGGCGGTACGGCGCCTGCTGACCCTGCACCGGAGGCTGCTGCCACGCCCCCTGCTGCTGGGGTCGCTGCTGGGCGTACTGCTGCCCCTGCGGCGGCGCGGGCTGGTGCCAGGCGTTCTCGGCCGCGACGAGGGTCTCGAGCTCGCCGCGGTCGAGGAACAGCCCTCCGCACCCCGTGCACTGGTCGACGTGGACACGGTTGCGCTCGTACGAACGCATCTCGGAGGTGCACTTGGGACAGGTCAGGGTGCTCATGGTCAGCCAACGGACCGACCGGGGCCGGGGTTCCGCCGCGACCCGTCGGGTGCGGATGATGACCCGCGCACCCCTCCAACCCCGCGGCATACGCCATGGTGGGGTCATGACCGACTCGACGACGAGCCCGTCCAACTCCCTGCGCGGCCGGCCACGGGCCGGTCGCGTCGCCACGACGGTCGTGTCGACGGCCCTGCTGGTGGTGGGCGTGGCGGGGTTCGCGTTCTTCGGCTTCCTCGCGTGGTTCGGGTTGTGCGGGGTCTCGGGGTGCTCGGGCGGCGGGTTCGGCCGGTCGACGGACCCCGGGGGCACCCGGCTGATGCTGCTCCTCGCCGGCGCCTGCCTGGTCGTCACCTTGCTCGTGCGAGCAGCGTTGCGGCGCAACGCGCGCAGCGCCGTCCTCGCCCTCGTCACGGCGCTCGTGGGGACGGTCGTGCTCGGTGCGGCGATCGGGTCCGACTGGCACGGCTGCCCGCGGTCGATCTCGCACGCGACCTGCCTGGAGGAGAGCCGCTGAGCTCAGTCCGAGCCGGCGGCGACCCGAGGTGAGAGGCCGACCCACGCCAGGTCGGTGAGCGTCGCCACGAACGCCTCCTCGCTCACCGTGGGCCGGTCGAGCCAGCGGTTCGTCGCGAGCTGGACCATGCCGACGATGGCGTAGGCGACGGTCTCCGCGTCGTCGGTCGGCTCGTCCTGGCGTGTGGCGACGAGGATGCCGACGGCGCCGGCGATGGCTGCCTCGACACTGCCGACGAAGTCGCCGCCCTCGCCGAGGTCGTTGTGCGCCATGGCGTAGCGGTAGAGGTCGCGCTCCTCGCGCACGAGGGCGACGTACGCCCCGATGGCCGCGCGCAGCAGGTCACGGTCGTCGCCGTGGACCCGGGCGAGCTCGCCGGCGATCCGCGGGATGAGGATCTCCGTCGCCACCTGCTCCAGGACCGCCCGGTGCAGGTCGTCCTTGTCGCGGAAGTGGCGGTAGAGCACCGGCTTGGTGACCTTCGCCTGGCGGCACACGTCGTCGAGGCTGATCTGCGGCCCGACCGCCCGGATCGCGGCGATGGCCGCGTCGACGAACTCGCGGCGGCGCTCCTCGCGGTGGGTCCGCCAGCGCTCGCGGCGGCCGTCGGGGCGGTCCGCGGGCGGTGCGGGCGGACCCTTGACATCTCCGGACTTCACGCTAACCATGGTAACTGTTACTGACGGTTACACCTATGGAGTCACCATGACCACCGTGAACACCGCACCCCCCAGCTCTCGCCAGGACGCCGCCGACCGACTCGCACGCATCCAGCCCCGCCACGACCGCGACACCACCGCCCGGCGCCTGCTCGCCTCGGCCGCCAAGCACTCGTACGACCCGCAGGTCGACATCGACTGGACCGAACCCTTGGAGCAGGGCCTGTACGGCCTCAGCCCCGAGTGGTCCTCGCTCTACGGCACCCCCCTGTGGGACGGCCTCGACGAGGACCGGAGGATCACGCTCACCGAGCACGAGTTCTGCTCCGTCTCGGGCGTGGGGATCTGGTTCGAGATGATCCTCATGCAGATGATCCTGCGCGACGTCTACGACCAGGACCCGGCGACTCCGCACGTGCAGTTCGCCCTCACCGAGATCGCGGACGAGTGCCGCCACTCGATCATGTTCGCCCGGACCGCGGAGAAGTACGGCGCCCCGTCGTACCGCCCCGAGCACCGGTCGCACCAGCTGGGCCGGCTGTTCAAGACGCTCGCGCACGGCCCCGACCTGTTCGCCTCGATCCTCGTCGCCGAGGAGGTGCTCGACATCTTCCAGCGCGAGCTCATCGCCGACGAGCGCGTCCAACCCCTGACCCGTGCGGTCAGCCGGATCCACGTCATCGAGGAGGCCCGGCACATGCGGTTCGCCCGCGAGGAGATCGCGCGGCGTGCTGCCGACATGTCCCGGGCCCAGCGCGGCCAGCAGCGCCTGGTCCTCGGGATCGTCGCGAACGTCATCATCGACAACCTCGTCCACCGGGACGTGTATGCCGCCGCCGGCCTCGACCCCGACGCGGCGGTCGCCGCTGCGCGGGCCAACGACCACTACGGCGACAAGCTCCGCGCGAGCGCGGAGAACCTCACGACGTTCCTCGCCGACGCCGGGCTCATCGGAGGGCCGTCCGCGCGGCTGTGGCGGCGCGCCCGGCTGCTGTGAACCGCCACGCACCGCCCGGGTAGGTTCCCTCCGGGCGAGCGGCTGACCGCGGCATACCTTTTGGGGTTTTTGTCCTCGTCCGTTCAGATCATTCTGGTGCCGGACCCCTGCAGGTGTGCGGCGTCCGGACCGATGGGCAGACAACGTTGTCACAGTGGCACGAGCCGCACGGGCACCGAACGAGGTTGGAAGGCAGGTCATGGCAGTAGCTCTGGTCGTCGAGAACGACGAGGACATCCGGCACCTGGTGTCCATCTCTGCCTCCAAGGCCGGTCTGGACCCGGTCGCCACGGGCAGCGGCGAGCAGGCGATGTCGCTCATCGGCGAGGGCCTGACGCCGGACGTCGTCGTCGTGGACGTGCGGATGCCCGGCCTCAGCGGCCTGGACGTCGTGCGAGCCATGCGCGCCCACCGCCACCTCGAGGGCACCCCCGTCGTCATGCTCACGGCCATGGCCCGTCCCGAGGACCGCCAGGACGGCCTCGATGCCGGTGCGGACGAGTACATCCTGAAGCCGTTCAGCCCCCGGGCCCTCACGACGGTGCTTCGCGACCTCGTCGCCCGCGCCACCCCGACGACCACCTGACGACGCGCGGGGGACGGCGGCCCGCCTCCGCTCCCCTCGGACGAACGGCTGGGATTCGGGCAATTCGCCACATCTCGGCGGATGGTGTGGCTAGCGTCCGGACCGTGCGCTCACCTCGAAGGTCCCCGGTCCCGCTCCTGGCAGGGGTCGCCCTGCTCGCCGCCGTCGCTGCGATCAGCCCCGGGACGGCCTCCGCTGCCGTCCCCGCCGCCGTCGACACGGCCGCGCCCGTGCTGGTCTACCAGACCCACAACGGGAACGTCGTCAACCTCGCCAACGGCAGCAAGGAGGTCGTGGTGACGGCCCTCGTCACCGACGCCACCGGCGCCAGAACCCCCACGGCCGGCTTCCGAGCGGTGAACGGTGCCGACACCGCCGGTTTCGGACCGATGGTCCTGGTCTCTGGCACGCCCAAGAACGGGAAGTACGAGCGCCGCATCACCGTTCCCAGCACCACCCCCAAGACTTGGTTCGTCGTGGTGGACCCGCTCGAGGACACCTTGGGCAACACGGAGACCGCCTCGCACCAGGACTCGACGACCATGACCGTCTACAACAGCTCGGTCCCGTCGGTCCCGACCGCACCGCCGGGAGCGTGGATCGCCGCCGTCGGCGACGGCATGGTTGCGATCCGGTGCAACGGCGCCCCCTTCAACGGCGGCTCGCCAGTCACCTCGTTCCGCATCACCGCCTCCCCGGGCGGACAGACCATGACCGCCTCGACGTGCTCGTGGCTGTTCAAGGGACTCACCAACGGTGTGACCTACACGTTCACGATCGCGGCCACCAACAGTCGTGGCACCAGCGAGGAGTCCCAGCCCAGCGCACCGGCCACTCCGAAGTTCGCCCTGTCGCGGACGCCCGCCCCCGTCATCAGCGGGGCGGTCGAGGTGGGCTCCACGCTGACCGCCACCCCGGGGAGCTGGCAGCCGGCACCCGTGACGCTGACCCACCGCTGGTACAGGGTCTCGTCCTCCGGGATGGCCAGTCCCCTCAACGGGGCAGTGCGCCCGAAGTACGTCATCACGTCAGCAGACCGGGGCTTCAAGCTCTCCGTCACCGTCACCGGCTCCAAGGACGGATATCCCTCTGTCGCCCGGGGATCCGAGGCGACCACTCCGGTCCCGGGCATCCTCTTCGCCACCCCCACCCCGGTCGTGACCGGTGCGCGCAAGGTCGGGTCGACCCTGACGGCGAACCCCGGCACCTGGGAACCCGCTCCCGTGACGCTGGCCTACCGCTGGTACCGCGTGGCCTCGACGGGTAGATCCTCGGCCATCCCCTGGGCGACCCGCGCGACCTACGCCACCGTGGCCAAGGACGCCGGCTACCGGCTGAAGGTCGTGGTCACCGGTTCGAAGCCCGACTACCCGTCGGTCAGCCGCACCTCGGTCACCACCGGCGCCATCGCCCGATAGCCTGTGGCCGCCGGGTGCCCGGGCGAGACCTCCCGCGAGGAGCCGCGTCCTGCCCCACGGGCCTCTAGCTCAATTGGCAGAGCTGCGGACTTTTAATCCGTAGGTTGTGGGTTCGAGCCCCACGGGGCCCACCTGACGTGCTCTTCGGCTTCACCTGCCGCTCGACGGTGTCTCGGTTGGTCCCTGACACCACCATCCGCTACCGGCAGCCGGGAGGCTCCCGGTCGTCAGCGTTCCGCTGGAACACGACCTCCTCCCCGTGGGCGCGGAAGACCACCCGGCTTGCGGACTCGAGGTCAGGCGTCCTTGCTGGTACGGGTCGTCCCAGCCGGGTGGCGCTGACCCACCTTCCCCGGTGGACAGGGGTCCTGGGCCGTCCACCAGTGGCCGCCGATGCGCGCGTGCTCGACCCCGCAGTGAGTGAGCGCGTAGAAGGTCACAGTCCCACCGACGGAAGGCATGGTCTCCGCGTAGGCCCTCAGCACGACCTGGTCAGGCGACCCACCGGAGCCACCACACGCGGACACAAGCGCCGCGAACACGCCCGCCAGCACCACGCTCGACCTCCCCGAACCGGCCACTCGCCTCACCCCCGCTCGTCAGTATCCGGGCGCACCCACGAGGCACGCGAGGCGTCGTCGCCGACCGCACTCGAATCGTGATCCCCGCGAGGAGGAACCGAACCGGACGAGAAATCTCGGCCCAACCGTCAGAGGATGTCGAGGACGCCGCCGCAGCCTCGTCCTCGGGGTGTCCGTGCACCGCGCGACCGCGCACCGCACACGAGAACGGAGGAGCACCCATGACCCGCTACCTGCTCGCGGTCGACTTCCAGTCCGGCCCCGACGACACCCCGATGGAGCAGTGGCAGCCCGAGGAGGTCACCGCCCACCTCGACTACTACCGCGCCCTGAACGCCGAGCTCGAGGCTTCCGGTGAGCTGGTCGACCACACGATCCTCACCGGACCCGACCTCGCCAAGGTCGTCACGTCCGACGGCACACGGTCCGTGGTCACGGACGGCCCGTTCCAGGAGATCAAGGAGTGGGTCGCCGGCTTCCAGATCGTCGACGTCGAGACCGAGGCCCGCGCCCTCGAGATCGCCGCCCGCGTGTCCGCGGTGCCCGGTCGCGGCGGGGTCCCCACCCAGCAGCCCATCCAGGTGCGCCGCGTCATGGACGAGGGCCCGGCCGATGCCGCGGCGATGGACGACTTCCTCGCGACCGTGACCCACGACCACCACTGAGCCGGCGTGACCGACGCCGAGCACGAGGTCGAGGACCTGCTGCGCACCCTGGCGCCGCAGGTCCTTGGTGCCCTCGCGCGCCGCACGGGTGACTTCGACGCGTCCGAGGACGCCGTCCAGGAGGCGTTGATCGTCGCGGCGGAGCGGTGGCCGCGCGACGGCATACCCGAACGTCCGCGCGGGTGGCTCCTGCAGACCGCGCAACGAAAGCTCGTGGACCACTGGCGCAGCGACGACGCGCGGCGGCGCCGCGAGCGCCTCACCACCGCCCGCGAGGAGGTCGGTGGCCCCGAGGTCGTCAACCACGACGACACCCTGACCGTGCTCCTCCTGTGCTGCCACCCCGCCCTCACCCCCGCGTCCGCCATCGCGCTCACGTTGCGTGCCGTCGGTGGCCTGACCACGGCGCAGGTCGCGAGCGCCTTCCTGGTGCCCGAGGCCACGATGGCGCAACGGATCAGCCGGGCGAAGGCAACCATCCGCGCGGCCGGTGCCACCTTCGAGGAACCCGGCGCCGAGGAGCTGCCGCAGCGGGTGCGTTCGGTGCTGCGCGTCCTCTACCTGGTGTTCAACGAGGGGTATGCCGCAAGCAGCGGGGAGGGCGTGCACCGCACCGACCTCACGGACGAGGCAATCCGCCTCACCCGCGCCGCCCGCCGGCTCCTTCCCGACGAGCCGGAGGTGACGAGCCTGCTGGCGCTCATGCTGCTCACGGATGCCCGCAGGCCGGCACGCACCACCGCGTCCGGCGACCTGGTGCCCCTCGCGGAGCAGGACCGCCGACTGTGGGACCGGGACAAGATCCGCGAGGGGACGGCACTCCTCGACGGGACCCTGGGTGCGGGAAGGGGGTTCATCGGCGAGTACCAGGTGCAGGCCGCCATCGCGGCCGTCCACGACCGCGCGGAGAAAGCAGCCGCCACCGACTGGCCGCAGGTCCTCGCCCTCCAAGGGATGCTCGAGGACCTCACGGCCAACCCGCTGGTGACGCTGAGCCGGGCCGTGGCGACCGCGAACGTCCACGGACCCGAGGCAGGTCTCGCTGTTCTCGACGGCCTCGGGGAACGGCTCGACGGGTCCCACCGGTTCGACGCCGTGCGGGCCCACCTGCTGGAGCTGGCCGGACGTGACGAAGAGGCGGCCGCGGCATACCGACAGGCGGCCGCGCGCGCCACGAACCTCCAGGAGCAGCGCCACCTCTCGGCCCGGGCGGCGCTCGGCGCGCGCCGAGCGCCGGCACCGCGGCTCGACGGCGTGGCGCACCGCACCGACTGAACGGCGGACCTGCGGAGGGCCCGACCGATCTCCTCAGACGGCGGCTGAACGCACGAGTGCCGCGACCTCGTCGGGATGGGGGAAGACGTTGTTGTGCGAGCCCACGAGGACGTGCGCCCGGCCGCCGGCACCGGCCCTCGCCGCCAGCTCGCCGAGCCATTCGGGAGGAGCGAACGAGTCCGCCTCGCCCGCCGTCGTCGTCAGTGGGACGCGCAGGTTCTCCACCCGCTGCTCGGGTCGGTGCCGGAGACCGGACAGGACCATGCGGACCACGTCGGTGCGGACCCGGGCGAGGTTCTTCAGGACGACCAGCTCGGTCGGCGGGTCCTTGCGCCAGGCGGTCAACCCCGCCGGGACGAGGTGGCGCAGGTGCCGCTGGGCAGGGGTGAACGTCGGCCCCGCCATGACCAGGGCGCCCACCCGACCCGTGTGCTGAACCCCCAGCACGACTTCGAGCGCGACCTGCGCGCCGGTCGAGTGACCGAGCACGACCACCGGCCCACCGTCGGTGAGGGAGCCGCCGGTGAGTGAGGCGCCGGTGGCCGAGACGCCGACCAGCTCGGTGAGCCACTGCTGCCCGGCGGTCGACAGACCCGGGATGGTCGGGCGCACGCGTCGGCGGCGTCCGCGGAACGCGAGCGCGTCGAACACCACGACCTGCGCGCCACCTCCCGCCAGGGTGCGGGCCAGGGGCGTGAGGTAGCGCGGCAGGCCCAGGCCGGGGAAGACCACCACGGTCGCCGTCGCCGCCCGCTCCGCCGGGGAGAACCACAGCGACCGCACCGGTCCGGCCTCGAGCTCGTGCCAGCGCACGCCCTCGACGACACCGGGCACCGCCCCAGCTGCAGCCACCTGCCCACCCCCTCTCGCCTCACCCTCGCACAGGGTCGGCGGTGCAGACTGTGCGGGTGAGCAATCTCGAGACGGCCCCCGAGGAAACCGCGTGCACGGACGGCCCTCCGGTCGGCGAGGTCGAGGTCCTCGAACCTCGCGACGTTCCTCTCGGCGGCCCCCGGGCGATGACGGTCAGGCGCACCCTGCCCCAGCGGCAGCGGTCGCTCATCGGCGCGTGGTGCTTCGCCGACCACTACGGGCCCGACGACGTCGCGGCGTCCGGCGGCATGGACGTGCCCCCGCACCCGCACACCGGGCTGCAGACGGTCAGCTGGCTCTTCGCCGGCGAGGTCGAGCACCGCGACAGCCTCGGCACCCACGCGGTGATCCGCCCGGGCGAGCTCAACCTCATGACCGGTGGGCACGGCATCGCCCACTCGGAGGTCTCCACGCCCGGGACGACGGTCCTGCACGGGGCCCAGCTGTGGGTGGCGCTGCCAGACGCAGATCGCCACGCCCCCAAGGACTTCCAGCACTTCGCCCCGACTCCCGTCCGGCTCGACGGCGCGACGATCTCGGTCTTCCTCGGCAGCCTCGCCGGCCAGACCTCACCGGTCGTGACCTTCACGCCGCTGCTCGGCGCCGAGGTGGTGCTCGACGCGGGGGCGACGGTCGAGCTCGGGCTCGACGCGGCATACGAGCACGGGGTGCTGGCCGACACGGAGGGGTTCACGGTCGACGGCACCGACCTGGCGCGCAGCGCCCTGGCCTACCTGCCCACGGGAGGCGCCCGCCTGACCCTCACCAACCGCAGTGACGAACCGGCCCGGGCCCTGCTGCTCGGCGGCCCACCGTTCGACGAGGACATCCTCATGTGGTGGAACTTCGTGGGGCGCACCCACGAGGAGATCGTCGAGGCGAGGGAGGAGTGGATGGCGCACTCCGATCGGTTCGGCGAGGTGGAGGGGTATGCCGGCGACGTCCAGCACCTGCCCGCCCCCGCGTTACCCGCGGTGCGGATCCGCCCGCGCCACAACGCTTCCCGCGCCCACCGGGACTCGTGAAGCGGACGACGGCGATCCGGCTCGACGAGACCGCCGGGATCCTGCTGACGGTCGGCCTGTTGGCCCTGCTCGTCTTCGCGGGCTATGCGTTCGTCCCCCGCACCAAGGCCCTGTCGCCCGACTGGTCCGCACCGGCCACGGACGGCGACGTCGTGGCCGGGCGGGCCCTCGTCAGTGGCGGCAACGCGGCCCTCGACCTGCGCACCGGGAAGTCGGTCCGGCTGGGCTCGGTGGTGGGCGGCGACGCCGCCTACGCCGACGGTCGCCTCGTCGTGGTCAAGGGTGAGCGCGTGGACTCGGTGCGGCTGGACGGCTCGGCCCGCTGGACCTGGCGGGCCACGACCGGCCACGTCGTCACCCCGCTCGCCGCCTCCGGGGGCAGCACCCTGGTCGCCGACTGCCCGGACGCGCAGCGCCGGACCTGCCGCCTCGTCGGGATCGACGGTGCGGGGAAGCAGGACTGGGAGCAGGCCGGGGCCGAGCGCCCCGCCGCCCCGGCCCGGGGATCCCTGCCACGGGTGCACGCGCAGCGGGTCGAGGGGGGCGGGGTGCTGCTGACCGACCCGGGGAGCGGACGGACCTCGTTGCAGCCCGGCTCCACCTTCGTGGCGGTCCCCGACGGGCCCGTCGTCGTCCCCGTGGTGCAGGACGCGCAGTGCGTCGTCTCCCTGTATGCCGAGCTCGACCCACTGTGGACCCGTGTCCTCGGACCCTGTCCCGGAGGACGGCTCCCCGAGGTCGCCGTGCGTGGCGAGGGCGTCGTCCTCACGTGGCCCGGACGGACCGAACGCCTCTCGACGGCCACCGGTTCGAGCCTGCCGCCGCCGGCCCCGTCCACCGTCCCCGGAGCGCTCGCCGCCGCGGGGACGGTGATGGCGACCCGCCGGGTCTACTCCCCCCGCGACCGGGTCATCCTGCCCTGGCAGGATCGCAACGGGCTCGAGCTGCGCGATGCGGCCTCGGGGGACGTGCGGGCCCGGCTGGTGACCGACGAACCGGTCGCCCTCCTGCTGCTCGAACCCCGGGCTGTCGTCGTCCGCGAGGGCGACCGCATCGTCCGCTACGACGTCGACGACTGACCGGTCCGGAGCCACCCATCGGTCACACTGGTGCCATGAACACCGCACCCGGCGACCGCACCGCCACCCGTCGACCGTTCGTCGTCCCCTTCCTGCTCGGCCTGTGCAGCCTGCTGCTGGTCCGCGGCGGGCTGGAGAAGTTCGTCCCCGGCGTGAACGAGTGGGTCGTCTTCGTCGCGGGCCTCGCCGTCGGGTGGGGCGTCTTCACCCTGGCCGAACGCGTCATCGTCCGGCGCGCCGCAGCGAAGCAGGAGGGCCTCAAGTGACGGCCTCCCCCACCGGTGCGGTCCTCGTCACCGGCTGTTCGTCGGGGATCGGCGCGGCAACGGCGGACCTCCTCGTCAAGGCCGGGCACACCGTCTACGCGACGGCCCGCCGCACCGACACCCTCGCCGGGCTCGAGGCCGCGGGCGCGCGCGTCCTGCCCCTCGACGTCACGTCCGAGGACTCCATGTCGGAGGCCGTCCGCACCGTCGAGGCCGAGCACGGCCGGGTCGGCGTGCTCGTCAACAACGCGGGTTACGGCGAGTACGGCACCATCGAGGAGACCGACCTCGACCGGGTGCGGATGATGTTCGAGACCAACGTCTTCGGCCTCTCCCGCCTGACCCAGCTGGTCCTCCCGGCGATGCGCGAGGCGCGCGCCGGACGCATCGTCAACATCGGCTCGATGGGTGGCAGGTTCACCTGGCCGGTGGGCGGCTACTACCACGCGACCAAGTACGCGGTGGAGGCCATCACCGACGCCCTGCGCAACGAGGTCCGCCCCTTCGGCATCCACGTCAGCCTCGTCGAACCGGGCCTGATCCGGACCAGGTTCGAGGAGACGGCCCTCACCTCCGACGCCGCCACGGTGGACGACGACTCCCCGTATGCCGCGCTGCTCACCGCGAGCGCGAGGGCCACCGCGAGCGGGTACGCCAACCCGAGGCTGGCCACGGGGCCTGAGTCGGTGGCCCGGGCCGTGCTCAAGGCGGTCGAGTCGAGCAGCCCCCGGTCGCGGTACGTCATCACGCCCGCCGCACGCGCCATGATCGCCGCCCGCACGCTCGGTGGGGACCGCGTCTGGGACGGCATCGTCCGGCAGCAGTTCAAGGGATAGCGAGCACGAACCGGGGCCGGACGGCCTTCACGCCTAGACTTCCGGCGTGCAGTTCCTCAACGGTCTCCAGCCCCAGTTCGACCTGACGTACGACGACGTCTTCATGGTCCCGAGCCGCTCGGACGTCACGAGCCGGCTCGACGTGGACCTGTCGACCGCCGACGGCAGTGGAACGACGATCCCCCTCGTCGTCGCCAACATGACCGCGATCGCCGGCCGCCGCATGGCCGAGACCGTCGCGCGCCGTGGCGGGATCACGGTCATCCCGCAGGACATCCCCGTCGACGTCGTGACCGAGGTGACCTCGTGGATCAAGTCCCGGCACCTCGTCCACGACACCCCGATCACCCTGTCCGCCCACGAGACCGCGGGGGCCGCGCTGGGGCTGCTGCCCAAGCGGGCGCACGGCGCCGCGGTCGTCGTCGACGAGTCCGGCAAGCGCCCGATCGGTGTCGTCACCGAGGCCGACCTCACCGGGGTCGACCGGTTCACCCAGGTGGGCGAGGTCATGACGGCCCACCCCGTTCTCGTCACCGACGGCACCGACCCGGAGGAGGCCTTCAACCTGCTGGCGACGACGCACCACCACGTGGCGCCCGTCGTCGACGCCGCGGGCAACCTCGTCGGCATCATCACCCGCGCGGGCGCCCTCCGCGCCCGCCTCTACTCCCCCAACACCGACGCCCGTGGCCGCCTGCGCATCGCCGCCGCGGTCGGCATCAACGGTGACGTCGCGGCCAAGGCCACCGCCCTGCTCGACGCCGGGGTCGACCTGCTCGTCATGGACACCGCGCACGGCCACCAGGAGAAGATGCTCGACGCCCTCAGGGCCGTCCGCGCGCTCGACCCGCAAGTGCCCGTCGCGGCCGGCAACGTCGTGTCGGCGGCCGGGGCACGCGACCTCATCGAGGCCGGTGCCGACATCGTCAAGGTCGGCGTCGGACCCGGCGCCATGTGCACCACCCGCATGATGACCGCGGTCGGCCGGCCGCAGTTCTCCGCCGTCCTCGAGTGCGCCGCCGAGGCCCGCAACCACGGCAAGCACGTCTGGGCCGACGGCGGGGTGCGCCATCCGCGCGACGTCGCCCTCGCCCTGGCTGCCGGCGCCTCCAACGTCATGATCGGCTCGTGGTTCGCCGGGACGCTGGAGAGCCCCGGCGACCTCTACACCGACGAGCGCGGCCGCCGCTACAAGGAGTCCTTCGGCATGGCCTCGAGCCGCGCGGTCCGCAACCGGACCGCGACGGACACGGCATACGAGCGGGCTCGCAAGGCCCTCTTCGAGGAGGGCATCTCCTCCGCACGGATGTTCATCGACCCGGCCCGCCCCAGCGTGGAGGACGTCATCGACCAGATCGTGGCCGGGGTGCGTTCGAGCTTCACGTATGCCGGTGCGCGCACCGTCGAGGAGTACGCCGAGCGTGCGGTCGTGGGGCTGCAGAGCACCGCGGGGTTCGCCGAGGGCCGACCGCTGCACACGTCCTGGTGAGCAAGGGATCCACCCGTGGTTGCCACAGTCACCCCGCTCTCGGCCCCTGTCGCGCCCGACGAGGCGCTTCGACGCATCGCGTTCCTGCTGGAGCGGGAGCGGGCGGGGTCGTACCGTGTCGAAGCGTTCCGCAAGGCCGTCGTCACGGTCCGTGAGACCCCCTCGGACGAGCTCGCCGAGCGGGCGGCGGCCGGCACCCTGCAGGACCTGTCCGGCATCGGGAAGTCCACTGCCGGGGTGATCGCCGAAGCGGTCGCCGGCGAGCTGCCGGCCTACCTGGACACGTTGCAGGACAAGGCGAAGCCCCTCGTGAGCGGCGGCGAGGACCTGTTCGCGGCCCTGCGCGGCGACTGCCACTCGCACTCCAGCTGGTCCGACGGTGGCAGCCCCATCGAGGAGATGGTGCTCACGGCCGTCGAGCTCGGCCACGAGTGGCTCGTCCTCACCGACCACTCGCCGCAGCTTCGCGTCGCGAACGGCCTGACCGTCGAGCGCCTGACCAAGCAGCTCAAGGTCGTCGAGGCCGTGAACGCCTCACTGGGCGACGGGTTCAGGCTGCTCAAGGGCATCGAGGTGGACATCCTCGACGACGGCGGGCTGGACCAGACCGAGGCCATGCTGGCGCAGCTCGACCTCGTCACCGCGAGCGTCCACTCCAAGCTGAAGATGAACGCCGCACCCATGACGAAGCGGATGGTCGCCGCCGTCTCCAACCGCCGCGTCAACGTCCTCGGCCACTGCACCGGCCGCCTGGTCGAGGGCAGCCGCGGAACCCGTCCGCAGTCGGACTTCGACGCCCGCGCCGTCTTCGAGGCCTGTGCCGAGCACGGGACCGCGGTCGAGATCAACAGCCGCCCGGAACGCCAGGACCCGCCTGACGACCTGCTCCTGATGGCCATGGAGATCGGGTGCCTGTTCGCCGTCGACTCCGACGCGCACGCCCCCGGCCAGCTCGAGATGAAGGCCTACGGCTGCGAGCGGGCCGACCGTCTGGGTGTGCCCGCCGACCGCATCGTCACGACGTGGGACGTGGACCGGCTGCTGGCCTGGACCCGGGGCGACGCGTGAGCGCCCCGCGCATCACCGTGGACGACGCGGCCGGCATCGCCCCGTTCGAGCAGGTCCGCGAGCAGTTCGCCGACCTCATCGCCTCCGGCGCCCTCGCCGAGGGCGACAAGCTCCCGACGGTGCGCGGCCTGGCCGCGGACCTGCAGCTGGCACCGGGCACGGTGGCCCGCGCCTACAAGGAGCTGGAGGCGCAGGGCCTGGTGGTCTCGCGCAGCCGCGCCGGCACCGTCGTCGCCCCCAGCGCGCAGGCCGCCGAGGTCGCGCTGCGCCACCTCGCCGACGCCCTCGCCGAGCGCGCCGTCCAGGCCGGGGCGGACGACGCGGCCGTGCTCGCGATCGTGCGATCGGCCCTCTCCGAGGCTCGCCGCTGACCCCGTTTTGGAGTTCACGGCATTCAACCCCTATGCTTTCCGAGTCCTCGACGGATCCGAGCTGCTGCTCGCTAGCGGCGAGGGACCGTTCGTTCGGTCCCCATCGTCTAGCGGCCCAGGACCCCGCCCTTTCACGGCGGTAGCACGGGTTCGAATCCCGTTGGGGATACGCACCACAGCACCACCAAGGCCCCGTAGCGCAGTTGGTTAGCGCGCCGCCCTGTCACGGCGGAGGTCGCCGGTTCGAGCCCGGTCGGGGTCGCTCGAGAAAACAAGAAGGCCCACACGAGAGTGTGGGCCTTCTTGCGTCTCCGGCTGGTCAGCTGCTGACCTCGATGATGACCTTGCCGCGGACGTGGCCGCCCGCGCTGGTCGTGAACGCGTCCGCCGTCTGGGCCAGCGGGAACACGTCGGCCACCGGGACGGTGAGCTTCCCCGCATCGGCGAGGTCGGCCAGGGCCGCGAGGTCGTCGGAGTTCGGGCGCACCCAGAGGTAGAGACCGCCCTCCTCGAGCACCTCGGCCTCGACGACGGACCCGTGACGACCACCGTCGGCGAGGACCGCCTTGGTCGTGTCGAGCACGCCACCCACGAAGTCGGCCACCACGTCGACGCCGTCGGGCGCCAGCGCACGCACCCGCTCGGCCAGCCCGTCGCCATACGTCACGGGCTCGGCACCCAGGCCGCGCAGGAACTCGTGGTTCTTCTCGGAGGCCGTGCCGATCACGCGCGCCCCGAGGGACGTCGCGATCTGGACGGCGAGGATGCCCACGCCCCCGGCCGCGGCGTGCACGAGGACCGTGTCGCCCGCCTTCGTGCCGAGCCGCGTGAGCAGCTGGTATGCCGTGAGGCCGGCGAGCGGGAGGCCGGCGGCCTGGTGCCAGTCGAGGGCCTTGGGCTTCTTCGCGACCGTGCGCGCGGGAGCCGTGACGAGCTCGGCGTACGTGCCACCGTGGACCCAGTCCTTGCGGGCGTAGGCGATGACCTCGTCGCCGACCTCGAACTCAGGGGTGTCGAAGCCGACCTTCTCGACGACACCGGAGACGTCCCAGCCGGGGATGGCGGGGAGCTCAACGTTCATCATCGGGTCGAGGTAGCCGGCCACGATCTTCCAGTCGACGGGGTTGACCGACGCGCTGCGCACGCGGATCAGGACCTCCCCCGGGCCGACCTTCGGGTCAGGGACGTCGGACAGGGTGAGGACGCTGGGGTCGCCGTACTCGGCGTAGGTGATGGCCTTCATGCCTGCGACAACGGCGACGGCCCCGGGGGCTATTCCGGGCGGCGCTCGTCCGCGCTCGCCCGGTCGAGCCCCTCGGGAAGGCCCTCCTCCCGCCGTCGGGCCACGTGGGTCACCCCCGTCGGGGTGGCGACCTCGTCCGCCCTGACTGGAGTCGGCGACGCCGTTGTGGCCGCCGCCGGGCCACTGCGCCCGCCGAAGCCCTTCATGAGCATCCCGATGAAGCTCGGCTTCCCCTGCGACTTGCTGTAGACGTCGAAGGCCACCGCGCCCAGCAGGACCAGGCCCTTGATGATCTGGACGAAGTTCGAGTCGACGCTCATGTTGGCGAGACCGAGGTTGAGCACGCCCATGACCAGTCCGCCGATCATCGACCCCGTGACGGTGCCGACACCGCCGGCGACCGCCGCGCCACCGACGAACACGGCGGCGATGGCATCGAGCTCGAAGTTGACCCCGTCCTTGGGGTTGGCGGCGTTGAGGTAGGCGGTGAAGACCATGCCGGCGATCGCCGCGAGGACACCCATGTTCACCATGACGAAGAGGTCGACCCGTCGGGTGTCGACGCCCGAGAGGCGGGCGGCGTTCGCGTTGCCGCCCACGGAGTAGATGTGGCGGCCGAGGACGGTCCGCTGCGTGACGAAGGTGTAGAAGATGATGAGTGCGCCGAGGATCAGGCCCACCACGGGGACGCCCTTGTACGACGCCAGGAGCAGGCCGAAGGTCATGAGCAGGCCGCACACCACGACGAGCTTGACGATGGTGAGCGCCATGCGGGGGACGACCATCCCGTAGGTGCGCAGGTCGGCCCGCTTCTTGAGCTCCAGCCAGACGATCACGGCGACCGCGAGCAACGTGAGGACCAGCGTGGGGTTGTGGTACCCCGTCACCGGCCCCATCTCGGGCAGGTAGCCGTTGGCGATCTTCTGGAACGACTCGGGGACGGGGATGCTCTCGGCGTTGAGGATCATCAGGTCCAAGCCGCGGAAGAGCAGCATGCCTGCCAGCGTGACGATGAAGGCGGGGATCCCGACGTAGGCGACCCAGAAGCCCTGCCACACCCCGACGAGGATGCCCAGCGCCAGGCCGAGCAGGATCGCGGCCGGCCACGGCAGGTCGAACCGCTGCATCGACAGGGCGACGGTCGCGCCCACGAACGCCGAGACGGACCCGACCGACAGGTCGATGTGCCCGGCGATGATCACCATGACCATCCCGATGGCCAGGATGAGGATGTAGCCGTTCTGGACGAGCAGGGAGGTGACGTTGCGCGGCTGCAGGAACAGTCCGTCGGTGAAGATCTGGAACATCACCACGAGCAGCAGGAGCGCGATCATCATCCCGTACTGGCGGATGTTGCCGCTCATCGTGCGACGGATCTCGACCGCCAGCGAGGTGGTGGGAGCCGCTCGCTCCTCCGTCCGCGGGGGTGCGGTGTGGGTGGCCATGGCTCAATCTGCCTTTCGCTGGGTCATGAAACGCATGAGGACTTCCTGGTCTGCCTCGGCCCGGGGGACGTCGGCGGTGATGACGCCCGCGGAGAGGGTGTAGATGCGGTCGCAGAGGCCGAGCAGCTCGGGCAGCTCGGAGGAGATCACGAGCACGCCACGCCCGCTGTCGGCGAGCTGGTTGATGATCTCGTAGATCTCGTACTTGGCCCCGACGTCGATGCCGCGGGTGGGCTCGTCGAGGATGAGGACGTCGGGTTCGGTGAACATCCACTTGCCGAGGACGACCTTCTGCTGGTTGCCACCCGACAGCTTGCCGACGCCCGCCTCCACCGACGGCGTCTTGATGTTCATGCTGGTGCGGTAGCGGTTGGCTGCCACCACCTCGGCGTGCTCGTCGACCCGTCCCCTGCGCCGGATCTTCTTGAGCCCGGCAGAGGTGATCGACACCTTGACGCTGTCCAGCAGGTTGAGGCCCAGGCTCTTGCGGTCCTCGGTGACGTAGGCGAGGCCTGCGTCGATCGCCTGCTGCACCGTGTTGGCCTTGACCGGCTTGCCTTCCTTGAGCAGCTCGCCGGTGACCTTGCGACCGTACGACTGCCCGAACACGCTGCGCGCCAGCTCGGTGCGGCCCGCGCCCATCAGGCCTGCGAGCCCCACGATCTCGCCGCGGCGCACGGTCATCGAGGCGCCCTTGACGACGAGGCGGGACGAGTCGTCCGGGTGGGCGACCGTCCAGTCGCGGATCTCCAGCAGGGTCTCCCCCACGGTGGACTCGTGCGGCGGGAAGCGGTGGTCGAGGTCGCGGCCGACCATCCCGCGGATGATGCGGTCCTCGTTGACCTCGCCACGTCGCACGTCGAGGGTCTCGATGGTGCGCCCGTCGCGGATGATCGTGATCGAGTCGGCGATCTCCTCGATCTCGTTCAGCTTGTGGGAGATCATGATCGAGGTGATGCCCTTGGCCTTCAGCCCGAGGAGCAGGTCCAGCAGGTGCCGGGAGTCGGTGTCGTTCAGCGCGGCGGTCGGCTCGTCGAGGATGAGCAGCTTCACGTCCTTGGCCAGGGCCTTGGCGATCTCGACGAGCTGCTGCTTGCCGATGCCGATGCTCCGGATCGGGGTGGCGGGGTCCTCCTGCAGGCCCACCCGCGCGAGGAGCTCCAGGGCTCGTTGTCGCGCGGCGTTCCAGCTGATGACCCCGGCCCGGCTCTGCTCGTTGCCGAGGAACAGGTTCTCCACGATCGAGAGCTCGGGCACGAGCGCGAGCTCCTGGTGGATGATGACGATCCCCGCGGCCTCGCTCTCGCGGATGCCCTTGAACTCGCAGGGGCTCCCCTCGAACTCGATGTCGCCCAGGTAGGTGCCGTGCGGGTAGACCCCGGACAGGACCTTCATCAGGGTCGACTTCCCGGCGCCGTTCTCGCCGCAGATCGCGTGGATCTCGCCGCGCTGGACGTCCAGGCTGACGTCCGAGAGTGCCTTGACTCCCGGGAACTCCTTGGTGATGGACCGCATCGACAGGATGGGGTTGGTCATCGGCATGCCTCGTCGCATCGTCGGGTGGGACCGCGCGGTCCCGGGAGAGGTGCTGGGCGGAACCCGGTGGCAGTGGCTGCATGGTGCCGCTGCCACCGGGTGGCCCGGGGAGTGCCGGTGGCAGCGGCGGAGACGTGCCGCCGCCACCGGGCCTCAGTGGTGACCGGCTACTTGAGCTGGTCCTCGGTGTAGTACTTCGCGTCCAGCAGGACCTTCGAGACGTTGTCCTTGTTGACCGAGACCGGCTCGAGCAGCTGGGTCGGCACGGTCTTGACACCGTTGTTGTACGAGGACGTGTCGTTGACGGTCACGGTCTTCTTGTCGGCGATCTCCTGGATCATCTTCACCGTGGCCTGCGCCAGGTCACGGGTGTTCTTGAAGACGGTGGAGTACTGCTCGCCCGCGAGGATCGACTTGACCGACTCGAGCTCGGCGTCCTGCCCGGTGACGACCGGCAGGGTCTTTCCACCGCTGCCGTAGCCGCTGCCCTTGAGCGCCGCGATGATGCCGCGGGAGAGGCCGTCGTACGGGGACAGCACCCCGTTGACGTCCTTGTTGGAGTAGGACTTGGTCAGCAGGTTCTCCATGCGCTTCTTGGCGACCGCGGCGTCCCAGCGCAGGGTGGCCACCGTCTTGAACGCGGTCTCGCCCGAGGCGATCTTGATCTCGCCGGCGTCGATCTTCGGCTGCAGGACCTGCATCGCGCCGTTGAAGAAGAAGGTCGCGTTGTTGTCGTCCGGCGAACCGGCGAAGACCTCGACGTTCCACGGCTTCGGCGCGTCGCTGGCCGCGAGCCCCTCGAGGAGGGACTCGGCCTGCAGCTTGCCGACCTTGAGGTTGTCGAACGTCGTGTAGTAGTCCACGGCGTCGGTGTCACGAAGCAGCCGGTCGTAGGCGATCACGGGGATGCCGGCGTCCTTGGCCTCCTTGAGGGCGCCCTTGAGAGCCGTGCCGTCGATCGAGGCGACGACCAGGACCTGGTTCTGCTTGGTCACCATGTCGTTGACCTGGGTGACCTGAGTCGGGATGTCGTCGTTGGCGTACTGGAGGTTGACCTTGTAGCCGGCCGCCTCGAGCTGGGACTTGATGTAGTCGCCGTCCTTGATCCAGCGCTCGGACGTCTTGGTCGGCATGGCGACCCCGATCGTCCCCTTCCCGGTCGAGCCGCTCTTGGCGGCACCCCCGGTGTCGGTCTGGCGACCGCACGCACTCAGGCCGAAGGCCAGGGCCCCGGCCGCTACGACCGCAACGATTCTGCGCACCACTGTGTGCTCCATTCTTGTGCAGGCCAACCTGCCCTTGTGCCGGTTGATCCAGATGTTGTGCGTATTCAGTTGTCCTGCAACGGCTTCCGATCAGGCGAGCCCTTGGGCGAGCCGGTGGTAGGCGTTGTTCCACCGCAGCTCGCGACCGAAGCCGCGCACGGTGGTGTCAGCGTCGATGTGGGCGAGCTCCACGCCCGCCATCTCGCTGAAGTCCTCGAGGTGCTCCCGGTCCAGCGCGGTCGACAGGACCGTGTGGTGGGGGCCGCCGGCCATGAGCCACGACGTGGTGGAGGTGCGCAGGTCCGGCTGCGGGCGCCACACGGCTCGCGCCACCGGCAGCCGGGGAAGGTCCTCGGGGGGCGTCACGACCTCGATGTCGTTGGCCACCAACCGGAACCGGTCTCCCATGTCGGCCATGCCCACGGTGAAGCCGGAGCCCGGGGCAGCGGTGAAGACCAGGCGTACCGGGTCCTCACGCCCACCGATGCCGAGCGGGTGGATCTCCACCGTCGGGCGGGCTGCCGCGATCGAGGGGCAGACCTCGAGCATGTGCGCGCCCAGGATGAGCTCCGCGCCCAGGGCGAGGTGGTAGGTGTAGTCCTCCATGAAGGACGTGCCGCCAGGCAGGCCGCGGCCCATGACCTTGAGCCCGTGCAGCAGGACCGAGGTCTTCCAGTCGCCCTCGCCGCCGAAGCCGTAGCCGTCGGCCATGAGGCGTTGGACCGCGATGCCGGGGAGCTGGCGCAGGCCCCCGAGGTCCTCGAAGTTCGTCGTGAACGCCCCGTAGCCACCCTCGACGAGGAACTGTCGCATGCCCAGCTCGATCCGCGCGGCATACCGCAGCGAGTCGTGCCGCTCGCCGCCCGCGCGCAGGGGCGCGGCCACGTCGTACTCGTCGGCGTAGGTGGCGACGAGCGCGTCGATGTCGGCATCGCCGATGGCGTCGACCACGGTGACGAGGTCGTTGACGCCATAGGTGTTCACTGAGACGCCGAACCGGCGCTCCGCCTCGACCTTGTCACCGTCCGTCACCGCGACGTTGCGCATGTTGTCGCCGAAGCGCACCAGCCGCAACGACCGCACCGCCGCGAGACCGCAGGCCGCCCGGCTCCACGCGGCCACCCCTGCCAGGACGGCCGGGTCGCTGACGTGGCCGGCGACGGTCTTGCGGGTGACCCCGAGCCGGGACTGGACGTACCCGAACTCCCGGTCGCCGTGCGCGGCCTGGTTGAGGTTCATGAAGTCCATGTCGATGCTGGCCCAGGGCAGGTCGCGGTTGACCTGGGTGTGCAGGTGCAGCAACGGCTTCTGGAGCCGCTCGAGTCCGGAGATCCACATCTTGGCGGGCGAGAAGGTGTGCATCCAGGCGATGACCCCGACGCAGCTGTCGTCGCTGTTGGCCTCGAGCATCACCCGCCGGATGGCGTCGGCGTCGGTGAGGACCGGCTTGGCCACGACCTCGGCGATGATGCCGTCGTGACCCGCGAGCGCGTCCGAGATCGTCGCCGACTGGGCGGCCACCTGGGCCAGGACGTCGTCCCCGTAGAGGCCCTGGCTCCCGGTGAGGAACCAGACGTGTGCAGGGGTCGCGGTCATGGTGTGGTGTCCTTCTGTCCGTAGACGTTCTGGTAGCGGTCGTAGAGCTGGGTGACGTCGGCCTGGTCCAGGGGCCAGGTCCGCCCCAGCTGCTGGGCGACGTGAACGGTGCGGGCCACGTCCTCGAGCATCACGGCCGCCTTCACCGCCGCGCGGGCGGAGGCGCCGATGGTGAAGGGGCCGTGGCCACCCATGAGGACGGCCGGCGACCGGTGCCCTCGCAGGGTCGAGACGATGCCGCGCCCGATGGAGTCGTCGCCGATGAGGGCGAACGGACCGACGGGGACGTCGCCGCCGAACTCGTCGGCCATCATCGTCAGGACGCAGGGAATGGGCTCGCGTCGGGCGCACCACGCCGTCGCGTAGGTCGAGTGCGTGTGGACCACGCCGCCCACCTCCGGCATCTCCCGGTACACGTAGGCGTGGGCCGCGGTATCGGAGGAGGGCGAGCCGTCACCCTGGACCACCCGGCCCTCGAGGTCGCAGACGACCATGGCCTCGGGGGTCAGCTCGTCGTAGGAGATGCCGGACGGCTTGATCACGAGAAGGTCGGCGCCCGGGACGCGCGCCGAGACGTTGCCCGCGGTCCACACCACGAGCTGGTTGCGCGTGAGCTCGGCGTGCAGCTCGGCCACCTCGGCCCGCAACCGGTCGACCGTCGCGCGGACGGTGCCGGGGATGGTCGTCATGCCCCCACCGCCCGCCGCTGGAGGGCCCGCAACCGGCGCATCACGTCGGTCCCGCCCCGCCCGAAGTGGTCGTGCAGGGCGCGGTACTCCGCGTACAGCTCGTCGTACGCGGCGGCGTTGGCCGCGATCGGCTCGTATGCCGCGACGCGGCGCCCGCCCATGGCCTGGGCGGCCTTGTGGATGTCGGGGTAGGCCCCGGCAGCCACCGCAGCGTGGATCGCGGCACCCAGGGCGGGGCCCTGCGTGGAGGAGATGACCGACAACGGCATACCGAGGACGTCGGCGTAGATCTGCATGAGGAGCTCGTTGCGCATCAACCCGCCCGCGACGATGAACTCGGTCACGGGGACGCCCGAGTGGGCGAACGTCTCGACGATGGTGCGCGCGCCGAACGCGGTGGACTCGAGGAGCGCCCGATAGTTGTCCTCCGGCCGGGTCGCCAGCGTCTGGCCGACGACCAGTCCCGAGAGCTCGTGGTCGACCAGCACCGAACGGTTGCCGCTGTGCCAGTCGAGGGCCACGAGACCGTGCCCACCGATCGGCTGGCGGGCCGCGAGCTCGGTCAGGTGCTCGTGGACCGAGAGGCCGCGCTCGGCGGCTGCGGCGTGGTACTCCGGCGGCACACCGTTGCCGACGAACCAGCCGAAGATGTCACCGACCCCGGACTGCCCCGCCTCGTAGCCCCAGAGGCCGGGGACGATCCCGCCCTCGACCACGCCACACATCCCGGGGACCTCGCGCAGGACCGCTGCGCTCATGACGTGGCAGGTCGAGGTGCCCATGATGGCCACCATCTGTCCGGTGTCGACCGCCTGGGCGGCCGGGGCGGTCACGTGGGCGTCGATGTTGCCGACCGCGACGGCGATCCCCTCCGGCAGCCCGGTCCAGCGCGCCGCCTCCGCGGTCAGCGAGCCCGCGGCCTCGCCGAGCTGCCCGATCCGGTGGGCCAGCTTGTCCTCGACGAAGGAGGCGAACTCCGGGTTGAGGGCGGTCAGGAACTCGCGCGACGGGTACTCCCCGTCCTGGTAGATGCCCTTGTACCCGGCGGTGCAGGCGTTGCGGACGTAGGTACCGCACAGCTGCCACACGATCCAGTCCGCGGCCTCGACGAAGTGGGCCATCGCGGCATACACCTCGGGGGCCTCCTCGAGGATCTGCAGACCCTTGGCGAACTCCCACTCCGAGGAGATCAGGCCGCCGTAGCGCGGCAGCCATCGCTCGCCGCGCTCCTTGGCGAGGACGTTGATGCGGTCGGCCTGCGCCTGGGCCGCGTGGTGGCGCCAGAGCTTGACGTAGGCGTGCTTCTCGGACGCCCCGGAGGCGGTCTCGCACAGCGGCGTCCCGTCCGAGGTGACGGGGAGCATCGTGCAGGCGGTGAAGTCGGTGGCGATGCCCACGACGCTGCCCGGGTCGATCCCGGCCGCTGCGAGCGCCTCGGGGACCGCGGTGCGCAGGACGTGCACGTAGTCGGTGGGCACCTGCAGCGCCCACTCCGGGGGGAGCTGCTCGCCGCTGCCGGGCAGGACCTCCGAGACGACCCCGTGGGGGTAGGTCGCGACGGCGGTCCCGAGCTCGGCGCCGTCGCTGACCCGGACGACCAGGGCCCGACCGGACAGGGTGCCGAAGTCGACACCGACCACATGGGTCTCCCGGGCTTCCGGCTGGGCCATCGTGAACTCCTCGTCGAGTCGGTGTTAGCGCTAACGCTGTGCAGAAGTTAGCGCTAACACCGCCCTGCATGTCAAGGGTTTCGCTCGAACTTCCCGTCGAGCGAGGTGGACGAACACCTCGGGGGCGACGGCTCGGACGCCGCTCGGACCCTTCGGCAGAGGGCTCAGGCGCGGGCGCGTCGGGCGGTCGAACCCCGCACCACGAGCTTCGGCGGGACGAGGACCGCGCCGTCGCCCGGCTCGCCGTTGATGGCGCCGAGCAGCTCCCGCAGCGCCGCCCTCCCGAGGGCGACGAAGTTCTGGTGGACCGTGGTGAGCGGCGGGAAGAGGTACTCCGCCTCGGGCAGGTCGTCGAAGCCCACGACACTCACGTCCTCGGGCACCCTGCGCCCGGCCTCGGCCATGGCCCGCAGGACCCCGATGGCCATCTGGTCGTTGGCCACGAAGACCGCGCTGACGTCCCGGTCGGCGGCCAGCCCGACACCGTGCCGGTAACCGCTCGAGGCGGTCCAGTCCCCCGTGAGCACCGGCCCCGGCGTCAGCCCAGCGGAGGCGAGCGCCGAACGCCAGCCCTCGAGGCGGCACTCCGCCTGGTACCAGTTGGCCGGCCCGCCGATGTGGGCGATGTGGCGGTGCCCGAGGTCGATGAGGTGCTGGGTCGCCAGCCGCGCACCCTGCGCGTGGTCGACCCCCACGCTGAGCCCGGCCCGAGCCGGGTCGGAGTCCAGCACCACCAGGGGCAGCGGCACCTGGGCCCCGGGGCCGAGGTCCAGCCCGGCGTCGTCCGGGGCGATCATCACCAGCGCCTCCACGGACTCGCCGATGAGGTGCTCGATCGCGTCCTGGGTCGCCCGGTTGCTCGCCTCGGGACTCGTCTCGGACACCGACACGAGGACCAGGCTGTAGCCCTCGGCGCGGGCCGCCGCCTCGAGGCCCACCACGGTGCTGGAGGGCCCGAAGTAGCCGAGCCCGGCGACGACGACCCCGATCGTCCCGGACCGCCTGGTGGCCAGGGCCCGTGCGGCACTGTTGCGCCGGTACCCCAGCTCGTGGATCGCCTCGAGGACGCGGTCACGGGTGGCGGGAGCGACGCTCGGCGACCCGTTGACCACCCGCGAGACCGTCTGGTGGGAGACGCCGGCGACCTCGGCCACGTCCTGGAGGCTCGGGCGACGACGCGGTACCGGCTTCGTCATGGCGCTCCTCGGGGACCGGTCGGGGGACTGGGGGTGGACACGGGCGGGGTCGGTGCCGTTGCCTCGCGGCAGACTCTAGGACCTGCGGAGCCCGCGTCGGCATAACGCCTGCACCGAGGGGCGGTATGGCGCTCCGCGAGCCCCAGCCGGCGCCCGAGAGGGCGTCACCACCACCGTTGGCGATGGGATATGATCGACGCGCCGCGACAGGCCTACCCCGGAGATCAACCGGAGCAGACCGGTCGCGAACGCATGTTGTGCGTGCTTCACGGCCAGGTAGCTCAGTTGGTACGAGCGTCCGACTGAAAATCGGAAGGTCGGCGGTTCGACCCCGCCCCTGGCCACCACGAGGAACCGCCGTCACCCGTGAGGTGGCGGCGGTTTCGTCCTGTCCGAGCCAGTTCGCACGCCCTGCGGGGCTGTGCGTCCTGCTCGCGACGCGCCCGCAACACGGCGGTTGCTGGGCAAAACCAGCACGAATAACTGCCGTTTCGCCCAGCAACTGCCGTTTTGCCGTGTCGTCCGGGACCGGCAGGTCGGCTGGGAAGTCGGCCCAGCGGTCCGGCGGCGGTCCGGCGGAGGTCAGGCGTCGGTGGGTTGGAGCTCGGCGCGCAGCGCGACCAGGTCGTCGCGCAGGCTGGCCGGTGCCGGAGCCTCGGAGCGCAGGGCGTCCTCGAGGGCGTGCTCGATCTGGCGGGCCAGGCGGGAGGCCTCGTCGTACCCGAACGTTCCGGCGGCCCCGGCCACCGAGTGGGCCACCGCACGGCCGGCGTCGACGACCTCGCGCGGGGCGCCGTCCGCGAGCGCAGGCTCGATCTGGTCGGTGCGGGCGAGGTTCGTGGCTCGGGCGCGCTCACGCATCTTGGCCCACATCAGGGCCTCGTCGCTCACGCGGTCCACCCGAGCATGGTGCTGAGCTGGGCCGGCAGCGTCATCGGGTCGAACGGCTTGGCCAGCACCCCGACGACCGGGAGCCCCGACTTCTGGGCGTCCTCGGCGGCCTGGGCCTTGGCGGTCAGCAGCACGACCGGGATGTGGCTGATGGCGGGGTCCTGCGACATCAGCACCGCAGCGGTCGACCCGTCCATGCCCGGCATCATGACGTCCATGACCACGGCGTCGGGCAGCTCGCGGGCGCAGCGGTCCAGCGCCTCCTGACCACCCGTGGCGGTGGTGACCTCCCAGCCTCCGACCATCGACAGGCTCATCTCGGCCACCTCGAGGATCAGCTCGTCGTCGTCGACCACCAGGACCCGCCGCGGGCCACCTGACGGCAGCGCGGGGGTCATGCGGGGAGAGGGACTGATCCCCCGGGTCGGCACATCATGCGGACATAGTGCATCAACCCGAGGTCCCTCGGGGCAACTGCACGCAACATCCTGTCCACACAGCCGATCGACGTCTCCGTCCTACGGGCTGACAAGGAGACCCGACTCAGACCAAAGGGTGCACATCGGACAGTTCGGCTCCTACCATCGAACTCGTTGGTCGCCCGTCACGGATGACATGGCCACGCATCGAGGGAGCGACATGGTGGTAGGGGAGGGACCCTTCACGCAGTGGTCCGAGCGCCCCGTCCTCCAACCCGAGGACCGGGCCCTGGCCCACCGCCTCGGCGTGGCCGTCTACGTCGCCGAACCGGGTGCCGCAGGGCGCTGGTTGCACGCCAGCCCGGCAGTGACCGCCATGATCGGGCTCACCCCCGAGGCCCTCGTCGCCGACCCCGACCTCTGGCTGCGCCACCTGCACCCCGACGACCGCGAGCGGGTGCTCGACCGCGAGTCCCGACTCCAGGTCGACGGCCGCGTCCGCTCCGAGTACCGCATGATCCGTCCCGACGGCCAGATCGTCTGGCTCGTCGACGACGCCGCCATGGCGCGGACGGCGGAGGGCCGGATCGTCCAGGACGGCTTCCTCGTCGACATCACCGACCAGAAGCGGTCAGGGTTCATGCTCGCCGCCCAGGCCGAGCTGGTCGAGGCGCTGGCCGGCCCGACCTCGTTGCCGGAGGTGCTCGCGGGGCTGGCCCGCAAGGTCATGGGTATGGCGTCCGCCCACCGCTGCGTGATCACGGTCAAGGACCTGCCGCAGGTGGTCCACCCCCCGGTCACCGCGACGTTCGTGGGCGCCACCCACTCCTCCCCCATCAAGGGGCAGGACGGCAGCGAGATGGGCTGCGTCACGCTCCACTACATGCCGGGCACGCCGCCTCCCGAGGGCGACCTCGACCTCCCCGAGTGGGCGGCGCAGCTCGCGGCGCTCGCCGTGACCCGGGCCGGGGAACGCGAACGCGCAGCCACGTCGCGCGCCCTGCTGGCCGCGACCCTCGAGTCCACCGTCGACGGGATCCTCGTCGTCGACCGTGACGGCCACATCGTCGGTCACAACGAGCGGTTCGCGTCCATGTGGCGCATCGACCGGGAGGTGATGAACTCCGGCGACGACGGCAAGGTGATGGGCTCGGTGCTCGAGCAGCTCGTCGACCCCGACGGGTTCGTGGCGCAGGTGCGCGACCTGTACGACCACCCGGAGCAGACCAGCTTCGACGAGCTGAGGTTCCTCGACGGCCGGATCTACGAGCGCTACTCCCAACCGCAGCGGGTCGACGGCACGACCATGGGGCGGGTGTGGAGCTTCCGCGACGTCTCGGACGAGCGACGCCTGCAGGACGACCTGCGGCACAGCGAGGCCAACCTCGACATGCTCGTCACCCAGGTCCGCGACTACGCCATCCTCAACCTCGACCCGCACGGGCACGTCATCACCTGGACCGAGGGCGCCCTGCGCATCCACGGCTTCACCGAGGACCAGATCCTCGGGCGCTCCCACGCCGCCTTCTACCCCCAAGAGGACCTGCAGGCCGGCCGTCCCTGGCAGCTGCTCGAGCAGGCCCGCTCGGAGGGCCGCGCGACGGACGAGGGATGGCGCGTGCGCCAGGACGGCTCCCGGTTCTGGGCCAGCGTCGTGCTCACCGCCCTGCGCGACGAGTCGGGCGAGCTGCGCGGCTTCGGCAAGGTCACCCAGGACATCACCGAGCGGCGCAACGCCGAGCTGGCTCTCGCCCGCCAGGCCCGGACGCTCGAGCTGCTCGGGTCGGTGGCCACCGCGTCCAACACCGCGTCCGGCGTCGAGGAGGCCCTGCACGCGACGCTCGAGGCGTTCTGCGACTACGGCGGCTGGCAGCTCGCACACGCCTACCTCGCCGACCACGACACCGGCATCCTCCAGCACTCCGAGTGGTACTCCCAGGACTCGGGGTGCTGCTCCGAGTTCCGCGCCCGCACCGAGATGCTGCCGGTCAGCGAGCTGGGGCTCCCCCGCACCGTCTTCGAGCAGGCCAAGCCCCAGTGGATCGACCGGCTCGACGAGCGCGCCCAGCGGGGCCGCGCCGTCCAGGGCACGGCTGCGGGCCTGGTCTCGGGGTGCGCCTTCCCGCTGATGATCCGCGAGGAGCCGGTCGGCGTCCTGGAGTTCTTCAGCACCGAGATCCGCGAGCTCGACAGCGCGACGATCCAGATCATGCGTCACCTCGGCACGCAGCTGGGACGCGTCGTGGAGCGCGCCCGGGCCGAGCACCACCTCGGTCGCCACGCCCTCGAGCTGCGCCGGCTCTCCAAGCGGCTGGAGACCGTCCTCAACTCCGCCGGCGAAGGCATCTACGGCGTCGACGACACCGACCACGTCACCTTCATCAACGAGGCCGGGGCCGCCCTGGTGGGCCGACGCCGCGAGGAGATCATCGGCCGACCGGTGCAGGTCGTGCTGCGGGCCGAGGTGGACACCACCCCCCGGCGGCTCCCGGCCGGGAGCCAGCCCGACGCCATACCGGGCTCGCAGGGGTCGGCCACTGCGGGGTCGGCCACTCAGGGGCAGGACGGCTCCGCCGCGCCGGTGGCGACGCGCGTCCTCGGGCGGCACACCCGGGCCGACGGGTCCGCGTTCGACTCCGAGTGGATCTCCGCCCCCATCGTCGCCGAGGGGGTCGAGAGCGGTGCGGTCGTCGTGTTCCGCGACGTGAGCGAGCAGCGCGCGGTCGAGCGGATGAAGGACCAGTTCCTCGCGGTGGTGAGCCACGAGCTGCGGACGCCGCTCACGTCGATCCGGGGTGCGCTCGGCCTGCTCGGTGGCGGCGCGGCCGGCGAGCTCCCGGCAGCCGCAGGGCGGATGGTGGACCTCGCGACCGTGAGCACCAACCGGTTGATCCGGCTGGTCACCGACATCCTCGACATCGAGCGCCTCGCGGCCGGCCAGATGGCGCTGTACCCGCAGGCCTGCGACACCAGCGCGCTCGTCGCGGCCAGCCTGCAGGACACTGCGGCGTTCGTGGCCGAGCGGCGGGTGCGGATCGACGCGGAGGGGTCGCCCGCCCGGGTCATGGCCGACCCGGACCGCGCCATCCAGGTGCTCACCAACCTCATCACCAACGCGGTGAAGTTCTCCGACCCCGGCTCGGTCGTCCAGGTGACCACGCGCGAGATCGGGCGGCAGGTCTGCTTCGAGGTCCGCGACCACGGTCCCGGGCTGCCCCCCGACCAGTTCGAGGTGATCTTCGAGCCGTTCCGGCAGGCCGACGCGTCCGACACACGGCGCCACGGAGGCACCGGCCTCGGTCTGGCGATCTGCCGGGGGCTCGTCGAGCAGCACGGCGGACGCATCTGGGGCACCAACCACCCCCAGGGCGGGGCACAGTTCTCGTTCACACTCCCCCTGGCACCAACCGAAGAGATGATTTCCAGCGTTTAGCGACGCTTGGCCCCTGTTGATGCATGAAGATCGGAGGGTGCAGCACCCCGCCCTCGCCAACGTCGACCCCGGTGACCTGAGTCGCTGGCTGGTCCAGGCATCTCCCGACGGGCTGTGGGTGTTCGACGAGCACGGCATGACGGTGTTCGCCAACGCCCGACTCGGTGAGCTCCTCCGACGGACCCCGGAGCAGATGCGCACCCTGTCGGTCTACGACTGCATGGACGAGCAGGGCAAGGTCGACCTCTCCCGCCACCTGGCCAACCTCGCCACCACCCGGACCCCGGGGAACAACCTCGAGTGTCGTTTCCTGTGCGGCGACGGGTCGGACATCTGGGCGCTCGTCAGCCACACCCCCGTCCTCGACGACGACGGCGACCACGTCGGGTGGCTTCACCGGGTCACCGAGTACAGCGAGCAGCGCCGCCTCCTCGACACCCTGCAGCACCGCGAGCAGCAGCTCGCCGAGGCCCAGCGGATCGCCAAGATCGGCAGCTGGGAGTGGGACGTCCGCGCCGACGTCGTCACCTGGTCCGACGAGCTCTACCGGATCTACGAGATCGAGCGGGGCAGTGAGCCCGTCCCCAACTACCGAGCGTTCATCGAGCGGCTCCACCCGGACGACCGGGACCGGGTCAACGCGGCGATCGGCGAAGCCCTGGCCGGTCGCGACGCGTTCGAGTTCGACGCCCGCACGGTGCAGGTGGACGGCGAGATCATGTGGATCCGCGGCCGCGGCCAGGTGACCCGGGACGCCGACGGCCAGGTCCTCCGGCTGGGTGGCACGTCCCAGGACATCACCGCCACCAAGGACGCCGAACAGGCGTTGGCCCTGCTCTCGGCGATGGCCACGACGGCCAACCAGGCCAACAGCCTCGTCGAGGTCGTCCCCACGGTCATCGCAGACGTCGCCACGCACACCGGGTGGCGTCCGGTCGCCGCGTGGATGGTCGCCGAGGACGGTCGCCTCGACCCGGTCGACGGCGACCTGCGGCAGACGCCCCAGGACGACCGCGAGGAGGCACTGCGCCTGGCCCGTCAGGCCGTCCAGCAGCGCACCCCAGCCGTCGGCTCCACCTCGGAGGGCACGACCCTGGTGGCAGCCCCGATCGTGGCCGAGGGCCGCGCCGCCTGCGTCATCGTCATGGACAGCCGCGCCACGACGCCGCCGACCGAGAGCGACGCGGTCACCATCAGCCAGGCCGCCGCCCTCTTCAGCCGCGTCGCCGAGCGTGAGTGGACGCGCGAACGCCTTGCCACCGCTCGCGACGACGCCATGGCCGCCTCGGTGGCCAAGTCACAGTTCCTCGCCACCATGAGCCACGAGATCCGTACCCCCCTGAACGGTGTCATCGGGCTCTCCGAGCTGCTCAACCGCACCGAGCTCACCGAGCGCCAGCGCCGGCTCGCCGACGGCATCGACAACGCCGGGCGCCAGCTGCTGGCCCTGGTCAACGACATCCTCGACCTGTCCAAGATCGAGGCCGGCCGGCTCGAGCTGGAGCAGGTCGACTTCGACCCGCGCACGGTCATCGAGCAGAGCAGCACCGTCGTGGCCGAGCTGGCCCGGCGCAAGTCGCTCGAGCTCGTGGTGTCCTGCCAGCCCGACCTGCCGACCGCCGTGTGCGGCGACCCCGTCCGGTTCGGACAGGTCGTCGCCAACCTCACCTCCAACGCCGTGAAGTTCACTGCGAGCGGCGAGGTCGTCGTGCGGGCCTCCCTCGAGCGCGGGACGCCGGACGACTCGGTGGTCCTGCGGGTCGAGGTGACCGACACCGGCTACGGCATGACGCCCGAGGTGCAGAGCCGCCTGTTCACCGCCTTCTCCCAGGGCGACACCTCGACGACGCGCGAGTTCGGGGGCACCGGCCTCGGACTGGCCATCTGCCGCCAGATCGTCACGGCCATGGGTGGCGAGATCGGGGTCACGAGCGCCCGCGGTCGCGGGAGCACGTTCTGGTTCACGGCGCCGTTCGCCCCCGCCACCGAGGTGTCCGTGCCTGCGACGATGGGAACGGCGATCGTCTCCGGCCTGCGCGTCCTGGTCATCGACGACAACGAGACCAACCGCTTCATCCTCGAGGAGCAGCTGGGCTCGTGGAAGGTCGACACGTCCCTGGCCGCCTCCGGCGTCGAAGGGCTCAGCCTGCTCGACGAGGCGAACCGGCACGGCACGCCGTTCGACATCGTGCTGCTCGACTACCTCATGCCGGGCGTCAACGGTGAGCAGTTCGCCCGGATGGTGCGCGGCGACGGCCGGTTCGCCGCCACCCGCATCATCTTGTTGAGCTCGTCGATGGACCTCAAGTCCTCGACCCTGACCGAGGCCGGCATCGACCTCGCCCTGACCAAGCCGGTGTTCGCTTCGAGCCTGTTCGACAGCCTCGCGACCGTGGCCGCGTCGGCCCCGACGCCGCTCGGCTCTGCCGCCCACGCGCGCGGGGTCGCGCCGAGCCCGCCCGCGGCAGCCGGCCCCGCAGGCCACCTCGGCCGGGTCCTCGTGGTGGAGGACAACGCTGTCAACCAGATGGTCGCCGTGGGCATCCTGGAGAGCCTCGGGTATGCCGCGTCCGTCGCCGAGAACGGCGTCATCGGCGTGGCCACCTTCGTGGAGGACCCCGGCGCCTACGACGCGATCCTCATGGACTGCCAGATGCCGCAGATGGACGGCTACGAGGCGACGCGGGCGATCCGTGCCCACGAGGCCAACGCGTCCCGGGTGCCGATCATCGCCATGACCGCCGCCGCGATCGCCGGGGAGCGCGAGCGCTGCCTGCTCGCCGGGATGGACGACTTCCTCACGAAACCCGTCGACGTGGGCCTGCTCCGCTCGACCCTGGCCCGCTGGGTCCAGCCGGACCCCGAGCGAACGAGCAGGGCCGCTGGTGCGCCGGCACGCCTGTCGGCGCAGGCTTCGGCGCAGGGGTCGGCTCCCCTGTCGGCACCGACCGCTACGACGCCTTCCGGCGAGACCGGCGAGACCGGCGGCACCGGCGCGGACCTCGTTCCCGACGCCGACACGGACGTCCTCGACCGAGACCGGCTCGGGGAGCTGCTCGACCTCGAACCCGGTGACCCGTCGATGCTGCTGCGGTTCATCGACCGCTTCGACGTGAACTCAGGTCAGACGATGCGCGAGCTCGTGCGGGCCCGCGACACCGGAGCCGCCCAGGAGATGGGCCGTGCCGCCCACAGCCTCAAGGGCAGCTCGGCCAACCTGGGCGCGACCGCCCTGGCCGCGCTGTGCAAGGAGGTCGAGGACCTCGGCGACCAGGGTGAGCTCGTCGACGACCGCGTGCTCGACAACCTGGCCCGGGAGCGCCAGCGGGCCGTGGCCGCCCTGGAGGGGCTGGCTTCGGTCCTGCGCCGCGACGCCTGAGGGACCCTCGCCCGAGTCCTGAAGGTCACGGGTCTGGACGTCAGCGGCCCGCGGCTGGCCCCCGGCCCACGTGCCCTCCGGCGGGGAATGCCAGAGCCCCTCGTGGTGGAGCCTGAGGACACGCAGGCCCCACCACGAGGGGCGGGCAGTTCTTGGGGTCCGAGGTGGGTCCTCGGGCGTCCGTGGCCAGGGAGGGGCCAGGGAGGGGCCAAGGAGGGGCCGAGGACCGGCCGAGGAGGCTCGGACGGGTACTGCGGGGTCAGACGGCTTCGACGTCCCAGTGCTGGGCCGGGGCGGCGAGGTAGCCACCGGTGCGGGCGCCCAGCGCGAGCCGGCGACGCACCTCCCGCATGAGCTCGTCGTTCGAGGCGAGGAGCAGGGTCTCGGTGGGGCTCAGCGGCGCCATCACGTGCAGGCCGCACCCCTCGGCGGAACGGAGGACGATCTCCCGCACCGGCATCGAGAACGCCCGGGCGAGGGTCACGATGTCGTCGGTGTCGGGCGACCCGGGGAGGACGTGGGAATCCAGGATCGTGGCCAGCGTCCACTCATCGATCCCGGTGCGCTCGGAGAGGACTTCGCGGGTCCATCCGAGCAGGCTCATCTGCTCCTGGACGAAAAGGCCGAGGCTGTTGATCACTACGAGCTCCCTAGAAGACACCTGCGTAAGTTATGTGATGATCGAACACTTCTCGGGAGGTCGGGGATAGGAACTTTGCCAATACTTGAACGTGATGTCGTCCGTTCGGCCAGCACCGCCTAGTCCCAACTCGCCGAGCCTGTCAGCCGAAGCGCTTCGTCCGCGTTCGTCCGGGGCTCGCCGCACTCATCCCTTCACCGGGGTGCACTGGTCGTGCCCGCGGACCCCGGAGTGGCCGAGAACCGCGGCACGACGCCGGGGTGGACCACGGACCCCGCCCGAGCGGCATACGTGTGGCGCGCAGCCAGGTGGGGGTCCTCCCTCGCCTCCTGCAGGCTGAGCACGGGCGCCACACAGGCGTCGAGGTCCGCAAACACGCAGACCCACTCGGCCCGGGTGCGACGGGCGAACTCCTTCGCCAGCCGCTCGCTCGTCGCCGGCCACGTCGCAGCATCCATCTGGGCGGCGGCCAGCTCGGCGGAGTGGAGGCCCAGACCCTGCAGGAGGCGGCCGTAGAAGACCGGTTCGATCGCGCCGACCGCCATCCACCGGTCGTCCGCGGTGCGGTAGCAGCGGTAGAACGGAGCTCCACCGTCGAACAGGTTGTGGCCCCGCGGCCCCGACCACGCCCCGGAGGCGAGGAGCGACTGCTGCATCGCCGTCATCGCCGCGACGCCATCGACGATCGCGGCGTCGACCACCTGGCCCTCGCCGGTGGCGCGAGCGTGCAGCACGCCGGCCAGGACCCCGAAGGCCAGCAGCGCCCCACCCCCACCGAAGTCACCGAGGAGGTTGAGGGGTGGCACGGGTCGGCCGCCGTCCCCGACGAACGCGTCGAGGACCCCGCTGATCGCGAGGTAGGTGATGTCGTGGCCGGCCAGCGCGGCATACGGCCCGTCCTGTCCCCACCCGGTCATCCGGCCGTAGACGAGGCGCGGGTTGCGCGCGAGGGCGACCTCGGGTCCGAACCCCAGCCGCTCGGCCACGCCGGGGCGGAAGCCCTCGAGCAGCACGTCGCTGGCCTCGACCAGGCGCAGCACCTCCGTCCGACCCTCGTCGGACTTGAGGTCGAGCACCACCGACCTCCGCCCACGCAACAGCACGGCGTGGGTGCCGCTCAGGTCGTCCAGGGGACGGTCGACACGCACGACGTCGGCCCCCAGGTCCGCCAGCAGCATGGCCGCGAACGGCACGGGACCGATCCCACCGACCTCGACCACACCCACATCGGTGAGCGGGCCCTGACGGGCAGCAGGCAGCGCGTGGTCGACCATGGTCCGCAACGTACCGTCGCGGGGCTGCGGACGAGGCCAGGCAGGTCCGGACCGTCAAGGCCCTGACCCCACCGACCTTCCCGAGCCGGTGGTGACCTCACCCGTGGGTGAGCGGTGATGGAGAGCCACTGGTGGTCCAGCGCCCGGGCCCTGCCCCCGGACGCCGGTCAGCGGCTCAGATCACGTCAGTGAGAAGAGCGCGAACCTCGGCCTCTCGGTAGCGGCGGTGGCCGCCGAGCGTGCGGATCGAGTTGAGCTTGCCGGCCTTGGCCCAGCGGGTGACCGTCTTGGGGTCGACGCGGAACAGTGACGCGACTTCCGCGGGGGTGAGCAACTTCTCGACCTCGGTGGTGCGAGTAACCATGACTTTCTCCTCGTGCAGGGGACGTCTCTCCATAATCGGACAAGGGGGATGCTTTGGGAACATTCCATACGGGTCATCCCCCATGGCCCGTTGGGACTAGTCACACGACCACCAGGTGGTCAGGAATACGCTGGGGTGGGCGCGTGACCCGCGCCATCCCGTTCCCGTCCAGCGCCCCACCGAGCTCCAGGAGTCACCACCGTGACCACGTCCTCGTCGCCGTCCAGCCCCGTGCTGCCCACGCCCCCCGGCCCCCTGGCCGCGATGGCCCAGCACGAGCAGGTCGTGTTCTGCCACGACCGCGCCACCGGCCTGCGGGCCATCATCGGCATCTACAGCACCGCCCTCGGGCCGGCCCTCGGCGGGACGCGGTTCTACCCGTACGCCTCCGACGAGGCCGCCCTTGCCGACGTCCTGCGCCTCTCGCGCGGCATGGCCTACAAGAACGCGGTCGCCGGGCTCGACCTCGGTGGGGGCAAGGCCGTCATCATCGGCGACCCCGCGACCGACAAGACCCCGGAGCTGCTGCGCGCTTACGGCCGGTTCGTCGAGAGCCTCGGCGGCCGGTACGTCACCGCCTGCGACGTGGGCACCTACGTCGCCGACATGGACGTCGTCAGCGAGACGACCCGCTTCGCCACCGGGCGCTCGGAGAGCAACGGTGGCGCGGGCGACTCCTCCGTCCTGACCGCGTACGGCGTGTTCCAGGGCCAGCGCGCGTGCGCCCAGCACCTGTGGGGCGAGGCCACCCTCAAGGGCCGGACCGTGGGCATCGCCGGCGTCGGCAAGGTGGGTCGCATCCTCACCGGCCACCTCCTCGAGGACGGCGCGCACGTCGTGGTGACCGACGTCAACGAGCAGGCCGTCGCGGCGCTCAAGGCCACCCACCCCCAGATCGACGTCGTCGCCGACACCGACGCCCTGGTCCGGTCCGACCTGGACGTCTACGCCCCCTGCGCGCTCGGAGGGGCGCTCGACGAGCAGACCGTCGCCGCCCTGCGGGCCACCGTGGTGTGCGGTGGCGCCAACAACCAGCTCGTGACCGAGGGCCCGGGCGGGACGGCCGACCAGCTCAAGGCCCGCGGCATCACCTACGCCCCCGACTTCCTCGTCAACGCCGGTGGCGTCATCCAGGTCAGCGACGAGCTGCACGGGTTCGACTTCGAGCGGGCGAAGAAGGGCGCCGCGGCGATCTTCGACCACACCCTCGAGGTCCTCGAGACCGCGACATCACGCGACATCACGCCTGCAGCGGCCGCCGACCACATCGCCGAGGAGCGGATGGCGGCCGGGGCAGCCGGCGGGATCTGGCTGCCGGCACGCTGATCTCGTCCCGTCAGCCGGGAGTCCTGCCGCCAAACTTGCCACGCTCATGTAGCGTTGGCCCCACGACAAATACACGATTCCCGGGACCGCTCCGCGGAGTCGAGCCGTCATCACGACGACTCGGACCCAGCGATGCCGTCCCGCCAGACGCATGAGGGGGTCACGCCATGGGGCGCGGCCGGGCCAAAGCCAAGCAGACCAAGGTTGCCCGGGAGCTGAAGTACTTCTCTCCCAACACCGACCTGAGTGCGCTTGAGCAAGAACTGCACGGGTCCTCCTACGCGGAGCCGGACCGAAAGTCCGACACCTCCGTCAGTGAGGACGAGTACGACGAGTACGGGAAGTGGGCCTCGGGTCAAGCTTGACCCGGACGCTCGACCGACCACACCACCTCATGCGCGGGCCCTGCCCGTGTGTCATCACCGCCGCACCACGGCACGTCGTCATGGCGTCGTGCCGTGGCGCATGAGTGGTGGGGGCCGTCAGGGCCTACGCTCGCGCCATGAGCACTGACACGCGCGAGCAGACGCGCCGTCTCGGGGTCGAGACCACCGGCATCGAGATCATCGACGAGGCCGAGCGAACCGCCCGGCCCTCCGACCTCTTCTGGCCGTGGTTCGCGGCCAACGTCTCGGTGTTCGGGCTGTCGTACGCCGGATTCGTCCTCGGGTTCGGCATCTCGTTCTGGCAGGCGTTCGTCGTGACGGTCGTCGGGGTCGTCGTGTCGTTCGCCCTGTGCGGCGTGATCGCCATCGCCGGCAAGCGGGGCTCCGCGCCGACGATGGTGCTGTCGCGAGCCGCGTTCGGCGTGACCGGCCAGAAGGTCCCCGGCGTCATGTCGTGGCTGACCTCGATCGGCTGGGAGACCTTCCTGGTCATCACCGCGACCCTCGCGACCGCCACGATCTTCACCCAGCTCGGGTGGAGCGGCGGCACCGCCACCAAGATCGTGGCGAGCCTCGTGACGGCGGCGCTGGTCGTGGCGGCCTCCGTCGCCGGGTACCACGTCATCATGCGGCTGCAGTCCTGGCTGACCTGGATCACCGGTGCGGTCAGCGTCGTCTACATCGCGCTCACGGTGGGACACATCAACTGGTCCACGGTCTCCGACCTCCCCTCGGGCTCCACCCAGCAGGTCGTCGGCGCCCTCGTCCTGGTGATGACCGGCTTCGGCCTGGGCTGGATCAACATCGCCGCCGACTGGTCCCGCTACCAGCGGCGCGACGCCTCCGGCGCCTCCATCGTCGGGTGGAACACCTTCGGCGGCGCGCTCGCGCCCGTGCTGCTCGTCGTCTTCGGGCTGGCCCTCGCCGGCTCCGACAAGAAGCTGCTGGAGGGCATCGGGTCCGACCCGGTGGGCACCCTGGCCACGATCCTGCCGACCTGGTTCCTCGTGCCGTTCCTGCTCGCAGCGATCCTGGCCCTGGTCAGCGGTGCCGTCCTCGGCATCTACTCCTCGGGCCTGACGCTGCTGTCCCTCGGCGTGCGCATCTCGCGACCGCGGGCCGCGTTCGTCGACGGGGTCATCCTCACCGTCGGCACGATCTACGTCGTCTTCTTCGCCGACAGCTTCATCAACCCGTTCCAGTCGTTCCTCATCACCCTGGGCGTCCCGCTCGCCTCGTGGGCCGGGATCATGATCGCCGACATCGTCCTGCGCAAGCGCGACTACGACGAGGCGGCGCTGTTCGACCCGGCCGGCCGGTACGGCGCATGGGACTGGGCCTCGATCGGCACGATGGTCGTGACGTCCGTGATCGGCTGGGGCCTGGTCGTCAACAGCTTCGCCAAGGACGCCTCCTGGAACAACTGGCAGGGCTACCTGCTGGAGCCGCTCGGCCTCGGCAAGTTCGTCGACGACCCCGCCGGCGCGTTCTGGGAGGGCAACTGGCCGTACGCCAACCTCGGCGTGCTCCTCGCGCTGGTCCTGTCGTTCGTCGCGACCCTGGTGCTGCGCCGCGGGACCGTCCGCCGCCAGGAGGAGGGCACGGGGTCCCGCGCGTGAGCGGGACGACCTGGTTCGTGGGGATCGACCTCCAGCGCGTCTTCGGCGACCCGTCGAGCGCCTGGTGCGCCCCCCGGTATGCCGCCGCCGCGAGCTCCGCGCGCCGGCTCGCCGCGGCATACCCGGACCGCACGGTCCTCACCCGGTTCGTGGCACCGGCGGCCCCGGACGGTGCGTGGAAGCCGTACTACGAGGACTTCCCGTGGGCGCTCGTCGGTGATGACGACCCGCTGTACGCGCTGACCGACGAGGTGGCCGACCTGCCCGCGCGCGTCGTGACGGCACCGACGTTCGGCAAGTGGGAGGTGCTGCGTCCCGCCGTGGGCGAGCACCCCCGCCTCGTGGTCGCCGGGGTCGCGACGGACTGCTGCGTGATCTCGACCGTCCTGGCCGCGGCGGACGCCGGCGCGTCGGTCACCGTGGTGACCGACGCCTGCGCGGGCTCGACCGACGAGAACCACACCAAGGCGCTGGACGTCATGGCCCTCTACGGTCCGCTCGTCCACCTCGCGACCACGGACGAGGTCCTCGCGACCTGCGGCTAGCCGCCGCTGGTGCCCCACGTGCTGACGGCCGCGGCGTGTCCGTAGGCGAACGCCTTGGCCTCGGCGGCAGGGTCGCCCCGGTCCACCGGGTGCGCTCCTCCGTGGTCCACCCCGAGGTCGGCGGGCTCCGGATCGGAGCCGTCCCACGCGGCATACCCGGTGAACAGGCCGAACACGGCCTCGGACGCCACGACGGCCTCTGCCAGCCGGCGCCGCGGACCGGCCGGGCAGGCGGCGAGGAACATCCCGGGCGCCCGTCGCTCACCGGCCGTCACCAGCCGCGCGATCGCGCGACGGTCACCCGTCGTGAGCCGCTGCCCGGCGACCAGGGCGTCCTGGACCGTGCGGAGCACAGCGTCCCGCACCTGCTCGGTGACCGCCTCGAGGGCCTCGACGTGCGCCTCCTCCAGGGCATCGGTGGGGGCGGTGCGCAACAGGTACCGGTACTGCCGCTCGACCGGGTCCTCCGCGTGGGCGGCCGGCTGCACGGACACCTTGGCCCGACCGAAGATCGTCATGATCGAGGGTAGGACCGTGGTCGTCCCGGGCGCCAGGCATTCGCGAGGTCGGGGTCAGGCACCCCGACGGAGCTCCTCCGGCGGCGGCGACAGGCGCCGTGCGCTGGTGGCGAGGTCGGGGTCCACACCGTCCCAGGTGTCGTACCCGTCGAGGAGGTCGGTCTGCGCTGCCTGCCGGAGCACGGCACGGGCGAGGCGTTCGTGCGCGATGTCGACCAGACCCGACACCAGCACCCCGGGGGTGCGGATCTCCGCGACGGTCATGAGGCGGGCGAGGCGGTGGATGTCGTCCACGGTGAGGTCGCGCCCGGTCTGGAGGCGTTCCTGCGCCGTCCGCAGGATGATCGCGCGGACCGCCGGGTCGAGGACCAGCAGGGCGTCGAGGTGCAGGGCGTCGAGGGCTTCGGGTGGGGCCGTCCGCAGCAGGTAGCGGTACTGGCGCAGCTCGTGGCGCTCGACCGGCGCCGGCTCCTCGGGCTGCTTGCGCAGGAAGTGCATGAGGCTCACGCTTCGAGGCTAGGCAGGCCGTCGGCGGTCGCACTCCACCAGAACGCGGCCCAGCCCTGCGTCAGGTGGTGGAGTCCAGAGCACGGTATAGGGGTTTCGCCCCGGGATCGCCCGAGGTCACCCCGTCGCGTCGGCCAGGCCGACCAGGCCGGTCAGGCCGGTCAGGCCGGTCAGGCCGGTCAGGCCGGTCAGGCCGGTCAGGCCGAGGGGTGGTCCCCGACGACCTGCACCGAACCACCGTCGACGCCCTTGGCCCCGTGGACGACCTCGACGCCGTCGGCGATCGCAGCTCCCTCGAGGTCGCTCACCTCACCGATGGCCCACGCCGGTATGCCGCGCGCGGCGAGCTCCCGGGTCGCCGCGTCGACCTGGTCGGCCGGGAGCATGGCGACGAAACCGACCCCCATGTTGAGGGTGCGTTCGAGGTCGGCGCGGGGGACGCCACCGAGACTGCCGACGGTCGAGAAGACGGCGGGCGGGGTCCAGGTGGAGCGGTCCAGCCTGGCGAAGACGTCGCGGGGCAGGACGCGCGCGAGGTTCGCGGCGAGCCCACCACCGGTCACGTGCGAGAGGGCGTGCACGTCCACGCCGTCCGTGCGGATGAGGTCGAGCAGGTCGGCGGAGTAGACGCGGGTCGGGGTGAGCAGCTCCTCCCCCAGCGACTGCCCGAACTCCTCGACGTGACGGTCGAGCTGCCAACCGGCCGCCCCGATCACCTTGCGCACCAACGAGTACCCGTTGGAGTGCAGCCCGCTCGAGCCGAGGGCCAGCACGACGTCGCCGGGACGCACCCGGTCGGGACCCAGCACGTCGGCATGCTCGACGACCCCGGTCGCGGCACCTGCCACGTCGTACTCGTCGGGCTCGAGCAGTCCGGGGTGCTCCGCGGTCTCGCCGCCCACGAGGGCGACATGGGCCTGCTCGCACGCTGCGGCGATGCCGGAGACGATGGCTGCGATGCGCTCGGGGACCACGCGTCCCGTGGCGATGTAGTCGGTCATGAACAGCGGCTCCGCGCCACAGACCACGATGTCGTCGACGACCATGCCGACCAGGTCGAACCCGATGGTGTCGTGGCGGTCCAGCGCCTGGGCGATGGCGACCTTGGTGCCCACGCCGTCGGTGCTCGTGGCGAGGACCGGGCGGGTCATCCGCGCGATCGCGCTGGCGTCGAACATGCCCGCGAACCCGCCCAGGCCGCCCAGCACCTCGGGACGGGTGGCCCGACGGACCGAGGCCTTCATCAGCTCGACGGCCTTGTCACCGGCCTCGACGTCGACGCCGGCGGAGGCATAGGTGATCGGTTCGCTCACGCGGCCAGCCTAGCCCCCGCGCCACTCCCCCCCGTTCGAGGTATTCGCCTACCGGGATGCGGTAGCCGAATACCTCGAACGGATGGAGGGCGCCCGTCCACAGGGGGGTCAGGCGGTGCCGTGGCCTCCACAGCTCGTCGGTGCAGGACCACTCCGCACGGGCTTCACGGGACAGCGTCGTCGCATGACCACGGCAGACGTGCTGACCCCACGGACGACCGGCTGGCGGAGGAGTGCTGCCGCCCAGCTGCCCGACGCCGTCGATGGCGTCCTGTCCCGAGACCTGCTGGCAGGGATCGGCATCGACGACCGCATGATCCGTCGGGAGGTGTCAGCCGGACGCTGGCGCCTGCACGGCAGGCAGACCGTCGCCCTGCACACCGGCCCGCTGGGTCCCGGCGGCTGGCGACGACGGGCGGTGTGGGAGGTGGGCGTCGGGATCGCTGCCCTCGACGGGGTGAGCGCCCTGCAGGCGGCCGGCCTCACCGGGTTCGAGGACGCGATGGTCCATGTGTCGGTCAAGCACACCGCGGCAGTCCACCCTGTCGTAGGCGTGCGCGTGCACAAGCTGGCCCGGAGAGTCGAGGACGAGGTGATGACGCCGGGGGTGCCGAGAACTCGCCCGGCGCTGGCCGCGGTGCGAGCTGCCCGATGGGCCATCAGCGACCGCCAGGCGGCGCTCCTCCTGGTGATGCCCGTGCAACAGCGCCTCTGCACCGGTGCCCAGCTGCTCGAGGCAGCCCACACGACCCGCGGGCGCACGCGCAGGCGGCTCATCCCGATGCTGGCACGCGACATCGCCCTCGGCGCAGAGTCGCTCGGGGAGCTCGACTTCGCCCGACTCTGCCGGAACCGTGGCCTGCCGGAGCCGAGCCGCCAGGTCCTGCGCCACGGCGTGCGCGGACGGGTGTACCTCGACGTGGCGTGGGAGGACATCGGTCTCGCCGTGGAGATCGACGGCGCCGGCCACCAGATGGGCTTGTCCGTGACTGACGACCACCTCCGCCAGAACGAGCTCGCCCTGACCGATCACACCGTCCTGCGCATGAACCTCGTCGGGCTGCGACTCGAGGAACGGCGCTTCATGGACCAGGTGGTCACCGCCCACGCTCGGCTGAGCGCCCGCCACCTGCCTCGTTCGAGGTATTCAGCCACCAGATCCCGGTAGGCGAATACCTCGAACCGGGGGAGTCCTAGGGGCGGGTGAGGGCGTCCGCGGCGCCGCCGCCCACACCGAGGGTCACCCCGTCGACGTCGAGGGGCAGGGTCTCGAACAGGTTCTTGCCCAGCCGGCTGGAGTCGGGGAGCTCGAGCGGGTACTTGCCGGAGAAGCACGCGGTGCACAGCTGGTCGGCCGGCTGCTCGGTCGCCGCGATCATGCCTTCCTCGCTGATGTAGCCGAGGGAGTCGGCGCCGATCGAGGTGCAGACCTCCTCGACGCCGATGCCGGTCGCGATGAGCTCCGCCCGAGTGGCGAAGTCAATGCCGTAGAAGCAGGGCCAGCGCACCGGCGGGCTCGAGATCCGCACGTGCACCTCGGCCGCCCCGGCCTCACGCAGCATCCGCACGAGGGCCCGCTGGGTGTTGCCGCGGACGATCGAGTCGTCGACGACGACGAGGCGCTTGCCCTTGATGACCTCGCGCAGCGGGTTGAGCTTGAGCCGGATGCCGAGCTGGCGGATCGTCTGCGACGGGGCGATGAAGGTGCGCCCCACGTAGGAGTTCTTCACCAGGCCCTGGCCGTAGGGGATGCCCGACTCCTGGGCGTAGCCGATGGCCGCAGGCGTTCCCGACTCCGGCGTCGGCATCACCAGGTCGGCCTCGACGGGGTGCTCACGAGCCAAGGTGCGACCCATCTCGACGCGGGACTCGTGGACGCCGCGCCCGTTGATCGTCGTGTCGGGGCGGGCGAGGTAGACGTACTCGAAGACGCAGCCCTTGCGCGCGGTCTCGGCGAACCGCTGTGAGCGCAGGCCGTCCTCGTCGATGGCGATGAGCTCACCGGGCTCGACCTCACGGATGAGGGAGGCGCCGACGATGTCGAGGGCGGCGGTCTCGGAGGCGACGACCCAGCCACGGTCCAGGCGGCCCAGGACCAGGGGACGGATCCCCTGCGGGTCGCGCGCGGCATACAGGGTGTGCTCGTCCATGAACACGAAGCAGAAGGCGCCCTGCAGCTTGGGCAGGATGTCCATCGCCGCCGCCTCGAGCGAACGGTCGGGGTCGTCGGCGAGCAGGGCGGTGACCAGGGCGGTGTCGGTCGTGTTGCCCCGGACCAGCTCGCCGCCGCCGTGGGCGAACCCCTCCTCGGCGCGGGAAGCGACCAGCTCGCGCAGCTCGGCGGAGTTGATGAGGTTGCCGTTGTGGGCCAGGGCCACCGTCGACTCGGCGTGGCCGCCGAGGGTGGGCTGGGCGTTCTCCCACGTGGAGCCGCCGGTCGTGGAGTAGCGGCAGTGGCCGACGGCGAGGTGTCCGCGCAGGGAGGCGAGCGACCGCTCGTCGAACACCTGGGACACCAGGCCCATGTCCTTGTAGACGAGGATGCTGCGCCCGTCGGAGGTTGCGATGCCGGCCGACTCCTGCCCGCGGTGCTGCAGGGCGTAGAGGCCGTAGTAGGTGAGCTTGGCGACCTCCTCCCCGGGAGCCCAGACGCCAAAGACCCCGCAGGCGTCCTGCGGGCCCTTCTCGTTCGGAAGGAGGTCGTGCGTCAGCTGTCCGTCGCCACGTGCCACGTGGGTCAGTGTCCCACAGGGGGAACGGCGTCAGTCGCGGCGTTCCAGAAGCACGGCCACCACCGCGGCGAGGAGCCCGAACACGCAGGCGCCGAGGACCCCGAGGAACAGCACCGACGACGACTCGCTGTAGGAGCGCCCGAACTCCGTGGTGTTGCTGCCGCCGTAGTAGGCGAACACCGAACCGACGATGAAACCGAGGATCGCCCCGGTGGAGATGAAGGCGACGAAGTTCGGGTAGCGACGGGTGGGAGGCACGGGTCCACGCTACCTCCCCCTCCCCGAGGCCTCGCCTGGCCCTGATCGACGCCACCCCTACCCATCCGTTGCCCCCGGCGGGTACGAATGGAGGTCATGGAACCCACTTCGAAGAGCCAACGCCTCAGGTATGCCGTCAGCGGCCTGCTCGCGGCCCTCACCGGTATGGCCGTGGGTCACCTCGTCGCAGCCCTGGTCAACCCGGCGGCCTCGCCGGTGCTGTCCGTGGGTTCGACGGTCATCGACGCCACCCCGACCCCGGTCAAGGAATGGGCGATCCAGCACTTCGGCACCAACGACAAGCCCGTCCTGCTCTCCAGCGTCGCCCTGGTCACGGCCCTCGCGGCCCTCGGCATCGGCCTGCTGGCCCGCAAGCGGCCGAGTGCTGCCGGCGTCCTCGTCGTGCTGCTCGCCGGCCTGGCGGGACTGGCCGCGATGCTGCGACCCACCGCCTCGCCGGTCGACATCCTGCCCGCGTTCGCCGCGGCGGTCGTCGGCGTCGGGGTCCTGTTCGGGCTCCTGCGCCTGCTGAACACCGGCGCCACCGAGGTGGCCGCTCACGAGTCCCCGCTCGACCACTCCGCGCAGGCCCCGGGGGTCGCCTCGACGACCGGGCGACGCAACTTCCTCATCGGTGCGGCCGGCGCCACGGTCGGTGCAGCCGCCGTCGGCACGCTCGGCCAGAAGCTGGCCGTCCCGCCCACGCTGCCGTCCTCGGTGTCCCTTCCCGCCCCGCAGAACACCGCGCCGGCCCTGCCGGCCGGGCTGGAGACCAAGGTCAAGGGCATCAGCGCCTTCAGCACCCCGATCAAGGACTTCTACCGCGTCGACACGGCCCTGGTCATCCCGCGCATCGACGTGAAGAGCTGGAAGCTCGAGATCGGCGGGGACGTGGACAAGCCCTACTCGATCACCTTCGACGAGCTGCTCAAGATGCCGATGATCGAGAAGTACATCACCCTCAACTGCGTCAGCAACGAGGTCGGCGGCCCCTACATCTCCTCGACCCTGTGGCAGGGCGTCCGCATCAAGGACCTCCTCGAGCGCGCCGGGGTGAAGGCGAACGTCGACCAGATCCTGAGCGAGTCGACCGACGGCATGACGATCTCGACCCCGATCGAGGCCCTCACCGACGACCGCGACGCCATCATCGCCGTGGCGATGAACGGCGAGCCGCTCCCGCCCAAGCACGGGTTCCCCGCGCGGATGGTCACGCCGGGCCTCTACGGGTTCGTCGGCGCCACCAAGTGGGTCACCAAGCTCACCGCGACGACGTACGCCAAGGACAAGGCCTACTGGACCGAGCGCGACTGGCTCATCGACGGGAAGGTCAAGACGCAGGCTCGCATCGACACGCCCCGAGGCCTCGCGACCTACAAGCCCGGGAAGATGGCTGTCGGCGGGGTCGCGTGGGCCCAGGGCCGCGGCATCGAGAAGGTCGAGGTCCGCGTGGACGACGGCCCGTGGCAGAAGGCCACGCTCGGACCGGACGGCGGCACGGACTACTGGCGCCAGTGGTTCTGGGAGTGGGATGCCAAGAGCGGTCGCCACGACCTGACGGTGCGCGCCACCGACGGCACCGGCACGGTCCAGACCCAGGAGAAGGCCGACCCGTTCCCCGGTGGAGCGTCCGGCTACCACTCGATCGTCGTGCTCGTCTCCTGACGAATCATCAACAGCCGCAACACTTTGAAGTGATGCGGCACCGAGGCCCCTGCTGAGCCGCTCTGGCTCGGCAGGGGCTTTGGCGTTGTCCCGCAACGGTTTCGAGGGACCGCCGGGGCAAGGACTCGAAAAAACTTTCACCAGAGTCCAATCCGCCTCCCGAGCAGGGCCGAATGCCAGATGTCAGAACGTCACTGAAACAAGGAGCCACATCATGCGACTCGCACGCCGCAGCACCATCGCCGTCCTCGGCCTCGCCCTTCCCCTGAGCCTCGCCGCCTGTGGGAACTCCGGTTCCGACGCGGCCTCCACGTCCTCCTCCTCGTCCCCGATGTCGAGCAGCTCGAGCTCCTCGTCCTCCAGCACCACCGACGACATGGCCGCCAAGCCGTTCGGCTCCGGTTGCGCCGCCGTTCCCACGAGCGGCAAGGGCTCGTTCTCCGGCATGGCCACCGACCCGGTCGCCACCGCCGCGAGCAACAACCCCGCGCTGTCCACCCTGGTCACCGCCGTCGGCGAGGCCGGCCTGGGCGAGACCCTGAACTCGGCCAAGGACATCACCGTCTTCGCCCCGAGCAACGACGCGTTCAAGGCCGTCCCGAAGGCCACGATGGACGCCGCGATGAAGGACCCGAAGGGTCTGCTCACCAAGGTCCTCACCAACCACGTCGTCGAGGGTCGCCTGACCCCGGAGACCCTGGCCGGCGAGCACAAGACCCTGGGTGGCGGCACCATCACCGTCGAGGGTTCCGGCGAGTCCTTCAAGGTCGGTACGGCCAACGTGGTCTGCGGCAACGTGCAGACCGCCAACGCCACCGTCTACATCATCGACGGCGTCCTGCTCCCCAAGTAAGCCCGGATCAGCGATGATGGTGTCCATGGCAGCGACTTCCTCAGGTCCCAACCCGACTTGGGGAGGTCCTGCCGTGGCACCGGACCTCAGCGAACTGCTGCGGATGTGTTCCCTCGGGGACGAGTCCGCGTTCGCCAAGCTGTATGACGCGGTGTCCTCCCGGATCTACGGGTTGGTGCTGCGCGTCGTACGGGATCCGGCGCAGTCCGAAGAGGTCGCCCAGGAAGCCTTGCTCGACATCTGGCGCACCAGCGCCCGGTTCGACCCCGAGCGTGGGACCCCGGTGAGCTGGATGCTCACCATCGCCCACCGCAAGGCGGTCGACCGGGTGCGGTCCGCGCAGGCGTCCACCAACCGCGAGGACAGCTACGGTTCCCGGAACCAGGAGCGGTCCTTCGACCAGACGGTCGAGACGGTGGAACGTCGGCTGGACGCCCAACGCGTGCGCAACGCGATGGACTCCTTGACGGAGACCCAGCGCAAGGCGGTCGAGCTCGCCTACTTCGGTGGCTACACCCATACCGAGGTCGCATCCCTCCTCGGCGTTCCCCTGGGAACGGCGAAGACCCGAATACGTGACGGACTCATCCGTCTGAGAGACACCCTGGGGGTGCAGCAATGAGTGCCGACGTCCACAGCCTGGTCGGTGCCTATGCCGTCGATGCCATCGACGAGCATGAGCGCGCAGCGTTCGAGCTCCACCTCTCCGAGTGCCCCGAGTGCATGGACGAGGTGACGAGCCTTCGCGCCGCTGCTGCCAGCCTGTCGCTCGTCAGCGAGGTTGCTCCCCCGGCCGGCCTGCGTGACGCGGTCCTGGCCGGCATCCGCACGGTGCGCCCGCTCCCCCCGCTCGAGCAGCCCGGGGACGCCCAGCAGTCCCTGACCACCAGCACCGCCGGCCCGACCGGCACCCCTGTCGCCCGCATCCCGGTCGTCACCGACGACGGCGAGACCGAGCCGGCACCCGGTGCCGGTCCGGTTGCCCTGCCGTCCAACGTCGTGCCGATGCGTCGTCGCCGCCCCGTCGCCGAGTGGCTCGTCGGCGCAGCCGCCGCAGTGGCGCTGGTCGCCGGTGGCATCGCGTGGAGCCCGTGGGACAACGGCACGGGGAACCAGCAGATCTCCGCCTCCGAGCAGGTCCTCGAGGCCAAGGACGCGCAGCGCGTGGTGCAGACCGTCGACGGCGCCAAGGTGACCATCGTCCGCAGCCCGTCGCTGGGCAAGGCCGTGATCATCGCCGACAACATGCCGGCGGCCCCCGACGGCAAGGACTTCCAGGTCTGGTTCAACCAGCCCAACCAGGGCATGGTCAGCGCCGGAGTCATGCCGCACGGCAGCGCACCGACCGTGGCCGTCATGCTCGACGGCGACGCCAGGAGCGCCCTGGCTGCCGGGATCACCCTCGAGCCGGCGGGTGGCTCGAAGTCGCCGACGACCGCGCCCCTGGCGCTCTTCGCCTTCAGCTGAGTCGGCGCAGGGCGTCGAGACGCCCGGCCACCTGCTCCAGTACGGCCTCGGACCCCGCGTAGGGCGCGCTCGTCCGGGGCCAGTGCGTCACCACGTCCGTGAAGCCGAGCTCCGCGGCCCGACCCACCAGCTCCTCGAAGAGCTCGGGGCTCTCGAGCGAGAACCTCGGCGAGCCGTCGAGCGACAGGTAGCGGTCGATCGGTCGCTCACGCCCAGCGGTCGACTCGGCCTCGTCGAGCAGCTCGCTCAGCGCGGCCACCCCCGACCACCACTCCTCCAGGGTGTCGCCACCCCGGCCGTAGGTGACCCAGCCCTGCCCGAGCCGGGCCGCGAGCCGCAGCGACCGCGGTCCGTTCGCCGCGACGAGGAACGGCACCCGTGGTCGTTGCACGAAACCCGGCAGGGTGCGCGCGTCGACCGTCGTGAAGTGAGCACCGTCGTGCGACACGTGGTCCTCGCGGGACAGCCTGTCGAGCACCTCCACGAACTCGTGGAACCTCTGCACCCGCTCCTTGAGGGGCCGTTCCTCGCCGAGGATCCGCGAGTCGAGGTCGCCACCGGTGCCGAGGCCGCAGATCAGCCGACCCCCTGAGATGTCGTCGACGGCCAGCAGGTCGCGCAGGAACGTGTACGGGTGCCGGTAGTTCGGTGAGCTGACGAAGGTGCCGAGCCGCATCGTCGAGGTCACCGTGGCGGCTGCGGTCAGGGTCGGCAGCGCCCCGAACCACGGGGAGTCCGGCAGGCCGGCCCACACGAGGTGGTCGTAGGTCCAGGCGTGGTCGAAGCCGTACTCCTCGGCCCGGCGCCACAACGGCTCGGCGACGGACCAGCGGTGCTCGGGAAGGATCGTGATGCCAAGGCGCATCCCGCGACTGTATGCCGCTGCCGGCCTCCCCCGCGCGCGTGGGAGGCTGGGTCCATGAAGGCCACGATCCTCCACGCGCCCGGCGACATCCGTCTCGACGAGGTCCCCGACCCCGTCCTCGTCGCCCCCACCGACGCCCTCGTTCGCGTCACCGCCTCGTGCGTCTGCGGCAGCGACCTGTGGCCGTACCGCGGCATCAACGACGTGACCGAGCCGACCCGCATCGGGCACGAGTTCGTCGGCATCGTCGAGGAGGTCGGCGCCGAGGTGCGCAGCCTGCGCCCGGGCGACTTCGTCATCGCACCGTTCATGTACTCCGACAACACCTGTCCGCACTGCCGGGTCGGCATCCAGTCGCGGTGCTCGCACGGCGGGTTCTGGGGCGGCAACGACCGGGACGGTGTGCTGGCCGACGGCGGTCAGGGCGAGTACGTCCGCGTCCCGCTGGCCGACGGCACGCTCGTGTCCACCCGTGAGGTCCCCGACGACTCGCTCGTCCCGTCGCTGCTCACCCTCTCCGACGTCATGGGCACGGGCTGGCACGCGGGCGTCGCCGCCAAGGTCTCCGAGGGCGACACCGTCGTCGTCGTGGGCGACGGGGCGGTCGGTCTCAGCGGGGTCCTCGCTGCCGCCCGCATGGGGGCCGAGCGCATCATCGCGCTCTCACGGCACGCCTCGCGCCAGGCGGTCGCCCGCGACTTCGGGGCCACCGACGTGGTCGAGGTGCGCGGCGACGAGGCCGTCGCCGCGGTCAAGGAGCTCACCGACGGCGTCGGTGCGGACGCCGTGCTCGAGTGCGTCGGCACCAACGAGTCCATGCACACGGCCATCGCCGTCGCGCGGCCCGGCGCCACGGTCGGGTACGTCGGTGTGCCGCACGGCATCGAGTACCCGGTGCGCGACATGTTCGTGCGCAACGTCGGGATCGCGGGAGGCATCGCCCCCGCGCGCCAGTACCTGCCGCAGCTGCGCGACGACGTCCTCGCCGGCACGATCAACCCGGGTGCCGTGTTCGACCTCGAGCTGCCGCTCAGCGAGGTCGCCGAGGCGTATGCCGCGATGGACGAGCGCCGCGCGATCAAGTCGCTGCTGCGCCCCTGACGATGGGCCGCGACCGTGGGTCGAGGCGCACGCCCGACAGCCGCGCCGACCCCGCCGACGAGGCCGGCACCTCGCCGGTCGAGTTCGTCGACGACGGCACCGGCGGCACGGTCGTCATGATCGACGGGCACCCGCAGTCCTACGTCCAGCTCGGCGACCCCCGCCTCCTCGTCTTCGAGTACGTCCAGTTCCTCGCGGCCGTGGTCGACGTGCTGCCGGACGGACCCGTGGCCGCCACCCATGTGGGTGGGGCCGGCCTGACCCTCCCCCGCTACGTCGCCCACACCCGACCCGGGTCGCCGCAGATCGTCCTCGAGCCCGCGCAGGACGTGACCAGCGCCGTGCGCCAGACGCTGCCGCTGCCGCGTGGTCACCGGATCCGGGTGCGCCCGGTGGACGGTCGCAGCGGGCTGCGCCAGCTCGCCGACGGCAGTGCGGAGCTGGTGGCTGTCGACGCGTATGCCGCCGGCCGCGTCCCTGCCGAGCTCACCTCGACCGAGTGGTTCACCGACGTCGCCCGCGTGCTCGGGGCGGGCGGTCTCCTCGCGATGAACACCGCCGACGAGCCCAGTCGTCGCCACCTCGCCCGCCTGCACGCCACGATCGCCACCGTCCTGCCGCACACGGCGGCGATCGCGACCTCCGAGGTCCGCAAGGGTCGACGCTTCGGCAACACCGTCCTCGTCGCGAGCGCCCAGCCCCTGCCCCTGACGGCCCTGGCCCGCAGGGTCGCCATGACGGCCTTCTCGGCCACCTTGCTGCACGGTCCGTCGCTGGCCAGGACCCTCGGGTCGGCGCAGCCGTTCACCGACGAGGACGCCGAGGCCTCCCCCGAGCCACCCCGCGTCGAGGGCTGGCGCGTGCGCTGAGGCGCACGGGCCGACGGGCGGCTGCCCCGCGCCATACCGGGGTCGACGCGGCAGGATGGAGTCCATGACCTCCGCCCTCAGGCTGCCCACCCCGCGCGTCCCCGACCCCCGCTCCGCACCGGTGCTGCGCTGGGGGGTGATCGCCCCGGGCGGCATCGCCCGCACGTTCGGGCGGGCACTGCGCGCACGGACGGGCCAGGAGCTCCGGGCGGTGGCCTCGCGCAGCCTCGACCGGGCGGAGGAGTACCAGCGGGAGTTCGGCGTCGAGGTCGCCTACGGCTCCTACGAGGAGCTCGTCGCGGACCCGCACGTCGACGCCGTGTACGTCGCGTCGCCGCACTCCGAGCACCTGGCCCACGCCCAGCTCGCCCTGGAGGCGGGCAAGCCCGTCCTGGTCGAGAAGGCGTTCACGCGCACCGGTGCCGAGGCACGCGCCGTGTTCGACACGGCGGAGCGCGCCGGGCTGTTCGCCATGGAGGCGATGTGGACCCGGTTCCTCCCCCACATGGACGTCGTCCGCCAGGTCCTCGAGCAGGGGCTGCTCGGTGAGGTGCAGCTGGTCGCGGCCGACCACGGGCAGAAGCTCTATCCCGACGGACCCCAGCGGCTCAGCGACCCGGCCCTCGCCGGCGGTGCCCTCCTCGACCTCTGCGTCTACCCGATCTCGTTCGCCTCCATGGTGCTCGGCGAGTTCGACTCGCTGTCCGCGACCGGGGTCCTCACCACCGAGGGCGTGGACGCCCAGGAGGTGGTCACGGTGCAGAACGCCGCCGGGGCCCTCGGGCTGCTCAGCGCCAGCATGGTCTCGAGCACCCCCACGACCGCGTCCATCTCCGGGACCCGGGCGCGTCTGGAGTTCACCGGCGCCTTCTACGGCCAGTCGACCATGACCCTGCTGTCGCCCCACGACGAGGTGCTCGACGTCCTCGAACCCAGCGACCGCGAGCACGGCCTGCACCACGAGATCGTCGAGGTGGCTGCCTGCGTCGACGCCCGGCTGCTCGAGTCGCCGCTCCTGCCGTGGGCCGAGACGCTGCGCGTCATGGACGCGATGGACGCCGTGCGCGAGCAGATCGGGTTCCGCCTGCCCGGCGAGTGATCCGCGCCCGCACGCTGCCCGCGCGTGCTGCCCCGAGGTCCGGGACGTGGGCAGGTCGGGCAGGTGGTGGGGTCAGACCAGGGGGAGGTATGCCGTGAGGTCGGCCCGGTGGCCGCTGACCCGCAGGCTGCCCGCCTCCCAGGCCCCGTCCCAGCTCAGGGAGCCGGTGGCCACCTGCAGCCACGTCTGCGCGTCGGTCTCGACCACGTTGGGCGGGGTGCCTCGCGTGTGGGTCGTGCCGGACACGCACTGGACCGCGCCGAACGGTGGCACGCGCACCTCGACGCTGCGACCGGGCGCGACCGTCGCGAGCTCCTCGAGCGCGTAGCGCACGGCGGTGGCCAGGTCCGCGCGGGCGAGGTCCGCACCCTCTGCCTGCCAGCGTTGCACCGCCGAGCGTCCGGCGGCGACAGGGACTCGGCGGCGCGGCGGCATACCTCCATCGTAGGCAGCGAGCAGGGGGCGGTCGGACGCGGCGGTCCGACGCGACCGGCCGGCGCGGGTCGCTCGCGACGTGCCGGCAGCGGCTCCAGGGAATGGGTACTTCTACCCATGTACGCCTGTCGGTGGGCAGGCCTATGGTTCACGACAGGGGACACCACAGGGGACGAACGGTCCGGCCACGCAGGGGGAAGCGTGACCGGGCCGCTCGCTGTGTCGGGTCAGCGTCGGTCCGGTCTGCGGCCGTCCGCCGGCCCGGCGTCGGCACCAGAGGACCGGGCCACGTCCAGCAGCTCGGCGATCATGGCGCCCATCCCTGCCGCCGAGGACTCGGCCCGGGCCAGCAGCTGGGCAGCGTTCGGGGAGTCGATCAGCTCGGGACTGCCCGCCGCGAGCTCGATGAACCACGTGAGGGCGGCGAGCGGGTTGCGAAGGTCGTGGCAGACCTGTCCGGCGAACTTGAGCAGGTGGTCGTTGGAGCGCGCCAGCTCACGGGACACGAGCCGCAGCTCGAGGAGGTCGACGGCCTGGTCGGCCAGGGCTCCGAGCGCGCGCCCACCTGCGACGGACAGGTTGCGCGGGACGTCGTCGAAGACGCACAGGGTCCCGATCGGCACCCCGGCCGGCGTGACGAGCGGGCTCGAGGCGTAGAAGCGGACGTTGGCGATCTCACCGGTGACGAACGGGTTGGCCTTGAAGCGTTCGTCGACCCGGGCGTCCGGGACGGCCACCTGCACCGGGTCGCTGAGGACCTGGGCGCACATCGACTCCTCACGCGAGCACACCGCAGCGAGCAGGCCCACCGCTGCGATCTGGTGCTGGTGGCGGTCGTCGATGATGTTGATGACCGCGGTGGGGACGTCGCACATCGCTGCCGCCAGCTCGACGAGCCGTTCGAGATCCGGTTCGGCCGGAGCGCCGACGACGTCGTACTCCTCGATCGCCTCGCGGCGTGCGAGGTCCTGGACCGTGCTCATCTCGCTCCCCCCAGGGATTCCCACACCCACGTCCCCCTCTCGTCAGCTGCCGGCCGGTCGCCCCCTCGGTCCCCGGTCCCCGTGGCCGTTCTCGTCCTACCCGCTGCCCTGTGACTGCGGCCGGTCCGGGAAGGACACCCAGACGCTGGCGCCGCCGAGCTCGGAGTCGACGATGCCGATGCGGCCGCCGTGCGACTGCACGATGCGGCGGCACGTGCTCAGGCCGATGCCCAGTCCTTCGACGTCCTGCTTGTCGTCCCCCCGGGCGAGCAGCTCGAAGACGCGGTCGCGGTCCTGCTCGGGCACCCCGGGACCGTTGTCGTCCACGGTCACCCGCCAGCCGCCGGTGATGTGCTCGGCGCCGACGCGGACCACGGGCTGCCCGGTACCGGCTGCGGCACTGAACTTCACGGCGTTGGCGACGAGGTTCTGGAGCAGGGCGCGAAGCAGCGTGGCGTCGCCGGACACCTTGGGCAGGCCCTCCACGCGGACGTCGGCCCCGGCGTCGGCGATCTGGGCGGACAGGTCCTCGAGCACGGCGTCGGCCTCGCCCTGGAGGTCGACGAGGCCCTTGCGCCCACCGCCACCGATGCGGGCGAAGTCGAGCAGGTCGCCGATCATCGCGGTCATCCGCGCTGCGGACGACTCGGCCCGCGCCAGCAGCTCGGCCGCGTCAGGGGCGTCGGCGAGCTCCGGGCTGTCGGCGGCCAGCTCGAGGAAACCGGTCAGCGCCGCGAGCGGGTTCCGCAGGTCGTGGCTGACCTGCCCGGCGAACTGCGTCAGCTGCTCGTTGGAGCGCGCCAGCTCACGGGTGAGGCGGCGCAGCTCCAGGACGTCGACCACCTGCTCGGCCAGCACCCCTAGGGCCTTGCCCGCTGCCACGGACAACCGGCGAGGCACGTCGTCGAAGACGCACAGGGTGCCGATCGGCACGCCCGCCGGCGTGACGAGCGGGCTGGAGGCGTAGAAGCGGACGTTGGCGATGACGCCCGTGACGAACGGGTTGTCCGCGAAGCGCTCGTCGAGGCTCGCGTCGGGCACCGCCACGAGCTGGGGGTCGTGCAGGACCCGGGCGCACATCGAGTCCTCGCGGGAGCAGACCGCAGCAGACAGCCCGATCGCTGCGATCTGGTGCTGCTGACGGTCGTCGATGATGTTGATGACGGCCGTCGGGACGTCACACACGGCGGCGGCCAGCTCGACGAGGCGCTGGAGGTCGGGTTCCGCCGGGCGTCCGACGACCTCGTACTCCTCGATCGCCTCGCGCCTGGCGAGGTCCTGCCCTGAACTCACGACACTCCTCAGTGGGACCCGTCGACATCGTCGTCGACCCGGAAACCGGACGAATCAGCCGGCGAAGACCTCTCGCAGCGTACGCGTGTGGGCCTGCGTCATGGCGGACAGACCCACCGTGAAGTGACCTTGCACGTCCAGCCCGTCGGTCTCGTCGTCGACCACACCGATGCGCGCGTGGACCTGGCCGCGGGCGGTGCACATGTCGGTGAACCGCACCTCCTCCGAGCGCGGCACGCTGACGACGACACGGGCGGTCGACTCGCTGAACAACGCGGTGAACGCGTCGATGCCGTCGCGCTCGCAGACCTCGTCGAGCCAGATCCGCGCGCCGACGCCGTACCGCATGGTCGCCTCGGCCAGGGCGATGGCGAGGCCACCGTCGGAGAGGTCGTGCGCGGCGTCGACGAGACCGTCCCGGCTCGCGTTGACGAGGATGTCGCCGAGCAGCTGCTCGGCCCCGAGGTCGACCTTCGGCGGCAGCCCGCCGAGGTGGCCGTGGACCACGTGCGCCCACTCGCCGCCTGCGAGCTCGTCACGGGTCGAGCCGAGCAGGTAGATCACCTGGCCGGGGGCCTTCCAGCCCGACGGGGTGCGGCGGGAGACGTCGTCCATGACCCCGAGGACACCGATGACGGGCGTGGGGTGGATGGCCGTGTCACCGGTCTGGTTGTAGAAGCTGACGTTGCCGCCGGTCACCGGGATGCCGAGGGTCTTGCAGCCCTCGGCGATGCCCTTGACCGACTCACGGAACTGCCACATGACGCCCGGGTCCTCCGGGGAACCGAAGTTGAGGCAGTCGGTGACGGCGAGCGGGACGGCGCCGGCGGTCGCGACGTTGCGGTAGGACTCGGCGAGCGCGAGCTGGGCCCCGGTGTAGGGGTCGAGCTTGGCGAACCGGCTGTTGCAGTCGGTCGAGATGGCCACACCGCGGCCGGTCTCCTCGTCGACGCGCACCACCCCTGCGTCGTCGGGCATCGCGAGCGCGGTGTTGCCGAGGACGTAGCGGTCGTACTGGTCGGTGATCCACGACTTGTCGCACAGATTCGGCGACCCGAGCAGGGTGAGCAGGTCGGACTTCAGGCCCTCGCCGTCGACGGGACGGGCCAGCGTGCCGGTGCCGTTCGCCTGGAGCTGGTCGAGGTAGTCCGGACGGGCCAGGGGCCGGTGGTAGGTCGGGCCCTCGTGGGCGACCGACCGCGGCGGCACGTCCACGATGACCTCGCCGTGCCAGGTGATGACGAGGTGGTCGCCGTCGGTGACCTCCCCGAGCACGGTCGCCTCGACGTCCCACCGGTCGGTGATCGCCATGAACTCGTCGAGCTTGCCCGGCTCGACGACGGCCATCATGCGCTCCTGGCTCTCCGACATGAGGATCTCCTCAGGTCGCAGGGAGGCGTCGCGCAGCGGCACGCGGTCGAGCTCGATCTGCATGCCCCCGTCACCGTTGGAGGCGAGCTCGCTGGTGGCGCAGGACAGCCCCGCACCGCCGAGGTCCTGGATGCCGTCCACGACGTGCGCGGCATACAGGTCCAGACAGCACTCGATGAGCACCTTCTCGGCGAACGGGTCGCCGACCTGGACCGCAGGACGCTTGGTGGGACCACCCTCGTCGAAGGTCTCCGAGGCGAGGACCGACACGCCGCCGATGCCGTCGCCACCGGTCCTGGCGCCGAACAGGATCACCTTGTTGCCGACGCCCGAGGCCTTGGCGAGGTGGATGTCCTCGATGCGCATGGCACCGACGCACAGGGCGTTGACGAGCGGGTTGCCCTGGTAGCAGTCGTCGAAGACGACCTCGCCTCCGATGTTGGGCAGGCCGATGCAGTTGCCGTAGCCACCGACACCGGCGACGACGCCCGGGAGCACGCGCTGGGTGTCGGGGTGGTGCAGGTTGCCGAAGCGCAGCGGGTCCATGACCGCGATCGGCCGGGCACCCATCGACATGATGTCGCGGATGATGCCGCCGACGCCGGTGGCGGCGCCCTGGTACGGCTCGACGTAGGACGGGTGGTTGTGCGACTCGACCTTGAAGGTGACCGCCCAGCCGTCGCCGATGTCGACGACCCCGGCGTTCTCACCGATGCCGACGAGGAGCTTCTCGCGCATCTCGTCGGTGGTGTTCTCGCCCCAGAGGGAGAAGTGCACCTTGGACGACTTGTACGAGCAGTGCTCGCTCCACATGACGGAGTACATCGCGAGCTCGGCGCTGGTGGGGCGGCGGCCGACGATCTCGCGGATCTCGGCGTACTCGTCGGGCTTGAGCCCGAGCTCGCTCCACGGCTGCTCGGTGTCGGGGGTCGTCGCCGCGTGGGAGACCGTGTCGAGCGTCGGACGGTCGACCTGGGCCGTCATGCTGAAACCACCTGTCGCAGAACAGAAGTGAAGAAGGGGAGCCCATCGGTCGAGGGGCCGTAGCCCTCCTCCACGCAGTGCTCGGGATGGGGCATGAGGCCCACGATGTTGCCGCGCTCGTTGCTGATGCCCGCGATGCCGCGGTACGAGCCGTTCGGGTTGTCACCGGCATACCGGAAGACCACGCGGCCCTTGCCCTCGAGCTCGTCGAGGGTTCGCTCGTCGGCGACGAACCCGCCCTCGCCGTTCTTGAGGACGATCGTGATCTCCTGCCCGGCCTCGAAGTCGGAGGTCCAGGTGGTCGAGGCGTTCTCGACGACGAGCCGCTGGTCGACGCAGTTGAACTTGCGGTGGTCGTTGCGGATCAGCGCACCGGGGAGCAGGTGGCTCTCGCAGAGCACCTGGAAGCCGTTGCAGATGCCGAGCACGGGCAGCCCTCCCTGGGCTGCCGGGATGAGGGCGTCCATGACCGGCGCGAAACGGGCGATGGCACCGCAGCGCAGGTAGTCGCCGTACGAGAAACCGCCGGGGAGGACCACCGCGTCGACGCCCTTGAGGTCGGCGTCGCCGTGCCAGAGGCTGACGGCCTCGGCGCCGACGGCGCGCACCGCGCGGGCGGCGTCACGGTCGTCGAGGGAGCCCGGAAACGTGACGACCCCGACCTTCACTGGCCGGGGTCCGTGGTCTCGCCGTCGCTCGCGCGGACGGACACGACGTCCTCGATGACGGGGTTGGAGAGCAGCTTCTCCGCTGCCTCCCGCGCCGCCGCGAGCACCTCGTCGGTGACCTCGCCGTCCACGGTGAGGACGAAGCGCTTGCCCTGCCTCACATCCGTGAACTGCTCGAAGCCGAGCCGGGGGAGCGCCCCGTTCACGGCCTGACCCTGGGGGTCGAGGATCTCTGGCTTCAGCATGACGTCAATGACGACGTGGCCCATTCGGGTGTCTCCTGGGTTCAGCACGGGACTAGCGCGGGGGATGGAAGCGACCGCAGTCTATCCGGGCCACGGAGCAGGTATGCCGCGTGGTCACCTCCCGGACGTCGCCGCACGGCCGGGCAGGTGGTTGACACGTCGTGGCGCCCGGAGGAGCGTCCGTGGGGAGAGCCCGGGAGGCGCCATGAACACCGTGATGAAGACCGTGATGCGGACCGTCAACAAGGGGGGCGTCGGTGTCTACCGGGTGTCGGGCGGCAAGGTGGGGGGCAAGGGCTCCGGCGGTGTCCCGGTCCTGCTGCTCACCGTCCCCGGCCGCAAGACGGGGAAGCCGCACACCACCCCCGTCGGGTACTTCGAGCACGAGGGTGGCTACCTCGTCGTGGGGTCGGCGGGCGGGATGCCGCAGGACCCGCAGTGGTTCCGCAACCTGCGGGCCGCCGGTCGCGCAGAGGTGCAGCGGGGCCGGGCCACCGAGGCCGTCACGGTCCGGGAGCTGACCGGGGACGAGCGGGATGCTGCCTGGCGGGACGTGGTCCTCGTCCGCTGTCCACCGTTCGGCAAGTACGAGCTGAAGACGTCGCGGACCATGCCCCTCGCCCTCCTGACCCCCACGCGCGGCTAGTCCAACGGAGCGGGGTCGGCTGCGCGGGCGGCGTCGGCTGCGCGGAGGCCTCGCCGGGGCCAGCCGGCGTCAGGTGCGCGCTGCGGCGAGGGCAGCCAGGACCGCCTCGACGGAGCGGTCGACGTCCTGCGAGGTCGTCATCCAGCCGGACACCGAGATCCGCATGACCGCGTCACCGTTCCAGGTGCTGCCACCGATCCACGCCTCGCCGCCGACCTGGACCCCAGCGAGGACCGCACGGGTGACGTCGTCGGAGTCGTCGAACCGCACCAGTACCTGGTTGAGCACCACGTCGTTGAGGACCGCGACCCGTGGGTCGGCGGCCACCAGGGCCGAGGCGAAGCGGCGCGCGTGGGCGCAGGAGCGGTCCACGAGGTCGGCGACGCCGTCCCGGCCGAGCTGGGAGAGGGCGGCCCAGATCGCGAATCCCCTTGCGCGACGGGAGGACTCGACGACATACCTGTAAGGGTCGCGGCCCGCCCCGGGGACGACGTACGGCGCCTCCCACGACATGGCGGCGATGTGGGCGACGGGATCGCGGGTGGCGACGAAGGCGGAGTCGTAGGGGACGTTGAGCCACTTGTGGCAGTCCGTGGCCCAGGAGTCGGCGCGCTCCACGCCGTCGACCAGCGGTCGCAGCCGTTCGCTCGCCCCTGCCCACAGCCCGAACGCTCCGTCCACGTGCAACCACGCACCTGCCTGCGCGCAGAGGTCTGCCAGCTCCCCGAACGGGTCGAAGGCACCGGTGTTGACGTTGCCGGCCTGTGCGCACACGATGACCGGTCCCTCGTCCCGCCGGAGGACCTGCGCGAGGGCCGCGGGTCGCATCCGACCCTGCTCGTCGCTGGCGGCGACATCGGGCCGGCTGCCCAGGCCGGCGAAGCGCAGGGCCTGAGGCACGGTCGCGTGCACCTGGCCGCCGACGACGACCTGGATCCGGGGTGCGCCCTGGAGACCGTCGGCCTCGACGTCCCATCCCGCCCGCTCGAGCACCGCGTGCCGGGCTGTCGCGAGCGCCGTGAAGTTCGCCATCTGGGCGCCGGTCGGGAACCCGAAGGACGCCTGCGCCGGAAGGCCGAGCAGGTCGAGCAGCCAGCCGCCGGTGACCTCCTCGACGGCGGCCGCAGCCGGCGACATCACCTCGAGGCCGGCCACCTGGTCCCAGGCGACCGCGAGCCAGTCAGCGGCCATCGCGGCCTCGAGGGTGCCGCCCACGACGTACCCGAAGTAGCGGGGCCCGCTGGAGGCGACCAGTCCCGGGCCGACGGCGGCGGCGAGGCGCTCGACGACCTCCGCCGGTTCGGAGCCGCGGACCGGCACAGGTCCGCCGAGCGCCGCCCTCAGGCTCTGCGCCGTGACGTCCGGAGGCGCCCCGACCCGGCGTTCCCGCAGCCCGTCGAGGTGGGCGCGCGCAGCGGCCGACGCCGCGGCGAGGGCCGGGTGGCCCTCCAGGTCCTCCACGTCGGTGAGGCTACGCCCGCGCGGCGGTCAGGAGAAGGTGCGGCCGGTCAGGCGCTCGTAGGCCTCGACGTACTTCGCCCGCGTCTGCGCCACGACGTCCTCGGGCAGGTCGGGCGGAGCCTCGCCCGACGCCTTGTCCCAGCCGCTGGCGGACGAGGTCAACCAGTCGCGGACGTACTGCTTGTCGTACGACGGCTGCGGGTGGCCCGGCTCCCAGAGCTCGGCCGGCCAGAACCGGGACGAGTCCGGCGTCAGCACCTCGTCCGCGAGGACGACCTCGTCACCGTCGAGCCCGAACTCGACCTTGGTGTCGGCGATGAGGATGCCGCGCTCGGCGGCGATCTCGTTGCCGCGGGCGAGGATCGCGGTCGTGAGGTCCCGCACCCGCGACGCGAGGGGGGCGCCGATCTCGGCCTCCACGGCGGCATACGGCATCGGCTGGTCGTGCTCCCCCATCGGCGCCTTGGTGGACGGGGTGAAGACGGGCTCGGGCAGGCGCGAGCCATCGACCAGGCCCTCGGGCAGCGCCACCCCGGAGACGTGGCCGTCGGCGCGGTACTCGGTGAGTCCGCCACCGGTCAGATAGGCGCGGGCGACGCACTCGACCGGGAGCATCGCGAGCCGCTTGACCAGCACCGCCCGCCCGGCGACGGCATCGGGCACGTCGGCCGACACCACGTGGTTGGGCACGAGGTCCTGCAGCCGCTCGAACCACCAGAGCGACAGCTGCGTCAGGACGGCACCCTTGTCGGGGATCGGGGTGTCGAGGACGAAGTCGTAGGCGGACATGCGGTCGCTGGCGACGAGGAGCAGCTGGTCGTTCCGCGGCGTCCCCGACTCGTCGAGCGGGGCGTAGAGGTCGCGGACCTTGCCCGAGTAGACGTGGGCGTAGCCGGGCACCGTGAGCGGCTGGGAGGACGTCATGGCCGACATCCTCCCAGCCGACAGCCGTTCAGCGTGTGGTGGTCCCGGTGGACGGCGCGCTCGCCGCCGCGTCGCGGATCCTGTCGGTGCCGTAGAGCCGTGAGACGAGGTCGGCGATGCTCTCCTCGGTCCACCAGGAGGGGGCCGGGACGTCGTCCGCCGACTCCGAGAACGCCCCACCGGCCGGGCCCTGGTTGGCGACGTTGACCGTCACGTGCACCGCCCGGCCGAACCTCGCCGCCGGGAAGTCGTAGCTCTGGACGAAGTTGCCCCCGCCGTTCTGCGTCACCCGCTCGACCTCGCCGGGGATCCCGGGCAGGGTCACCTTCTCCGGTGCCGCCGGGACCATCCCCCTCGCCTCCGTCGTCGTCGGAGCCACGACGACCGACAGGTGCACGTCGCGCTTGCCGCGCTCGGTGCTCACCAGCTGCTCCAGCACCTGGGTGCCCTCCTGGTATGCCGAGGCCTCCGCCTGCTCGACCGCACCCGCCGAGCCGGTCACCTCGCGCGACCACTGCTGCACCTCACCCAGGCAGCCGGGTTCGCTCGCGCAGCCCACGTGCGGGAGGCCGCGGGACGAGACCAGGCCCTTGGCCTTCGCAGCCATCGCCGCCGATCCGTGGATGCGGGTCACGAGGTCGGCGACCGTGTCAGCCGACCACCAGTCGGGCGACTGCACCGTCCTGGACGACCGTGAGTACGCGCCATCGGGGCTGCCGTGGTTGGCGACGTCCACCTGGACGGACAGGGCTCGGGCGAAGTCGCCACGGTCCACGCTGAACCGCTCGGTGACGGTACCGGGGCCGGGGATGTCCCGGCGGCTGGCGACGACCGGGATGCCCGGTAGGGCCGTCGCGTTGCGGATCAGGTTGATCGCGGCCTCGCTGTCGGGCGCGGTGGTGCTCGGCGAGAGCACGACCTTGAGGTCGACGTCCTGCTCGCCCGCGGTCGAGCTGACCCGTTGCGCCAGGACGAGGGTCCCCGTCTCGAAGCTCTCGTCCGACAGGATCCTGACCTGCGCCGTCGACCCGGTGACCTCCCGCGACCACTGCTGTACCACCACCGCACAGGTGGACGGCTTGCTGGCACACCCGGGATAGGTCACGGCAGGCGTCGTGGTCGTCGTCCTGGCCGGCTCGACAGGCTGCCGGTCGGCCGTCGACGCACCTCCGAGGACGGTCGTGGCGCCGACACCGATCACGGCCACGGCGGCCACCGCCCCCGCCACCGTGCCGATCGTCCGGTGCCGGCTGCGACGCCGTCCGCCCGCCACGATGTCGTCGACCGTGAAGGGGGCCGGGCCGAGGTCCTCGGTGTAGAGCGCCCGCAGCCCCTCAGGGGCGCGGTCCATCATGTCCGTGGTCATCACAGCTTCCCTTCGTTCGTCACCGGGGTCAGCACCGCACGCAGTGCGCGCAGGCCGTCGCTCGTCGTGCTCTTGACGGTGCCCTCGGAGCAGGCCATCAGCACCGCCACCTCGGCCACGGGCAGGTCCTCGAGGTGCCGGAGCACCACCGCCATCCGCTGGCGCGGCGGCAGGGAACCGAGGGCGGCTCGCAGGTCCAGCCGGTCGTCGACGCCCTCCGCAGGAGCCACCTGGTGCTCGCCGGCGTCCGCCGTCGACCGCTCCCGCGTCCACCAGTGCCGCCGCTGCTCGGAGATCAGGGACCGCACCAGCACGGTCCGGGCGTATGCGTGCAGGTCCTCCACACCGTGCACCCGAACCCACGCGCCGTACATCTTCTCCAGCGTGGTCTGCACGAGGTCGTCGGCGCGGTGCGGGTCGCGAGAGAGCGCCATCGCAACCCGCCGCAGCCGCGGGATCGCCGCCGCGGCGAACTCCCTGAACTCGTCCTCGAGCACCGCCCGCACGGGCACCTCCCCCTCACCACACCGGACACGTCACCCATCAGAACGCGTCGAACCCCACGATCGGTTGGGTCACCTTGGCACACCTGTGACGACGCTCCGCCTTGACTTGAAGTCCACTTCATCTTTGAGGATGGCGGGCATGTCCACCGACACGGCGCAGAGCCGACCCACCGACCGGCCCCCGAGCCTGTTCACCCGAGCGCACCTCCCCTTCGCCATCGGGGCGGTGGCGCTCGTGACGCTCGGGGCGTTCGAGAACCGCGCGACGACGACGGTGCTGCCCACCGTCGCCCGCGACCTCGACGGGCTGTGGCTGTTCGGTGCGGCCAGCGCCGCGCCGCTCGTGTCGTTCGTCCTCGCCACCGTTGTCGCCGGCGCCTGGGCCGACCACCGCGGACCCGTCCGCCCCCTGCTGGCCGGGATGGCGGTCTTCGTCGCCTCCCAGGTCCTCATGGCCGTCGCCCCCGGTATGGCGCTGTTCACCGTGGGGCGGTTCGGCTCCGGCATCAGTGAGGCGTTCATGGACGTGTCGCTCACGGTCCTGCTCGCGCGGGCACTGCCAGAGGCCTTGCGGGCCAAGGTCTTCGCCGCGTTCGCAGCGGCCTGGGTGCTTCCCTCCCTGCTCGGGCCGCCGGTGGCCGGGCTCCTGGCGCAGACCTGGTCGTGGCGATCCGTCTTCGCCGTCGGCATCGCCCTCATGGTGCCGGCCGCCCTCCTGCTCCGACCGTCGATGCGCGCCTCCTCGGCGGCCACCGGTCCTGCCACGCCGTGGACGGGACAGGAGCACCGAGCCGTGCGGGCAGCGGCCCTCGCCGCGGTGGGGCTCGGCGCCCTGACCGCTGGGGGGTCCCTCTTCGGTGGCAGCAGCACCGCCCGAGTCCTCGGCCTCAGCCTGGTGGCCGCCGGACTCGCCTGCACCGTCCCGGCGGTGCGCGCCGTGCTGCCGGCCGGCACGCTGCGGCTCGTCCACGGCATACCGGCCCTCGTGGCGTTGCGTGGGCTCGTCGCCGCGGCGTTCGGGACCGCGGGGAGCCTGCTGCCCCTCATGCTCACGACCATCCACCACCTCGGGCCGGCCGCCGCGGGCGTGAGCCTCACGGTGACGGGGCTGTGCTGGGCGGCGGGTTCGCAGCTGCACGGGCTCGACGCGGTGCAGCGACGGGTGGGGGCCGTGCGGCGGCTGCAGGTCGGGTTCGCCCTCATCACCGTCGGGATCGCCGGACCCGCCCTGAGCAGCCTCGGGCTGCTCCCGGTCGCACCCGGACTCGTGCTGTGGGGGGTCGCCGGGCTCGGCATGGGGATCGTGTCGCCGACGCTGTCGACCCAGCTGCTCCTTCTCGCACCCGTGTCCGACCAGGGCCGGATCACCGCTGCGTCGAGCCTGACCGCGTCGGTGGCCCAGGCCGTGGCGCTGGCCGGCGCCGGCGCGCTGATCGCCTGGCAGGCCCCGGCACTGCCCGGGTGGCTCTTCGCCGCCGTGATGGTGGGCAGTGCAGCGATCGGGGCCCTGGGGTGGGCCGCCGCCCGCCGAGCCGGGTAGACCGTGCCGCTCAGTCGGCGGGGTCGTCAGCCGACGTGGAGCTCGTCGCGCTCGGCCGCCAGGGCGATGTCGGTGCGGTGGTGGGACCCGTCGAGCTCGATCGAGGCCACCCCCTCGTAGACCCGTTCCCGGGCCTGGCTGAGGCTCTCCCCGAGGGCCACGACCGACAGCACGCGGCCGCCCGCCGAGACCAGCGTGCCGTCGTCGGCGCGGCCGGTACCGGCGTGCAGGACGTAGACGGTCGGCACCTCGGTGGCGGCCTCGATCCCGGTCACGGGGTCTCCCGTACGCGGGGTGCCGGGGTAGTTGTGCGAGGCGACGACGACCGTCACCGCGTGCTGCGGCGACCAGTGCAGCGCGCCGACCTCGGCCAGCCGTCCGGTGGCCGCTGCCAGGAGCAGCCCACCCAGGGGGGTCTGCAGCCGCGCCAGCACCACCTGGGTCTCCGGGTCGCCGAACCGCGCGTTGAACTCGATCACCCGAGGACCACGGCTCGTCAGCGCCAGCCCGATGAACAGCACCCCGGAGAACGGCGTCCCGCGGCGGCGCATCTCGTCGACGGTCGGCTGGGCGACGCGGGTGACGAGCTCGTCGACCATCGAGGCCGGCGCCCAGCCCAGCGGGGAGTAGGCACCCATGCCGCCGGTGTTGGGGCCGCGGTCCTCGTCGAAGACCCGCTTGAAGTCCTGCGCCGGAGCCAACGGCACGACCGTCTCCCCGTCGCAGAGGACGAACAACGACACCTCCGGCCCGTCGAGGAACTCCTCGACGACCACCCGCCCGTCCTCCTTGGCGAGGCAGCCCCGGGCGTGCTCGAGGGCGGCGTCACGGTCGTCCGTGACGACGACGCCCTTGCCCGCGGCGAGGCCGTCGTCCTTGACCACGTATGGCGCGCCCATGGCGTCGAGCGCGTCGGCCACCTCGTCCTCGGTCGCGCACACGCGGGCGAGGGCCGTCGGCACCTCGGCGGCAGCCATGACCTCCTTCGCAAAGGCCTTGCTGCCCTCGAGGCGGGCTGCCTCCGCGGATGGGCCGAAGACGGGGAATCCGGCCGCGCGCACCACGTCGGCCACTCCGGCGACGAGCGGGGCCTCCGGGCCGATGACCACGAGGCCGACCGAGTGCCGGCGCGCCAGCTCGACCACACCGTCGCCGTCGAGCAGGCCTGCGGGGAGCGGCTCGCACAGGGCCACGGCGTCCATGCCGGGGTTGCCGGGAGCCACCACCACGGCGTCGACGTCCGGGTCCGCGCCGAGCGCCTTGACGATGGCGTGCTCACGAGCACCGGACCCGACGACGAGAACCTTCACGCGCCCAGCGTAGAGAACCGGGCGGGAGATGAGTGCGCGGCGTCCCGGGGAGGCAGGGGGGACATTCTCCCGGGGACGCCGCGCAGCCGACGTGCGGTCGCCTGGCGGGGGAACCTGCGACCGGGCACGTGGGTCGACGAATCGACTCCGACCAGATTGGACCATGACGGGTCCGCACGTAAAGCCTCGACGTGGCGGACTTGCGCCATTGACGGGATCTCGCCAACACAGCACCATGGGTCGCGGCCACTCACCTCGGACCGAGGAGCAGCGCATGGGCAGGACCTCGTGAGCGACGCCGTCGACGCCCTGGGACTCGGCAACCACGACAGCGACGGTGGCGGCGTGGTGACGCGGGTCTACCTCGCTGCGCTGCAGCACCCGGAGCCGACCCGGTCCCTGCTCGTGGCGCAGGGGATGAAGGCGCCCCTCGTCGACCACTCGTTGGAGGTGCTGCAGGAGCGCGGCCTCGTGCGGCTCCAGGCCGGTGGTGTCATCGAGGTCATCCCGCCCGACATCTCCCTGCCGACCCTGGCCCTCAGCTACGAGCGGCGCGCGCGGGAGACACGGTCGGCGGCGCACGAGCTCGCGCAGGTCTTCTTCCAGGCCCGGGCCGCGACGACGACCCCCGACGCGGGCACCATACGCATCCTCGCCTCGCTGGACGAGATGGCGGCGGTGACGGCCGAGGCCGTGGCGGCAGGGACGGAGATCGTCCGTGTCTTCCGCGCACCGTCGCCACGGACGGACGCCATCTTCGACAGCCCGATGCACAGCCACGAGGAGCCGAGCAGGGGCGCCGGCGGGATCGTCCTCGACATGGCCTCGGTGTACGACTCCCGCATCCTGGAGATCCCCGACGCTCTCACCATCCTCGAGGCCCGGGAGCGCGGCGGGGAACGCTTCCGCCTCACGACCAGCGTCCCGTTCTCCTGCGTGATCGTCGACGAGTCGGCCGCCATCGTGGACGTCAGCTCGTTCGACCCGACGGGGTTCGGGTCGGCGCTCGTGCGGGCGCGGGCGATGGTCCTGGCGCTGATCTCGCTGTTCGACCACCTGTGGACGCTCGGTTCGCCGTTGCAGCGCGCGGGGACGGGCAGCGCCGCCGAGCAACGCGACCAGCTCATCCTGTCGCTGCTCGCGGCCGGCGCGCCCGATGCGACGATCGCCCGCCAGACCGGCGTCTCCCAACGCACCGTGGAGCGGCGGGTGCGCGCGCTCATGGACCAGCTCGGCGCCGGGACCCGGTTCCAGGCCGGCGTCCAGGCAGGGAGGCGGGGCCTGATCTGAGGCCCGGCGTGGGATGGCGCGAAGACGCCCGGGGACGCGGGGCTAGACTCGTGCGTTCTCTGCGGGACGAGCAGGCCGTTCGACAAGAAAGTCACCACCGTGACCGCTCCGGATCACCAGTCCTCCACCTCCAACAAGGCGACCACCGCCGAGGTGGCGCGCGAGATCGCCGTCGAGCAGGCGCACGTCGACGTCGTCTACGCCGAGCTCGCGAAGGCCAAGCTCCGGGCGGGCCTGGTCGAGACCGACGGGCTCGCGCGGGGGCGCACCGACCGCACGGGCGACGTCCGGGACGAGGAGCTGACCGGGCTGTTCGAGCGCGACGCCCTGGTGTTCAACGCCGCCCGACGCCGCTCGACCCTCGACACGCAGTTCGAGGGCCTGGTGTTCGGCCGGCTCGACCTCGACCACGCCCTGTCCAAGGAAGGCGCCGACAGCGACCGCGAGACCCGCTACATCGGCCGGCTCGGCGTCCGCGACGACGACTACGAGCCGCTGGTCGTCGACTGGCGCGCGCCGGCAGCGGCGGCCTTCTACCGCGCCACCCCCGTGGAGCCGATGGACGTCCTGCGCCGCCGGGTGCTGCGCTGCAAGGGCCCTGACGTCGTCGGCGTCGAAGACGACCTCATGGTGGCCGAGGCACCGGACGACCTCGTCGTGGTCGGCGACGGCGCCCTGCTCGCGGCGCTGACCCGCAGCCGCGGCGCCCAGATGCGCGACATCGTCGCCACGATCCAGCGCCACCAGGACGAGGCCATCCGCGCCTCCGCCCGCGGCATCACCGAGATCACCGGCGGACCCGGTACCGGCAAGACGGTCGTCGCCCTGCACCGGGCCGCCTACCTGCTCTACTCCGACCGGCGCCGCTTCGAGAACGGCGGGATCCTCGTCGTCGGGCCGTCGTCGGCCTACACCGCCTACATCGAGCGCGTGCTCCCCTCGCTCGGCGAGGAGTCGGTGACGCTGCGCTCCCTCGGCGACGTCGTGGACGGGGTCACCGCGGTGCGCCTCGACAGCCCCCAGGTCGCGGCGGTCAAGGGGTCCCTGCGCGTGCGACGCCTCCTGTCGAGGGCCGCCGCCGACAGCCCTCCCGGTGCGCCGACACAGTTCCGGGCGTTCGTGGGCGGCAACGCCGTCCGCATCGACACCCCTGCCCTCGACCGCATCCGCGCCCAGGTCCTGCGCAGCCACCAGCGCAACCTGGCGGCCAAGGCCGTCCGCGCGCAGCTGGCCGAGGCCGCCTGGAACAGCGTCCGTGAGGGCGACCGGGGCGAGTTCATGGACCACTTCGAGGACCACCTCGAGGTGGACGCCTTCCTCGAGCGCTGGTGGCCCCAGGTCGACCCGCGCGAGGTCCTGCTCTGGCTCGCCGACCCCGAGCTGGCCACCCGCCACGGGCGCGGTGTGCTGACCACTCACGAGTGCGAGGCGTTCGCAGCCTCCATGCGGGAGGCCCTGCGGACCGGGACCTGGTCCGTGGCCGACGCAGCCCTCGTCGACGACCTGGCCGCCCGCATGGGGTCGGTCCAGGAAGCCGCGGTCGAGGAGCGCGGCTTCTACGAGATCGAGGAGCTCGACGACGTCTCGCAGTTCGGCGTCGCGGAGGTGCGGGCCACCCGGCAGTCGGGAGCGGGCTCGGCCAACGCCTGGTCCCGGATCGCCGTCACCGACCCGCGCGAACGGCTGCTGCAGGGACGGGTCGAGGGCCCCGGCGAGTACGCCCACGTCCTCGTCGACGAGGCGCAGGACCTCTCCCCCATGCAGTGGCGCATGCTCGGCCGCCGCGGCCGCTACTCGTCGTGGACCGTGGTCGGCGACGCCGCGCAGGCCTCGTGGCCCGACGCCGCCGAGTCGGGGCGCGCCCGGGAGGAGGCGTTCGGCACGCAGGAGCGACGGCTGTTCCACATGGACACCAACTACCGCAACGCTCGCGAGATCTTCGACTACGCGGCTTCGGTCGTGAAGGCGCAGGTCCCCGACGCCGACATCCCGCAGGCCGTCCGTGAGACCGGCGCGCACCCCCTCGACCTCACGGTCGGCGACGGCGACTGGGCGGCGGTGGCCACCGAGGCCGTCGAGGTGCTGCTCGGCGAGGTCGAGGGCTCGATCGCCGTGATCACCCCGGAACGCCACCACTCGGCGCTGGCCGCCGTCGGCGAGCTCGGCGACCGCGTGGTCGTCATCGACCCGATGTCCACCAAGGGCCTCGAATACGACGCCACGGTCGTCGTCGACCCGGACGAGATCACGGCCGAGTCACCCGGTGGCGTGCGGGTCCTCTACGTCGCGCTGACCCGAGCCGCGCACCGCATGACCGTCCTGCGACCCGCCTGACAGGTCGAGCCCGCCTGTCCTGCAGCAACCTCTGCTAGCAGAGGTTGCTGCAGCGGGGTCACGCTGCTGCCTACGGCTCGGGCAGCAACCTGTGCTGAGTGAGGCGCAGGGCCGAGGGTCAGTCGCCGAGCAGGGAGTGGCGGCTGATGATCTCGTCGCGGCCGGGGCCGACACCGATCGCGGAGACGCGGGCGCCGATGAGCTCCTCGAGGCGCAGCACGTAGGCCTGCGCGTTCGCCGGCAGGTCCTCGAACCTGCGGCACTCGGTGATGTCCTCCCACCAGCCCGGCAGCTCCTCGTAGATCGGCTTCGCGTGGTGGAAGTCGGTCTGGTTGACCGGCATCTCGTCGTGCCGCACCCCGTCGACGTCGTAGGCGACGCAGACCGGCACGGTGTCGAGACCCGTGAGCACGTCGAGCTTGGTGATGACGAAGTCGGTGGTGCCGTTGATCCGGGTGGAGTAGCGGCCGACCACGGTGTCGACCCAGCCGCAGCGACGCGGGCGGCCGGTGGTCGTCCCGAACTCGGCCCCCGTCTTGCGCAGGAACTCGCCGTTGGCGTCGAACAGCTCTGTGGGAAAGGGCCCCTCGCCGACACGGGTCGAGTACGCCTTGAGGATCGCGATGACCCGGTCGACGCGGGTCGGCGGGATGCCGGAACCGGTGCAGGCGCCACCGGCGGTCGCGTTGGACGACGTGACGAACGGGTAGGTGCCGTGGTCGACGTCGAGCAGGGTCGCCTGGCCGGCCTCGAGCAGCACCGTCTTGCCCTCGTTGAGCGCCTTCTCGAGGACCAGGGAGGTGTCGGCGACCATGGGACGCAACCGCTCGGCATACCCGAGGAGCTCGTCCATCACCTCGTCGACCTCGACGGCGCGACGGTTGTAGATCTTGGCGAGGATCTGGTTCTTGAAGGCCAGGGCGGCCTCGACCTTCTGGCGCAGGATCTTCTCGTCGAAGAGGTCTTGGACGCGGATCCCGTTGCGGGACATCTTGTCGGCGTAGGTGGGGCCGATGCCGCGACCGGTCGTGCCGATCTTGCGCGAGCCGAGGAAGCGCTCGGTGACCTTGTCGAGGACCCGGTTGTACGGCGCGATGATGTGCGCGCTCGCACTGACGAGCAGGCGCGAGGTGTCGACGCCGCGGGCCTCGAGCCCGTCGAGCTCTTCGAACAGGACTGCGAGGTCGACCACCACGCCGTTGCCGATGACGGGGGTGCAGGTCGGCGTGAGGATTCCGGAGGGCAGCAGGTGCAACGCGTACTTCTCGCGCTTGCCGTCCTTCTCGATGACGATCGTGTGACCGGCGTTGTTGCCACCATTGAACTTCACGACGTAGTCGACGTCGCTGCCCAGGAGGTCGGTCGCCTTGCCCTTGCCCTCGTCGCCCCACTGCGCGCCCACGAGCACGATTGCCGGCATACCAGCACCTCTTCCATCACTACGGTTGTCCTGCGGTCATGCAGCGAGCCCCTCGCGTACAGCGCGGGGCCCGTACCGGTGAAGGCTACCGGTCCGTGGGGAGGCCGGGCACCGGCGACCACGCAGCCGTGGCGTCGGCCCCGCCGCGCCGGCTGCGGCGGGGCCGATGGGCACCGTCAGGACCCGCGGGGCGAGATCTCCCCCATCGGACCGAAGCCGGTCACCTCGTCCGCGTCGACGTAGATGATCTGCGGCTGGGCCGAGACGATGTCCGGCATCTCGGTCATGAACCGCGCGACGTGCTCCTGGCCCATGTGCTCCCGGCCGGCGTCCGAGTCACGGAAACCCTCGATGCAGACGTACGTCTGCGGCTCCGTGAGGCTCTTGGAGAACTCGAAGAACACGCACCCGGGCTCCTCGTTGACGGCCTTCGCGTAGAAGGACGACAGCTCGCCCCACTCGTCGAGCTTGTCCTCGCGGATCGGGAACTTCACGGTGATGAGAATCATCGGGTTCGCTCCTTGGGTAGGGGTTGGACTGACCTAGGCCGCGGCCTGGGCCGGGGCGACCGGGGGCTCGGTCGTCCGCGTGCGTCCGTCCACGGCCACCTGCAGCCGGGTACCGAGCACCCCGGACGCCCAGCCGAGCAGGGCACCCACCACGAGGGCGATCGCCGTGGGCCAGAAGGAGAAGGCCGTGCCGAAGTAGGCGGCGGCGCCGACGAACGCCCCGGGGATGAACGAGAGCGTCGACCATCCTGCCTGCAGGCACATGAGGGCGGCCACGACGCCCACGGCGATGGCGAGGGCGCCGGGGAACGACGCCACACCGATGAACGCGGCGACCAGCCAGCCGTACGCCAGCCCGGACAGGTTTGCCGCGAGGCCGCGGGTGAAGCCCACGCGCCCCGTGCCGGCGGCGAAGTAGCAGGCCCAGGCGAGGAACCCGACCCAGGTCACGAGGTCGAGACTGACGCTGACCTGGGTCCAGACTGCTGCGAGGACGCCGATCGACACGGCGACGCCGAGGTAGTTCTTCATGACGGACTCCTTTGTCCGAGTGGTGGGTGGGGCTCCGGCCGGGTCACGGCACGAGGATGGCGCGCCCGCGGACGTCGCCGTTGTCGAGGTCGGTGACCGCCTGCTGGAAGTCGTCGAGCGCGTACTTCTGGGTGTGCAGCGTGACCGCCCCGGTCGCCGCCAGGGCCATCAGGTCCTGGAGGTCGTTGTAGGACCCGACGAGGTTGCCGACGACGTTCTTCTCGGTGGAAACGAGATCGATGGTGGGGACGTCGACGTTCTCGCCGTAGCCGACGACGTGGTAGTCGCCGGCCTGTCGGGTCATGGCGATGCCCTCGGAGGTCGATCCGTTCTCCCCGACGAAGTCGACGACCACCTCGGCGCCGAAGCCACCGGTCAGCCCGAGCACCGCGTCCACCTGGCCGCCGTCGGCGAGCACTCCCTCGTGAGCCCCGATCGTGGTCGCCAGGTCCAACGCCGCCTGGTTGCGGTCGACGACGACGAGACGGGCGGGCGAGAGGGCCCGGAGGACCTGGATGCCGATGTGCCCCAGGCCTCCTGCGCCGATGACCACGCACGTGTCGCGCGGGGTCAGGCGGCGGGCCGCCTTGGCAGCGGCGTGGTACGCCGTGAGCCCGGCGTCCGCGAGTGCGGCCACGTCGGCGGGCTCGAGGGAGTCGTCGATGCGGACGACGGAACGGGCGGACGTGAGCAGGTACTCGGCATACCCCCCGTTGGTGCTGATGCCGGGGAAGGCGTTGTTCTCGCAGTGGACGTCGTCGCCGGAGCGGCAGGCGCGGCAGAGGCCGCAGGTGATGAGGGGATGGAGGATGACCTTGTCGCCCTCCTTGACGTTCGTCACGGCCGAGCCCACCGCGTGCACCCACCCGGCGTTCTCGTGGCCGATCGTGTAGGGCAGGGTCACCTGGGACTTCTCGGCCCACTGACCCTCGAGGATGTGCAGGTCGGTACGACACACTCCGGCTCCGCCGATCCGGACGACGACGTCCCACGGACCCTGCGCCTCGGGCACGGGGACCTCGGTCATCTCGAGCTTCTCGTGGTAAGCGACGACCTGGACGGCTCGCATGGTGCTCATCGGGGAATCTCCTTCACGGTCACGGGGATCAGGTGGTGGTGGTCTGCCGGCTCCGCACCGTCGGGGCGAGGCGCCTGGTCCGCACCCGACCCCTCGTAGCGGGTCCGCAGCAGACCCCGGCAGAAGTGCGCATTGCCGTCGATCGAGATCCGGGTCGACCGTGCCCGGCGCAGTGCCATCGGCACCTCGTCCGGCGAGTACCCGCGACCCTCGTGGTCGACGAGCACCAGCGCGTCGGGGTCGTCGGGCAGGCCGAGGGCCTCCCGCCGGCGCAGCAGCGCCTCGGTCGTGCGACCCGGACCCAGGTGTCGCAGCCGGACCGAACCCACCATGCTCTCGGGCAGGGTGGGTTTCGAGCGCAGGAGCTCGGTCAGCACCCGCTCCGCGGCGGCCGTGTGGGCCTTGCGACGGAAGGTCATCCGCAGCTCGTCGAGGCTGCTCTCCGCCTCGTGGCCGAAGGTGCCGACGTACCCGGCATCGGCGGCCAGCCCGGCGTTGATGAGGGCCGAGTCGTGGTGGTCGTCGAGCTCGACGACCACCACGCCGACACCGTCGAGTGCGCTGAGGGCGTCCTTGGCGTCGGAGGCCATGAGGTAGGCGAAGTTCGGCGAGCAGAACGACGTGGGCAGCCGCAGGTGGACCGTGACGTCGTCGCCGTCGATGTCGACCGAGCGGACGAAACCGAGGTCGGTGACCGGTTCGTCGAGCTCGGGGTCGATGACGGTGTCGAGGGCGCGGCGGACGACAGCCCTCGACACCGTCGGCCGGTCGGTGAGGACGGTCATCGCTCAGACCGTCGCCAGGTCGGCCGCGGCCGGGTCGCGCGGGCCGGTCTCGGTGGTGTCGGCCTCCGGGAGGCGCAGCTCCGCGGGCACCTCGATGCCGTACATCTTCGCCGCGTTGAGACCGAGGATCTTCTTCTTCTGCGCGGTCGTGAGCGGGGCGTACTCCGTCAGGTCCGCAGGGATCTGGAAGTCGACGAACTGCTCCACGAGCCACTTCGGGGTCCAGATCGCGTAGTCGCTGGAGAAGAAGATCCGGTCCTCGCCGATCCAGTAGAGGAGCTCGCCGAGGATCTGTGCGAAGTAGCGCGGGCGGGTGTGCATGAAGGGCATCGCGACGGCCAGGCCGCCGTAGACGTTCGGCTCCTGCGTCGCGATCCAGCAGAAGTCCTCCAGGCGGGGGAGGCCGACGTGCTCGACGATGAAGTTGAGGTCGGTGAAGTCCGTTGCCACGGCGTCGATGTCCGCCACGTCGAAGGCGTCCCGGTCGAGCGGGCGGATCGTGGGGCCCTTGTGCACGTGGATGTTGGTGACACCGAGCTTGCGGCACTCCTCGAGGTACCGGTAGGCCCAAGGGTCGGTGAGCTTCCAACCCCGGGACTCACCGTGCCACTCGGCCGTGTACAGCTTCACTCCGGTGAACTTCATCGCCTCGTGGTCGGCGCGCAGCTGGTCCAGCCCCTGCTCGCCGTTGCGCGGGTCGAAGTTGTGGTTGTACGTGAGCCTGGTCGGGTTGGCGGCGGCGAGCTCGTACGCCTCCTTCGTCTGACCGAAGCCGGTGTTGTAGAACTCGGTCAGCGCTGCCGGCTGGAAGATCGCGTGGTCGACGTACCCGTCCTCGAAGAGGTCCTTCATGAGGCGCTGGCCGCCCTGGTAGAGGTAGTCCTCGTAGCTCCACACCTCGCCCTCGGGGGACAGGTTTCGGTGGTAGTCGTAGAAGCAGTCGATGAACTGCTTGCCGTGCTCGTTGCGCAGGTTCTCCGGACGCGCGTCCCACAGGGCGATGTGCGCGTCGACGATGAAGTAGCTCTCGCCGTCCTTGGTGTACATGGACTTCTCCTTCCCGCGACCTCGTCGTCGCGGACCGTTCCCCTGACGTCGTCGTCCCGGGTGCTCCCGAAGTTAGGCAGGCATCGATCCGGCCGGGAGGGGGTCGGCGTCTCAATGTGAGACGACCCGCTCGTCTCACATTGAGACGGCGACCCTCGTCATCCGGGCGTGGCGGAGCTACCGTCGGACCAGCGAGAGGAGGTCGAGGGTGACCGCCGAGGACGACGCGGCCCTGCCGCAGCGCGCGACCGCGCCCCCGGGCGTGGGCGCGGTCGCCGCGCCGTCCAAGCGCCTGCTCGCGTCGTGGCGCCGCAGCGCGGAGTACGGCGTGTCCCTCGAGGAGGTCGAGCCTGTGTGGGCCGGGTCACCCGTGACCGACTCGCTGTTCAGCGAGTGCGGTCACGAGGTCCTCACCAACCTGTACCAGACCCTCGCCGACGAGCCGCTCAGCCTGATGCTGACCGACGCCGACGGCCTGGTGCTCAACCGCTTCTCGGGTGACACCAGCCTGCTGCGGGCGCTCGACAGGGTGCACCTCGCACCGGGGTTCGCCTTCTCGGAGCGGGAGGCCGGCACCAACGGCCTCGGCCTCGCGCTCGCCGACCGTTCGCCCACCCTGGTCCGCGCCGAGGAGCACTACAGCGCGAGCCTGTGCACCTACACCTGTGCTGCCGTGCCCGTGATCGACCCCGTCGGCGGCCAGCTCGAGGGCTGCGTCAACATCACGACGTGGTCGCGCTCCTCCGCGGGCCTGCTGCTCGCCCTGGCGGAGTCGGCCGCCAGCACCACCAGTGCGCTCATGCTCGCCCGGTCGAGCGGGCGCACGCCACGACCCGCGACCCGAGGCGGCGTCTTCCGGGTCCAGCGGGCACGGCTCGAGCCCGCGGCCGGGACCGTGCGGGCGATGTCGGCGCCGTGGGTGGATGCGCTCGACGCCGCCTGCGCGGCACTGCGCTCCGGCCGGGTCGTGGCCGCGGTGGGCGAGCCCGGGTCCGGGCGGGCGACGCTGCTGGGTCAGGCCCTGCGCCGGGCCCACCCACGGATCCGCATCCTCAGCGCCGACGTCCCGGCCCCCGAGGACGTCGAGGCCTGGTTGAGCCTCTGGACCCCAGAGCTCGCCAAGCCCGACACCGCGGTCGTCGTCGAGAACGTCGACCGCCTCCCCGCGTGGGCGGCCCACGAGCTGCGGCAGCGGGCGGTGGCCGCCCTGCAGCAGAGGTCTCCGGAGGGTGTGCACCCGTTGACGTGGGCGGTGACCGCCGTCGACCTCGACGCCGTTCCGGCGCCACTCGGCCCCTTGGTCGACACCGTCGTCCCGGTCCTGCCCCTGCGTGAACGGGGCGAGGACCTCCTGCTCCTCGCCAGGTGGGCCGCGCACCAGGCCCGGATGCGCGAGGTCGACTTCACCGCCGCCGCCGAGCAGGCGCTGCTCGCCCACGACTGGCCCGGCAACGTCGACGAGCTCGTCGCGGTCGTCCACGACGCCGCGACGAGGGCGGAGACCATCGACGTCCGCCACCTCCCGCCCGTCTTCTCCGCTCCCGGCGGGCACCGGCTGACGCGGATGGAGACGGTGGAGCGCGACGAGATCGTGCGCGTCATGGCCGGTCACCCCGCGTCGGTCGGGGACGCCGCCACCCGGCTCGGCATGAGCCGCGCAACGCTGTACCGCAAGTTGCGCTACTACGGGGTGACGCGGCCCGGCTGAGGTCCCGACGCCGAGGTCCCGACGCCGACGTCCCGACGCCTGAGGTCCCGACCGGCCCGGGTCGACGCCGCTCGCGAGAGGATGAAGGAGGTGAGGGCTACCGGTCCGTGGAGCGGTCGAGGGCGACGAGTCCGGCCCGCGCAGCGGCGACGCCGAGCTGGAACCGCGTCTGCACGCCGTACTGGTCCATCAGCTGCGCCATCCGCCGCCGGACGGTGCGCAGGCTGCACCCGAGGTAGCGCGCGATGGACTCGTCCTTCAGACCCAGCTCGAGCAGGCGGACCAGCTCGGCGTCGTCGTCGTTGCCCGGCCCCTCGGGCGCGATCGGCAGGGCCCGCGCGAACGAGCGGTCGAACAGGGCGGTGAACGCCGCGATGACCATGGGGTCCCGGATGAGGACGTAGTCGGCCGCGGGGTTGGCCCACTCCGCGACCGCGACCAGCGCCTGGTCGTCGAAGATGGCGAACTCGCTGGGCGGCACGAGGCTGACCCGTTGCTCCTCCCCGGCATCGGCCCACGACCGCACCCACGCCCGACCGGCCTCGCTGTCGAGGATGTCCATCGGGTAGATGGTCTGCTGGCGGAAGGCACCGCTGCTGATGAGGGACTGGGTGTTGCGGATGTTGTCGGCGTCGGTGCCCGAACCGATGTCGATGCTCAGGGCACAGTTGCGGGCGATGGTCGTGGTGGCGTCGATGAGGTGGCGCAGCAGTGGTGGCGCGAGGTGCGCGGGGAGCGCCTCGAGGACCACCTGCCCCCTGGCGGCCGAGGTCGCGGGGTGGGCGGCGAGCTCGAACAACGCGTAGCGCACCTCGGCCAGCTCGGCCCGACGCACCTCGAGGTTGCGCTCCCCGCGTTCGAGGATGCGGTGCATGCGCTCGAGCGGGTCCGCGAACAGGGCTTCGAGCTCGTGCGCGGGTACGTCCTTGCTGGTCACAGGCCCCTCCCCCGACATTTCGTCATCATCTGGCCATTGACACCATAGTGCCACCTGCCCGCCGGTACGGCAGGGCACAATGAGTCCGCCAGCTCGTCGAATCGGCAGGGGACGACCAGACGGGCGGTACGCAGGGCCGGTCTCCGGACCAGTCCGCAGGGGGGCGACGCCGGGGGGTGGGATCCGATGGATCCCACCCCCCGGCTTCACTGCGTGGGGCTTCGCTGGGGGCCCCTCCGCCGGTCCACCGATGCGTCACGACCGGGCAGCACGCACCCGTCACGACCACGGGGCACCCAACCCCACGGCCCCGTATGGCGTCGACGAGGGTGAGGGGGCACGCGCCCGGACCGCACGACAGGGGAGACCGATGACCAGCCAGCGCACGACCACCGCCCTGACCGCCACCGCGGGACTGCTCGTCGTGGGGGTGCTCGCTGCCTGCGGCAGCCCGGGTGGGGCGTCCGGCTCGTCGGCCACCTCGAACCCCTCGTCCACCACCTCGAGCCCCTCGTCCACCAGCTCGACCGCTGGACCGAGCCCCACGACGGTCACCGTCACCGTCACCGCCGGCTCCCCCACTCGCACCCCGCACATCGACCCGTCGCCCACCACGCCGCCGGCAGCCAAGGACGCCCCCGCCATCCCTCGATCGGCGCAGGACTACGGCACGGCGTTCGTCAAGGCCTGGGTCGACGACGACCGCACCCGGGCCGACCAGCTCGGGACCCCGGCGTCGGTCAAGGCGGCCTTCGCCAGCCGGGTCGACACCATGCCGAGGTTCGTCCGCTGCGAGGGGGCGGCCGGCTCGAGCTACTGCACCTGGCAGGGCGACGAGTACACGATGCAGGTTCGACTCCGCAACGACCTTGCCTCCCTGGGGCAGCCGCACGCGGTCACCGAGGTGGTCTTCCAGCACTGAGGGCGTGGGCGCCGTGCGCCCACGCCCTCGACGACCCGCCCACTGCGGGCAGGTCGGTGACCTAGAGGCCGAGCTCGCGCGCCCCGGTGGTCGAGGAGTCGCGCAGGAACTCGGTGCACCGGTGCTGCTCGTCGGTCTCGCCGATGGCTCCGGCGGCCTTGGCCAGCGCGGCGAGCGCACGCAGGAACCCGCGGTTGGGCTCGTGCTCCCACGGCACCGGGCCCTGCCCGCGCCAACCATTCTTGCGCAACGAGTCCAGGGCCCGGTGGTAGCCGGTGCGGGCGTAGGCGTAACCCTCGACGGTGCGGCCATCGGCGAGGGCGTCCTCGGCGAGCGTCGCCCAGGCGAGCGACGACGTGGGGTGCGCCGCGGCCACCTGGTCGGCAGCCACGCCGTCGTCCAGCAGGCGTGCTGCGGGGTCGACGGGCAGCCGGGTCTCGGGGATGCCGAGCAGGTTGTCGCTCATGCGTGGGTGCCGGCCGATCGCAGGTGCTGGCAGGCCTCGACGACCCGGGCAGCCATCCCGGCCTCGGCCTCCTTGCCCCAGGCACGCGGGTCGTACTGCTTCTTGTTGCCGACCTCCCCGTCGATCTTGAGGACACCCTCGTAGTTGGTCAGCATGTAGCCGGCCACGGGACGGGTGAAGGCGTACTGCGTGTCGGTGTCGATGTTCATCTTCACGACGCCGTAGTCGACCGCGGCCGCGATCTCCTCGGCGGTCGAGCCGGACCCACCGTGGAAGACGAGGTGGAACGGCTTCTCGTCGGCGGTGCCGAACTCCCGGTGCACGGCGTCCTGCGCGGCCTTGAGGACCTCGGGCTTGAGCTTGACGTTGCCCGGCTTGTAAACGCCGTGGACGTTGCCGAAGGTCAGGGCCGTCATGAAGTAGCCGTTCTCACCGGTGCCGAGGGCCTTGGCCGTGGCGATGGCGTCCTCCGGCGTGGAGTACAGCTTGTCGTTGATCTCGTTGGCGACCCCGTCCTCCTCGCCACCGACGACGCCGACCTCGATCTCGAGGATGACGTGGGCGGACTTGCAGGCGTCGAGCAGCTCACGTGCGATCGAGAGGTTCTCGTCGAGCGGCACGGCCGAGCCGTCCCACATGTGCGACTGGAACCACGGGGTGCCGCCGGCCTTGACCCGCTCGGCCGAGGCGGCCAGCAGTGGGCGCACGAACCCGTCGAGCTTGTCCTTGGGGCAGTGGTCGGTGTGGAGCGCGATGTTGACGTCGTAGTTCTTCGCGACCTCGTGCGCGTACGCGGCCAGCGCCAGCGAGCCGGCGACCATGTCCTTGACCGTCGGGCCGGAGAGGTACTCCGCGCCACCGGTCGAGACCTGGACGATGCCGTCGCTGCCGGCCTCGGCGAACCCGCGGATCGCGGCGTTGAGCGTCTGCGAGGACGACACGTTGATGGCGGGGTACGCGAAGGAGCCTGCCTTCGCGCGGTCCAGCATGTCGGCATACACCTCGGGGGTGGCGATGGGCATGGTCTCTCCTTCGTTGGCACGGCGACGGGCACGGCGAGGGCAGCAAGGCCTTGCGTCGCCACCGATCCTTCCACGTCGGTCGCCGCCGGCGACACCCGTGTCTCAGCCGGGCGCGGCGTCCAGGGCCTCGAGGCGGGCCGTGAGCAGCGCCCGCTCCGCGTCGTTCGCGCAGCGCGAGATCGCGAGCGCGTATGCCGCGTGGGCGCCTTCGTCGTCGCCGGCGCGGCTGAGCAGCTCGGCGCGCACGGCGGGGAGCCGGTGGCTGTGCGGGAGCTGGTCGTCGAGACCGTCCAGCTGGGCGAGCCCGGCCAGGGGACCGTCGGACTCGGCCACGGCGACCGCCCGCGCGAGCTGGGCGCTGGGGGTCGGCGCGAGGGCGAGCAGCGTGTCGTAGTGGGCGACGACCCGGTCCCAGCGGGTGGAGCGGGCATCTGGGGCCGTCGCGTGCTCGGCCGCGATCCGGGCCTGCACGGCATACCCGGCGGTCTGGACGGTGACCGGTCCGGTGAGGACGGCCGAGTCGAGGAGCGCCAGCGCCTCGTGGACCTCGTCGCGGTGCCACCGGCTGCGGTCCTGGTCGGGCAGCAGCACGATCGCCCCGGTGGCGTCGACGCGCGCGTCCCGTCGCGAGTGCTGGAGCAGCATGAGGGCGAGCAGCGCGGTGAGCACCGGTTCACCGGGGCGCAGGCCGAGCACCACGCGCACGAGGCGGATGGCCTCGCCGGCGAGCTCGGTGCGGACCGCGTCCGGGCCGCTTCCCGGGGCGTACCCGGCGGTGAACGCGAGGTACGCGGTCTGGGCCAGGACGTCGAGGCGCTCGGGCAGCTCGGCGGCCGAGGGCACGGAGAAGGGGATGCCGGCGGCGACGATCTTCTTCTTGGCCCGCGTGATCCGGGCCGCCATCGTCGGTTCCGGCACGAGGAAGAGCCGCGCCACGTCGGGCGTCCCGACACCGAGCACGAGCCGCAGGGTCAGGGCGCTGGCGGCCGCGGGGTCGAGAGCAGGGTGGCTGCACATGAGGACCAGCCGCAGCAGGTCGTCCTCGACGAGGTCACCCGGGTCCGCCCTCACCACCCCTCCCTCCTCGGACGCCACCACGAGCAGCGGCACCTTGCGCTGGGCCATCGCCTCGCCGCGGAGGCGGTCCAGGATCCGGCGCCGTGCCGTGGTGTGCAGCCAGCCGACCGGGTTGTCGGGCACCCCGTCCTGCGGCCAGCGCCGTGCGGCGGCCTCCACGGCGTCGCCGAGCGCGTCCTCGACGAGGTCGAGGCGACGGAACCGCGCGAGGAGCAGGGACACCAGGCGCCCCCACTCCTCGCGCACGACCCGGGCGAGCAGGTCGGCCGGGTCGTGCGGAGGGAGGGACGTCACAGGCTCTGGTACCCCTCGACCTGCACGGTCGGGCGCACCTCGACGGTGTACGACCTCGGCAGCAGCTTCGCGGCCGCGATGGCGGTGTCGAGGTCGGGGAGCTCGACGTCGTAGTAGCCGCCGACCTGCTCCGTGAGCTCGACGAACGGGCCGTCGGTGACGACCGGCGTGCCGTCCTCACCGTGCCGGATCGTCGTCGCCAGGTCGGCGTCGCACAGGGCTGCGCTCTCGAGCCGTCGGCCCCGCTCGTCGACGAACCGCTCGAACGCGTGGTGGGCCTCGAAGAACTCCTGCCGCTCCTCGGCCCCGGCCGCCTCCCACCGCCCCGGCGCGTAGGCGATGAGGACGACGTACCTCACGACGGACGGTCCTCGGGCTTGACCACCCGTCGGACCTCGATGCCGTCGCCGAGCGCGGCGATGATCTGGCAGCAGTCCACGAGGTCGTCGAGGTCCTCGGTCTCCACCTGGTAGAAACCGCCGACCTGCTCGGTCACCTCGGCGAACGGCCCGTCGGTGGGGCTGCCGCCGCCGGCCGGGATGCTGCGCGCCTCCTTCGAGGAGTGCAGCTCGGCCCCGCCGGTGATCTTGTGCCCCCGCTTGGCGAGCTCCTCACCGAAGCGGTTGTACTCGGCATACCCGGCGGTGCGCTGCTCGACGCTCATGGTGGTCCACCAGCGCTCGGCGTCCCCCACGATCAACACGACGTACTCGGTCACGGCGCTCTCCTCACATGCCCACGGTCGGGCGGATCTCGACGGCCGGGTGGAACGGCGTCGCGAGGAGTCGGCCGCAGACACGGGCCAGGTCCTCCACGTCGTCCGACTCGACCAGGTAGTAGCCGGCGACCTGCTCGGCGCTCTCGGCGAAGGGACCGTCGGTCAGGGTCACGTCGTCGAGCGAGGTGCCGCGCACGACCCTGGCCATCGGGGACGGCGTGAGCTGGGCGCCGCCGGTCATCTTGTGCCCGCGCTCGGCGAGGAGCTGGACGAACTCCGTGTGGGCGGCGTGCAGGTCCTGCTTCTCCTGGTCGGTCGCTGTCGCGTACCTGGCCTCGGGGCTCGGCAGGAGCACGAGGTACTCGGTCATGGCTGGTCCTCTCATCGGTGGGGTGCTTCCACCCTGATGACGCACGAGCTCTTCGCTAATCGACAGCCTGCCCGAAAACATGTCTCCGGACCCAGGCATGCATCGCCACGGCTGCCGCTGCCCCGGCGTTGATCGAGCGGGTGGAGCCGAACTGCTCGATGTGCAGCACGACCTCGCACGCCTCCCTAACCTCCGCCGAGAGGCCCGGCCCCTCCTGCCCGAACACCAGGACGCACTCGCGCGGCAGGTCGTGGGTCTCCAGCGGCACCGAGCCCGGCAGGTTGTCGATCCCGATCAGCGGTATGGCGCGCGGACGCCCCTGCTCGTCCCGCCCCGCGGTGACGGCCCAGGCGATGAGGTCGTCGACGGTCGGGTGGTGGTGCTCGTGCTGGTAGCGGTCGGTCACCATCGCGCCGCGACGGTTCCAGCGGCGCTTGCCGACGATGTGGAAGGCCTTGGCGTTGAAGGCGTTCGCGGTCCTGATGACCGAGCCGATGTTGAAGTCGTGGCCCCAGTTCTCGACGGCCACGTGGAAGTCGTGGCGGTGGGTGTCGAGGTCGGCGACGATCGCCTCGTGCCGCCAGTAGCGGTAGGCGTCGACGACGTTGCGCCGGTCCCCCTCGCGCAGCAGGTCGGGGTCCCAGTGGTCACCGACGGGCCACTCGCCGGCCCAGGGACCGACCCCCACCTCGACGTCCGGCACCTCGACGTCGGGGGTCTGCTCGCTCACGGGTCCCACCCTAGGCGCGCCCGGCGCCGCCCCGGGGTCACTCCCGGGTCAGCCCGGGTCGCTCCGGGGTCACTCCCGGGTCACTCCGGGTCAGCCCGAAAACCCGTTGTCGCCTGCGGGGTGGGTCTGCTGCCATGAGTGGGTACGCACCACCGACACCAGACCGGAGAAACCCATGCGAGCTGCTTCCACGTCCCGCCAGGTACCCACCTACCGAATGGATGTGAAGGCAGTTGCGTACGTTGACCGTCGGGGTCGTGGCGCATGTTGACGCCGGCAAGACCAGCCTGACCGAACGGATCCTGCACGAGGCAGGGGTGCTCGACCGACCGGGCAGCGTCGATGCCGGCGACACCCGCACCGACTCCCTCGAGCTCGAGCGCCGCCGTGGGATCACGATCCGCTCCGCCGTCGCGTCCTTCGAGTGGCACGACACCCTCGTCAACCTCGTCGACACCCCGGGGCACTCGGACTTCGTCGCCGAGGTCGAGCGGTCGCTGGCGGTGCTCGACGCCGCCGTGCTCGTCGTCTCCGCCGTCGAGGGGGTCCAGGCGCAGACCCTCGTGCTGATGCGCGCGCTGCAGCGGCTGGGGCTGCCGACCCTGCTGTTCGTCAACAAGCTCGACCGCGCCGGCGCCGACCCGGACCGCGTCCTGGCCCAGGTGGGCGAACGGCTCACGGCGGGGGCGGTCCCGCTCGGTGCCGCGGACGCCCCCGGCAGCCCGCACGCGGCATACCTGTCGTTCGCCGCGTCCGACGGCGAACAGGCCGACCTGCGGGAGGGGACGCGGGCGGCCCGCGTCCAGCCGGTCGTCTTCGGGTCGGCCATCACGGGGGCGGGTGTCCCGGCCCTGCTCGACGCGCTCACGGACCTCGTCGCCGAGGAGAACGGCCCAGCGCTCGCGCCCGCGGACGACGCCCTCGAGGCGCCGTCCGGCACCGTGTTCAAGCTCGACCGGTCCCCCTCGGGGACTCGCCTGACCTACGTGCGCCTGAGGCGCGGCACGCTCCGGGTGCGCGACCGGCTGGCACTGGCGGGCCGCGAGCCCGAGAGGGTGACCGGCGTCGAGGTGTTCGGACCTGACGGGCTGCAGCGCGCCCGGCAAGTGCAGGCCGGGCGGATCGCCGTGCTCCGCGGCCCCACCACGACCCGCGTCGGCGACCGGTTCGGTCCGCACGGGCAGGGGACCCGCGACGTCGAGCTGGGGCGGCCCAGCCTGGAGACCGTGGTCGACCCCGTCGACCCGCGACAGCGGGGGCTGTTGTTCACCGCCCTCACCGAGCTGGCGGAGCAGGACCCGCTCATCGACCTGCGGCTCGACGACGGTCGCGGCGAGGTGGCGCTCTCGCTCTACGGCGAGGTGCAGAAGGAGGTCATCGCGACGTTCCTCGAGGAGGACCACGGCGTCGCGGCGACGTTCCGACCCACGACCCCGATCTGCGTCGAGCGGGTCCGGGCGGTGGCCGCCGCGCACCAGCTCATCGACGTCAGCCCCAACCCGTTCCTCGCCACCGTGGGGCTGCGGGTCGAACCGGCCGAGGTCGGCCACGGCATCGAGCTCGACCTCGAGGTGGAGCTGGGGTCGATGCCGCCGGCCTTCTTCGCGGCGGTGCGGGAGGGGGCCGGGCTCACCCTCGGGGAGGCGGTGCACGGCTGGGCGGTGCCGGACTGCCGGGTCGTCGTGACGCACTCGGGCTACTACCCGCGGCAGAGCGCGATGCACGCGGGCTTCGACAAGAAGATGTCGAGCACGGCTGCCGACTTCCGGAGCCTGGCCCGGCTCGTGCTCGCCGAGGCGCTGGCACGGGCCGGCACGGTCGTCTGCGTCCCCGTCCACCGGTTCGAGCTCGAGGTGCCCCAGGACCTGGTGGGCGTGGTGCTGGCCGAGCTGCCCCACCACCGGGCGGTGCCCCACACCACCCGCGTGCCGGACCGCTCGCTGGGCGCCGCAGCGGTGCTCAGCGGTGACGTCCCGGCCGGGGAGGTGCACGGCCTGGCGCAGCGCCTGCCGCACCTCACCCGGGGCGAGGCCGTCCTGACCACGGTCCTCGACCACCACGCGCCCGTCACCGGCCCGCCCCCGGAGCGCTCGCGGGCCCGACCCGACCCGTTCGCCCAGGTGCGTGACTGGACCCGGGTGAAGCGGGCCTGGCCAGCCGACTGACCGGGCCTCAGCCGGCGCTCAGGAAGCAGGCCCCCTCGACCCGTACCCTTGGGGCCATGCACTCACTCAGCACCAACTGGATGGACCCCCAGTGGCTCCTCGACCACTTCGGATCGCAGTTCTTCTGGGTGAGCGTCGCCATCGTCTTCGTGGAGTGCGGGCTGCTCTTCCCGATCCTCCCCGGGGACTCGCTGCTCTTCGCGATCGGCCTGTTCATCAGCACCGGTGACTTCAGCATGAACCTCGTCGTCGCCCTGGTGCTCCTGAGCGTCGCCGCATTCGCCGGCAACGTCGTGGGGTACGAGATCGGGCGCGCGGTGGGCCGGCCGCTGTACGAGCGTGACGGCCGCATCCTCAAGAAGAAGTACTTCGACGACAGCCACGCCTTCTTCGAGAAGCACGGCGCCAAGGCCCTCGTCATCGGACGCTTCGTGCCGATCGTCCGCACCTTCATCACGGTGGTGGCCGGCGTGAGCCGGATGGAGCGTCGTCACTTCTTCGTGTGGAGCGGCGTCGGCGCGGTGCTGTGGGTCTGGGTCATCACCCTGCTCGGCTACTTCCTGGGCAACGCGTTCCCCGCCCTCAAGGACCACCTCGAGCTCGCGATCCTCGCCATCGTGGCGGTGTCCGTCATCCCCATGGTCATCGAGGTCGTGCGCGCCCGTCGTGGCGACACCGCCGCCGAGGCCGTGGTCGAGGAGACCGGCGAGGCGCTGGGCGACCTCAGGGACGAGCGCCGCTGAGGGCTCCGACCCTCTGCAGCGACCACCACGCCCAGCCCGCGACCGCGATCCCCAGGGTCCCCGCGACGACGAACGACGGACGCGGCCCCAGCACCGTCGCCGCGACGCCTCCGAGGGCGAGCGCCAGCATCGTGCAGGAGCGGGCCAGGTCGTTGACGACGGCCATCGCCTTGCCCCGGTCGCAGGCCGGCACCCGTCGCACCAGCACCGCGATGATGGCCGCGTTGCTCGTCGCGTTCGTGAGCCCCAGCACCACCGCGAACCCGAGGAAGACCCCGAGCCCCGGGGCAAGGCCCTGACCGACCTGCGCCGACGACATGGCTGCCACGCACGCCACCACCGCCCGGAGCCGGGCCGTGTCGCTCGCCATGAGGCCCGCGAGGCCGGCCCCGACCACCGCGCCGGCCCCGGTGACCGCCTGCGCGAGCCCGAACTGCGCCTCACTGGCGCCGAGGACGTCGCGGAGCAGGAACACCTCCACGGTGTTCATCCCCTCGAGGGTCACGACGAACGGCAGCAGCGCCCGGACGAGGACCCAGACCACGAGCTCACCCCGGATGACGTCCAGACCGGCCCGGGGGAACACCCCACCCAGGACGCGCGCCACCCGCCCGGCCCGCGCGCCGACGCCGATCCCGGGCGAGATTTCGGACCGCATCCGCAACGACACCCCCACCGCGACGAGCACCAGGTAGGTGAGGGCGTCGAGGACGAACACGACCGGGTCGCCGTGCAGCTGGACGAGGACCCCACCGAGCGCGGCGCCGACGGGTGCGGCGATCGCGGCCAGCGCGTGCTGGGTGGAGACGAGGCCGCCGACGCGCTCGTCCCCCACCGCCCGGGTGAGCACCGACGACCACACCGGGTTGGTGAAGGCGAACCCCGTCTGGAGCAGCAGGACGAGCGCGAGCGTCGCCGGCACCGAGTGCCACGTCGCCAGGCCGGCCGCGGCGAGGACCTGGACCGCCCCTCCCACGCCCAGCACGAGCCGCGGGTCGGCCCGGTCGGACAGTGACCCCGCCACTCCCATGGTGAGCACGACGGGAAGGGAGAAGCACGCGAGCAGCACCGCCACGGCATACGGGCCGTCGCCGGTGGAGTGGATGCGCAGGGTGAGCGCCACTATCGCCATCGCGTCGCCGGCCACCGAGACCGCGCCGGCCGGGACGGCGAGGCGCACGTCCCGGGGCCACGATGTGTGAAGCGTGTCTTTCATATTTGTGAAGGTAGCCCTTCACATCTGCGTCGGTCAACTACCCTTCCCGTATGCCGCGGCCACGCCAGCGCACGACGCTCACCATCGACGACCCCCACGCCCTGCGCGCGCTGGCCCACCCCGCGCGCCAGCGCGTCATCGAGGAGCTGTTCAACGGGGAGGTCCTCACCGCCACGGAGGCCGCGCGGCTGTGCGGGATCACGCCGTCCGCGATGAGCTACCACCTCCGGGCCCTCGAGCAGTGGGGCATCGTCGAGCGTGACACCTCGGCCGACGGCCGGGAGCGGCCCTGGCGTGCCACGGCGGACCACTTCTCCATCGCGCCCCGCACCCACCGGGCAGCCGGCACCGCAGCCAGCCAGGCGTTCCTCCTGCCCTGGGTGGTTGAGCTCCAGGCGGGTCTCGAGCGGGCTGCGGACAGCCTGGCCGACGACGACGCGGACGACTGGACCACCCTCAGCCGGGGCCGGCTCTGGCTCACCGCAGAGGAGTCCGTCGCCCTGCGCGAGGAGATGACCGGGGTGCTCGACCGGTATCGCGGCCGAACCTCACGCAACCACCCGGAAGGCGCTCGCGCCAGGAACGCGTACTGGCTCCTGCTCCCGACCGAGGGCTCGGACTAGAGCTCGATGATGCCCGCCCGCAGCGCCGCGGTCACCGCCGCGGTGCGGTCGGCCACACCGAGCTTCTCGAAGGCCCGGAGCAGGTGGGTCTTCACCGTCGCCTCGCCGATGTGCAGCTCCCGGCCGACCGCGGCGTTGGACAGACCCCTGGCGACGCACCGCAGCACGTCGGTCTCGCGGTCGGTCAGGGACGGACCCGCCGGTGCCCTCATCCGGCTGGCGAGCCTCGCCACGACCGGCGGCGCCAGCACCGTCTCGCCGCGGGCCGCCCGCCGGATCGCGTCGGCGAGGACCTCGCGGGGCGAGTCCTTGAGCAGGTAGCCGTTCGCCCCCGCCTCGACCGCACGGACGATGTCGGCGTCGGTGTCGTAGGTCGTGAGCACCAGCACCGCCGGTCCATCGGCACGCGACCGCAGCCGGGCAGTGGCGGCAGCCCCGTCGAGGACGGGCATCCGCAGGTCCATGAGGACGACGTCGGGCGTCAGTCGCTCGGCGAGCAGGACCGCCTCGGCACCGTCGGCCGCCTCCCCCACGACCTCGAAGTCCTCGTGCTCCGACAGCATCGCCACGAGTCCCATCCGCACGACCGGGTGGTCGTCGACGACCAGCAGCCGCAGCGTCGCAGCGGGCACCGGGCTCGGGGTCACCGAGGTCACCGCGGCACCTCCATCCGCAGCCGGGTACCCGCACCCGGGGTGCTCTGCACCTCGAACCGGCCACCGACCTCGTCGGCCCGGGCCGTCGCACCGTCCAGCCCGTAGCCGCGGTCCGGGGTGTCGGGGGCGAACCCGACCCCGTCGTCGGCGACCTCGAGGGACACGGGGGCGTCGGCGGCATACGTGAGGCGCACCTCGAAGGTGCGGGCCCGCGCGTGGCGGCGGACGTTGGCGAGACCCTCCTGGGCCGTGCGCAGCAGGACCACCTCGGAGTTGGCCGGCAGGACGGTCGGCTCGCCCTGGACCACGAGGTTCCCCGTCATGCCGGACTCGGCCGCGACGGCGTCGACGAGGCGCCCGAGCGCCTCGGACAGCGTGCGTGACTGGAGGTGGCCCGGGGTCATCTCGGCGACGATGAGACGCGCCTCGGAGAGGTTGTCGGCCGCCGTCTGCTCGATCAGTCGCACCCGCTCCCGCACCACGTCGAGGTCGCCGCGGTCGAGCGCAGCCTCCGTGGCGCGGGCCAGGGTGACGACCGACGTGAACCCCTGGGCGAGGGTGTCGTGGATCTCGCGGGAGATGCGTTCCCGTTCTCCTGCAACGCCTTGCGCACGTTCGGCAGCCGCGAGCTGGGCCTGGGTGCGACGCAGCTCGTCGATGGTGAACGCGCGCGAGTCGGCCTCCCCGATGATCTTGTGGATGAACAGGCCCATGACGAGGGACAACGAGAGCGTGATGGCGGTGCTGATCGCGATGCCGACCAGGTCGTCCCCGGTCCGAGGCCCCTGCCAGAGCCGGACCCCGCCGATCGCCAGGACGGCCACGACCACGACGGCGGCAGCCTGGTTGCGACGCAGCATCGCCCAGGTCTGTGGGAACAGCCCGAAGGTGAGGATCCACGCCGTACCCGACCCGTCCACGGCCATGAGCGCGATGAGGGCGACCCAGGAGACCGTCACGTAGAGGATCCCCGCGGGCGGCTGCTGCTCGCCGATGCCGCGCCGACCCCACACGAGGTAGGCCACAGCGATCACACCGACGCCCAGGAGCGACCACCCGAGGTGGTCGGCCTCGGCGGCCACGAGGACGCCCGCGGTCGTCGCCAGCAGGACGGCGAAGAACACGTGCCACCAGACCAGCTGGCGCCGCCACATCTCGTCGAGCTCGCCGGACGACGTCCCCGGCAGGGGACGGCAGTCGACAGGCTGGTCGGTGCTCATCTGCCCATCATGTCGTGCCGCGCTTGGTCCAGCGGAAGGTCCGCGCGCACACCAGCAGGCCGGCCACGAGCCAGACGCCGAGGACGAGGGCGGTGCGGCCGTGCTCCCACACGCCCGCCATCTCCTGGGTCTGCCAGTCGTCGGGGAAGAACACCGAGCGCATGCCCTGCGCGATCCACTTGAGCGGGAAGACCGAGGCGACCTGCTTGAGCCAGTCGGGCAGGTCGGTGAAGGCGAAGTAGACGCCCGAGATGAACTGCAGGATCAGCGTCGGCGCGATGACGACCGCGCCGACGGAGCGGGACGAGGAGGCGATGGAGGAGTAGGCGATCCCGAGCACCGTGCCTGTCGCGACGCCCAGCAGGAACACCCAGATGAACGTCACCCAGTTGCTCGCGCTGCTCGGCAGCTGCACCCCGAAACCGATCTTCGCGATGGCGATGAGCAGGGCGAACTGAGCCAGCGAGGTGAAGGCGACCAGGCCGACCTTGCCCAGGAAGTAGGCGACGGGAGGCATCGGCGTCGAGCGCAGGCGCTTGAGCGTGCCGTCGTCGCGCTCCACGGCGACACTGAGCGCCATTGACTGGAAGCTCGTCAGCATCACGCCGGCGGCCACCATCCCGGGGAGGAAGAACCGAGCGGCGTTGACGCCGGACTGGTCCTCCTTGCCGAACTGGTCGCCGAAGATCGTCGCGAACATCGACAGCATGAGGATCGGGAAGACGAAGGAGAAGAAGACCGCCTCCTTCTCGCGGAAGTACATCTTCAGCTCGAGGACCGTCCGGTCCCAGCCGATGGCTGCGGCGTTCATGCCGACACCCCCACGGGCTCGACCGCGGCGTCGGCACCGAGGTGCGGGGCGATGAGCGACAGGTACTTGTCCTCCAGGGACGGCCGAGTGACGGTCAGCTTGGGCACCTCCCCGCCGAGCCGTGCGGAGAGTGCGGTGACGAACTGCGTGGGCATGCTGGTCCTCTCGCTGTGTCGGGTGCCGCCCTCCTCCCAGGAGACCGTGGCCTCCGAGGAGGCGCGGCCGCCGAGGTTGGCCGGGGTGTCGAGGGCGAGCATCCGGCCGGCGGCGATCACGCCGACCCGGTCGGCGAGCTGCTCGGCCTCGTCGAGGTAGTGGGTCGTGAGCAGGATGGTCGTGCCGCCGTCGGCGAGCGACCGGATGAGGTCCCAGAAGTCGCGGCGGGCCTGCGGGTCGAACCCCGTCGTGGGTTCGTCGAGGAACAGCAGCTCAGGGCGACCGACGATGCCGAGCCCCACGTCGAGCCGACGCCGCTGGCCGCCGCTGAGCTTGCCGATCCGGTCGTCGGCCTTGTCCTCGAGGCCCACCGCGGCGATGACCTCGTCGACGTCCCGCGGGCTGCGGTACACCTTCGCCGTGCTGGTGATGGCTTCTCGCGGGGTGATCAGGTCCAGCCCGGTGGAGGACTGCAGGACGATGCCGATGCGGTTGCGCCAGGCGAGGTCGGCCGCCTCCGGGTCCACGCCGAGGACCTTCACCTCACCGCCGTCCCGGCGCCGGAACCCCTCGAGCACCTCGACCGTGGTGGTCTTGCCGGCGCCGTTCGGCCCGAGGAGCGCGAACACCTCGCCCGCCTCGATCGTCAGGTCGAGGCCGTCGACGGCCTCACGGGTTCCATAGCTCTTGCGCAGTCCGGTGACGGTGATCGGTGCGTCCATGGGACCACCCTCCCGCGGCCGGACCGCATCGCGGCAGCATCAGCCGGTGGAATCGCCGTCCACCGACCGGTGGACCCCCACCCTGCACTCCGCCCGCCCTCCGTGCGCTCACGCACAACGCCGGTTGCGGGGCAGACCTCGGGACGACAACCCGCGGTATGCCGCGCAACCGGCGTTGTGCCGGAACGTCAGGACTGGGTGGGGGGCTGCGCGGGCGGAGGGGTCGTCGGCGGGGCGCTCTCCGGGGCGGCCACGGGCGGGGCCGCAGGGACGCCGGCCTCGGTCCCGGCGGCATACCCGCTCGGCGGGGGGATCGTCGCGTCGCGCTGGCCGAAGTCGACCTTCACCGGGTCGCGCTGCTCGCCCTCGGCCTCGAAGTACTCCGCGCGCTTCACCTGGGCGAGGCCGGCGATGATGTTGGAGGGGATGGTCTCGACCTTGGTGTTGAGCTCGCGGACGTTGGCGTTGTAGTAGCGCCGGGCGGAGGCGATGCGGTCCTCGGTCGAGGTCAGCTCCTGCTGGAGGGCGAGGAAGTTCTGGTTGGCCTTGAGGTCGGGGTAGGCCTCGGCCACGGCGATGAGGCGGCCGAGCGCCTGGCTCAGCAGCCCCTCGCTCTGCGCCTGCTGCGCCGGCGACTGGCCGCCCGCCATCGCGGCGGACCGGGCCTTCATGACGTCCTCGAGGGTGCCGCGCTCGTGGGCCGCGTAACCCTTGACCGTCTCGACGAGGTTGCCGATGAGGTCGTGGCGCCGCGTCAGCTCGACGTCGATCTGGCGCCAGGCCTCCTGCACGAGGTTGCGCAGCTTGATCAGGCCGTTGTAGATGCTGACGCCCCACAGGACCAGCAGGACGACGACGACGGCGAAGACGATCGCTTTGATCATGGAACTCCCCTTGTTCAGGCGCGGCGACTGGCGCTGCGCCCGATCCTAGGCGAGGCCGAGCTCCTCGAGGCCGTAGACGTGGCGGTACTCGAAGCCGGCATCGGCGAAGACCTGGGCCGCGCCGGTGGCACGGTCGGCGATGGTGGCGACCGCGACGACCGTGGCGCCGGCCTCACGCGCGGCGTTCGCTGCATCGAGGGGTGAGGCCCCGGTGGTCGAGGTGTCCTCGACGATGACGACGCGGCGGCCCTCGATGGACGGACCCTCGATGCGCTGCTGGAGGCCGTGGGCCTTGCCTGCCTTGCGGACCACGAACGCGTCCTTGCGGTCGCCCGCGGCCGCGCTGGCGTGCAGGATCGCGGTGGCCACGGGGTCGGCGCCCAGCGTCAGCCCGCCGACGGCGTCGTAGTCGAGGTCGCTGATGAGGTCACGCATGACGATCCCGACCAGCGGGGACCCCTCGCCGTCGAGGGTGATGCGGCGCAGGTCGACGTAGTAGTCGGCCTCCTTGCCGGAGGACAGCGTCACGCGGCCGTGGACGATGGCCTTGTCCTTGACGAGCTCGAGGAGGCGGGCACGGGCGGCGGAGGAGTCGGTCACGGCTCAGCAGCCTAGCGAGAACTCAGCGACTGCCCTTGGACCCGTCCTTCGGGCGGTGCACCGTCCTGGCCCGCGAGCGCACCAGGGCACGGGGCACCAGGCGCAGGCCGGCGACGATCGCCTTGTACTGCGGTCCGGGGACCGACACGACCTTGCCCTTGGCCACGTCGTCGAGGCAGTCACGGACCAGGCGGTCGGCGTCGAGCCACATGAACTTCGGGACGCCCGACATGTTGACGCCGGCCCGGTCGTGGAACTCCGTGTGCGTGAAACCGGGGCACAGCGCGGTCGCCGTCACCCCGGAGCCGGCGAGCTCGCCGGACAGGCCCTCGGTGAAGACCGTGACGAAGGACTTCTCGGCCGAGTAGGTGCCGGAGGTGATGAAGCTGGCCACGGAGGAGACGTTGACGATGGCACCGTTGCCGCGCTCGCGCATGGCCCGGGCCGCGGCGTGGGAGAGGACGAGCACGGCTCGGCAGAGCACGTCGAACAGGGCCTCCTCCTGGCTGATGTCGTTGTCCAGGAACCGCTTCTTGAGCGAGTAGCCCGCGTTGTTGACGAGCAGGTCCACGGGCCGGGCGGCGTCGGCCAGACGTTCGGCGACCTTGCCGGTGTCGGCCCGGTCGGACAGGTCTGCGACGAGGATCTCGGTGCCGACCTTGTACTTCGCGCGCAGGTCGTCGGACAGGTTCTCCAACCGGACCCGGTCACGGGCGACGAGCACGACGTCGTGCCCGCGCTCGGCGAGCTGGTGGGCGAAGGACAGTCCGATGCCGGCGGTGGCGCCGGTGACGAGGGCGGTGCTCATGGGGCCCACTCTAGGTGCGCCCCATAAGGTTGGCATCGTGCGAATTGCGACGTGGAACGTGAACTCCATCCGGTCCCGGATCGACCGGGTCGAGGCGTGGCTGGAGCGCAGCGACGTCGACGTCCTGGCGATCCAGGAGACCAAGGCGACAGACGCGCAGTTCCCGTTCGACCGGCTGCAGGCGCTCGGTTACGAGGTCGCCCACCACGGCCTCAACCACTGGAACGGCGTGGCCATCGTCTCCCGCGTCGGCCTCACCGACGCCGTGCCGTCGTTCGCCGACGCCCCGGCCTGGGGCGACCCGGCCGTCGTTGAGGCCCGCGCGCTGACCGCGACCTGCGGCGGGGTCAAGGTCACCTCCGTCTACGTCCCCAACGGCCGCCAGCTCGAGGACCCGCACATGGTCTACAAGCTGGCGTGGCTGGCAGCGCTCCGCGAGGACGCCGTCCGGTCCGCCGAGGCCGGGGAGACCGCCGCGATCATGGGCGACTGGAACATCGCGCCGCAGGACGAGGACGTCTGGTCGATGGAGTACTACCTCGACAAGAGCCACGTCTCCCCCGGCGAACGGGCCGCCTTCCAGGCGATCCTGGACGCCGGGTTCGTCGACGTGGTCCGCCCCCACACCTCGGAGCCGGGCACCTTCACCTACTGGGACTACACCCGCCTGGCCTTCCAGAAGCGTCGCGGCATGCGGATCGACTTCATCCTCGGGACGCAGCCGTTCGCCGACCGCGTGCTGGGCGCGGCGATCGACCGTGGGGAGCGCAAGGGCAAGGGCGCCTCCGACCACGCGCCGGTCGTCGTCGAGCTGGCCGACTGACGTGCCCAACCCCTCGATCCTGACCGTTGCCGCGCCCGACGGGGTCCGCCTGCGCGTCCAGGTGTATGCCGCCGCGCCCGCTCACCTCGACGCCGCACCACCGGTTGACCTCCCGACCGTCGTGCTCGCCCACGGCTGGACCCTCACCCACGCCTCCTGGCTGCCGGTCGTCGAGCGCCTGACCGCCCGGGGACTGCGCGTGGTGACCTGGGACCAGCGCGGGCACGGCCGGTCCGGCGCCCTGACCGGACCGACGTCGGTGCGGGTCCTCGGTGACGACCTCGCCGCGGTGCTCGCGGTCGTGGCTCCCGACGGCCCCCTCGTCCTCGGGGGCCACTCCATGGGCGGCATGACCGTGATGGCGTACGCCGGGCTGCACCCGGCTGCGTTCACCACGCGGGTGCGGGGCACCGTGCTGGTGTCGACGATGGCGGAGACGTTCGACCGCCCGGTGCCGATCCGGCAGCGGCGGGTCATGGGGCTGATCGCGCGGCTGCCCCGGATCCGGGCCGGACGGTTCGTGACGCTCGACGGCCAGCGACGGCTGCTGTTCGGGCCGGCGGCGGAGGACGAGCACGTCGCGCTCACCCGCGACCAGGTCGCCGCCACCACCCTGCCGACGATGGGCCGGTTCTACCGGGCCCTGCAGGAGCACGACGAGGCGCACGCGCTGGCGCACTTCGACGGCATACCGACCGTGGTGCTGGTCGGCGAGCGCGACCGGCTGACTCCACCGCGTCAGTCCGAGCGCATCGCCGAGCTGGTGCCGCACGCCGAGCTGCACGTGCTGCCCGGGCTCGGCCACATGCTCGCCTACGAGGCGACCGACGAGGTCGTCGACGCGTTCACGCGCGTCCTGCCCCACCCATCCTGACCCCACCCCGCCTGACCCCACCCCGCCTGACCCCCGCCTGAGTCCGCAAAGCGGGTGTCCTTCGGCGACCCGGGTCTTATTTGTGCTGGGTTTGCCGAACGACACCCGCTTTGCGCGGGCGGGACGTCAGGGGCGGCTCGGCTCCGCAGGGGTGACGGTGAGCTCGGCCCGGTAGACGGTGGGGTCGCACCCGGGCCCGTTGGGTGAGAACGAGCCCGGGGTGACTCGAACGGTCGTCGGCGACAGCAGCACACCGGTCGTGCCGCTGACCAAGATGCTGAGGTCGACCGGCTCCGTCGAGGTGAACGGCAGCTCCATCCCCACCGAGTTCCCGCGGCCGCCGTCGAACTGCGCACTGGTGCAGGTCGTCGCGAGGCACACCTGCACCGTGACGAGGTCCGGTCCGGCACTCGCCGAGTCGAGCGCCCGTGGGAATCCGGCGACCGTGACCCTCAGCAGGTTGGAGGCATCCGCGGTGTCGCAGGTCCGGCCGCCGCAGCCCACCGCCAGTGCGCCGACCAGGACGGCCGTCAGGGCGACACGGGAGGCATGCGCGGCGCGGGAGGTCTTCACAGGGGTGGGATGCCGCCCAGGGGCTGGTGGTTCCGTCGCAGACCCAGGCCGAGGGAGGCCAACGCCCCCAGCACCGCCGCGACGGCAGCACCGGTGAAGACGGTCTGCACCTGGACGACCCCGGCGGCGACCAGGGCCTTGGTGTCCGTCTGGTCGGGCAGGGCGGCCACGGTGTCGTAGTACCGGTGGAGCCCGATCGCGGTGAGCAGCGCGAGCCCGACGACCATGCCGACCATCCGCGAGACGACGACCAGGGCCGAGGCGACCCCGTGGGCGTCGTCCGGGGCCGCAGCGAGGGCGGCGTTGTTCACCGGCGCGAGGGCCAGTCCGATGCCGAGGCCGACGAGGGCCAGGACGACGGTGGCGGAGAACGCGTCGAGCGACCCGTCGCCCCACCGGCTCATGACGAGCAGCCCCACGGCCGACAGCGCCAGCCCCAGCCCGCTGACGACACCGTCACCGAGTCGACGCAGCGACCAGCCACCGAGCAGGGCACCGACGGGCACGGCGACGAGGAACCGCACGAGCACCAGCGCCGCCTCGGTCTGCGAGTCCGTGAACGTGAGCCGCGCCAGCACCGGGACGTCGACGACGACGGACACCAGCGACGCCCCCACGAACGCACTGACCAGCAGCGAGAACCGGGCCCGACCGCGGACGACCCCGCGGGCGATGAGGGGTTCTGCAGCGCGGCGGTGCCGCCACAGGTAGAGCCCGAAGGCCAGCGCCCCCAGGGGGAGCAGCGCGAACCCCAGCGGGCCGACGACCTCACGCTCGGGGTCGCTCGCGGCGAACGTCAGCACCACGCTGCCCAGCGCGATGCCCAGGAGCAGCGCGCCGGGTACGTCCGCGCGGCCGACGACGGCCCACCAGCCTCGCGCGCTGACCGCCAGCCAGGCGAGGACGAGGACCAGCGCGACGACCCCGATCGGGGTGGCCAGCCGGGACGTCGAGCCACCGAACGGCACGAACGGCACCCCCAGCGACACGTCGGTCACCAGCCGCGCGGGCGCGGCCAGCGCGACTCCTGTCACCACGAGCGCGAGCAACCCCAGGACGAGCGGTATGGCGCGTGGCCGGGCCGGCCTCTCGCCACCAGCGACGACGACGGCAAGGGCGAGGAGGACCCCGGCGATCACGTTGAGCCAGAAGATCATCCGCCAGTCCGAGACGGCGAGGACGACCGCGCCGAGCACCGGACCCAGGACGCTCCCCAGCTCCTGCACGGCACCGACGACACCCAGCGGCATACCCCGCTTGTCGGCCGGCCAGAGGTCGGCCACGAGGGCCAGGGTGGCAGGCACGAGGCCTCCACCGCCGATGCCCTGGAGGACCCGGCCGGACACGAGCACCGGGAGCTCGACGGCGAGGGCCGTCACGGCCGAACCCACGACGAAGATCGCCAAGCAGGCCAACAGGATCCGTTGCCTCGAAGCCAGGTCGGCAAGGCGGCCGATGAGGGGCAGCACCGCGATGTAGCCGAGGAGGAAGCCCGAGATGATCGGGGTCGCCTTCTGCAAAGCGTCGATGCCCAGGCCGACGCCGGTCATCATGTCGGTCAGGGCCAGCACGACGACATAGGTGTCGGCCGCGGCGAGCGCCACGGCCACCGAGGCGGTGGCCAGCAGCGCCCTAGGGGCGGGTGATCGCAACGGCCTTGGCCAGGCTCGTGAGGTGCAGCGTGTAGGTCGAGGTGGCGCCGGCGTAGAACGGGCCCTTGATGACCACGCTGCGCAGCTCCTTGCCGGTCTGGGTCACGCCGTAGGTCACGTCGAACGTGCCCTTGCGGTCGCCGATGACCAGCAGGTCGGCCACGGCATCGCCGGGGAGCTTTCCGGTGAAGGTGTTGAGGACGTCGGCCCCGTCACGAACCGTCGACGCCTTCGCCGGGGTCTGCGTCTTCGTGATGAGCGCGGTGATGCCGGTGTCCTTGTTGAACAGCTGCGCGGGGTTCGGGGCGCCGTAGGTCGCGGGATCGATCTTGTTGAAGGTCGGGGTGAAGAACTTCATGTAGACGTCCTTCTCGACCGCGACCACCTCGACCGTCCCGGTGACGCCCTTGATCGAGGCGTTGAGCGTGCCCTGGAACGACGGCGGGGTGAACAGGCCCGTGCCCTTGGCTCCGGAGACGCCGACCGCCTTGCCGGGGAGCCCCGCCGACTCGAGGGTGAAGGTCACGGCGGGACTCTTCTCCAGCACCGCGCGGGCGGCCGCCAGCTGCTGGGCCGGCGGCTGCTCGGCCGCTGCCTTGTCCGCACCCCCGGAGCACGCGGTGAGCGCCAGGATCGAGACGAGTCCGGCGGCGGCGAGGGCAGGGGTGTGGCGCACAGGGCAACGGTAACCGCCACGACAGCGCCAGCCGGACGGGACGCGCAGACCCCGCCCGTTCGGTGGGTCCGCGCGCCGGGAGCGGGCGCCCGGGGAACCAGGGGAGGCGACTTTGGCGGGGACTGCTCCCCATGGTCAGGGCGACCCGCCGCTCCTAGCGTTCCGGTCGAGCCGGCACCGCGTCGGCCGACACCCGAGGGGGAACCACATGCAGCTTCTCAGCACCCGGCGTCGCCGACTGGCCACCGCCGCAGCCTCCGTCATCCTGGTCGGCGTCCCGCTGGTCGGGACCGTCGCGGCCCAGGCCGCGGGCAGCGCGACCGGCACGGTCAACACCAGCGGCGCCGCACTCAAGGTCCGCTCCGCACCCACCACCGCTTCTGGCGTCGTCGGCACCCGGGCCGACGGCGCGAAGATCACCATCACCTGCCAGACCTACGGCGAGAAGGTCTCCGGCACCTACGGCACCAGCAAGGTCTGGGACAAGCTCAAGGCCGGTGGCTACGTCAGTGACGCCTTCGTCAAGACCGGCTCCGACGGCCTCGTCGCCCCGCTCTGCGCCGGCACGACGACACCGCCCCCGGCGACCGGTCAGTCGGCGAAGGTCAAGGCCACCATCGCCGCAGCCAAGGGGATGCTCGGCAAGTACCCGTACTCCTGGGGTGGCGGCAACGCGAACGGCCCGACCCGCGGGATCTGCTGCAGCCCCAGCGGGATCGACGACCGCAACACGGTGGGCTTCGACTGCTCCGGCTTCATGGAGTACGTGTTCCACAAGGGCGCCGGCCTGACCCTGTCGAGCACCTCCCGCAGCCAGTACTCCGCCGGCCCGCGCGTCGCCATCTCCCAGCTCAAGGCCGGCGACATGGTGTTCTGGTCCAACTCGAGCAAGACGGCCTCCGGCATCCACCACGTCGCCCTCTACATCGGTGACGGCAAGATCGCCGAGGCCAACCGGGTGAGCGGCCCGGACATCCGCATCCGCTCCTTCTCCAGGAACGAGTCCGGTGTCATGCCCTACGTGGTGCGTCCGATCCGCTGATCCCACCCCACCAGGCAGGGGTATGGCGCGTGGTGACCACGCGCCATACCCCTGATCGTGTGCCGCTCGCTCAGCCGGGGGTGGCGGCGTGGCCGGCTCGCCCGTCGGTGCGGCGGTCGCTCTTCATCTCCGCCTCGAAGACGTGCCGGCGGCCGTCCATGAGCTCGTCGCGGACGACCTTCTCGAGCCGCTGGAAGTCGGCGTAGTAGCCGTCGTCGAACTCCTCGACGAGCTGGAACGTCCAGCGCCCCTGGATGAAGTTGCGGCCGACGAGCTCGGTCTCGAGGCGGTCGGCGAGGTCGCCGTGGCCCGCCTTGCGCAGCAGCTCGCACGCCTCGCCGAGGGCGAGGTCGGCCGACCCGGTGAGGCGGTGCAGGCCGTAGAGCCGGCCACGCACCTCCTCGATGGTCTCGAACGCCTCGCTCAGCTTGCCGACCGCCTCGACGGTCGCGTCGTCCACCCCGTCGGGGCGTCGGTCGAGACCGCGCTCCCCCGGGTTGCCCCGGTCGTCCTCGCTCATGGGCACAGTCTGCGGGCTCAGTCCTGGCCGCGCACGATGAGGTGGTCGGTCTCGGGGTCGCGGTCGATGACCACGGCCTCGCCGTCACGGACCTGCCCGGACAACACTGCCTTCGCGAGCCGGTCGCCGATCTCCTTCTGCACCAGCCGGCGCAGCGGACGGGCGCCGTAGGCCGGGTCGTAACCGGTGATCGCCAGCCACTCGCGAGCGGCAGGCGTCACCTCGAGGCTGATCCGGCGGTCGACGAGCCGACTCGCCAGCTCACGCACCTGCAGCTCGACGATGTGGGTGAGCTCCTCCGAGCTGAGGGGGTCGAAGATGACGACCTCGTCCAACCGGTTGAGGAACTCGGGCTTGAAGCTGGCCCGCACCACTCCCATGACGGCCTCACGCTTGGCCGACTCCTCCATCGTGGGGTCGACGAGGAACTGGCTGCCGAGGTTGCTGGTCATGACGAGGATGACGTTGCGGAAGTCGACAGTCCGGCCCTGGCCGTCGGTGAGCCGCCCGTCGTCGAGGACCTGCAGCAGGATGTCGAAGGTCTCGGGGTGCGCCTTCTCCACCTCGTCGAGGAGGACGACGGAGTAGGGGCGACGGCGGACCGCCTCGGTGAGCTGACCGCCCTCCTCGTACCCGACGTACCCGGGAGGCGCGCCGATGAGCCGGGCGACGGAGTGGCGTTCGGAGTACTCGCTCATGTCGATGCGGACCATGGCCCGCTCGTCGTCGAAGAGGAAGTCGGCCAGGCTCTTGGCGAGCTCGGTCTTGCCGACGCCGGTGGGTCCGAGGAACAGGAACGAGCCGGTGGGGCGGTGGGGATCCGACAGGCCCGCCCGCGACCGGCGGACCGCGTCGCTGACCGCCTCGACCGCCGCCCCCTGACCGATCAGCCGTGAACCGATGATCGACTCCATCGAGAGCAGCTTCTCGGTCTCGCCCTGGAGGAGCCGCCCGGCCGGGATGCCGGTCCACGCCGAGATGACCTCGGCGATGTCGTCGGCGCCGACGCGCTCCTTGACCATGAGCTCCTCGGGCTGGCCGCCACCCTCGCGCAGGGCGAGTGCGCGGCTGCCCTCGGCCTCCTGCGCGGTGACGAGGGCCTTCTCGAGGGCGGGGATGTCGCCGTAGAGCAGCTTGGACGCACCCTCGTAGTCACCCTCGCGCTGCAGGCGCTCGGCCTGGCTGCGGGCCTCGTCGATCTGGGACTTGAGGTCACCGACCCGGTTGAGCCCGGACTTCTCCGACTCCCAGCGGGCGTTGAGCGCCGCGAGCTCCTCGCTCTTGTCGGCGAGGTCCTTGCGCAGCCTCTCGAGGCGCTCGACCGAGGCGTCGTCGGTCTCGCGGGTGAGGTGCAGCTCCTCCATCCGCAGGCGGTCGACGGCACGACGCAACTGGTCGATCTCGACCGGAGAAGAGTCGATCTCCATGCGCAGCCGGGAAGCCGCCTCGTCGACGAGGTCGATGGCCTTGTCGGGGAGCTGGCGTCCGCTGATGTAGCGGTCGGACAGGCTGGCCGCCGCGACGAGCGCGGCGTCCTCGATCTCCACCTTGTGGTGCGCCTCGTACCGCTCCTTGAGCCCGCGCAGGATCGCGATGGTGTCCTCGACGCTCGGCTCGCCCACGAAGACCTGCTGGAACCGGCGCTCGAGGGCCGGGTCCTTCTCGATGTGCTGGCGGTACTCGTCGAGCGTCGTCGCCCCGACCAGCCGGAGCTCACCACGGGCCAGCAGCGGCTTGAGCATGTTGCCGGCGTCCATGGCGCCCTCGCCCGAGGCTCCGGCACCGACGACCGTGTGCAGCTCGTCGATGAACGTCACGACCTGTCCGTCGCTCGCCTTGATCTCCTCGAGGACGGCCTTGAGCCGCTCCTCGAACTCACCCCGGTACTTCGCGCCGGCCACCATCGCCGCCAGGTCGAGGCTGATCAACCGCTTGTCGCGCAACGACTCCGGCACGTCGCCGTCGACGATGCGCTGGGCCAGCCCCTCGACGACGGCGGTCTTGCCGACACCGGGCTCACCGATGAGGACCGGGTTGTTCTTCGTCCGCCGCGACAGCACCTGCACGACCCGGCGGATCTCCGAGTCGCGACCGATGACCGGGTCGAGCTTGCCGTCCCGGGCCGCCTGGGTGAGGTCGGCGCCGTACTTCTCCAGCGCCTCCCCGCCCTCGACGGGCGTCTCGCTGCTGACCTTGCGGCCAGCCCGCAGGGCGTCGATCTTCGCCTCCATGTCCTTCGCCCCGCGCTTCTCGATCGCGGCGAGGTGACCGGTCTCGGCGAGCGCCAGCAGGAGGATGTCGCCGGCGAGGTAGGTGTCGCCCTTGGCGCGCATGAGGGTGTCGGCCTGCTGGAGGACGGCGACCGCCTCGCGACCGAAGGTCGGCGGCTGGGTGGCACCGGTCGTCGTGGGCAGGGTGCGCAGACGGGCGTCGGCCTGACCCAGCACGTGACCGGCCCCGGTGCCGGCGGCCTGGAGGAGGACGTCGGCCTGCGCGGTCTCGAGCTGGACCAGGGCGCTGGTGAGGTGGTCGGGGGTGATCTCGGGGTGGCCGGCGGACTGCGCCGCACGCTGGGCGAGCGCGAGGGCCTCGGCGACCTTGGCGGTGGGCTTCAGATCCATGCCTGGGTGCTCCTGGTGGTTCGGTCTGACTGTTCTTCGGAGACAACCGCTCCAAAGTTGAGTCTATTCCGCTCAACCTTGTGCTGCACAGGCCCTTCGTCCCGCCTTCCTGCGCCGGCCATGTGGACTACAGCACGCGCGGCGTCGGCTCGGGGTCGTACCAGCCGCCACGGTCGTCGGCCAGCGCCTGGAACCGGTCGCGCAGCCCACCCTCGACCGGCCCCGACTCGTCGGCGACCATCTCCTCCACGACGTGCACGGCCCACTCGTGGGCCTCGGAGTCGTCCTCGCCGGCCAGCGCCTCCCGGACGACCCGCACCCCGCTGAACCCCTCTTCGGTCAGCTCGGCGGCGACCTCGTCGGCGGTGTCACGGTCGGGGAAGACCAACAGGTGCTCGCTCACAGGCCCGAGTATGCCGCGTGCCCCCACCGCCGTGATGCGCCGCCGCCACGACGCGCCCAGCACGTTTGCAACGCGGTCCGTCCGCTCAGCTGCGGTGGCTGGGTCGCCAGACCACGAGGGCCTGGGAACGGCCGCTGCGGGGGCGCTCCCCCGCCCGGACCGCGATCACGTCGCCGGTCGGCCCGACGGCGAACACCCGCGAGCCGAACGTGCCGCGGGTCGCGACCCGCAACCCAGCCACCTCGTCGGTGAGCTCCCGGACCCGGGAACGCAGCATCTCGACCTGGTGCTCGAGCTCGAGGATGCGCTGGATGCCCGCGAGGCTGATGCCCTCCTCCTGGGAGAGCCGCTGCACCTCACGCAGCAGCGCCACGTCACGCCCGGAGTAGCGGCGGCCGCCACCGCGGGTGCGCGACGGGCTGACGATGCCGAGCCGGTCGTACTGCCGCAGGGTCTGCGCGTGCATCCCCGCGAGGGTGGCCGCCACCGAGATGACGAAGACGGGCGCGTCGTCGTCAGGCGAGAAGCCGGAGCCCGGGACCACGGGAACCACGACGGGTCACCGTCCCGCGTTCTCGAAGAGCTCGGCGCGCGGGTCGTGCCCCTCGTCCTGCGACCGCAGGGTCTCCACCGCCTCACGGGCCTCGTCGGAGAGCCGTTGCGGCACCACGACGACGACGCGGGCCATCAGGTCACCGGGCGTGCCCTTGACCTGGACCCCGCGGCCCTTGACCCGCAGCACCCGACCGCTCGGGGTGCCCGGCGCGATGCGGACCTTGACCGGGTCGCCGGTGAGGGTCGGCACCGAGACGGTCGCACCCAGGGCGGCCTCGGCGAACGTCACCGGCAGGTCCAGCGTGAGGTTGTCGCCGTCCCTGCTGAAGACCGGGTGCTTCTCCACCGAGATGGTCAGGATGAGGTCGCCGTTGTCGGCCCCGCGGTCGCCGGGCTGGCCCTTGCCGCGCAGCCGGATCTTCTGGCCGTCCTTGACGCCGGCCGGGATCCGCGTGGTGATCTGGCCCCCGCCGGTGACGCCCAGGGTGACGGTGGAACCCGCGACGGCGTCACGGAAGGACAGGCTGGTGCGGGCCGTCAGGTCGCCGCCCTTGCGCGGCCCGGTCGGTGCCCGGAAACCGGCACTGCCGCCATACGTCTGGCCGGCAGCGCCACCGCCCCCGAACATGCCGAAGAGGTCCTCGAGGTTGGGCTGGCCCCCGCCACCGCCGGTGGAGTAGCGGACGCGCTGGCCGCCCCCACCACCGCCGAACATCGACGAGAACACGTCGTCGAACCCGCCGCCACCGGCAGCCCCACCGGGGCCACCCGCGGTGAAGCGGGCCCCGCCGCGGGCCATCTGGCGCACGGCGTCGTACTCCCGGCGCTTCTCGGGGTCGGACAGCACCGAGTTGGCCTCGCCGATGTCCTTGAACCGCTGCTCCGCGGCCGCGTCCCCGGGGTTCTGGTCGGGGTGGTGCTTGCGGGCGAGCTTGCGGTAGGCCTTCTTGATCGCCGCGTCGTCAGCATCCTGGGGGACGCCGAGGATGGCGTAGAAGTCCTTCTCGAACCAGTCCTGGCTGGCCATGTCCGGGTCCTCCTCTCAGCAGTCGGTGGCGGTGGGCGGAAGCCCGGGGACAGGTGTCGTCCCGGGCTCCCGCGCCGTGTCGTGCAGTCTGGCCTCGGTCACTCGGGGTCCGCCACGGCGACACGCGCCGCGCGCAGGACCTGCTCGCCGGCGCGGTAGCCGGGCTGGAGCACCTGGACCACGGTGGTCGACCCGGTCGAGGCGACCGAACCGTCCTGCGGCCAGGCCGTGTGCATCAGCGCCTCGTGCAGGGAGGGGTCGAACTCCTCGCCCACGGCGCCGTACCGCTCGAGCCCGAACTTGCCCAGGGTGGTCTCGAGCTTGTCCGCGATCGAGGAGAACGGGCCGCCCTCGAGGTCGCCGTGCTCGCGGGCCGCGTGGATGTCGTCGAGGACCGGCAGCAGCGCCTCGATGACGGACCGGGCGGCGCGCTCCTGCACGACCGCACGGTCGCGGTCGACGCGACGCTTGTAGTTGACGTACTCCGCCTGGAGGCGCTGCAGGTCGACCAGCCGCTCCGCCGCGAGGGCGGTGTCGGGGTGGCCTTCTGCGGCGCCCTCGGGCTGGTCGTCCGAGGCGTCGGAGGCCTGGGCGCCCGACTCCTGCACCACGTCACCCTCGAGCGGGGACGCCTCGGGGGCGGTGGGCCCGGCCTGCTGGCCGGCGCCCACCTCCTCCTCGGTGCCCTGGGGCCAGGAGCTGCGCTCCGTCACTTCTTCTCCTCGTCGTCCTCGACGACCTCGGCGTCCACGACGTCGTCGTCGGACGAGGCGTCGCCGGCCGGGGCGCCGTCGCCGGAGCCCGCACCGTCACCGGCGGTGCCGGCCTGGTCGGACTCGGCCGCGGCGGCATACATCGCCGTGCCCAGCTTCTGGGACTCCTCGGAGAGCTTCGACGACTTCGCCGAGATGTCCTCGGGGGTGGCACCCGAGTCGGCCTTGAGGGCCTCCTTGAGGTCCGCGAGGGCGGCGTCGACGTCGCCACGGCCGTCGGCCGGGATCTTGTCGGCGCTGTCGGTGAGGAACTTCTCCGTCGAGTAGACGAGCTGCTCGGCGGTGTTGCGGGCCTCGGTCTCTTCGCGGCGCTTCTTGTCCTCGTCCGCGTGGGCCTCCGCCTCCTTGATCATCCGCTCGATGTCCTCCTTGGCGAGGGCAGACCCACCGGAGATGGTGATCTTCTGCTCCGCACCGGTGCCACGGTCCTTGGCGGAGACGTTGACGATGCCGTTGGCGTCGATGTCGAACGTCACCTCGACCTGGGGCACACCACGGGGGGCCGGCGCGATGCCACTGAGCTCGAAGGTGCCGAGCTGCTTGTTGTGCTGGGCGATCTCGCGCTCACCCTGGAACACCTGGATGAGGACGCTCGGCTGGTTGTCCTCGGCGGTGGAGAACACCTCGGAGCGCTTGGTCGGGATCGCGGTGTTGCGCTCGATGAGCTTGGTGAACAGGCCACCCTTGGTCTCGATGCCCAGGCTCAGCGGCGTGACGTCGATGAGGAGGACGTCCTTGCGCTCACCCTTGAGGACACCGGCCTGCAGGGACGCACCGACGGCGACGACCTCGTCCGGGTTGACGCCCTTGTTGGGCTCCTTGCCACCGGTGAGCTCCTTGACGAGGGTGCTCACGGCGGGCATGCGGGTCGAGCCACCGACGAGGACCACGTGGTCGATCTCGGACAGGGAGATGCCGGCGTCCTTGATGACGTTCTGGAACGGCTGCTTGGTCCGGTCGAGGAGGTCCTTGGTGAGCTGCTCGAACTGGGCGCGGCTCATGGTCTCCTCGAGGTGGATCGGGCCGTTCTCCGACATCGAGAGGTACTGAAGGGAGATGTTGGTGCTCGTCGAGGACGAGAGCTCCTTCTTGGCCTGCTCCGCCGCGTCGCGCAGACGCTGCATGGCGATCTTGTCCTTGGACAGGTCGACACCGGAGGTGTTCTTCACGGTGGTGAGCAGGTGGGACACGATGCGCTCGTCCCAGTCGTCGCCACCGAGCTTGTTGTCACCGCTGGTGGAGCGGACCTGGATGGTGGAGAAGCCGTCCTCCGGGTCCTTGCCGACCTCGAGGAGGGACACGTCGAAGGTGCCGCCACCGAGGTCGAAGACGAGGATGAGCTCGTCCTCCTTGCCCTTGTCGAGGCCGTACGCGAGGGCCGCGGCGGTGGGCTCGTTGATGATGCGCAGGACGTTGAGGCCCGCGATCTCACCGGCCTCCTTGGTGGCCTGGCGCTCGTGGTCGTCGAAGTACGCGGGGACGGTGATGACGGCGTCGGTCACGTCTTCCCCGAGGTAGGACTCGGCGTCGCGCTTGAGCTTCTGCAGGATGCGGGCGCTGATCTCCTGGGCGGTGTACGTCTTGCCGTCGATCTCGGGGGACTTCCAGTCCGTGCCGATGTGGCGCTTGACCGACCGGATGGTGCGGTCGACGTTGGTGACGGCCTGGCGCTTGGCGATCTCGCCGACCAGGACCTCACCGCCCTTGGAGAACGCGACGACGGACGGGGTCGTGCGACCGCCCTCCGCGTTCGCGATGATGGTCGGCTCGCCGCCCTCGAGGACGGCGACAGCCGAGTTGGTGGTTCCGAGGTCGATGCCGACCGCACGTGCCATGGGGATGCTCCTGTGGTGCTGGGGAATGGGTACCGGGTTGAGTTGCCTCCACTCAAGTTAGGACGACGTCCCGGTGGGTGCAAATCCGAGCACCCAAACTTGAGTTCATCAGGCTCAACTTCGTGCGTGCAGACTTTGTTCCCGCCCGTATGCCGCCGGGGGCCGGCACCGCGTCGGCCACGGGTTCGCGTGGTGGTGCGCTGGCGGCACACCCCCGGCAGGCCCCCCGACACGACGAAGCGGGGTCGGGGTCGGACGTCCGGCGGCCGGGTCAGCCGGGCTTGTTGTCGTCGGTGCGCTTGCGGCTGCGCGGGTCGGGGACGCCGGCGGTGTAGACCATCTCGTGCTCGTCGCCGCGGCCCACGACCGGCATGCTGCCGAGCTCCCGCGTGATCACGGGGCCCTGGTCCTCGAGCGCGACGACGGTGGGTTCACCCGGGTCGACCCGGACCCGCTCGCCGCGCACGACGAACTCGAGCCCGTCGCCCTCCACGAGGGTGAACGCGATCTGGTCCGGAAGGATCTCCACCCGCACCCGGTTGCCGCGCACGCGCAGCCGGAACTCCAGCCGCGGCCAGCTCGCCGGCAGGCGCGGGTCGAAGGTCAGCGTGCCGTTGTGGTCGCGCATGCCGCCGAACCCGTAGACGGTGGCGTTCCAGACACCGCCGCAGGAGGCGATGTGGACGCCGTCGGCGGCGTTGCGGTGCAGGTCCGCGAGGTCGACGTAGAGCCCGGAGTGGAAGTACCGCAGGGCGAGGTCCTGGTAGCCCACCTCCGCGGCGATGATCGACTGCACGACCGCCGAGAGCGTCGAGTCGCCCGTCGTGATCGGGTCGTAGTACTCGAAGTCGGCGCGCTTCTCCTCCACGGTGAACAGGTCGCCCTGCAGGAAGAGCGCGGCGACGACGTCGGCCTGCTTGAGGACCTGGAACCGGTAGATCACCAGCGGGTGGTAGTGCAGCAGCAGGGGTCGCTTGTCCGGTGGCGTCGCCGCGAGGTCCCACACCTCTCGCTCGAGGAAGTGCTGGTCCTGGGGGTGCACGCCCATCGCCTCGTCGTAGGGGATGTGCATCCCCTCGGCACAGTGCCGCCACTCCTCGATCTCGGCGTCGTCCACCTCGAGCCGCGCCATCATGCGGGCGAAGTCGTTCGGTCGCCGTTCGCGCAGGATGTCCGACCACCGGGCGGCCTGGCGCAGGTTGTCACGCGCCATGACGTTGGTGAAGAGGTTGTTGTTGACGACCGTCGTGTACTCGTCCGGACCGGTCACCCCGTGGATGTGGAAGCGAGGCTCCTTGCGCCCCAACCAGAACCCGAGGTCGGCCCACATCCGCGCGGTCTCGACCAGGACGTCGATCCCCTCGCGCATCATGAAGTCCTCGTCACCGCTGGCGCTGACGTACTTCGAGAGGGCGTAGGCGATGTCGGCGTTGATGTGGAACTGCGCGGTGCCCGCGGCGTAGTAGGCCGAGGCCTCCTCGCCGTTGATGGTGCGCCACGGGAAGGCCGCACCGGACTGCGACAGCTCGCGCGCACGACGCCGTGCGGCCGGGAGCATCTGGTAGCGGAACCGCAGCGCACCGCGAGCCATCCACGGCGAGGTGTAGCTGAGGAACGGCAGCACGTACGTCTCGGTGTCCCAGAAGTAGTGGCCCTCGTACCCCGAGCCCGTGACGCCCTTGGCCGGGATGCCGGCCTGCTCCACGCGACCCGAGGCCTGCGCGAGCTGGAACAGGTTCCACCGGATCGCCTGCTGCACGTCGGGGTGTCCGTCGACCACGACGTCCGAGTCCGCCCAGAACCGGTCCATCCAGCGCCGCTGCTCGGCGAACAGCTCCTCGACACCGGCCTCCCGCGCGCGGTCGAGGGTGCGCCGGCCGCGGTCGACCAGCTCGCGCACGGGCACCCCGCGCGAGGAGTGGTATGCCGAGACCTTGGTGATCGTGATCGGCACGCCTTCCTTGGCGGTGACCCGGTAGACCTTCTTGGCCAGGTCCTCCTCGGCGTGCGCCAGCTCCTCGAAGACGTTGTCGGTGCGGATCTCGTGGTCCACGGCGACGGCGACCGTCATGCCCGAGCTGGCGCAGCGGTAGCCCAGGATGGCCCGGCGCTCGCTGCACCAGTGGCTCTGCGGCAGCAGGACCCGCTCGGTGAACTTGGCGGCCTTGCGGGGGTCGAACCCGGCACCCATGGCCGCCGACTTCACGAAGTACTCGTCCTGGCCGTCCTGGCGGTTGAGCACCTGCGAGGAGATCGCGATCGGGGCGTCCCCGTCGAGGAGGGTCACCTCGAACGTCATCACCGCGAGGTGCCGCTGCTCGAACGACACCATGCGTCGCGACTCGACCTTGACCCGCTTGCCCGAGGGCGTGCACCAGACGAGCGACCGGCGCAGCACCCCGTCGGCGAAGTCGAGCGACCGCTCGTAGTGCTCGAGGTCCGCGACCGAGAGGAGCAGCGGCTCGTCGTCGACGTAGAGCTTGATCGTCTTGACGTCCGGGACGTTGACGATGGTCTGGCCGGTCTGGGCGAAGCCGAAGGCCTCCTCCGCGTGCCGGATCTTCCAGGTCTCGTGGAACCCGTTGATGAAGGTGCCGTGGGCGTGGGTCTCGCGACCCTCCTCGACGTTGCCGCGCATGCCGAGGTAGCCGTTGGCGACGGCGAACACCGTCTCGGTGACGCCGAGGTCCTCGTTGGAGAAGGCCGTCTCGGTCCAGGCCCACTCGTCGACCGGGAAGCGGGTGCGGTCGACCGGGTCGACGGGGGTGGTCGTCGGGGCGCCGCCGTGGCCGGTGCCGGAGTCGCTCATCGAGCGATCAGCTCGTCGAGCTCGGAAACGACCACGTCGGCGCCACCGTCGAGCAGGGGCTGGGCGCCGGCACCGCGGTCGACCCCGACGACGAGCCCGAAGTCCCCGGCCCGTCCGGACTGGACCCCCGAGAGGGCGTCCTCGAGCACGACGGAACGCTCCTTGCTCACGCCGAGCTGCTCCGCGGCATACAGGTAGGTGTCGGGGGCCGGCTTGCCCGGGAGGCCGGCGGCCGCAGCGACCTGGCCGTCGACGACGACCTCGAAGCGGTCGGCGAGGCCGGCGGCGGCGAGGACGGCCGGGGCGTTGCGGGACGAGGAGACGACGGCGACGGCGGTGCCGCGCTCGCGCAGGTGGTCCAGGAGGGCGACCGAGGCCGGGTAGGGGGTGACGCCCTCGTCACGGAGCACCGCGGAGAAGGCGGCGTTCTTGCGGTTGCCGAGGCCGCACACGGTCTCGAGCTCGGGGGCGTCGTCAGGGGTGCCGTCCGGAAGGCTGATGCCGCGCGAGGCGAGGAAGGAGCGCACGCCGTCGTAGCGCGGCTTGCCGTCCACGAAGTCGAAGTAGTCCTGCTCGGTGTAGGGCTGCGGGTCCTCGTCGCGGCCCTCGTCCCGGCTGCGGAGGTAGTCGTTGAACATGACGTCCCACGCCCGCATGTGCACCTCGGCGGTCGGGGTCAGCACCCCGTCGAGGTCGAAGAGGGCAGCGTCGTAGTCGGTCCAGTCCACCGGTCAAGGCTAGAGGCCCACCTCCACGGCCGTCGGGCAGGTCACGGCAAGTCCCACGGGATGGTCAGCCGTCCGGCCGAGGTTGTCCGCGGGGAGGGTCGGAAGGTGGCGAAAAGGCCTGCTTCGTACCCGGCCGGCTGCGAGAGTGCGCGCATGCGCTCCCGTTCCGCCCTCGCCACCCTCGTCGCCTCCACCCTGCTCTCCAGCGGCTTCGTCATCGCGACGTCGGTCTCGGCCGAGGCCGCCCCCAAGCCGAAGGCCTACAAGAACTGCACCGAGCTGAACAAGGTCTACAAGCACGGTGTCGGCAGGCCCGGCGCCAAGGACAAGGTCAGCGGGTCGACCAAGCCGGTCACCAGCTTCACCGTCAGCGCGGCGACCTACAAGCTCAACACCAAGAGCGACCGCGACAAGGACGGCATCGCCTGCGAGAAGCGCTGACGGCACCGGACGCGCCCGGGCAGCGCTAGACCGCCAGCAGCGCGACGGCGACCGGGGCGAGCGAGAGCACCAGCACGAGGCTGTCCGCGAGCCCCCAGGGTGCGGCGTGCGCCCACGTACGCCGCGACGCCGTGGCGAACCCGCGGGCGTCCATCGCCACGGCGAGCACCGCCGCCGCCTGGAGCGAGCGCACGAGCATGCCCAGGGTCAGCGCCCAGACCTCGTCCAGGACCGACCGCGGGGACCGTGCCGTCGCGGCGATCCCCCGCACCCTGCGAGCGCGCGCGATCTCGGCCCAGGTGTCGCCGAACGTGTGCACGCGCTGGAGGGCGGCAGCCAGCGCGACGACCGGACGTGCGGGGAGCCGCAGCTGCTGGGCGAGGTGGTCACCGAGGGCGTCGGCGTCGACGTACCGGATCAGCACCGCGGACGGCAGCACGATGACGAGGACGCGCAGGCCGGCCGTCGCGACGACGTCGAGGTCGCGGGTGCCGAGCAGCCACGTCGACCACGCGACGGAGACCGCCCCGACCAGGCCGGGCACCATCCGCACGGCGACACCGGCAGCCCGGCCCCTGGGCCGGGGCCCGCGCCCCGGGGCGGCCAGGGCGAGGCCGGTGAGGACCAGCTGGGTGGCCAGGACCGCAAGGCTCGTGCGCCAGTGCGGCGACACGACCCCGGCCGGTATGGCGAGCAGCGACCCCGCGAGCAGGGCCAGGGGGCCGGCTCGCGCCACCAGCGGCCGTCGCGGCGTGGGCGGGCTCGGTGGCTGCGCGGGACGGCTGACGGTGGTGACCCGGTCCGCCCGGTCGACGACCCCGTCGTCGTGGGTCGTCACGACCACGGCCGAGTCGGCGTCCCGCAACGCCTCGAGGATGCCGACGACCGCCGCCCACGTCCTGCGGTCCTGGCCGACCGTGGCCTCGTCCGCGAGCAGGACCGCGGGCTGGTGGGCCACGGCCGACACCATCGCGAGGCGTCGCTGCTCGCCGCCGGAGAGGTGACGGGGATCGGCCTGCTCCAGGTGCCCGAGCCCGAGCACTCCGAGGAGGGCACGGCACCGGGCCAGGGCCTCGGACTCCACGAGGCCGAGGGCACGGGAGGTCGTCATCACCTCGTCGAGGACCGTGGAGGCGACCAGCGTCGAGCTGGCCCACTGCGGCACCCACGCGAGGGTCCGGGCGACGTCCTTCGTGGACCAGTCGCGAGGGTCACGACCTCCCTCGACCGCCAGCTCGGGGTGGACCCGCACCTGACCACCCTGCCGGTCCACGAGCCCGGCGAGCGCGAGCACGAGCGTGGACTTGCCCGCGCCCGAGGGGCCGATGAGGGCGTGTGACTCACCCGCTCTCACCTGCAGCCACTGGGCGTCGACGGCGACGCTGGTGCGGGTCGACCCGTCCAGACGACGCACCGAACGCTCCACCCGCAGGTCGACCGCGTCGAGGGCCACCACGTGCGCTCCGAGCCGGCCCGGCCCGAACGTCCCCGGGGGGACCGGGATGGGATCGGGATCGGCGACGCCGGGCACCCAGATCCCTTGGGCGGCAAGGGCCTCGCCCTCGTCGGCCAGGACCCGGCCCGGTGGGCCGTCGGCGACGACCCTGCCCGCCGAGTCCAGGACGACGAGCCGGTCGGCGAAGTCGACCCACGGCCCGAGCCGGTGCTCGACCACGACCGTGGTCAGGCCCCTGGACCGCGTCACCTCGTCGACGACCTCCCGGACGGAGGCCGCGTTGACCGGGTCGAGCATCGCGGTCGGTTCGTCGAGGAGCAGCAGCCCGGGTTCCAGGGCCAGCGCGCCGGCGAGCGCGAGGCGTTGCTGCTCCCCACCCGAGAGCGCGTGCGTGGGGGTGTCCTGCGGCATCGTCAGGTGCACGGCCGCCAGCGCGGAGGCGACGCGGTCCGGCATGTCCGCGCGCGGCACACCCGTGTTCTCCAGGCCGAAGGCGACGTCACGCCCGATGGTCGCCGAGACCACGCCCGCCCCGGGCTCCTGGAGCACCAGGCCGACGGCACCGGCCCGGGCACCCGGTTCGGTCCCGTCGAGCAGGACCGAACCGCTGAGCTCACCGGAGTCGGCTACCTCGAGCACGCCCGCGAGGGCACGCAGGAGGGTGGACTTGCCCGACCCGCTGGGGCCGACGAGCAGCAGGCGTTGACCCGCAGGGACGACGAGGTCGATCCCGCGCAGCACGGGTTCGCGGCGGCCGTACGGGCGCCACGTGAGGTCGCGGACCTCGACGCGTCCGGCTGCGCCCCCGGCGACGGGGACGTCACCGGGGGTCAGCACGCGGCCGGCGAGGTCAGACAGCGCGGGTCTCCCTGACTTCCTGACCGACCGGGAAGGCGCCGAGGGCACCGGCCTTGGCCAGCGCCCGGGTCAGCAGCCAGCCGAGGCCGCCGGCGATGACGGCTCCCGACACAGTGAGGATGGCGCCGTAGAGGAGCTTGTAGTCCATGCCCCAGTCGGTCCAGTAGACCTGCCACTCGTAGACCGCCTCGAGGGGCGCGCTGAGGGCACCGGCGAGAGCCGCCGCACCGAGGCCGAAGGCGCCGTACCCGAGGAGCAGGAAGGCGATCTCGGCGCCCGCGCCCTGGAGGATGCCGGAGACCAGGGTGGACGCACCCCACTGGGTGCCGGGGAGCATCGAGACCAGCGCGGCGATGACCTCGCACAGGAGGGCTGCGCCGGGACGCCGGATCACGAGGCCACCGACGACCCCGGCCATCAGCCACGGAGCGGCGGTGACGCCCTGCAGGGGTGGGAAGGCCTTGCCGAGGAGGTCGGCCGGGCCGCCGTAGGCGAGGCCCCAGCCCCAGTAGGCGATGCCGAACGCGGCGCCGAGGAAGGCGACGGTCAGCAGGTCGACCGTGCGCCACCCGAACAGGGAGCCGCTCGCACGGATACTGCCGCGGCGGGCGGGGGTCGTGGCGCCGGTGCCAGTGGAGCCGGTGCTGGCGTCGGGCGTGCTGGTGGTGGCCGTGCTGGTGGTGCTGGTGCCGGGCGAGCCGGCGGGGGTGTTGGTGGTGCTCATGGTCGTGCCTCCCGAGGATCCGTTGGATTCCGAGGGGGTTGCCCCTGCCGACCAGCGCACCGAAGAGGCACGACGGCCGACAGGTGCGTGAGAACTCGACTCCCTACGCCGGTGCGAACCGGATCAGGTGTGAGGGTCTGCGGTGGGCCGCACTCTCAGCGCTTGCGCGCTCCCCTGTCGTGACGTCTGCAGGCTACTCCACCCTGTGCAAGGCTGGACAGGACGACAGCGCAGAGATCTGCGACCTGCACGACGACTGGAGGACGACATGGGCCCGATGGTGTGGAGAATCATGGGAACGGGATCCGCGGTGCTGGCCGGGATCGTCGCGAACAAGCTGGTGACGACCATCTGGAAGAAGGCCGGCAAGGACTCGACGCTGGACCCCCGCGACCCGCGCACGCCGTGGAAGGACGCGGTCGCGTTCGCCGCCCTCACCGGGCTGGCGGCCGGCGCCGCCAAGGTCGCGATGACCCGCAAGGCCGCCCAGTACTACGAGAAGTCGGCCGGCCACCTCCCCCAGGCCATGCAGGACGGCGAGGCCTGACAGGCGTCCGGACCCCGCGACCGGCGACACGACCAGCGCCGCGTCAGACGTCCCTCAGTTGGCCACCCGCGGCAGCGTGAGGATCTCGGCGCCGTGCTCGGTGATCGCGATGGTGTGCTCGCTGTGCGCGGTCCGGCAGCCGGTGGCGCTCTTCAGCGTCCACCCGTCGGCATCCGTGACCAGCTCGTCGGTGTCGGCCATCACCCACGGCTCGAGTGCCAGCAGCAGCCCGGGGCGCAGGGTGTAGCCACGTCCGGGCCGACCGGCGTTCGCGACGTGCGGGTCCTGGTGCATCGTCGAACCCACCCCGTGGCCGCCGAACTGCGTGTTGACCGAGTAGCCGGACGCCCGGAGGCTCGAGCCGATCGCGTGGGAGAGGTCCCCGATCCGGGCGCCCGGGCCGGCGACGGCGATCCCGGCCGCGAGGGCCCGCTCGGTCGCGTCGATGAGCGCCAGGCTCTCGGCCGGCTGGGAGTCACCGACGACGAAGCTGATCGCCGAGTCCGCGACGATCCCGCCCAGCGACACGGCGAGGTCGAGCGAGACGAGGTCGCCGTCCGCCAGCACGAGGTCGCGCGGGAGGCCGTGCAGCACCGCGTCGTTCACCGAGGTGCAGATGTGGTGGCCGAAGGGACCGCGTCCGAAGGACGGTGCGTAGTCGACGTAGCAGGACACCGCGCCGGCCTCGAGGATCATCGCCTTGGCCCACCGGTCGATGTCGAGCAGGTTGGTCCCGACCGCGCTGCGCGACCTCAGGGTCTGCAGGATGTCCGCGACGAGGGCACCGGGTTCCCTGGCCCGGACGAGCTGGGTGGGGCTGAGGATCTCGATCATGCGCGGCCTTTCCGGAACATCCAATAACTATCCCGGTAAGGGTATCCCGGTATTAGTATCCGACCATGGTCAGGTTGCCACTCACCCCCGCCGAGGTCGAACGCGGGCAGCGTCTCGGCGCCCTGCTGCGTCGGGCCCGAGGAGACCGCCCGATGCTCGAGACGGCTCTCGACGCCCACCTCTCGCCGGAGACGCTGCGCAAGATCGAGTCGGGACGCGTCGCCACACCGGCGTTCCCGACCATCGCGGCGATCGCGGACGTCCTCGGCCTGTCGCTCGACGCCGTGTGGGCCGAGGTCAACGGTGCCGACGGCGTCGCCCCTGCCGCCCGTCGACGTGACCGACTGGCGTCGTAGACCGGCTGGCGACCGGGACCGGCTGGCGACCTGGAGCGGTTGGCCTCCCGAGGTCGGCTGGCGGTCACTGCGCGAGAAGGTCCTCGCGACCGAACATCGCCGCCGTGGCCCTGGCGCTCGGCGTCCCGAGGTCGGGATCGGCGCCGTGCTCCAGCAGGGCCTGCACCACCTCGTCCTCACCCTTGAAGACCGCCCCGGCCAGCGGCGTCTGACCGCGGTCGTTGGTCCGGTCGACGTCGGCGCCGGCCGCCGCGAGGCCGAGCACGGCATCGGCGTGACCGTGGTAGGCGGCGAGCATCAGGAGCGTGTTGCCGCTCGCGTCCGTGAGGTCGACCGGCACCCCGGCCGCGACGTAGGCGAGCAGGCGCGGGGTGTCGCCGTGCCGGGCGAAGTCGAAGCAGGCGTGCGCGACCTCGACGAGCTCGGGGGCGGGCTCGGGCCCGCTCATCCCGCCACCCCCGTGGACGCGCCGGAGAGGTCCAGCACCCGCGCGATGGGCACGCCGGCGCGGTAGGACAGGTGCACGTGCGAGGGGGCGTCGAGCACGGTGATGTCGGCCCTCCCACCAACGACGATCCGTCCGATGTCGCTGCGGCGCAACGACTTCGCCGAGCCGGCGGTCGCGGCATACACGGCCTCACCGGGGGTGAGGCCCATCTCTCGGACGGCCAGGGCGATGACGAACGGCATCGACGACGAGTAGCAGGTGCCCGGGTTGCAGTCCGTGGCGAGGGCGATGTCGACACCGGCACGCAGCAGGCCGGCGGCGTCCGGGTAGGGCGACCGGGTCGAGAACTCCACGCCGGGCAGGAGCGTCGCCACCGTGGTGCCCGCCGCGTCGGCGAGGGCGGTGACGTCGTCGTCGGACAGGTGGGTGCAGTGGTCGACGCTGGCGGCGCCGAGCTCGACGGCGAGCTGGACACCCGGGCCCGGACCCAGCTGGTTGCCGTGGACGCGCAGCCCCAGCCCGGCCTCCCGCCCGGCGAGCAGGACGGCGCGCGCCTCCTCCGCGGTGAAGGCGTGGGCCGAGTGCGGCTCGCAGAACACGTCGACCCACCGCGCGTGCGGTGCCGCCGCCGTGAGCATCGGCCCGGTGACGAGCTCGAGGTATGCCGCGCGGTCGGCGGCGTACTCGGCGGGCACCACGTGCGCCCCCAGGAACGTCGTCTCGGTCGTGAACTCCGAGGCGATGCGCAGGGCGCGGACCTCGTCCTCCACCGTGAGGCCGTAGCCGCTCTTGACCTCGACGGTGGTCGTTCCCTGGGCCCGCATCTCGGCGAACCGGGCGGCCACCAGGGCCCTCAGCTCGTCATCGGTGGCGGCCCGGGTCGCCCGGACGGAGACACCGATGCCACCGCCGTCGTAGGGCGTCCCCGCCATCCGCGCTGCGAACTCCTCGCCGCGGTCCCCGGCGAAGACGAGGTGCGCGTGCGAGTCGACGAACCCCGGGATGACCGCGCGCCCACCGACGTCGACCCGGTGGTCCGCGGCCGGGGCGTCGGTCGCAGTGCCGAGCCACGCGACCAGTCCGTCCTCCACGACCACGGCCGCTCCGTGCCGCAGCCCCAGGCGACCGCCGACCGGCCCGTCCATCCCGTCGCACGTGAGGAGCTCACCGATCCCGGTGACGACGGTGCTGCTCACCGGTGCTCCCTGACGTCGGCGAGCGCCTTCGAGAGGAGGCCTGCGACGTCCCCGAGCTCGTGGGCGCCGTCGCGCACGACGGCGCGGCCCCCCACGACGACGAGGTCGACGTCGGATCGCGTTGCGCTGTAGAGGATCTGGGCCGCCTTGGATCCCACCGTGTTGACGGTGTCGGTGCGCACGAGGACGAAGTCGGCGACCTGCCCCTCGGCGATGTCGCCGATGTCGTTCCAGCCGAGGCTGCGGTACCCGTCGACGCCGGCGGCTCGCAGGAGCTCGTCCCCGGTGAACCGGCCACGCTCGTTGCTCGTGAGCCGCTCGTGCATCTCCAGGCCGCGGAGCTCCTCGAACGGGTCGATCACCGCGTGCTGGTCGGACCCGAGGGACAACCGCACCCCGTGGTCCGCGAGCGTGCGGGCGGGGCCGATCCCGTCGGCGAGGTCGCGCTCGGTCGTCGGGCAGAAGCAGGCCGTCGCCCGCCCGTCGCCGAGGAGGCGAACGTCCTCGTCGGTGAGGTGGGTCGCGTGGACCGCGGAGAAGCGTTCGTTGACCAGACCCGCCTCGGCGAGCAGCGCGGTGGGGGTGGCGCCGTAGAACATCTGGGTGGCGAGGTTCTCGGCCGGCTGCTCGCTGACGTGCGCGTGCACGATGCGTCCCCGGGTCACCTGCGCCATGGGTTCGAGCTGGTCGCGCGGGATGGCTCGCACCGAGTGCACCGCCGCCCCGATGCGGGTGGTCAGGCCCGGCTCGAGGGCCGCGACCCGGGCGGCCCACGCGTCGACGTCACCGTCGGAGAAGCGCACCTGGACGTCGTCGAGGGGCAGGTGCCCGTCACCCGTCAGCCCCCCGGCGAGGTAGCAGGTGTCGAGCAACGTGAGCCTGATCCCCACCTCCTGGGCGGCGGAGACCAGGGCGTGACCCATGGCGTTGGGGTCGTCGTACCGCTTGCCGCCCGGTGCGTGGTGCAGGTAGTGGAACTCGCCGACAGCCGTGATGCCGGCCAGCGCCATCTCGGCGAAGACCGCCCTGGCGAGGGCGAAGTACGTGTCCGGCGTGAGGTGCCGCGTCACGGCATACATCTGGTCGCGCCACGTCCAGAAGTTGCCGCCGTCGACGTGCGTGCGGCCGCGCAGCGCGCGGTGGAACGCGTGGCTGTGCGCGTTCGCCAGCCCGGGGAGGACGACGCCGTGGAGCCGCTCGTCCCCCGGGGCGGGGCGCGCCTTGCGGTGGACGGCGACGAACCGCCCCTCCACCACCTCGAACCGCACGTCGGTCGCCAGTCCCGTGGGGAGCCAGGCGTGCTCGGCCCAGTAGGTCGTCATCCGGCCTCCCCGGCGAGGTCCTCGAGGACGGCGGTGAGGGCGGCGACGCCCTCGAGGCAGTCGGAGGTCTCGGCGTGCTCCGCGGGCGAGTGGGAGATGCCCGTGGGGTTGCGGACGAAGAGCATCGCCGTGGGCACCCCGGCGTTCGCGAGGATGCCGGCATCGTGCCCGGCACCGGTGCCGAGCGCCGGTATGCCGCCGAGCCTGGTCGCGATCCGCGCCGAGAGGGACGGGTCGAACGGCGTCGACGGCGTCCAGGACTCCTCCGTCACGTGGCCGCCGGCCTGCTCGACCATGCCCTGCACGTCGGCGACCGCACGGCGGACGGCGCGGGGCTTGGCGCCGCGCGCGTCGAGCCAGCCGGTGACCGCACTGGGAACGGCGTTGACGCCGCCCGGGACGACGGCGACCTTGCCCACCGTCGCCACGCACCCGTGGTTGATCGCGGCCTCGCGGGCGGCGAGGACGGCCCCGGCGAACCCCAGCATCGCGTCCTGGCGGTCCTCGAGGCGCGTGGTCCCGGCGTGGTTGGCCTCGCCGGGGAAGTCGAGCCGCCAGCGGCCGTGCGGCCAGATGTCCGTGCCGACGGCCACCGGCTGGCCGAGGTCGATGAGCCCTCGCCCCTGCTCGACGTGCAGCTCGACGAACGCCCCGATCCTGCCGACCGTCTCGTCGTCGCGGCCGATCTGGTGCGGGTCGCGCCCGGCGGCGGCGAGCGCGTCGGCCATCGAGGTGCCGTCGGCGTCGGTGAGGCCACGGGCCCGGCGGGCCGTCATGGCCCCGGTGATGACGCGGGAGCCGGCGCACGCGACACCGAAGCGCGCACCCTCCTCGTCGACGAAGTTGACGATGCCGATGGGGCGGCGCGGGGCGAACCCGTTGCCCTGCAACGCATCCACGGCGGCAAAGGCGCTCACCACACCGAGTGGACCGTCGAAGGCACCGCCGTCGGGAACGCTGTCGAGGTGGGAGCCGGTGACGACACCCTTGTCGCCGTCGCGGACCGCCTGGTCGGGGTCGCCCCACCAGGCCCACTGGTTGCCCATCCGGTCCTCGGTGAGGTCGAGTCCACGGCGGGTCGCCTCCGCGGCGAACCACTCGCGAAGGTCGTGGTCCTCGCGCGTCCAGGCGAAGCGGCGGTAGCCACCGGAGGCCGCACTGCGCCCGACGGGCTGCAGGTCGGCCCACATCGACTCGAAGCTCACGCTGCCCTCTCGACTCCGGTGCTCGGCTGGCTGGTCGGCCTCGGACCGACGACCTGACCATTCCACACCCCACGGGCCGGCGCCGACCGGGGCGACACCGGCAATGTGTCTCGGATGGGAGACTTCTACGGCTCGAGCGAGCTGATGTCGGAGGGCACGTCGACCGCGTGCTGCTGCAGCACCCCGAGCGGCACCAGGGTCAGCACCGACTCGTGGGTGGAGGCGAGGACCACGGGAGCACCCACACCGTCGCTGAAGGCCCGGGCCCAGTTCAGGGCCGTGACGCACCAGCGGTCCCCCGGCACCAGGCCGGGGAAGCCGTACTCGGGCATCGGGTTGGACAGGTCGTTGCCGATACCGCGCTGGTGCTCGAGGAACTCCGCGGTCGCCACCGCGCAGATGGTGTGGCTGCCGAGGTCCTCGGCGCCGGTGCGACAGCACCCGTCCCGGAAGAAGCCGGTCATGGGCTCGGTGCCGCAGGGCTCCAGGTCGCCACCGAGGACGTTGCGCTCGTTCACCGCCCCAGCATGGCACCCCCGCCCCGGCGGCAGGAGACCTAGGCTGGCTCCATGAGTGACGACGGTGCCCAGCGCGCGGCCCAGGCGCTGGCCGACAGCGGGATCGAGCACACCCTGACCAGGCACGGGCGGGTCGGGTCCCTCGAGGAGGCCGCTGCCGCCCGCGGCGTCGAACCGCACGACATCATCAAGACGCTGGTCGTGCGCCGGGCCGAGGACGACTACCTCTTCGTGCTCGTGCCGGGCGGGCGCGAGATCTCGTGGCCCAAGCTGCGGGCGCTGCTCGGTGTCAACCGGATGTCGATGCCCGATGCCGCCACGGCCAAGGACGTCACCGGCTACGAGCGCGGCACCATCACGCCGTTCGGCTCGACCACCGCCTGGCCGGTCGTCGCCGACGCGACGGTGGCCGGCCGGCTCGTGTCGATCGGTGCGGGGGCCCACGGGGTGGCGGCCACCGCGCAGGCGGACGACATCGTCGAGGCCCTGGGCGCGCAGGTGGCCGACGTCACCGAGCCAGCCGGCTGACCGATCCGGTCCCGGTGCCCCCTCAGGGGCGGACGAACCGCATACCGCTGAGGGTGCGCGAGTAGGGGTAGACCTCCTCGACGTCGCGCTGCCCCGGTGGCCTGGACCGGTCGTAGCTGGCCCGCACCTGCGTCGTGACCGTCCCGGTGGCGGTGTCGACCGTGACGAGGCGCACCGGGTTGGTGTCGGGGGCGTGCATGGCCTGCAGGAACATCGCGACCGGGTGGCCGTCGGCGGCCGGGGTCGTCTCGCTCACGACCTGGCCGGTGTGGCCCGAGAAGGTCATGACGACGTTCGGGTACGGCTTGAGCGCGTCCCAGAGCTGCTGGGGACTGGTCGCGCCGTACCCGCCGTTGGTCTGCGAGATCGACCCGTCGCCCTCGAGGAACATGTGGGTCAGCACGATGACGTTGTCCTTCGGGTGCGCGGCCACGACCCCCGTGGCCCACTGCACGATCTCGGGTCGCGGCCAGAGCTCGAGGCTGAGCACGAGCCAGTCCACCCCGCCCGCGCGGAACGTGCGGTAGCCGTTGTCCGACTTCCCCGGCTCGGCCAGTCCGGTGAAGCCGAAATAGCTCGGCGGGTAGTACTGGTTCCACAGGGTCGTGTCGCGGACGGTCGCGGCGGTGTCGGCACCGGGGCAGGCCGAACCGCCCTCGCAGACCGCCGCGGTGTCGTGGTTGCCGGGCGAGGCGATGAACGGGATCCCGGCAGCCCCCAGCGCCTTGAACCGTGTGCTCATGCTGACCCACTGCTGGTGGTCCGGGGTGTCCCAGTCCTGGACGTCGCCGCTGTGCAGGACCCACTGGAGGTTGAGCTGGTCGCGGTGCTGCACGAGCCACGCGATCCGGGTGTCCGTCCGCGGGTCGTCGGCCTTGACCTCGGGCTGGGTGTCGGGGATGACGGCGAACGTGAAGGTCGTCGCCGGGTCGCCCACCGTGGGCACCGGCGCAGAGGGGGTCGGGGGTTCGACCGTCGAGGTGCCATAGGTCGAGCTGCCCTTGCCGGCCACCGCCACGCTCGGCCCGGACGTCACCGCACCGGCGGCCTTCGACGTCGAGCCCGTGCAGGCGCCGAGCGCGAGGACGGCCCCGACGAGGGCCGCGACCACCGGTGCCGGGGCAGGCCGGCGGACCGCCTCGAACCGTGCCTGTCGTCCCAGTGCCCTCACCCCCGTCCAGCGAGCGTATGCCGCGTGGTCACCACGCGGCATACGTCGCCTGACGTAGGTCGTGGACGGGCTGGTCAGCCCTCGCGCATGGGGATGCGGACGCCCTGCTCGGCAGCGGTGCGCTCGGCGATGTCGTACCCGGCGTCGACGTGCCGGATGACGCCCATGGCGGGGTCGTTCGTCAGCACGCGGGCGAGCTTCTGCGCGGCCAGCTCGGTGCCGTCGGCGAGCGAGACCTGGCCGGCGTGCAGCGAACGACCGATGCCGACGCCACCACCGTGGTGGATCGAGACCCAGCTCGCACCCGAGGAGGTGTTGACGAGGGCGTTGAGCAGGGGCCAGTCGGCGATCGCGTCGGAGCCGTCGAGCATGGACTCGGTCTCGCGGTAGGGGCTGGCCACCGAACCCGTGTCGAGGTGGTCGCGGCCGATGACCAGAGGCGCGCTGACCTCACCGGTGCGGACGAGCTCGTTGAACGCGAGCCCGGCCTTGTCGCGCTCGCCCTGGCCGAGCCAGCAGATGCGGGCGGGCAGGCCCTGGAACGCGATCCGGTCCTGGGCGCCGCGGATCCACTTGTGCAGCCGCTCGTTGTCGGGGAACAGGTCGAGGACGGCCTTGTCGGTCGCCGCGATGTCCTTGGGGTCGCCCGAGAGCGCGGCCCAGCGGAACGGGCCCTTCCCCTCGCAGAACAGCGGGCGGATGTAGGCCGGGACGAACCCGGGGAACTCGAACGCGCGGTCGTAGCCGCCCTGCCGGGCCTCGTCGCGGATGCTGTTGCCGTAGTCGAAGACCTCGGCGCCGGCGTCCTGGAACTCGACCATCGCCTGCACGTGCCTGGCCATCGACTCGCGGGCGCGGTCGGTGAACTCCTCGGGCTTCTTGTCCGCGTACTCGTGCCAGTCGCCGAGCTCGATGCCCTCGGGCAGGTAGGACAACGGGTCGTGCGCCGAGGTCTGGTCGGTGACGATGTCGATCGGCACCCCGCGGCGCAGCAGCTCGGGGAACACCTCCGCGGCGTTGCCCACGACGCCGACGGACCAGGCGCGACGCTCGTTCTTGGCGGCGACGGCCTTGTCGATCGCCTCGTCGAGCGAGTCGGCGACCTCGTCGAGGTAGCGGTGCTCGACCCGGCGGCGCAGCCGGGACTCGTCGACGTCGACGATGAGGCAGGCGCCCTCGTTCATCGTGACGGCCAGTGGCTGGGCGCCGCCCATGCCGCCGCACCCGGCGGTCAGCGTCAGCGTGCCGGCGAGCGTTCCCCCGAAACGCTTCTCGGCGATCGCCCCGAACGTCTCGTACGTCCCCTGGACGATGCCCTGGGTGCCGATGTAGATCCACGACCCGGCCGTCATCTGGCCGTACATCGTCAGCCCGAGGTGCTCGAGCCGGCGGAACTCGGGCCAGGTGGCCCAGTCGCCGACGAGGTTGGAGTTGGCGATGAGGACGCGCGGCGCCCACTCGTGGGTCTGCATGACCCCGACGGGACGGCCGCTCTGCACGAGCATGGTCTCGTCCTGCTTGAGCGTCGACAGGGTCCGGACCATCGCGTCGAACGACTTCCAGTCACGGGCCGCACGGCCGGTGCCGCCGTAGACGACCAGGTCGTCGGGACGCTCGGCGTTCTCGGGGTCGAGGTTGTTCATGAGCATCCGCAACGGCGCCTCGGCGCCCCAGTGGGTGGCGTGGGTCAGCTGGGTGCCGCGCGGTGAGCGGACGGGACGAGCGCCTTCCATGTCGTTCTCCTTCGGTGCAGTTCGGGGCTGGTGGGGCGGGCTGGTGGGGCGGGCTGGTGGGGCAGGCGGGGTATGGCGTGGGGTCAGCTGAGCGGGCCGGTGACGGCCTCGGCCGCGGCCAGGGCCTCGCCGCTGGCGACGAGCTGGAACGCGGTCTCGATCTCGGGGGCGAGGAACCGGTCGGTGCCCGGGGCAGGGGCGCCGGCCGCACGCAGGGCGGCGACGACGGCAGCCGTGGCTGGAGCCGGCGTCAGCGGGGCCCGCAGGTCGAGGGCCCGCGCCGCGGTGAGCAGCTCGACGGCCAGGACGCGGGTGAGGCCGTCGACCGAGCGACGCAGCTTGCGGGCCGCGGACCAGCCCATCGACACGTGGTCCTCCTGCATGGCGCTGCTGGGGATCGAGTCGACCGAGGCGGGGGCGGCCAGCCTCTTCATCTCCGAGACGATCGCGGCCTGGGTGTACTGCGCGATCATGTAGCCGCTGTCGACGCCGGGGTCGTCGGCGAGGAACGCGTGCAGCCCATGGTTGCGCGAGACGTCGAGGAAGCGGTCGGTCCGTCGCTCGGAGATGGAGGCGAGGTCGGCCGCGACGATGGCGAGGAAGTCGAGCACGTAGGCGACCGGTGCCCCGTGGAAGTTGCCGTTGGACTCGACCCTGCCGTCAGGGGTGACGACCGGGTTGTCGACGGCCGACGCCAGCTCGAACCCGGCCACCGTGGCGGCGTGCTCGACGGTGTCGCGGACGCCGCCGGCGACCTGTGGCGAGCAGCGCAGGGAGTAGGCGTCCTGGACCCGGGTGCAGGCCTCGGGGTCGCGGTGGCTGTCGCGGATCCCGCTGTCCTGCATGACCTTGCGCAGGTTCGAGGCCGACAGCGCCTGGCCGCGCTGGGGGCGCAGGGCGTGCAGGTCGGCGGCGAAGACGTCGTCGGTGCCGAGCTGGCCCTCGACGCTCATCGCAGCGGTGACGTCGGCGACCTTGAGCAGCATCCGCAGGTCGGTGATCGCGAGGACGAGCATCCCGAGCATGCCGTCGGTGCCGTTGATGAGGGCCAGCCCCTCCTTCTCGCGCAGCTCGACCGGGGTGATCCCGGCCGCGGCGAAGGCTTCCGCCGTGGGCATCTTCTCGCCGTCCGCGTCGCGGACCACGCCCTCCCCCATGAGGGCGAGCGCGCAGTGGGACAGCGGAGCGAGGTCGCCGGAGCAGCCGAGCGAGCCGTACTCGTGGACCACCGGGGTGATGCCGGCGTTGAGCATCGCGACGTAGGTCGTCAGCGTCTCCTCGCGGATGCCGGTGCGTCCGGTGGCCAGCGTCGAGATGCGCAGCAGCATCAGGGCCCGCACGACCTCGCGCTCGACCTCGGCACCGGAGCCGGCGGCGTGCGAGCGGACCAGGGAGCGCTGGAGCTGGGCACGGAGCTCGACCGGGATGTGCCGGGTGGCCAGCGCGCCGAAGCCGGTCGAGACACCGTAGTGCGCCTGGGTGTCGTCGGCCAGGGCCTCGATCACGGCACGGGTCCGACGGACCTCCTCCAGCGACTGGGGCGAGAGCTCGACCGGGGCGTCGTGGCGGGCGACGGCGACGACGTCCTCGAAGGACAGCGCGTCGATCCCGACGGTGACCGTGGCGACGGAGGACTCGGCGCCGGAGAGGGGTGCAGTGGTGGTCATCCCCCCATCACAGCGGAGGCAGGGCCCCCACAGGAGTCCTGCGGGCGGCATACCGTCTCGGATGCGAGACGTAGCTGCCTGGTGCCACGACCGACCGAACGGGGGGCGCCGCGGGTCACGCGAACCAAAGGGGTCGCCCAGGTGTCGTCCAGGTGTCAGCATCAGGAGCAGAGCCGAGGTGGGCGATGGACAGTCAGGACGCCGTCCGACGCGTGTATGCCGCGTCGTACCGCCGCCTCGTCGTGCAGATGCTCGCCCTGAGCGGCGACCAGGCCGAGGCGGAGGACGCGGTCCAGGAGGCGTTCGTCCGGGCCATCGGCCTCGGACGGCGCTTCGCCAGGCTGGACAACCCGGAGGCGTGGCTGCGGACGGTGGCCCTCAACCAGCTGCGCAACCGCTGGCGCCACCTGGCGATCGTGCAACGACGGGGCGGACAGGTGCCCGGCCCCGCCATGGCCCTGGAGCTCGGTCCCGACCATGTCGCCCTCGTCGCCGCCCTGGCCACCCTCGCCCCGGACCTGCGCACCGTCGCCGTCCTGCACTACGTCGCGGACCGCTCCGTCCTGCAGGTCGCCAGGGAGCTCGACATCCCCGAGGGCACCGTGAAGTCACGGCTGTCCCGGGCCAGGGAGCAGCTGTCGCTGCTGCTCACCGAGGTGGAGGAGCACGAGCATGCCTGACATCCGGAGCCTGACCCTCCAGCTCGAGCAGCGCCTCGAACCCCCGGTTTTCGACGACCTGGTGGAAGTCGCCGCACGTCGCCGGCGGGCGCGGCGCTCCTTCGTGGGAGTGCTGTCGCTGGTCGTCGCCGTCGCCGTGGCCCTCTCGACCTTCGGACCGGGACGTCCCACCACGCTGCCCGCCGCCCCGAGCGTCCACGACCAGCAGGTCGCGGACATCTTCCGCAACCCCCGCGGCTCGCTGGTCCTCGAGACCGAGGCACCCGGCGAACCGTCCGTGACGGCCGAGCTGTGGACCCGGTGCAACGGCACCAGCCCGGCCACCAGCGGGCGGTGCGGGAGTGCCGTGCAGGTCGTCACCCACGACCTCACGCGGACGTGGGTCCTGCCCTCGAACGGCTACGTGCGGCTGGACTTCCTGTCCGACGGGCGGTTCTACCTCGAGGGCGCCGACGGGCGGGCGCAGGTCCTCGACCCGCGCCTGCCGGATCCCGTCGACCTCACGGACCTGCGCTCCCACGCCTTCGTCCGTCCCCGTCCCGGCCTCACGACGACGCGCTGCCTCGGGGGCCTGCTCTGCGTCGTGGACCTGGCGAGGCGGACGGTGGCGCCGCTGGACGTGGACAACCAGCACTGGTCCGCCGACCGCGGCTCGGTCCTGTGGGGGTATGCCGACACGTTCACCGACCCCAACGGCGTGGACTTCAGCTACGAGGCGCGCTGGGTCGAACCGGACGGGTCCCGAGGCCGGCACGTCCTGGCCACCAGGGAGCCGGTCCGGGTGGTCATGTGCGACGTGAGCACGGCAGACACCCTCGCCTACTACGTCGTGCCGGTCGGCTGGGAGGGCTCCGACCCGCCCCTGGCCGCGAGCACGTGGACGCACGGCACGCTGCACGTGAGCACCGACCGCGGAGCCGGCTGGAGCGTGCGACAGGTCCCGGTGACCGCCGTCGGCGAGGTGGCCGACTCACGACTCGCGGAGGACTGGCCCTCGTGGCCGCAGGTCCGTCCGTGAGGCGGGGAGGGGTTCGCACCCCGCCCCGTCCGAGGGGGTCGGGCGCCCATGAGGGGTGGGCGCCCGCACCCGGCTCGCACCACCGTCGCCGCGGAGGTCCGGAGTCGGGACCCGTCCGGTCAGGCCCTCGTGGCGAGGATGCCGTCCTCGTCGGCCCACAGGGTCTGACCCGGCACGAAGTCGACACCACCGAAGCTCACGACCACGTCGCGCTCCCCGACACCGTCCTTGGCGCTCTTGCGGGGGTTCGAGCCGAGGGCCAGTGTCCCCATCGGCAGCCCACGGAGGGCCACCACGTCACGGACGGCGCCGTGGATGACGACCCCGGCCCAGCCGTTGGCCACTGCGGCCGCGGCGATGAGGTCACCCATGAGGGCCGACTCCAGCGACGCACCCCCGTCGACCACCAGCACCTTGCCCTCACCGGGCTCGTTCAGCGTCGCCTTGACCAGCGCGTTGTCGCGGTGGCACCGGATCGTGCTGATGGTGCCGTGGAACACGGTCCGGCCGCCGTAGTGGCGCAGCTGCACCGAGCAGGACTGGAGGGCCTCGCCGTGCTCGTCGTAGAGGTCGGCCGTCGCAATGCCGGTCTGGTCGGTCGTCTGGTCGCTCACGGGCTCAGCCTGCCTTGACCGCGAGGACGGGGCAGTGCGCGTCGAGCAGGATCCGCTGTGCCGCCGAGCCCAGGAGCAGCTTGCCGACCGGGGTGCGGTGGCGCAGGCCGATGACGATGACCGACACCTCCTCCTGCTCCGACACGTCGAGCAGCACCTCGGCCGCGTCGCCACCCTCGGCGATCTGGCGCACCTCGAACTCGAGGTCCAGCTCGTCGAGGTCACGGCGGACCCGGTCGAGCTGGTCCTGGCCGGCGCGGCGGGCGTCCACCAGGACGTCGTCGCGGGACATGTTGACGACGAGCAGCCGCTCGCCGCGGCGACGGGCCTCGGCGACGGACGCGGTGAGCGCCGCCTCGCCGAGGGCGTTGGGCACGAAGCCCACGAGAACAGTCATGTCAGGCCTCCGAGGAGTTGAAGCTGTGTCCGGCGCGGGCATTGGTGAGCGGTTCGGGCCCGTCGCCCCCGGCGTCGCCGCCTCCGGGGCCTCGACGGCCACGGCGACCGCGGACCAGGCTGACCAACGGCCAGGCGATCGCGATGACGATGAGCGCGTAGCAGAACCACGCGACCGGACCACCGATGAGACCGGAGAGGTCGCCACCCGTGAGCTGCAGGGCGCGACGCCCCTGGCGCTCGACGAGCGGCCCCAGGATGACGCCGACGATGAGCGGCAGGACCGGGAGACCGAAGCGCCGCATCGCGAACCCGATCAGGCCCAGCACGAGCAGCAGCCACAGGTCGAACGGCTGGGAGTTGACGGCATACGCACCCATGGAGGCGAAGAAGAGGATGCCGGCGTAGAGGTAGGGACGAGGGATCTGGAGCAGCTTCGCCCACGCCGGTGCCAGCGGCAGGTTGAGCAGCAGCAGCATGAGGTTGCCGACGAAGAGGCTGGCGATGAGGGCCCAGACGAGGGCCGGCTCCTTGGTGAGGAGCAGCGGTCCGGGCTCGATGCCCCAGCCCTGCAGCGCCGCGAGCATGATCGCCGCGGTGGCGTTGGTCGGCAGGCCCAGCGCGAGCATCGGCACGAGCGTGCCCGCGGCGGAGGCGTTGTTGGCTGCCTCGGGTCCGGCGACGCCCTCGATGGCCCCGTGCCCGAACTCCTCCGGGTGCTTGGTGAGCTTCTTCTCCGCGGTGTAGGAGAGCAGGGTCGGGATCTCCGCACCACCCGCGGGGAGTGCGCCGAACGGGAAGCCGAGAGCGGTGCCGCGCAGCCACGGCTTCCAAGAGCGGCGCCAGTCGTCGCGGCCCATCCAGGGACGCCCGACGGGGATGACCGAGCCGGCCTTGCGGCGCAGGTGGGCGGCGACCCACAGGGCCTCGCCGACCGCGAAGATGCCGACGGCCACCACGACCACGTCGATGCCGTCCGCCAGCTGCGGCAGGCCACCGGTGAGGCGCTGCTGTCCGGTGACGAAGTCGATGCCGACGACGCCGATCGTCAGGCCGACGAGCAGAGCCGCCATCCCACGGATCCGTGAGGCGCCGAGCACCGCGGTCACACCGGTGAAGGTGAGCAGGATGATCGCGAGGTACTCCGGCGCGCCGAGGCTGATCGCGAACTTCACGACCTGCGGCATGAGGAAGACGATGCCGAGCGTGCCGATGGTGCCGGCGACGAAGGAGCCGATGGCCGAGGTGGCGAGCGCCTGGGCGGCCCGGCCCGCCTTGGCCATCTTGTTGCCCTCGATGGCGGTGACGACCGACGAGGACTCTCCCGGGGTGTTGAGCAGGATCGAGGTGGTCGACCCGCCGTACATGCCGCCGTAGAAGATGCCCGCGAACAGGATCAGTCCCTGGACCGGCTCGAGGCCGTAGGTGATCGGCAGGAGGAGCGCGACCGTCATGGCCGGTCCGATGCCGGGCAGCACGCCGACGGCCGTGCCGACGGTGACGCCGAGCAGGGCGATGAGGAGGTTCATCGGCGACAGGACGTCGCCGAAGCCCCCGATGAGGCTGTTGATGTTGTCCATCAGAGGATTCCCTGCAGGATGCCCGCGGGCAGGTTGACGCCGAGGCCGATCGCGAAGGCGTAGAAGGTGATGAGCGAGAGCGCCACCCCGGCCGCGAGACCGCGGACGTGGTGGCGGTTGCCGAGCGCGAACGCGGAGCCCCAGAAGAGCAGGGCCCCGCTGATCACCCAGCCCAGCGGCTCGATGAGCACGGCGTTGACCGCGAAGGCGCCGATGAGCAGGCCGATGGTGCGCCAGTCGACGCTGGTCTCCAGGTCGATGTCCTCACCCTCCTCCGCCTCACCGGCGCCCCCGCGGGCGACGTCCACGGCATACAGGACGGCGACGATGATCAGCAGCACCCCGAGCAGGATCGGCATGGGCTTGGGGCCCACCGGGTCGTTGCTGCTCGCCACGGCGCCGATGCGGCTGGCGTCGAACAGGACGTAGGCACCGAGCAGGCCGAGGCCGGCGCACAGTCCGTACTGCGCGCGGTCCTTCGTCCCGTGTCCCGTGCCGTCGACAGCGCCGGCAGCGCTGGTGTCGACCGTCGTCTCGGGGTGCTGCTGGCTCATGCGAGGCCCAGTTCCTTGAGGATGTCGGCGACCTGGGTGTCCTGCTCCTTGAGGAAGGTGCCGAACTCGTCGCCGGTCTCGAACGCGTCGGTCCAGCCGCGCTTGGCCTCCTCGTCCTTCCAGGCCTTCGAGCCGTGCATCTTCGTCAGGGCGTTGATCCAGACCTGCTTGTCGGCGTCGGAGATGCCGGGGGGCGCCACGATGCCGCGCCAGTTCGTGAAGACGAGGTCGATGCCCTGGTCCTTGAGCGTCTTGACGTCCTTGAGGGCGTCGATCGGCTGCTCGCTGGTCACCGCGAGCACCCGCACCTCTCCGGCCTCGACCTGGTCGAGGAACTCACCGAAACCACTGGCACCGAAGGCGATCTTGTTGCCCAGCAGGGCGGGCAGGAGCTCGCCGCCACCGTCGTAGGACACGTAGCTGACGGACTTGGGGTCGATGCCGACCGCCTTCGCCAGCTGCATCGGGAGCAGGTGGTCGGGACCGCCCGGCGAGGAGCCGCCACCCACGGCGAGCTTCTTGGGGTCGGCCTTCCAGGCGGCCACCAGCTGGTTGATGTCCTTGTAGGGCGAGTCCTTCGGCACGACGATGGCGCCGGCCTCCTCGATCAGCTTGGCGATCGGCGTGGTGTCGTTCAGGGTCGCCTTCGACTTCTGCGTGTAGGCCGCGCCCACGACACCCAGGCCCATCTGCATGGCCAGCTTGCCGTTGCCCTTCTCGTTGACCACGCGCTGCAGGCCCACCGTGCCACCGGCACCCGGGAGGTTGAACACCTGCACCGAGTTGGTGATCTTGTCGGACTCCAGGACCTTGGCCGCCGTGCGGGCCGTGGTGTCGTAACCGCCGCCGGGGGAGTTCGGGACCATGAGCTGTAGGCCGCTGGCCGGCTTGCCGTCGGCCGCACCGGTGGCGCCGGCTGCGGTGTCGTCGCCCTGCTTGGCGGTGGCGCCGCAGGCGGAGACGAGCAGGGTGGAGGCCATGGCTGCCGCGGCAACCAGACCGGTGTATCGAGCTCTCATCGTTGAGGCCTCTTTCGCGTGGAAGGGGTCGAGCGGGATGATCGTGCTCGTCCGGTACGTCCTACGTCGCCCTTGTGTCACCAGAGAAGGTTGAGTTCATAGTGGTCATGCGTGCACTGCGCCGACGGACGTTGGCCGGGCAGCTGCTCTTCCTCCAGCTGGGCATCATCGCGGTCGTCCTGGTCAGTGTCGGCGCGGTGTCCCTGGCCCAGTCCCAGGCGACGTTCAACCGCGTGGAGGGGCGCCGGGTGTCGGCCCTCGCCGAGCAGCTGGCCACCAACCCTCTCGTCCTGTTCAACCTCAGCCTCCCCGAGCAGCGCACCGGCCTGGCCACGCTCGCCCTCCAGACGGTCACCCAGTCCCGGGTCACGGCCGTGACCATCGCCGACGAGGACGAGAAGGTGCGGGTCTCCACCGACCCGTCGCTCGAGACCCGGCCGCTGCCGCTCGGAGCCCGTTCTGTCGGTGTCGGGGCGAGCTGGTCCGGGACCATGGACATCGACGGCGACCGCATGCTCGTCAGCCAGGTGCCGGTCCTCAGCGTGGCCGAGGGCCACTACGGGGAGCACCTCGGCACCGTGATGATCGCCGAGGACTTCCCGTCGATCTGGGAACGCCTGCGCGGCGCCTCGTCCTACCTGCTCACCTACCTCGGCATCGCCCTGCTCCTCGGCGTGGCCGGGTCGTGGCTGCTCGCCCGCCGCATCAAACGACAGACGCTCGGCCTCGAACCGCACGAGATCACCGGCCTGGCCGAGCACCGTGAGGCGCTCCTGTACGGGATCGCCGAGGGTGTGCTGGCGCTCGACCCGCACGACCGGATCACCTTGGTCAACGACGTGGCCCGGCGCCTCCTCGACCTGCCCGAGCACGCGGCGGGGATGAGCCTGCGGGACCTGCGCGTCGAGGGGCGCCTCCTCGACGTCCTCACGGGCACCGGCCCCGACGGCGACCGCAGCGGGGACGGCGGCGGGGACGGCGGCGACGAGGACCCGCGCGACGAGGTCGTGATCCGGCGCGGCCGCGTGCTGGTCATGAACCGCATGCGCGTCACCCGCGACGGCCGGCACCTTGGGACGGTGACGACGTTGCGGGACCGGACCGCCCTGGCCGACCTCGAGCGCGAGCTGGGGTCGTTCCGCAGCACCACCCAGCTGCTGCGGGCGCAGACCCACGAGTTCGCCAACCAGCTGCACACCATCAGCGGGCTGATCCAGCTCGGCGAGTACGACGAGGTCGTGCGCTACGTCGACGCCGTGACCGAACGCCGCCAGTCCCTCGACCTGCTCGTCAACAGCCGCGTCCGCGACCCCGCCGTCTCCGCGCTCCTCATGGCCAAGGCGTCCCTGGCGTCCGAGCGGCGGGCCGACCTCCGGGTGTCCGAGGAGACCTCGCTCGACCGGCTCGAGGCCGACGACTCCGCGGACGTCGCGACGGTGGTCGGCAACCTCGTCGACAACGCCATCGACGCCGTGAGCGGCGGAGGCCCGGGCCAGTGGGTGGAGGTCGAGATCCGACAGGATGCCTCGAGCGTCCAGGTCGTCGTGAGCGACTCCGGCCCCGGCATCCCGCCCGAGGTCGCACAGGAGGTCTTCGCCAACGGCTTCACCACCAAGGCAGCCACGTCGGGCGACCGCGGCATCGGCCTCGCCCTGACCCGGCTCGTCTGCCAGCGTCGTGGCGGTGAGGTGCAGCTCGGGACGAGCGAGGGCGGCGGTGCGATGTTCGTCGCCCACCTCGGCATCACCCCGGTCGCCCCAGCGGGAACCGGCAACCCGGCCGAGGACCACGAGGACACCCGCGCAGAGGCGCACCGGTGATCCGGGTCCTGGTCGTCGACGACGACTTCATGGTGGCCCGCGTCCACACCGGATTCGTCTCCCGCGTCGAGGGATTCGAGGTCGTGGGTACCTGCCACACCGGCGCGGATGCCGTCGCCGCGGCGGCCCGGCTCACGCCCGACCTCGTGCTGCTCGACCTCTACCTGCCCGACACCTTCGGCCTCGACGTGCTCGCCGAGCTGCGCAGCGCCGGGCACGACTGCGACGTCATGGTCATCACCGCGGCGAAGGAGGCCGACTCCGTCCGGGGCGCCCTGCGCCAGGGCGTGGTCGACTACGTGCTCAAGCCCTTCGGCTTCGAGGACCTCCGGGAACGACTGGAAAGGTATGCGGCGCAGCGTGATGCGCTCGCCGCCGCCCAGGTGCGCGGCCAGGAGGACATCGACCGGGTGCTGTCCCGCGGCGGGAGCGCACCCGCCGCAGCGCTGCCCAAGGGGATGAGCCCGCAGACGGCGACGCTCGTCGAGGAGGCCCTGCGCGACGCTGACGGCAACCTGTCCGCGACCGAGGCGGCCGAGCTCGTCGGCGTGAGCCGGGTCAGCGCGCGCCGCTACCTCGAGTACTTCTGCAGCATCGGCCAGGCCGAGGTCTCCTTGCGGTACGGCTCCGCCGGTCGCCCCGAACGCCGGTACCGCTGGGGCGCGTGACGCGTGGCCAACGCCCCCGCCGCCCGGCACACCCTCGAGCTCCTCACCCTGCTGGCGCGCCATACCGAACCGCTCCCCGCCGGGGCGATCGCCCGTGAGCTCGGACTGCCCAGGTCCACCACCTACCACCTGCTCGCGGTGCTGCGGGACCACGGCTTCGTCACGCACCTCGAGGAGGAGCGCCGGTACGGGCTGGGCGTCGCGGCGTTCGAGCTCGGGTCCGCCTACCAGCGACAGGCGCCGTTGCAGCGCATCGCCCGTCCCCTGCTCGGCCGGCTCGTCGACACCACCACCCACAACGCGCACCTCGCCGTGCTGCACGGCCGTGACGTCCTCTACGTCATCGAGGAGCGTGCACCAGGACGCCCCCTGCTCGTCACGGACGTGGGGGTGCGGCTCCCCGCACCGCTCACCGCGAGCGGCCTCGCCATGCTGGCCGAGCTGCCCGCCGCGCAGGTCCGCGCGCTCTTCCCGCACCGTGACGCCCTCGTCCAGCGCGACGGCCACGGGCCCACGACGGTGAGCGAGCTGCGGCGTGAGCTCACCACCGTCCGCACCCGCGGGTACGCCGTCGAGGACGACTCCGTCAGCGCCGGCCTGTCCTCGGTCGCGAGGGCCGTGCTCGACCACACCGGCCACCCCGTGGCGGGGGTCGCCCTGACCTTCCCGCGGGACGAGGTCGACGCGGAGGAGCGCGCGCGCCTCGTGGCCGCGGTGGGCCGGGTGGCCGCGACGCTGACGGCACGGATCGGCGGGGTCCGCTGAGTTCGGCTCTCCTGCTGGCACACTCGGCCCGAGGGATAGTGGAGCTGACGAGGGGGTGAGTTCGGTGGCGGGGAGCAGACCCATGTCCGAGCGTCGTCGCGCCCGGCTGCGTCGGACCGTCGTCGTCCTCCTCACGCTGGTGGCCGTCTCCGGCGCCGCCGCGTACGCGGTCACCCGTGGCGACACCCCCGCTCCGGTCCACGCGTCCGGCGCGACGTCGGCTCCGCCCCGGGCCACCGCACCGGCCCCCGCCACCACGGCGCAGGACGTCTCTGCAGAGGGATTCGCCCCGGTGGTCACGGACCGGATCCCCGCCCCCACCAAGAGCATCGCCCTGTCGGCACCGGTCCCCGGCACCACGAACATGCAGCCCGCCGCCGCCAAGGCCTTCACGTCGGCGTTCGCCGGGGCGCGGGCAGCCGGGCTGTCGCCCCAGATCAAGTCGGCGTGGCGCAGCGAGCGCTACCAGCAGGTGCTCTTCGACCGTGCGGTCACGAAGTACGGCTCACGCGCCGAGGCGACCAAGTGGGTCCTGCCACCCCTGGCCTCGGCCCACGTCAAGGGGTATGCCGTGGACGTGCGGCCCGAGAACGTCGCAGCCTGGCTCGAGGAGCACGGCGCGGAGTACGGCGTCTGCCGGGCCTACGACAACGAGTGGTGGCACTTCGAGTACGTGGCGACGAACGTCTGCCCGGCCCGCAAGCCCAACGCCGCAGGCTGACCGACGCGCCGGCCCTGGCCACGGCCCCAGTCTTCTCCAGCCGCCCCCGGCCGCCCCCAGCCTGCTCGGACGGTGGTCCCCGGCAGTCGCCCGGGACCCGCTAGCGGCCGCGGTTGCGTTCCCGGTTGCGGCCCTCGGGCACCTCGCCCCCGACGACGCCCGGGCCGAACGCCCACCAGAAGCCGGTGACGACGGCCGGGATCGCGACCGTCCACGACGGGACGTCGGTGTTCCCCACGACGATCGCCCAGATGACGAGCACGAGCGTCAGTGCCCAGGCGATGTTGAGGTAGGTCTGGTTGCGGTTCCCCCGGCTGTTCTCCATGCGACCAGTCTGGCCGCAGGGGCACCCCGAGCGCGTCCACCGGGCGGTGGACGAGCCGCGCACCGGCCGGTGGACCCACAATGAGCCGGTGACCGACCCCACTGCCGCCCCCACCCCGCTGACCGCCGTCGTCCTCTGCGGTGGCGCCGGCGCACGCTTCGGTGGCGACAAGACCCAGGCCGTCCTCGGCGGGACGACCGTGCTCGACCACGTCCTGGACGGGCTGCCTCCCGACTGGCGGGTCATCTGCGTGGGCAGCGCCAGATCCACCCACAGGGTCGTCGCCTGGTGCCGCGAGACGCCGCCCGGTGGCGGCCCCGTCGCCGGGCTCGCCGCCGCCCTCCCCCACGTCGCCACCGACCTCGTCGTCGTGCTGGGTGGCGACATGCCGTATGCCGCGGGGCCGGCCCCCGGACTCGCCGCAGCCCTCGGGGCCGAACCGGAGCTCGAGGCGGTGGTCGGTCGTGACGGCGACGGGCGGCTGCAACCGTTGCTCGCGGCATACCGGACCTCGGCCCTGCGGGCAGCGGTCCCCACGCCCGCGGCGGGCACCCCCCTGATGCGCCTGCTCGACGGACTGCGGTCGGTCGCGGTGCCGCTGGAGGACCCCAGCGCGCTCGACGTCGACACCCCCGAGGACCTCGACCGGGCAGCCGCCGTCGTCCGGCCTAGGCTCGAGCCATGAAGGCCATCACCCTCCCCACTCCCGGCGACGCGGACGCCCTCGTCCTCGCCGAGGTCCCCGACCCCCAGCCCGCTGCCGGCGAGGTGCGCGTCCGGGTCGCGGCCGCCGGCGTGAACCGCGCCGACGTGATGCAGCGGATGGGCCACTACGACCCGCCGCCCGGCGCCTCCGCCTACCCCGGCCTGGAGGTCAGCGGCACGGTCGACGCCGTCGGTGAGGACGTCACGGGCTGGGCCGTCGGTGACGAGGTGTGCGCCCTGCTGTCCGGGGGTGGGTACGCCGAGCTGGTGTGCGTCCCGTCCGGCCAGCTGCTCCCGGTGCCGGCAGGCGTCTCCCTCGAGGACGCCGCGGCACTGCCCGAGGTCGTCAACACGGTGTGGAGCAACGTCTTCATGACCGCCAACCTGCTGCCCGGGCAGACCCTGCTCGTCCACGGGGGGTCCTCCGGCATCGGCACCATGGCAATCCAGCTGGCCCGGGAGGTCGGTGCCAGGGTCATCGTCACGGCCGGTTCGGCCGCGAAGCTGGAAGCCTGCCGCGAGCTCGGCGCCGAGGTCCTTGTCAACTACCGCGAGCAGGACTTCGTCGAGGAGGTGCGCGCGGCCACCGGTGGCGCCGGCGCCGACGTCATCCTCGACAACATGGGGGCCAAGTACCTCGCCCGCAACGTCGAGGCCCTCGCCACCAACGGTCGCCTCGTCGTGATCGGGCTCCAGGGTGGCACGAAGGCGGAGCTCGACCTCGGCCTGATGCTGCGCAAGCGCGCCGCCGTCATCGCGACCTCGTTGCGGGCCCGTCCTGCTGACGAGAAGGCCACCATCGTCGCGGCGGTCCGTGAGCACGTCTGGCCGCTCATCGAGTCCGGCCGGGTCCGTCCCGTCATCCACTCGCGGCACGCCCTCGCCGACGCGCCGTCCGCCCACCGCGAGCTCGAGGAGAGCGGCCACATCGGCAAGATCCTCCTCACCCCCTGACGGTGGCCTCCTGACGGTGCCTCCTGACGGTGCCTCCTGATGGTGCCGTCCGGACAGCGCCGTCCTGACGGTGTCCTCCTGACAGCGGGCGGGCGGACCTGCCACGCTGCGGGGGTGAGCACCGTCGCCGTCGTCCTCGTCGCCCTCGTGGCGGCCATCCACGTCTACATCGTCGTCCTCGAGATGGTGCTGTGGACGACCCCGCGGGGACGGGCCGCCTTCGGGCTGACCCAGGAGTTCGCCGAGTCCACCAGGGCGCTCGCCGCCAACCAGGGGCTCTACAACGGGTTCCTCGCCGCCGGCCTCCTCTGGGGGCTCGTCGGACCGGCCGACCACCGGTTCACCTTCCGCGTGTTCTTCCTCGTCTGCGTCGTCGTCGCCGGGCTCTACGGCGCAGCCACCGCGAGCCGCCGGATCCTGCTCGTACAGGCACTCCCGGGAGCCGTCGCCCTCGCCGCGGTGCTGCTCGGCGGCTGACGTCCCGGGCAGGTCCCGCTCGCCGGTAGACTTGGCCTGTCCGGTGCGGTCGACCTGAGGTCCGCCTGCGGTAGTCGCCCGGAATGTTCAGGGTTCCTGTGCGCCTCGGAGGTGGGTTCGGCGCACGCCCGTCCGCCGTGCCCCGGCACCGGCGGCCAGAGAACCAGGACGAGAACCCCGTGTCACCGATCGCCTCCTACCGCCACCTGCTCCGCCTCGCCGGACCCCTCTACGTCGTCATCGCGTTCGTCGGACGACTTCCCCTGGCCATGAGCCAGATGGGCGCCCTCCTGCTCGTGTCCGGCACGACCGGTTCGTATGCCGCGGGGGGCCTCGCCGCCGGCGCGCTGGCCGTGGCCAACGCCCTCTGCTCACCCGTCGCCGCCGTCCTGTCCGACCGCATCGGCCAGCGGCCGGTCGTGCTGGTGCAGTCCGTGCTCGGCGGACTCGGGCTGCTCGCCCTCGTCGTGCTGGCCCACCGCGACGCCACGGGCGGCGTCCTCGCGGCGACGGCCGGCCTCAGCGGTGCGTTCCTGCCCCAGATCGGCCCGCTCGCCCGGGTGCGGTGGCGCCCCATCACCCGGAACAGCGGGGCCAGGCAGCCGCGCCTGGTCGAGGCGGCCTTCTCCTACGAGGGCGCCGCCGACGAGGCCACCTTCGTCCTCGGGCCGACCCTGCTGGGCCTGCTCGTGCTCGTCGCCGACCCCGGCGCCGGCCTGGTCGTCGCGGCCGTCCTGCTCGTGGTCTTCGGGTGCGCGTTCGCCGTGCACCCGACCGCCGAGCTCGCCCGTGCGCCGCGTCGCACCGGCCAGCCGCGGGTCCGGGTCCTGAGCGCCACGCTGGTGGTTCTCATGCTCGCCCAGGGGCTGATAGGGGCGTTCTTCGGCTCGGTGCAGACGGGGACGAGCGTCCTGGCCACCTCTGTCGGGCACGCCGGGATCGCCGGCCTCGTCCACGCGGTGCTGGGCGTCGGCAGCGTCGCCGCCGGGCTGGCGATCGCCGGGGTGCCCGAACGGTTCGGCTTCCCCCTGCGCATGCTCGTCGCTGCCGGGGGCCTGCTCGTCCTCTCGCTGCCGCTCCTCGCGGTCGACTCGCTCCGCTCCCTGGTCCTCGTGGTGCTGGTCCTCGGCTTCGTCGTGGCGCCCTACATGATCAGCAACTTCACCATGGGCGAGCGCAGCGCTCCCGCGGCCAAGGTCGGCACGGCGATGACCCTGCTCGCCGCGGCGACCGGCCTCGGGTATGCCGTCGGGTCGGCGCTCGCAGGTCGCCTCGCCGACGACCACGGACACACGGCGGCGTTCGCCGTGACCGTGTCCGCAGCGGCGGGTGCGCTGCTCCTCTCCCTCGCCAGCCAGCGCCTGCTCCGTCGCCCGGCAGCGCCCCACCACCTCCCGCTCGGCACTGCCCAGCCCTCGAGCGAGGTGTCCGGCTCGACCGCAGGCGTCGTCCACGCCTGATGCTTGACGGCGTGGCCTGATACTCGGTATACCTACTCCCACCAGTAGCAATACCGGGTATGTAGGGGACAGGAACCGGGGCGACCCGGAGGGGATCGAGGGGAGGGGCGCCGGTGTCGGTTCGCCAGGGGCTGTTGGCCCTGCTCGCACAGGAGCCGATGTACGGTGCCCAGCTCCGGTCGGAGTTCGAGGCCAGGACCGGGGGGACCTGGCCGCTCAACGTCGGGCAGGTCTACACGACCCTCGCCCGGCTGGAGCGCGACGGCCTGGTCGAGGCCGCGGGCGCCGACGAGGACGGCCGGATCAGCTACCGGCTGACCCGGACCGGTCGGGCCGAGGTCGCCCAGTGGTGGGTGTCGCCGGTGGACCGGGAGACCACCCCGCGGGACGAGCTCGTCATCAAGCTCGCCCTGGCCGTCACGGTGGACGGCGTCGACGTCGACCGCGTCGTCCAGACGCAGCGCACGGCGACCCTGCGGCACCTGCAGGACCTCACCCGGCTCAAGCAGCGGGCCACCACCCACCTCGAGTCCGACGAGGACAACGGCAGCGTCGACCTCGCCTGGCTCCTGGTCCTCGAGAACCTCATCTACGCCGGGGAGGCCGAGGTCCGCTGGCTGGACCACGTCGAGGCCCGGCTCATCCGCGAGGCGAGCCGCCCACGCCGCAAGGCTCGCGCCATACCGACGACCGACGGGGAGGGGACCGGCGACGCCGGTGCACCGCCGGCCGTGCACGACACCATCTCCACCACGCTCAGGGGGGCACAGTGAACACCACCGCAGGGAACGACCCGATCCTCCGCCTGGACAACGTCACCCGCGTCCACGGCACCGACTCCACCGCCGTCCGGGCGCTCGCCGGGGTCAGCCTCGACGTGCACGCGGGCGAGCTCGTGGCCGTCATGGGGCCCAGCGGCTCCGGCAAGTCCACGCTGCTCAACCTCGCCGGTGGCCTCGATGCCGCGACGAGCGGGCAGGTGCTCATCGAGGGGCAGAGCATCGGCACCCTCAAGGGCGATGCGCTCGCGAAGCTGCGGCGCCGTCGCGTGGGATTCGTCTTCCAGGACTTCAACCTCATCCCGTCCCTGACCGCGATCGAGAACGTCGCCCTGCCCCTCGAGCTGGACGGGTTCCGGGTCGGGAAGGCCCGTCGCCTGGCCAGGCACGCCCTCGAGCTGGTGGGCGTCGACGAGCTCGCCGACCGGTACCCCGACAAGATGTCCGGCGGGCAGCAGCAGCGCGTGGCCATCTCGCGTGCGCTGGTCGGCGACCGTCGGCTGGTGCTCGCCGACGAGCCCACCGGCGCCCTCGACTCGCACACCGGTGAGGGGGTGCTCCGCGTCCTGCGCGAGCGCTGCGACGCCGGCGCCGCCGGGTTGCTCGTCACCCACGAGGCGCGGCACGCCGCCTGGGCCGACCGCGTCGTGTTCCTGCGCGACGGGGTCGTCGTCGACAGCACCGGCTCGGCACAGACGGCCGAGGCCCTGCTCGACCCGGCCGTCTGAGGCGCGACGATGACCACCCTCACCGAACCCTCTGCACCCCGGTCCGAGGCCTCCGCCTCGGAACGGCGCACCGACTCGGGCCCGTCCGGCTCCCGGCTGGCCCGCTGGCGCGCCTCGTGGCGCGTGGCCCTGCGCATGGCCTGGCGCGACGCACGCCGCTACAAGGGCCGCAGCGTCCTCGTCTTCGTCATGGTGGCACTGCCGACCGGCCTGCTCGTCGGCCTCGCGACCCTCGCCGCCTCGGAGACGGTCTCCGGCGCCGACAAGATCCCGCTGACCCTGGGCACGGCGCAGGCCCTCGTCAGCGGCCCGGAGGGGCAGTCCCTCGCCCAGGGCGCCGACCCCGACTCGGCCATGAGCTTCGGCGAGGCGTCCCGGTCGGCCAAGGCCATCCCCGGCTTCGACCCCGAGCAGAGCTCGGGGGCCGCCGCGAACCTCGCCGCGGTGCAGCGACTCACCGGCGGCACCATCGAGCGGATCGGCACCACCACGGTCCGCCACCCGATCGGGGACCGGTCCCGCGCCGCCAACGTCATGGTGCTCGACACCTCGCGCCCGTGGGGCGAGAAGGCCCGGCTGCTCACCGGCCGCTGGGCGACCAGCGCGGCCGAGGTGGTCGCCACCCCCTACGGCATCAGCAGGGGCATGCCGTCCTCCGGCGAGGTGACGCTGACGAGCCAGGGCAAGGAGCACCAGGTCACCGTCGTCGGCACCGCGAGCGCGTTCGACGGCTACGGCAGCATGCCGGACGTCGTCACCAACGAACCCATCGCCCAGGACTCCCTGTACAGCTGGCAGTGGCTCGTCGTGCGCGACACCCCCGTCACCTACGACGAGGTGAAGACCCTCAACGGCTACGGCCTGAGGGTCGCCAGCGCCGACGTGATGCGCCACCCGCCCACCGCGGCCCAGCTGCCCGCCGAGCTGCGCCAGCAGAACGACTTCGCCGCCCAGCAGCTTCGCCAGCTCGTGGCCGTGGGCGCCCTGATGCTGTTCGTCGTGACGACGCTGCTGGTCGCCCCGGCGTTCGCGGTCAGCGCCTCCCGGCAGCGGCGCACGCTCGCGCTCGCCGCGAGCAACGGTGCGGAGACCCGCCAGCTGCGCCGCAAGGTCCTCGCCCAGGCCCTCGTCCTCGGGGCGGCGAGCGCGGTGGCCGCGGCCGCCCTCGCCGCGGTCGTGATGCGGGTCGCGCTGCTGGTCTGGGTGCACCAGCGACCGTGGACGTCGCACCGGTACTTCGACCTCCCGGTCCTCGCCGTCGCCTTCATCGTGGCCTGCTCGGTCCTCAGCGCGCTCGTCGCCGCGATGATCCCTGCGGCACGCCTCGGGCGCCTCGACATCGTCGGTGTCATGCGGGGGCAGAGCGTCTCACCCCGGCTCAACCGGGTGCTGCCCGTCGTCGGGCTCGTGGTCGCGGTCGCCGGTGGGGTCGGGCTGCTGTGGGCGGTCCGCACCGAGCAGCGGGAGATCCCGATCATCTCGACGGGGCTCGCCCTGGTGCTCGGCGCCCTGCTCCTCGTGCCGCTCCTGCTCGTGGCTGCCGGGCGAGCGGCGTCACGGCTCCCGGTCGCACCCCGTATGGCGACGCGGGACGCCGCCCGGCACCGCACCCGCTCGGTCCCCACCGTCGCCGCCATCGTGGCCGGCACGATCGCCCTGACGATGTTCAGCATCGGACTGGCCAGCGACACCGAGCAGCAGCGCCGGCAGTACGTCCCGCGGACCACCGCCGGGGAGGGGATCTTCTCCTACTACCCCGCCGAGATGACGTCCGGCCCGACGACGGTCTCCAGCGACGCCATCGCGACCGAGGCCACGGCGATCGTGCACCGCGTCACGCCCCACCTCGAGGCGACGCCGCTGCAGGTGGTGGCTTGGTCGGGCGTCGTCAAGGACGGGGACCCCATGCCGTTCGTCGTGGTCGTCCCTGCGGGCTGCACCCCGACCGAGGCCCTCAACGGGGCGCAGTTCGACAGCTCGGGCAACCCGTTGCCCGACCCGAAGACCTGCAACCAGGTCGGCAGCATGTCGATGGCGCAGATCGGCGCCCTCCCCGTGTCGGCGATCGCGACGGCCGACTTCCTCGGCGCGTCCGAGCGCGAGGTGCTCCGCAGCGGCGGCATGGTGCTCACCGACGGTTCGCTCATCCGGGACGGCAAGGTCACGGTGGCCACCGGGACGTCGACGGTCGACAACAACACCGGCGTCCAGACGCTCGCGGCGACGACCACCACCTCCCTCCCGGCAGCTCGTGCGGCACTGCCCTTCTCGGGGTTCTCCGTGGCCGCGCTCGTGAGCTCCGAGACCGTGGCGCAGCGGAAGTGGCCCAGCGTCAGCCAGTCGCTCATGCTGCGTGATCCCGACGGCGCGATCAGCCGGGCCGACCAGACGGCCCTCGCCGAGGCGGTCGGGGACGAGGGCGAGGCGTACGTCGAGCGCGGTTTCCAGCGCGACGACCGCGTCGTGATGGCGGCGCTGTTCGGTGGGTTCGCCCTGCTGCTGCTCATCGTCACGCTCATCTCCACGGCCCTGTCGCTGGCCGAGCAGCGGGCCGACCTCGGGACGTTCGCCGCGATCGGCGCCACCCGGCGGACCCGTCGCCGGTTGGCCGCCGCCCAGGCGGGGGTGGTGGCGTTCACCGGCGCCGTGGTCGGCATCGCCGTCGGCCTCGTCCCGGGCATCGCGTTGACCTACCCGTTGACGAGCCAGAGCTGGGACCCGCTCACCGGGACGGAGATCAAGGGGCCCCCGATCATCGTCGTCCCGTGGCTCCCGCTGGTCGTCGTGGTGGTCGGTGTCCCCCTGCTGGCGGCCCTGCTGTCGGCCGCCGCGATCCGCCGGGCGCCGACGATGAGCCGGCGCGCCGACTGAGACCGGTCCACCGTGGGTGCCGGGTCGGGGGGCTCGCACCCACGGTGGACCACAGTCGCTCCTGGGGCAGGATGGGAGGCATGAGCCCACTGACCCCCACCACCCCAGACGACCCGTCGACCGGCTCCGGCGACCCCACCACCCAGGGTGGCGACCAGCAACGCGTCGTCGTCGTGACCCAGGACGGGATGGGCGTGCACCCGCACGAGGGTGACGAGGACGGCCCGACCAACCCCGCCGACCTCGTCGAGCAGCCCGCCAAGGTCATGCGGATCGGCTCGATGATCAAGCAGCTCCTCGAGGAGGTGCGCAACGCGCCGCTCGACGAGGCGGGCCGCGTCCGGCTCGCCGAGATCCACCGCCGCTCCATCAAGGAGCTCGAGGACGGCCTCGCCCCGGAGCTGATCGACGAGCTGGAGCGGATCGCGCTGCCGTTCGAGGAGGGCCACGCCCCCACCGATGCCGAGCTGCGGATCGCCCAGGCCCAGCTGGTGGGGTGGCTCGAGGGGTTGTTCCACGGGATCCAGACCGCCTTGTTCGCCCAGCAGATGGCGGCCCAGCAGCAGCTCGCCCAGATGCGTCGCGCCCTGCCGCCCGGCCAGCAACCGCACCCCGACGGAGGTCACCCCGACCTCCCCGGCCTGCCCGGTGGCGACGGTCCGACCGGCCAGTACCTCTAGCCGGCGCCCGGCCGGGGGGTTCGCGGTTCGCGGTTCGCCTCCCCCGCCACCCAGCAAAGCGGCGACCGCCGACTGACCCATGGGCTTGTGCTGGGCACGTCCACGCCATACCGTGGATAGCGTCACTATCCAAGGGGAGGGCTGGACATGCCGACGGAGCACTCGTGGAACGCCCTGATCGCCGTCCACGCGGTCGCCGCCACGTTCGCCCTGGTGGTCGGCGCCGCCCAGCTGGTCCGGCGCCGCAGGGGCGACCGTCCGCACCGGGTCCTGGGGTGGACGTGGCTGTCCTGCATGTACTTCACGGCATTCAGCTCGTTCTGGATCCAGCAGCTGCGGCCCGGCAGCTTCTCGTGGATCCACGGCTTGAGCGCGTTCACGATCGTCACCCTGTCGCTGGGCCTGTGGAACGCACGCCGCGGCAACATCCGTGCGCACGCGGGCAACATGATCGGGACCTACGCCGGGCTGTGGGGCGCCTTCATCGGCGTCGTCGCCGTGCCGAGTCGCCTGGTGCCACAGGCCTTCCAGTCCAACTGGCTGGCGATGTCAGGCCTCACCCTCGCCATCGTCGCGGTGGGCCTGGCCCTCGTCGCGCTGGTGACCCGGCTGCTCGCTCAGGTCGGCGTGCCGTCGACGACGCGCGAGCCCGCGGCGATCTGACGCAACGGCGACAGCCACGCGAACCCCGCCGCCAGCACCCCCACGGACACGAGCGTCACCATCGCCGGCTGCACGGCCGTCGCAGCCGCCAGCGCACCACCGGCGATCGACCCGATGGTCCACCCCACACCCCACGACAGCATCCGGCCGGCGGTGTTGACGCGGCCGAGGAGGTGCTCGGGGGTCACCTGCATGCGGTAGGTCATCGAGGTGATGAGCACCAGCTGGTAGGCGACTCCCCAGACCACCATCCCGACGCAGGCCAGCACCCAGTTCGGGGCGAGCGCGGTCGCGATCCCCGCCACCGCCGACACCGGTATGGCGCCGAGCGTCACCCGCGCGACCCGGTGCCGCCTCAGGAGCGGCGGGACGAGGGCAGAGGCGAGGATGCCGCCGAGCCCCCACACGGCGAAGACGAGGCCGAACCGCCACCCCGAGGTGCCGATGTGGAGCACCTGGTCGGCCCACGGCACGAACAGCGCGACGAACCCGGCGCCGCCGATCGACTGGAGCATGCCGACGACGGTCTGCGACCGCACGCCCTCGTGGTGCCAGAGGAACCGCACCCCCTCGCGCACGTCGCGCAGGACCACGGCGGGCCGCAACGGGTCGAGGTGCTCGCGTGCCGAGGACAGGGCCCGCCGGATGGATCGCACCAGCAGGGCCGAGACGGCGAACGTGATGGCGTCGACGACGAGGAGCGTCGACGGGTGGACCACCGCCAGCGCCAGCCCCACGCCGGCCGGGACAGCCAGGTCGAGGACGCCACCGATCCCCCAAATCGCGGCGTTCGCGTCGCCCACCCGCTCGCGACCGACCAGGACCGGCAGGGCACCGAAGTTGGCACCGTCGAAGAACGTGAAGAGGCACTGCGCCACGAACCCCGCCACGAGCACGTGCGGGACGGTGAGGACGTCGAGGAAGTGCGCCACCGGGACCGAGCCGATCACCACGACGTTGGCGAGGTCGGCGGCGACCATGACGCGCTGACGGTTCCAGCGGTCGCTGAGGGCGCCGGCGAACAAACCGATCAGCAGGTAGGGCAACGCATCCAGCGTCGCCGTGAGGGCGGTCAGGGCAGCCGAACCCGTGAGCCGGTAGACGAGCACCGGCATGACGACGACCGTGATGAGCGACCCGCTGAGGGAGACGATGCGCGCCAGCCAGTACCGACGGAAGTCCCGGTCGTCGAGCAACCGCTGTGGCGGGCCTGCGGCTCCGGCCACGTCGTCGGTCATGCGGTGGAGTCTGCCTCAGGTGGCCGACGGCGGCGTCATCGCCGCCACGGGAGCGGGCGCGGAGACGGGGTCCTGCCGGTGCGCGCGCAGGTGCAGCCCGGCATCGAGCGCGGTCTTGAGGGCGATGAGCAGGACGCCCGACAGCACGGATGGTCCCGCGGCCGCGGTGTCGAGCGGGCTGCCCGGGACCAGGGACACCGACCCATCGGTGGAGAGCGGGCCCATGACCAGGAAGAAGCTGCCGATGACGGCGAGGTGCAGCACGAAGACCCGGCCATAGGGCTGCTTCATGGTCGCCATCAGCCCGTTCGCCCTGCGCTCACCCCGGGCGAACCAGTGGATCGCGGTCGACAGACCGTGGCTCAGGAACAGCACGAGGAAGACGAGGGTGAAGCTGCGGATGCTGCCACTGATGCCGCTGCGGTGGGCCAGCACGAACGTGAAGACGCCGTGCACGACCGTGAACAGGCCGTAGTGCAGGACGAAGAACCCGGCCACGAAGACCCGGGCGACGCTCCCGGCCAGCTGGACCGGGCGGCCGTTGACGTGGGCCGTGATCGTGCGCGGGTCGGTCAGCGCCTGGCCGGCACCGGACCCGGCGACCACGTCGGTCCCCTGGGCCGTCAGGAGCTTGACGACCTGCCAGATCCCCACGGCCACGTTCTCCAGCCAGTAGGTGACCAGCACGTCACCGGCTCCCCAGGCGCCCGTGAGCAGGGCCACGAGCGGGAACAGGTTGGCCCCGACGAGCATCACCAGCGTGAGGACCCGCGCCGTGCGCGCGGGCATGGTCCCGACCAGAACGGCCAGGGCCTGCAGCCCCAGCACCCGCAACAGCACTCCCACGCCCAGCCCCCTCACCCTGTGTCGCCGGGAGGCTAGCGCGGGGCACCGTGCCTGCGCCCCCGGTTCCGGCTCAAGCCCATCCGTTCGACCGGGTCGATGTGGGCGCCCGGTTCCCCGGAGGGCTCACGTCGACCCGCGGGGTGGGGCGACGGCGACGGGGTCAGCTGACGGCGGCCGCCGCGGCGCGACCGGCGACGCGGCCCGAGAAGATGCATCCACCCAGGAAGGTGCCCTCGAGCGCCCGGTAACCGTGCATCCCCCCGCCACCGAACCCGGCGACCTCGCCGGCGGCATACAGCCCCGGCACGGGCTCACCCGACGCGGACAGGACCCGCGCCGAGAGGTCGGTCTCGAGGCCGCCCAGGGTCTTGCGGGTGAGGATGTTGAGGCGGACCGCGATGAGCGGGCCGGCCTTCGGGTCGAGGATCCTGTGCGGGGCGGCGGTGCGGATCAGCTTGTCCCCACGGTAGTTCCGCGCTCCGTGGATGGCGGTGAGCTGCGCGTCCTTGCTGAAGTCGTTGTCGACCTGGCGGTCGCGGGCGACGACCTGGCGCTCGATGTGAGCGGCGTCGAGGGGGGCGTGGGGGGTGAGGGCGTTCATCCTGGCGACGAGCTCGCCGATCGTGTCGGCAGTGACGAAGTCGGCACCCCGGTCGAGGAACGCCCGAACGGGTGCGGGCATGTCGGCGCGCGCCCTGCCGAGGACGTCCTTCACCGACTTCCCCGTGAGGTCGGGGTTCTGCTCCGAGCCCGAGAGCGCGAACTCCTTGCCGATGATCCGCGCCGTGAGGATGAACCAGCTGTGGTCGTGCCCGGTCTGCCGCAGGTGCGCGAGCGTCCCCAACGTGTCGAACCCGGGGAACAGCGGTGCCGGCAGCCGGTCACCGTTGCCGTCGAACCACAACGAGCTCGGCCCGGGGAGGATGCGGATCGCGTGGTCCGGCCAGATGGGGTCGAAGTTCTCGATGCCCTCGACGTAGTGCCACATGCGGTCGCGGTTGACCAGGCGCCCGCCGGCCGCCTCCGTGATGGCCAGCATCCGCCCGTCGACGTAGGCCGGGACCCCCGTGAGCATGTGGGCCGGGGGTTCGCCGAGCCGTTCGGGCCAGTTGGCGCGGACGAGGTCGTGGTTGGCGCCGATGCCCCCGCTGGTGACGACGACCGCCTGCGCCGAGAGGGCGAACCCGCCCACGGACTCGCGCGAGGTGGGGCGTCCGCGCTCCGCGCCGTCGTCGGCGAGCAGGGTGCCCCGGACCCCCGTCACGGCGCCGTCGTGCGTGACCAGCTCGTCGACCCGGTGGCGGGGACGCAGCTGCACGCGCCCGCTGGCGACGTGCTCACGTACCCTCCGCTCGAACGGCTCGACGACCCCGGGGCCGGTCCCCCACGTGATGTGGAACCGCGGGACCGAGTTGCCGTGGCCCGTGGCGGTGCCGTCACCGCGCTCGGCCCAGCCGACCACGGGGAACCACCGCATCCCCTGCTGGTGCAGCCACGAGCGCTTCTCCCCCGCGGCGAAGTCGACGTAGGCCTCGGCCCACCGCACCGGCCAGCGGTCCTGGTCCTCGAGCCGGTCGAACCCCGCCGAACCCATCCAGTCCTGCAGCGCGAGGTCGGTGGAGTCCTTGATCCCCATCCGGCGCTGCTCCGGGCTGTCCACGAAGAACAACCCGCCGAACGACCAGAACGCCTGCCCGCCGAGGTTGACCGCACTCTCCTGGTCGACCACCACGACCCGCCGACCGGCATCGGCGAGCTCTGCGGTGGCGACGAGCCCGGCCAGTCCGGCCCCGACCACGATGACGTCAGCGTCCATGCCGGCCAAACTACGCGTCGGTAACGACGCCCGTCACCCGAACGCGTCCCTCGACCACGGCGAACCTCGCGTCGGCCAGCGTCCCGACGACGGCATCGGCGATGAGGTCGGCGGGCGCCGTGGTCGTGGTGACGGCCAGGGTGGCGCAGCCGGCCGCCCGGGCCGCCTCCAGACCGCCGGGGGCGTCCTCGACCACGAGGCAGTCACGCGGGTCGACACCGAGGAGCCGGGCGGCCAGGAGGAACGGATCGGGGTGGGGCTTCCCCTGCCGCACGTCGCTGGCCGTGACGACCACCCTCGGGGCCGGCAGACCGGTCGCCGCGATGCGGGCGTCGGCCAGCGGCCGGGTGCACGAGGTGGCGATGGCGCACAGGTCCGCACCCGTGAGGGTCGCGAGCGCGTCGAGCGTCCCGGGCAGGACGGTGATGCCGTCGGTGTCGGCCGTCTCGATCGCCTCGATCCGGTCCACGGCGGCGTCCACGCGGTCGGCGGGCAGCAGCTTCTCGGCGATCCCCCGGGCCGGGACACCGTGGAACCCGACCAGTCGCGCCGGGTCCACGCCCTCCTCCTCGGCCCAGCGCAGCCAGCTGCGGATGACCACCGGGATCGAGTCGATCAGGGTCCCGTCCATGTCGAACAGCACGGCGGCGAAGTCTCGCCCGTCCAGCGTTCCCAGGGTTCCCGGCATACCGACCAGCGTAGGCAGCGCGTCGTGGCGGCGACGACCCGGTTACGGTGAGGAGGTGAGCCCGCCCGCCGAACGCCCACGACGCAGGCGGCGTGTGCCCCTTCCCCTGCTGCGGACCGGCGGCATCCTGGCGCTCGTCCTGGGTTCGATCCTCGGAGGCGTCGCGGCCACGACGCTGTTCCCCACCTCGGTCGACACCCTCAACTACGGCGCCGACCTGCGGCTGTCGGCCAACCCGGCGGACCTCGGCACGATCCAGTCCCCGACGGTGTTCGGTGACATCCACCTCGACTTCGCCGGCCCCGTCCCCGCCCCCGGGGTCATCGCCGAGGTGCAGGTGAAGGAGCACATCACCGACCTCCTGGCCCGTCCCAACATCTCCATCAGCTCGCTGCAGCCCGGCCCCCTGGAGCTCGAACGCGCCGCACGGGACGCCGGGATCGGGCTGGCCCTGCGCTTCGCCGGCGGAGCCCTCGCGGTCACCCTGCTCGCCCTCGCCGCGTATGCCGCGTGGGCCCGACGGCGCCCGCGCGCCAGTCGGCTCGGGGTCGCCGCGGCGTGCTGGGTGGTCGCCTGCGCGGTGACGTTCGCGAGCATCGGCCTCGGGTACCGGCCCGAGCGGCTCGACCGGTTCACCACCACGGGCATCCTCGGTGCCGTCCAGCGCAACGCCGACCTGCTCGCCGGGGTCGAGACCCGCGCGGAGCAGACGACGCCGTACCTGAAGAACCTGCTGGCGCTCTCGGCCGCCCTCCAGGACAAGTACTCGCCGCAGGTGCTGGGCAAGCCGGTCGCCGCCCGGCTGCTCCTCGTCTCCGACATCCACGGCGCCAACCAGTACCCGCTGATGAAGACGATCGTCGCGGAGGAGGACGTCGACGCGGTCATCGACGCCGGCGACCTCGTCAACTTCGGCACCCTCGCCGAGGCGCAGGCAGCGGGAGTCCTCGACGGCATCCGTTCGCTCGGTGTGCCGTACGTCTTCGTCAAGGGCAACCACGACGCCCGGGCATCCAGCGACACCGAGCTGCTGCGCGCGCTGGCGAAGATCCCGAACGTCGTCCTGCTGGAGCCCGATGACGACAGCTACACGGTCCAGAGCATCGGCGGGGTGCGCATCGCGGGGTTCAACGACCCGCGCTGGTTCGGCGACGACAACCGGGACAACGCCGCCAAGCAGAAGGCGCCGGCGGCCCGCTTCGCGGCCGCCATGCAGGACCTGGCCCCGCCGGACCTGCTCGTCGCCCACGAGCCTGGCGCCGTCGACGCGATCGACCAGAAGTCCGGCGTCAAGGTCCACGGGCACATGCACGTCGACCAGCTCGAGGGCAACACGATCGGGGTCGGCACCTTCACCGGCGGCGGCGCCTTCAGCCACTTCCTCCAGGCGGCCAAGGACGAGGAGCTGACGGGCCAGCCGTCGGCGTTCGACATCGCCGCCTTCGGGGAGGACTGTCGCCTGAACTCCCTGACGCGGTACCAGTTCCGCAACGTCATCGAGGGCCGTCCGGCGTACGACGACGTCACCCTCATCAACGGCTCACGCATCGAGTCGACCCTCCCTCCGGTCCCGACCCCCGTCGGGACGGGCACCACCTCCACCCCGACGGCGCCACGGACCTGCTCCGCCGACCTCCCGCCGACGACGGAACGGGTCGCGGCTCCCCCGCGTTGACCGGCCATGGCGACCACCGAGAGCATCGTCCCCATCCTGCGCGTGGCCGATGCGGCCGCTGCCCTGCCGTGGTGGGAGCGCCTCGGCTTCGCGCACGTGCACTCGCACCGCTTCGCCGACGGCATGCCGGTGTTCATGACGATCCGTCGCGGCGACGTGCACGTGTTCCTCTCCGAGCACCTCGGGGACGCCGTTCCCGGAGGTCTCGTCTACCTGTGGGTCACGGACGTCGACGCGGTGGCACGGGAGTTCGGCACGCAAGTCGAGGACAACCCGTGGGGACGTGACACCGAGGTCGTCGACCCGGACGGCAACCGGGTCCGCGTGGGGCAGCGCGCCTAGGGTGCGTCGTCCACGCCGGGGATGCGCAGGGCCCCCACGGTGTAGGCGTAGGCCGACGACGGTGCCGACGCCCGGCAGGTCAACCGCTCCGGTGGGCTGACGGTCCGGGCGACGTCGGCCTGCACCAGCACCGGCAGCCGACCGGTGCCGAGGACGGTGACGCGGAACGACTCGTCGCCGAGCTCCTCGCAGAGGGCGTCACGGACGTCACCCAACCCTGCGGGTCCGTAGTCAGTGAGGACCGCTCCGAGGGCGGCCTGCACCGCGGGTGGGTGGGTGGACACCCCGCGGAAGTGGTGCGGGGTCACGGTTCCCCGCAGGTGCGCCTCCACGACCCGCAGGGCCGACGTGGCGTCGAGGTTGCCGTAGTACGCCCCGTCCGGCAGCAGGAGCACGTTCGGCGCGAAGCGGTCCCCGCCGATGTGCGAGCACTCCCAGGTGCGGTCGGCCCACCGTTGCGCCAGGGCGGCGACGACGGGTCGCCCACGGACCGCGCAGCACAGGTCGTGTCGCCCGTGGGTGCAGACGAGGACCAGGGGCGGCGTCGAGCCCGCCCGGGCGGTCGGCGGCGGCTCGGGACCGGAGCGCATCACCTCGGCCGCGCCGAGGAGGTCCTCCGGATGGCGCCAGCTGCCCCACTGCTGGGTGCCGTCCCGGTCGACGACGACCCAGGAACGCACCTCCCGGTGCGGCCGCCGGCCGGGGCGACGGATGAGCAGCGCCCGCCCCCGGACCGCGAGGGCGGCATCGTGCAGGGCGCGGCCGACCGGCCCCTCGAGCCCCGGGCTGCTGAAGGCCGCCGGGAGCCACGGCCCGTCGTGCTCGACGAGCAGCCACCGCAGTGCCGGTGCCGCGGACGCCGACAGGGAGTCGCCCCTGACCCGGGCCTCGGTGGCGCAGTGCGGGGGCGTCGTCACGCCGGGACGGCGATGCCGGCGATGACCAGCCGGCGGGCCAGGTCCACGCCGAGCAGCGACGCCGTCGCCCCACCCTCGTCGAGGAACGCCCGCACCCGGTCGACCTCGCCCGGCTCGATCCGCAGCGTGCCCGCGCGACTGGTCAGCACGGCATACCCCTCGTGGAGGGTGAGGTCGGCCTCGAGGTGGGGCCGCATCCGCAGGGCGGTCTGCTCGTCGAGGTCCCGGGCCAGCGCGTGCTGGGCCAGCGGGCCGAGGGGCGCCGCCCGCTGGGCGCCTCGCAGGGTGGCCGACAGCGCGGCGGACAGGTCCGTGGCGTCCAGCTCCGCGACGGCCCGCTGTATGGCGGCTCGCACGAGCTCCACGTCGGCGGCCCGCGCGGCGGGGTCGGCGAGAGGGGTGCCGAGCGGAAGCGACGCGCGGACGGCCGGGTCCTGCGCCGCCCTGGACAGGGCGGCCTTGAGCATCTCGTCGGCGAGGTGGTGACGGGTCCAGGAGTGCACCCCGACGGTCAGGTGGGTGCTCACCCCACCCAGGGCAGTGGCCGAGTGGAGGTAGCCGCGCGGGAGGTAGAGGCAGTCACCGGGTTCGAGCGTGGTCTCGATCATGGGGACCTCGCGCGCAGCCTCCTCGACGGCGGCTCGGCGGTCGGTCCACGGCTGGTGGCGCAGGGGGCTGTCGAGGACGGGCCGGCGGATCCGCCACCGCTTGGTGCCGGAGACCTGCAGGACGAACACGTCGTGGACGTCGTAGTGGTCGCTGAAACCGGTGTTCTGCGGCGGGGTGACGTAGGCGTTGACCTGGGTCGGGTGGCCCAGGTCGGCAGCCAGCTGCTGGGCGAACTCGACGACCGGCCCCCACGTCCGGTGCAACCCCTGCAGCACGAGGGTCGCGCCGTCTGCGAACTGCCGCAGCACGAGGTCGTCGCTGGCCTGGTCGGCGATCGCGGCGCCGGTGCCGCCGCCCCGGGTGAAGGCGCGGTCGTTCAGGGTCGAGCCCTCCTTGGCCATCCGCAGGAACGGCGTCCGCAGACCGCGTGTGGAGATGAGCTCGTCGACCGCAGCCTCGGAGAAGAGGTCGTCGAACGGCAGCGGCAGGTCTCGGGCCCGAGTGAGGAGGGGCTCGGCCCCCCAGTGCTCAGCGGCGAAGGTGTCCGCGTCGATCGCGACGATTCGGCGCAGGGCAGGGTGCCCGCTCGGCGGAGCGGGCACCCTGCTGCTGGTCGTCGCTGTCACAGGTCGGAGTGGCTCGGTGGACCGGGCCGCCTAGCTCGCGCCGCCGTCGGCACCACCGTCGTGGCCACCGGCGTTGGCGCCACCGTCGGCCGGGCCCTCGCCCGCGCCGCCATCGGCACCACCGTCAGCGCCACCGTCGGCACCGCCATCAGCACCACCGTCGTGGCCGCCCGCGTTCGCGCCACCGTCGGCCGGGCCCTCGCCCGCGCCGCCGTCCGCGCCGCCATCGGCACCGCCGTCGTGGCCTCCGGCGTTCGCACCGCCGTCAGCCGGGCCTTCGGTCTCCGTGGGGTCGAGAGGGGTCTCGCTCATCGCTGTTCTCCCTTGTCTGTCGGGGCGGGCCTGGGGCCAGGCCGCGCGGTCGGCGGCACTCGCCGACCTCACCTTCCTATTGCACTTCGCGGGTCGGCGCCACTGCTGGAGCGACATCCGCGCAGGTCAGGGGATGGTTCGCAGTCCGGCCACCCGGCACAGGGCGGCGAAACCGTCGGACGTTCCACGCCAGTGACGTCGCAGCTCGTCCAGACCCACGGTCCGGACCACCGAGCGCAGGGTCCACACGACCACGACCACGTCATCGGCATACCCGATGACGGGGAGGAAGTCGGGCACGAGGTCGAACGGCATCGCGAGGTAGGCCAGCAGCAGCCCGAGGCGCACCCGGACGCCACGCGGCTGGACCGGGTCGGCGGCGACGTCACGCACCAGGCGCAGGAGGTCGGGCAGCAGTCGCACCGACTCGCCCAGCAACGACCCCCGAGGGCGGACCGCGACGAGCGCGACGAGCAGGGCGAGCCAGGTGACGACCAGGCCCGCCGCGACTCCGACCAGCAGTTCGCGCCACACGTCGACGAGTCTGTCAGGGCCGCTCCCCCTGCGCCGAGGGGCCTTTGTCTCGGTCAGAGAGCGTTAAGGAGTTGGCAAGGGTTCAGCGCCGAACCGCCACAAAGCACCCACCCGGCCTACTGTGCGGAGCACCGTTCCAGTGGACCAGGGAGTGTCAATGGCGATGACCCGGACGTTCGGCGCGATCACGGCCCTGGTGGCCGGCACGGCGCTCACGTTGTCAGCAGCACCCGCGAATGCCGCGGGATCCTATGTCGCACTAGGCGACTCGTACTCCTCGGGCACGGGGACCCGCACCTACATCAACGACGGGACCTCGTGCCAGCGGTCGGTCTACGCCTACCCGTCGCTGGTCTCGGCCAGCAAGGGCCTGGCGCTGAACTTCCGCGCCTGCTCGGGGGCCACGGTCGCCGACGTCACCAGCACCCAGCTCAGTGCACTCTCCGCGTCCACGACCCAGGTGAGCATCTCGGTGGGCGGCAACGACGCCGGGTTCGCCGACGTCCTGACCGAGTGCGCCCAGCCCGGGTGGGCCAGCGACTGCAACGGCGCGATCGACGGCGCGCAGTCGATCATCAACGGCACCATCCCCAGCCGGCTGGCGACGCTCTACTCCTCGATCCGGTCCAAGGCGCCGAACGCCAAGGTCGTCGTGGTCGGGTACCCGCGCATCTTCATGGGCGAGGACTGCAACGCGTTCACGTGGTTCTCCCCGGCCGAGGAGTCACGGCTCAACTCCACCGCCGACCTGCTCAACAGCAAGATCTCGTCCGCCGCGTCGGCCCGGGGGTTCAGCTTCGTCAACCCCACGAGCCGCTTCACCGGCCACGCCGTCTGCGACTCGGTCGAGTGGCTGAACGGCCTGTCCAACCCCATCAGCGACAGCTACCACCCGAACGTCGCCGGCCACCGCGACGGGTACGCCCCGCTCGTCAGCACTCCTCTGACAGGGAGTGGCCTCAAGGTCTCTGCGGCAGACCTGCGCACTGCCCGGGCGAGCAGCAGCCGCTTGGCCGACCAGCAGCGCCGTTACGCCGCAGCCGATTCCACGATCGCGCCCGAGGTCGTCCGCATCCCCGACCTGGGCTCGCCGGCGATCAGGGCTGCAGCGCAGCGCGCCGGGGTCGACCTGTCGAGCCGGGCCAGCATCGACGCAGCGGACCGCGCCTGGTCCGCGCGCCAGGCGAAGGCGTTCGCCGCCCGCTGACCGACCCACGCCGCCCCGACCCGACACCACCCGACCCGACCCGACACGGCAAGACGCCGGTTGTGCGGCATCCCGCGGGACGACGACCCGAGGTATGCCGCGCAACCGGCGTCTTGCGTGCAGGCGAGGTTCAGGCGCGACCGTGGGCGGCGCGGCTGCGACGGCTCAGGGAGTCGACGATCACGGCGAGCAGCAGGACGCCACCGGTGATCATGTAGCGCTCCGGCGAACCGAGGTTGACCAGGCTGAGGCCGTTCGAGATCGACTGGATCACGAGGATCCCCAGCAGTGCCGAGTAGGCCGTGCCACGACCACCGAAGAGGCTCGTGCCACCGATGACGGCTGCGGCGATGGCGTTGAGGTTGGTGTCCACACCGCCGCTGCCCTGGTTGGCCGAGGCGAGTCGACCGGCGGCCAGGAGGCCACCCAGCGCGGCCAGCGTCGAGCAGAACACGAACACCGTCACGTAGATCCGGCGCACGTTGATGCCGGCCCGCCGAGCAGCCTCGACGTTGCCGCCGATGGCGAGCACCGAACGGCCCCAACGGGTTCGGCGGATGACGAAGTCGAAGACGACGACCAGCGCGACGAACAGCAGGAACATGTAGGAGACGCCGCGGTCGCGGTTGAGCACGTACACCGGGATGCCGAGCAGCACGAGCAGGGCGACGGCGCGGACGGCCAGGGCGACCACCGGGGTCGTGGACAGGCCGGCAGCGGTCCGGCGCTGGTTGGCGCGCAGCCGCGTCGCGACGTACACGGCGACCACGACGAGGACGAGGACGTAGGCGACGGCGTCCGACAGGAAGCTCGCCTGCGCGAACTTCACGAGCCCGGAGTCGAACGGGATGTTGATCGACCCCTCCTTGCCCAGCACCTTGAGCTGCAGGCCGAGGAAGGCGAGCAGGCCGGCCAGGGTGATGACGAAGCTGGGCACACCGAACCGGGTGTACAGCAGTCCGTACACCGCACCGATGACGGCGCCGGAGGCCAGGGCGGCGAGGATGGCCAGGGGCAGCGACCAGCCGTGGCCGACGAAGCCGACCGCGAGGATCGCCGCGGACAGGCCGCTCATCGAGCCGACGGACAGGTCGATCTCGCCGAGCAGCAGCACGAGCACGATGCCGAGCGCGATGGTCCCGGTGGCTGCACTCTGCTGGGTGAGGTTGACCAGGTTGCGGCTGGAGAGGAAGGCGTCGTTGGCCAGCTGGAACACGCCCCAGATGACGATGAGGCCGACGACGACGGGCAGCGACCCGAGGTCACCGCTGCGCAGCCGGGACAGGAACGCCCGGAGGAATCCGGACACCCCCTGCGAGGCGATGAGGCGCTCGTCCTGCAGGTCCGCGGGAAGGGCCGCGGTCGTGTCGGCGGACTGCGCCTCGGGCATGGGGGTGGGCGCGCTCATGACTGCTCCTCCGAGGTGGACGGGGTGCCGTCCGGGGTGGTGGCCGGGCTGGACTCGCGGCGGGCGGCCCGCTGGGAGACGGCGTTGGTCGTCGCGCCGGTGATCGCGGCGATGATCTCCTGGCTGGTCGTCTGGCTCACGGCGAAGGTGCCGTTGTTCCGGCCGAGGCGCAGCACGCTGACGCGGTCGGCGACGGCCATGACGTCGGACATGTTGTGGCTGATGAGGATGACGCCGAGACCGTTCTCGCGCAGCCGTTCCACGAGGTTCAGCACCTCTGCGGTCTGGGCGACACCGAGCGCGGCCGTCGGCTCGTCGAGCATGACCACCTTCGGCGCACCGAGCAGCGACCGCGCGATGGCCACGGTCTGTCGCTGGCCACCGGAGAGGCTCGCGACGGGGATGCGGACCGACGGGATCTTCGCGCTGAGCTGGCGCAGCAGCCGCCAGGACTCCTGCTCCATGGTCACCTCGTCGAGGGCGCGGCCCGTGTAGAGCTCGCGGCCGAGGAAGAGGTTGGCCACGACGTCGAGGTTGTCGCAGAGCGCGAGGTCCTGGAACACCGTGGCGATGCCGAGGTGCTGGGCCTCCGCCGGGCTGCTGACCGTGGCCTGCTTCCCGTCGAACGTCATCGTGCCGCCGTCCGGGGTGTACACCCCGGCGATGGTCTTGACGAGGGTGGACTTCCCGGCGCCGTTGTCACCCACGAGGGCGACCACCTCTCCGGCGTGGACGTCGAAGTCGATGTCCTTCAGCGCCTGCACGGCACCGAAGCGCTTGCTGACACCGGTCAGCGACAGCACTGCTGTCGTCGCCGGGGAGAGAGTCGCGGTCATGTCAGTCCTCCGGTGGTTCTCGAGGGGGTCACGGCCCGAGTCTGGGGGGCCGGGTGTGCCTGCGGGTGGGAACGCGCCGGTCGGCGCGTTCCCACCCGTGGACGGAGCTCGTCAGCTGATGCCGGCAGCGGTGCACGCCGCGGCGAACGAACCGGCGCAGATGTCGGCGACCTTGTAGACGTTGTCCTTGACGATGGTGTCCTTGATCGTGTCCTTGGTGACGGCGATCGGGTCGAGGATCGTCGAGGGCACGCCCTCGGTGTCGGTCGTCGAGGCCGGCTTCTGCTTGTTGGCCAGGGCGATCGCGGCCTTGGCGGCAGCCTCGGCCTCCGGCGGGATCGGCTTGTAGATGGTCATGGCCTGGTCACCAGCGAGGATCCGCTGGATGGCGGCGATCTCGGAGTCCTGACCGGTCACGGGCGGCAGGGGCTTCACGCCGCCGGCCTTGAGGGCGGCGATGGCGCCACCGCCGGTGCCGTCGTTGGCCGCGTACACGCCGACGAGGTTGCCCTTGACCGCGGAGATCTGGCCCTCCATCCACGCCTGCGCCTTGTCGGGGCTCCAGTCCGGGGTGTCGTACTCGGCCGCGACCTTGTAGCCGCTGGAGTCGATGACGCTGTGGGCGCCCTTCTTGAAGCTGGCGGCGTTGGGGTCGGTCGGCGAGCCGTTGATCATGACCAGGTCCCCGGAGGTCTTGCCGTCCTTCTTGAGGATGTCGACCAGGGTCTGGGCCTGGAGCTTGCCGACGCTCTCGTTGTCGAAGGAGACGTAGTAGTCGACGCCGGAGATGAAGCGGTCGTAGGCCACGACCGGGACACCCTGGCCCTTGGCGCTGGCGGCGATGGCCGCTGCGGCCTTGCCGTCCACCGGGTCGAGCACGAGGACGTTGGCGCCCTGCGTCAGCGCGGCCTCGGCCTGCTGCTGCTGCTTGCTCGCGTCCTGGTCGGCGTTGCTGTAGATGATCGAGCAGTCGGCGCAGTCCTTCTTGACGGCTGCCTCGAACAGGGGACGGTCGAAGGTCTCGTAGCGCGTGGTCTTGGACTCGGGCAGCAGGAAGGCGATCTTCTTGGCCTTGGCGCCACCGCCGCTCGAGGACGAGCCGCCGGAGGAGTCGTCACCGCTGCCACAGGCAGCGATCGTTGCGAGGCCGAGGCCAGCCACGAGAGCGGCCCCGGCGAGACGAACGGAACGGGTGGGCATAGCTGAACTCCCTTGGTCAGACACCGGCATCCACTCTGGTGCGGGCTTGGGTCGAGTTAAGCGCCGTCACCCGCTTGGCGTCAAGAGTTGAATTCAAGAAATAGACGCGGCACCGACGAGGACACCCTCGTTGGCCGGCAGCAGGGCGGCTGCCGAGACCAGGGCACCGACGACGTCGGCGTCCGTGTCGAGCTCGCCGAGCACGACCTCGACGGAGGCTGCGGCACTCGGTATGGCGCACCGCTCGAGGGAGGCGCGCAGGGGTCCGGTGATGATCGTCCCCACCTTCGCCAGCTGCCCCCCGAGCACGACGACCTCGGGGTTGACGAGGTTGACGACGCCAGCCACGGCCACCCCCAGGTGGCGTCCGGCGTCCTCGAGGACGCGCCGGCAGCCGGGGTCGCCGTCGAGCGCTCGGTGGATGACGTCGCGCAGGCTGAGCGGGCCGTGCGAGGCGGCCAGCACCTCGAGCAGGCCCCGCGAACCGATGTAGGTCTCCAAGCAGCCACGGTTGCCGCAGCGGCACACCGGGCCGTTCTCGTCGATGGTCATGTGGCCGATCTCACCCGCCGTGCCGGCAGCCCCGCGGAAGATCTCACCGTCGAGGATGAGCCCCGCGCCGACGCCGTGCGAGAGCTTGATGTAGACCGCGTGCTGAACCCCTTGCAGCACACCACACCTCAGCTCACCGAGGGCAGCGAGGTTGGAGGTGTTGTCGACGATCACCGGGGCGTGGAGGCGACCCGCCATCTCGTCGGCGACGGCCACCCCGCGCCAGCCGGGCAGGATGCTCTCGCTGCCCACCTGGCCGGAGATGCGGTCGACCGGAGCGGGGATCCCGATCCCGACGGCGCGCACGTCGGCCATCGTCTTGCCGGCCTTCTCGACCAGGTCGAGCAGCAGGCGGGAGGCCCGCTCCATACCCTCGTCCGCGGCGTGGTCGGCGGGCAGCGGCATGCGCTGGCGGCCCACGATGTCGCGCGGCCCGGTGCCGATCGCCACCCGCACGTCACGGTCGCCGAAGGCGATCGCGGCGAGCAGGGTGTTGCCGGTGGCCAGCGACACGAGGACCGCCCGCCGGCCGTTGCGGATGCTCGGCTCGAGCTCGACCGCCCCCGCCGTGTCGAGGTCCCGCACGAGGTTGGACACGGTGGCCGGGCTGAGGCCGGTGAACCCCGCGATCTCGACCTGCGTCATCGCCCCCTGGTCGCGCAGCGCCTCGAGGACACGCAGACGGTTGGCTTCACGCAGGGACGCCTGCGAGCCGGGAGCCGCCTGTGATGGATTCACGGCTTAAACATAAAGGGACAGATGCTCGAATGGGTAGACCCGAACCGACCCCGGGGTTCAGGCGGTCCTGACGGTGTCGTCGACAGCATCGGTCGTGTCGGCGACACCCGCGCCGACGCCGGCGCCGACACCGGCGGCGGCGCCGACCGTGAGGCCGTGTCCGAACGCGAAGAGCGGGTCCTCGAACCCGGGCACGTCCTCGCCGTGCCGGCGGACGTCCTCCATCGAGCGCGGGAGGTCGAACGGGAGCCGGCCCTGCGGGGCCACGGCCCCGGTCAGGGCGTCGAGCAGGGCGGTGTCGCTCGAGCCGTAGCTGCCGACCACGGCGGCCGCGAACGGCAGCAGCGGCGTGACGATGGCCGGCCGGTCCAGGATGACGTCCACGACCAGCGGGCAGTGGGCCGCGATGCGCGCCAGCCGGGCGACCAGGCCGGGCGGGAACTCCAGCGAGCCCTGGTGGAACCACGACTCCAGGAACAGGTCGCTGCGCGCGTCGAACGGCGCGTGCAGCCGCACCACCGCGACGTCGGCGCCCTCAGGACTGGCCACGGGCACCCCGACGGCCTCGACGGCCGGGGTGGACACGTTCTCGGCGTAGATGCGCGCGCCGGTGGCCAGCGGGAGCGGCGCCTCAAGGGCGTCCGTGCCGTTCTGGAGGACGGTGACCGACCGCGCCTGGGCGGCGTGCCCGGCGGCCCGGAAGTCGGCTCGGCCCACGGTGCGGGCAGCCAGCTCCTCGTCGACGTAGGGGTCGTCGAACAGGCCGAGCCGGAACTTCACGGCGAGCAGGCGGCGGGCCGACTCGTCGATGCGCTCCTCGGTCACCCGGCCCTCCTTGACGAGGTCGAGGAGGAGGTCGACGCACTCCTCGCCACCGAACTGGTCCGCCCCCGCGTGGAGGATGAGCTCCATCCGGCCGTGGGGGTCGAGGTGCTCGACACCCCAGGCGCGCGCCGGCAGGACCTGGTCACCGACGTGGTTGTCGTTGACGAGCTCCCAGTCGGTGACGACGACGCCGTCGTAACCGAGCTTCTCGCGCAGCAGGCCGGTGACGATCTGCCGGTTGTAGCCGAAGCCGACCTCCTCGATCTGCTCGCCGTCGATCTCGAGCCCGACGGGCATGCCGTAGTAGGGCATGATCCCGGCGGTGCCCGCCTCGATCATCGGCGGGAACGGCTTGAGGTGGTCGGCGAAGCGACCGCCCGGGTAGACCTGCTCGCGGCCGTAGGGGAAGTGCGCGTCCTCGCCGTCCTTCTGCGGGCCGCCGCCGGGGAAGTGCTTGCTGGTGCAGGCGATGCTGTCGGGACCCAACGAATCCCCTTGGAAGCCAAGGAGGTACGCGACGCCCAGCTCGGTCACCAGGTCAGGGTCCTGGCCGAACGTGCCGGCCTGCCGGGCCCAGCGCGGCTCGGTCGCGAGGTCGAGCGTCGGGTGCAGGGCGGCCCTGATCCCGACCGCGCGGTACTCCTGCCGGGCGACGTCGCCGAACTCGCGCACGGCGTCGACGTCGCGCAGCGCCGCGAGCCCGAGCGGCTCCGGCCACTGGGAGAACGCCTTGGCGCTGAAGGAGACCCCGGAGTTCTCGATGAAGGCGTGGCGCGGGTCCGTGGAGACCGTCACGGGTATGCCGTGCGGCGTCTGCTCGGCCAGGGCCTGGAGTGCGTTGTGCCACCGGGCCGCCAGGCGCGCGTCCTCGAGGTGGTGCACGTTGAAGTGCGTGAGGTGCTTGGTCAGCACGACCTCGCTCGTGGGGGACTTGCTGATCGCCCCGGGCGACTCGAGGACCGTGCCGTCGGCACCGGCCTCGATCACCGTCTGGAACATCAGGCCCACCTTCTCCTGCAGGGACAGCCTGCCGAGCAGGTCCTCCACCCGCTGCTCGACGGGGAGACGGGGGTCCTCGAAGGGGTCCATCCGGCCGTTGCCGTTGAGGTCGCGGTACTCGACACCGTCGGGTGAGGTCTGGCGGGCCGGCTGCATGGAGGGTCCTCTCGAGGGGTCTACGTCGTGTTCGTGGAGGGGGTGCGTGGCCGGGGCGGGGGGAACCCCGACCACGCACGTCTCTGGGTGGTGCCGGTCAGGCGATGCCTGCGCCGAACTCCTCCGCGCCGATGACCGGGCGCAGTCGGCGCTCGACGTCGCGGGTGCTGAACGCACGACGGATCACGTTGTCCGCCAACACGTTGCCGATGGCACCCATGATCATCGCCTGGTCGAGCGAGAGGTACCGGCGGGCGATCGTGCCGGAGTGCACGGCGACGGCGTCGAAGAAGCCGCCCTTGCCGTAGGCCTTGAGCTCGTCCTCGATCTTGGCGAGGTTGGTGAACGCCTGGCGGGGCTCGTGCATCATCGCGAGGAACGAGGCGTGCGGCGTCACGACACCGTCGCCGAACTTCGGCGTGGGGTTGGTCCCGGCGCGGCACTCGCCGAAGCCGACGTCGACGTTGGTCTTCTCCTTGTCGGAGAAGTAGCCCTCGGGGTTCATGCCGAGCCGGTCGACGCCGTACTCGCGGTACCCGGCGAAGGGGTCGCTTGCGGGCGAGAAGCCCCAGTAGCCGTAGCCGGCCTCGTCGAGGCCGTGCTCGCGCTGGGCGCGCACGTGCAACGGGTGGTTGAGGCCCCAGCTGCGCGGGGCCCAGCTCGCCTCGGGGACGAAGACGTCGGGCATGAGCTCCTCGAACATCGAGCCACCCCAGCCGGGGACGATGTGCATCCCGCGGTAGGTGTAGGCACCCTCGTAGACGTCGACGCCGAGGTAGGTGCGGTTCTCGCCGACCGGCTGCGACTCGGGCCAGGCCCAGTCGCAGGTCGCCGGGAAGGTGCGCCACATCGCGAAGTAGTGGTTGGCCGGGACCTGCCCCGTGAGGATGCCGAGGTAGCTCGTGATGCGGGTCTCGGACACGGTCGTGTCGTAGTGGTGGTTCGTCAGCCAGACGTCGGGGCCGACGCCGATGTGGTTGCCGTAGAAGCCGTCGGTCCGGTTCGGGGGCTGCACGACGAAGAACCCGCCGTGCATCAGGCCCGGCTTCCGTGAGGCGTTGGTGTCGTAGAAGCTGTCCCAGCGCATCCGACCGAAGAGCTTCTTCGCCAGGGGCGCGGAGCCGGGGTCGGCGGTCATGACGACCTTGAGCGCGGCACCGAGCCAGCCGTTGTCGACGCTCGAGAGGAACGGGTCCACCCGGTCGCCCGTGCCGGGCCACGACGTCAGCTTGGCGCCGGTCGCCTCGTCGTACCAGTTGTAGTACATGCCACTCGGCTCGTGGTGCTCCATGCGGAGCAGGGTCGACAGCGTCTGGCGCAGCCGACGGGTGCACTCGCCGCGCGAGATGATGCCGAGGTCGCGGGCCACGACGGCCGACCACAGGTAGCCACCGATGTTCGTCGGCGACGTGTAGCCGGAGCGGTCAGCGGCGGTGAGGCCCTCGTTGATGTTGTCGGCCGGGAGACCGGTCTTCGGGTCGGTCATGGCCACGAGGCTGTGCCAGGTGTCCTTGGCCCAGCGCCGGACGCGGTCCTTCTGCACGCCGGCGCCGGCAGCGCCACCGAGCACCACGGGTGCGGCGGCTGCAGCAGCCGGAGCGGCCGAGGCGCGCTGGGTGGTCAGGCCCACGGCCGCGGCGGCGGTCGCGCCGACGAGCAGCTGGCGACGGCTGGGTGCGACTCGGCCGGCGGCGGAGAGGGCGGAGGCCGCCGAGTCCGGTATGACGAGCGGTGACTGGGTGGGTACGTGGAGCTGGGGCATGGGTGAGACTCCTTTGTCGGGATCGGTCACGTGGTGCCGTGCTGGTGGCGCGGTGGCGCCGGGATCACTTGATGCCGGTGGTGGCGATGCCCTCGATGAACTTGCGCTGGAAGGCGAGGAACACCGCGAGGACGGGGATGACGACCACGGTCGCGCCGGCGAGGAGCAGGCCGTAGTTCGTGCTGTTCTGGCCCTTGGAGTAGAGCGCCAGCGCGACGGGAAGGGTGTAGGTCTTCTCGGACTGCGCCACCACCAGCGGCCACAGGAAGTTGTTCCAGCTGCCGAGGAAGGTGAGGATCCCGAGGGTCGCGAGGGCCGGTCCGCACAGGGGCAGGATGATCCGCGCGAAGATGCGCAGCTCACCGGCACCGTCCACGCGCCCGGCGTCGAGCAGGTCACGCGGGAGCCCCGAGATGAACTGCCGCATGAGGAACACGCCGAACGGGCTGACGAGGAAGGGCAGGATCAGGCCGGGCAGCGTGTCGATGAGGCCGGCGTTCGCCACGAGGACGAACAACGGCACGAACGTCACGACGCCGGGGATCATCAGCGTCGCCATGACGATGCTGAACAGCGCCTTCTTGCCCTTGAAGTCGAGCATGGCGAGGGCGTAGCCGAGCATCGAGCAGAACAGCAGGTTGCCGGCGGTGACCGCCACGGCCACGACGATGGAGTTGGTGAAGTACGTGCCGAAGTCGAGTCGGGAGAACAGCTGCGTGTAGTTGTCCAGGGACGCGGAGTGCGGCCACCAGGTCGGGGGCGTCTGGCGCAGCTCACCCTCGCTCTTGAAGCTGCCGAGCACCATCCAGGCGAACGGTGCGACGACGGCGACGAGGCAGAGGCTGAGGATGCCGTAGAGCCACCAGCGGCTGGACTGCTTGCTGCCCGCCATCGTCGCGTTGGTGCCGACGGGTTCGGTGGGCCGCGGGGTACGGCCGAACCGGCCGCGGGTGGACTTCGGGGCGGGGACCGGCGTCGTGGCCTTGTCCGTGGTCGTGGTCATGGCGATCAGTCCTTCTCGCGCAGCAGTCGGAACTGGATGGTGGTGACGACCGCGATGACGATGAAGATGATGTAGCTCAGCGACGCGGCATACCCGTAGTTGCCGAAGCCGAACTGCTTGTAGGTGTACATCGACATCGAGATCGTGCTGTTCAGCGGGCCACCGTTGGTCATCACGAAGGGCTCCTCGAAGAACTGGAGGTAGCCGACGCCCGTGGTGACGGAGACGAACAGGATGGTGGGTCGAAGCATCGGGAGCGTGATGTGCCGGAACCGCTGCCACGCACCGGCGCCGTCGATCGCGGCTGCCTCGTGCAGCATCCACGGCACGGCCTGGAGGCCGGCCAGGAAGATGATCATCGCGGTGCCGAAGTTGCGCCACGACGCCATGAGGATCAGGGCGGGCATCGACCAGTTCGGGTCACCGAGCCAGTTCGGGCCGTTGATGCCGAACCAGCCGAGCACGGTGTTGATCAGCCCGGAGTCCTCCTGCAGCAGGAAGCGCCAGACCACGGCCACGGCGACGATCGAGGTGATGACCGGGAGGTAGAAGCCGAGGCGGAAGACCGAGCGCAGCTTGGTGATCCCGCGGTCGAGGACCACGGCGGCGGCCAGCGCCATCGTCAGGGTCAGGGGGACCCCGACGAGGACGAAGTAGGCGGTGTTGCGGGCGGCCTGGAGGAACTGGTCGTCCGAGAGCGCCTTGGTGAAGTTGTCCAGGCCCACGATGTCGACGGCGAACGGGGTCTTGAGGTCCCGGGCCCGCGTGTCCGTGATGCTCATGAACAGGGACTGGATGACCGGCCACACCGTGAAGGTGAGGAACAGGAGGCAGAACGGCAGGGCGAGGATCCAGGCGGCCCGGCCCTCACCGAACGCGCCACCCCTGCGCGACTTCGCGGTCCCCCCGCGGGGCGGCCGACCGGTCGGGTCGGCCTCCCCACGAGTGGTGACCTCTGATGTGGCGGCCATGACTACTGACCGGTCCCGATGGACTCAGCCTGCGACTGGACGGACTTCAGCGAGGCGCTGGTGTCGGCGTCCTGCTTGGTGATCTTCTCGAGCTCGGTGTCGAACTGCGCGACGACCTGCTCCCACGTCGCGAACGACGGCGGGGCCTGGGCGGTCTTGAGCTGCTCACCGAAGACGGCCAGCTTCTTGTCGGCGGCGATGGACGGGTCCTGCCACGCGCTCTGCACGGACGGCAGGTCGGTCGACTGCGTGTACCACTTGGCCTGGGTCTTCGGGTCGGCCAGGAACTGGGTGAACTTCCAGGCGGTGTCGCGCTGCTTGGAGTTCTTGAAGACGACGAAGTCCGAGCCGCCGACGAAGGACGAGGAGGTCTTCTTGGTGGGCATGGGGGCCACGGCGTACTTGTCCTTGAAGCCGGCGCCGCCGACCTTCTCGACCGCGGACATCATCCACGGGCCGGAGATGAACATCGGGACCTTGCCGCTGGCGAAGTCGGGCTCGGTGGTCGGGGTCGCCGGGGCGGCCTTGTCCGAGATGCCCTCGTCGAAGTAGCTCTTGTAGTAGTCGACGGCTTCCTTGATCTCCGGGGAGTCGAAGTTGTAGCCCTTGCCGCCGTCCTTGGTGAGGTCGGCGCCGTTGGACCAGGCGAACGGCATCACGGTCTGCCAGGAGCCGGTGCCGCCGGCCTGCAGGCCGATGCCCCACTTGGCGCCGGCCTTGGTCTGCATGCCCTTGGCCATCGCCTTGAGCTCTTCCCAGGTCTTGGGGGCCTCGGTGAAGCCGGCCTTCTTGGCGAGGTCGGTGCGGTAGTAGACCAGGCGCGTCTCGACGTACCACGGGATGCCGTACGAGGTGTCGCCCACCTTGGTGGTCTTCTGGGCACCCTCGAAGAACTGCGAGGTGTCGATCGACTTGGGCGTCGGGTCGAGCGCCCCGAGACCGGCGAACTCACCCATCCACGTGGTGCCGACCATGGCTGCGTCGGGCGTCTTGCCCGCCGTGATGGCGGTGGTGAACTTGTCGTGCGCCGCGTCCCACGGGATGGCGGTGACGTTGACCTTGGCGCCCGGGTTGGCGGCCTCGAAGTCCTTGGCCAGGGCCGGGAGCTTCTCGCCCTCGGCGCCCATGGCCCAGACCGTGATCGTGCCCGTGGCCTTGCCGGAGCTGATGTCCTTGCCGGTCTCGGCGGCGGCGCTGCCGCCGCTGTCACGGCCGCACGCGGTCAGCGTGAGGGCGGCGGCGGTCATGGTGGCGACCGCGATCGCAGAGGTGCGTCTCATCGGGGTGTCTCTCTTTCATCGGGGTGAGGGGGACGGACGGGAAGGCAGTGGCGTGCGCCGATGGGGCGTCACGCGGGGCGCGCTAGGGCTGGGCGCGGACGGCCACCGGAGGCGGCGGGCAGCCGCAGGAGGCGCGGATGACCAGGTGGGTCGGGATGATCTGGGCGCCGCGGGGGGCGGCCGAGCCGGTGATGCGCTCGTGGAGGAGGTCGGAGGCGCGGGCGCCGAGCTCGCGCACCGGCTGGCGGACCGTCGTGAGCCCGGGCTCGACGTAGCGAGCGGTCATCACGTCGTCCCAGCCCACGACCGCGACGTCCTCGGGGACGCGCAGCACGCTGCCGCGCAGCCGCACCATGACGGCGAGGGCGAGCTCGTCGTTGGCACAGACGAGGGCATCGGCCTCGAGGTCACCGCGCAGCAGGCGGTCGGCGAGGGCGGTGCCGTCGTCCTCGCGCAGCGCCACGGGCACGGCCTCGGCCGCCACGATCCCGGCCGCGGCGTGGGCGGCGACGAACCCGGCATACCGGTCGCGGATGTCGGGACCGGACGCGGGGTCACCGACGAACAGGACGCGACGGCGACCGTGGCGCAGGACGTGCTCGGTGATCTCGCGGGCGCTGGAGGTGTTCTCCGAGCGGACCGTGTCGACGTCGGCGCTCTCGTCACCGGCGATGAGGACGACCGGCTTGCTGCCACCGAGGGCCGTCACCGTCTCGTCGGGGATCGCGGACGAGCCGAGCATCGCGAGGCCGTCGACGCGGGTCGCCAGCTTCCGCACGGCTCGGGGCAGGTCGGCCTTGCCCTCGGCGAGCATCAGGACGACGCTCTGCCCGAGCTCGGCGGCACGGTACTCGAAGCCCATGAGGAGCTCGGAGTAGTAGGGACCGGAGAGCTCGGGGAGGACGAGGCCATGGGCCTCGTGGTGCCGCACGGCGAGGCTCCGGGCGGCAGCCAGTGGCACGTAGCGCAGCTCCTCGGCGGCCTCGAGCACCCGCTTGCGGGTCTTCTCGGAGACGGCTTGGGAGCCCTGCAGCACGCGGGACACCGAGGCGATCGAGACGCCGGCGCGCTCGGCGACGGAGTAGATCGTCGCCCCCGCGGGGTGTCTCGTCGGGTGTCCCGAACTGGTGGCCATCAGGCTGCCTTCCTCGTTGAAAGCGCTTACAAATCTGTTTCGACCATGCCAGAGGACAGCCGACTGCGCAAGGCCCCGGGCGTGTCGGACGCCCTGACGGCCCGGCGCCGACCTCGCCCCCCTGAGCAGCTGGGGACGCGGAGGTCAGTCGGCCAGGAGGCTGTCGGCGAGCTCGTGGTCGACGACGAGGCCCTGGACGAGGCGGCCCTCGAGGGCGGCCCGGACCGCGGCGCCCTTGGCCCGGCCGGAGGCCACCGCGATGACCTCCGGTATGCCGCTCAGGGCTTCCGCGTCGATGGTGATCAGGCGCGCAGCGACCTTGGGGCGCAAGGGTTTTCCGTCTGCATCGAAGAAGACGCCGGCCAGCTCGCCGACCACCCCGCGACTCGCGAGGTCGAGCTGCTCGGCCGCGTCGAGCAGGTCGTGGATGGTGGACCCGCCAGCGCTCCAGTGCCCGATCCCGACGACCGCCTTGGTCACCGCCGAGGCCCGCGCCAAACCCTCCGCGACGGCGGGTTGGCGGCGCAGGGCGTCGGCGCTGGCCTTGGTGTCGAGGACGAACGGCGCGTAGAAGACACGGGCTTTCCCACCCCCGAGACGAGCCGCCCGCCGCACGATGTCGACGGCGCTGCTGTCGAAGTCCGGCAGCGCGATCGCCCCCGTCAGCTGCACCACCTCGACCCGCGGCAGGGACGTCAGGGCGCCCACCATGGCGTGCACGTTGCGCGACCACGGCAGCCCCAGGACGTCGTCCTCGACGAGCACCTCCGACAGGAGGTCGGCCGCGGCCTTTCCCAGCTGCTGCCGGACCGCGCCCGGGTCGGCGTCGGCGGTGTCCACGACGACGGCGTGGGCGAGGCCGAAGCGCTCCTGCAGGCGGGCGGAGGCATCCACGTCGAGCGAGCCCTGGCGGACGATCTCGATCCGCACCAGGCCGCGGTCGCGGGCCGACTCGAGCAGCCGGGCGACCTTGAAGCGACTGATCCCGAGCTCGTCGGCGATCTCCACCTTCGACCGGTGGTGCAGGTAGTGGCGGCGGGCCACGGCAGCGAGCAGCACCAGCTCGGCGGGTCCGTCCTGCGCCATGTCGCCCATCCTCACCGTTGACAGGTACCGGGTGCGTCGATTTACTCAAGGTACTCGTTTGGGCATCATCGCGCTCATATGAGCGCGAGTCAAACGAGAGCCGTCAAAGGCGACGGAGGAGGACGCGTGCGTAGTCGAAACTCCCGGGCCGCGCTGGTCGCATCAGCGATCGGCCTGGCCCTCAGCCTCTCGGCGTGTGCCGGGTGGGGCGGCGGCGGAGTCGGCGGCGGTGGGGCGGACAGCATCAACGTGCTGATGGTCAACAACCCGCAGATGGTCGACCTGCAGAAGCTCACCGCCGACAACTTCACGAAGAAGACCGGGATCCGGGTCAACTACACCGTGCTCCCCGAGAACGACGTCCGCGACAAGATCAGCCAGGAGTTCTCCAGCCAGGCCGGCCAGTACGACGTCGCCTCCCTGAGCAACTTCGAGATCCCGATCTACGCCAAGGCCAAGTGGATCGCGCCCCTGGACGAGTACCTCGCCAAGGACACGGCCTTCGACCAGGGCGACATCCTCAAGCCGATGACCACCTCGTTGTCCAGCGACGGCAAGGTCTACGGCGAGCCCTTCTACGGCGAGTCGTCCTTCCTCATGTACCGCAAGGACGTGCTGGAGAAGAAGGGCATCACCATGCCGGCGAAACCGACCTGGCAGGAGGTCGCCGACATCGCCGCCAAGGTCGACGGCGCCGAGCCCGGCATGAAGGGCATCTGCCTGCGCGGGCAGCCCGGCTGGGGCCAGATCTTCGCTCCCCTCACCACGGTGGTCAACACCTTCGGCGGGACGTGGTTCGAGAAGAACTGGACCCCCGGTGTGAGCTCCCCCGAGTTCAAGCAGGCCGTCCAGTTCTACGTCGACCTCGTCCGCGCCCACGGGGAGAAGGGCGCGCCGCAGGCGGGCTTCACCGAGTGCCTCAACAACCTCGTCCAGGGCAACGTTGCCATGTGGTACGACGCCACCTCGGCCGCCGGCTCCCTCGAGGCGGACGACTCGCCCACCAAGGGCAAGTTCGGCTACGCCCCCGCCCCCGTGGTCAAGACCGACAGCGCCGGGTGGCTCTACGCCTGGTCGTGGTCCATCCAGCAGGCCAGCACCAAGAAGGACAACGCCTGGAAGTTCATCTCCTGGGCGAGCAGCAAGGAGTACGAGGAGCTCGTGGGCTCCCAGCTCGGCTGGACCAAGGTGCCTGCCGGCAAGCGGGCCTCCACCTACGAGAACGCCGACTACCTCAAGGTCGCGTCGGCCTTCGCCGAGCCGACCAGGTCTGCCATCGAGGCCGCCGACCCGGAGAACCCGGGAGCCCAGCCGCGGCCGGCGATCGGGATCCAGTTCGTCGACATCCCCGAGTTCCCGGACCTCGGCACGCAGGTCAGCCAGGACGTGAGCTCGGCGATCGCCGGAAAGACCACCGTCAACGAGGCCCTCGACAAGGGCCAACAGCTCGCCGAGGACGTCGCCGAGCGCTACCAGTCGAGGGGGCAGTGATGTCGTCGAGCACCGCAACGAGACCGCCGACCGAGCAGGTCCGCAACCCCGAGCCCAGCAAGGCCCTGCGCCGTTCGGGCGACTGGGCGCGCAGGGCGCCACTGCTGCCGGCCCTGATCTTCGTGATCGTCATGACGCAGCTGCCCTTCGTGGCGACCCTGGTCATCTCGTTCATGAACTGGAACGCCTACTACCCGGACGAGCGCGGCTTCACCGGGTTCGACAACTTCGCCCGCGTCTTCACCGACACCAACACGCGCCAGGCCGTGTTCGTCACGATCCTGCTCACCGTCTCCGTCGTTCTGGTCAGCCTGTTGCTGGGACTCGGCATCGCGCTCCTGCTGGACCGCAAGTTCCGGGGCCAGGGCATCGTCCGCACGATGATGATCACGCCGTTCCTCATCGTCCCCGTGGCCGCGGCACTGCTGTGGAAGCACGCGCTCTACAACCCGGAGTACGGACTGTTCAACGGGCTGCTCAAGACGGTGTTCGGGGACAACGCCCCCCAGCCGGACTGGATCACCAACAACCCGCTCATCGCGATCATCGCGGCGCTCGTCTGGCAGTGGACGCCGTTCATGATGCTCATCCTGCTCGCCGGCCTGCAGAGCCGGCCGCTGGACGTCGTCGAGGCCGCCCGCATCGACGGCGCGGGAGCCTGGCAGATCTTCCGCTCGATGACCCTGCCGCACCTGCGCCAGTACATCGAGCTGTCGGGTCTGCTCGGCGCCATCTACGTGGTGCAGAACTTCGACCACGTCTTCACCATCACCAGCGGTGGTCTGGGCACGGCCAACCTGCCGTACTTCATCTACCAGACCTTCTACACCGCCCAGGACTACGGGCGGGCCTCCGCGGCCGGCGTCGTCGTGGTGATCGGCACGATCCTCATCGCGACCGCAGCCCTGCGCACCGCGTTCAGCCTGTTCAAGGAGGAGTCCTGATGAGCACCACCACCTCGAGCACCGGGACCTCGGACCCGGGGACGTCCTCCGGCACGCCGCGCCACACCGAGGTCCGGCACGCGAAGCCGCCACGCTCCGGGATCCTGCTGTCCGGCGCAGCCTGGGTGATCGGGTTCCTGTTCGCCCTCCCCGTCCTGTGGATGGTCCTCACGTCGTTCCACAACGAGAACGACGCCGCCAAGAACCCCCCTGACGTGTTCGCGCCGTTGTCCCTCGACGGTTACCGCTCCTTCTTCGACGCAGGACCCTGGCCGCCCCTGCTCAACTCCCTCACGGCGAGCATCCTGTCGACGGCGCTGGTGCTCCTGCTCGCCTTCCCGGCGGCCTACGCCCTGTCGATCCGTCCGGTGAAGAAGTGGACGGACGTCCTGTTCTTCTTCCTCTCCACCAAGATGCTGCCGATCGTGGCCGGCATCCTCCCGCTCTACCTCTTCGCGCAGAAGGTGGGCCTGCTCGACAACATCTGGTGGCTGATCCTGCTCTACACCTCGATGAACCTGCCGATCGCGATCTGGATGCTGCGCTCGTTCCTCGCCGAGGTGCCGGTGGAGATGCTCGAGGCAGCCTCGGTCGACGGGGCGTCCCTCACCCGGACGCTCAAGGACATCGTCGCCCCGGTGGTCATGCCGGGGATCGCCTCGGCAGCACTGATCTGCTTCATCTTCAGCTGGAACGAGCTGCTCTTGGCCCGCGTGCTGACCAGCACGGTGGCGGGAACGGCGCCGGTGTTCTTGACTGGGTTCGTGACCAGCCAGGGCCTGTTCCTCGCCAAGGTCTGCGCAGCGTCGTTCGTGGTGTCGCTCCCGGTGCTGGCCGCCGGGTTCGCCGCGCAGGACAAGCTCGTGCAGGGCCTGTCGATGGGGGCCGTCAAGTAATGGGGACCACGCCCGTCCGGCTCGCCGAGGCCCACCTCGGCGAGCTGGACCCCCGGGTGGCCCGCCCGGCCTACGACCGGTCGCAGGTGACGGCGGGCATCGTCCACTTCGGCGTGGGCGGGTTCCACCGCGCCCACCAGGCGATGTACCTCGACGCCCTGATGAACGACGGCGAGGCCCTCGACTGGGGGTTGTGCGGGGTCGGGGCACTCCCCCACGACCGCCGCATCATCGACACGCTCAAGGCCCAGGACGGCCTCTACACGCTCGTCGTCAAGCACCCGGACGGTCGGCGCGAGCCCCGGGTCATCGGGTCGGTGGTGGAGCTCCTGTTCGCCCCCGACGACCCGCAGGCCGTGGTCGACCGGCTCGTCGACGAACGCACCCGCATCGTGTCGCTGACCATCACGGAGGGCGGCTACCTCGTCAACCAGGTGACGGGGGAGTTCGACGCCGATGACCCGTCGATCCAGGCCGACCTGGTCGACGGCGCCGTCCCCAGCACGGTCTTCGGCTACCTCACGGCTGCCCTCGCCCGGCGCCGGGACGAGGGGCGCGCGCCGTTCACCGTGATGAGCTGCGACAACCTCCCCGACAACGGCGACGTGGCCCGGCGGATGATCTGCGCGTTCGCGCGGCTCAAGGACCCGGGCCTCGCCGACTGGATGGAGACCGAGGTCGCTTTCCCCAACTGCATGGTCGACCGGATCACGCCGGTCACCGCTCCCGAGGACATCGAGCGGCTGCGCGAGGAGTTCGGCGTCCAGGACGACTGGCCCGTCGTGTGCGAGCCCTTCACCCAGTGGGCGCTCGAGGACCGGTTCGGGCAGGGGCGCCCCCCGTTCGAGGACGCCGGCGTGCAGATGGTCGAGGACGTCGTGCCGTACGAGCTGATGAAGCTGCGGCTGCTCAACGCCAGCCACCAGGCGCTGTGCTACCTCGGCCACCTCGCCGGCTACCGCTACGCCCACGAGGTCTGCCAGGACCCGTTGTTCGCCGGCTTCCTGCTCGCCTACATGGAGCGCGAGGGCAGCCCGACCCTGCCGCCGGTGCCCGACGTCGACCTCGACGCCTACCGCCACGAGCTCGTCGCGCGGTTCGCCAACCCCGAGGTGCGCGACACGCTGGCGAGGCTCTGCGCGGAGTCCTCCGACCGCATACCGAAGTGGCTCGTGCCGGTCATCCGGGCGAACCTGCGCGACGGCGGCGAGATCGAGAGGTCCGCGCTCGTGGTGGCGTCGTGGGCGAGGTACGCCGAGGGGCGCGACGAGCAGGGGAAGCCGATCGAGGTCGTGGACCGGCTCAAGGACCGCGTCATGGCCGCGGCCGCGAGACAGGGCGAGGACCCGCTGGCGTTCATCCGGGACCGCGACCTGTTCGGGGACCTCGCCGAGGACGAACGCTTCGCCACGGCGTACACCGCTGCGCTGGAACGCTTGCACGACGTCGGCGCACGGGCAACGCTGGAGGCCCGAGCGGGCGACGACGCCCGACCGGTTCCCACCGCGTGACCTGTCTCGACACCCTCGAACCGACGTTGGAGAACTCCTGATGCGTGCTGCCGTCCTCAACCGTCCCGGCGTGGTCGAGGTGGTGCAGCGACCCGACCCGACCCCTGCCGCGGACGAGGTCCTGGTGCGCGTCCACGCGGTCGGCGTCTGCGGGTCCGACACCCACTACTTCGACCACGGCCGGATCGGGCGGTTCGTCGTGGAGTCACCGCTCGTCCTCGGCCACGAGACGTCCGGTGTGGTCGAGGCGGTCGGTGCCGACGTGGACCCCTCACGGATCGGCCAGCGGGTCTCCCTCGAGCCCGGGGTGCCGTGCCGGGCGTGCGAGCAGTGCCTCGCCGGGCGCTACAACCTGTGCCCGGACATGGTCTTCCACGCCACTCCCCCGGTCGACGGGTCGCTGGCGGAGCTGGTGGCGATCCACCACGCCTTCGCCCACCCTGTCCCGGACAGCGTGAGCGACGAGGCCGCAGCCCTGCTCGAACCGCTGTCCGTCGGCGTCTGGGCCTGCCACAAGGGTGGGGTGGGTCCGGGTTCCCGCGTCCTGGTCACCGGGGCCGGCCCGATCGGCCTGGTCTGCGTCCAGGTGGCCAAGGCGTCCGGCGCGAGCGAGATCGTCGCCGCCGACCTCAACCCGGACCGCCTCGCGGTCGCGAGGCAGCTGGGTGCCACCCGCACCATCAGCTCGGGGTCGGAGTCCGTCGCCGACGGGTATGCCGCGGGGCCGGCCCCCGAGGTCCTGCTCGAGTGCTCGGGGCACCCCGGCGCCACGGCGGACGGCATCCGCGCCCTGGCCCCCGCGGGCCGTGCGGTCCTCGTCGGCATGGGCGGCGACGAGATCACCCTGCCGCTGTCGACGATCCAGGAGCGCGAGCTCGTCGTGACCGGGACGTTCCGCTACGCCGGCACCTGGCCGACCGCCATCGCCCTGGCCGCCTCCGGGCAGGTGGACCTCGAACGCCTCGTCACCGGCAGGTTCGCGCTCGAGGACACCGCTGCCGCCCTGACCGCCGCCCGCGACACCGCGGGCGCCATCAAGTCGGTCATCGACCCGCGGCCGACGGCCCGGTCCGCCGCCGACCCCGCCGAGGCCGCAGGTGGCCCGCGTGGCTGACGGCGGACGCACCCTCGTCGCCGGGGTCGACTCCTCGACGCAGTCCACCAAGGTCGTCGTCTGCGACGCCGCGACCGGGGAGATCGTCCGCTCCGGGCGTGCACCCCACCCGGACGGGACCTCCATCCACCCCGACCGGTGGTGGGAGGCCTTCACGGCCGCCACGGCCGACGGGCTGCTGGACGAGGTGGCGGCGATCGCCGTCGGGGGTCAGCAGCACGGCATGTGCGCACTCGACGAGTCGGGGGCAGTGGTGCGAGATGCGTTGCTGTGGAACGACACTCGCTCGGCCCAGGCTGCTCGAGACCTCACCGACGAGCTGGGCGGGGCGCAGGAGTGGGTGCGACGCACCGGCTTGGCCCTGGTGCCGAGCTTCACCGTGACCAAGGTCCGCTGGCTGGCCGACAACGAACCGGAGAACGCCGCACGCGTCCACGACGTCGTCCTCCCGCACGACTGGCTGACCGCCCAGATCCTCAAGCAGGGCAACGGTTTCGAGCGCTACACCACCGACCGCGGGGACGCGTCCGGCACCGGCTACTTCTCCAGCACCTCCGACTCGTACCTGTCCGACCTGCAGGAGCTAGCCCTCGGACGGGTCTTCGGTGTCCCGGCGGTGCTGGGTCCGCACGAGGTCGCGGGTCGCACCGACAGCGGGATGGTGGTCGGTCCCGGCACGGGCGACAACGCCGGCGCGGCCCTGGGCCTGGGCCTGCGCACGGGTGACGTCGTGGTGTCGCTCGGCACGAGCGGAGCGGTCTTCGCGGACGCCGACCGGCCGGTGGCCGACCCCAACGGGCTCATCGCCTCCTTCGCGAGCGCCTCAGGCGGCCACCTGCCCCTGATGGCCACGCTCAACGCGGCCCGGGTGCTCACGGCCGCCGCCCAGCTGCTCGACACCGACCTGCAGGGCCTGGACCGGCTTGCCCTCGCCGCCGAGCCGGGGGCCGGGGGTCTGACCCTGCTGCCGTACCTCGACGGCGAGCGCAGCCCGAGCCTCCCGGACGCCACCGGCACCCTGGCCGGTCTGACCCGCTCGAACGCCACCCCCGAGAACCTCGCCCGGGCCGCCGTCGAGGGCATGCTCGCCAACCTCGTCGCCGGGGTGTCCGACGTGCGCAGGCTCGGCCTGCCGGTCGAGCGCATCGTGCTGATCGGTGGCGCCTCGGCCTCCGGCGCCGTCCGGGCGGTGGCCCCCGGCCTGTTCGGGGTGCCGGTGGCCATCCCCGAGCCGGGCGAGTACGTCGGCCTCGGCGCCGCCCGTCAGGCTGCGTGGGCGCTCGCGGGTGGGGAGCGTCCCCCCGCCTGGGAGGTCCGGTACGAGACGACGCTCGAGCCGCCGGCCGGCGACGAAGGAGCCGCGGTCCTGGAGCGCTACGCCGCGCTGCTGGCGACGGTGCACGGCGCCTGAGCCGTCGCGCCCTGCTCGCCGGTCCCGCGGTGCAGGCCGGCACCGCGGCGACGGGTCCTGCGCGCCAGGTGCTCGGCAGCGACGAGCACCACGAGCGCTCCGACGGTCAGGGCCGCCCCGTCCCAGAGGGTGGAGGTGTAGCCCAGCCCTGCGGTGATGGTCACGCCGCCCAGCCAGGCACCGGCGGCGTTCCCCACGTTGAAGGCCGCGATGTTGGCCCCGCTGGCCAGGGTCGGTGCCGAGCCGGCATACGTCATGATCCGCATCTGCAGCCCAGGGACGGTGGCGAACCCGAACGTGCCCATGAGCACCAGGCTGACCACGGCCATGACCGGGGACGACGCGGTCGCGGCGAACACGCCCATGACGAGGGCGAGCGCCCCGAGCACCACGGTGAGGGTGACCGGGACCGACCTGTCGGCCGCGCGGCCACCGGCCCAGTTGCCGGCGAACAGCCCCAGCCCGAACAGGACCAGCAACCACGGCACGGTCGCCGAGGCGAACCCGCTGACCTGCGTGAGCGTGTAGGCGATGTAGGTGAACGCCCCGAACATCCCACCGAACCCGAGGACGGTCACGAGCAGCGACAGCCAGACCTGCCCGGACCGGAATGCCCCGAGCTCGTGGCGCAGGCCGGGCTCGTCGGCGGAGACCGGCTGGGAGGGGACGAGCGTCGCCATGCCGACCAAAGCGATGACACCGATCACCGTGATGGCCCAGAACGTCGAGCGCCACCCCAGCTGCTGTCCGAGCAGGGTGCCGAGCGGGACGCCCAGGACGTTGGCGGTCGTCAGGCCCGCGAACATCATCGCGATCGCACCGGCCTTCTTCTCCGGCGCGACGAGGCCGGCGGCGACGACCGCACCGATGCCGAAGAAGGCGCCGTGGGTCAGGGCGGCCAGGATGCGGCCGAGCAGCATCACCTCGTAGGTTCCCGCGAGCGCGGAGACGAGGTTGCCGGCGATGAACAGCACCATCAGGGCGGTGAGCACGTGCTTGCGGTTGAAGCGGGTGACGGCGGCGGTGAGGCCGATCGCGCCGACCGCGACGGACAGGGCGTAGCCGGAGATGAGCCAGCCGGCGGTGGCCTCGTCGACGGCGAAGTCGGTTGCCACCTCCGGGAGCAGCCCGGCGATGACGAACTCGGTGAGTCCGATGCCGAAGCCGCCGAGGGCGAGGGCCAGGAGGGCGATGGGCATGGGTGCGGGTCCTTCGGGTCGGGGAGAGGGCGAGCCATGGCGGTGCTGACCTCGCGAACTGGTATGCCGCGTGTGCAACTACCAGCGCATGCACCAAGTTAGTTGCACACGCGCGTTATTGCAAAAGCGGGTTACGATGGACGCATGGGAATCGCCGACGACGCCGTCGAGGTCCGCGCCCAGGGCTGGCGCACGCTGGCCGCCCTGCACGGCCACATCGAGGGCGCCCTGGAGCGGGAGCTGACCACGACGCACGCGCTGTCCGTCGTGGAGTTCACCGTGCTCGACGCGCTGTCGCGCCAGGACGGGTGGCACATGCGGATGTCGCAGCTGGCCCGAGCCGCAGCACTGTCCAACAGCGCCACCACCCGCCTCGTCAACCGCCTCGAGGACCGCGGGCTGATCACGCGCATCCTGTGCGCCGACGACCGACGGGGGATCTACACCGAGCTCACCCCGGCCGGGTCCGCCCTGTTGGACGACGCCCGGCCGACGCACCACCGGGTGCTCGAGCAGGCCCTGGAGTCGGCCGCCGAGGTGCCCGAGCTCGCTCCGCTCGTCGACTCGCTCCACCGACTGCCCAGCACCGTCGGCGCCTGAGCAGCGAAACCCCTTGCCGCGTCGCGCGGGACGCGGTGAGGATGGCGGGCATGAGCTACCCACCCCCGCTCTACGACGGCGAGACCGGTGAGGTCAGTGCGACCGTGCGCGCGACGGACTCCGGGCCGGAGCTGACCTACCCCAACGGCAACCGCGTGCACTACCTCTCGACGGGGGCGTCCACCGGCGGCCTCTTCGGGCTCTACCGCTGGGAGTTCGCGCCCGGGCGCAGCGGACCCGGTGCCCACTTCCACCGCACCCTGACCGAGTCCTTCTACATCCTCTCCGGCGAGGTGACGATCTACGACGGGACCGCCTGGCGGGTCACCCGCCCCGGCGACTACCTCCACGTCCCGGCGGGTGGGTTGCACGGCTTCCGGAACGAGTCCGGCGCCGAGGCGTCGATGCTGCTGCACTTCGCGCCCGGAGCCCCGCGCGAGGCCTACTTCGAGGGCCTGGCCCGGGTCGCGGCCGGCGAGACGATGACCGAGGCCGAGCGGGACGAGTTCATGCGCCACCACGACAACCACTGGGTCGAGGACTGACCGACCCGTCAGGCCGACGAAGGCGCCTCGAGCAGGGCGGACAGCTGCAGCCGCAGGGCCAGCCGCACGACCGGGTCGTCGAGGTCGAGCCCGGCGAGGTCGGCGATGCGGTTCATCCGGTAGCGCAGCGTGTTGGGGTGCACGTGGATCGACCGGGCGGCGCGTCCCGGCGCCCCCGGGTGGTCCAGCCAGGCGGCGAGCGTCAGCAGGTGGTCGCTGGAGTGCTCACGGTCATGGTCCGCGAGCACCGCGAGCGGCCCGAGGACGTCGCCGTCCCTCAGCGACGCGCAGGCCCGGGCCACGGTCACCCGGGCCCAGACGTCCTCGTGGACCGTCGACGCCGTGGCCGCGTCGGTCGAGGAACCGACGACTCGCTCGACCTCCAGGGCCTCGGCCTTGGAGCGCTCGAGCTCCGCGACGGCATGCGCCGGCCGGCCCGCTCGGGCCGTCAGCTCCAGGGACTCCCCCCGGGCCCGGTCGACCACGGCCGTGAGCCACCCCCAGGTCCCCGGCACCAGGGGGTCGTCGCTGTCGCGCACCACGGCATACGCCCGGCCGTCGAGGTCGGCGAGCAGCGGCTGGTTCCAGGCGTGCCGACGGGACACCGACTCCCAGAGGTCGAGCAGGCGCGCAGCGCCGCCCTCACCGCCGAGGCAGACCACCCGCCACGGACCCGGAGGCAGCCACGAGTCGGCGCCCACGGTGCTGCCGGACAGGACGCCGCGCAGGCGGTCGGCCGCGACCCGACGGGAGAGGTCCGCCTGCGCCCGCAGGCGCAGGAGGTGGAGGGCGACCACCGACGACGTCTGGACCAGCTCGGCGACGAGGTCGGCCGGGGGGCGCTCCTCGACCACGGCCCAGATCGACCCCAACCACTCACCACCGGCACGGACGGGCACGACGAGCCGGGGCAGCAGTCCGTTCGGGTCGGCAGGCACGAAGACGGGCTCGTCCGAGCGGGCGAGCCGGCGGAAGACACCGCGGGCCCGCAGGCTCGCCAGCACCTCGTCGGGCACCCGGCGCCCGACGATCGTGGAGACGCGGGCGGGGTCGGTCATGTCCTGGCGCGAGGAGTAGGCCAGGACCCGGGACTGGGCGTCCTCGATGGTCACGGGGGCGTCGACCAGGGCCGCGGCGGCGTCGGCGAGTGCGAAGAGGTCGTCCTGCACCGGCGCATCCCCGCGGCGGTCGCCCGCAGTGGTCGAGGCCCGGTCGATGACGCCCCGGAGCAACCACACGACGTGCGCCCACGACGCCTGCTCGGCCAGCCCCACGAGCGCCAGGCCGGCACGCCGCGCCCGGTCACGGACCTGACGGCGGGCGGCGAGGTTGCGGCGCAGGACGAGGCCGCCCGCCCCGGCCGCCGACGCGGCGTCGACCAGCGCGACCGCCGCCTCCACCGTCTCGACCCCCACGCCGAGCACCAGGTCGCCGGGCTGGCCGACGACCCCGTGCCCGGGCTCGGCGATGGTGAGGTCGTCCACCTCGCCATGGGAGGGGTCGACCCCCAGGGTGAGGAGACCGGCCAGCGTGGCGGTGAGGTCGGCGATGCTGAGCACGCCTCCACTGTCCCATGCCGTTGTGCCCGCAGCACAAGATCGGCCCAAGGATCTGTGCCGCTCACCCAGTGCGAGGGCACCCCGCCGGCACGAGCATCGATGCATGGCCTCCTCTCGCCCCGTCACCGCAGCCGGTCTCCCCGTCCCCCAGCGCGTCGCCGTCGTCGGCGCGGGCATGGTGGGCCTGTCCACCGCCTGGTTCCTCCAGGAGCACGGCGTGGAGGTGACCGTCCTCGACCGCAAGGGTGTTGCCGCCGGGTCGTCGTGGGGCAACGCCGGCTGGCTGACGCCGGGCATCGCGACGCCGCTGCCCGAGCCCGCGGTCCTCAAGTACGGCATCCGCGCCGTCCTGTCGCCGTCCTCGCCGGTCTACGTGCCGCCGAGCGCCGACCCCAAGTTCCTCAAGTTCGTCACCGGCTTCACGAAGAACTCGACGATGAAGGCCTGGAAGAAGGCCATGGGCTCGCTCGTGCCTGTCAACGACCTGTCGCTGGAGAGCTTCGACCTGCTCAAGGCCGGCGGCGTGCAGGCCGACACCCGCGAGGCGAAGTCCTTCCTCGCGTCGTACCGCACCGAGGCCGAGCGGGTGACCCTGCTCGAGGAGATCGAGCACATCCACGCAGCGGGTCAGGCCATCGAGTTCGAGGCGCTCACCGGCGACCAGGCCCGTGCCATCGAGCCGAGCCTCTCCGACGAGATCGGCGCGGCCATCCTGCTCAAGGGCCAGCGCTTCGTCGACCCCGGTTCCTACGTCCACGCGCTCGCCGACTCGGTGCGGGCCCGCGGCGGCAAGATCATGGACGCCGCCACGGTCGCCGACATCCGCGACACGGGCAACGGCGTCGTCGTGACGACGGCCGAGGGCTCGGTCGAGGAGTTCGACGCAGTGGTCCTGGCGACCGGCGCGTGGCTCGGCAAGCTCGCCCGCAAGTTCGGCGTCAAGAACGTCGTCCAGGCCGGCCGCGGGTACTCCTTCTCCGTCGAGATCGACCACGTTCCCAACGGCCCGGTCTACTTCCCGGCCCAGCGCGTCGCCTGCACGCCCATCGGCGACCGCCTGCGCGTCGCGGGGATGATGGAGTTCCGCAAGCCCGAGGCCGCCCTCGACCAGCGCCGCATCCAGGCCATCGCCGACGCTGCCCGCCCGCTGCTGCGCGGCGCCAACCTCGACGACCGCCAGGACGAGTGGGTCGGCTCGCGCCCCTGCACCGTCGACGGCCTGCCGCTCATCGGCGCCACCAAGTCGCCGCGCGTCTTCGCCGCCGGCGGCCACGGCATGTGGGGCATCACCCTGGGCCCGGTCACGGGCCGCCTGCTCGCCCAGGCCATGGTCACCGGCAAGCAGGTCGACCAGCTCCGCCCGTTCGACCCCATGCGCTGAGTCCCAGCCACGCACCACCCACGCTTCCGCGAAACGCCGGTTGCGCGGCACACCTCGGGTTGTCGTCCCGCGGGTTGCCCCGCAACCGGCGTTTCGTCGTGTCGGGCCGAGCCCGTGGGAGCATGCGGCCCGTTGCAGAAATACCATAGGGGGGTATGGTGTGGGGCATGAGCATGAGCGACGGTCACCCGGGCTACCACTCCGAGAAGGCGAACCACCTCAAGCGGTTGCGCCGCATCGAGGGACAGGTCCGAGGGCTCCAGCGCATGGTCGAGGAGGACCAGTACTGCATCGACATCCTCACCCAGGTGTCGGCGGCCACGAAGGCGCTGCAGTCGTTCTCGCTCGAGCTGCTCGAGGAGCACCTGTCGCACTGCGTCGTCGACGCCGCCAGGAAGGGCGGGCCGCAGGCGCAGGAGAAGGTGCGCGAGGCGTCCGACGCCATCGCGCGCCTCGTCCGCTCCTGACCCCAGCGCGGCCCCGCGCCGCCCATCCCCACCCCATCCCGATCCCGAGGAGAACCCCATGAGCACCCAGACCTTCGACGTCGTCGGCATGACCTGCGGCCACTGCGCCAGCGCCGTCACCGAGGAGCTCAAGGCCCTCGACGGGGTCAACGACGTGCAGGTCGCCCTCGTCGCCGGCGGGACGTCCGCAGTGACGGTCGCGGCCGACCGCGAGCTCACCCCGGCTGAGGTGACGTCCGCCCTCGACGAGGCGGGCGACTACAGCCTGGCGCAGTGAACACCGCGACCCGGGTCGGCGCGTTCGGCGCGGGACTCGCGATCGTGTTCGCGGCGGCACTGGGCACCGGTCGCCTCGTCGGCCCGTTCGACACCGCCACCGCGCCGGCGGCCCACGCCGACATGGCGGGCGACCACGGGACCGACGACCATGGCAGCGAACACGGCTCGTCGACGACCGCGGTGACGCCGGTCGGGTTGAGCGCCACCGACCGGGGGTACCGCCTCGTCCCGGATGCCACGACCGTCGCGCCCACCACGAACGCCCGGGTGACCTTCCGGATCCTCGGCCCCGATGGGCAGCCGGTCACCCACTTCACCACCGCGCACGAGAAGCAGCTCCACCTCATCGTCGTGCGCCGCGACCTGTCCGGGTTCCAGCACGTGCACCCGACGATGGCCGCCGACGGCACCTGGTCGGTCACCGTCGACCTGAGCCGGCCGGGACAGTGGCGCCTGCTCGCCGACTTCGACCCCGCGGGCGTCACCCCCGGCCTCGTGCTGGGCACCGACCTCGCCGTCCCCGGTCGCTACGCACCGGTGGCCCTCCCCGAGCCGGCCCCGACGACCTCGGTGGGCGACTTCACGCTGCGGACCGTGGGCAACCTCTCCCCGGGCAGGAGCCAGCCGGTGGCCTTCACGATCGCGCGGACCGCCGGTGGGACGCTCGCGCTCGAGCCGTACCTGGGTGCCGGTGGGCACCTCGTGGTGCTGCGCGAGGGCGACCTCGCCTACGCGCACGCCCACGCGTCCACCGACCCCACCCCGGTGGCCGGTGGCGCTGCCGCGCTCGGCTTCCAGGTCGAGGCACCCGGGCCGGGCCGCTACCGGACGTTCCTTGACTTCAAGGTCGCTGGCGCCGTGCACACCGCCGCCTTCACCCTCGACGCCGCAGGAGCGACACCGTGACCGACACGACCAACGCCCCCATGAGCGCCGTCGACCTCGTCATCGGCGGTATGACGTGCGCCTCCTGCGCGACGCGGATCGAGAAGAAGCTCAACAAGATCGACGGCGTCACGGCCACCGTCAACTACAGCACCGAGAAGGCCAGGGTCACCTTCCCCGACACCGTCACCGCGGCCGACCTCGTCGCCACCGTCGAGAAGACCGGCTACACCGCCGAGCTCCCCCCGGAGCCGACGGTCGGGGCCGAGGCGGGCGACCCGCCACCCCGCGACGTCGATCCGACTGCAGCGCTGAGGCAACGCCTGCTCGTGTCGGTGCTCCTGGCGGTGCCGGTCGTCGCGCTGGCGATGGTGCCGGCGTGGCAGTTCCGCTACTGGCAGTGGGCCTCCCTCGTGCTCGCTGCCCCCGTCGTCGTGTGGGGCGGGCTCCCCTTCCACCGCGCGGCCTGGACCAACCTGCGTCACGGCGCGACCACGATGGACACCCTCGTCTCGGTCGGGACGATCGCCGCGTTCGGGTGGTCGCTGTACGCGTTGTTCCTCGGGACCGCGGGCGAGCCGGGCATGACGCACCCGTTCAGCTTCGCCATCGAACGCACCGACGGCGCGGGCAACATCTACCTCGAGGCGGCGGCGGGTGTGACCGCGTTCCTCCTCGCCGGACGGTATGCGGAGGCGCGCGCCAAGCGTCGCTCCGGCGCTGCCCTGCGGGCGCTGCTGGAGATGGGCGCCAAGGATGTCTCGGTGCTCCGCGGTCAGGGCCAGGCGGCCACCGAGGTGCGGGTCCCGGTGTCGGAGCTCGTCGTCGGGACGCGGTTCGTCGTGCGCCCCGGCGAGAAGGTCGCCACCGACGGCGAGGTCGAGGAGGGCACCTCCGCCGTCGACGCGTCGATGGTCACCGGCGAGTCCGTACCCGTGGAGGTCGGGCCGGGCAGCCGCGTGGTGGGCGCCACCGTCAACGCCGGCGGACGGCTCGTCGTCCGGGCGACCCGCGTCGGTGCCGACACCCAGCTGGCCCAGATGGCTCGTCTCGTCGAGGACGCCCAGAACGGCAAGGCCCAGGTGCAGCGGCTCGCCGACCGGGTGTCCGGGGTGTTCGTCCCGGTCGTCATCGTGCTGGCCGTCGCGACCCTGGGGTTCTGGGTGGGGACCGGGGCGGGGTGGAGCACTGCCTTCACGGCCGCGGTCGCCGTCCTCATCATCGCCTGCCCGTGCGCCCTCGGGCTGGCGACGCCGACCGCCCTCATGGTCGGCACGGGCCGCGGCGCCCAGCTCGGCATCCTCATCAAGGGACCCGAGGTGCTGGAGTCCACCCGTCGCGTCGACACGGTCGTGCTCGACAAGACGGGCACCGTGACCACCGGGCGCATGACGCTCGACGAGGTCGTCCCCGCGACCGGCGAGGACGCAGCCGAGGTGCTGCGCCTGGCCGGCGCGCTCGAGGACGCCTCCGAGCACCCGGTGGCACGACCCGTGGCCGCCGCGGCCCGGCAGGTTCTCGACGCGACGGGCGGGGCGTTGCCCGGCGTCGAGGACTTCGCCAACGAGCAGGGGCTCGGGGTCCGGGGCCAGGTCGAGGGCCGGGTGGTCCTCGTGGGACGTCCGCGGCTGCTGGCCGACTGGTCGGTGGCGGTGCCCACCGAGCTCACCGCCGCCCTGGCCGCGGCCCACGCCCGGGGGGCGACGGCGGTCGTCGTCGCCTGGGACGGCCGGGCCCGGGGAGTGGTCACGGTCGCCGACACCGTCAAGGAGGGTTCGGTCGAAGCGGTGGCCGAGCTGCGCCGGCTCGGGCTCACCCCGGTCCTGCTCACCGGCGACAACGAGGGCGCGGCCCGGCACGTCGCCGAGCTGGTCGGCATCGACGACGTGCACGCCGAGGTCCTGCCCCAGGACAAGGTCGAGGTCGTCAGGGGTTTGCAGGACCAGGGTCGCGTCGTGGCCATGGTCGGCGACGGCGTCAACGACGCGGCTGCCCTGGCCCAGGCCGACCTCGGGCTGGCGATGGGTACCGGTACCGACGTGGCGATCGAGGCGAGCGACCTCACCCTCGTGCGGGGAGACCTGCGGGTCGCCGCCGACGCGATCCGCCTGGCCCGGCGGACGTTGTCGACGATCCGCGGCAACCTCTTCTGGGCGTTCGCCTACAACGTCGCCGCGATCCCGTTGGCGGCTGCCGGACTGCTCAGCCCGATGTTCGCGGGTGGGGCGATGGCGCTGTCGTCGGTCTTCGTCGTCACGAACAGCCTGCGCCTGCGCACCTTTCGCTGACCGTCACCGCGTGGTGGCGTGGGCGACGCAGGTGCGGGCCGTCGGGCGCGCCTCGAGCCGGGCCTGCGGTATGGCGTCGCCGCACCGCTCGCAGATGCCGTACGTCCCGTCGTCGAGGCGGGCCTCGGCCGCGGCGATCTCGCGCAGGTGCGCCACCGCGGACGCGGCGAGGGCACTGGTCTGGGCCCGTTCGAACGCGATGGTCGCCCCCTCGGGGTCGTGCTCGTCGTCGGCGTTCGACCCCTCCGAGGCCTCGACGATGAGGGCGACGTCGGCCTCGAGGTCGCCGAGCCGGGCGAGCGTCGACTCCCGGTCGGCGGCGAGCAGCATGCGCGTCGTCGCGGCGCGAGCGTCGGAGGTCATCGCCCCAGCCTAGGAACCCCGTCCGACAGCCCTGCCCACGACGGTGCACCCTGCCCGTGGAACGGCGTGGGCAGGGTGCACCGTCGTGGGCTGGGCGCGGCGGCCGGTCAGGCGAGGGCGGACCGGCGACGCAGCGACCAGGCCAGCATCGACAGCCCGCCCACGGGGATCTCCATGCCGAACGTGAACGCCCGGTAGAGAAGCACGCCCGCGGCGGACATCGTCGGGTCGACCCCGAGCGTCACGAGCACCCCGGTCATCCCGATCTCGACCACCCCGGTGGCGCCGGGAGTGATGACGACCATCGACAGGATCCGCTCGACCGCGAACGCCGCCAGCACCACGGCCGGGCTCACCGCCGCGCCGAGCACCCGCAGGGACAGCCACAGCAACCCGGCCTGCAGCACCGCATAAGCGACCTTGCCCAGCGCCATCCGCCACCACCCCGAGGCGACGAGTGCGGCACTGTCACGGCGGAAGGCGGCGGCCCGGACGGCATACCCCTCGGTCGGAGGGGTGAGGAACCGGACCCGGGCGCTCACCCGGTCGGCCAGCCGCCCGAGGAACGTCACGGCACGGTCGTCCCGCGCCAGCAGCCAGAGGGCGACGACGACGGCGGTGAGCATCCCGAGGCCCACGTAGGCCGCCGTGCCCACCGCCCCGCCGGTCTCCACGCCCGCGGCAGCGAGCCAGAGGAGGGCGACGCCGGGGAGCGCGAGCTTGAGGGCCGTGTCGAAGAGATTGGTGACCAGGGCCCAGCGGGCGAACACCGGGGAGGCGAACCCCCACGAGCGGGCCATCCGCCAGTTGGCGACGGTGCCGGCGGCCCCGCCCAGGGGCAGGAGGTTGGAGACGAAGCTGCCGGTGAGGTTGAGCAGCAGGGCCCGGCGGTGCGAGAGGCCCGGCATGGCCGCCGTGAGGGCGGGCGTGTGCACCCAGAGGCCGACCAGCCAGACCACGGTGAGGAGCAGCAGGTGGGCCAGGGACAGCGACGCGAGCGCGTGGGCGATGTCTGCCCACTCGGCACCGGCCACCCTGGGGAGCGCCAGCGCGAGGATCCCGGTCGCGAGCGCACCGGAGAGGAGCAGCTTGGCGGCCCTCCCCCCGCCGCGACCGCCCCCCGGCGCGCGGCGGGCGGTCTGGTCCCGCGGGGTCGCACGCCGCACGGGGGCGGTCGTCGCCGGCGGCGGGAGCAGTCCGAGGTGGAGGGCCATGGCTGGACTCTGGCGGTCCGGGGGGTGGCGCCGCATCGGGGCTCGTACCCAGATCGACCCCCACTGTGACCAGCCCACTCAGGGTCGACCCCGAGTCGACGACCGGCCCGGCCGGGCTAGTGCACGTGGTCCATCCAGTCGGGGGGGACGGCGCCGGCCGGTCCGGGCACGGGCTGCTCGAGCGGGTGGTGCTGGGGGTCCGCGAGCTGCGGGCCGGTGAACCCTGCCTCGGAGCGGAAGTCCCAGAACCAGTCCTCGCCCGGTTCGAACGACCGGATCACCGGGTGGCCGGTGGCCTCGAAGTGGTGGCTCGCGTGCTGGCTCGGTGAGCTGTCGCAGCACCCGATGTGGCCGCACCCGGCACACCGACGCAGGTGCACCCACCAACCGCCGGCGGCCAGGCACTCGACACAGCCGGTGCCGCTCGGGGTGGCAGCGGGATCGATCCCGTCGGGCGCGGAACCGTCGGGGGACGTCTCGTCGGGGGTGGGTGCCATCGAAGACCTCCTGGCCGGGCCGGGTGGGTCGCGGTCACGGCCCGTCCGTCACGCTACTGCGGCCCGCCGCACTCGGCAGGGTGGTGGGGTCGCCGACGACCTACCGTTGAGGGCATGTCCCCGTTCAGCGGCCACCCCGAGCCCGATCCGGTCGGCCCCGGCCAGGAGTCCGTCTGGGCCTACCCCCGTCCGCCGCGCGTCGAGCCGTCCTCTGAGTCGGTCGAGGTGTGGGTCGGTGGCGAGCGCATCGCGCTCGCGACGCGGTCGTGGCGGGTCCTGGAGACGAGCCATCCACCGACGTACTACCTGCCGCGCGAGGCCTTCGTCGACGGCGCCCTGCGTCCGGCCGAGGGGTCGTCGTACTGCGAGTGGAAGGGCATGGCGTCCTACCTGGACCTCCTCGGCGGTGGCCGGGTCGCGCCCCGCGCGGGGTGGTTCTACCCGACCCCGACCCGGGGGTTCGAGGTGCTCGCGGGGGCGGTGGCCGTCATGCCCGGGGCGGTCGACCGCTGCGTCGTCGACGACGAGGTCGTCCGCCCCCAGGAGGGGGGCTTCTACGGCGGTTGGATCACCGACCGTGTCGTCGGTCCGTTCAAGGGACGGCCGGGCAGCTGGGGCTGGTGACCACCCGACCAGCGCGGGTGCTGCCTCAGCCGTCGATCCTCGCCCGGAGCCGGTCGACCGCCTCCTGAGCCGTATGGCGCGCCGCCTCGGCCGCCTTGCGGGCCCGCACCGCGTCAGTCACGGCCTCGAGCGCGCGCTCGTCGGCCTCTCGCGCCTTGGCCAGCTGGCGTTCGACGACGGCGATGCGGTCCCTCGTGTCGTCGGCGTGCTCGCGGGCACGTGCCACCGCGTCCTCGGCCGCGGCGTGGGCCGCACCGGCCGCCTCCAGCTCTGCCTCGGCCCGCGCCAACGACTCGGCAGCGCCGGCACCGTCCTCGGTCTCGTCGTCGGCCTCGCCGCTCGCCGCGGTGTCCCCGGCGGCGGTGGTGTCCTCGCCGTCCGCGCCGGTTCCACGCCCGGCGGTGGCACCGGCGCCGGGGGCGTTGCGCACCACCGACAAGATCGATCCGGAGGAGGTGCGCACGACCGCCTCGGACAGGTCGACCTCGCCGAACCCGCTGTAGGACAACGCCCTCGTGAGCTGCCCCGACGTCACGGCAGCGGAGGCCTCCTCGTCCGCGAGGGCGGCGATGACCGTGCCACGGACGTCGTCCTGGGCGGCTGCCGACAAGGTCCGTCCGGCGTCCGACACGAGGGCGGCCGCCGCCGCGACGAAGCCGGTGACGACACGGTCGCGCTCGGGTCGCAGGGAGGTCAGGGTCGCGGTGTCGAGGCGGGCCTGCGCCCCCCTCATGCGGACCCCGAGGTCGACGAGCTCCTCGACGAGGTCGGGGTCCTCCCGAGCGAGCAGGTTGACCGCCCACGCAGCCATGCTCGGCTTGCGCAGCGCGCCGATCGCCTTGGCACCCACGGTGTCCCCGTCGGCCCTGGCCGCGGCGGTGAGCTCTTTCCGCACGGCCATGAAATCGGTGGGGCTGGCGGCGTAGACCGAGCGCAAGGCCGCCGCGAGGTGCGCGGAGGCGTCCTCGGTGAGGTCGTCGGAGGAGTGCGAGTCGGGCACGACGGTGACGCTACGCCATACCTCCGGACGCGGGCCGGGCACGACGACGCCGGCGGGCACGACGTCGAGGCGGATCGCCCGCGGCGGACCGATGACTTCCGCCGCCCTCGCCGGTCCAATGGTCGAGGGCGGGCACCGGGCCTGCCGGGACACCAGGAGCCAGCCATGCCTCGCCAGTACCCGTGCCTGTGGTTCGACACCGACGCCGAAGCCGCCGCCGAGTTCTACACCTCGGTCTTCCCGAACTCGCGGATCGGCACCATCGCCCGCTACCCGGCCGGCTCCGGCGAGCGCGAGGGACAGGTGCTCACCGTCGCCTTCGAGCTCGACGGCGTCCCCTACCTCGCCCTCAACGGCGGCCCCGAGTTCACGTTCAGCGAGGCCATCTCGATCACCATCGAGGTCAAGGACCAGCAGGAGCTCGACCGCTACTGGGAGGCGTTGCTCGCCGACGGTGGCGAGGAGAGCATGTGCGGCTGGCTCAAGGACAGGTTCGGGTTGTCGTGGCAGGTGGTCCCGGAGAACTGGGACGAGATCGCCAGCGGTGACCCCGAGCGCGCCGGCAAGGTGTTCGGCGCGATGATGACGATGAAGCGGTTGGACATCGCCGCGCTCGAGGCGGCCGGCAACAGCTGACGCCGACGCACGCACCCCCGCGACCCACGCCGCCAGCGGACCGCGGACGGCGGACCGCGGACCGCGGACGGCGCTAGTCGGCCGTGCTCAGGTGGACCATGGCGTCGTAGAGCTGCGCGTCCGTCATCGGCGGTTCGGGCAGGGGGTGGGCGCGATCGGCGCGGTAGGCGTCGAGCATGAGGTGGAGGTGTCGTCGCCACGCCTGCGGAGCGGTCGTCCGCGTGGCATCGATCATCCGGCCGTTCGACCAGATCAGGTTGACGATGTCGGCCTGCGTGATGTCGGGGCGCGCCTCACCCGCGTCCTGGGCGCGGCTGAGCACGTCCTCGATGTGCTGGCACATCTCGTCGTGGATCCGCTCGGTCTCGGCGTTGCCGGGGAAGCGGCGCGAGAGGAAGTCGTTGAACCCCCGGTCACCGGCCTGCACCCGGAACAGGTTCTCCAGGTAGTAGGCGAACCCGTCCCAGGGGTCGTCGATCTCCAGGGCCGCGGTGGCACCGTCGAGGAACTCCCGGAGCCGGGGCTCGAGCGCCGCCATGAGCAGGTCCAGCCGCGTGGGGAAGTGGCGGTACAGCGTGCCGATGGCGACGCCGGCGTCCCGGGCGATCTGTTCCAGGGAGGCGTCCACGCCACGCTCGGCGAACTCGCGACGGGCGGCGGCGATGAGGCGGTCGTGACTCTCCTGGGCGTCGCGACGTCGGGCCGGACGCGCCTGGTCGACGTCGGTGGAGCTCACGTGGCCAACGTACCCCGGAATAACCTGAGGCACCCCTCCGGTTGTAGCCCATAACCGGAGGGGTGCCTCAGCTTGGCGCTCCGACGGACCACGGATCCGGACCCACCAAGGAGCACCACGACATGACCAGCATCAGCATCATCGGCTCGGGCAACATGGCCGCCGCGATCGGCACGCGCGCGGCGAGGCACGGACACACCGTCGAGATCATGGCCCGCGACAGCGCCAGGGCACAGGCCCTCGCAGAGCAGATCGGCCACGGGGCCACCGTCGGCTCGTATGGCGCACGACCGGCCGGTGACATCGTCGTCATCGCCGTCCTCTTCGCCGGGGCGGTGGACGTGGTCCGGCACTACGGCGAGGCGCTGGCCGGCAAGGTCCTCGTCGACATCACGAACCCCTTCAACGCCGACGCGAGCGGGCTGGCGACCACGGCCGGCCACTCGGTGTCCGAGCAGATGTCCGCCGTCGCCCCCGAGGGCGCGCACGTGGTCAAGGCCTTCAACACCATCTTCGGCGGGGTCCTGGCCGCCGACGAGCCGGTGGACCTGCTGTTCGCCGGGGACGGCACCGAGGCCAGGAGCGCCGTCGCCGCCTTCGTCGAGAGCCTGGGCCTGCGACCCCGCGATGCAGGGGAGCTCGACATGGCGCACGCCCTCGAGTGGGCCGGCCTCATGCTGGTGGGAGTTGCCCGCAACGGTGGCGGCTTCGACATCGCCCTCGGGGCCGGCACGCCCTGAGCTCCTCGCGGACGCGCCGCCTCGACCTCCCCGCAGAGGGAGTCCTAGGCGGCGCGGCCGGCGCCGAGCTCGCGGGTGATGCCCTCGACCGTCTCGTCGCCGAGCTTCTCGAACACCCGCTGCATCAAGGGCTCGGCCAGCTTGGCGATGCCGTTGAAGACGATGTGGGCGTGGTAGGTGACCTTGGAGCCTGACCCGTCGGGCTCGACGGTGATGTCGTCGGTGGAGGTTGCCGTCTTGTTCGTCCCCTTGAGGACCACGTGGTCGGGCTCGAGGGTGGTCAGCACGTAGTCGAGCTCGGTCTCGCGGCCCAGGACCTTCGAGGTGTTCTTCCACGTCGACCCGACCTGCACCGGCCCGCTGCCGACCCGCTCGCACCGCACCGTCCCGGGGTCCCAGGCGACGGCGTTGGAGAAGTCGCTGAGGTAGGCCACGACCTCCTGGGGGGAACGGGGGACGGAGAACGTGCGGATGACATCGACCATGGTTCGACGCTAACCCGGATGAAACCCCGGTGCCCTGTCGAAGCCCCGCCGCTACGGTGGCGAAGATGGACGCAGCGCCCCGGTCGACCCACCTGGCCGAGCGGATCCGCCGCGAGTTCGGCGTGGACGTGGACCGGCTGGTGCCCGTCGGTCTGGGCGGCGACACCGGCGCCGACCTCGTGCGCGTGGTGGCCACCGACGGCAGCGAGTACGCGGCGAAGACCAGTCGCGGCCCCCAGCCCGGGCTCGCGGTCGCGGCCCTCCTCGCGGGTCGCGGCGTGCCCGGCGTCCCGAGCCCGGTGCCCACCCGGGACGGCACCCTGGTCTCGGTCGCGCACGACGACGGATCGAGGCTCAGCCTCGTGCCCTGGGTGCACGGCCGCCGGGTCCTCGACACCGGTATGGCGCCACGCGAGTGGGTGCTCCTCGGCGAGCTCCTCGGCCGGCTGCACACCGTCCACCTGTCCCCGAGCGCACCAGGACCCGGGTCGGTGCTCGCCGACGTGCCGGTCGAGGACCATGACCCGCGGCGGGTGGTGGCGCAGGCCACGGGCTTCGGCGAAGTGGTCCGCCGCGCTGCGCTCGACGGTCCCGGCGACCCGGTCGTCGTCGAGGTTGTCGAGCTCTGGGACACCCACGGTCCGCGGGTCCTGGCCGTCGCCCACAGGGCCACCGAGCTGGCCGCCTCCCCCGCGTGGACCAACGCCCTCCGCGTCCTCTGCCACGGCGACCCGCACCACGGCAACCTGCTCGTCGACGGGAGCGGCCAGGTCCACCTGGTCGACTGGGACGACGCGGTGCTCGCGCCGAGGGAGGCGGACCTGATGTTCGTCGTGGGCGGCGTCTTCTCCCACGCGCCCATCACCGACGAACAGGTGCGGTGGTTCTTCCAGGGGTACTCACCCGTGACGGGGACCGGATCCGGCGACCTGGACGGTGACCTGTTGACCTACCTGCGCTGCGTGCGCAGCCTGGTCGACGTCCTCGACCTGCTCGAGCACGCCCTGGCCGTCGGCACCCATCCCGTGCCTGATCGGCAGGAGTCCGTCCGGTACGCCCGGGGAACCCTCGGGCCGGGCGGACTCCTGCCGCTCGCCCTGGGCTGACTCCGGAGCGGCCGGGGTCGCCGCGCGAGGGACGACCCTGCCGCTCTGGGACGATGGGCGGGTGAAACCCCTCGACCAGCTCACCGACCTCCCGCCGGACTGGTCGACGCGGGTGCCCTCCTCCACCGACGTCCCTGCACTGGTGCGCCTGGTCGCCCGCCACCACGAGGCGACACGGGGGGCCAGCTCGGTGGACGAGACCACCGTGGCCCTCGAGGTCGCCGGCCACGCCTCGTGGACCCGGCGCCAGCTGCTGGTCGTCGACGGGCAGGGCGAGGTGCGCGCCTGGGTCCGGGTGCACGACCGGGCTGCCGGCCGCACCGTCGTCGACCTCACGGTGGACCCAGGGGTCGAGGAACGCCACGCCGTGGCGGCTGCGTTGTTCGCGTGGTCGGAGCAGACGGCCCTCGACATCGCCGGCCAACGGGGCCTCGACGGCACGCAGCTGGACTCCGGCCGCCACGTCGGCGACGACGACCAGGCACGCTGGCTGGCCGCGGCGGCATACACGAAGGTCCGGACCTGGCTGCAGATGTCGCGGCCCGTCGCCGCGGCGGAGGCCGGGGAGGGCGTCCTGTCCGCGCCGAAGGAGGGGGTGACGGTGCGACGCGTCGCCACCCACGAGAACGGCCTGCCCGTGGCAGGGGACCTGCAGACGGTGCACCAGATGCTCGAGGAGTCGTTCGCCGACCACTTCAACTCCTACCGCGAGAGCTTCCCCGAGTTCGTCCAGCGGCTCCGCGAGGACCCCGGGCACCGCTGGGACCACTGGTGGATCGCGGAGGTGGAGACGGACGGGGTCGTCCTGCCCGGTGGGGCGATCGTCAGCTCGGTGCTGTCGGCCGACGCGAGTGGCGTGCAGGGGAGCTACATCGACTACATCGGGGTGCATCGTCGGTCCCGAGGGCGCGGGGTGGCGAAGGCGTTGCTGCACACCGTGATCCGCGATGCTGCCGAACGTGGGCGCAACCGCGTCAACCTCGAGGTGGATGCGGACTCCCCCACCGGGGCCGACGGGCTCTACGTCTCGATGGGCTGGGAGACGAGCTACCGCACGGAGTCCTGGCACCGCGACGTCACCCTTGCCGACTGACCCACCGTCGACGAGGTCGGAGGGAGGCGCGCAGTCAGGCAGCCAGCCCCATGAGACGGGCCCCGTTGTGCCACAACACCTTGCGCATCCAGTCGTCCCCGAACCCGAGGCGGTCCAACGCCTCGATCTGGTGCGCGTACGGGTACGGGATCTGGGGAAAGTCCGAGCCCAGAACGACCTTGTCGCCCAGCGCGGCAAGGCGGGGCAGGTAGTCGTCCGGCATCGGGGCGAAGCGGTTGGTGAAGTCTGTGCCAACCATCGTCGTGTCGAGGTGGACCCGGTCGTGGTTCTCGGCGAGGTCGGCGAACGCGTGGTACTCCGACATGCCCAGGTGCGCAATGACCAGCGCGAGGTCCGGGTGCCTGCGCAGGAGCTCGGCCACGGCCCCCGGACCGGTGAACTCCCCTGCCAGGGGGGCCGACCCGGCGTGGAGCACGATCGGGACACCCGCTTCGGCGAGCACGCCCCAGGCGTCGTCGAGGAGCGGGTCGAGCGGGCTGAACCGGCCGACCTGCACGTGCAGCTTGAACAGCCTCGCACCGGCCGCCAGGGCAGACCGCACCTCGTCCGCCGCACCCGGCTCGGGGAAGAAGGTCGCGCTGTGGACGGCGTCCGGGACCCGCTCGGCGAACTCCGTGCCCCACGCGTTGAGCCACGTCGCCATCCCGGTCCTGTGGGCATAGTTGAGGGCCGGGATCCCCTTCAGCCCCAGGGAACGCAGCGCCTGCAGTCGGCCCGGCTCGTCCTGGCGGTAGGTGATCGGCCACGGCGTGCCGTAGTGCTCCTCGGCGTGGTCGAAGTAGTCCCAGACCTTGCGCAGCATGGCGTCCGGCATGAAGTGCACGTGGATGTCGGCCAGACCGGGCAGGCCCAGCGCGCGCCAGTAGGCAGGGACGTCCTCGTCACGGGTGGGCGCGGTGGGGGCCTCGGTCACCCGCCCACCGTACGAGCCGCCGGCGGCAGCAGCGCGGCGTCCCCCTCGGACCAGCGCCGGGGGTCGGGGCCCAGCGCCTCGAGCAGGCGCAGCTGCCGAGCACACCACGGCGACACGGCGCGCAGGCCGAACCGCACCTCCTCGCAGACCTCGTGCCACCCCACCCACGTGGCCTCGTGCACCTCGCTCGCATCGAGCCGCAACCGCTCTCCGGGTGCCAGCCACGCGGCATACACGGGGCAGAGCTCGTGCTCGACGACACCATCCATCTCCGCGCGGTAGCCGAACCCGGGCAGCACGAGACGGACACCGGTGACGATGGCACCGAGCTCCTGGAGCGCGCGACGGCGCACCGCTTCGGCGAGGTCCTCGCCGGGCGCCGGGTGACCGCAGACGGAGTTCGTCCAGATGCCGGGGAAGGTGGGCTTGTCGAGGGCGCGCCGGGTCAGCAGGAGGTGCCCGTCGCTGCCGAAGACGTAGGCGGAGAAGGCCAGGTGCAGGGGCGTGTCGGCGGTGTGGACAGTGGCCTTCGGGGCGGTCCCGACGGCCCGGCCCTCGTCGTCCAGCAGGACGACGAGCTCCTCCGCCGTCGAGTCCGTGGTCGACGTCCGCCCTCGGGACGCGCCCGTGGTCATCGCACCCTCCCGAGCTCGTGCACGGCCCCGACGAAGACCGGCCGCAGCGCCGCGGCGGCAGGGACGATCGCCCGCCGCACCCAGGCCGGACGCGTCGCCTGGACGAGTCCCTGCGTGAGCACCGTGTAGCGCCAGCTCGCTCGTCGCCAGCCGCGTTCGTACTGCTGCGGGTCCCTCGCGCAGACGGCGGCCACCGCTTCGGCCGCCTGGGCGATGCCCAACGAGATCCCTTCTCCCGTCAGGGCGTCCACGTAGCCGCTCGCGTCCCCCACGAGGAGCACGCGGCCCGCGACGCGTCGGCGGGACCGCTGGCGCAGGGGGCCGGCACCGCGCAGGTCGCTGCCGTAGCCGGTGGCGCCGCCGAGGCGTTCCAGGAGGGCGGGGAACTGCTCGAGGAGTGCGTCATACCCTGCTCGGCTGCGGGTCAGCAGCGCGACCCCGACCAGGTCCGGGGCCACCGGGGTGACGTACGCCTCGGCCGTCGGCCCCCAGTGCACCTCGACGTGGTCGGACCACGGGGCGATGGCGTGGTGGCGGCGCAGCCCGAACCTCGCCGGTCCACGTGCCGGGGCGTCGAGACCGAGGGCGCGACGCACCGGTGAGTGCAGCCCGTCCGCCGCGAGGACGTATGCCGCCCGGACCGGCTCCGCGGCGCGGCCCCCCTCGCGGGTGGCGACGGTGACCGCGTCGCCGTCCTGGGCGAGGTCGCCAGCGGCCACCCGTCGGACCTCGACCCCGGCCTCGTGCACGGCGTCGTCGAGGGCGGCGTGGAGCGTCGTCCGGCGGACGCCACGACCCGCGCCGTCACGGAAGTCGGCCTGGGCCTGGCGTCCACCTGCGAGGTAGCGGATCCCCGTGAGCGGCAGCCCCTGCGGGTCCACCCCGAGCGAGGCGAGCGCGGCGACCGCACCCGGCATCAGCCCCTCGCCGCAGGCCTTGTCGATGGGTCCGCAACGGGGCTCCAGCACCATGACGGACCGTCCGTGACGAGCCGCCTGGAGGGCTGCCGCGAGCCCCACGGGGCCGCCCCCGATGACGGCGACGTCGACCTCGGCCGTCATGGCGTGCCCACCGCCACGTCGAGGTCCGCGAGGGCGCGCTCCTCGGCGCGCAACCGCACGGTCAGCAACGCTGCGTTGGCGATCGTGAACACGACTGCCGTGACCCAGGCCGTGTGGACCAGCGGCAGCGCGACTCCCTCGACGACGACGGCGACGTAGTTGGGGTGGGAGAAGAAGCGGTACGGACCGCCCGTCACCCGCCCGGCGCCCGGCACGACGATGACGCGGGTGTTCCACTGGTGGCCGAGGGTCCGGATGCACCACCACCGCAACGCCTGGCAGGCGGCGACCACCACGAGCATCGGCCAGCCCAGGGCGGCGTGGAACGGGCGGTCCGCGACGAGCACCTCGACCACGGCCCCCACGAGCAGCGCCGAGTGCAGCACCACCATGACCGGGTAGTGGCCGAACCCGGTCTCCCGCCCGCCGCGGGCGAAGGCCCAGGCGGCGTTCCGCTTGGAGACGACCAGCTCGGCGAGCCGCTCGAGGCTGACGACGAGGACGAGTGCGACGAAGAGGGCGACGGACACCGGTCAGGCCCCCGGGGCGTGCAGGAGGACCATCTCGAGGCAGAACCCGGGGCCCATCGCGAGCAGCAGCCCATGGGTGCCGGGCGCGGGCGGACGGTCGCGCAGCGTGTCGGCGAGCACGTGCAGGACCGACGCCGACGAGAGGTTGCCGATGCGGGCCAGGCTGTCCCACGTCATCCCGAGCGCGTCGCGGTCGACCTCCAGGGCCTCCTGCATCGCCTCGAGCACCTTGGGCCCACCCGGGTGGGCCACCCACCAGCCGATGTCCGCACGGGTCAACCCCTGGTCGGCGAGGAACCCGTCGACGTCCTCGCGCAGGTTCTCCCTGACGAGGTCGGGCACCTCGACACCCAGGACGATGCGCAGACCGCTGGCCCCGACGTCCCACCCCATGGCGCGCTCGGTGTCGGCATACATCCGGCTGCGGGTGGCGAGCACCCGCGGTCCAGACGCGGACCCGTGGTCGGCGCCCACCATCACCACGGCCGCGGCCCCGTCACCGAACAGGCCGCTCGCCACGAGGTTGGCCATGGAGGTGTCGTCGCGCTGGACGGTGAGGCTGCAGAGCTCCGTGGACACGAGGACGGCCACCTCGCCGGGGTGGCCCAGCAGGTAGTCGTGGACCCGTGCGACCCCGGCAGCCCCGGCGACGCAGCCCAACCCCACCAGGGGGACGCGCTTGACGTCGGCCCGCAGCCCGATGCGCGCGGCGATCCGCGCCTCGACCGAGGGGACGGCCAACCCGGTGATGGTCGCGGAGACCACCAGGTCGACGTCCCGCACGGTGAGACCCGCCGCCGCCAGCGCCTCCTCGACCGCCTCCGAACCCAGGTCGACGGCGACGCGGATGAACTCGTCGTTGGAGGCGCCGAAGTCCTTGAGCTCGGGGTAGCGCTCCAGCGGGAGGGCCAGGTGCCGGAACTCGACGCCTGCGTTGCCGTGGACCCGTTGCAGAAGAGGCAGGTTCGGCTTGTGGGGAGCAAGGACCTCGGCGAAGACCTCGGTGACCTCGCTCTGGGGGTAGCGGTGCTCCGGGAGCGTGCCGCGGACGGAGAGGAGGTGGCTCACCTCCACAGCCTAGGCACGGCCGGCCCGGGAGCGCGCCCTCGGCGCCATACCGTTCCTCGCACCTACGCTGCGGGGTATGGGTGAGGGCACCGACGGACCGGCGGCACCGTCCGCCGCGCGGCCCCGACCGGGCCCGCACCGCCTGCTCGCGATCCTCGCGGCGGCCCACCCCGCACCCGCCCTCGCGGTCACCGTCCTGACCGCCCTGCTCGCCGTGGCTGCCGGGCACTCCTTCGGCTCCGGCCTCCTCGTCGTGGCCGCGGTCGCGACCGGGCAGCTCGGGATCGGGTGGTCCAACGACCTCATCGACGCCGACCGCGACCGCCGGGTCGGCCGGACGGACAAGCCCGTCGCCACCGGCGCCGCGTCGGAGGCCGTGGTTCGCAGCGCCATCGCGGTGTCCCTCGTCGCGTGCGTGGTGCTCTCCCTCGCGTGCGGCTGGCGTTCGGGGTCGGTGCACCTGGCGCTCGGGGTCGCCTCCGGGTGGGCCTACAACCTCGGCCTCAAGCGCACGGCCTGGTCGGCGGTCCCGTATGCGGTCGCCTTCGGCGCGCTGCCCGCGGTCGTCAGCCTCGCCCTCCCAACCCCGTCCTGGCCACCGGCCTGGATGGTCGCCACCGGCGCAGTCCTGGGGGTGGGCGCGCACCTGCTCAACGCCCTCCCCGACCTCGCGGACGACGCGGCGACCGGTGTGCGGGGGCTCCCCCAGCGGCTGGGGGCCGGCGTCGTGCGGGTCGTGGCACCGCTGGTGCTGCTCGCAGGCTCCGCGGTCGCCGTGCTCGGCCCGCCGGGTCCGGTGCCACTGTCCGCAGCCGTCGCCGGAGGCCTCTGCGTCGCGCTGGCCGCGGTCGCAGTGGGCGGACGGGGACGGGTCCCGTTCCTCGCCTCGATCGCCATCGCGCTCGTCGACGTCGTCAGCCTCGTCCTGCGCGCCTGACGGCGCGGCCTCAGATGGGTTCGAGCAGCCGCTGGAGGAACGTCTTCGTCCGGGGGTGCTGGGGGTTCGCGATGACGTCCTGTGGCGGACCCTGCTCCACGATCAGGCCGCCGTCGATGAAGAGCACCTGGTCGGCGACCTGCTGCGCGAACCTCAGCTCGTGCGTCACCACCACCATGGTCAGGCCCTCTCCGGCGAGGGCCTTCATCACGCCGAGGACGTCGCCGACGAGCTCGGGGTCGAGCGCCGAGGTGGGTTCGTCGAAGAGCACGAGGTCGGGCCGCATCGCCAGGGCCCGGGCGATCCCGACGCGCTGCTGCTGACCGCCCGAGAGCTGGAAGGGGTACTTGTCGGCGTGGTCGGCCAGGCCCACCTTGTCGAGGAGCCGGCGAGCCCGCTCCGTCGCCTCGGCGCCGGGTTCGTGCTGGACGACGACCGGGCCCTCGGTGACGTTCTCGAGCGCGGTCTTGTGCGGGAAGAGGTGGTGGGCCTGGAAGACCATGCCGCTGTGGCGACGCAGCGCCATGAGCTCGGCCCGCTGGGCTCGCGGCAGGCGGCCGCGGGCACCGGGGTTGATGCCGGCGAAGTCGACGGTGGTGTCGCCGATCCGGACGATCCCCTTGTCGGGCACCTCGAGGGCGTTGAGGGCGCGCAGCAGCGTGGTCTTGCCGGAGCCGGACGGTCCGATGACGCAGGTGACGGTGCCCGGGTCGACGGTGAACGACACGTCCTCGATGACGACGTTGTCGCCGAAGGACTTGCGCAGGTGCTCGACCTCGACGAGGTGGGTGCTGGGAGAGGTGCTCATACGGCCACGAACCTGTTCAGTCGGGTCTCGGTGCGGGACTGGACGAAGGACAGCACGAGGCAGATGACCCAGTAGTAGACAGCCGCCATGCCGAACAGTGCGAGGAACTCGAAGCTCGGGGCCGCCGCGAGCCGGGCCTGCTGGAACAGCTCGGTCACGAGGATGACCGCGGCGAGCGAGGTGTCCTTGACCAACGAGATCAGGGTGTTGGACAACGGTGGGACCGCGGTCCGCGCAGCCTGCGGCAGGATGATCCGCCGCAGGGTGGTGGCGTAGTCCATGCCGACGGTGGACGCAGCCTCCCACTGCCCCTTGGGCAGGCTCTCGACGGAGGAGCGGACGATCTCCGCGGCATACCCACCGACGTTGACGCTGAAGGCGATCACCGCTGCGAGGAACGGCTCTATCTTCACCCCGAGCTGGGGCAGGGCGTAGAAGATGAGGAAGAGCTGCACCAGCAGCGGCGTCCCGCGGATGAACGAGATGTAGAGCCGGGCGATCCCCGACACCACGGGCTGCTTGGACATCCGCATCAGGCCGACCGCCAGCGCGATCACCATGCCGATGGCGAAGCTGATCGCGGTGAGCGGGATGGTCTTGGTGAGGGCCGCGCGCCATCGGCCAGGCGTTGTCCTTCATCACCTGCAGGGTGCTGGTCTGCTTCCGCTCGGCACCGAAGTACTTGGCGTAGATCTTGTCGAGCGTGCCGTCGGCCTTGAGGTCGGCGATGGCCTTGTTGAGCTGGGGAAGGTAGCCCGAGCCCTTCCTCGCCGCGAGGACCGACCTGCTGACGTCGTCGGTCTCGGCGACGACCTTCACCCCCGCGTCCTTCTTGGTGGCGAGGTAGTTGCGGATGGCCAGCTTGTCGTTGACCAGGGCATCGACGCGCCCCTGCTCGAGGTTGTCGATCGCGAGCGCCATGTCGTCGACCGGCACGACCGTCGCCCCGGCCTTCTTGGCGACCTCGGCCCAGTTGCTCGTGATGTTCTGCGCCGACCGCTTCCCCTTGAGGTCGGCGATGGTCTTGATCCGGGTCTCGTCCTTGCGGACGACCAGGACGCCGGTGGTCTCGACGTAGGGGTCGCTGAGGTCGTACCGCGCGTTGCGCTCCTCGTTGAAGGTGATCTGGTTGGCGACGACGTCGAACCGGCCCGCCTCCAGGGCCGCGAACATCGAGTCGAAGGGTGTCTCGACGTACTCGACCTTCACCCCGAGGTGCTTGCCGATGGCGTTCATGACGTCGACGTCGTAGCCGGTCAGGCCGCTGCCCGTCCCGCCGTGGTAGCTGAACGGTGGGTAGACGCCCTCCGTCCCGACCTTGATGGTCGGCGGGAGCCCAGCCGCCCAGGCGGCACCGAGTGGGTCCATCTCGCCACCCGTGCTGGTGCTCGAGGCCGGGGCTGCGGACGACGGCACCGCCACGCAGAGCAGTCCCAGCAGGACCACGAACAGGGCGGAGGCGGCGCGTTTCACCCTGTCACCGTATCCACGCACCGGAGTAGCGTCGCGCCATGGCGCCCTTCGAGACGGTCGAGGCCTACCTGTCCGCGCTGTCCGGGCCGAGCCGGGACGCGGTGGAGCGGCTGCGCGCCACGATCCTGGCGGAGCTCCCGGGTGCCGAGGAGAGGATCAGCTACGGCATCCCCGCCTTCTTCGTGGACGGTCGGGTCGCGATGTACGTCGCCGGGTGGAGGGGACACGTGAGCGTCTACCCGATCCCCGAGGGCGACGAGTCGTATGCCGCCGAGACCGTCCCCTACGTCGCGGGGCGGGGCACGCTGAAGTTCCCGTTGTCGGCCCCGCTGCCGCTCGAGCTCGTCGCCCGGACGGTCCGGCTGCACCTCAACCGCGTCCGAGGTACGGGGCAGCCTGCAGGGTGACGCGGTGGCCGGTCATCCACTCCTGGGACCGGTCGGTGACCGCGTACCGGAAGACGACCCGCATCATCGCCTCCAGGGGCACGCGACCCACCCGACCGGGGATCTTCGCGCTGCTGGACCGCGCCCCGACCTTGACGATCTTCTCGACGCGGGCCCTGCGCCGGGCCTCGAAGCGGGCGAACCCCTCCGGCACCGAACCGGCGTCCCGCAACGATGTGGCGAGCTCGACGGCATCCTCCAGGGCCATCGAGGCACCCTGACCGGAGCTGGGCGACGGCGCGTGCAGGGCGTCCCCCACCAGGGCGATCCGTCCGCGGTGCCACGTGGGCACGTGCGGCAGGTCGTAGGTGTTGTCCCCGGCGAGCTCCAGCTCTCCTGCCTCGATCAGGGCCCGCGCCGGGCCTGCGTCGTCCTCCGCGAGCCGGGCCAGCCGGTCCCGCCACTCCTCGGGGGTGGTGCCGGCCCGCTCGGCGGGTGCGATCTCCGGCCGGGGCACGTTGACGAACCACACGACGTCGCCCGCCGGTGTCGGGTGCGCCCCGAAGAACGACCGCCGCCCGAACACGAAGTGCCACGACTCCGGAGCCAGCTCGGACGCGAGCGCGGTGCCGCGGGTGATGCCCCCGAAGTTGGTGAGTCCGACGTACCGTGCGCCCGGCGCCCCTGGGTCGACGGCTCGGCGCACGATGGAGTGCACGCCGTCGGCGCCGACCACGAGGTCGGCCGACAGCTCGCTCCCGTCGGCCAGGGTGGCGACCGCGGCGCCCGCATCCGTGGCCACGGAGATGACCCTGGCGCCCTGACGTACCTCGATCCCCCGCGACCGGGCCTCGTCACCCAGCAGCCGGCCGAGGTGCGAACGCTTCATGGTCAGGGCGGGCGTGCCGTCGGCCAGCGGCGTGCCGGCGGTGACGCGGCCCAGCAGCTTCCCCGTCGCGCCGAACATGAGGTTGGTGCGGGTGCTGCTGCCGATGCCCCGCGCGAGCTCCAGGGTGCCGATCGCCTCCAGGGCGCTGAGTCCGTTGGGAGCGACCGTGAAGTACGAACCCACCTGGTCGCCTGCCCCGCGGGACTCCCGGTGGGACTCCAGGACGAGCGCGTCGATGCCGACCTGCTGCAGGGCCAGGGCGGTGGCGGGTCCGGCGATGCCGCCACCGACGACGAGAGCCTTCACGGTGATAGCCTTTCTTACGACAATCGGATAGTTCGATAATCGAAAGGATTGCACGCATGGCACGACGACGTCAACAGGTCGTGGACGACCTCGGTCGGGCGATGCAGCACTACCAGCGCAGCGTCGCGGCCTTCGACGACGCCGTCGGGCGGCAGCTCGGGCTCGGCCCGGCCGACCTGCGCTGCCTCGACGTGCTCGTGGAGGGGCCTCGGACCGCGGGCGAGCTCAGCGTGGCGACAGGGCTCAAGCCGGCGGCCACCACGGCGCTGCTCGACCGGCTGGCCGCCAAGGGGTACGTGCAGCGAGAGCCGAGCCCGACCGACCGACGCAAGATCCTCGTGGCGATGACCGAGGAAGGGATGCGTCGCACCTGGGCGGCCTACGGGCCCATGGTCGAGGAGGGTCAGCAGGGGTTGGCGAGCTTCACGGTGGCCGAGCTGGAGCGGCTGCGCGCCCTGCTCGACGGCTTCACCGAGGTGACCGACCGCCACCGGGAGCGGGTCGCTGCGACCGCACCGCCCGCGGGAGCCACAGCGCGCACGCCGTCCGCATCGGCGAGCGGACCCCGGTCAGGCGCCTGAGTCCTCGCCACCCGCGGCGCCCGGGTCCTCGCCACCGGCCGAGCCGGCGATGTTGACCATCCACGCCGTCCCGAAGCGGTCGGTGAGCATGCCGAACTCGTCGCCCCACATCTGCTTCGCGAGCGGCATCGTCACGGTGCCGCCGTCGCTGAGCTTGTCCCAGTAGCCACGCAGCTCGTCGGCGTCGTCGCCGCTGATGCTGACCGTGATCGACGAGCCCGAGTCGCGCTCCATCCCCTCGGGCACGTCGCTGGCCATCAGCGTGAAGCCGGCGTCGGTCACGAGCTGGGCGTGCATGATCTTGTCCTTGTCGGGGCCGTCCGCCGCGCCGTACTCGCCGAAGGTGTTCATCGTCAGGGTGCCGCCGAAGGCGTCGTGGTAGAACTCCATCGCCTCACGGGCGCGGTTGTCGAAGCCGAGGTAGGGGTTGAGCGTCGAGGCCATCAGGTGCTCCCAGGGGTGGTCGGGACCGGCCGACCGGCGCGGCCGAGGGTGATGCCCCGGACGATAGACCCGGGCGCCGACGGCGTCATCACCCTTTCTGCGGGCCTCCCGCACCCTTTCTGCGGGCCTCCCGCGCGCCCCCGACTCAGGCGCGCAGCTTGTCCAGACGAGCCCGCAGCGACGCCTCCCGGTGGGCGTTGCCGTGCAGCCCGAGGTAACGGGCGCCGAACACCGCGAGCAGGGCGTCGTCCAGCCGACGCACGGCCCCGGCCGGGTAGCGGTAGCCCATCCGCGCGTCGATGGCCGGTGCGTCGATCGACTGGAGCAGCCCGGCGAGCTCCTCGAGCGAGGTGATCCCGAGCTCGAGCAGCAACCCGGAGATCCAGGCGTAGTGGTCGGTGCGTGACCAGCCGGCATCGGTGAACTGGCCGCCGAGGAAGGTCGCGAGGTCGGAGGCGCTGATGCGCGGGTCGCTGTCGTCGGCCGGGAGGGCGTGCTCACCCATGGTCGCCTGCAACCGGTGCCGGATCTCGGAGAACTCACGGTCGGCGAGCTCGAGCAGGCCCGCGGCCAGGGTGAACCGTCGGTCGAGGTCGCTGACGTGCTCCTCGGGGATGGTGCCCTTGTAGCGGATGTCGTGCTCGAACTCGGCCCAGGCGTGCTGGAGGATCGTCCGCACCTGCACGGACGCGCTGAACCCCTTCAGCGAGTCGTACTGCGCCGGCGCACCCTTGATCCGGTCGATCGCCACGAGCAGGTGCCGGCTCGCGTAGCCGAACCGTCCCTGTCGCGCCGTCTCCTGCCCGAGGTCGCGGTCGTCGAGGACGCTGAGCTGGTCGGAGAGCAGGTCGGCGACGGCAGTGACGTCGTCACGCAGGTAGGTCACCACCCGGACCCCCACCTGGTCGGTGATCTGCTCGATCGGGTCCCCGTAGAGCGGGTCGCCGTCGGGGCCCGTGCGGGCCGCCTTGCCCGCGAACGAGGCGACGCTCTTGGCCCGGCCGGTCACCGACACGTAGTTGATGCCGGCGTCGTCGAGCAGCGCCGTCACCATGGCGACGTACCCGTCACTGGCCTCCTGCACCTGACCGTGCACGGCGGCATACCGCTGCACGGCATCACGGATGCGCTCCTGGTCCTCACTCACGGACCCCACCCTGCCGTATGCCGCGCTGCGGCGGGCTCAGTGACCGGTGCGGCCGTCGATCCGCTCACGCAGCAGGTCGGCGTGGCCGCAGTGCCGCGCGTACTCCTCGATGAGGTGCACGAGCAGCTCCCGCAGGGAGATGGGGTCGCGGGTCGGGTGGGTGCTCATGAGCTCGAGCGAGGCGGCCTGCGCGACGAACTCCTCGGCGTGGGCGACCTCCCGCCGCCAGGACTCCCACGCCTCGGCCACGACCTCGGGATCGGCGACCGCGCCGTCGAAGTCGGCGTCGACGACCTCGCTGGTGCCGTAGAGGCGCGGGATCTCGTTGCCCTCCATGGTGATCCGGAACCAGATGTGCTCGACCTTCGCGAGGTGCCGCAGCAGACCGAGGAGCGACAAGGAGGACGGTTCGACCGAACGGGTCGCCAGCTGCTCCGCCGTCAGGTCTTCGCACAGTCGCGCGAAGGTGAGCCGGAAGTGGCCGAGGTACTCCACGAGCACCTCCCGCTCACTGGCGGGCGCGGGGCTCTGGGAGTCGTTCGACGGGGAGGTCATGGCGCAGAGCATGCCAAAGCCGGAATCAACGGGGTCGCCAGACGGTTGACGCGGGCATGACGACATGGGGTTTCATCGGCAGTGGCAACATCGGCAGCACCGTCGCACGGCTGGCCCTCGCGGCCGGCCACGAGGTCGTGATGAGCAACAGCCGCGGGCCGGAGACGCTCGCCGACCTCGTCACCGAGCTCGGCCCGGGTGCACGGGCCGCGACGGCGGCAGAGGCTGCGAAGGCCGGGGACGTGGTCGTCGTGACCATCCCCCTCAAGAACTACCGCGACATCCCGGTCGACGAGCTCGCCGGCAAGGTCGTCATCGACACCCTCAACTACTACCCGCAGCGTGACGGGCAGGTCGCCGAGCTCGATGACGAGTCGACCACGACGTCCGAGCTGGTCCAGGCGCACCTGCCCACGTCCCACGTGGTCAAGGGCTTCAACAACATCTACTTCGAGCACCTCCGGGCCTTGGCCCGCCCGGCCGGCTCCCCTGAGCGCAGCGCCCTCGCGATCGCCGGGGACGACGCCGACGCCAAGGCCACCGTGACGCGGCTGTTCGACGAGATCGGCTACGACACCCTGGACCTCGGCCCCCTCGCCGAGGGCTGGCGCACGCAGCGCGACACCGCGGCCTACGCCGTGATGTATGCCGCGGACCCCACCGACTGGTCGAAGGGGCCGGCGCCCGTGGACGCCTCCGTGCTCGCCGATCGTGCAGCCGCGGCGAAGCGGTACCGCGACAGCTGACCCGGTCCGGCCGACGGGCCGGCGGCTACCCTCGGTGAGCGTGCGCCCCACCCTCGCGATCGTCGTCGCCGGCCTGCTGCTGGCCGCCTGCTCCTCGCCGCCACCCGGCCGCGCGGCCGACACGGGCTCCGCCGCCTCCTCGGGGGCCACCACCGCCACGTCACCGGGGACCACCGCCACGACCGCGGCGAGCCCGACCACGTCCACGACCGCCGCGACCACGACCGCCGCGACGAAGCGACCCTCGACCGCCACGGCCACGAAGACCGCGCGGTCCACCCCCTCGACCCCCGAGGCCCCCACGCCGACGCCGTCGCGTTCCACGGCCGGCGGCCCCGCCAGGCCCGCGGGCCTGGTGGGCGACACCCGCAACGCCCTGGCGTTCGCCCCGCTGTCCGATCCGGGCGACGTCACCGTCGAGGGCTCGGTCCCGAGCTGGAAGGCCTGGTCGACGTCCAAGGTGCTGGTCGTCGCGGCCTTCCTCGACACGGTCTGCGACGGCGACCCCGGCAGGGCCACCGCCCAGCAGCGCCGATGGATCTCTGCCGCCCTGACCGCCTCCGACGCCGACGCGGTCGTGGCGCTGCGCAACGAGATCCCCGGCAGCCCCGGCGCCGCGATCACCCGCGTCCTGCGCTCGGTCGGCGACACCCGCACCGTCGCCCCGGACACCTCGCAGGGCGGGATGCAGTGGACGATCCGTGAGCAGGTGCGGTTCATGGCCGCGCTGGCGAACGGCCGTGTGGTGTCCCGCGCCTCGAGCAGCTACCTGCTCTCGTCCATGCGTCCGATCAGCGCGCACCGGTGGGGGCTGGGCACCATCGGCGCGGGGGCGTTCAAGGGTGGCTGGCTCCGCCCCGACACCGTGACCCGCCAGATGGGGATCTACGACGGGTATGCCGTCGCGATCATCACCGACCACGTGGGCCCGGCGGTGGTCCAGACCGATGGCGACGCCGCGCACGTGCAGCAGATGAACCGGCTGGCGACCATCCTCAAGGCCCGTCTCGCCCGGGAGTAGCGAGAGCTGGCGCCGGCGACCGCGGCCGGCGCGACGTCAGGCCTGCGCGAACCAGGCGTCGAGGCCGTCGAGCAGGCGGGCGAAGTCGTCGTCGTCCGTGTACGACGCCAACCCGATCCGCAGCGCACCCGCGTCCCCGAGGCCCAGGGCCCGGGACGCCTCGAGGGCGTAGAAGTTGCTGGCCGGGACGTTCACCCCGCGGTCGGCGAGGAAGCGATAGATCGCCGAGCTGTCGTGCCCGTCGAACCCCACCAGCAGGGTCGGGGTGCGGTGGGCGGCACGGGAGTAGAGGGTGGCTCCGGGCAGCTCGGCCAGGGCGGCCTCGATGCGCCCGCGCAGCTCGAGCTCGTGCGCCTCGACCGCGGCCAGGGAGCGCACCAGCCGTTCCCGGCGGGAGGCGTCGGACCCGGCGCCCGGCACCAGGTCGGCCATGAAGTCGATCGCAGCGGCGGTGCCGGCCATGAGCTCGTAGGGCAGCGTCCCCAGCTCGAACCGTTCGGGCACCGCGTCGGACGACGGCGCGAGCTTGTCGGGCTGCAGGGTCTCGAGGAACGCCGGATCGGCCGCGAACGCCCCGCAGTGCGGCCCGAAGAACTTGTAGGGCGAGCAGGCCACGACGTCGGCGCCGGACCCGACGAGGTCGACGCTCGCGTGGGCGGCGAGATGGACGGCGTCGACGAACAGCAGCGCACCGTGGTCGTGGGCGATCCCGGCGATGGCGGGCAGGTCCGGGCGGGTGCCGATGAGGTTGGAGGCACCGGTCACCGCGACCAGCCTGGTCCGGTCCGTCACCACGTCCGCGAACGCCTGCGGGTCCAGCTCGCCGGTCTCCGGGTCGAACTCCGCCCACCGGACCGTCGCGCCGACGGCCTGGGCGGCAAGCACCCACGGACGGATGTTCGCGTCGTGGTCGAGCCGGCTGACGACGACCTCGTCGCCCGGACCCCAGTCCTTGGCCAGCGTGCGCGACAGGTCGAACGTCAGTGCCGTCATGCTCCGCCCGAACACCACCCCACCGGGCTGGGCCCCCAGCAGGTCCGCGAGCGCGGAGCGGGCGGCGAGCACGTGGGAGTCGGAGTTCTGCTCCGCCCTCGTGACGCTGCCGCGGGTCGACATCGGGGCGGTCATCGTCGACGCCACGGCTTCGGCCACGACCGTCGGGATCTGAGAGCCACCGGGGCCGTCGAAGTGCGCGGCGCCACCGTCCAGGGCCGGGAACTGGGCGCGGAGGGCGACGACGTCGAGGACGGCGGGGGCAACGGCGGGTGCGGTCGGCGGCATACCCAGCACTGTGCCATCCCCGCGCGGGCAGGGTCGCGTCAGACCGTCCACGCGCGCCGGGCGTCGGAGTCCCAGCGCCGCAGTGACACGGCCTCGCCCACCAGCTCCGGCACCCCACCACGCTCGCGACCCAACGTCCCCAGCGCCGTCGCCACCTCCTCGGCGGGTATGCCGCGGGCGAGCGTCACGTGCGGCACCCACCTCCCCGGGACGGTGTGGGGCGAGGGGTCGGCGGCACCGGCGACCGCGGACCAGACGGCGGTGTGGAGGTCCAGCAGGGCGCGGTCGGTGACGACGAGGCGGGCCAGCACGACGCGGCGGCCACCGAACAGCACCGGCGCGCCGAGCCGCACGGGGACCGGGATCCCCGCCGCCACTGCGGCCAGGAGCTCCTCCGCCGCACCGGGGAACGCGCCGGCGACGGCGACGGAGACGTGCGGCGCGTTGGTCTCGCCGCAGTGGTCGGCCTGGCTGGGCAGCCCCGCCGTGGACAGGGCGGCCCACTCGGCGCGGACCGCGGCATCGGTGGCCGCGTCCAGGAGGAGCTCGACGGACTGCACGACCCCATCCTCGCCGCCGGGGTGACGTACGGCACGCCCGCAGCACGGACTGGCGCCTGTCGCCGCGAGTTGACCGGGAACCGGGAATCAGTCGCCGGTCACCACGGTTGCCGTCCTTGTTGAACTTTTGACGATCGACTTCGAGGAGATTGCATGTCCAAGGCATTCGAGAACGCCCAGGTCGGCCCGTGGACGCTGCCGCAGCGCTTCGTGATGGCTCCGCTCACCCGCAACCGTGCCGGTGAGGGTGGCGTTCCCACCGACCTCAACGTCGAGTACTACCGCCAGCGCGCCAGCGCCGGCCTCATCATCACCGAGGGCACCCAGCCCTCCGCCGTCGGCCAGGGCTACCTCGACACCCCCGGCATCCACAGCGACGAGCAGGTCGCCGGCTGGGCCAAGGTGACCGAGGCCGTGCACGCCGAGGGTGGTCGCATCTTCATCCAGCTCATGCACGTCGGACGCATCGCCCACCCCGACAACAAGGGTGGCCTCGAGTCCGTGGCCCCGAGCGCGATCGCGGCGCCCGGGAAGATGGTCACGGCCACCGGCCAGGTCGACCAGCCGACGCCTCGGGCCCTGGAGACCGACGAGATTCCCGGGATCGTCGCCGACTTCGTGCACGCGGCCCGCCAGGCCGTGGCCGCCGGCGCCGACGGTGTCGAGGTCCACTCGGCCAACGGCTACCTGCTCCACCAGTTCCTCGCGCCGAGCAGCAACACCCGCACCGACGGGTACGGCGGCTCCCCCGAGAACCGTGCGCGCCTGTCGATCGAGGTCACCCGCGCCGTCGCCGAGGCGATCGGCGCCGAGCGCGTCGGGATCCGGATCTCCCCGGCGCACAACATCCAGGGCGTCCTCGAGGAGGACGCGGCCGACACCACGACGACGTACGACGCGCTCGTCTCGGGCATCGCCGACCTGGGTCTGGCCTACCTGAGCATCCTGGCCGCCCCCGACTCCGACCTGCTGCGTGACCTGCGCAAGCGGTTCGACGGCCCGGTCATGATCAACACCGGTTTCGGTGACGTGACGACGCTGGACTCCGTCGAGGGCCTGCTGGAGCGCGACCTCGGTGACCTCGTCGCCGTGGGCCGCCCGTTCCTGGCCAACCCCGACCTGCCCAAGCGCTGGCGCGAGGGCATCGAGCTCAACGAGCCGAACCCCGACACCTTCTACGGCGGCGGCGCCGAGGGCTACACCGACTACCCGGCCGCCTGACCTCCGGCGCCACCGACCCGGCGCCGGACCAGGGCCTGCTCCGCCGTCCAGCGAGCTGTGCCCACCGGAGTGCGCCCTGCCCATGACGTTCCATGGGCAGGGCGCACTTTCATGGGCGCAGTGGATCCCTAGGGTGGGCGGATGTCGCTCGCACGGTTCAAGGACCTCTGCCTCGACGTGCAGGACGAGGCCCGGCAGGTCGCGTTCTGGACGGCGGCCCTCGGCCTGCGGCGCCGGGCCGACCGGACGGACCCGACGGTCCTGCTCGGCGAGACGGCGCACCACAGCCTGTGGCTCAACACCGTGCCCGAGCCGAAGACCGTCAAGAACCGCGTGCACCTCGACGTCGACACCGAGTCCGTGGCCGCGCTCGAGGCCCTGGGTGCGACCGTCCTGGTCCCCGCCACCCGGGAGCAGCGCTGGACGATCATGGCCGACCCGGAGGGTGGTGAGTTCTGCGCGTTCGTCCGGACCCCGGAGCGACTGAGCGGCTACCGCCTGTACGAGGTCGTGGTGGACTGCGCGGATCCCGGCCGGATGGCGCGCTGGTGGGGTGAGGTCCTCGGGCTCCCCGTCGGCAGCGACCAGGAGCACGACTGGTGGTGGCTCGACGCGGGGCCGGACGCCGCCCTGCCGTTCGAGAGCCTGGTGTTCGTGCCGGTGCCCGAGCCGCGGACCGGCAAGAACCGCGTGCACTGGGACGTCGACACCCCCAGCATCGAGGCGCTCGTCGCCGCCGGGGCGCGGGTCCTCGAGGAGCGTCCCGACTGGACGGTCCTGGCCGACCCCGAGGGAAACGTGTTCTGCGCGTTCGTCGAGGCGCCGCCGAACGCGTCGGGCGGCCGCGGGCCACGGGTCACCAGTCCCTGAGCAGGACGCCCCCACGGGTGTCGGTCGCGCAGGGCCGGACGTAGCGTGGAGCAATGACCCAGACCGAACGCCCCGGCACCCTCGGCGAGCTCGTCGCCACCGGCTACACCCACCGCAGCGTGAAGGCGGAGCTCCGCGAGAACCTGCTGGAGCGACTGCGTTCCGGGGAGACTGCGTTCCCGGGCATCGTCGGCTTCGACGACACCGTCCTGCCCGAGCTGGAGAGCGCCCTGCTGGCCGGCCACGACCTCGTCCTGCTCGGCGAGCGCGGCCAGGGCAAGACCCGGCTGATGCGCACCCTCGGCCAGCTGCTCGACGAGTGGGCCCCCGAGGTCGCGGGCTGCGAGATCCACGACGACCCGACCGTTCCGGTGTGCACCCGCTGCCTCAACCTCAAGGCCGACCTCGGGGACGACCTCCCGGTGGTGTGGCGGCACCGGGACGAGCGCTACACCGAGAAGCTGGCCACGCCCGACACCAGCGTCGGGGACCTCGTCGGCGACGTCGACCCGGTCAAGGTCGCCCAGGGCCGCACCCTCGGTGATCCCGAGACGGTCCACTACGGCCTCGTCCCCCGTGCCAACCGCGGCATCTTCGGCCTCAACGAGCTGCCCGACCTCGCCGAACGCATCCAGGTGGCCATGTTCAACGTCCTCGAGGAGCGGGACATCCAGATCCGCGGGTACTCCCTGCGCCTGCCCCTCGACCTGCTGCTCGTGGCCACCGCCAACCCCGAGGACTACACGAACCGCGGACGCATCATCACCCCGCTCAAGGACCGCTTCGGGGCCGAGATCCGCACGCACTACCAGGAGGAGGTCGCCGACGAGGTCCGCCTGATCCAGCAGGAGGCCGAGACCGTCGCCGACGTGCCCGAGCACCTCGTCGAGGTGCTGGCGCGGTTCACCCGCGGGTTGCGTGAGTCCTCGGCGGTCGACCAGCGGTCGGGCGTCTCGGCGCGCTTCTCGATCGCGGCGGCCGAGAGCGTGAGCGCCTCGGCCCTGCGGCGCGCGGCTCGCTCCGGCGAGTCCGAGGCCGTGGCCCGGATCTGCGACGTGCCCACCGTGGTGCCGACGCTGCTCGGCAAGGTGGAGTTCGAGATGGGCGAGGAGGGACGCGAGCGCGACGTGCTCGACCACCTCCTGCGGCTCGCGACCGCCGAGACGTTCCGGGCACGGCTGCAGGGCCTGGACCTGTCGGGGTTCACCGAGCGGTTCGCCGAGGGCGAGGTCGTCGAGACCGGCGAGCTCGTCCCCGCGGCCGACCTGCTCGCCCAGATCGGGACCACCCCGGGCCTGTCCAAGGTGCTCGACCGGCTCGGCCACGGCGACGACGCCGGCCCGGGCCAGGTCGCTGCCGCTGTCGAGTTCGTCCTCGAGGGCCTGCACCTCACCCGGCGCCTCGACAAGGACACCGTGGCCGGCCGCACGGTCTACGGGGCCTGATCGTGCCCGGCAGCGGTCACCACGGCGACCGGTTCCGCTACGGCCCGTGGCAGGGTGGGGCCGATCCGCTGGCCCCGCCGTTCGACGTGCGGGAGGCCCTCGACGAGATCGGCCGCGACGTCCTCGCGGGGGGCTCCGCCCGAGAGGCCCTGCGCGACCTGCTGCGGCGCGGGATGGACGGGCGACGCGGGCTCGACGAGCTCGCCGACCGCATACGGCGGGCTCGGGACGCGGCCCGGCGCAAGGGTGACCTGTCGGGCACGCTCGACCAGGTCCGGGCGGCCCTCGACCAGGCCCTCGCTGCCGAGCGCGACGCCCTCGCCGGGGAGGACACCGACGACGCGCGCCTCGCCGAGATGGACCTCGCCACGCTGCCCGACGACGCGGCCGGTCAGGTGCGGGCGCTCGCCTCGCACGAGTGGCACTCCCCCGAGGCGAAGGCGATCTACGACTCGATCGCCCAGATGCTGCAGCGCGAGGTGATGGACGCGCAGTTCGCCGGGATGGCGCGGGCGCTGTCCGACCCGGACCCGGAGGCGATGGCGGCGGTCCGGGACATGCTCGCCGACCTCAACCGGCTGCTCGCCTCGCACGCCCGGGGCGAGGACACGACCGACGCGTTCCGGCAGTTCATGGACAAGCACGGCGAGCTGTTCCCCGAGGACCCGCAGGACGTCGACGAGCTGATCGACGCCCTCGCCCGGCGACAGGCCGCTGCGGCCCGGATGATGGCCTCGCTCACCCCGGAGCAGCGCGAGCAGCTCGGCCAGCTCATGAGCGACGCCCTCGCCGACGCCGACCTGGCCTCGGAGATGGCGCAGCTGAACGACAACCTGCGCGCACTGCGACCCGGGCTCGACCGCGGCAGCCCCGTCGGGATGCGCCCCGGTGGTGAGCCCCTGGGCTACAGCGCGGCCGTCGAGGCGGTCGCCGAGCTCGCCGACCTCGAGTCACTCATGGAGCAGATCGGCCAGGGCTACGGCGGGTCGAGCCTGGACGACATCGACGTCGAACGCCTCGAGCAGCACCTCGGCGCCGATGCCGCCCGCGACCTCGAGGCGTTGCGGCAGCTGGAGCGCGAGCTCGAGCGCCAGGGGTACGTCAGCCAGGGCGACGACGGTCTGCGGCTCACCCCGCGCGCCGTGCGTCGGCTCGGGGAGACGGCGTTGAAGAAGGTGTTCGAGGGGCTGTCCGCCGACGGCCACGGCGACCACGACGACCGCCGCACCGGCCACGCCGACGAACCCACCGGCCTGACGAGGGCCTGGGAGTTCGGCGACGAGCAGCCGCTCGACGTCCCGCGCACGGTCGCGAACGCCTTGCGCCGCACCGGTATCCAGCCGGGCCAGGTGAGCCTCGACGTGGCCGACTTCGAGGTGGTCGAGACCGAGCGTCGCACCACGGCGGCGGTCGCCCTCTGCGTGGACATGTCGTTCTCGATGGTCAACGAAGGCCGTTGGGGGCCGATGAAGCAGACGGCGCTGGCGTTGTCGCACCTGGTGCAGACGCGGTTCCGGCAGGACGCGCTGCAGATCATCGGGTTCAACATCGCCGCCAGGCGCCTCACCCCCGTGCAGCTCGCCGATGCCGAGCCGGAGTGGGTGCAGGGCACCAACCTCCAGCACGCACTCATGCTCGCCTCCCGTCACCTGCGCCGGCACCCGCAGGCGCAACCGGTGGTGCTCGTCGTCACCGACGGCGAGCCGACGGCGCACCTCGGGGACGGCGGCATACCGGAGTTCCAGTGGCCGACGACGAACGCGACCCTGCGCGCCACGGTCGCCCAGGTCGACGAGCTGCGGCGGGCCGGGGCCGCGCTCAACGTGTTCATGCTCGGCGAGGACCCGGGGCTGGCGCGGTTCGTCGACGCCATCGCGCGGCGAGCCGGCGGGCGGGTGTTCACCCCCAGCGTCGACCGGCTCGGCGAGTACGTCGTCAGCGACTACCTCCAGGCCCGCAAGGGGCGTCGCGCTGCCGGCTGACGAGCCCGGGGAACAACCACACCTCGCCGTGCGCTGGCACGGTGAGCAGCACCCCGCCCCACCCGACCCCCGCCCGACCCCCACGAGAGGCCACGCATGAGCCGCTGGACCGCTGACCAGATGCCCGACCTCACCGGACGGCGCGCCCTCGTCACCGGCGCCAACTCCGGGATCGGGCTGGTCGAGGCGCGCGAGCTGGCCCGCCACGGCGCCGACGTCGTCATGGCAGTCCGCAACACGTCCTCCGGCGAGGAGGGCGCCCGACGGATCCGCGCCACCGGGGCGAAGGGGCGCGTCACCGTCGAGTCGCTCGACCTGGCCTCCCAGGCGTCGGTCCACGCGTTCGCCGACCGGTTCGACGGGCCGCTCGACCTGCTCGTCAACAACGCCGGAGTCATGGCCCCGCCGCGGCGACGCGAGACCGAGGACGGCTTCGAGCTGCAGTTCGGCACCAACCACCTGGGCCACTTCGCCCTGACCGGCCTGCTCCTGCCGCACCTCCTCGAGTCCTCGGCCCCGCGGGTCACGACGGTCTCGTCGATCGCGCACCACGCCGGCGACGGCGTGGTCTGCGAGGGCAACCCCAGCGAGGGCTACGACCCGCAGTCGTCGTACGGCCGCTCCAAGCTCGCCAACCTGCTCTTCGCGACCGAGCTGCAGCGGCGCGCCACGGCGGCCGGGTCGACGCTCACCTCCACGGCTGCGCACCCCGGCGTCTCCGCCACCAACCTCGTGGCCAGCAAGGACGGCATGGGCGCCATACCGGTGGTCGGCACGATCGCCCAGTGGGGCGTGAAGCTCGCGTTCCCCGGTCCGGACAAGGGCGCCGAAGGGATCCTTTACGCGGCGACCGTGGCCGAGCCCGGGTCCTACTCGGGCCCGACCGGGTTCCGCGAGACCCGCGGCCCGGTGGGCGAGGCCCGGCGCAGCCAGTGGGCGCGCGACGAGACGCTGTCCGGCCTGCTGTGGGGGCGCAGCGAGGAGCTCACGGGCGTGCAGTTCACCTTCTGAGCGGCTCGGCAGCTCGGCCCGGCGGCCCGGCGGCCCGGCGGCCCGGCGGCTCGGCGGCTCGGCCCGGGCACGTCCCCGCGCCCACACCCATGCTCCACTCTCGATGAGCGCGAAGTGTCGGAATGCTCCGTCTGTTCCGACAGTTCGCGCTCACTCAGGTATGGCGCCCGCGTCGGAACCCGTCGCGGTGGGCGGGCGTTGGCTGTCGAGAGGCCGATGTCGCCGCCCGTGGGTAGCGTCGGGACGGCCCAGCCGACCCCACCACCGGGGCTGACGACGAGAGCGAGCCGATGGCCCAGCGACACCGCGACCACCTGCCCGAGGACTTCAGCGAGCGCAGCCTGAGCGAGGACGTCCGCTCCGGGTTGACCAGCAGCCCCAAGACGCTGCCGCCGAAGTGGTTCTACGACAAGGTCGGCAGCGAGCTCTACGAGGAGATCACCCGGCTGCCGGAGTACTACCCCTTCGCCGCGGAGCGGGAGATCCTCATGGCCCGCGCCCCGGAGATCGTGTCCGCTGCGGGGAGCCACCACCTCATCGAGCTGGGCTCCGGCTCCTCGGAGAAGACGCGGGCCCTCATCGAGGCCGTGCTGGCCTCCACCCCGGACGGCGAGCAGGCGGCATACCGGGCGATCGACGTCAGCGAGAGCGCCCTTCGCGCCGCTGCCGAGGACCTGGCCCTGCGGTACCCCGCGCTCGAGCTCGAGTCGGTGAGGGCCGACTTCGAGCACGGCCTGGCCGAGGCCCTGGCCGTCGACGAGGGCGACCGCACCGGTGGCCGCTTGGTGATCTTCCTGGGTGGCACCATCGGCAACCAGGACCCGCAGCAGCGGCAACGGTTCCTCGCCACCCTGCACGGGGCGCTGGAACCCGGTGACGCGTTTTTGCTCGGTGCCGACCTGGTGAAGTCGCCCGACGTGCTCGTGCCGGCGTACGACGACGCCGCCGGGGTGACGGCGGCGTTCAACCTCAACGTCCTCGAGGTGGTCAACGGTCGCCTCGGCGCCGACTTCGACCCCCGGGACTTCCGCCACGTCGCCGTGTGGGATGCCGAGAACGCCTGGATCGAGATGCGTCTCGAGGCCGTGCGCGACGTGCACGTCCGGATCGCCGACCTCGACCTCGAGGTGGACTTCGCGGCAGGCGAGCAGCTGCGCACCGAGATCTCGGCCAAGTTCACCCGCGAGCGCCTGGCTGCGGAGTTCGAGGCGGCCGGGTTCGACGCCGCCGGGTGGTGGACGGACGACGCCGGCCGGTTCAGCGTGTCGCTCTGGACGGTCGCGGCGCGGGCGCTGACGTGACCGACCGCATCGTCGAGCTCATCAACCAGATCGGTGAGCTGGGGGTCGGCCTGCTGATCCTGCTCGAGACCGTCATCCCCCCGATCCCGTCCGAGGTCGTGCTGCCGTTCGCCGGGTTCGCCGCCGCGGCAGGTCATCTCAACCCCTACCTCGCGTGGGCTGCCGCCACCGTCGGGTCGCTGCTCGGCGCCTACGTCCTCTACTGGCTCGGTGTCGCCCTGAGCTACGAACGCCTGCACCACCTCGCGGGCAAGCCGTGGTTCCTCCTCTTCGGCCAGCGCGACCTCGACCGCGGTCAACGGTTCTTCGAGGCACGCGGCGAGGTCGTCGTGCTCGTGGGCCGCTGCATCCCGTTCATCCGCTCGGTGGTCTCGGTGCCGGCCGGGCTCACGCGGATGTCGTTCCTGCGGTTCAGCCTGCTCACCGCCCTCGGCAGCGGGGTCTGGAACGCCGTCTTCATCTACGCGGGCTACCGCCTCGGCGACGACTACGCGGCCGTGGAGCGCTACCTCGCCCCCGTGAGCAAGGCCGTCGTCGCGATCGTCCTCGTCGTCCTCGTCTGGCTCGTGGCCCGCCGCCTGCGCGAGCGCCGTATGGCGCGTGCGCGCGAGACCGTGGGCGCCGGCTCCCGCGAGGCCGGCTGAGACGACGGGCACCGCGCGCTCGGCAGGGGTCGCTACCCTCGCCGGTGTGGGGGACCTCCAGATCGACCGGGCGCAGGCGCGGCGGATCGCCGTGCGCGCCCAGATGCTCGACCTCCCCCGACCCGGTGACCTCGTCGAGGTCGTGCAGCAGCTGAGCCTCCTGCAGATCGACCCCGCGGCACCGATCGCCCCGAGTGCCGAGCTCGTGCTCTGGAGCCGGCTCGGGGCCGCCTACCGCTCGGCGGACCTGCAGCAGGCGCTCGAGACGCGGACGCTGGTGGAGTTCAACGGCATGGTCCGGCCTGTCGAAGACCTGCCCGCGCACCTCGCCGGCGCCGAGGACTGGCCACGGGACTGGGAACAGGCCCGGGGATGGCTGCGGGCCAACGACCCGTTCCGGCAGGACGTGCTCAACCGGCTCGAGGACCACGGGCCCCTGCTGTCCAAGGAGATCCCCGACACGAGCCTGGTGTCGTGGCCGTCGTCGGGGTGGACCAACGACCGCAACGTGACGCAGATGCTGGAGTTCCTCGTCATGCGGGCCGAGGTGGCGGTCAGCGGCCGGAGGGGACGGCAGCGGGTCTTCGACCTCGCCGAGCGCGTCTACCCGGACCAGCCGGCGATGACCGTGGACGAGGCGAGGCGCCATCGAGACGAGCGCCGCCTGACCTCCCTCGGCATCGCGAGGGCCAAGGGGACGAAGATGCCCAGCGAGCCGGTCGACGTCGGTGAGGCGGGTCTCGCCGTGACGGTCGACGGAGTCGACGGACGGTGGCGGGTCGACCCCGTGGCGCTGGAACGCGACGAGACGACGCCGTTCCGTGGACGGGCGGCCCTGCTGTCGCCGTACGACCGACTGGTCTACGACCGGTCAAGGGCGCAGGACCTGTTCGGCTTCGAGTACGTCCTCGAGGTCTACAAGCCGGCCTCGAAGCGGCGTTGGGGCTACTACGCGCTGCCGATCCTGTTCGGGGACAGGCTGATCGGCAAGCTCGACGCCAAGGCCGAACGCAAGGAAGGCATCCTCGAGGTGCACGCGGTCCACCAGGACGTGACGTTCACCGACGAGATGACGACGGCGGTGGAGGCCGAGATCGACGCCCTCGCCGACTGGCTCGGGCTGGCGAGGCTGCGATGACGAACCGGGACGAGGCGCGCCGCCTGGCCGACCAGCTGCTCGAGCAGGCCGGGGCGCTACGGGACGGCGTCGCCATCGGCGACGAGTCCCGGGTGGCCGCCGCCCTCGCCGCCACGGGGTCCTCGTTGCAGCGCCTCGCTCGACACCTCGGCGTGGAGCTCGCTCCTCCCGCAGACGATGCTGCCCCGGTCGCACCACCCACGGGGCCGATCCCGTTGCCACCACTGGAGATCACCGTCCCGGTCCTGGGCGTCGACGCCTGCACGGCCGGGTGGGTCGGCGCGATCCTCGAGCCGGGCGCGCCCCGTCCCCGCATCGCGGTCGCCGAGACGATCGGTGGTCTCGTCGAGACGGTGCGGCAGTCGCTGGGCATCCAGGTCGTCGGCATCGACATCCCCATCGGGTTGCCCGACGACAGCACCCGTCAGGCTGATGCGTTGGCCCGCAAGGTGTTGAAGGGCAAGGCCTCCTCGGTGTTCACCACGCTGACCAGGGCCGCCTACGCGGCCGGGTCGCGATCCGAGGCCGACACGGTGAACCGGTCGCTGTCCGACCAGGGTGTGGGCGCGCAGGCCTTCGCGCTGCGGCCCAAGATCCTCGAGGTCGACACCTGGCTCCGCAGCCGACCCACCGTCATGGTGCTCGAGGTCCATCCGGAGCTGTCCTACGCGACGATGGCGGGAGCCCCCCTGCTCGACAACAAGAAGACCGACGAGGGACGCCGGGCCCGGCTCGCCGCCCTGTCCGCGGCCGGGCTCGCCTCGCCCTCGGTCCTGTCCGGACCCGGGTATGCCGCCGACGACGTCCTCGACGCCTGCGCCGTCGCGTGGACCGCAGCGCGTAGGGCCGTGGGCCTGGCCACCCCGCTCCCGGACCCGCCCGAGGTCTTCAGCGACGGCATACCGGCAGCGATCTGGGCCTGACCCGGCACCCGGACCGGGCGCCGCAAGGCCTCCCCAGAACGGGGGCTTGACCTTGACGCAGCGTCAGGGTTGCACCCTCGTGGCATGACCACGACACACGCCATCGAGATCGTGGGGCTCACCAAGTCCTACGGCGACCACGACGTGCTCAACGGCGTCGACCTCCGGGTCGGTGCCGGGAGCATCCACGCCCTCCTCGGTTCCAACGGGGCTGGCAAGACCACCGCGGTGAAGATCCTCTCCACCCTCCTGCGCCCGGACGGCGGGACCGCCACCGTCAACGGGTACGACGTGGCAGCGCAGCCCCAGGAGGTCCGCGCCTCGATCAGCCTCACCGGGCAGTTCGCGGCCGTCGACGAGGTCCTCACCGGTCGGGAGAACCTCGTCCTCATCGCCGAGCTGCGGCGGCAGCCTGCACCGGGCGCCGTCGCCGACGGCCTGCTCGCGAGGTTCGACCTGACCGACGCGGGCGGGAAGCGGGTGGCCACGTACTCGGGCGGGATGCGGCGACGCCTCGACATCGCGATGAGCCTGATCGGTGACCCGCCGGTGCTGTTCCTCGACGAACCGACCACCGGCCTCGACCCCCAGTCGCGGCTCGAGGTCTGGGCGACCGTCCGCGAGCTCGCAGGGCGGGGCACGACCGTGCTGCTGACCACCCAGTACCTGGACGAGGCCGAGCAGCTCGCGGACCGCATCGCGGTGCTGCACGAGGGCCGCATCATCGCCGACGGCACGCTCGCCGACCTCAAGCAGCTGCTCCCGCCGACCACGGTCGAGTACGTCGAGAAGCAGCCCACCCTCGAAGACATCTTCCTCGCGATCGTCGGCCACGGCGGCGCCCACCACGAAGGAGCCACCCGATGACCACCGTCGGCCACGACACGACCGTGCTGCTCAAGCGGTCCCTGCGCCACGTCCTGCGCACCCCAGACACCATCATCACGACGGCGATCACCCCGATCGCGATGCTGCTGCTGTTCGTCTACGTCTTCGGCGGTGCGATCGACGTCGGCGACCAGAGCTACGTCGACTACCTCCTGCCGGGCATCCTGCTCGTCACCGTCGCGTCAGGAATCGCGTACACCGCGTTCCGCCTGTTCACCGACGTGTCGGGCGGGATCGTCGAGCGGTTCCAGTCCATGCCGATCGCGCGGTCGGCCGTGCTGTGGAGCCACGTGCTCACCTCCGTGGTGGCGAACCTGACCTCGCTCGTGCTCGTCGTCGCCGTCGCCCTCGTGATGGGATTCCGTTCCGGCGCAGGGGTTCTCGCCTGGCTCGGCGTGCTCGCCATCATGGTCCTGTTCACCCTGGCCCTGACTTGGCTCGCCGTGATCCCCGGCCTCACGGCCAGGTCGGTCGACGGGGTGAGCGGGTTCTCCTACCCGCTGATCTTCCTGCCCTTCATCAGCTCCGCCTTCGTCCCCACCGCGGGGATGCCGGGACCGGTGCGCTGGTTCGCCGAGCACCAGCCCGTCACCTCGATCGTGGACACGATCCGTCGCCTGTTGGCCGAGCAGCCGGTGGGCAGCGACGTCTGGGTCGCGCTGGCCTGGTGCGTCGGGCTGCTCGTCGTCGCGTACCTGCTCGCCATGCGCACCTACCGCGCCAAGGTCGCCTGACCACGCGCCATACCGGGAGGGAAACCCGCGTGAGCACCTGCGAACCTCGCACAATGAACCCATGCTGACCATCAGCCAGATCGCGTCGTACGCCGGGGTGTCCGTGCGCACGGTCCGTCACTACCACGCCAAGGGGCTGCTCCCCGAGCCCGAACGCGACCACTCCGGCTACCGCCGGTACGACGCGGCGGCGGTCGTCGAGCTCGTGCGGATCCGCACGCTCGCCGAGGCCGGGGTACCGCTGTCACGGGTGCACGAGCTGCTCGACGCCGGGGAGTCGGAGTTCGCGGCGGCGGTCGAGGACATCGACCGCCGCCTGCGCGCCGAGATCCGCGAGCGCCAGCACCACCGCGAGCGGATCGCCAAGCTCGCGGCCGGCGACAGCCTGGCGCTCCCGCCGGAGGTCGTCGCGTACCTGGACCGGCTCCGCGGCGTGGGCGTCTCCGAGCTCATGGTGGAGGCCGAGCGGGACGCCTGGATCCTCGTGGCGGCCCAGCTGCCGGACCGAATGCCTTACTACATGGACGTCAAGAGCCAGCAGCTCGAGGACCCGAACGTCACCCAGCTGTACCGCGAGCTCGCCGAGATCGTGCAGTGGCCCGCCGACGACCCACGGCTGGACACCGTCGGGGACCGCCTCGCCGCCCAGTTCGAGGCGGTGCCGGCGACCAGCTGGGACGAGGAGGCCCTGCCCGCCGACCTGGCCAGCTTGCTGGACGCGGTCTTCCTGTCCTCCGTCCCCGGCGCCCGGCGGATCCTCGACCGGCTCGAGCAGCACGGGTGGACCGGCTGGACCAACATCCACCGCCTCGAGCCGCTGGACTGACGCCCACCGCCGAGCGGTGGTCCTTGCGTGAACACGCAGGGACCACCGCGGAGGACGACCTCCGCCGGCGGTCAGGTCAGACGGCGGGCCGCGGAGCCTCGGGACCCGCGCCGTAGAAGCCGGCCGGGGTGGAACCCTTCGGCGACGGCCCGTGCTCGTTGTCCGGGACGCTGTCCTTGACGAGGAAGACGATCAGGACGATGGCACCGATGAGCGGGATCAGGCCGATGAGGATCCACCAACCGCTGCGGCCGCCGTCGTGCAGGCGACGGACGGTCACGGCCAGCGACGGCAGGAACAGGCCGAGGGCCACGATGAGGGCGATCGGTCCGGTCGACCCGCTCTTGGTGTCGAACAGCCCCGAGTCGAGCAGCCGGGCTACCGCCGAGACGATCACCTCGAACAGGACGTACCACCAGTACTCGCTGCGACGGGCGCGCCCGCTGAACACCACGTACTTGCGAAGCACGGTGCTGACAGAGGTCTTGAAGTCCATGGTTCCCCCAATGGTGACGTGTGCCCGGTCCCCTGGCGGGGCCGGCCCCTGCACGGTCCGGAGCATCCGGCTCCCGTGGCGCTCGACCACATGACCGCGGTCAGTATGGCGCGTCGAAGCCGTCCGTGGGCGGCACTCGCCCAACACCTCGGGACCCGGACAGCCTCGGCGCCCCGCCCGCGGACCGGCCGTCGGCCGCCGGCTGACGTCGCCGCGAACGGGTCGACGACGGTCGTGCCACGACCGGATGGTCACGCACCGGTCTCCCGCCGGTCACGTGGGGATCTCAGCGGACACGAACCGTCATCGGTCCGGTCACGTCCCGATAACCACCACTGCCGCGCGGACCCTGCCCTCCTACCTTCGGTCCCACGCACATCCGGGGACGACGCAGGGGGAACACCATGGGAGCAACGAAGCACCGCAGGCACTACTCGTGTGCCGCCGCGGCGGCACTGGTCGCGCTGACCGTGACCGCCTGCGGGGGCGGCGGCGGGAGCGACCGGAGCGGCGTCAAGTCGGTCCAACCCGGCCCGAACGGGGCCCGCGAGTCCCGGTCGGGGCAGCCGCTCCCCCTCCCGGACATGGCGCCCAGCCACGACTTCCGGATGACCGACCCGGCGACCGACGCGCTGTCCACGTTCGCGCTCGACATCGACACCGGGTCGTACACCCGCTTCCGCGACGCGGTGAACCAGGGCAGCCGGGTGGTCCCCGGCGAGGTGCGCACCGAGGAGTTCGTGAACTACTTCCAGCAGGGCTACGAAGCGCCTCGCGACGGACTCGGCATCAGCATCGACGCCGCCGCGCTGCCGTTCCGCGACGGCCACCGCCTCGTCCGGGTCGGGATCAGCAGCCCTCGCCCCGAATCACGCCCGGACGTTGACCTCGTCCTCGTCGTGGACTGCTCCGGATCGATGGACGAGGCGGGCAAGATGGAGACGACGAAGGTCGTCCTGAGGACCGCCACCGCGGCACTGGGAGCCACGGATCGCGTTGCCATGGTGTGCTATTCGACCCGGGCTGCCGTTGCCCTCGCTCCGACACCCGCCTCCAACCGGGACGCCATCGACCGGGCCATCGATGGGCTGTACCCCGACGCCAGCACCAACGCGGCGGCCGGGCTCACGCTGGGGTACGACCTGGCCCGCTCGATGCACACCGAGGGCCGGATGTCCCGCGTCGTCCTCGTCAGTGACGGCGTGGCCAACGTCGGCGACACCAGCGCCGGCGGGATCCTCGAGCGGATCAGCACGCAGGCACGCGCCGGCACCAACCTCATCTCGGTCGGGGTCGGCATCCAGGACTACAACGACCAGCTTCTCGAGCAGCTCGCCGATCGCGGTGACGGCTGGCACGTCTACGTGGACACGGCCGCCGAGGCGCAACGGGTGTTCGCCCCCGGCCTGACGGGATCGCTCGTGGTCGCGGCCAAGAACGCGAAGGCCCAGGTCGAGTTCGACCCGCAGGCGGTCAAGGGGTACCGGCTGCTGGGATACGAGAACCGCGCCGTCGCTGACGAGAACTTCCGCAACGACGCGGTCGACGGCGGCGAGGTGTTCGCCGGCCACACCACCACGGCGTTGTATGACGTGGAGCTGCGCGGCGGCGTGCGGGACGCGGCGTTCGTCAAGGCGACGGTCCGGTACCTCGACGCGAGCGAGCGACCTGTCGAGCGCACCGGGTCCCTGCGCGACAGCGAGTGCGCCGACACCGTCGACCAGGCTTCTCCCCGGCTGCGGCAGGACCTCGTCGTCGCGCTGCTGACGGACCGGCTCATGGAGGGCCCGTGGTCGCAGTGGACCTCCGCCTCCGACCTGCGTGAGCTCGCGGCGACGCTGCCCGCCGCGGTGGACGAGGACCGTGACGTCGCCGAGCTGGCGCGCCTGGTCGACAAGGTCACCACCTGAGTCATCACCGGACCGGCCGTCACCGTCGCAGTCGCGGAAGGTGACGGCCGGCCGTGCCGGCTACGTGATCCAGCGGATGCGCGAATGCGGTCGATCCGGTTTGCTGGAACAGCGCGGGTGACAGGGGGCGGACGTTGGGTGCTCGCAGGGGACGAGGGTGACGGGGTCGGTCGACCACGGGTCTGCGCTGGGCGAGTACCGCCTCAAGCCGAACTGGCTGGTGGTCTCGGCGGCCCTCGGAGTGTTCACCGCCGGCATCTCGATCGCCACGGGGATCAGGACCGACAACCGGTTCTCCGTGATCGCGTGGTCGCTGTCCGGCGTGTTCTGGATCGGGTTCTTCTTCGTCGCTCGTCGCAACCGGACCGTGGTGGACACGGACGGTGTGCGAGCCTGGCGCGCCTACCGCTGGGTCGGAGTCTCCTGGGAGCAGCTCGAGCGCATGTCCACGGGGAAGTCCTTGCCCCTGCAGCCGCGCGTGGTGCCCATCCACTGGGCCAGGGACCGGTCCCTCGCCACGGACGTTCCCGTAGAGCTTCAGGGCGTTCTCGAGGCGTATGCCGCCGAGCGGAACGAGTCGTCAGCATGAGCTTGGCCGAACGCCGCGACGCCGTCGGGACGCACCAGCTGCCTCGACGCGTGCTGCAGATCGCCCTGACCCTCCTCTGCGTCTCGGCCATCGTTCTCGCGGCCGGAGCGGCCTGGGGTTTTCACCGGGGCGGCCACCCCTGGTGGCTGCTCGCCGAGATGCTGGCCGTGCTGACCTGGATGCTCCTGTTCACCTCGCTCCTGCACTCACGAACCGTCGTCGAGGCGTCGGGGCTCAGGATCCGCTCCGGATGGCGGTGGCGCCAGGTCTCCTGGGGAGAGATCGACTCGTTCGCCAGCACCACCGGCGGGCTGGCGTCCCCCGAGATCGTGACCCTCCGCACCACCAGCGGCCGGAAGGTCATGACGCAGATCCCGTCCCGGTTGCTGCCCGAGCTCGAGAGCTATGCGACGGAGCACGGCTTCCACGGGAGCTGAGGCCACCCACCGTTGGCCCCGGAGCTGCGGACGAGCGGCGCCGCACGCGGGGTGACCCGTGGCGCCATACCGCGACGGGCCCGGACGCACGCCACAGGAAGCGGTGCGTCCGAGCCCGTCGTGGGTTCGAGGTGGGTTCTGGGTGGAGAGGTCAGGCAGCGATCGCGGAGATGTCGAACTCCAGCGCGACCTTCTCGGAGACGAGGACGCCACCGGTCTCGAGGGCGGCGTTGAAGGCCAGGCCCCAGTCGGAGCGGTTGATCGTGGTCGAGCCCTCGAAGCCGACGCGCACGTTGCCGTAGGGGTCCTTGGCCGAGCCGGTCTCCTCGAAGACGATGGTGACGGGGCGCGTCACGTCGTTGATGGTGAGGTCGCCGGTGATGGACCACTCGGCGCCGTCGCGGGCGACGTCGGTGCTGGTGAACGTGAGGTTCTCGTACTTCTCGACGTCGAAGAAGTCGGCCGTCTTGAGGTGACCGTCGCGCTGCTCCTGGCCGGTGGTGACGCTGGCGGCCTTGATCGTGACGTCGACCTTGGAGTTGGCCGGGACGGCGGTGTCGATGACCGCAGTGCCCTCGAACTGGTCGAACTGGCCGCGGACCTTGGTGACCATGGCGTGGCGGGCGGAGAAGCCGATCCGGCTGTGGGTGGGGTCCAGGGCGTACGCGCCGGAGATGTCGTCGAGCAGCTGCGAGTCGGGGGTGGAGGCGGCGGGGGCGTCGATGACGGCGGTGGAGGACTTGCGGGAGAACAGGGCCATGGGAGGTTCCTTCGGGGGTGGTGATGTAGGTTGTTGAATGTTCAACCACACCTCACCGCGGTTCATTCCCGCCGCCCCCGGTCCCGCCGAGGGCTAGAAGTTCTGGGCCATGTTGGCGAACCGGGCGTAGTGACCCTGGAACGCCAGCACCATGTCCTTGGTCGGACCGTTTCGGTGCTTGGCCACGATCACGTCGACCTCGCCCTCACGGCCCTCGAGCTTGGGCTCGCGGTGCAGCAGGATGACCATGTCGGCGTCCTGCTCGATGGAACCTGACTCACGCAGGTCGGACATCGCGGGCCGCTTGTCGGCGCGCTGCTCCGAACCACGGTTCAGCTGCGAGATCGCGATCACCGGGACCTCGAGCTCCTTCGCGAGCAGCTTGAGCGCACGGGAGAACTCGGAGACCTCCTGCTGACGCGACTCGACCTTCTTGCCCGAGCTCATCAGCTGGAGGTAGTCGATCACGACGAGCTTGAGGTTGTGCTGCTGCTTGAGCCGGCGGCACTTCGCGCGGATCTCCATGAGCGACATGTTGGGTGAGTCGTCGATGAACAGCGGTGAGTCGGAGATCTGACCCATGATGCGCGCCAGCTTCTTCCAACCGGTGTCGCCGATGGTGCCCTTACGCAGGTCCTGCAGTTGGATCTGCGCCTCGGCCGACAGGCAGCGCATGGTGATCTCGCTGCGGCTCATCTCCAGGGAGAAGATGGCGGTGGCCTGCTTGTGCTTGATGGCGGCCGAGCGCGCGATGTCCAGGCCCATCGTCGACTTTCCGACGGCGGGTCGGGCGGCCAGGACGATCATCTGGCCCGGGTGCAGGCCGTGGGTCAGCTCGTCGAGCTCGATGAACCCGGTGGGCACGCCGATCATCTCGCTGGCGTCGCGCCCGGCGGCGACCTCGATCTCGTTGAGGGTGTCCTCGAGGACGTCACCGAGGGCGACGTAGTCCTCGCCGCCACGCTTGTCGGCCACGGCGTAGACCTCGGCCTGCGCGGCGTTGACGATGTCCTCGACGTCGCCGTTGCCCTGCTGGTACCCGAGCTGCACGATCCGCGTGCCTGCCTCGACCAGCCGGCGAAGCACCGCCCGCTCGCTGACGATCTCGGCGTAGTAGCCGGCGTTGGCGGCGGTGGGGACGGCCTGGATCAGGGTGTGCAGGTAGGCCTGCCCGCCGATCCGCTGCAGGTCGCCGCGCTTGGTCAGCTCGTCGGAGACGGTGATGGCGTCGGCCGGCTCACCACGGCCGTAGAGGTCGAGGATCGCGTCGTAGATCAGCTCGTGGGCGGGACGGTAGAAGTCTGTGCCGCGGAGCCCCTCGACGCAGTCGGCGATCGCGTCCTTGGACAGGAGCATGCCGCCGAGGACCGACTGCTCGGCGTGCAGGTCCTGCGGGGGCACCCGGTCGTCGGACTGCGGTGGCCCGTCGCCGCCTGCGCTGAACGCGCTGGTGCTCAGCTCCGCAAGAGACACTCTGCCAACTCCCTGAACCACGAACGAGAACGAAGAACACCGGTGTGGTTCGAGTAGACCACGGGCCGCCGACAACACCTGCCGACGCGCTCGACGGACCCTTCCGGACCGCGACCGCCTCACCGTAGGGTGGCGTTCACCGCACACTCAAACCGGCCCTGTGGAGAGGGTGTGGACAACGTGTGCGCAACTCCCGGGGTGCTTGTGCACAGTCGGGGGATAACCCTGTGGATTTCCGCGACGTAGCGTTTCGCACACGCCCCTGACCTGCACGGACGTCGTCCACGGGGTGTGGACCGCAGAAACTTCCGGGCGTGTCCGTCAGATGTCCGGCAGGTGCACAGGGCTTGACTTCCGCGCCCCCGGACCCCGTCCGGGGGCTGCGCTCCGCGGCATACCGGACGTAGCCTGCCGCCATGTGCCGAAACATCCGCCAGCTGCACAACTTCGAGCCCCCGGCGACGTCCGACGAGGTCCGCGCCGCGGCCCTCCAGTACGTCCGCAAGGTGAGCGGCAGCACCAAGCCCAGCCAGGCCAACCAGGCCGCGTTCGACGAGGCCGTGGAGGAGATCGCGCACGCCACCGCGCACCTGCTCCAGCACCTCACCACGACGGCGCCGCCCAAGGACCGCGAGACCGAGGCCGTCAAGGCGCGGGCCCGGGCCCAGGCGAGGTATGGCGCGGCCTGACCGCCTGAGTGAGGGCCCGTCCACGCCCTGACTGACCCGGTGGCGACACGGGGGGTCTGCCCGGCACACCCGGCAGGAATAACCACTGGGGCGCCGAGCAACCGCCGTCCTATCGTGGCGCGATGAGTTCTGGGGAGCACTCCGGTCTACCCCCACGAACCCAGCGACCACGACGGAACACGAAGGACCTCCCATGACTGAAGCCACCGCCCTGAGCGGCCCGGACACCACCGTCGAGCCCGGCGGCCGACCAGCCGTCAACACCACCGCGGTCCTGCGGATCCTCGTGCTCGCGACGTTCATCGTCATCCTCAACGAGACGATCATGGTCAACGCGATCCCCCGCCTGATGCGCGACTTCGCGGTCCCGGCGACGAGCGCGCAGTGGTTGTCCACGGCGTTCATGCTGACCATGGCCGTCGTCATCCCGGTCACCGGCTGGTTCCTCCAGCGGGTCACCACGCGCAGCGCCTACACGCTGGCGATGGGCCTGTTCCTCACCGGGACCGCGCTCGCCGCGGTGGCACCGACGTTCTCGATCCTGTTGGGCGCCAGGGTGATCCAGGCCAGCGGCACCGCCGTGATGATGCCGCTGCTCATGACGACGATGCTGACCCTCGTGGCCCCCCAGGACCGCGGCAAGGTCATGGGCAACGTCACCCTCGTCATGTCGGTCGCGCCGGCCCTCGGCCCGGCCGTGTCGGGCGTCCTGCTGCAGCTCGGGTCGTGGCGGCTCATCTTCGCCGTCGTCCTGCCGGTCGCCGGCCTCATCACCGTCCTCGGGCTGCGCGAGCTCGTCAACATCGCCGAGCCGCAGCCGTCCCGCATCGACGGCCTGAGCGTGGCCCTGTCCGCGGTGGGCTTCGGCGCCCTGGTCTACGGCCTGAGTGGCCTCGGCGAGGGGTCGCACAGCACCGCGGCGATCCCGCCCGCGCTCACCACGGCGATCGGCGTCGCCTCCCTGGCCGCGTTCGCCCGACGCCAGGTGCGCCTGCAGCGGGGCCCCGGGCCGCTGCTCGACCTGCGCACCCTGACCTTCGCCCCGTTCGCCATCGCCCTCGGCCTGATGTGCGTGTCCTTCATGGCCCTCATGGGCGCGATGATCCTGCTGCCGCTCTACCTCCAGGACGTCAAGGGCCTCTCGACGCTGACCACCGGCCTGCTCCTCATGCCCGGCGGGCTGACGATGGGCCTGCTCGGTCCGGTGGTCGGTCGGGCCTACGACCGTTACGGCGCAACGCGTCTCGTCGTCCCCGGCACCGTCGTCATGGCGCTCTGCCTCGTGGCGTTGACGCAGGTCGGTGTCGACACCCCCGCCGTCCTCGTGCTCGCGGACCACGTGGTGCTGAGCGCGGCCCTGGCGATGATCTTCACGCCGGTGTTCACCTCCGGGCTGTCGGTCCTCCCGCCCCACCTGTACGCCCACGGCAGCGCGGTGCTGGGCTCGCTCCAGCAGGTCGCCGCGGCTGCCGGCACCGCGGTGGTCATCAGCGTGATGGCCGGCCGCACCGCCGCCGCGGCTGCCGACGGCGCCTCCGGGACGACGGCCCTGGCCACCGGCGCGCAGTGGGGGTTCGGTGTCGGGGCCGTGCTCGCGGTGGTCGCGGTCGTCATCGCGTTCTTCGTCCGCACCCCCGCCACCGAGGTCCACGGGGGCGGCGACGCCCACTCCCCCGAACTGTCCGAGGTCGCCCCTACCGTGGAGCGGTGACCACCGCCCCCGTCGTCGCGGCGGTGCGGTCGGAGCTCGCCCGGGCGGGTGACCCCGACCGCGCCGCCGCGCAGCAGGCCTACATGAAGTCGGCGATGCCCTACCGCGGCATCACCGCGCCGGAGCTCAAGGCCCTGCTGCGTCCCCTGCTCGCCGACCCGGCCCTCCAGCTCCCCGACCGGAGGGAGTGGGAGGCCGCGGTCCGCGAGCTCTGGGACGGCGCCACCCACCGCGAGGAGCGGTATGCCGCGACGGCCCTCACCGGGCACCGCGCCTACCGCCGGTGGCAGGACCCGGACACCTTCGAGCTCTACCGCCACCTCGTCACCACGGGCGCCTGGTGGGACCACGTCGACGAGATCGCCAGCCAGCGGGTCGGGCCGATCCTGCTGTCCCACCGCGAGGAGGTCACCCCGGTGGTCCTGGACTGGTCGCGGGACGACGACCTGTGGCTGCGCCGCACCGCGGTCATCAGCCAGCTGACGTTCCGGGAGAAGACCGACCTCGGCCTGCTGAGTGCGGTGATCGAGGCCAACCTCGACGACACCAGCTTCTGGCTCCGCAAGGCGATCGGCTGGGCACTGCGCCAGCACGCGCGCACGGACCCGAACTGGGTGCGGGCCGTGGTCGACGAGTACGGCGAGCGCCTGTCCGGTCTCAGCCGTCGTGAGGCCCTGAAGCACCTCTGACCGACGCGGCCCGGGCTCCCGGGTCTGCGGCCACCCCCCGCAGGAGCGGGACCGCCACCGCGAGGGCGGCCAGGGACGCGGCGGCCGCGACGAGGAAGGCGGCGCCGACCGATCCGCCGTCCGAGAGCGCTCCGGCGGCGAACGCACCGACCGAGCTGCCTGCCAGGAACGCACTGATCAACCACGCGAACGCCTCGGTCGTCGTACCGGCCGGGGCGAGCCGGTCGACGACCTGGAAGACGCAGGTGAGGGTGAGGGGCAGACCCAGTCCGCTGAGGACGGTGAGCACCGCCATCACCGGCGGCTGCCCGGGCGTCCAGGCCAGGGCGGCATACGTCGCGACGAGGGTGAGCAGCCCGAGCGGGAGGTCCCGCAACGGATCCCGGTGCGGGGCCCGGCCGCTGTAGGCGAGGCCGCCGGCGAGGGCGCCGAGGGCGTTCGCCGCGACCAGCCACGACGCCCAGCCGGGCGCCGAGACCGACTCGGCGTAGGCGACGAGCGCGACGGCGGGGACACCGATGGTGAGACCGACGAGGAGCACCGCGACGTAGAGGACGCACAGCCGTGGCGACCGCAGCGGCCCCAGCCAGTGCCGCTCCCCGCGGACCGGGACCCACTCGCGGGAGACCCGGGACGCGGTGAACCACACGGTGCCGGCGACACCGACCACGGCCGCGGCGAGCAAACCACCGCCAGCACCGAACCCCTGGGCGAGCAGGACGACGAGGGGGCCCAGGACGAACACGAGCTCCTGGGCGGCGGCATCGACGGCGAAGGCCGCCGGCACCTCACGGGCGGGGAGCACCGAGGGCCACAGGGTGCGCAGCGCCGGTTCGAGCGGCGGGGTCATCAGCCCGGCCACGAGGGCGACCAGGAGACCGAGCGAGCCTGGAGCGAACGGCACCGCCGCCAGCGCCACCGACGAGACGACGCCGCCGAGCACGAGGGTGCCGCGCTGCCCTCGCACGTCCATCACGCGCGACAGCACGGGACCTCCGACGCAGGCGCCGAGCGAGTAGGCGGCGGTGAGCAGCCCGGCCCGGGCGAAGTCGGCGCCGCTCTCGCGGGTGAACAGGACGAGGGCCAGCGGCACCATGCCGGTGGGCAGCCGTCCGGCCAAGGCGGAGAAGAGCAGGCGCGAGACGTGCGGGCGGCCGAGCAGCTGGGCCGGACCCACGCGGTGGCGCGGGTCAGCCACCGAAGGGCCAGCCCGGCTGCATACCGGGCTCACGCCCCGGCTCGATGTAGTGCTCGAACCCGAAGAAGGCCAGGAAGTACTCCTCGGGCATGCCGAGCATGCCCTCGATGTCGGTCGCCTGGCTGGCGTGCGCCTCGAGCGCGGCCCGCCGCTCGGCGAGGAAGTCGGTCACGTCGACGCGCCAGTGGATCTCGGCCTCGGGGGTGCCGAGCGGGTTGCCGTCGTCCATGTCGCTGTCCGGGTCGAAGCTCTTGTCGCCCTGACCGGCGGCGACGGCGGCCTGGTGGAAGGAGCGCATCTGGTCACGGTTCATCGTGGACTCGAGCAGGCGCGGCCTGCTGGCCGCGAGCTCGGCGGCGCGGTGGACGACGGCGTGGACGCGGACGTGGTCGGGGTGGCCGTAGCCGCCGTGCCAGTCGTAGCCGACGAGGATGTCGGCGCCCTCCTCGTCGAGGATGGCGGCCAGCCGTCCGGCAGCCTCGTCGAGGTCGGCGGAGTGGAACGCACCGTCGTGGGTGTTCTGCTCCCAGCCGGTCATGCCGGAGTCGCGGTAGCCCAGCCAGGCGACCCGCTGTACGCCGAGGACCGCAGCCGACGCCTCGGCCTCGCGGCGGCGCCAGTCGGTGAGCGTCTCGCCGTCGGGCAGTCCCGCCTTCGGCAGCTCGCCGTGCTCACCCCCGGTCGCGAAGACCGCGACGACGCGACTGCCCTCCGCGCTCGCGCGGGCCATGGCTCCCGAGGTCTGGGACGCCTCGTCGTCGGGGTGGGCGTGGAGGAACACGATCGTCGGCACGGGACCATCCTGCCGTCCGGCACCGTCACCGCGGGGCCAGTCACGCCGGACCGATCGGGACGACTGGGTCGAAAGGCGGCGGACCAGACGCTCGAAGGTCACGAAACAATAAATAGTTAATAGCCACTATTTATATTTCTGCTCCTCCTTGCTGCACTGGGTGAGCAGAGGGTCAGGCACCGGCGCCGGACCCACAGGGAAACCCGGAGTCAACGATGACCATCCCCACCCACACCGCGCTCGCCCCCGAACCGCCAGCCCTGCGCTGCGGCGACCGGCCCACCGAGCCCAAGTCGGCGCTGTTCGTCGGAGCCCTCGGCTTCGCGCAGTTCGGCCTGTTCGTCGCCCTGCTCGGACCGGTCATCGTGTCGATGGCCCTCAAGGTCAACACGATCCTGACCACACCGACCGAGCGCACCAGTGCCCTCGGGGTCATCCTCGGCGTCGGAGCGGTTGCCGCGTTCGTCGGCAACGCCCTCTTCGGTCGGCTCTCGGACCGCACCACCTCGCGGTACGGCCGTCGTCGCCCCTGGATGGTCGGCGGCGTCGCCGTCCTCACCCTCGCCCTGTGGTTCATCGCCACCGCGGACTCCGTGCCCGCCCTGGCCGCGGGGTGGTTCGTCGCCCAGCTGGGGGCCAACGCCACCCTCGCCTCGTTCATCGCGACCTTGGCCGACCAGCTCCCCGAGCGGCAGTACGCCAAGGTCTCCGCCATGGTGGGGATCATGCAGAACGTCGGCATCCTCGGCGCCAGCCAGATCGCCGCCCGCTTCACCTCCGACATGCAGGCGCTGTTCCTCGTGCCGGCCGCCGTGGGCGTGGTGGGGATCCTCGCGTATGCCGCGGTGCTCAAGGACCCGGTGCTCCAGACCCGACCCGCTCGACTCGACCTGCGCACCCTCGCCGAGTCGTTCTGGGTCAACCCGTTCACCCACCGCGACTACGGCCTGGCGTGGTGGAGCCGCTTCCTCATCATCCTGTCCAGCTTCCTGTTCTCGACGTTCCGCCTGAACTTCCTCGTCGACCGCGTCGGCCTCACGGACGCGAAGGCTGCCGGCGCGATCGCCACCGGCATCCTCATCTACACCGCGGTGCTCGTCCTGTCCGGCTGGGTCGCCGGCGTCGTCTCCGACCGCACCGGCCGGCGGAAGGTCCTCGTGGCCTCGTCCACCGCCCTGTTCGCCGTGGGTGTCGCCGTCCTGGCTCACGTCCACACCCTCAGCGGCTTCTACCTCGTCGAGGCGATCATGGGCGTCGCGTACGGCATCTACATGAGCGTCGACATGGCGCTCGTCCTCGAGGTCCTGCCCAACCCCGACGACTCCGGCAAGGACCTCGGCGTCTTCAACATGGCCAACGCCATCCCCCAGTCGGCCGCACCGTTCCTCGGCTCGGTCCTGCTCGGCATCGGCGCCGCCACCACGGCCGCAGGGGCCTCCTCGCCCAACTACACCCTCATGCTCTGGGCGGCCGCGATCGCGGCGCTCATCGGGGCCCTCGTGGTCCTCCCGATCAGGAAAGTGAAGTGACCAGCATGACCGCCACCACCGACCACACCCCTACTGCCGCAACGCCTTCGGGCCGGTCAGGCGACGGGACGACGGGCCGCGACGACGCGGCATACCTCGAGCTCGTGGGCCGGCTCGACCTGGCCACCAAGGTGCGCCTGCTCACCGGCGCCACGTCGTTCACCCTGCACGGTGAGGAGTCGATCGGGCTGGCCCCGATGGCGTTCTCCGACGGGCCGACCGGGGTGCGTGGGCTGAAGTTCACCGGTGGCGACCACGTCGCCCTCTTCCCGAGCGCCACGGTCCTCGCCAGTGCGTGGAGCGAGGAGACGGCGCACGAGGTGGGCGAGATGCTCGCCGAGGAGGCGGAGCGCCAGCAGATCCACGTCGTCCTCGGGCCGACGATCAACCTGCACCGGACCCCGCTCGGCGGACGCCTCTTCGAGGCCTACTCCGAGGACCCGCTCCTCACCGGCAGGCTCGCGGCCGCCTACGTGCGCGGGATGCAGGGGCGTGGGATCGGCGCGTGCCTCAAGCACCTCGTGGCCAACGAGTCCGAGACGCTGCGCAACTACATGAACTCCGTCGTCAGCGAGACGGCCCTGCGCGAGGTCTACCTGCTGCCGTTCGAGATCGCGGTCCAGGACGCCGACGCCTGGTCGATCATGGCGGCCTACAACGACGTCAACGGAGTCGCCGCCACCGAGCAGGACCACGTCAACAACGCCGTCGTCAAGGGCGAGTGGGGCTGGGACGGGCTGCTCATGTCCGACTGGTTCGCCACGAAGACCTCGGCGCCTGCGGCGCTGGGCGGGCTCGACCTCGTCATGCCCGGTCCCGACGGCCCCTGGGGCGAGGCGCTGGTCGCCGACGTCGAGTCCGGCGCCGTCGACGAGTCGGTGATCGACGCGCACGTCGTGCGCCTGCTGCGCCTCGCCGAGCGCGTCGGAGCCCTCGGGTCGCCGGCCGAGCGGCGGGTGTGGCCGGCCGAGTTGCTGGCCCCGGACGCGCCCGCACGGCGTGAGCAGCTGCGCCGGCTGGCGACCGACGGCATGGTCGTGCTGCGCAACGAGGACGGCGTCCTGCCGCTCGCAGCAACGGGATCCGTCGCCCTCATCGGCCGGCACGGCGTCGACACCATCTGCATGGGCGGCGGTTCGGCGACGGTCAACCCGCCGTACCAGGTGTCCATCGCCGACGGCCTCGAGGCCGCGATCGGCGACCGCCTGACGGTCGTCGACGGGGTCGAGGTGCGCGACCGCGCCGTGGTCGCCGAGGCGAACGCCATCACCGACCCCGAGACCGGCCAGCCCGGTCTGCGGGTCGCCTACCTCGACGCCGACGGGGTCGTCATGTCGAGCGAGCACAGCAGCGTCTCGTCCGTCGTCACGGGCTGGGACGACGTCCTGCCCCGCCCCACCGACAAGGTCGTGCTGACAGCCCGGCTGACGGGTTCGGGTCCGGTGCGCCTCGGGGTCCTCGGCAGCGGCACCTGGACGGTCGACCTCGACGGTGAGCGGGTCGGCTCCGTGGACCTGGTCGCCGAGGGGTTCGACCCCGGCGAGTCGATGCTCAAGCCGCCGGTGTGGACCGTCGACACCGACGCGACCACGACCGTGGACGACGAGGGTTCGCGCGAGGGCGCGCTCGTCACGGCCACGGTGACGGTCGTGCGGTCCGAGCCGCAGCCCGGCCCGGACGGCAAGCTCAGCACCCTGTCCCACATCATCGCCTCCGGCATGGGCATGAAGGGCCTGGTCGTCTCGCCGGTCCCGGCCGACGCGTCCGAGGTGCTCGAGTCCGCCACCACCGCGGCAGCCGATGCCGACCTGGCCGTCGTGGTCGTCGGCCTCACCGAGGAGCAGGAGACCGAGGCGACCGACAAGTCGACCCTCGCCCTGCCCGGCGAGCAGGACGCGATGGTCTCCGCCGTCGCCGCTGCCGCCCGGCGCACCGTCGTCGTCGTGAACGCCTCCACGCCGGTCCTCATGCCGTGGTTCGACGAGGTCGACGCCGTGCTGGTCGTCGGCCTGCCCGGGCAGGAGGGTGGTCACGCGGTCGCCGACGCCCTGCTCGGGGTGCGCGAGCCCGCCGGTCGCCTGGTCACCTCCTGGCCGGCCGCCGACGAGGCGGCCCCGGCGTGGGAGGTCGTCCCCGACGGACTGACCCTGGAGTACACCGACGGCACCTTCGTCGGCTACCGCGGGTTCGCCGCCGGCCACGCCCCTGCCCCGGCCCACTGGCTCGGCGCCGGCGACGGGTATGGCGCGTGGACCTACCCGTCCGCCCGCCTGGTCGACGGCGGGTCCGGGGCCGCTCCCTCCGTCGAGGTGACGGTGGCGAACGGCTCGGTCCACGACTCCCGCGAGGTGGTTCAGGTCTACCTGCGTCCCGACACCGACGACCAGCCGGTGCGCCTCGTCGGGTTCGCGCCGGTGCAGGTCGCCGCCGGGGCAGAGGCCACCGTCACGGTCGGCACCGACGCCCGGCTGTGGCGCCGCTGGGACGAGTCGGCGAACGCCTGGGGCGAGCCGCTCAGCGGCGGCACCCTCCTCGTCGCGCGCGGTCTCGGCGACGTGCAGGCCGAGCTGCCCCTGGCCTGACGGCGCCAGCCGCCGGGTCGATGTGGACACGCCGGGATTCCCCGGCGCGGACACATCGACCCGGCGGTGGGTGGTGGGCGGTGCTCAGGAGCAGGGGAAGGAGGAGGAGCGGGTGAGCACACGGCATACAGTCGGGGGCATGTCAGCCACGTCGGACCGGGCCGCCCCCCGCCGCGGCCGGGGCCGTCCGCGGGGCACCGGCACCGGGCAGACCCGCGAGCGCATCGTGGCGGCAGCGGCAGAGCTGTTCGCCGAGCGCGGCTTCCACGCGACGCCGATGACGAGCATCGCCGAAGCAGCCGGGTTGAGCCAGACCGGGCTGCTGCACCACTTCCCCGCGAAGGAGGAGCTGCTCGCAGCGGTCCTGGAGCAGCGCGACCTGCGCGACCTGGAGACGCTCGCCGCGACGCACGACCGTCCGCCGCGCGGCTGGCAGGTGTGGGACGACATGGTCACCCTCGTCGGGCTGAACAGCGAGCGCGAGGGGTTCGTGCGGTTGTTCACCAGCCTGGCCGGCGAAGCGGTGGACCCCGCGCACCCCGGTCACGGCTGGCTCGGCGCGCACCACGGCGCCGCGGTCGAGGCGCTCGCCCACGCCCTGCGCGAGGCGGCGCACGACGGCGCGGCCGACGAGGACATCCCTGCGGAGCAGCTCGCCCGTCAGGCGGTGGCCCTGATGGACGGCCTGCAGCTGCAGTGGTTGATGCGCCCGGACGAGGTGGACATGGCCGCCGACTTCGCGGGCTGGGTCGAGACCGTCCGGCACCGCTGGGCCCGCTAGGGCGCAGGGGCGAGGACCCAGAGGACCTCGCAGGCATCCTCGGCCGAGGCGTTGCGCCAGGTGTGCGGCGCCCTGCCCGGGAAGGTCATCGTGTCGCCCGGGCCGAGGTCCTCCTCGCCGGTCTCGAGGACGACGGTGAGGTGGCCGGCGACGACGTACGCGCACTCGACCTCGCAGTCGAGCGTGTAGAGGTCGGCGCCACCGTTGCCGCCGGGGTCGATCCGGGCGTGGATGATCTCGAGCGCCTGCTGGGTGCCGGGTGTGATGAGCTCCTCGTGGGCACCGGTGCCACCGAAGTTGATCGGGCGCCCCTGCCCCGCCCGGATCACCGCGGACTCCGGCGGGTCGAACAGCTCGCCGACGCGCAGGCCCAGGACGTCGCACACGGTGACGAGGGACGCGACCGACGGCGAGACGTCGTCGCGTTCCAACCGGCTGACGAACCCCTTGGTCAGCCCGGCCGACTCGGCGACCTGGGCGATGGTGAGGCTGCGCGCCTGACGGGCCGCGCGCAGCCGCGCGCCGATGCGGACCTGGGTGTCCGGTCGCTCGCGGGGAGCGCGGGACACCGGCGTCCGAGTCGTCATGGCGCCAGTTCTACAGCAACCGCCCTGACCGGTGCCCCGTCGGCTGCCTCGAGCCGGATCGGCAGCACGGAGACGAACGGGTCGTCGAAGTCGATGTCGCCGAGGCCGCGGAGGTTCTCGATGATCACACCGCCGAGGTCGGCGATGAGGTGGTGGCAGGGGAACCCCACGCCCGGGTGCTCGTCGTCCGGGGTCTCGTCGAGGTTGAGGGCGTCGAGCCCGATGGTGCGCACCCCGAGGTCGAGCAGCCGGCGGCAGGCGTCGGCGTCGAGGTAGGGGTTCTCGAAGTACTGCGGCGTGCCGTAGTGCTCGTCCCAGCCCGTGTGCAGGAGCACGATCGAGCCCGGTCGGATGAGGTCGGCCACCGGCGCGACGTGGTCCCACGTCACGACCCCGCGCGGACCGACACCGGTGGCGTCGACGACGACCCCGGGACCGGCGAAGAGGGTGAGGTCGAGCTCGTCGATGCGCAGGCCCTTCTCCTCGAAGTGGTACGGCGCGTCGACGTGGGTGCCGGTCTGCGACCCGAGGTGGACATCGAGCAGGTTGAAGCCGTCGCGCTCGATCGTGCTGTGCACGGTCAGGGCCGGCTCCGGGTCACCGGGGTAGATCACCGTCCCGGGACCGACGGGCACCGACAGGTCGACGATCCGGAGAACTCTCATGGTGAACAACTATTGCATTGCAGTAAACCCCAGCGCTAGCGTTCCCGCCGATGCCCCACCCCTCGGGAGCACCCCGGAGTCCTGGAAGGGATCGCCGCATGAGCACCACGAACGCCCCCACCGCACCCACACCGCGTCCGAAGGTCACCGACGTCGAGCAGCACGGGATCGACACGATCCCCGACGCCGACCGCACCTCGCGCCCGCTCGACCTGTTCCGGATCCAGTTCGGCGGCGCCAACACCTTCGCCACCGTCCTGCTCGGCACCTTCCCGATCGCCCTCGGCCTGTCCTTCTGGCAGGCGGTCGGAGCCACCCTCGCCGGCGTCGTGGTCGGCGCCCTGTTCCTCATGCCGATGGGCCTGTTCGGGCCGCTGACCGGCACGAACAACGCCGTCTCCTCCGGCGCCCACTTCGGCGTGCGCGGCCGGATCGTCGGCTCGTTCCTGTCGCTGCTCACCGCCATCGCGTTCTACTCGATCTCGGTGTGGGTCAGCGGCGACGCGCTCGTCGGCGCCCTGGGACGGCTCTTCGGCGTCCCCGACTCGGACCTCCTGCGCGGCACGGTCTACGCGATCCTCGGCGCGATCGTCATCGTGGTCGTCGTCTACGGGTTCCAGTTCATGTTGCTGGTCAACAAGATCGTGGTCGTCGGCAACACGGTGCTGATCCTCCTGGCGGTCTTTGCGTACGCCTCGGTGTTCGACCCGTCGTTCGACCCCGGCCCGAGCGCCTACGCCCTCGGCTCGTTCTGGCCGACCTTCGTCCTGTCCGCGCTGATCGTCATGGGCAACCCCGTGTCGTTCGGGGCGTTCCTCGGGGACTGGTCGCGCTACATACCGGCGGCGACGTCACGCAAGTCGTTGCTGGGAGCCACGTTCGGCGCGCAGCTGATGACCCTCATCCCCTTCATCTTCGGTGTCGCGACCGCGACCCTCGTGGCCGGCGAGACCGACTACATCGTGGCGCTGATCAAGATCTCCCCGATCTGGTACGCCGTGCTCCTCATGGTGGTCGCGTTCCTCGGTGGGCTCTCGACCGGCGTCACCTCGCTGTACGGCACGGGCCTGGACTTCTCGTCGGTCTTCCCGCGGCTGAGCCGGGTGCAGGCGTCGCTGTTCATCGGCGTGATCGCGTTCGTCTTCATCCTCGTGGGGCGCCTGGCCTTCGACCTCATCGCCAGCGTCAACGCCTTCATCGGCGCGATCGTCATCTGCACGACGCCGTGGATGGTCATCATGACGATCGGGTTCGTCGTGCGCCGTGGCCACTACCGGCCCGCCGACGTCCAGGTGTTCAACCTCGGCATGCGTGGTGGCGCCTACTGGTTCCACGGCGGGGTGAACTGGCGTGGCATGGTCGCGTGGATCCCGGGCGCGGTCGCCGGCCTGATGTTCGCCAACTACCCGCCGCTCATTGAGGGCCCGTTCCGCAACGCCGTCGGGGGTGGGATCGACATCAGCCTCCCGGTCGCGATCGGTGTGGCCGCCGTGATCTACGTCGTCCTCCTGTATGTCGTGCCGGAACCCCGCTACGTCTTCGGCCCGCAGGGTCCGCGCTGGGTCCCCGCTGCCGAGGGTGCCGAGCCGCCGGTGGTCGCCGACGAGTCCGCCTCTCAGCACCGCAAGGCCCGTCGCGGCCACACCATGGACGAGTCCGTCGCGGCCGAGCTGGAGGCCCGCGTCGATGGCTGACCAGTCCCACCAGCAGGCGCTCCCCCGGATCACCGACGGCGGCCGGGTCGGCCAGGTCGACGCCACGGTGGTCCCGCGGTTCGCCGGTCCGGCGACCTTCGCGCGGCTCCCCCGCATCGACGAGGTGTCCGACGTCGACGTCGCGGTGCTCGGTGTCCCGTTCGACGCGGGGGTGTCCTACCGGCCGGGGGCGCGCTTCGGCCCGGCGCACATCCGTGAGTCCTCGCGGCTGCTGCGGCCCTACAACCCGGCCCAGGACGTCTCCCCGTTCGCGGCCCAGCAGGTGGTCGACGCCGGCGACCTCGGGGTCAACCCGTTCTCGATCGAGGAGGCCGTCGACACGATCGAGGCCGGCGCCAGGTCGGTCCTGGAGCGGGCCGGACGTGTGCTCACCCTCGGGGGCGACCACACGATCACGCTGCCGCTGCTGCGTGCGCACGCGGCAGCCCACGGCCCGATCGCCGTGGTGCACTTCGACGCCCACCTCGACACCTGGGACACCTACTTCGGCGCCCGCTACACCCACGGGACACCGTTCCGCCGAGCGTCCGAGGAGGGCCTGCTCGACAAGGAGGCCTGCCTGCACGTGGGCTCACGAGGGCCGCTGTACTCCGCCCAGGACCTCGACGACGACGCCACCCTCGGCTTCGCCATCGTGCCCAGCGTCGAGATGGACGACCTCGGCGCCCGGGGCGTCATCGAGCGCATCCGCGACCGGGTCGGGGACCGGCCCGTCTACGCCTCCATCGACATCGACGTCCTCGACCCCGGGTTCGCCCCGGGCACCGGCACCCCGGAGACCGGTGGCCTCACCGGGCGCGAGCTGCTGGCCATCCTGCGCAGCTTCTCCGGGCTCAACCTCGTCGGTGCCGATGTCGTCGAGGTCGCCCCCGCCTACGACCACGCCGAGGTCACCGGCATCGCCGCGTCGCACGTCGCCTACGAGCTGCTCAGCGCCATGGCTCCCCGGACGACACCCACCACCTCCAGCACCGACGAAGGGCCCGCCCGATGAGCACCACCCCCGGACTCGCGCAGGAGGTCGAGCGCGAGGTCCTCGCGGCGGCCGACGCCCTGGTGCGGGCGTTCGCCAGCGGCGACAGCGCCGCATACTTCGCGTGCTTCGCGCCCGACGCGACATTCGTCTTCCACACGACGCCGCAGCGGCTCGGGTCGCGCGCGGCGTACGAGGCCCTGTGGGAGCAGTGGGTCACCGAGGACGGGTTCAGGGTCGTGTCCTGCGCCTCGACGAACCCGGTCGTGCAGGTGCTTGGCGCCGACGCCGCGGTCTTCGCCCACGACGTGGCCACCGTGCTCGAGGTGGGCGGCGGCCGCGAGGAGCTGGCCGAGCGCGAGACCATCGTGTTCACGCGGCGCGACGAGGTCTGGATGGCGGTCCACGAGCACCTCTCCCCCGTGCCTTTGGTCCAATAGGCCGGGTGAGCAGGGATCGCGGGGCCTCAGGAGGGAGCGTCGGCGACCCCGCCCAGGGCCGCGAGATCCTGCGCCTGGCCGTCCCGGCGTTCCTCGCGCTCGTCGCCGAACCCATGTTCCTGCTCGCCGACTCGGCGATCATCGGGCACCTGGGCACGGCGCAGCTGGCCGGCCTCGGGGTCGCCAGCGCGACCCTGCTGACCGCGGCGAACCTGTTCGTGTTCCTCGCCTACGGCACCACCTCGATCGTCGCGCGCCAGCTCGGTGCGGGCAGTGAACGGGGCGCGCTGAAGGCGGGGATCGACGGCACCTGGCTCGCCATCGGCCTCGGTGCGCTGACGTCGGTCGCCGTGGCGCTGGGGGCCGAACCCCTGTGTCGGCTCTTCGGCGCCTCCGACGCGGCCGTGGGTTTCGCCACCACGTACCTGCGCATCTCGGCCCTGGGCATCCCGGCGATGCTCGTCGCCCTCGCTGCGACCGGTGTCCTCCGCGGGCTGCAGGACACCAGGACCCCACTGGTGGCCTCGGCGGTGGGATTCAGCGCCAACATCGCGCTCAACCTGCTGTTCGTCTACGGGTTCGGCTGGGGCATCGCCGGGTCCGCGTGGGGCACCGTCCTCGCCCAGACCGGTATGGCGCTGGGCCTGGTCACCGTGATGGTGCGCCACGCGCGTCGTGCCGGGGCCGGGCTGCACGCCCATCCCGGTCGGGTGCTGCGGGCCGCCGTGGCCGGGGTGCCATTGCTGGTGCGCACCCTGGCGCTGCGTTCCATCCTGCTCGTGACGACGTGGGTGGCAGCCGGTCTCGGCGACGTTCCCCTGGCCGCCCACCAGGTCGCTGCGACCGTCTGGTCGTTCCTCGTGTTCGCCCTCGACGCCCTCGCGATCGCCGCACAGGCGCTGACGGGGAAGGCCCTCGGAGCGGGTGACGTCCGAGGCGCGCGGGCCGCGACCTCGACCATGATCCGGTGGGGCGTCTGGGGTGGAGTGGCCCTCGGGGTCGCCCTGCTGTGCGTGCACACCGTCGTGCCGGCTGCCTTCACGTCGGACCCTGCGGTCCGCTCGGCCCTCGCCGCAGCCCTGGTCGTCGTCGCGATCGGCCAGCCGCTGTCAGGGTACGTGTTCGTCATCGACGGGGTCCTCATCGGCGCCGGCGACGGTCGGTGGCTGGCCCGGGCGATGGTGGCGACCTTGGTGCTCTACCTGCCGCTGATCCTGGCGGTCCACCTCGGCGGCGACCGACTGCTCCAACGCGGTGTGCCGTTGGCCCTGGGCGCGCTGTGGGTCGCGTTCACGGGGTTCATGGCCATCCGCGCGGTGTTCTTCAGGTACCGGATCCGCAGCGACGCCTGGATGGTGACCGGCGCCGCGCGCTGAGGATCGACGCAGATCCGCGCCCGGCGCCATACCCCTGCGCCGGTCGAGGTATTCGGCTACCCGGATAGGGCCGCCGAATACCTCGAACCGCGCGGACGGGCAGGAGGCGGGAGCGAACGGTCAGCCGATGCGGGTCGCGGCCTCGCGGCGGGGGTCGCCGGCCGCGACGAGGTCGCCGTCGGCACCCCGGGCCGCCGCACCCACCCCACCGAAGAACATCGAGAGCGGACCGTGCGCGAACGCGGGCAGCCCCATGGCCTGCACGGCGGCACTGATGGCGGCGTCGTCCTCGTGGTCGACGCGGGTGCTGCCGTCGTCGAGGATGCGGACGTGCGCGCGCGGGGCGTCGATGGCCTCCTGGAGCGAGTCGCCGTGGTGGCAGTACCGGCCGAGCACCTGCATGAGCGCGGTCGTGATCCGGTCGGCGCCCGGGCTGCCGATCGCCAGCGCCGCGCCGGCCCCCGAGCGTGCCACGGAAGGCGCCATGTTGGACGCGAGCCTCGTGCCCGGGGTGAGGGCGTGCAGGCCCAGGCGGTTGAGCTCGGGTTCGCCGAGGCAGTTGTTGAGCATCATCCCCGTGCCGGGAACCGTTGCGCCCGAACCGTATCCGCTCGAGGCCGTGATCGCGCAGACGGTCCCGTCGCTGTCGACGGCCGAGACGTTCGCGGTCGACGAGGAGGTGGGCAGGCCGGCGAGCCCGTGGCGTTCGACCAGGTCGAGCAGCGCGTACCCGTCCTCCTCGAGGTCCGTCGACAGGTCGTGCACCGAGTGTCGGTAGGCGAGCACCCGGCGCTGCACGTCGATGACCTGCTCCCAGTCCCAACGGTCGGCGCCCAGCTCGCGCAGCATCACCGCGAGCATCGGGCCACCGACCGAGGGCGGTGGGTTCGTGGCGACGTCCCAGTCACCCAGCCGCATCCGCAGCGGCGCACGGACCACGGCCCGGTAGGCCGCGAGGTCGGCTGCCGTGACGAGGCCACCGCGCGCCGCGCTGTCGTCGGCGATCCGTGCGGCCAGCTCCCCGGTGTAGAGGTCGGACGGACCGCGCTCGCCGATCAGCTCCAGCGTGGCGGCGAGGTCGGGGTTGGTGACGATCTCGCCTGCCGCGAACGGAGACCCGTCAGCCCGCTTGACCAGGGGTGCGGTGTGCTCGTCCCAGCCGAAGACGCTGTCCCCGGTGATCGCGAGGTAGCTCGCCGCCGCGCCACCGATGGCGTACCCGTCGCGGGCGGTGGCCACGCTCGGTGCGAGGACGTCCGCCCAGCGCGCCCGCCCGTGGCGCTCGTGCGCCATACCGAGGGCGGCGAAGGCCCCCGGCGTCGCCACGGAACCGTGGCCGGCGTAGAGGGTGAGGCCCCCGCCGAAGGAGGTGGAGATCTCGCGCAGGCCGGTGCCGAACCGCTCGGTGGGCAGGCCGCGGCCGGGCATCTCGACGTTCCCGTCGATGACCTCGGGCTCGCCACTGGCCGGCCAGATGCTCACGAACGCGCCACCGAGCATCGAGACGATCCCCGGTTCGGTCGACATGGCGGCGACGATCGCGGCGATCGCGGCGTCGACGGCGTTGCCGCCGGCGCGGACGGCGGCCACCCCCGCCTCGGCCGACACCGGTCCGGTGCCTGCGACCGCAACACGCCTGTCCATGCGCCCGATTCTGCCCCGCCGCCGCACCCCACGCGCGATCTGACCACGTCCCGGCCCGGTCGTCGTGGACGCGTCGACGGGTACCCGTGCGCCGCCCGTTAGGGTCCGAGGGTGATCGAGGCGCTGCTGCTCGTCGTCGCGGCCCTCGTGGTCGGCTACTCCAAGACCTCGATCGGCGGCCTGGGGAGCATCGCCATCGCGATCTTCGCGAACGTCATGCCGGCCCGCGAGTCGACGGCCGCCATCCTGCTGCTGCTCATCACCGGCGATGTGGTCGCCGTCTGGAAGTACCGCCAGCACGCGGACTGGGCGCTGCTGCGCCGGCTGGTCCCGAGCGTGCTGCCGGGCCTGGCCCTCGGGGCGGCCTTCCTCGCGGTGGTCGACGACACGGTGCTGCGACGGTCCATCGGCGTCCTGCTGCTCGCGATGGCGGCGCTGCAGCTCCTGCTCCAGTGGCGTTCGCCCGACACCTCCGTCATCGCCCGTTCGCGACCCGCGGCGCTCGGCACCGGCCTGGCGGCCGGCTTCACGACGATGACGGCCAACGCGGCCGGCTCGGTGATGACGCTCTACCTCGTGGCGCGCGGCGTGGAGAAGAGCCGGTTCCTCGGGACGGGGGCGCTGTTCTTCTTCGGGGTCAACCTCTGCAAGATCCCGTTCAGCGCCGGGCTCGGTCTCTTCAGCATCGGCACGCTGCAGCGGACGGCGCTGCTCATCCCGTTCGTCCTGCTCGGGACCTGGGCGGGGCTGCACACCGCCCGACGACTGAGCCAGGCGAGGTTCGAGCAGGCCGTGCTGGCCGCGACCGTGGTGTCGGCGATCGCCCTCGTCGTGCGCTGAACCTCACTCCCCCTGCGGGCCGACCAAGGGGCGTTGCCGCTTCTTGTGCTCCACGTATGCCGCGTGGGCCTCCTGCGTCGAGGCCAGCTCGGACTCAGCGCTGACCGGGACGTCCCACCAGCTCTCGCTGCTGGGTGAGTGCACGGTGGGGTCGGTCTCGACGTGGATCACGACCGGGCCACCGTGCGCGGGGGCAGCCTTGGCCTCCTTGACCGCCTGCTCGAGCTCGGCACGCGAGTGCACCTCGATGACGTGGGCGCCCAGGCTGCGGGCGTTCGCGGCGAGGTCCACGGGCAGCGGGGCACCGTCGAGCCGTCCCGAGCCCTCGTCCCGGTAGCGGTAGCTCGTGCCGTACCGCTGGGACCCGAGCGACTCCGACAGCGAGCCGATGGAGTGGAAGCCGTGGTTCTGCACGAGCACGACGACCACCTTGACGCGCTCCTGGACCGCGGTCACCAGCTCGGTCGGCATCATCAGGTAGCCACCGTCGCCGACCATGGCGAAGACGTCGCGGGTCGGGTCGGCCAGTCGGATACCGATGGAGGCAGGTACCTCGTAGCCCATGCAGGAGTAGCCGTACTCGACGTGGTAGCCCTTGCGGTCGCGCACCCGCCACAGCTTGTGCAGGTCACCGGGCATGGACCCGGCCGCGCACAGCACCACGTCGCGCGGGTCGGTCTGCTCGTTGACCACACCGAGCACCTCGGACTGCGTGAGCAGCCCCGGCGCCAAGCCGTCGGTCACCTCGGCCGGAGGGGCGTATGCGGCGGACACCTGATCGTCCCACGCCTGCCAGAGCGTGGCCTGGCGTTCGCGGTAGGAGGCGTCAACGGCATACCCGTCCAGGGCTGCGGTCAGGGCGGTCAGGGCCTCACGCGCGTCGGCGACCACCGGTAGTCCGGACTGCTTGCCGGCGTCGAACCGTGCCACGTTGATGTTGACGAACCGGACTCCCTCGTCCTGGAACGCCGTTCGCGAAGCCGTGGTGAAGTCGCTCCAGCGGGTGCCGATCCCGATGACGACGTCGGCCTCTGCCGCAAGGGCGTTGGCCGCCGTCGTCCCGGTGGACCCGATGGCACCCATGAGCTGCGGGTGCCCGTGCACGAGGGAACCCTTCCCGGCCTGGGTCTCCCCCACGGGGATGCCGGTGGCGTCGCAGAAGGCGCGCAGCGCGTCCTCCGCCCCCGAGTAGTGCACCCCGCCGCCGGCGACGACGAACGGCCTTGCCGCAGAACGGATCAGCGCGACCGCGTCGGCGACGTCCACCGCTTCGGGGAGGGGGCGGGCGACCCGCCAGACGCGTTCGGCGAAGAGCTCCTCGGGCCAGTCGAACGCCTCGGCCTGGACGTCCTGCGGCAGGGCGATCGTGACCGCCCCGGTCGCCGCGGGGTCGGTCAGCACCCGCATGGCCGCGAGCAGGGCGGACGGCAGCTGTTCGGGACGGTTGACCCGGTCGAAGAAGGCCGAGAGGGGCCGGAACGCGTCGTTGACGGTGACGTCCGCGGCATACGGCTGCTCGAGCTCCTGCAGCACCGGCGCCGACACCCGTGTCGCGAAGGTGCCCGACGGCAGCAGCAGCACCGGGATCCGGTTGATCGTCGCCAGCGCCGCGCCCGTGAGCATGTTGGTCGAGCCAGGTCCGACGGAGGCGGTGCAGGCCCACGTCTGGAGCCGGTCTTTATGGCGGGCGTAGCCGACGGCCGTGTGCACCATCGCCTGCTCGTTGCGGGCCAGGACGTAGGGCAGGTGCTGGTCGTGCTCGGCGGAGTCGTCCCCGAGCTCGCCCTGCAGGAGTGCCTGCCCGATCCCTGCGACGTTGCCGTGCCCGAAGATCCCGAAGCAGCCGGCGAACAGCTTCTGCCGCTCACCGTCACGCTCGCTCCACTGCTGGCCGAGGAACCGCACCACGGCCTGGGCCACGGTCAGCCGGATGGTGGCGCTCATCGGGTCCCTCCCAGGGGCAGTCGCGGGTCGACGTCCAGACCTTCCCAGGTCTGGCGCACCCAGCCGTGGGCCGGGTCGTCACAGATCAGCCAGGCGCGCTCGTCGCCGGGTCCGGCCATGACGTTCAGGTAGTAGAGGTCGTAGCCGGGAGCCGCCATCGCCGGGCCGTGCCAGCCGTGGGGCACGAGGACGACGTCACCGGTCCGGACCTCGGCGAGCACGTCGATCGGGCGCTCGTCGGTGCCGTAGACCCGTTGGTAGCCAACAGGATCGGCGCCCTCGGTAGCTGGGGAGCCGACGGCCACCTGCACCTCGAAGTAGTAGATCTCCTCGAGCTCGGTCTCGACGCCCTCGCGCTCCTCGTCGTGCTTGTGCGGCGGGTACGAGCTCCAGTTGCCTGCCGGGGTGATGACCTCGCAGGCGATGATCGAGTCGGCGTCGAGGACGCCGGGGATCCCGAAGTTGCGCACCTCGCGGCTCGCCGTGCCTGCTCCCCGGAGCTCGACCGGAACGTCGGTTGCCGGGACGTGCCGGAACGACGAGGTCGGCTCTCCCGACGCGCGCGCAGCACAGACCGCCACCCGGGCGGGACCGTCGTGGGCGAGGACCGTCAGGCCCCGGCCGCGGGCGACGTAGGCGACGTCGGTGGGGCCGGCGAAGACCGAGGCCCTGCCGGAGAGGACCGCCTCGTCCTGCTCCGACGAGACGGTGACCGTTCCCGACAGGGGGACCACCACGTGCTCCCACTCGTCGGGCGCGAACTCGCGACGTTCCCCTGCAGCCAGCCGCCCGGCATACAGACCGGTGTGCTGCCAGCCGTCGACCGCCTCGTCGACGGCGACCTCCCAGCCGCGGTCCGCGATGGTGCCGAGCGGGTGCACCCAGCGGGCGTTGTCGTTCACTGGCCCACCCCGTGGACGAGCTCCGCGGCGATGTCCACGGCAGCGGCCACGTCGCCGTCCGGGGGGTAGAGCAGGGCGCGCCCGACGACGAGCCCGCGCACCGGGGGCAGGTCGAGGGCCCTGCCCCACGCGGCGTACGTGTCGTGGGGGTCCCCGACGGGGTCGCCGCCCAGCAGCAGCGTCGGCAGGGTGGTTGCGTCCATGACGCGCGGCAGGTCGTCGACGACCGGGAGCTTGAGCCAGGTGTGCGCGCTCGACGCGCCCAGGGCCGAGGCGACGTGGATGGACGTGATCACCGAGTCGGGGTCGAGGAGGTTGACGACGCGACCGTCCCGGCGCTGTGACAGGAACGGCTCCACCATGGCCATCAGCCCCAGCTCGGCCAGCTCGGTCACCGCGCGGGCACTGGACTCCAGCGTCGCCACCGTGCCCGGGTCGTCGAACGCGATCCGCGTGAGCATCTTGCCGCCGTCGAGCCCGAGCGCGGCCAGGTCGCTGGCGCGGTAGGCGGTGAAGCGGTCGTCCAGCTCGAAGGAGGAGCCTTGCAGGCCACCGCGATTCATCGAGCCGACAACGACCTTGCCCTCCAGGGCGCCGAGGAGGAGCAGGTCGTCGAGGATGTCGGGCGTACCGAGCACGCCGTCGACACCGGGTCGCGACAACGCGGTGACGAGTCGTTCGAGCAGGTCCGTGCGGCTGGCCATGGCCCGGGGCTGGTCACGTACCCCGAGGGCGGCGCGCGCAGGGTGGTCGGCGGCGACGAGCAGCATCCGGCCGTCCCGGCGGACGACCTGGCGCAGGCGACGGTTCTCCCACTCCTCACCGATGCGGTGCGGCTCGCGAGCCCTCACCTCGGTGAGGTCGGCGACGTTGATCCGGGACCTGGTCACGACCGGCTCCCCGCGTCGGCACGGGTGCCGGGCCCGGAGTTCGCACGTTCGGGTGTGGAGCGCGCACCCGCGAGGAGCGCCTCGACCTCGGCCGTCGTGGGCATGGCCGTGGAGCACTCCAGCTTGGAGGCGACCACGGCACCGGCGACGTTCGCGAACTCCAGGACCCGTCGCAGGTCCCAGCCCTCCAGCAGCCCGAGGCACAGGGCGCCTCCGAAGGCGTCCCCGGCACCGAGGCCGTTGACCACCTCGACGGGGAACGGTGGCACCTCGACGCGTTCCTCCCGTGTCGCCGCGAGGACGCCCTTGGGTCCCTGCTTCACCACGGCGAGCTCGACACCGCGCTCGAGCAGGGCGTCCGCCGCGCGCTGCGGGTCGGTCTCCCCGACGGCGACCTCGCACTCCTCGCGGTTGCCGACGGCCACGGTGACGTGGTCGAGGGCGCGCGCCACCTCGGCGCTTGCCTCCTCGGGCCGCGGCCAAAACATCGGCCGGTAGTCGAGGTCCAGGACCGTGTGCCGGCGTCGACCTCGGGCGGCCCAGGCGGCGAAGTGCGCCTCGCGGCTCGGCTCCTGCGACAACCCCGTCACCGTCGCCCAGAACACGCGGGCGTCCCGGATCGCCTGCAGGGGCAGCTCGTCGGCCTGGATCATCAGGTCGGGCGCCGTCGGGTAACGGTAGAAGTAGAGCGGGAAGTCGTCCGGCGGGTGCACCTCGCAGAACGTCACCGGGGTCGGCGGTCCGCTCACGGCCGAGACGAACCTGTCGTCCACGCCGAACTCCCGCAGCGCCCTGTGGATGTAGCTCCCGAACGGGTCGCTGCCGGTGCGGGTCAGCAGGGCGGTGCGCAGCCCGTGCCGCGCCGCGGCCACCGAGACGTTGGTGGCACTCCCACCGAGGAACTTCTGGAACGTCTCGACGTCCTCGAGCCCCACGCCGTGCTGCAGCGGATAGATGTCCACCCCCGTGCGGCCCACCGCCACGACGTCGTATGGCGTGTGGTCACCGGCGTCGGCCCCGCCGCCACCGGTCACCGGACCGTCCACCGCCATCTCAGGCTCCTTCCTCGGGGGCGAACGCCTCAGCCACCTCGAGCAGGTGGGCGAGGCTCGTGCGCACCGCGCCGACCGGCCCACCGGGGCCGGGGTCGTCCGGCAGGATGGTGTCCTGCTCGAGGACGTACCACCCGTCATAACCTTGGGCCTCGAGCGCGCCGACGATCGCGGCGATGTCGACGTCACCCTCGCCGAGGGGGACGTACATCCCACCGGCGACCGCCTCGGTGTACGTGGCCTCCCCGGACTGGACCTGTCGCGCCCAGTCGAGGCGGACGTCCTTGAGGTGCACGTGGGCGATGCGGTCGGGGGACTCGACGGCGACCGCGACGGGGTCGCCGCCACCGATGAGCAGGTGACCGGTGTCGAGGCAGAGCCCGATCGTGCTGCCGGCCAGGACCCGTGCGGTCTCCTCGCCACTCTCGATCATCGTGCCGACGTGCGGGTGCAGGGTGGCCGTCAGGCCGTGCGCAGCTGCGGCGGTGCTGATGCGGTCGAGGTTGCGCAGCAGCGCGGTCCACGCGGTGTCGTCGAGGACCGGTCGCTCGTCGTAGCCGTCCAGGCCGGACGCGGCCGCGAGGACCACGGTCGACGCGCCGGCCCGGACGAGGGCCTCCATGGCGGGCTCGACGTCGGGCAGCGGGTCGTGCGAGGGGTCGTGCAGGACGACGGGCACGAACTGGCCCACCGCGTGCAAACCGTGGGCGCTCAGCGTCCGGGTCCGCTCGTCGAGGTCCTCGGGCAGGAACCCGTCCGGGCCGAACTCCGTCGCCGCCAGGCCCACCTCGGACATCTGGGTCAGGACCGTGTCGGCGTCGTACTGCCAGCCCCAGCCCGGCACCTCGCACACCCCCCACGAGATCGGCGCGCCCGCGACCCGCTGCCGCACCGGTCGACGGGCGCCGCTGCCTGTCTGCACCACGGCGCTCACAGCGACTCCACCTCGTCGAGGCGGACCACGCGACCCTCACGGCGGGACAGGTCGCAGGCCTCCGCGATCCGGAACGCCTGGAGCGCGTCGGCGACCGTGCAGGGCGACGGGATCGCTCCGCGGGCGACCTCGGCGAAGGCCGTCAGCTCCGCGCGGTACGCCGGCAGGAACCGGTCCATGAAGGAGACGTGCACCGGACCCGGCGGGAAGCTGACGCCGGGTTCGACCGACCGCAGGGCCAGCGAGTCGTCCAGTCCGACCGCGACGCTGCCCTTGCTGCCGACGACCTCGAGGCGGACGTCGTGGCCCTGGCCGGTGTAGCGCGACGAGGACACCTGGGCGATGGTGCCGTCGTCGAGGGTGAGGATCGCGGCCGCGGTGTCGACGTCGCCCGCCTCCGAGAAGAACGACTCCCCCTTGTTCGACCCCGTCGCGAAGACCGAGACCACCTCGCGCCCGGTGACGAACCGGATGATGTCGAAGTCGTGCACGTTGCAGTCGCGGAAGATCCCACCGCTGGTCGGGATGTATGCGGCGTGCGGCGGGGCATGGTCGCCGGTCACCGCGCGCAGCGTGTGCAGGAAGCCCAGCTCGCCACCGGCGACCGCCTCGGCGGCAGCCCGGTAGCCGGCGTCGAAGCGACGCTGGAAGCCGATGTGCACGGGGACGTCGGCACTCGCCGCGAGCTTGGCCAGCTCGAGGCTCTCGGCGAGGGTGCCCGCCACCGGCTTCTCGCAGAACGTCGGCACGCCGGCCTCGATGCCGGCGCGGATCAGGGACGCGTGCGCGTTGGTCGCCGCGGCGATGACGAACCCGTCGACGCCGTCGGCGAGCAGTGCCTCGGGCGAGTCGGCCCAGGCCACACCGAGCTTCTCGGCCACGGCCCGTCCGGCGTCGGCGTTGACGTCGGTGACGACCAGGTCGTCGACCACGGGGAGGGCGGTGAGGGTCTCGGCGTGGAAGGCGCCGATGCGTCCGACGCCGGCAAGGCCGATGCGCATGACTGCTCCGTTCAGGGCGGGCTCGGGAAGTGCGACGTCACAGCCTGACAAGGGCCCGACGGAGTGTCAAGCAATTGTCCTGACATTCTCATGTCCTCTTGTTCGGGTCACCGACGCACTACGCTGACGGCCATGGTGAAGCAGATCGGCGTCCGGATCGACCGGGCCTCCCCCGTGCCGCTCTACCACCAGCTCGCCCAACAGCTCTCCGCCGCGATCACCAGCGGCGACCTCCAACCCGGCGACCCCTTCGAGAACGAGGTCGCCCTCGGCGAACGGCTCGGGCTGTCCCGCCCCACGGTGCGCCGCGCGTTCCAGGAGCTCGTCTCCCAAGGCCTCCTCGTCCGACGTCGCGGCCTGGGCACGACCGTCGCGAACCGCAAGGTGCACCGCCGGGCCGAGCTCACCAGCCTCTGGGACGACCTCGCGCGCGCCGGGGACACCCCGACGACCTCGGTGCTGTCGCACGAGCTGGTGCAGGACGAGGTCGCGGCTGCCGCCCTGGACCTGCCGCCCGACACCGTCCTGCTGTGCATCCAGCGACTGCGCAGCGCGGGCACGACGCCCCTGGCCGTGATGCGCAACTGGCTCCCCCCGACGGTCGGCGAGATCGACCGCGAGCAGCTCGAGAGCGACGGCCTCTACGCGGTCCTGCGCGAACGCGGCATACGGCCGGTCGTCGCGCACCAGAACATCGGCGCACGGATGCCCACGGCCGCCGAGCGGCGGCACCTGCGGATCCGGGGCACCGAGCCCGTGCTCACCATGACCCGCAGCGCCTTCGACGCCGCGGGCAAGGCCGTCGAGTACGGCGACCACTGCTACAAGGCGTCGAGCTACAGCATCGACGTCATGGTCGACGAACGCTGACCCACCCGGGGTTTCGACGGGTGGGTCAGCGGACTACTTGGTCGTCAGGCGGATCGCGAAGTCCCCGCCGGAGCCGTCCGACGTCGCGGTGATCCCGAGCGCCGACAGGTGGTCGACGACCGAGGTGGTGGCCGGCTTCGCGGTGCCGAGGTCGTCCTTGAACTGCGAGGCGAGACCGGCGATGTCGACGTAGACGGCGACCTGCGCCGACTCGGGGTGCTCGATCGCGTCCTTGAACGCCGGCATGTCACCGAGGCCGTGGGTCGTGGAGACCTCCTGGCCGTAGTCGTCGGAGAGCGAGACGACGGTGCCACCGCCGGCCGGGTGCACGGTCGCCGGGCCGCCGCCGGCCAGGCCCGCCGTCGCACCGACGACCTTGCGCAGGACGTCCGCGTCACCGTCGCCGACGATCGCGAGCCGGGGCCCCTTGCCGGGCTCCATTCCGCCGAAGACGACCGTGAACTGGCTGCCGAGCGCGGCCGCCACGTCCTTCGGGACGGAGATGCCGAGGGTCTTCTGCACGTCCGCGAGGCCGGCGGCGTACTGCTTGTCACCGACCGACGCCTTGATCGTCGCCTGCAGCTGGGGCCACGCGGCCGTGAAGCCGTCTCCGGCCCCGCCGACGCTGACGGCGGCCAGGGTGTTCCAGGGCAGGGTGGCGATCGCGCCGGCGTTGCCCGCCGGGGTGGCCTGTCCCTTGGCCCCGTTGACGTGCCCGGCCAGCTCGAGGTTGGGGCCGTCGAAGCGCAGCGCCATCACCGTCCGGCCGGCGTCGGCCGACTTCACGACCGGAACCCTGGACCCGGTGAGGGCGGAGGTCCGGCTGATCAGCTCGCCGGCCTTGGCCGAGTCGACCCAGGCCGTCACGACACCGTCGTCACCGAGGTCGCCGAGGTCCTCGCGGAAGGTGGCGGCATCGGCCAGCGACGCACGTGTCGCGTCCGCGACGACCTTGTCGAGGCTCGTGGTGGTGGTCCCGCCCGTGCAGACCGCGAAGGCCTGCAGGACGCGGCACTGACCCCCGAGACCAGCAGCCAGCGCGGGCAGGTGGCGCTCGGCGGCGTCGACGTCGGTGACGGCCAGCACCAGGACCGGCGCCGCCCCCTCGTCGGCCGCGGCGTCGGGGACGAACCCGACCCCGAGCCGCTGGCCGAGCCAGGGCGCGACGTCCTTGGCGTAGTCGACCTTGCCGAGCCTGCCCTGCTTCTGGACGGCCTCGAACGCGATCTTGCGCAGGTCGGAGCCGGCGCCGAGCTGCTTGGCGGCGTCGGGGAAGGAGCGCAGGAACCGCAGGGCGTCGACCTTCTGGGATGCGGAGGGGTCGAGGTCGACCTTGACGAAGGCCACGGTGCTCGACGGCAGCACGGACTCCGGCTGCGGGCCGGGGTCGGTCAGGGCGTTGAAGGCGAAGAACCCGCCGGTCCCGAGCGCCACGACGCCCAGGACGGCACCGACGAGCGCGAGCATCCGGCCGCGCTGGCGACCCCGCCCGTTGGCCTGCATGAGCGCGACGAGCTCCTCGGTGCCGGCGCCACGGAGCTCCGGGCGCTCGTCACCGGTCGGAGTCGCCGACGACCCCGACGACGGCGACGTCGTTCCTGACATCGAACTCGACATGACGATCCCCCACACGGTGCTTCACGGGCCCTCCTGCAGGGCCTTCCGCCGGAGCATAGGAAGCCCATGGACCGGCTGGGCCGCGAACCACGGCGCTACCAACCGAACGGACGAGAGCGCCGAACCGGACAGGCCGCCGCCGGAGGCGACGAAGGGCCCGCTCCACCAGGAGCGGGCCCTTCGAGGTGTGGCGTGGATCAGCCGGCGACGACGTCGAGCTTCACCGTGGCCTGCACCTCGGGGTGCAGGCGCACGAGCGCCTCGTGCGTGCCGACCAGCTTGATCGGGGTGCCGATCTCGATCTTGCGACGGTCCAGCTCCGGGCCGCCGGCAGCCTTGACGGCTGCGGCGATGTCGGTGGTGGACACGGCGCCGAAGAGGCGACCGCCGGCGCCCGCGTGGGCGACGACCTTGACGGCCTTGTTCTCGAGGTTGCCCTTGATCGACTTGGCCTCCTCGAGGGTCTTCACGGCGCGGACCTCACGGCCCTTGCTGATCGCCTCGACCTGCTTCTGCCCGCCCTTGGTCCACGCGGTGGCCAGGCCACGGCGGAACAGGAAGTTACGGGCGTAGCCGTCCTTGACGTCGACGACGTCGCCAGGGTTGCCGAGGCTCGAGACCTCGTGCGTGAGAATCACCTTCATAACTGACTTCTCCTCTGGTTTCGCCGGCTCAGCGGGACGAGCTGGAGTAGGGCAGGAGCGCCATCTCGCGGGCGTTCTTGACCGCGGTGGCGATGAGTCGCTGCTCCTGGACGGACACACCGGTCACCCGGCGAGCGCGGATCTTGCCGCGGTCGGAGATGAACTTGCGCAGCAGCGCGGTGTCCTTGTAGTCGATGTTCTCGACCTTCGCCGCCTTCAGCGGGTTGGCCTTCTTCTTGGGCTTGCGCACAACGGGCTTGGCCATCGTGGTGCTCTCCTTCTGCGAAGTGTCTTCGCGGATGAGCCCTGGTCTCCCAGGGATGGTGTTCTTCGAGTTGGTCCTGCCGGGCCGAGGTCAGTCGACCGGGCAGTGGTGGGTATGGCGCGTGGTGAGCTCCGTGCGGAGCGCACCGGCGCGGCACACCCGGGTGATCTGTACCGAACCGGTCAGCGGTGCCGGATCAGAACGGGGGCTCGTCGTAGGACGGCGCGCCGCCGCCCCACCCGCCACCGGCCTGGCCGCCGCCCTGGGGCGCCGCCTGCGGGGAGGACTGCTGGCCACCGGACGGGCCGGTCGCCCACGGGTCCTCCTGCTGACCGCCGCCACCCTGACCGCCGCCGCCGGAGAAGCCTCCGCCGCCGCCGGTGCCGCGCTGGGTGCGGTTGACCTTCGCCGTGGCGTACCGCAGCGAGGGGCCGACCTCGTCGACCTCCATCTCGACGACAGTGCGCTTCTCGCCCTCCTTGGTCTCGTACGAACGAGACTTCAGGCGGCCGGAGACGATGACGCGCGTGCCCCGCTGGAGGGACTCGGCCACGTTCTCCGCGGCGTCACGCCACACCGAGCAGCGCATGAACAGCGTCTCGCCGTCCTTCCACTCGTTGGACTGCCGGTCGAACTGCCGCGGCGTGGAGGCCACGGTGAAGTTCGCGACGGCAGCACCCGAGGGGGTGAAGCGCAGCTCGGGGTCGCCGGTGATGTTGCCGATGACGGTGATGATCGTGTCGCCAGCCATGAAGCGGGTCCCCTGTTCGGTAGGTCAGGTCGTGGTGGAACGGGTGGTGCAGGAACAGATCGGTGCGGCTCAGGCGCCGGGGCGCAGGAGCTTGGTGCGCATGACCGACTCGTTGAGGCCGAGCTGGCGGTCCAGCTCCTTGGCCGTGGCCGGCTCCGCGGTGAAGTTGACGACGGCGTAGATGCCCTCGGCCTTCTTCTTGATCTCGAACGCCAAACGACGACGGCCCCAGATGTCGACGTTGTCGACGGTGCCCTTGTCCTTGGTGATCACGGTGAGGAACTTGTCGAGCGACGGAGCGACGGTGCGGTCGTCCAGCTCGGGGTCGAGGATGACCATGAGTTCGTACTGACGCATGCTGATAACCCGCCTCCTTTGGTCTGTGCGGTCACGGTCTCTCCGTGACAGGAGGGTTGCAGTGCGATCCCCCTTGGACTCACCAGTCGGAGAGCCTCGGGGGAACTGGACAAGAGTACCGGGACGCGGCGACATCGCCGAATCACTTGTCCACAGCCTCCGCCCCGACCCCCGGCCCCCCAGGCGCAAAGCGGGGGTGTCGCGGCGACACGGGACTTGTTTGTGCCCTGTATGCCGTGCAACCCCCGCTTTGCGGGTGGGTCGGTGGGTCCGGTGGTCGGGTGGGTCGGCTCAGGCGAGGCGGACGAGGAACCGGTCGGTCGCCCCGGCGAACTCACCCTCGAGCTCGTCAGCCCCGTCAGCCCCGTCAGCCCTGTCAGCGTCCTCGAGGTCGCCCGCGTCGTCGACCTCGACGGCGGGGCGGGCGGCGGCGGTCTGCCAGACCCGCCAGACGAGGTGGGCGACGGCGAGCACGCGGATGACGAGGAACGCGGCATACCAGCCGGCGGGCAGGCCACGGTCGGGCGTGGACAGGCCCGCGACGTAGAGCCAGACGGCCACGAAGTGCAGCGCCTCGGCGGTGGCCCACACGAGGTGGTCGCGCCAGCGCACGCCGCACAGGGCGACCAACGGGACGAGCCACAGCGAGGACTGCACCGGGAACGCCTTGCCGGACAGCAGGGCCAGCCCGACGAGCACGAGCGAGACCTCGGCGAGCGTCGGCCGGCGGGCCGCGCTCAGGGCGAAGACCGCCCCGGTGGCCAGGGCCAGGACCAGGGCGACGAGCGCCGCCAGGGTCACCGCGGAAGTGGGCAGCGGGTGGCCGAGCAGCTGGGGCAGGATCCACACCGAACCGAGGCCGGAGGCGCTGTCCCACCAGACCTGGGTCGAGCGCAGGATCGCGGCCGGGTGGCCGACGAGGAACGGCAGCAGCACGACCGCCACGGCAGCCGCCGCACCGACCAGGGTGCGGCCGACGACGGCCAGCCGACCGGACCGCAGGCCGAGCAGCACCAGGGCCAGCAGCACCAGCAGGGGGTAGACCCGCGCGGTCACGGCGAGCCCGAGGAAGACCCCCGCCGCCACCGGGTGGCGCCGGCTCCACGCCCAGATGCCGGCACTGACCAGGGCCACACCGAACAGGTCCGAGGACACCATCGCGGCCATCAGCAGGACCGGGCTGAGGGCGATGTGCACCGCGAGCGCCGCGTGGCGCGGGCGCGAGGCGGCGGTGAGCCCGACGATCGCGAGCGCGAGGACGGTGCCGAAGAGGGCCCACAGGAGGAAGTACCAGCGCGTCTGGTCCAGGAACGCGCCGTCCGGGACCAACCCGCCGAGCCACGCCATCACCGCACCGGTCAGGACCGGGTGGTCGGCCCGGGCACCGTCACCGCCGACATAGGCCGCCAGGCCCTGGTCGAGGTTGCCGAGCTGGTACTGGGCGGGCAGGTCCGAGAAGCAGGCGTGCCAGAACTGGTCCGACCCGACCCAGCCCTTCTGGACGCAGTGGGCGCGCTGCACCACCGAGAGCGCCATCGTCGCCGACACCGCGACGAGCAGGGGCAGGACGGTCGCGATCCACGAGGTCGCCCGCGCCGAGGCGTGGCGACCGAGCGGCCCACCGGCAACAGCCAGCGAGCCACTCGGAAGCAGGTCCCCCCTCTGGGTCACGGCGCGGCGGTCGTCGGGGAGCTCTGCTGACGGTTGTTCAACAGCGTCGTGGGGACCGGCGGGACCGCTGTCGTCGTCGGCGGCCCCGGCGTCCTGGTCCTGGTCGTCGACGTCGGCGACGGCGGCTGGGTCGTCGTGGTCGTCGACGGCTGCGTCGTCGTGGTCGTCGTGGTGGTCGTCGTCGTCGTGGTGCTGCTGCTCGACGAGGACGTGGTCGTGGGCGGGGGCACGAAGACCTTGTCGTCACCGACTCCGGCGCGCGGCGGGAAGTCGACGATCGGCTGACCCTTGAGCGCGGCGGTCATGTAGTCGGTCCAGATCCTCAGCGGGACCGTCCCACCGGTGAGCTCACCGACGCCGTTGACCTCGTTCATCGACAGCTCGGCGCCGTTCTTTCCGGTGCTGTAGATGCCGACTGCGGTCGCGAGCTGGGGGGTGAACCCGTCGAACCAGGCCGCCTTGTTGTCCGTCGTCGTGCCGGTCTTGCCGGCAGCCGGGCGACCCAGGTTCTGCGCGAACTCGGCCGTGCCGTCCTTGATGGGCTGCTCCATGGCGTCGGTGACGTCGGCCATGACGTCGGCGTCGAACGCCGCCTTCTTCACCGGCTTGGCCTTGTAGTTGATGTTGCCCGGGCCGCCCTTGACGGTGCGGATGAAGTACGGCGTGACGCGCTGGCCCTTCGCCGCGATGGTGGCGTAGGCGTTCGCCATGTCCATCACCTTGACGTGGGAGGTGCCGAGCACGTTGGCGTAGTTGGTGCCGAGCCCCTTGGACGGGAGGCCGGCGGCGACCGCGGCGTCACGCGTCGCCTTGGGGCCGACCTTGATGTTGAGCTGGGCGTAGACGGTGTTGACCGAGTGGCCGGTCGCCCTGCGCAGGTCGATGTTGCCGAACTGCTCGCCGGGGAACGGTCCGAAGTTGCGCACGCCGCCCTGACGCAGGAAGTCGGTGCCGGCCCCGGAGTCCTCGAACTCCTTGAAGTACTGGGGTGACCGTCCGTCGAAGCGGGTCTTCGTGCTGATCGGGTCCTTCGCGGACACCGCCGCCAGCAGCGTGAAGATCTTGAAGGTCGAGCCGGCCTGCATCGTGGCCTGCGTCGAGGTGTTGAACTGTTCCTTCTTGTAGTCCTCACCGCCGTACATCGCCACGACCGCGCCGTCACCGGGCTTGATCGAGGTGAGGCCGACGCGCAGCGTGCTGGTGCCCTTGCCGGTGGGCATCCGGTCCTTGATCGCGGCGATGGCCGCATCCTGGGCCTTCTTGTCGATCGTCGTGACGATCTTGTAGCCGCCCCGGTCGATGTCGGCGTCGGTGAGCTTCAGCTTGGTCTTGAGCTCGCTCTTCACGGCGCTGGTGATGAACCCGTTGGGGCCGCTGGCGCCCTTGTTCGGCTTGTAGTCGACGACCTTGGGGAAGGTCGCCTTCGCGCGCTCGGCGGCGGTGATGTAGCCCTGCGACACCATGCCGTCCATGACGTAGGTCCAGCGCTCCTGCGCGTTCTTCTTCTGCGTGGCACCGAGGCCCGGGTCGTAGAAGGACGGGCCGCGGATGACCGACGCGAGCAGTGCGCCCTCGGAGACCGTGAGGTCGGAGACGTCCTTGTTGAAGTAGGCCTTGGACGCCGTCTGGACGCCGTACGCACCACGCCCGTAGTAGATGGTGTTGAGGTAGTCCTCGAGGATCTGGTCCTTGGACTTCTGCTTCGCGATCTTGATCGAGATCACGATCTCCTTGCCCTTGCGGGTCAGGGTCTGGTCCTGGGTGAGGAAGTAGTTCTTGACGTACTGCTGGGTGATCGTCGAACCACCCTGCGTCGCCCCGCCGCGCAGGCCGACCCACACCGCGCGGGCGATGCCGGTCGGGCTGATGCCGGAGTTCTTGTAGAACGTGCGGTCCTCGGCGGCGAGGTGCGCCTCGCGCACGACGGTCGGGATCTGCGGCAGCTTCACCGACTCGCGGTTGACCTCGCTGATCCGGTCGATCTCCGTCTTGCCGTCGGCGTAGTAGATGACGGACGCCTGGGCGCTCGCGAGGTCGTTCGGCTCCGGGGTCTTGATCAGGGCGTAGGCCGTGAAGAACCCGGCGAGCAGCAGGACGAACCCGGCCAGGGCCGCGATCCCGAGCCGCTTGGCCCACAGCTTCTTCCGACTGCCCCCTGGCCTGTCAGCCTTCGCGCGAGGCTTGCCCGCCTTCGCCTGGGCGCGCGTCTTCGGACGTGAGGAGCTCATGGGACCTTCCGGATCGACATACAACACGGGCTGGGGCGCGCCCCTGCGAGCGCTGCCCCACCCCGACAACTGAGCACCAGTATGACCTCAGAAGGTGGGAATGCCGCATCGGAACCGGACCGGGCCGCGTCCACGCCTCCCTGACCCGGCGCCGGGGCGCACCCGGGCCGGGCACGGCAGCATGAGCACGCGCGTCGATCACCGATGTATCGACTCGATATATCTGAGTGTGTATGGTGGGGTGACAAACTCGAAGTTTGTCACCCCGTCCCATCCCCGACGCGCGAAGGAGAGCAGTCATGGCAGCACGTCGCACCGAGCTGCTCGAGTTCGCCGTCCTCGGGCTGCTGCACGAGGCTCCCCAGCACGGGTACGAGCTGCGCAAGCGGCTCAACGCCGCGCTCGGCCCGTTCCGTGCGCTGTCCTACGGCACGCTCTACCCCTGCCTGCGCTCGCTGCTCGACAAGGGCTGGATCTCCGAGGCGACCCTGGGCCGGAGCACGACGACCGGCACTACGGGCAGCCGGCGCGCCCGGATCGTCTACGAGCTCACTGCGGACGGCAAGGAGCGGTTCCAGGACCTACTGCGCGAGGCCGGCCCGACCGCGTGGGAGGACGACACCTTCGACGTGCACTTCGCCTTCTTCGCCCGCACCGAGGCCGAGGTCCGGCTGCGCATCCTCGAGGGCCGGCGCAGCCGGCTCGAGGAGCGGCTGGAGAACATCCGGGCCGCCTCGGCCAAGAACCGCGAGCGCTTCGACAGCTACACCGCCGAGCTCGAGCGGCACGGCCTGGACTCCGCCGAGCGCGAGGTCCGCTGGCTCAACGAGCTCATCACCGCCGAGCGCAACACCCCGACCGCGGCCGCCACCCCGGCCCCCACCTCGGCCGCATCGCCGGCCACCCCCAGCAGCACCACCCAGAACGACCAACCCTCCACCCCGTTCAACCACAAGGAGTAATCCATGGGATCCATTCGCGTCGCCATCGTTGGCGTCGGCAACTGCGCCAGCTCCCTGGTCCAGGGCGTCGAGTACTACAAGGACGCCGACCCGTCGCACACCGTCCCCGGCCTGATGCACGTCATGTTCGGTGAGTACCACGTCAAGGACGTCGAGTTCGTCGCCGCCTTCGACGTGGACGCCAAGAAGGTCGGCTTCGACCTGTCCGAGGCGATCAACGCCTCGGAGAACAACACGATCAAGATCGCGGACGTCGCCCCGACCGGGGTCACCGTCCAGCGTGGTGTCACCAACGACGGCCTCGGCAAGTACTACCGCATGACCATCGAGGAGTCCGACGCCGAGCCGGTGGACATCGTCCAGACGCTCAAGGACGCCAAGGTCGACGTGCTCGTGTCCTACCTCCCGGTGGGCTCCGAGACCGCGGACAAGTACTACGCCCAGTGCGCCATCGACGCGGGCGTCGCGTTCGTCAACGCCCTCCCGGTGTTCATCGCCTCCGACCCCGAGTGGGCCGCGAAGTTCGAGGCCGCGGGTGTCCCGATCATCGGTGACGACATCAAGAGCCAGGTCGGCGCCACCATCACCCACCGCGTCATGGCCAAGCTGTTCGAGGACCGCGGTGTCGTGCTGGACCGCACGTACCAGCTCAACGTCGGCGGCAACATGGACTTCAAGAACATGCTCGAGCGTGACCGCCTCGAGTCCAAGAAGATCTCCAAGACGCAGGCCGTCACCTCCAACCTGGGTCACGACCTGGGTGCGAAGAACGTCCACATCGGCCCGTCGGACTACGTCCAGTGGCTCGACGACCGCAAGTGGGCCTACGTCCGCCTCGAGGGTCGCGCGTTCGGCGACGTGCCGCTCAACCTGGAGTACAAGCTCGAGGTCTGGGACTCCCCCAACTCGGCCGGCATCATCATCGACGCCATCCGCGCGGCGAAGATCGCCAAGGACCGCGGCATCGGCGGCGCGCTCATCTCCGCGTCGTCCTACCTCATGAAGTCCCCGCCCGTGCAGCGCGAGGACACCGAGGGCCGCGCCAAGCTCGAGGCCTACATCGCGGGCACCGAAGAGCGCTGACCTGACACGCAGGGCGCTGGTACCAGCGTCCTCGTCGGTCGAAGGGGCACCTCCCACGCGGGAGGTGCCCCTTTCGCGTGCCCGTCCCGTCAGGCGGGGGTCGGCTCGGAGGGCGCAGGCGTGTGCCGCGCGGTCGCCTTTCCGCGTGCGGGCCGCGCAGGACCGCGGGTGAACAACGGCCGGACGTCGACGTCGGAGCGCAACCGTCGCCAGAAGTCGGTGTTGGCCCGCAGGTCGGCACGGGCGGAGCTCGTCGCCGCGAAGTAGGCCGCGGCGTCCTCGGCCGTGGGCTCGGCCGGCCCGAACACGTGGGCGTTCGCCGTGGCCGCGAGCGGGCGCAGGTCGACCGGGGCGTCGACGGCGGCGGCCTGCTCCAGCCGCGTCGCGCGGCGCGGCGGCCGGTGCCCGTAGGACCGGGCGCTGGCCATGAGGTCGCTCCAGGCCCACGTGACCCGGGACGCGGTGGGCCCTCGGGTCGCGTGCCGACGGCGACGCCACGCCTTGAGGCCACGGATCGTCCAGTAGACGGCGGCGAGGACGAGCAGCACCGCTGCGACCAGTGCGGCCCACTGGAGCCACCACGGCCAGGACGAGGGGTCGAACAGCTTCTTCGGCGGCTTCTTGAGGTTGGTGGCGTTCTGCGCCTGGTCGGGGCCCTGCAGCACGCTCGGCGGGTTCACGCCCGCGGGCGGCGGGACCAGGGCGCCGACCTTGCGGTCCTCGACCTTGGTCTGCAGCTCCTTGGGCTTCTTGTTCCGATCGGGCAGGAAGTTGTCGGTGAGCACCGGCTGCCACTGGCCCTGGTTGTCCCGGACCTCGACCCAGGCGTGCACGTCCCGCCCGCGGACGGGGCCGGCCGCCGGGGTGATCGCTCCCATGACGACGCGCGTGGGGACCCCGAGGCGGTTGCCCATGAGGGCCAGCGTCGCGGCGTACTGCTCGTCGTTGCCGGCGAGCTGGGCCAGTCCGACGAAACGGGACAGCCGCCCGATGCTGTGACCCGGGAGGTAGTAGCGCTCCACCGAGTTCGGGCTGCCGCCGTCGGTGTAGGCGCCCTCGCCCGACATGGCCCGGGCGATGGCCACGAACTGCGCCCACGGGTCGGCCGCGTCACCCGTGAAGGCGTCGAGCTTGGCGTCGAGGAAGCTCGTGTCGACCTCGTCGGTGAGCGACCCCTGGTCGACCGGCAACGAGGTCGGCATCTTCGCCCGCGTCGGCGGGACGTAGGCGGTGAAGGTGTAGGAGTCACCGGGCTCGAGCCGGTCAGGGACCAGGGCGGTGTTGGTGTCGATGTTGAGCCACAGCCGCCCGGCGAGGGTGTCGGCGCGGCGGCCCGCGAACTTCACCCCCGCCACGGTTCCCGCGGTCGGCAGCCAGACGTCGCCGTACCCGCCCTCGGGGACGGTCACCTGCACGTCGACCTTGCGGCCTGGCCCGTGCGTGGAGATCGTCTGGCCGACCTGTTGGAACGCCGCGCCGGGCACGACAGACCCGCTGTTGGCGCGCTCGGACGCGCCCCAGACGGCGCCGTCGTACGAGTCCAGGGTCGCGAAGCGCAGCGGGGTGCCGGCGGGGAGCCCCGTCACCTCGAGGAGCGGGGTGTCCCAGAGCTCTGCCGGGTTGGGCTCGGTGTACCGGCGGAACCCGGCGAGCGGGCTGGCGAAGGCGGCGATGTCGATCGGGGGGACGACGTGCGAGCGCGCGACCTGGCGGGTCGTGGCATCGGCACCGGGCAGGTGCGGCCCGACGAAGTACCCCGCCAGCAGGGCGATCCCGACCAGGGACGCACCGATGGCGTACCGGGTCCGCTGACCGGCACCGTTCTGCAGGGGTGCCCGGGTGCGGGCCGCGCGCGCGACCATCCAGCCGATCCCGAGGACGGCGAACACCGCCCCCTGGGCGAGCGGGGAGGCCGCCTCCGTGGTGCCGAGGACGATGCCGAGGGCGAGCAGCACGAGCGGAGCCGGCAGCACGGCATACGGGGTGGACCAGCGGCGCGCCACGGCGTAGGTGACGCAGGCACCGAGCAGTCCCACGATCAGCGGCAGGGCGAGCAGGCCGCTGCCGGTGTCGACCGGCGGCAGGAGGGTGACCAGGCGCTTCCAGCCGTGCACCGAGGTGTCGGCGAGGTCCAGCAGCGTCTGGCCGCTGGGCAGCACCCCGCCCACGAGGTCACCGCGGACCGCGAGCGGTCCCCCGAGCAGGAGGTAGAGGACCGTCACTGCCGCGAGCGGCGTGACGAACGGGAGCCGGTATGCCGTCGTGACGTGCGTGACCACCAGGCCCAGGACCAGCCCTGCCGCGGCGGGAAGGGCCCAGCTCGGGCCGGCGAAGTCGGTGCGGAAGCCGATGAGCGCCAGGCCGACGAGCAGCACCGTGAACGCCGCGTCGACCAGCGCGGCCCGGTCGGGCAGCAGCCCACCCCGCCGCGACGAGGCGGCCAACCGGGAACGGGTGCTGGTCCACGACGTGCGGGCACGCGTGCGGCCCGGGGCGGTGGAGTCGCGGCCGGGACCCGTCGTGTGCTCGGGCGACCCGGGCGGCTGGGCGGTCATACGAGGGCTCCGCTGGCGAGGACGGCGCGCAGGTCCTGGATGCGCCGGATGTTCAGGCGGGTCAGGCCACCGAGGTGCTGGATGCCGGTCTCCTCCATCGCGTCGATGGTCAGGACGACCTTCCTCACCTCGAGCTCGAACTGCGCCAGGGCGCGCTGGGCCTCGATGAAGGGGCGCTGCGGACCGGTGACGAGGATGACCACCGACGTGTCGGGCGCGAGGGAGAACGCCTCGGTGCAGCGGCCGAACACGTCGGACGGGCCGAGCTCGACCCGGGCCAGGGCGTCGAGGGTGAGCGAGGCCGTCGTGCGCGAGGCCACCTGGCCGCGGCAGACGACGGTGGTGTCCTGCTCGTCGCGGATGGCGCGCAGGGCCAGGGACGCCGCGGCGCTGATGGCGGTCTCGGCCTCGTCCTCGCCTCCCTGGAACTGCTCGGGGTCGGCGTCGACGACCAGGCACAGGTGCGAGCGCCGGGTGTCGAGGAACTGGCGGACGAGCAGGCGTCCCGCCTTGGCCGACGAGCGCCAGTGGATGTACCGCCGGTCGTCGCCGGGCTGGTACTCACGCAGCGCGTGGAAGGCCAGGTCCGACATCGACAGGTCCTGGGTGGTCTCACCCTCGAGGTCGCGCAGCAGGCCGGCGCCGAGGCTCTCCAGGGAGACGGTGCGCGGGTGGACGTAGAGGTCGGTGACGTCGGTCCAGCGCTCGGTGCGCCGGACCAGCCCGAGGGGGTCGCCCTGCACGGTGCGGGCCGGCCCGACCGGGATGACGCCGCGTCGGTGGGTCGGGACGACGAACAGCTCCTCATGGGCCTTGCCCGACCCCAGCGGCGGGAGCGTGAAGCGGGCCGCCGAGACACCGACGGGCAGCTCGACGAGCAGGGGCAGCATCCCCCGCTTCGAGTCGTTGGTCACCGTGATCCGGCCGGTGGCGGGTTCGCCGACACTGACCCGCACCGGTTCGAGGTCGGTGGTGACGGTGACCCGGGTGCGGCCGATGGCGAGCAGGACGCAGCACAGCACCAGGACGAGGGCCGCCGCCCCGATCATCAGCCACTCGGTCCACCCGGCCCAGCGCCCGACGACCCAGGCGGCGACCCCGAGGGCGACGACCGCCCAGCCCAGCGGCGAGATCCAGCGCAGGAACCCGGCCACCGGCGACCAGGCCGGCCGGGTCCGCTCCCGCAGGTCGCGGGCCCGGGTCGTGACACCCTCCGGGACGGCGGGCACCGTCAGGCCGCCGAACCGGGTCAGGTCCGGGAGCCGCACCGCGGGAAGGCGCAGGTTGAGTCGGGACCGCGCGCGCCGCGGGCGCGCCCGGCCGCCCTCGGGACGGCCGGCACGCAGGTCGGCGCGACGGACCGTCCGCTCCTCCTCGGGAGCGGAGCGGTCCGGCGGGGACCCGATGGGTGAGCTCATCGTGGGACCGGCCTCAGGCCGCGCGCTCGGCCGGCGGTGCGACCTCGCCGAGGATCTGGGTGATGACCTGGTCGACGGTGATGTTCGCGAACTGCGCCTCCGCGGTGAGCAGCAGGCGGTGGCACAGCACGGGGTTCGACAGCATCTTGATGTCGTCGGGGATGACGTGGGTGCGGCCCTGGCTGGCGGCCCACGTCTTGGCGCACCGGACGAACGCGAGGCAGCCGCGCACCGACATGCCGAGCTTGACCGACACGTGCCGGCGGGAGGCCTCGGCGATCTGCGAGACGTAGGCGAGGATCGCCGGGTCGACGTGGACCTCGTCGGCCAACGCCGCCATGTCGCTGACCACGCTGCTCGTGACGACCGCCGACAGGGTGCCCGCCCGGTCACGGACCTTGGCGTTGGCGAGGACGGCGACGGTGGCCTCCAGGTCGGGGTACCCCAGCGACGTCTTCATGAGGAAGCGGTCGAGCTGGGCCTCGGGGAGGCGGTAGGTGCCGGCCTGCTCGATGGGGTTCTGGGTGGCGATGACCATGAACGGCTTGCCCGCCTCGTGGCGCACGCCGTCGACGGTGATGTGCGCCTCCTCCATCACCTCGAGCAGCGCCGACTGGGTCTTCGGCGAGGCGCGGTTGATCTCGTCCGCGAGGACGATGTTCGCGAAGATCGGGCCCGGGTGGAAGTCGAACTTCTGGCTGCTCGGGTCGTAGATCGTCACCCCGGTGACGTCGCTGGGCAGCAGGTCCGGCGTGAACTGGATGCGGCTGTTGCTGCCCTGCACCGTCCCCGCGAGCGCGCGCGCCAGCTGGGTCTTGCCGGTGCCCGGGAAGTCCTCGAGCAGGATGTGCCCCTCGGACAGCATGCAGGTCAGGGCCAGCCGGATGACGTGGTCCTTGCCGAGCACGGCCTTCTCGACGTTCTGCACCATCTGGGTGAACGCCTGCTCGAACCACTGGGCCTGCTCTTGGGTGACGGTCATGGAGTGCGGTGCCTTTCGTTGCTGCTGTGTGGGTGCACGGTGAGGACCCTCACCACTTGAGGGTGTCGGTTGCGGACTGGCCGGCACGGGAGCACGTGGCGCGGACGGTCGATCCTGGCTGTCCGAGGAAGTTGTCGCTCTCCTTGTAGGCGTTGCCACCCATCGACATGTCCCGCCACCCGCTCACGGTTCCACCGTCGAGCCTGAAGGTGCAGGACACGCGACCGCTGAAGTCGGACGTGCGCACGGCGATCCAGCGGCACGAGCTGCTCGTGCACGATCCGTTGCCGGTGGCACACGAGCGCTGGCTGCAGGTGTTGCCCTTGACCACGGTGATCGCAGGAGTCGGCGGCGGCTTGGCGGTGCGGCCGTTGATCGTCGTCCACGCGCTCCACCGACCCGTCGAGTCCTTCATCCGGACCCGGGCCGAGTGGGCGCTGTCGTACGCGCCATACGTGAACTTCACCGACCGGGCACCGGAGCCGAGGTTCTTGGTCGTCCCCGCGCTGGAGGCCTGGAAGGCCGCGATGGCTCGGCCGTTGAGGCGCTGCGACCAGTTGTAGGTGATGGTCTTGCCGGAGGCGGACGAGCCGCGGGACGTCGGGGCGTAGGGCGTGCCGTAGGGGCTGACGTTGCCGCTCAGCGGCGACCAGTCCGACCAGGCGGTGCCGTTGAAGACCCGCACCCGGATGCGCTGGCCGGCGGTGGTGCCCAGCCCGCTCGTCGTGAACGCCTTCGTGGAGTTCTCCGCGCACCCGCAGCTGACGAACCCGCTGGCGATGACAGCGCCACCGTTGCGCGACTCCCACTCCAGGCGGGAGAACGCGCTGGACCGCGAGTCGCCCAGTGGTGCCTGCACGTCCGCCGTCTTGTCCGGCCGTGGCGTCGAGGCCGACGGAGCGCCGGGCGTGGCCGGCTGGCCGACGGAGGAGAACGAGCGCGTGTTCGCCTTGGCCGACTCCTTGTTCGCGCCGTTGGTCGCGGTCACGGTGTACGTGTAGGTGCGGCCGTCGTAGGGCAGGTTGGAGTCGGTGTAGTACCGCTGGCCGGGCGGCGTCGTGCCCAGCTGGGTCCAGGCGCCGGACCCGACCCGGCGGTAGACGGTGTAGCGCAGCAGCGACGGGCCGTTCGGGGAGACGGCGTTCCACGTGATGCGGACGTTGGTGTTGTCGTACCCCGCGGCCGGTGCCCGCGAGCTCACGTCGGTGATGGTGACGGCCGGCGGGGTGCCGGCGGACTGCAGCTCGACGGCCGGCCCGAACGGCCCCGCGCCGAGGTCGTTGCGGGCGCGCACCGAGACGGCCTGCTTGTGGTTGTTGGTCAGGCCGGACATCGAGGCACGGACCCCGGGGGCCGCGACCGTCCGCGTCCGGATCGCTCCGGTCGTCGTGTCCTGGAACCGGACGATGTAGGAGCGGACGTCGCTGCCCTTCTTGGCCGGCGGGTTCCAGGTGACCGTGAGGGTGCCGTCGCCGCGGCTCACCTGACGCACGCCGGTGACCGGGTTGGGCAGGGTGTCGGGCTTGACCGGTCCGACCTCGGGGCTGCGGGGGCTGTCGCCGACGCCGTTGGTGGCCAGGACGCTGAAGTAGTAGGGCTTGCCGTCCTCCAGGCCGCCGATCGTGCAGGGCGAGGCGCTGCAGCGCTGGGACATCGCCCCGGGTCCGCGACCCGTCACCGTGTACGAGGTGATGGGGCTGCCACCGTCGTAGGTGGGCGGGTTCCACGAGACACGGGCGGTGCCGCCGTTGACCCGGTCGGCCACGGCGCGCACTCCACCCGGGGCGAGCGGCTTGCCGAGGACGCTGATGCTGCCGCGGCCGACGGCGTTGCGCCCCGGCCCGTCGGACACGGACACGGCGACCGATCCGCTGCCCGACGACTCACCCGACGCCTGGATCGTCACGGTGCAGCCTGTGACGCTGGCGGTCAGCCCCTTGCCGCTCTCGATCCGCGCGGAGTTGACGGTGCAGGACGGCTTGTCCAGCGGTGAGTCGAGGTAGGACCTCAGGTCGACCGTGGCCGAGGACCCGGCCTTGAGCCCGGTGACCGAGAACGGTCGCATGCGCGGCGGCGGTGCCACCGGCAGCGGGTCGCCCTTGGCATCCACGGCAGCCTTGGCCGGGTCGGCCGACAGGCCGAGGACGTTGACGCGGACGAACGAGTCCTCACCACCCTTGGGCCGGATGCGCACCCGTCCCTTGGTGCTGCTCGGGGCGTCGCGGCCGGCCTTGAGCGCCACCTGGCGCCCTCCCTGGCCCTCCTGGTCGAGGCTGACCCCGGGTGACTCGGGCTGCCACTGGGCCTCGAAGCCCACACCGTCCAGGGACAGCCCCGGCGGCAGCCAGGCGTGGCACAGGGTGGGGATGTCGAGGGTGCGCTGCCGGCCACCCGCGACGAGCGAGACGGCGAAGTCGGGACACGTGAGCAGCGGGACCTTGGGGCCGATCTGCACCGGGATGGAGACGTAGGCGGTGCGGAAGTCCTTCTGCTGCACGTTCTCCTGATCGGTGACCTCGAGCATCACCGCACCCGGCCCGACGTACCCGCCGGAGGAGGTGAGGGTCAGCGAGTTCTTGCCGTCGTTGGAGACCTCGAGCTTGTCGGACGGCGAGGCGCTGAGGGTGTCCGGCGTGGTGATGCCGACGACCCGGGCGCGGGGCGACTTCACGTAGTCCGCGATCGCGACGGTCTTGCTCGAGTCGCGGTCCATCTCGATGAGCGCCCCGTTGACGACGAAGGGGTCGCCGTTGTCGCCGGTCGGCACGTAGATCAGCGCCATCGCCGTCTGGCCGTCCTCGTCGGTGATGACGTACGGCACGGTGTGCGGGTGGTCGAGCACCGTGACGCGGACCTGGCGGCCACCCGGCTCGACCGATGCGTCGGTCGACAGGACCGAGACCACCTTGAGCTGCTCGTTGTCGCCGTCCACGTCCCGGTCGTTGGCGAGGACGTCGACCAGGGCCGTCGTCTCGTCGCCCTTCGGCTTGGCCACGTCGTCGACCGCGACGGGCCGGTTCTTCCAGCCGGCGACGGGCACGACGGTGATGCTCGACTTCGACGGGTCGAACACGCCGTTGTCGATGCCGTAGGTGAGGTGCTGCTGGCCGGCCGAGACCGGCGGGACGACCGTGCGGAACGTGCTCGCCTTCGCGTCGATCTTCCACTTCGACAGCGACGCCGAGGGGTTGAGGTCCCGGTAGAGCAGGTCGACGGAGTCCCCGCGGGCGATGAGGTCGTTCTCGGTGGGGTCGAGCGTGACCGTCTTGCCGGGTGCCGCCCTGACCACGTCCTCGACGGCGACCGGGGGCTGGGGGTCGCCCGGTGCGACCACACCGATCCGGACGAACCCGGTGCTCTCGCCACCGAACCGGTCGGCGACGGTGTAGTTGAGCACCTCGGTCCCTGCGGACCGGGGGTACGCCTCGTACTTGATCGTCGAGGCGCCGAACCCGGTGACGCGACCGAGGCTGAGGTTGATGGCCTCGCCGTCGACGCTGGAGATCCCCTGGACCGTGACCGTGTCACCGTCCGGGTCGACCCCGGAGGTCGGGATGGTGATCGTCAGCGGCTCGCCGGCGACGACGCTCGCCGAGAAGCTGCGGGCGACCGGCGACTGGTTGGGGTTGGTGGCGCCCGGCAGCGGCTTGACCGTCACCGAGACGCGGCCGGAGCGCGCCTTGGACGGGTCGCCGATGGGGTACGCCGAGTACTCGATCGTCACGACCTTCTCGACGGTGACCGGGGTGGTCGGGTCGGGCACGTAGCGCACGAGGTTGCCCGACGCGAAGGCGTTCTGCGGCTCGCCCTTGGTCAGCACCTTGACCGAGTCGGGGTCGAGGACGAGCGGGATCCCCTCGGCCATCGAGTCGTTGTCGAGCACGGGGATGCTCACCGTGTCCTGGGCGCGGACGACGGCCGTGTCGTCCTGGATGATCGGCAGCGCCTTGGGATCGGTCGGTCGCTGGGTCACCGTCAGCTCCCCGGTGGTGGACTTGCGACCGTCGCTGATCGTGTACCGGACCGTGCCGGTGCGGGGCTTGGTGCCGCCGGTGAACGGGTCCAGCGCCTCGACGCGGACCCAGCGCCCCTGGTAGATCGTCGGGCGCAGCCAGCTGTTGTCGCTGTCCACCGACACGCTGCGGGTGGCCAGCACGTCGGCCCGCGGCGAGTAGTCGTTGGCGAGGACGTCCGCCATGACGGGCGTCTGGTCGCGCACCGTCGCGGAGTCGGGCACCGCGACCGGTGGGGCGTCGGGGTCGGGGTCGTCGATGAGGTCGATGCGGATCCGCCCGGGTGCGACCCCCTGGCCGACCTGCGCGGCATACGTGAGCTCGAAGGTGCCCTTGGTCGCACCGGTGATCGTCACGACGCCGGTGTCGAGGTCGCTGACCACGCTGAGCGACCCCTGGGGGCGCACGTCCGTGGCGAGGCGCATCTTCGCGTCGGGGTCCTCGGGGTCGGCGCCGGCGATGTCGTTGCCGAGCGGCTCGATCTGCAGGGGCTTGCCGACGACGCCGCGCACCACGTCGGGCTGGGTGCTCGGCGCGCGGAACGTGTTGCCGTCGCCGAGCACCGCGAGCGTCACCTTGCCGGGTGTGACCCCGCCGCGTCCGTCGTCGACGGTGTAGGGCACCGCCTGCGACCCGGCCTTGTCACGGGCCTGCACGACCAGCCGGCCGAGCCCGTCGACGAGGCTGTCGCCGTCGCCCGGCTGGGCGGTGACCTGGTCGTTCTCGGGGTCGCGCCAGTCGCCGATGACCGTCACCGGGATGCGTCCCCCGGAGACGACCGGGTATGCCGTCGTGGCCAGCGTCGCGCTGCCCTCACGCAGGAAGGGGGGCGAGTTCACGTCGTCGGCGACCACGGTGACGGTGACCGTGGCCCGGGGGTGGGCGGAGGCGACGCCGTTGTTGACCTGGTAGGAGAACGAGAACGAGGTGGTCCCGGGGTCGGCCGGCACCGACACGTCGACGGACTGCCCGTCGCCGGACACCGTCGCGGTGACGCCGCCGGCGTCCGGCTGGGTGATCTCACCGGGGGCGATCGCGAGGATCGAGCCCGGGGTGTCGGTGTCGTTGTCGAGGACGTGCAGCTTGGACGTGCGGCCGGCGCGGACCTTGAGGTTGTCGGGCTCGGCCTTGGGGGGCTGCGGCGTCGTCGTGTCGTCGACGACGTTCTTGTCCTTGTCGTCGTTGTTGTCGTCGGTCTTGCTCGGCGGGATGACCGAGTCCCAGTTGTCGATCTTCAGCGGCTTGGAGTCGAGGTCCCACGCGTCGCCGGTGTCGAGGTCGTTGAGGACGATGAGGTTGCGGTTGGTGCGCAGCGCCATGCCGTCGCGCAGCGGCACGTCACCTGGCTTGTCGAGCGTCCCGGCCGTGACGGTCTGGCCCTGGCCGCAGTTGGCGCCGTAGTAGGCCCGGTCGGTCTGGGCCCACGCGGCGTGGACGCAGTCCCCGAGCCGCACCGGTCGGGACACCTTCGGGCGTTCGGCACCCGGGCCGACCTGGCTCGGGAGGCGGACCCCGACCTGGCCGGGTGCGCCGTCGAGCCCGATCACCTTGAGCTCCGTGGTGGTCTCGAGGGCCACGGAGTCGGCCTTCGGACCGGGCTGCTGCAGCGCGGCGTACGCCATCCCGCCGAGGCGGTCGGCGCCCCCGGCGACGGGCTTCTCGAGGCCCTCGGCGAAGACCTGGTCCTCGACGGGGTTGTAGACGACCCACCGGGTGCCGACCGCGGTGATGTCGACGGCGCTGGCGGTGAGCCCGATCTTCTCGGTGACCGGGGCGCCGAAGGAGTCGCCGGCGGCGGGCACGGAGACGACCTTGCCGGTCGCGGCCGAGACGACGTGGACTCCGCCCGAGGTGTCGACGGCCATGGCGGCGATGCCGCCGGCGATGGCCAGCGGCTTCGCGGAGGTCGTCAGCGTCAGCCCCGACAGCGGTGCGGCCGGGTCGACGCGCTGGGCCCACACCTTGCCCGTCTTCGGGTCGACCATGGCCAGCGTGCCACCGCGCAGGTCGCCGGTCGCCGGGACGAACTCCTTGCCCACGGGCTTGGCCTTCTGCGGCAGCTGGACCGGTGCGGTCGAGTCGATCCGACCGGTGATCGGGTCGATGGGGACGAGCTGGTTGCCGGTGGTCAGGATGCCGCCGACCGCGGCGCCGTCCTGGACGACGTCGAGCCCGGCACCGGGGGTGACGTTGGCCTGGATGCCGGCGTCGAACTGGCGTGCCGCCTTGTTCATCCGGGCGAACTGGCTGTAGTTGGTCGCCGAGACCCAGACCCCGCCGTCGTTGAGGTCGGCCTCGTGCACGGTCTCCCCGCGGGAGTGGACGGCGAAGAACGTCAGGCTCGACGCCGCCACTGCGACGACGACCCCCGATGCCACTCCTGCGCGCCGGCGTGCGACCGGACTCATCTGACTACTGCCCCCGTGGTGGTGGTGGTTGCGGTGCTGCCGGCTCGTCGTGGTCGATCGCGTCCAGCAGTGCGAGGTCGCCCTCGGTCACCAGTCGCGTCGACAGGGCGTGCTCGACCAGCCGCGCCTTGCGGTTGCTCGCGAGCTTCCCCGGCCCCCCGTGCAATCCACGAGTACCAGCATCGGCGAGCTTTTGACAGACATTGTCCAGTTTTCGGTTGAACTTCGTGACCTTCCAGCCGAGGCGGGCGGCGGCGTCGGCCGACGACGGGATCTGGCCGGGCGCGGCATACGAACGTCGGAGCAGGCCCTCGCACAGGGCGACCATGAGCAGCTTCTGGTCGGGGGTGAAGGTGACCCGACCGACCGTGGTCTCCCCCGTGCTGTCGGTCTCGGCGTCCTCGCTGCCCGTCGCCGTGAAGGCCGGGGTGTCGACGATGATGTCGAAGTCGTACGTGGTCGGGCCGGCCGTGAACCACACGGTGAACCGTTCGAGCGCGAGCGGGATCCGGGCGCCGGGGTTGAGCCAGGCCTGGAACAGCCCCTTCTTGTCGGCGACCGTGGCCGTCAGCGTGGTGCCGACGTTGGTGAGCCACCACAGGCCGCCGTCCTCGACGACCTGCAGGAAGCTGCGGTGCAGGAACGGGTTGTCGTCGATCTCGACGTCACCGGTGCGCCCGATGGTGAGCGGGGTGCCCCTGACGGCGACGAACTCCTCGCCGCAGAACTCCACGGTGATGCTGCCGGTGCTCACTTGGCCCTCCCACAGACGGGTGTCGAGTACTCCGAGGTCAGGCCCTCGCGGCTGACCTTGACCTGGCCGCAGACCTGGGTGCCGGCGGCGGCCTTCGCCGTGAACGTCGACCGGGCGAGCGGGGCGCCGTCGACCGCCGTGCCCAGGCCTCCCGTGGTCGCCGCGGTGCGGACGAAGAACCGGTCCGGCTTCTCCGGGGCGAGGTACTGCCACGCGAACGCCACGCCACCGGACACCCCCCGCGCCTCGAGCGTCGGGGTGCTCGGCACGGACAGGGCGACGTCGCCGCTCTGGCTGGCGACCGTCTTCGGCGTGTCCTTCGGGGAGTCGTTCCCGCCGCCGAACACCACGGAGATCCCCACGACGACGGCGACCACGGCGACGGCGATCGCGGCGAGCGTGACCGCCGGGTTGCGGGACGAGGCCGCCGCAGCAGGCTCCTCGCTCGCCGGGGTGCGCGTGCCGAGCCGGTCGCGGCTCACCGTGCCCGCCACGTCGACGTCGTCCACCAACGGGTGCTCGTATGCCGCGTGCGACGCCGGCCCCGCCACGCCCTGGGCGCCGTTCACGGCGACCGTGCCACCCACGCTGCGCGGTCGAGCGGGCGCCGGGGTCTGGCCCTGCACGGACTGAGGAGCGCGGACCCGGGTGCGGTCGTCGTCGGCGTCCGGCGACGGTCCGCTCTGGTCGGCGAGGGTGGTCTGGCCCTGCTCGTCGAGGACGACGATGGCGGTGCGGGTGAACCGCTGCTCCTGCTCGATCTCCTGCAGCGAGCGGGCGAACGCGATCGCACTCTGCGGCCGGGCCGCCGGGTCCTTGGCCATCGCCTGGGTGAGCAGCCGCTCGAGCGAGACCGGCACGTCGGCGCGGCCGGTGGCCGGGACCGGGGAGGTGCGGATGCGGGGCATCAGGCCGTACGCCGAGTTGTCGCCACCGGGGATCTCGAACGGCGAGCGCCCGACCAGCAGCTGCCACAGCGTCGCCGAGAGCGAGTAGACGTCGGCGCGGGCGTCACCGTTCGACTGACCGAAGAGCACCTCAGGGGGTGCCCACGGGACGCTGACGCCCACGTCGTCCTCGTCGTCCTCCGCCGCACCGTGGCCGAGCTGTCCGGCGATGCCGAAGTCGGTGAGGCCGGGGGCGCCGTACTGGCTGACCAGCACGTTCGCCGGCTTGATGTCGCGGTGCGTGATGCCCGCCCGGTGGGCCGTCTCGACGGCGCTGGCGAGCTGGATCCCGGTGCGCAGGACCTCCTCGACGCTGAGCCGCTCGTTGCGCGAGCGCAGCGCGAGGTTCGGCGGCGGGTAGTACTTCATGACCAGGTAGGGCCGGCCGTCGAGCGAGGTGCCGGACCGGAAGACCTGGACGATGTAGGGGTGGTCGGCGAGCTGGGCCATGGTGTCGGCCTCGTCGCGGAACTGGCGGCGGATCGCGTCGGTGATGCCCTCGCCCTTGAGCACCTTGACCGCGACCCGCATCCGGGGCATCTGCTGCTCGTACAGGTAGACGTCGGCGTACCCACCCGTGCCGACGAGCTCGCGGTAGACCAGGCCGTCGAGCTCGGGTGGGGCGGCCACCGTCACGAGGGCACCTCGTAGGTGAAGGTGACCTCGTCGGCCATGCCGACGACCGTGCCCGGCTCGATGACCTGGCTGTCGCTCGGCCGCAGCCGCACCGGCTGCTGGCCGGGCAGGGCCACGGTGGTGCCGTTGGTCGAGCCGAGGTCGCGCACCAGGACGTGCCAACCCTCCAGCACGATCTCGACGTGGTTGCGCGAGATGTCGTTGTCGCGGCTGACCACGCGCACCAGGTGCGGCCGCTGGGCGGCGGGCAGGTCGGCGTTGACCTTCGGGGCGCGGCCGAGCAGCACCCCGCGGTCGAGGGTCACGACGTCACCGGTCGAGAGCCGGATCGTGCCGAGCGGCGGCCGAGGCGTCTGGAACGGCTGCTGCGGCGGGATCTCCCGCTCGCACACCCGGCAGCTGCTCGCGTGCGGCGGGCTCGGGTGCCCGGCCGGGCAGAGCACCGCCAGGACGATGGGACCCCTCGGTATGGAGCCGGTCGCCGTCATCGGCAGGCTCGCCCGGTCGACGGTGGCCTCGTCCGCGTCCGGGGCGGGCGGTGGGGTCGTGTGCTGCGGGGCAGCGGTGTCCTCGGGTGCGGCGGCCGGCGGCGCGACGGGCGACGGTACGACGGGCGACGGCACGACGGGCGACGGTACGACGGGCGACGGCACGACGGGCGGCGGCACGGCGGCCGTGTGGCCGGAGGTGCCGCGCCGGCCGGGCATCTCACCGGCGGTGCGCGCGGCCTGGGTGTCGGAGACGGCGGGCGGTTCCGGTGCCGGGGTCGGCTGCGCCGGGGGCGGGGTCGGCTGCGCCGGCGGCGTCACGGGCGGGGCAGGAGGCGTGGGCATCGGGGCCGGCGGGGTCACCGGGGGAACCGGCATCGCGGTGGTCGCCGGGGCCGGGGGCTCGTCGGTGGGGGCGACGTTGCTCCCTCCACGGCGCCACGGGACGGACTCGATCAGCCCACCGCCTGCGGCCGGTCGGCTGCCCTCGTCGGTGCCGCGGGTCGGTCCTGCGGGCGCCGACGGCGTCGCCGGCGACGGCGACTGGGGTGCGGGTGCGGGTCGCCCGGCCTGGGTGTGCTGCGGCGGGGGGAGCGTGTGGTCGGCCGGCGGCGGGGTCACCCCGGCCGCCTCCTCCATCGGCGCGCGGCCGATCGGCGGCTCCTGGAGGGTGCCGGTGTCGTGGTTGGGCAGGAACGGCGGTGTGCCGGTCGAGCCGGGTGCACCGAACAGGTAGTCGTACCCGGGGACCTCCTGGACCACGGGCGCGGCATCGCCGGTACCTCCGTCCGCCGGGTCGCCGGCGGTGGCCGGGGGCGGCCCGCCGCGACGCAGGCGGGCCGGCACCTGCCAGCCCTGCACGCCACCGGGCGAGCTGAGCCGACCGTCGGGCAGACCCGGCGCGTCCTCGGCAGCCGGCTCGTCCTCGGCCGCGGGGGGCACCTCGCCGGAGTGCAGGACGAGCTCGGTCGACCCCTCGGGGGCGTCCTCGTCGGCCCAGGGACCCCGGCCCGCGGCGCGGATCTCGACAGCGTCGTCCCGACCGTCCTCGCCGGGCACGACGGCATACGCGGTGCCGCGGGCGACGACGCGCACGGGGTCACCGTCCTGGACGGCCACGAAGTCGGGGGCGGTGCGGACGCCGTCGCGGGTCAGGGCGTCGAGCAGGTCGTCGAGCCCACCGGCGACGGCGGCCTCGCAGACGCGCACGACCACCGCGTCGGTGGCCTCTCCCCGCACGAGGGCGAACAGACCTCCAGCCGAGATGGCGCACCATCCCGGCTGGTCGGGGTCGGCGAAGCGGACCAGGGTCATGCCGAGGACCTCGTGACCTCGCTGCGGGGAGCGGTGTCGACCTCGTCGTCGCCGTCGTCCTCGCGACGGTCGAGCGCCACGACGACCACGCTGACGTTGTCGCGGCCACCGGCGGCCACGGCGGCGTCGACGAGCGCGACGGCGGCCTCCTGCGGGTCCTCGTGCTCGCCCAAGAGCATGGCGATCTGGTCGTCGGAGAGCTCGCCGTTGAGGCCGTCGGAGCAGACGAGGAAGCGTTCGCCGACCTGCGGCGGGAACACCCAGAGGTCCACGGCGGGCATGGAGTCGGAGCCCAAGGACCGGGTCACGACGTTGCGCAGGGGGTGGCGGGCCGCCTCGGCCTCGGTGATGAGGCCGGCGTCGACGAGCTCACGGACCTCGGAGTGGTCGACGGTGACCATGCGCAGGCGGCCGTCGACGTAGCGGTAGACGCGGGAGTCGCCGACGTTGAACACCGCCCAGTGCGTCGAGCCCCCGGCCGAGACGACGGCCAGGCCCGCGGCCGTGGTGCCCATGCCGGTCTGCTCCGGGTGCCGGGCGACCGAGCGCAGGATCTGCGCGTTGGACTCGGCGAGCGCGGCGACGACGTCGTCGCGGACGAGCACGACGCGTTCGGCCAGGCCGCGAAGGCCGTCGACGACGATGCCGCTGGCGACCTCGCCGGCAGCGTGCCCACCCATCCCGTCGGCGACGGCGAAGACCGCCCCCTCCGCGACGAGGTCGTCCTCGTTGTGGCCGCGCACCCGGCCGATGTCGGTGGCCGACCCCGCGCGCAGGGTGAGGCCGGAGACCGTCACCGGGGTGCTGGTCACCGGGTCACCCGCACGGTCTGCATGAGCTCCTGGATGGTGCCGTACTCCGCCTCGACCTCGGGCCCACCCACCGAACCGGTGACCTGGATGAGGTCGACGACCTGCCCGCGGCGCGCGCCGGCGAACAGGTGCGCCTGCACGACGTCACCGACCTTGTCGTCGGTCCACGACACGTTGACCCCGACGAACGGCACCTGGTCGATCTCCACCTCGAACGGCTCGTCCATCTCGCCGTCGGGCCGCTCGGTCACGAACGCCTTGAGCTCGGCCAGCGCCCGCCCGATGGTGAACTCGGCCGACCTGGTGAACCCGCGCACGACGAGGTTGGGGGCGAAGCTGCCGCCCTCCTCCGCCCGGCGCGCGGCGAGCAGCGTCCCGGGGACCCGCACCGGGGACCAGCCGTCGGGGATGTCGACGGTGACCGACGGCGGGCCGGGGAACTGCTCGCTCGGGTACTTCAGGGTGGGCATCAGGGCCTTTCGGGGACGCAGTGACCAACGACTGCACCGGGCAAGGCTAGATGGGGTGGAGCCCGTCCCCCATGGGGAGAACTCCCCATGGCCGCCCTGCCGACGCAGCCGGGGCAAGGCTCCCACAGGTGGGCAAACCGGGAAACCTCACCGAGCAGACCCTCCCGTATGCCGCGGGGCGGCCCAGGTCAGCCCGCCTCGACGGCCGTGGTCTGAGCACGACCCGGGGGGCTCGTGACGGGGAAGCTGGGCGATGGGAGATCGGGCGGCGTGGGGTCCGTCGCCGGTGGCGGCGTCGAGGAGCTGGACGACGAGGTCGTGCTGGCCGGCGGCGGGGGCGCCGATGACGAGGAGGACGACGAGGACGGCGAGGGGAACAGCGTCGACGAGGAGGTCGTGGACGGCGCCGGGAGGGTGGTGGTCGGGGCCGGGTCGGGCAGGCGGATGGTGCCGCCCAGCAGCCGGAACACGGTCTCGCCCCACAGGGCGTCGCCGCGGGCGTTCAGCACCTCGGGGTCGGCTGCCGAGACGTAGGCGTTGGGGTCACCGGTGCCGATGAACGCCTTGGCGACGTCCAGCGTCCGCAGCTTCTTCGACGCGGCCCAGGCGGCGACGGCGGTGCGCACCTTCTTGTCCTGGTCGTCCCGGGTCGGCGGCTGGAGGGTGACGAGGATGCTGGCCGACGGGTAGGCGGTCCGCACGGCCGAGGCGACGTTCTGCAGGTGCTTCTTGACGTTGCCGGTCGAGTTGTTGCGCCCGTAGTTGAGGATGACGATGTCCGGCGTGGTGGGCACGAGGAACGGCACCCGCTTGGTCGCGTAGTCGGCGGTGGCGTCGGCGCGGCTGCCGTTGAAGACGACGGTGGGCGGGCCGGCCGTGCCGAACGACGTCTTGATCGTGTAGGTCGTCGGGTCGGCCGGGTTGAGCCGGTTGAGGGTGACCTTGCGGTCCTGCGCGAGGAGCTTGCTGAAGGCCGTGACCCACTCGGACTCGCCGTCGCTGGTCTGGTCGCCGAGCACGGCGATGGTCACCTTGGCGTCGGAGGCGAGCAGCGCCTCGGGCGTGCGCGGCGTCGGCGCGGTGGTCGTCGTGCTCGTCGTCGGTCGCTGCGTCGTCGTGGTCGTCGTCCTGCTCGGGGTCTTGATCACCGGCGACGGGTCGGCGATCGTGGGACGCCCGGTCGTCAGGAGGACGACGCCGACGACGAGGCCGACGTTGACGACGACGGCGAGGAGACCGAGCCAGATGTCGGTCCCCCTGAAGCGATGCATTCGGACATTGTGCCGCACGGCGTGCCGTCTCCCGAACTGACGCGTGTCGCCGACGGGCGGCGCGTGGACGGCCCTGACCAGCATGTCCGTTATGTTGACGGTGACCTCGCGCGCCGGGGAGCGTGCCGGGCAGCGCCCGGCGACCCCGCCGCATACCCGCTCCGTCCCCCTGAGGAGACCATGCCCGGCGCCGGCACCCGCGGATCCTCGTCCTCCGGTGCGGGGCGGGTCGTGGCCGACGCCCGCCGGGCGGTGTGGCACCTGCGGCACGGTGGCACGGAGCAGGTGCGCCGCTGGTGGCAGCGACGCGCACTGGACGACCGGCGGCCCCGGGGGAGCATCCGCCTCACCGGTGACGGGACCCTCGAGGTGCCGCCGTGGCCGTTGCCGGAACGCTCACCGCGACGTCCTGACCTGCGGGTCGGCGTCATCCTCGACGACTTCACGTCGCTGGCGCTGGGGTACGAGTGGGACCAGGTGGCGCTGCACCCCGACCGCTGGCGCGACCAGGTGGACTCGCCCCGGCTCGACCTGCTGTTCGTCGAGTCGGCGTGGCACGGCAACGGGGACGCGTGGCAGTACCACCTGACGGGGACGTCGGCGCCGCGGCCGGCGATCGTCGAGCTCGTGCAGTGGTGCCGCGACCACGGGGTGCCGACGGTGTTCTGGAACAAGGAGGACCCGGTCCACTACGAGGACTTCCTCGACACGGCCCGGCTGTTCGACCACGTCTGGACCACGGACTCCGACCGGGTCCCCGACTACCACCGCGACCTCGGGCACGAGCGGGTCGGCGTGCTGCCGTTCGCGGCCCAGCAGACGCTGCACAACCCGATCCGGCCCGGCGACGGCCACCAGAGCCGCGACATCGGGTTCGGCGGGATGTACTTCGCGCACAAGTACCCCGAGCGCCGCGAGCAGATGGACCTGCTGCTCGGAGCGGCCGACGCGGTCTCGTCACGGATGACCACGGGGCTCGAGATCTTCTCGCGCTACCTCGGGGGCGACGAGCGCTACCAGTTCCCGGCTCCGCTGGACCAGCGCGTGGTCGGCTCGCTGGACTACCCGCGCATGCTCACCGCCTACCGGGCCTACAAGGTCTTCCTCAACGTGAACTCGGTCGTCGGGTCGCCGAGCATGTGCGCCCGGCGGATCTTCGAGATCACCGCGTGCGGCACCCCGGTCGTGTCGACACCGAGCCGGGCCATCGGCGAGTTCTTCCCCGCCGACGAGGTGCTCCAGGTGGCCACCTCCGAGGAGGCCGGCTGGACGCTGCGCGCCCTGGTCAACAGCCCCGAGCTGCGCGACCGGACGGTGCACACCGCCCAGCGCCGGATCTGGGAGTCGCACACGTACACGCGCCGCCTCGACGCGGTCCTGTCCGCGGCAGGGCTCGCCTCCGGCTCGTCCGCCGCGCGGCTGCCGTCGGTCAGCGCCCTCGTCTCCACGAACCGCCCCCAGCAGGTCGACCACGTGCTCGCCACCGTCGCCGCCCAGCGCGGCGTGGACGTCGAGCTGGTCCTGCTCACGCACGGGTTCGAGCCCTCCGCGGACCTCGCCGCCCGTGCCGCCGAGCTCGGGCTGCGCCTCACCCTCCTGCACGAACCCGCCGGCACCACCCTCGGGGGCTGCCTCAACCGCCTCGTCGGGGCCGCGTCCGGTGACGTCGTGGCCAAGATGGACGACGACGACCTGTATGGCGCGGACTACCTGCGCGACCAGCTGCACGCCCTCGACTACTCCGGGGCGGACGTCGTGGGCAAGCAGGCGCACCACATGTACCTCGAGGCCCTGGACGTCACCATCCTGCGGTTCCCCGAGCGCGAGCACCGGTTCACCGACCTCGTCATGGGGCCGACCATCGTGGCCCGCCGGGAGGTCGCCCTCGCCCACCCGTTCACCGACGTGTGGCGAGGGGAGGACACCGGCTTCCTGCGCGCCGTGGCGGCCGCCGGCCTGTCCATCTACTCGTCCGACCGGTTCAACTTCGTCCAGATGCGGCATACTTCGGTCCGCCACACCTGGGAAGCCACATCAGCGGAACTGCTGGCAAACGCACGGGTCCTGGCCTATGGGCATGCAACGGAGCATGTCGTCTTCTGACCCGCCCCCAGCTGGTGGGCAGGCGGGACAGCACTCGGCCTCACCACCGATCCAGTACGTAGTCGAGACGGAGACCATGTCTGACGAGCACCTCTTGACCAACGAGCTCAGAACTCTTAGATCCGAGCTCGACGAGGCGCGAAGCGAGGCCCTGTCATCCCGCATCCGCCTGCTCAACACGAAGACCGCTCAGGCCGCGGCTGTCGACAGGCTCGAGGCCGAGCTGGAGGCCGCGCGGGCCAAGGCCCAGCAGCTCGAGACGTCCTTGGCTGTCGCCGCCAACGCCCCGCAACGCACCGCCTCGGAGATCGCCGAGAGGGAACTCAAACGCGTCAGCGGCACGGGCGCCTCGGCCCACCGTCTCACGGTCAACGTCGCCGTAGGGCCTGACTACTTCTTTGGCAGTCAGCACCATAAGGACGTCCGGGTCATCGAGCAGATCGCGTTGAAGAACGCGAGCCTCAAGGCACGCGACGTCATCGCCCGCAGCGCCACCCACCTTTTGCTCGACTATCCCGGGCTACGCACCATCGCCCGTCTCCACGCACGCGGGGTCATCGACCAGGCGCACACAGCAGTCTTCTCCGCGTGGCTTCCCCGGTCGCTGCTCAGCCTTGCCCGCGTCGTCGCCGATCAGAACCTGCTCCCTGAGGACAAGGACGACTCGCTCGCCCTGCACCACCTGGCCATTTCGCTCTGGGGCGTCTCGGTCCTCGACCAGCGCTCAACTCTGATCTATGCGGAACTGTTGGAGGAGGCCTTGGCAGCGACCGAACTGGACCTCTTCGCCGAGGCGGTGGACCTGGCCAGCACCCACCCCGTCCAGATGGCCCTCCTCACAGCCAACAGGCTGCGTCGCGCCGAGGAGGGCGAGGACCCCACCGGCTGGCTAGACGCCCTCAACGAGCAGTACGTGCAGTCGAGCCTGTCGCCCATCGAGGTCGGGGAATGGGACGCCGATCTCTTGGGACGGCTCCACGTGAGCGGACCGCCCGAGGAGGACGGTCCCCTGGTCAGCGTCCTCATGCCCACCCACAACGGATCGGCCCACATCCTCACTGCCATCCGCAGCGTGCTGGCGCAGACTTGGCGACGACTCGAGCTGATTGTCGTGGACGACTGCAGCGACAGCGAGCATTGGGACTTCTTGAAGCGCATGGCCCCCCAGGACGAGCGCCTGACCCTGCTGCGACAGGACACCAACCAGGGCGCCTACCGCGCACGGCGCCGAGCCTTCGCTCAAGCGACTGGTGAGTTCGTCACCGTTCACGACGACGACGACTGGTCGCACCCGCAGAAGATCGAGACGCAAGTGCGGCACCTCGTGGAAAACCCCGATGAGGTCGCCAACATGTCCTTTATGGTCCGCATGGACCAGGACGGCTACTTCACCCGGATCAACGACAACCCGCAGTTCAGTCAGAAGAACTACAGCTCCATGCTGACGCGCAGCGCGTTGGTAAAGCGGCTGGGCAACTGGGACGACCTCAATCGGGCAGCGGATGCCGAGTTCCACGACCGGATCCACGCTGCGACGGGGCGGCGGGTGGTCGCAGTCGAGGGCCCACCCCTCTCGATCATGAGGTCGCGGTCCGGCTCCCTCACCTCGGGCGAGATCCGTCGCGGCGCCCTGGACTTCGGTCGGCAGACGTACGGATTGTTCTACCTGCTCTGGCACGCAGAGGTCAGGGAGTCGCAGCAGACGGCAGAGACCGTCACCTTCAGCCCCGAGCAACGACCCTTTCCCGTCCCCGTGAACCTCACGGCTGGTCAACGGCAGCCAGACATGGGCCACCTCGACGTCATCTACTGCACCGACATCAGGTTCCCTGGCGGCAACTCCTCCCTGACCGCTGCAGAGATCCGGGCCGCGCATGAAGCGGGGCTGCGCGTGGGCCTGATGCACCTGTCCTCACCCGTGCTGCGTGCCCCCCGTCCTGCCAACCAGAGCTTGCGTCAGACAGTGGCCGACCTCGGCATCCCCGTGCTCGCGCTTGAGGACTCCGTTTCCACGTCTGTCGTCCTCGTGCGCAACCCGACGGTCCTGCAGTACGCCGACAACCTCGCTAGCCAGATCCGGACCCACCGGGTGCTGGTGGTCGCCAACACCGCGCCACTCAGCCTCAACGGGACCGATGCCTCATACGACATCGACGTCGCCGTCCAGCATGCCGGACGCCTCTTCGGTGCCTCGGTGGTGGTCTCGCCCGAGTCACCCCACACCCGGGACCTTCTCCGCCTCACGGCGCCTGGGATGGCGATTAACGGAGAAGACTGGCCGGGGTTCGTCCCCGACGACGTGATCGCCGGGGAACCCCGTCACACCCAGTCCAGAAGGCCGGTCGTGGGCCGTCACTCGCGCGACCACCGTCTCAAGTGGCCCGACACCCTTGCCGAGGTTGAGGCGGCCTACGTTTCTGACTCCTTCGAGACCCGTGTCCTCGGCGGTGCCACCTCGATCGCGAAGGTTATCGACCTCGGCCAGAGTGGGGTCGAGGTGCTTCCGTTCGATTCCGTCGCACCGAACGAGTTCCTGAACGGAATCGACTTCTGGGTCTACATGCACTCGGCCAAGCTGGTCGAGTCTTTCGGCATGTCCGCCCTGGAGGCGATGGCAAGTGGTTGCGTCGTCGTACTCCCCCCCTACATGGAGCCGTTATACGGAAAGGGTGCTCTCTACGCTGAACCGTCAGAGGTGTCGGGTTTGGTCAGTGACGTCTGGGGCGACGACGACCGCTACCGCAAGCAGAGCGCCGATGCGCTGGGGGTGGCTCGATCACGGTTCTCCACCAGCGCCTACGTCACCCGCCTGCGTGCCTTGGTTGAGGACTCGTCCACGTCTCCCGCAGCCGCGGCGATCCGTTGACGTCCAGGAGTATGGCCCAAGACGGATGGGCTGCCCATGGCAGTTATCCGGGGCCCGGGGGCGAGCTAGGGCTGGTTGAAACACCCATATACAAAGCGACTGGGATCGACCCAGTCGCGGTCGTCGCCGAAAGGACGTTGGCCGAGGCCATTGCAGGTCTGGGACCAACCCTCGTCCTTCAGCCTCGCCTGAACGAACCGGTCTTGGTCTCTCATGCGGTCTCGAGACTGGTCGTCGACGAGTCGTTTGTCTTCAGCTCCCCTTGGTATCGCTGGATCGACGATGGCGGGGAGGCGTGGGGCCCGCTTCGGCACATCGCAGAGTGGTTCCGGAGCAAACATCTGCCCGTCCTCGTGCTGAGCAGCGACTCTCACACTCCCCACCTCCAGCTTCGTGGGGCTCAGTACCTTCCCAACCTCCACACGAGGCGTCTCGAGGAAGAGCTCGAGTACCTCGACCCCCTCCTCGAGCTCCTGCAGCACTTCGTGCGGCCGTCGACCCACGCCGAGGAGCAACGATCGTGAAGTACGTCTATGCGCGCAGTGCCACCGCTGGCCCTGTCGACCTGCTCGATCTCCTGGTAGCACGTTGGGCAGGCTCGGTCAGCGCTGAGTCTCTGACCTGCCAAAGCGACTCAATCGAACTGGTCGACGCTCTTGATACAGAACTTCGCGGGATGGAGGGTGACCTCCGCGTCGTGTGTACCGCCGTTCCACGAGCTTCGAGCGGCGACCGAGCGCTTGCGTGGAAGGCAGTAACGCTTGCGGTCGCCGAAGATTCACCCATCATCTGTCGCGGACTCGTTCTGGCCCGTGCGGTCGCGGGCAATGCCCAGATGGCGGGTCGGATGGTTGTCTGTCTCGACGAACAGGAATGGGCCGCCTTCCGGTCGAACGCGGCGTACGCGCAATCTGCCCTGCAGGCCGCAGCGCTGGTACTCGTGACTCCAGACATTCACGAGTCGGTCGATTCGTCCGAGTGGGTCAACGGAGCTCGACTGTGGCCACTCATGGAGGGCGGCCCTACAGACGTGTTGACGGACCTCAACGGGGGTGCCGAGGTTCCCGCCCAACTCCGGCTCGAGACAGCCTTGGCCGCGAGGTTGCTCGTCGAGATCGGCGTCGGCTCCCAGCACACATCGAGCTCATCCCAGACGTGGTCCCTCCAAGACTGCAGAGTTCGGATTGATCACGACGGCGACCAATCAACCGTCACGTTCGAGGTTCGGCCAACGTCCGCCTGGGGTACTGATACCGCAGGACGAAAACTTTGGCGTGTCAAGCGCATCGCTGAGGCGTGGGGTCTCGCTGCGCTCGTCACTTCAGATGTCGCCGTGGCCGCGTACGCAGCAGCCCACCCCGACATGAGGAGCCGAACCTGGCTCCTCGTCCCCGACACTGCCCGCACCTCGTGGACTTCTCAGGACTGGGATACTTTCGCGGACTGCGCCCAGAAACTGAACCGAATCCTGGTTGATCGCTCTGACGAACTGAAGTACTTGGAGCTCCGGTTTCCCCAGGTGGTCGGACGCCTCAACTTGATCCCAGCGACCACGAATGACGCCCCGACCTCTGGTCGCGCCTCTTTGGCAACCCGATATGGCAGCATCCGGTCGCAACTCGTTGTGGGAACGCACCGATCTCGGCTCCTGGTCGTCGGCCACGACATGAAATTCGCCAACCCGATCCTCGAGTACTTGCGGCGACGTGAGGGGCTGGATGTCGCCGACTACTCCTGGACAAGTCAGCACCACACCCAGCCCACAGAGCTTGCCAGCGCTGTCGCCGACCGGGATGTCGTGTGGGTCGAGTTCGCGTCCGGCGCCGCCGAGTGGCATGCGGCCAATAAGGGCGATCATCATCTCGTCGTCCGGGTCCATGGATACGAGGTCAACGGCCCTTGGGGGGATGGCATCGACTTCAGCCAGGTGGACGTCGTCGTCTTCCCATCGGAACACTTGCGGGCCAAAGCGGTCACACGTTGGTCGCTCGATCCTGCCAGGACCAGAGTGATCCCGAACCCCGTCGACCATTGGCACCTGCACAGACCCAAGACGGCTCAGGCCCGTCACACTCTCGGCCTTCTCGGTTGGTCCCCAGGCTTGAAGCGGTTCGACAGGGCCGTTTCTCTTCTACGCGAATTGCTTCAGACAGACGAGCGATGGATGTTGTCCGTTAAAGGCATGTCGCCACAGTCGTTGGAGTGGGTGTGGAGCGATCCCGACCAGCGCGCGATGTTCGACGGCGTCTTTGCAGCCATAAGGACGGACACGGATCTGGCGTCCCACATCTTCATCGAGGACGCAGGTCCTGACGTTCCGGCCTGGTTCACCGGTGTTGGTTGGATCCTCTCGCCCAGCGACCACGAGTCCTTCCACCTCGCCCCGGTTGAGGGCATGGCCTCCGGATCGGTCCCCGTGGTCTGGGCGAGGGATGGGGCCGCAGACATATTCCCCGAGCCGTTCCTTGTCAACGATGTGGCGGAGGCAGCGGAGTTCATCCTCACGGCTTCCAGCTCGGACCGGTTCGACGGCTACGCCGCCCTCGCCGAACATGCGGTCGCGCACCTTGACCTACCGAGCGTTGTGGACCGGTGGGCCGACGTACTCCAAGTAGGCCGAGGTCGCTGGGCATAGCACGCGGCAGCAATCCGCTGCGGTTTGACGAACCACGCCATCCCCGGCGGGGATTTCCGCGACTAGGCCTGCCGTTCGATACCTTTGACCCCGCCCTTCCTCTCCCACCCAGACAAGGCACTCCTGTGGCTCACCACTCCACCGTCGCTGTGATCGGCCTCGGCTACATCGGACTACCGACCGCGGCCATCCTGGCCAGCAATGGGGTGAAGGTCATCGGCGTGGACGTCAGCGACCGTCACGTGGATGCGGTGAACCGGGGAGAAGTGCCCTTCGTCGAGCCTGACCTCGCCACGCACGTGGCGGGTGCCGTCAGCCAAGGCATGCTCTCGGCGCAGAAGGACACGCCGCACGCGGAGACGTACATCGTCGCCGTCCCGACACCGTTCAAGGACGGCTACGCGGCCGACCTCAGCTACATCGACGCCGCCACCGATGCGATCATCCCGCAGCTGCAGGGCGACGAGCTGATCATCCTCGAGTCCACCTCCCCTCCCGGCGCGACGGAGCACATGGCCCAGCGCGTCCTGGACGCCCGCACGGACCTCTCCCTCGACGGATCGCAGGGCCGTCCGGTGATCCACTTCGCACACTGCCCCGAGCGGGTCCTGCCCGGTCGCGTGATGATCGAGCTGGTCACCAACGACCGGATCATCGGCGGCCTGACCACGGTGGCGGCAGAGCGCGCCCGGGACCTCTACCAGGTCTTCTGCGGTGCCGAGCTCCACCTCACCGACGCCACCACCGCGGAGATGGCCAAGCTCACCGAGAACTCCTACCGCGACGTGAACATCGCCTTCGCGAACGAGCTCTCGATCATCGCCGACAAGCTCGGCATCGACGTCTTCGAGCTCATCGAGCTCTCCAACAAGCACCCGCGCGTCAACATCCTCCAGCCCGGGCCGGGTGTCGGCGGGCACTGCATCGCCGTCGACCCGTGGTTCATCGTCAGCGCCGTCCCGGAGGAGGCGCGCCTCATCCGCACCGCCCGCGAGGTGAACGACCACAAGCCGGAGTACGTGCTCGGCAAGGTCAAGGACCGGGCCGACCGCTTCAAGGACCCGGTGATCGCGGCGCTCGGCCTCGCCTTCAAGCCCGACATCGACGACCTGCGCGAGTCGCCGGCGCTGTCCATCACCCAGGCGCTGGCCCAACGCCACCCGTCGTCACGCATCCTCGCGATCGAGCCCAACATCGAGGAGCTGCCGGCGTCCCTGTCTGCGCTCGACAACGTCGAGCTCGCGAACACCGCTGAGGGCATCGCTGCGGCCGACATCGTCGTGCTACTGGTGGACCACCGCGAGTTCAAGCACGTCGACCGACGCCTGCTCGCCGAGAAGGCCGTCATCGACACGCGCGGCACTTGGCGCTGACACCGATATTCGCGGTCGACGTACCGAGCGGGATGGCGCGCAGTCACCGTTCAGGTCGTCGCCAGCTTTCGACCGAGGGGATGAATCAGTGCTCGACTTTCTGCTGATCTGGGATCGCGATGGCATTCAGAGCGTCAAGGCCGCCGAGGAACGAATCCGTCGCGAGGCGGGCCAGCTCAGACTGACGCCAGAGGACCTATTTCGCGCTTGGTATTCTCGTGATGGTCACGTCTCGATCCTGGTGTGGGGCAGCGACGTTCCTCCCATCAAACCTCAAGACCGCGTCGAGCGTGGAGAGGATGGCCTGCGACTCTTCTTGGGTTGGATGATGGATCCACTGAGCGGGAGGGTCGTCGACGGGGTCCGGGACACGACCTTGGACCCTGACACGGAGATGTACGGCGAGTACGCGGCTCTGCGTGCCAAGCCCGAAGGCGACATCATCATCTGGCGTAATCTGCTGGCGTCCGTCCAGCTCTACTACAGCGACGAGCCCGGAAGATTTGTAGCATCGACCCGCGCCTCCATGGCCTGCTACGGCAGGACCCTGTCGACTCGTTTTGACCTCGATCCGGCCTTTGCGCGGACGGTTCTCACGTCGTCAATCGCCCTGAACGACCACACCCTCTTCGCCGGCGTGTGGTCGCTGCCCCAGGCCCACACGATCTACCGCCCGCCCGGCGGGCGGCCCGTCGTGCACCGGGAACATGATCAGCCCCTGCACGACGAAGAGCTGAAGCGGCTCTATATCAATGATCGAAAGACTTATTGGGACGACGCGTTTGAGCGCATAACCAGCCTTGCCGGCGCTCTGGACAGCGGTGATCTGCCCATCGTCGTGCCACTCTCAGGTGGCAAGGACAGCCGACTGCTGCTGGGACTACTCACCGCATCCGGACGTGCCGAACGCATCGAGAGCATGCTGACCTGGGGGGCCACGGGTAGCCCAGATATCCGCGCGGCGACGGCGGTAGCCGAGGTGCTGGGCCTCAGCCAGAAACACGAATTCAGGATCAACTCGGCGCCCGCGCCTAGGGTCATGCGGCGAGCCAAGTTCCTTCAACACGCATTCGTCACCGAGGGTGAAATGAGCCCCATGGATCTCACCGCAAAGAATCCGTTGCGGCACAAGATCCAGCTGCACGGGCAGGAGGGGGGGCTGCGCAACATCGCCGGTAAGCGCCGCTTCGAGACCTCTCAGGAGCTGTTGCAGTGGTTCCGGGTACACCTCGCCAACTGGGACACGTGCAAGATCCTGACGGATGACGCGCGGCAGACCAACGAGGACGAGTTCCTGGGCTACTTCTCACACCAGCTGCGCGTGGTTGACGACTTGGAACAGATCCCAACCAAGCACCGAAGTGAGCATCGCATCCGCCGATGGATGGCGCGCACCTGGGGCGTGTACAACTCGATGTCTTCTGCGCCCTACCTCTTGGCGACTGACACAGTGCTGAAGGCCACGTACAACGCCGGCCCACGCTCGCGCTCGCTCGAGGAGTTCCACTACGAGATGCTCAAGCGGTCGCATCCGCAACTCCTTGAGATCCCCTTCGCGGACCAAACCTGGGATCCCGAGCTCGAAACCCTGACCGGGATCAAGCCGCCCGCTATCGAGCCGTTCGTCTGGAATGAGGAAGTGCCGGTGATGAACCGGCGCCCCATCCACGCCGCCCTCAGAGACTGTTTCGACGACCTGCGTGGTCTTGTCGTGAGCCGACGGCCATCGGTGCTCGAGGGTGTGGTCGATCTTGACCGCCTAATGACTTTCGATGCGGCAGCCATGAAGCCGGGACACGTGCAGCCCTTGCTGCACCTCCTGACCTTCCTGGGGGCTGACGCCGTCTCCTCATTCGCGGAGCTCGACACGATCAGTGACCAAGTCGGATCCTTCTTGGTCCCCGACTTCGATTCCGAACCCGAGGTGCGTTCCATCTGAGCTCGCGTGAGCCATCGGAAGGATCCTTCGTGCACTCGGAAGCATGCCAAAACGGCCTAGGATCGACCCGTACCTCCGTCGCCCACCCTGCAGGAGCCCTGACCAGTGCACGACGACGAACGCCGCGATCAGACCGACCTCGATCGGCGGTTCTTGTCGGAGTTCATCAGCGACCCGCACGGCCTGCGGGTGAGGTTCGAAGGGCTGCAGGCTCGTGACCGAGCCGCTCGCGCCAGGCTCAAGGATGCCGACAAGAACGCCACCGAGCTCAAGCAGCTCCGCAAGGAGAAGCAGGAGCTGACCCGTCGGCTGGGCAGCGCCAACTCCGCCCTCGACGCCTACCGCGCCGAGACCACCCGGCTCAAGGGCGACCTGAAGCGGGTCCGCGGGTCCAAGGCGTACCGCCTCGGTCGGTCGCTCACCTCCCCGCTCGGTCTGGTGAGGGGCCGCCCCGCGGCGGCGCCGAAGCAGCTCCCCGCCGCGCCGCATACCGCGTCGGCGTCGGCGGGCTCCACCGCCCCGATGCCGTCCCCCGCCACGTCCCCCGCGCCGCGCGCCGCGTCCCCCGCAGCGGCTCCCACCACACCGGTCCCCGTCGACCGACGGTTGAGCGACTACTCGTTCGAGGAGCTCGTCGAGCGCTTCCTCGAGCAACGGACCCCGGTCCGCCTCGGGCACGTGCTCACCCGCGCGTGGTACCAGCGCGGACTGGTCTCCACGCCGTCCGCGCTGCTGCGGGACCACCCCGAGGTGACCGCCGCCCTCGAGGCCGGGCCGGCCGAGCTCGCCGAGCGCATCCTCGGTGCCGACCGGGTCGTCCGCGAGGGCATCCCCGTCCCTCCGCGTGCGCCCGGCCCCGCCTACCTGCCCGAGCCGGGCCGCGTCATGTACTGCGCCCACTCGACCCCGGCCTACAACACCAACGGCTACTCCGTGCGCACCAAGGGGGTCGCATCGGGCCTGCGCCGGTCCGGAGCGGACGTCGTCGTCGTGGCGCGGTCCGGCTACCCGTGGGACTCCAAGGCGGACGTGAAGTCGCGTGGTCGGCACCGGCACGCCGTCGAGGTCGACGGCGTCGAGTACGTCCACCTGCCCGGGAACCCCCTCGCGAGCACCCCCGTCGACCGCTACATCCTCGAGTGCGCCGACGCCTTCGTGCGTGAGGCCCGCCTCCAGCGGCCCAGCGTCATCCACGCGGCCTCCAACTTCCGCGTCGGCCTGGCCGCGCTCATCGCGGCCCGCCGGCTCGGCATCCCCTTCGTCTACGAGGTCCGCGGACTCTGGGAGGTCACCGAGGCCTCCGACAAGCCCGGCTGGGAGGACTCCGAGCGGTACGCCCTGCAGTCCGGACTCGAGACCCTCGTCGGCACGGAGGCCGACGCCGTGCTGGCCATCACGGGTCAGACGCGTGACGAGCTGGTCCGACGAGGCGTGCCCGCCGAGCGAATCACCGTGGCCCCCAACGCGGTCACGCCGAGCGAGTTCCTCCCCCTGCCGCGCGACACCGGGTATGCCGCCACCCTCGGCATCCGCACGGACGTGCCGGTCATCGGGTTCGCCGGCAGCATGGTCCCCTACGAGGGACTCGAGGTGCTCGTCGACGCCGCCGCGCTGCTGCGCGACGCCGGGGTCGGGTTCCAGGTCGTCGTGGCCGGCTCGGGTTCGGCGGCGGCGGGGCTCAAGGAGCAGGTCGCCCGCCTCGACCTCGGAGACCACGTGCGCCTGGTCGGACGGGTTCCCGGCGACCAGATGCCGCGGCTGCTCAGCCTCTTCGACATCATGCCGTGCCCGCGGTTGTCCCTGCCGGTCACCGAGATGGTCTCCCCCCTCAAGCCGCTGGAGGCGATGAGCAGCGCCAAGGCCGTGGTCCTCTCGGACGTCGCACCCCACCGCGACATCGCCGGGCCGGACGAGTCGCGCGCCCTGCTGTTCCGTGCCGGCGATGCCCAGGCCCTCGCGGACGTGCTGCGACGCCTCGTCGAGCAGCCCGACCTGCGGGCCGACCTCGGCCGCACCGGTCGCCTCTGGTGCCTGGACGAGCGCACCTGGGAGGGCCTCGCCCACACCATCAGCGGCGCCCACCGCGAAGCGGCCGTGCTGCACCGCGAGGCGGGGAGCCACGGGGTCGCCCTGGACACCCTGCGCGTCGGGCTGGTGGCCGACGAGTTCACGACGTCGACGCTCTCGGCGTCCGTGCAGGTCGTCCCGCTCGACCGCAGCGGCTGGCAGGACCAGCTCGACGGCCTCGACCTGGTCTTCATCGAGTCGGCGTGGAGCGGCAACGGTGGCACCTGGCACCGCGGTGTGGGCCGCTACTCCGACGAAGAGCACGCCGACATCTCCGCCCTGCTGGCCCGCGCCCGCGAGCTGGGGGTGCCCTCGGTCTTCTGGAACAAGGAGGACCCGGTCCACTTCGAGCGGTTCGTGGCGACGGCGTCCCTGTGCGACCACGTCTTCACCACGGACGGCAACCGCGTCCTGCCCTACCTGACTGCTGGCGTCGGCACGGTGCGGACCGCCTCGTCCCTGCCCTTCTACGCCCAGCCGAAGATCCACAACCCCCTGCCGGGGCGGCGCGACTACGAGCCGACCGTCGCGTACGCCGGCACCTTCTACGGCCAGCGCTACGCCAAGCGCTCGGCCGAGCTGAGCCTCCTCCTGGAGACGTGCCGCCCCTTCGGCCTGGCCATCTACGACCGGCAGGCGGCCATTCCGGACTCGCCGTACCACTTCCCCCCGGCCTTCCGGTCCAGCGTGCGCGGCTCCCTCCCCTACGACGAGGTCATCGACTCCTACAAGAGCCACCTGGCCAACCTCAACGTCAACTCCGTCACCGAGTCACCCTCGATGTTCTCCCGCCGCGTGGTCGAGGTCGCCGCCTGCGGCGGGGTGGTCCTGTCCGGGCCCGGACGCGGCATCGACGAGACGTTCGGGTCGGTCATCCCCACGAGCAACGACCCGCTGATGTGGCGCACCCTGCTGCGCACCTGGTCCAGCGACCCACAGGCCCGGCTCGCCGAGGCGTGGCTGCAGATGCGTGCCGTGTTGCGCTCGCACACCGTCGACACCGCCCTGACCATCGTGGCGCGCACCGCCGGTCTCCCCGTGGCCGCCCCCGAGCGCCCCTCGTATGCCGTGGTGCTCGACTCGACCGCGCCGGACGTCCTGCGCGCCCTGGCCCTGCAGTCCCAGCCACCCGTCGAGGTCTTCGTGCATGCCGACCACGGCACGGGCGCCGTCGACGACGCGACGGCAGCCCTCGCCCGCCACGGCGTCGCCGTGCGCACCTGGGACGGGTACGGCAGCCCCGCCACCGTCGCCGGCTGGATCGGCCGGCTCTCCGACGTCGTGGGCCGGACCCACTTCGAGGACCTGCTCCACGCCCCCGCCTACGGCGCGTGGGACCGCATCGACAGCCACAGCGTGCCCGACCTCGAGCCGGGTCGGCCCATCGCCGAACCGGTCCCCGGGACCGGCACCCTGACCGGGCTCGTCTCGGCGCAGGTCGCCGCCGAGCACCCCCACCTCGACGACGCCCTCCGGGCGCAGGACGTCACCGCGGTCCGCCTGCTGCTCCCGCACCGTGCCGTCGTGGCCGCGCCGCCCCCCGCGAGCGACACCTCGACGACCTCGTCGCTGGACGGCGCGGACATGGCTCGGGACGCTGCGACCATCGCCGGTCGCCGGGTCCTCGTCGCGGGCCACGACCTGAAGTTCGCCGCCTCCCTCATCGACGAGCTCCGCAGTGAGGGCGCCGAGGTGCTGCTCGACGAGTGGGAGAACCACACCACCCACGACGAGCAGCGGTCGCTCGAGCTGCTCGACCGGGCCGAGGTCGTGCTGTGCGAGTGGGGTCTGGGCAACGCCGTCTGGTACTCCCAGCACGTCATGCCCGGCCAGCGGCTCGTGGTCCGGGTGCACTCCCAGGAGCTGCGACGCCCGTACCTCGCGCAGGTGGCCCACGAGAACGTCGCGGCCTACGTCTTCGTCGGTGAGCTCGTCCGGGCGGCGGCCATCGAGAGCCACGGCCTCCCCGCGGACAAGTGCGTGGTCGTGCCCAACCCCGTCGACACGACGGCCCTCGACCTCGCCAAGTCTCCGGAGGCGGCGACGACCATCGGCCTGGTCGGGATCGTGCCGGCCACCAAGCGGCTCGACCTCGCGCTCGACGTCGTCGAGGAGCTGGCCTCTCGTGGCCACGACTACTCGCTGCGCATCAAGGGCCGCACCCCGCAGGACTACCCGTGGATGCTGGCCCGACCCGACGAGATGGCCTGGTACGACACGCAGTACGGGCGGATCGACAGGCTCAACGCCATACGTCCCGGCACGGTGGTCTTCGACGGGCACGGTGACGACATGGCGCAGTGGTACACCGGCGTGGGCGTGGCCCTGTCCGTGAGCGACTTCGAGTCGTTCCACCTCACCATCGCCGACGGTGCGGCCAGTCGCGCCCTCCCTGCGGTGCTCGCCTGGCCGGGCTCCGACCTGGTCTACCCGCGCGACTGGATCAGTGCCACGGTCTCCGACCTGGCCGACCGTGTCGTCGCCGAGGAGCGGAACCCCGAGGGCTACCGCGCCGTCGTCACCGACCAGTTCGAGGCGCGAGCCGTCCTGGGGCGTCTCGTCGACCTCCTCAGCCCCGAGGCGCCGACCCGTGGCTGAGACCCGCGTCCTCATCTACGGCAGCTGCGTCTCCCGTGACACCTTCGAGTTCCTGCCAGAGGGCCACACGCTGCTGGCCTACGTCGCCCGCCAGTCGGCGATCAGCGTCGGTTCCCCCGCCGCCGGCGTCAAGGCCCAGCTGACCGAGCTGCCCTCGGCGTTCCAGAACCGCATGGTCGCCGGTGACGTCAAGGGCGACCTGCTCGAGGTGGCGGCCCGGCTGGCGCCCCAGGTCGACGTCCTGCTCGTCGACTTCATCGACGAGCGGGGCGGGGTGATCGAGGTCGGGGGCGGCTACGTCACCAAGCTCACCGAGCTGTGGTCGTCCGGCGGTGCCGCCGCGACCCGCGGTGGGCGCTGGATCGCGTTCGGCACCGACCAGCACTTCGCCCTCTGGGCGCCGGCCGTCGACGCCATCGTGCGACGCCTCGACGAGCTCGGGCTCCTGGCGAGGACGGTGGTCCTGCGGACCCCGTGGGCAGCCCTCCTCGACGACGGCGGGGCCGTCCCGGTGCCGGGCTGGATGACGGCGCCGGCCCAGGCGAACGCCCAGTACCAGCGCTACTTCGAGCACCTGGACTCGCTCGGCCTGACCAGGGTCGACCTCCCCGAGGACCTGGCCCGGTCCACCATGGACCACAAGTGGGGGCCGAGTCCCTTCCACTACACGGCGCAGGCCTACGAGCACCTGGCCGCCGGGATCACCCGCGCGGAGGTCGCCCTGGCGGACGTCGACCGCTCCTAGGTCGACCCGGCCCGAGGTCGACCGGATGCACGAGGGCGCGGGCGCCCCCCCGAGTGCGGCTGAGTCAGGACACCCGGATGGGCGGGCTGACGACCGGTACCCGGCTGCCGTCGTCGGCCATCACGAAGACGCGGCAGCGGTAGACCCCCGGCTTGGGCACGATGAACCGGTGGGTCGTCGCCCGGGCGTACGGCGTCACGTCCACGCGCTGGGCGCCCTGGTGCAGGGCGAACGAGACGGCTTGGCGCCCCGCGCCGTGGATGGTGGTGGAGAGCTCGAGCGGACCGGTCTGCTCGACCACGACCTCGGGGGCAGCGGCTCGACGCCGCGGGTCCCGTGCCTCCGGGTCAGGGACCCTGGTCATCTCGGAGGGCGAGGACGTCTCCCAGTGCTCGGGCAGCGAGAGCTGCTGCGCCGCTCGGGCGACCTGTTCGGCCAGCGCGAGGTAGGTCCGGTCGTCGTAGTGGAAGGGTGCCTTCCCCCACTGGTGGTCGGCGCGGCCGCGGACCTCGGTGAGGTCGCGACCCAGGACGGGGACAGGCACCTCGGCCGCCACCGCGTCGAGGTATCGGCGGGTCAGCTCGTTCGCCCGGTCCGCCTCGAGCCCGAAGCTCGCCGGCGTCGGTTCGTCCGTCGTCGTGGTCGTCGCCCAGGGCGGGGCGAGGAGCACCGTCCGCGAGCGCAGCCCGTGCTCCTCGAGCAGGGCGCGCCACCGCGGCAGGACCGCGGTGAACCGGGCCAGGTGCTCGGGGGAGCCGAACGCCGGGCCCGACGGCTCCGTCGGGGCCTGCCCGTCCAGCTGGGCCTGGCGCAGCTCGACGGAGTCGGTCGAGACCGTGCCGTCCTCGTGGTCGAGGAGACCGAGGCGCTCGTCGACCAGGTCCCACAGGACCAGGTCCACCTCGTCGGCCAGCTCCGCCACGACCGACGGGAGGGAGGACCGGGCGTCGCCCTCGAGCATCCGGCGCTGGAAGGCGCTCGGGAGCCCGGAGAGGTCGAAGTGCGGTTCACCCGCCGGGCCGAAGCCGCTGACGAGGCTCTGCCGCGCGACGTACCCGCGCAGGGTGAAGTACTCGGGACGGAGGAACTCGAACGTGTCGCGGGAGACGCAGCTCCCCACTACGAGCACCCGCAGCGGTCGGGTCACCCTGGTCACGGGCTCGGTCAGTGTGAGGACGGGGTTCATGAAGCCGTCGCGGACCTGGACCCGCACCCGGGCGAGCTCGGGCCCCATACCGGGAAGCTGGAGCATGTTGTCGCGCCGGGCGTGACTGGCGAGCACGCGGTCGTCGCCGTCGAGCAGCTCGAAGACCGTGCTCACACCGGCGTACCGCATCGCACGGCTGTTCCAGGCCAGGGCGGTCTTCACCACACCGTCCTGGTCCACCGTCGCGGTGAGGCCCACGTTCGCCTCGACGTCTGCCACCTCCTGGCGCAGGTCGCGGGGCAGGATCTCGAGGTCCGTCCGGGAGACGATGCGTTCGTCCTGCAGGCGGTCGACCACCTCGTCGACCCCGACCTCGGGGTCGAGGAGCAGGGCGAGGGCCCGGACCATCGCGGCCCGCGGCGGCGGGTCGTGACCCTCGCCGAAGGCCGAGACCAGGACGAGGTGGCCGCGGGCGTTGTGCCAGCGACCCCCGCCGTCGTGCTGGTAGCCGTCGGCCTCGAGGTACGGCGCCAGGTGGGACACCACGTGCCAGTCCGCAGCGTTCTGCAGGAAGAGCAAGCGACGCAGCCCCTTGCCGGCCTGGTTCGGTGGCACGGCGTGGAGCACCCCGCCGGCGCCCAGGGCCGCAGACCGCTCCACGCGGCTCATCCCGGCGACCTCGGCGGGGCGCAGGGACAGGGCCAGGGCGAGGTACTCGGCCACCACGTCGGGGACGTAGTCGAGCAGGTCCGTCTGCGGGTTCCAGACCATGGCCGAGGCGGGGACGGTGAGCTGCGACCCCAGGAGCAGCGCGGCAAAGGCCCCACCCGACCCACCGGCGAGCAACAGCTCGCGCCCCGCCCTGCGCTGCAGCTCGGTCAGCAGCTCGACGAGGAGGGCCTGCACCCCCTCACCGGCGCGACCCGCGTACCACCCGAGCCGCAGGTTTCGGTCGACGGTGAAGCTGGGGTCGCTGATGGCGACGAAGGGTGTTTCCAGGCTGGTGCCCAGGCCGCTGCCTGAGAAGAACGGCCCGGGCTGGGCGTCCCGCTTGGACACCGCGCCGCTGAACACCACCAGGAGGGCGCGCCCCGGTGCGATCGCCTGCATGTCGCCCCTGATCAGGACGTCCACGTGGGCTCCGGAGGGGAGCCACACCACGTGCACACCTTCCGCCCACGACTGCGCCGAGAGGAACTCCGCCGGCGAGGCCCACACCGCGACCTGCGGCGCGAACCTCGTGTAGTCGCTGTCCGCCGGGAGGTCGGCTGCGGTGCCAGCACTCGCAGGGGGCGTCATGGGACCAACACTCTCATCAGGGTCTTTCCGGTGGGAAAGTAGGCGGCATCAGCGAGGAACTGTACCCGCGACGGCAGCACGTCGTGGGCGGCCACCTGCACGAAGGAACCGGTGCCGGGGTCGACGGCCCAGAGCCCGTCGGCGGTCGCGGCCCAGAGCCGGCCGGCTCCCACGGCCAGGCCCGTGTCGGCGAAGGTCGGCTGGTCCCCGGCCATGGCCTGGCCGAGGGGGAACCGTCGGACGACATGGCCGTCGGCGCGGTCGAGCTCGACGAGCTCGGAGCGCATGAGCACGAACAGCCGTCCGGCGTCGTCCACGACGACCGAGCCCGCCGACTGCAGTCCCGCACGCGGGGACGTCGTCCACAGGGTGCGTCCGGTCCGGGTGTCGTAGGCGAACACCGCCGCGTCCGCCGCCACCGGCTTGGCCCCCAGCCCGCCCCACCGTGAGGTGGTGCCGTAGACGACCGAGCCCGAGGCGGCCAGCCCCACGATGCTCTGGTCCTTGACGGGGCTCGGAACCACGGTGGGCTCGGTGCTGTCGCCCACGAACCACCCGAGCACGCCGCCGCGGCGGCCGTAGCGGGGCACGGTGCCGAAGTAGGTGCGACCCGAGGAGGAGGCCCAGCCGAGCGGTCGGTCCTGGGCGTAGGACGGACCGAGGTGCGCCAGGAGCGCCGGGTTCTGGCCGTCCACCCAGGGACGCCGCGTGTCGAACCGGAAGATCCGTGCGCCGGTGTAGGTGCCGAAGAACTCGTAGGGACCGCTGGCGGCCAGGCCCTCGACCTCACCGAACCCCAGGAGCGCCTGCCCCGAGTCGGCACCGCCCAGGCGGGGCGTCAGCGAAGGGATCGGCTCACGGGTGTCCAGGCTGCTGAGGCTCGCCCCACCGAACCCCCCGGCCCACAGCACGCCGTCCGACCCGGCACCCAACGACTTGATGCGCAACGGTCTCGGGTCGAGCCGGAGGTGGATCGGCACCAGCCTGGCCTCGGGGAGGTCCTTGCCCTCCACCCCGTCGGGCAGGGCGCCGACGTCGATGGCCACCAGCTCCTGCGAGCCGTCGTAGGACACGAGCCAGTCCGACAGGGTGCCGCCGATGGTGGCCCGCACGACGAAGCGGTCCCGCCCGGGTGGGATCGTCGTCGTGGCCACCGGAACCTTGGCGCTGGCGTCCGGTCGATCGGGGTGGACGCGCCACAGCAGGCCGTTGCTGAAGTAGTAGAAGGGCTGGCCCGGCGCCGCCTCCGACGGCGACTGGGTGAGCTGCCGCCCGGTCGCGTCCTTGGACACGGGGGTGTCCCAGGTGCGCCGCTGCAGGTCGTAGACACCCCGCGTGCCATCGGGCAGCTTGGCGGCCAGCAGCCGCCCGTAGATCCGCAGCTCGGTGACGAAGCCGCTCGCGGGCGTTCCCGGCAGGGCGATCTCCTCGCGCGCCGAGGGGTCCTGCAGGTCGATGGTCACGACGGACGGGTTCACCGAACCGGTCCCGACGTACAGCGTGGAGCCCTGGATCGCCAGGCTCCGGGCGTACTCTCGGTCCTCCCGGAGCGGGGCGATGCTCGTGAACTTGTCGGCCCTCGGGTCGAGCACCCAGAGCTCGCCGCCCGGGTAGCTGCCACCCCACACCCGGCCGTCCGGTGCCATCGCAAGGCTGAAGACCACCTCGGCGCGGTGCGTGGCCCTCCCCAGGTCCTTCAGGGTCCGGGCCCGCGGGTCGTACCTCAGCACGTGCCCCTGGGCACCGCCCAGGTAGACGGTGCGCTGGTCGGGCGCCGTCACCATGGCCCACCCCGTCGGCGCCCCGGGGAGCACGTGCCGGTCTACGAGCCGTCCGGTGGCCAGGTCCGCGACCTGGAGCTCTGCGGGGAAGCCGGACACGACGGTGTAGATCAGCGGCCGCCCACCGACGACGACGCGACCGGACGTCGTGGTGTTGACGTACCCCTTCAGGGCCGAGACCGCCTCGGCCGCACCGATCTTGCCCCGGGCAGCCGGCGCGGGCTGCACGTCGACGTCGTCCCACCGTGCGGCGCTCTGCGCCGAGGTCCCCGAGACCACCTCGACGGTGGCCCAGCGGGCACCGTCGGGCACCGAGAGGGACTGCGCCCAGTCCTGCCAACGACCGGACGTCGCCCGCACCGGGACCTGGTCGACATCGGGCAGCACGGCGCGGTGCGCGTCGAGGAACCGCACCACCACGCCCTGGTCGCCCTCGATGCCCAGCACCGCGCCCGACACCACGACCTCGAGGCCCGGCGGCACCGGGGTGGGTTGGCTGCGGACGATGACGCCACGGGTGGTGGAGTCGTCCCGAACCTCCAGCGCGTGCCCCGCAGCGCCCTCGGTCACCCGCCGCGCGCTCGCACCCTCCACGGCGATGACCGACCAGTCCGCCGCCTGCCCCGGGTCGCTGCCGTCGGCGGTCTCGAACCCGCCGTTGGGCAGGTAGGCGCAGGTGACGTCCAGGTCGTCCCACCGTCCGTCCGAACCCGTCGCCCCGGTGATGCCCACCTCGAGCGCCGCGGTGCCGGCCGGCGAGGTCGAGCGCACCGTCGTGCGGCTCCAGACGTCGGAGCCCGTGGACGCCGCCTGGCTGGCGGTGGCCAGCTTCCGGCCGCCCGACCCGATGAAGACCACCGTGACCCGTTGTCCGCCGGTGACCTTCCGGGACCAGGCCCCGACGTCGCACTGCAGCCCCTGACCGGCCGGCATCCGGGCCCGGCTGACGGTGGCGGGGCGGGCCAGCCCACGACCCACCTCGACGCGGAGGCCACGGTGGCCCGTGCGCGCCTCGTCGCCGGTGACGAGGGTCGCTGCGCCGGTACCCGTGGCGGACCAGCCGGCGGCCTTGAGGCTGGTCGCCTCGAACCCGCTCGAGTCGGCCACCGCCGGACCCGTCGGCGCCACCGCGGGGACCTGCCTGGGTGCAGGGGTCGCCGACGGCAACGGCAGCGGCTCTGCGGACCCGCGGTGGAGGAGGGCGTAGGACACGGCACCACCGAGCGCGAGCACGACGACGAGGGCGCCGAGCAGCGCGCGTCGCCCCCTCGGCACCTTCCGGGTCCCGTCCCCGTCCTTCACGTCGCGGTCAGGGGCTGAACTCGGGCAGCCGCTCACCGATGCCGAAGAGGGCGGCGATCGCAGCCACCGAGCGGTCGGCAGCCGCGCCGTCGCCGTACGGGTTCACGGCCCGGGACATCGCCTCGTATGCCGCGGGGTCCTCTACGAGGCGCGTCACCTCCGTGACGATGCGCTCCTCGTCGGTGCCGATGAGCTTGACCGTGCCCGCCGTGACCGCCTCGGGGCGTTCGGTGTTGTCCCGCATCACGAGGACCGGCTTGCCCAGGGAGGGCGCCTCCTCCTGCACACCACCGGAGTCCGTGAGGACGATGGTGGACAACGCCATGAGGCGGGTGAACTCGCCATACGCCATCGGCTCGGTGACGAGCACGTTCGGGAGGCCCTCGAGGTGTGGGAGCACCGCCTCACGGACGATCGGGTTGCGGTGGACAGGGAGGATGACGTGGTACTCGGGGTGGGCCAGGGCGAGCCGGCGCAGGGCGCGGCCGACACCCTCCATGGCACCGCCCCAGTTCTCGCGTCGGTGCGTCGTGACGAGCAGGACCGGACGACCGGAGGCCTCGACCTCGGCCAGCCGGGGGTCGGTGAAGGCGAGGTCCTGCTTCACCGTGTGCAGCAGGGCGTCGATGACGGTGTTGCCGGTGACGGTGATGGTGTCCGGGTCGACGGCCTCGCGCAGCAGGTTCGCCTGCGAGGTGGACGTCGGCGCCAGGTGCAGGGCCGTGGTCTGGCTGGTGAGCTTGCGGTTGGCCTCTTCCGGGAAGGGCGAGTTGATGTCGCCGCTGCGCAGGCCGGCCTCGATGTGCACGACCGGGATCCGGCGGTAGAACGCCGCGATCGAGGCAGCCGCGACCGTCGAGGTGTCGCCCTGGACGATGACCGCGTCCGGCGCGACGTCCACGAGCACCGGGTCGAGCCGGTCGAAGACCTTGGCCATCAGGCCGTTGAGCGTCTGGCCGTGGGCGAAGACGTCGAGGTCGTGGTCGGGGACGATCCCGAAGATCTCGTTGACCTGGTCCAGCATCTCGCGGTGCTGTCCGGTCACGACCGTCACCGACTCGAAGTCGGGGTGCGCCTCGAGCGCCTTGATCACGGGAGCCACCTTGATGGCCTCCGGGCGCGTGCCGTAGATGGTCATGATGCGCTTCTGGGTCAAGGGTTCGCTTTCGTCGGGTTCGGGTGTCACGCCGGGGCGGCCACCCGGCACGGTCAGGTGCCGGTGGAGTGCCGGGAGACGTGCCGGTCGGTGCTGGAGTCCTCGGGGTGGACGACGGTGGCCCGCAGCTTGGCGCGGGCGTCCTCCAGCAGGCCCTCGGCCTTCGCGGTCTCACCCTTGGCGATGTTCCAGGCCCACCAGCGGTAGGCGCGGGCCGTCTCGTAGGCGGGACCGTCGAGGACCATCTCGCCCTTGTGCAGCCAGATCGCCCGCGTGCACATCTCCTCGATGGTCTGGGCCGCGTGCGAGACGAGGAAGATCGTGCCCGCGTGCTCGCGGATCTGGGCCATCCGGGCCTCGCTGCGGGCCTTGGACGCGGCGTCGCCGGTGGCGAGCGCCTCGTCGATGAGCAGGATCTCCGGACGGGCCGCCGCGGAGATCGCGAACCTCAGGCGGGCGCCCATGCCCGAGGAGTAGGTCTTCATGGGGAGGTGCACGGAGGACCCGATCCCGGCCAGCTCGAGCACGTCGGGGATCGCCTCCTTCACCTCCTTGGGCTTCAGGCCCATGGCGAGCAGGCCGAGCCGGACGTTCTCCATCCCCGAGAGCTCGGGCATCAGGGCGGCGTTGACGCCGAGGAAGGACGGGGTGGACGTGGCGAGGACCCGACCGCTGGTGGGGGTCTCCAGGCCGGCCATGACCCGCAGCAGGGTGCTCTTGCCCGAGCCGTTGTGGCCGACGACACCGACCGACTCGCCGGCCCGGGCGACGAACGAGATGTTGTCGACGGCGCGGACGGTCACCGTGCGGTTCCAGCCGATCTTGCGGGCCGCCCGCTGCGGCAGGCCCAGGTGCTCGCCCTCGCGCTCCTTGCTGGCGACGCGGTAGTGGACCGAGAGCCGCTGGACCATCACCGTCGGCGGCCCGAGCGGGACCTCGATCCCCTTCTTGGGTCCGGCGTCCGCGTCCGGGGGCAGGGTGATGTCGGGCTCCCGGTCGTCGAAGGCGGCCGGCACGGTCTCGGTGTGCAGGTCACTCACGGCCGTACTCCTCCTCGCCCTGCCAGAAGTACAGGAAGCCCAGCACGGGGGTCACCAGGGACCAGGCGACCAACGTCAGCCAGAGCTTGGCGTCCGGCATGACGCCGTAGAGCAGCAGGTCACGGGTGATCTCCAGGACGCAGAACACGGGGTTGAGCTCCAGGGCGGCCAGGACGTGGGGGTGCGTGATCCAGCGCTCCATCGAGAACATCACGCCCGAGCCGTACATCCAGAACCGCGACAGCACCCCGATCACCATGCGCAGGTCGGGCAGCGCACTGGTGAGGCGGGCGGTGTAGAGGATGAGGCCGGTGTTGAACGACAGCTGCATCAGGAAGACCAGCGGGAACAGCGCCCACAGCCAGGTGAACTTCGCGTGCGGGGGGATCACCGCGATCATCACGAGCATGGCGCCGACCACGGGCATCATCGAGATCGCCTGCCGCAGGGCGAGCGCGAGGGGGATGGACACCCTGGGGAAGGAGAAGGCCCGGATGAGGTTCTTGCCCGCGAGCATGACGGTCGCGCCCTGGTTCAGCGCCCCCGAGGTGAACGAGAACATGAACACGCCGATGAGCAGGAACCCGATGTAGTTGGGGATCGCCTTGGACGAGCCGAACAGCACACCGAAGATGAAGAAGTAGGTCAGCCCGTCGAGGACGGGCTTGCCCACGAGCCAGAAGCGGCCGAGGAGCGTGTCGCGGTTCCCCGAGAAGGCCCGGGCCCGCGAATCCGCCCAGATGAAGTAGCGGCGGCGCCACAGCTGGTGCAGGTACGACGCGAGCGATCCGCGCTGGCCCACCGGCTTGAGCCGGCTGATGTCGACGACCTCCAGCTGGACGTCGTCGACCTGGGCCAGGGGTGAATGGGTGCGAGCCCGTTCGCTCACGGTCGGCTCCCCAGGGTCTCGTAGATGTCGCGGTACCGCGCTGCCATGGCCTGCCACGTCCTGGTGGCGGCGAACTCCCGGCCTCCGGCAGCGAGCTGGTGCCACAGCGCGTCGTCCGCGAGCAGCCCGTGGAGTCTACCCGCCAGTGCTGAGGGATCGTCCGCCGTCGCGAGCAGGCCGGTGCCCACCCCGGTCGCCGGTCCGGTGACGATCTCCGCGAGCGCCGGGAGGTCGCTGGCCACGACGGGCCGGCCCGCCGCCATCGCCTCGATGGGCTTGAGCGGGGTGACCGTCCGGCAGACGAGGGTGTCGCGCCGCGGGACGACGAAGACGTCGAGGGCGCGGTGCCACCGGGCGGCCTCGGCCCGGCTGACCCGTCCCGGCATGACCACCACGTCGTCGAGGCCCAGGGTGGAGGCGAGCTGCTGGAGCGCCGGACGGGAGACCCCGTCCCCCGCGATGGCGCACCGCACGTCGAGACCCTGGTCGCGCAGGGTGCGGACCGCCTGCAGCAGGACGTCGAGGCCCTCGTAGTCCACGAGAGATGACACCGTGCCGACCCAGCGGCCCTCCTCGGGCAGTCCGAGTGCCCGCCGACCCTCGCGGGGCGTCATGGCCCCGTCGAGCAGGCTGGCGTCGACGGCGTTGGGCACGACGGTGATCCGGTCGGGGGCGACCCCGCGCTCGACGAGGTCGGCGCGCATCACCTCGGACAGGACGACGACGTGGTCCGCAGCGAGCGCGACCTCGGTCTCCTTCGCGTGCCACAGCCGGAACCGCTCGCTCGCGGCCCCCTCCTCGCGCTGGCCCGCCGGTCGTGAGGCGAGCCAGGTCTTCTCGAGCTGGCCGCGCGCCTCGTACACCCAGGGCAGACCGGCAGCGCCGGCGACAGCCTGCGCGACGAGGGCGTTGGGGAAGTGCGTGGTCGTGTGCAGCACGGTCGGCGCGAACTGTTCCACGTGGAACCTCAGCAGCTCGGCGGTCTGCTCGAGCCGCCCCTCCGGCGTCGCCGACATGCGGCGCGGCAGCAGCCGGTGGTACGGCACGCCGTCGACGACGTCGGTGCCCGCAGCCCACGGGAGGCCGACGTTGACGGGGTACCCCAGCCGGGTCACCGCCTCGACCGCGATCCCCAGCCCGGCCTGCGCCCGCAGGATCGAGTGCGACCGGAGGGCGTACCCGGACTGCGTCCAGGGCAGCGAGTTCGTGAGCAGGTGCAGCGCGCGAGGCGTCCACACCCCGGACCCGTGCGTATGCCGCGGGCTCGCCACGGTGCCGGGTGGCACCGGACGAACGGGCACGGCATACCCGGGTTGCATGGTGGCCCGCTCCGAGGCGAGCCGGCCCACCTGCCGGCGGGCCGCGCGACCGGGAGCCGCTTCGAGGAGCTCGACCGCGCCGGTGAGGTCGCCGCGGCGCCACAGCGCCCGCGCCTGGAGGACGGCGTCGGCCCCCTGCGGGACGTCGAGGTCGAGCTGGACGGCGAGCTCGGAGGCGATCCGGCTCGCACCCAGCTGCTCGGGCGGCAGGGCGCGCAGGGTGGCGCGGGCGTCCTCCGGCCGGTCGGCGAGGTAGCTGGCCAGGGCCTGTCGCGGGCCGACCCCGGTCGAACCGGAACGACCCGTGCGGCCGAGCGCCCTGGCGACCGGCCGGCGGAACCGCGCCGGCAGCCGGCGCATGCCCTGCACCGCGAGGCGGGCGGGGTCGTCCTCGGCGTGACGACGGAGCATGACGACGAGGATCCCGACGTTGCGCAGGGTCTCGAGCCCGCCCGCACGGGTGCGACGCTCAGCCACGACCGGTCACCACCGCGTCGAGGACCTCGAGATAGTCGGAGGCGAGCCGGGAGTCCTCGGCGTGCTCACCCACCCAGGCGACCCCGTCGGTGCCGGGGTCGAGCAGGGAGCGGTCGGTCGCGACGGCCTCCCACACCTCGGCGAGCGCAGCAGGGTCACCCGGGGTGGCGACGTGACCCGCGTGCGCCCCGGTGATGATGTCCGCGGCCTCGCCCGCCACCGAGCCGGTGACGTGGACCCCGAGGGCCATCGCCTCGTACAGCTTGGACGGCACGGTGAGCTCCAGCGCCGGCCATGGCCGCAGGCAGACCAGCACGGTGTCGGCCCACGCGTAGTGGGTCCCCATCTGCGAGCGCGGGACGGGGTCGACGAACTCGACCTCGACCCGCTCGGCCGCCGCGAGCGCCACGAGCTGGGGCCGGTCGGCACCGTCACCGACGAGCCTGAGGCGGACGCGTGCGCCGCGACCACCGGCCAGGGATGCCGCGTGGACGGCGGTCGCCAGGCCCTGGGCCCGGCCCAGGGTGCCGGCGTAGAGCACGTTGAGGACGCCGTCGTCACCGTCGCGGGGGACGTGGGTGGGGTAGCCCGGGACCGGGTGGGCGCCGTTGCGCACGACGTGGACGCGCTCCATGCCCCGGTCGCGCAGGACCCGGGCGAAGGTGTCGGTCGTGGCCACCACCGCGTCGGCCCGACGCTGCTCGTACGTCGTGGCGCGGCCGACGCCTGCGAGGCCACCGCGCGAGACGCGCTGGGCCGCCCGCCTGGCCCGGCCGGCGGAGGTCGTGTCCCACTCGTCGGCGACGGTGAGCAGGTCCGGCCAGGCGTCACGCATCTCGGCCACCACCGGGACGCCGAGTCGACCGGCGACGCGGCGGCCGGCCCACAGCATCGGCAGCGACGGGACCGTCGCGACGACGACCTGCGGGGTCGCGGTCCGGGCGGCCCTGCCGGCCGCGCTGACGGCGGCCCGGGCGGACACGAGCTGGTCGGCGAACCGCGAACCCACGTCACCGGCATACGCACGGAAGGCGACGCGGTGCACGGTCTCGCCGTGCGGGCCGGGGTGGACGGCTCCGGGGGCCATCGCGGCGTGCTCCGGCAGGAGGCTGCCGTGGGGGTAGTGGGGGGCGGGAGCGATGACGGTGAGCTCGTGCCCGGACCGGACGAACTGCTCCGCGAGGGCGGACCAGCGCTGCTGCGGGGCCCCACCCTCGGGCGCGTAGTAGTGCGTGAGCAGGAGGATCCTCACGGGACGGGGTCCGCGGGTGGGGGCGGCAGGAGGTCGTCGACCGCGCGGACGTCGAGGTCGACGGCCCCACGGGCGGCACCCCACCGGGCCGAGCCCCCGACGAGTCCGGGCAGGGCGAGGTAGGCCAGGCCCAGGAGGACGTCCGCCACGAGGACCAGCCCGCGGGTCGGACGCGAGGCGCCGAGCATCGCCGGCAGGGCGAGCAGGCAGGCGACCGCCGTGGCTGCGGCCACGATCCCGGCGACGGTGGCGTGCGACCAGCCCGCCCGGGCCACTCGCTGGTAGACGTGCAGGCGGTGCGGCTCGAAGACGCGGTCGCCGTGGGACATCCGGCGGACCAGCGTCACCCCGGCGTCGAGGACCAGGACGAACAAGGGGGCGAGCGCGACCTCGGTCGGGACCGGCAGCATCACCAGCCAGCTCGCCACCACGGCCCAGGTCGCCCCGAGGGAGTAGGAGCCGATGTCGCCGAGGAAGACCTTGGCCCGGGGGAGGTTGAACGGCAGGAAGCCCAGGCCACCCGCGGCGGCACCGATGCCCAGGACGGCGACCGCGGGGACGTCGTAGTGGACACCCGCGACGGCATACCAGAGGCCCGCGACCACGGCGTGGCCCGAGACGAGGCCGTTCACGCCGTCCATGAAGTTGGTGATGTTGACCATGGCGATGGTGCCGACGAGGACGAACGGCACCCACACGACCCCGTCGCCGGTGACGCCCATCGCGGACAGGCTCCAGACCAGGGCGAGGACGGCCTGCACCACCAGCCGCAGCCGGACCGACAACGACCACAGGTCGTCCGCGAACCCCACGAGCCCGAACCCCAGGACCGGCAGCAGCACGAGGAACAGCTCGTCGACGTGTCCATCCACGGCGTCGGGGCGCAGCAGGGTGACCAGCACCACCGCGCCCAGCACCGCTGCCACGACCCCGAGGCCGCCCCCGCGAGGGGTCGGGACGACGTGCAGGGAGCGGTCCGCGGGGATGTCGACGACGCTGTGGCGACGCAGCAGCGGCAGGGTCCCGCCCACGACGAGCACCGAGAGCGCCGTGCAGCTGACCATGGCCCAGGCGAGGGCTGCGGTCATGCGCGGCGGCCGCTGGGGACGGAGACCGGCTCGGCGGCGTACGCCACGACCTTGAGCCAGGCGTGCAGGTCGATGAACCGGCCGAGGGCCAGCTCGCGTCGCACCCGGTCGATGTCGACGAGCACGTCGTCGGGCATGAGCGGCATGCCGACGTGGGTGACGAGCTCGTGGAACGGGCGGTGGTCGGGTTCGTCGCTGGCGAGCGTGCGCTCGGCCATCTTCTCGCCGGGGCGGACACCGGTGTAGACGACGGTCGGCGGCGGGAAGCCCTGCAGCGCGGCGAAGCGTCGTGCCAGCTGTTCGATGTTGTGCGGCTTGCCCATGTCGAGGATCAGGCCCTCGCCGCTGCGGCCGTGGACGGCCGCCTGGAGCACGAGCTGGGAGGCCTCGTGCACCGTCATGAAGTACCGCGTCATCTCCGAGGACGTGATCGTCAGCGGGCGACCGGCCGCCAGCTGGGCGGCGAACGTCGTCAACGCCGAACCCCGGGACCCGAGGACGTTGCCGAAGCGGACCGAGATGTACCGCGCGTCCGGCCCGGCCTTGACGCCGAACGAGGCGGTCAGCCGCTCGGTGATCCGCTTGCTGTAGCCGAGCACGCTCGCGGGGTCGGCGGCCTTGTCCGTGGAGATGTTGACGAACCGGCTCACGCCCTGCTCGACACAGGTGGCCAGCAGGTCGCTGGTCCCGGCGACGTTGGTGAGGAACGCCTCCGAGGCGTACCGCTCGGCCAGCGTCAGGTGCTTGACCGCGGCGGCGTGGAACACGACGTCGGGACGGTGTCGGCCGATGAGGTCGTTGATGAACCCCGGGGTGCGCAGGTCGCCCAGGACCAGGTCCTCCGAGTCGAGCATGCCGCGACCGTCGACGGACAGCTGGACCGCGTGCAGGAGGCTGTCGTCGCGGTCGGTCATGACCAGTCGCGCGGGCTGGTACTGGATGATCTCGCGGCACAGCTGCGAGCCGATCGAGCCGCCGGCGCCGGTGACGAGGACGACCTTGCCGTGCAGGTAGGACCCGATGGCCTCGACGTCGATCTCGACGGCACCGCGGCCGAGGAGGTCGTCGAGCAGGACCGGGCGGAACGCCTGGCGCGGGAGGTCGATCCGCACCCCGCCGGGGATGCCCTCGCGGGTCGGCCCGGAGACGCCCTGGGCGGAGAGCATCTCGTCGAGCGAGGGGAGGACGAGCAGGTCGGCCCCGGCCTGGTTGGTGAGGTCGATGACGCGCTGGACCAGCCCGGGCGACGCGGACGGGACGGCGAGCAGGACGACCTCGGCGCCGAGGCGTCGGGCCAGCTCGGGCAGGTCGTCGATGCGGCCCTGGACGCGGATGCCGGAGATGCCGAGGTGGCGCTTGCCCGAGTCGTCGTCGACGAGGCCGACCGGGTGGAGGACGGTGCCCGCGTCGTCGAGCATCATCGCGATGGCCTGGCGTCCACCCCAGCCGGCGCCGACGACCAGGGCCCGGCGACCGGCCCGACCCTGGCGGCGCTTGCGCGCGCGGTGGTACTGCACCGCGACATACCGCAGGACCAGCCAGCCGCACGCCGCGCACGGGGCGGCGGTCACGGCCACCGACAGCGGCAGCATCGCGGGGTGGGTGAGGATCGAGGCGGAGCTGAGCGAGGACATCAGGAAGATGGCGACGACCGCGAGGCCGACGATCTCGTCCTGGGTCCCCCACCGGCAGCGACGGGCGACGAGCATGGCGTACGTGACGAGGTAGACGCAGGCGCCGAGCAGGAGGGCCAGGCCGAGGCCCTCGCGGTTGACGATGGAGGACTTCTGCTCGTACCGGCTCATCGCGAGCAGCACGATGATGATGACCAGGATCGCCACGTCGACGAGCATGAGCACGGGGATCGGCCAGTGCCGGACCTCGACGAGGCCGTTGGCCCGACCCTTGCGTGGGGCCTGCGCGCCCTCCGGTTCGAGGGTGCTGGCGGGGTCCCCGGTCGCTACCGGGTCCGGCGCGCTCGCGGCCGGTGCCGGCGCGGGTTCACCGGGCGCGACGGAACCGTCTTCCCCGGGGGCGCGCTGAACACTGGACACGGCCGCCAGAGTATCCAACAAGGCACAAGCACGAGCAATCGCGACCAAGGCGCGCCGGGCCGCAGGACCGCTGGCTTGCACCGATGCCTGTTCACGCAGCCCCGCCGACCCCTAGGTCCCGGCCCACGCGGGACAACCCCGTCTCCTCCCGCCGCAACCCGCCCACAACTCCGGTTGCGGGGCAACCCGTGGGACGACAACCCGCGGTATGCCGCGCACCCGGCGTTTGGCGGGCGGCAGGGTGGTGCCGGGTGGCGCGCGGGTGCCCTCGGCGGACGCCCGCGTCAGCCTGCGTCAGCCCCGTCAGTCCTGGGGGGCGGACTCGGGCTGGTCGGCCCACCACCGGCGCAACGCGGCCACCGCGGCGTCGTGGCCGATGGGGCCCTGGTCGAGGCGGACCTCGAGGAGGAACGAGTACGCGCGTCCGAGCACGGGCCCGGGACGGATGCCGAGCACCTCGGCGATCTCGTTGCCGTTCAGCTCCGGCCGAACGGCCGCCAGCTCCTCGGCCTCCTGGAGCGCGGCGATGCGCACCTCGAGGGCGTCGTAGGTGCTCGAGAGCCGCGCCGCCTTGCGGGCGTTGCGGGTCGTGGAGTCGGACCGCGTCAGGCGGTGCAGTCGCGGCAGCAGGGGGCCGGCGTCGGTGATGTAGCGGCGCACGGCGGAGTCGGTCCACTGGCCGTCGCCGTACCCGTGGAACCGCAGGTGCAGCTCGGTGAGGCGCGCGACCGCCTTGACCGTGTCCTTGTCGAAACGCAGCGCCTTGAGCCGCTTGGACGCGAGCTTTGCCCCGACGACCTCGTGGTGGTGGAAGGAGACCCCGCCACCCTCCTCGAACCGCCGGGTCGCCGGCTTGCCGATGTCGTGGAGCAGGGCCGCGAGCCGCAGCCACAGGTCAGGGCCGGGCACCGACTCCGGGGGGCCGTCGGCCGGTCCCTCGAGGGCGATGGCCTGGTCGAGCACGGTGAGCGAGTGCTCGTAGACGTCCTTGTGCCGGTGGTGCTCGTCGATCTCGAGCTTGAGCGCGGGCAGCTCGGGCAGCACGTGGTCGGCGAGGCCGGTCTCCACGAGCAGCCTCAGCCCGGGACGCGGGGTCGGGGCGAGCAGCAGCTTGGTGAGCTCGTCGCGGACGCGTTCGGCCGACACGATCTCGATCGAGCCCGCCATCTGCTCCATGGCCGAGCGCACCTCGGGCGCCACCGCCACACCGAGCTGGGCGGCGAACCGCGCGGCCCGCATCATCCGCAGCGGGTCGTCACCGAACGACACCTCGGGGGTGCCCGGTGTCCGCAGCGTCCGCGAGGCGAGGTCGGCGAGCCCGTCGTGCGGGTCCACGAACTCCATCGACGGCAGCCGCAGCGCCATCGCGTTGACGGTGAAGTCGCGTCGGACCAGGTCGTCCTCGAGGTTGTCGCCGAACGCGACCACGGGCTTGCGGGTCTGCCCGTCGTAGGCGTCGGCGCGGTAGGTCGTCACCTCGACGGTCAGGTCGCCGCGACGCACCCCCACCGTGCCGAACTCGCGACCCATGTCCCAGTGGGCGTCGGCCCAGGGCTTGAGGACGGCCAGCGACTCGTCGGGCGAGGCGCTGGTCGTGAAGTCCAGGTCGGGCGAGACGCGCCCGAGGAAGGCGTCGCGCACCGGGCCACCGACCAGGGCCAGCTCGTGCCCGGCGGCGGCGAACAGCTCGCCCAGCTCGGTGAGCAGCGGCACCACCGGGGCGAGGTGGGCCGTCGCCGCCCGCAACAGCTCCGGCAGGGCGGCGGGAGGGCCGGCCTTCGGCTCGCGGGGATCAGCGGTGGACACGAGGGACAAGCCTAGGCGCTCGTTAGAGTGGCAGCGTGACCTCCCCTGCGCGCGATCCGGAACGGCTGGCCCCCAGCCGCGCGCGCCTTCCCGCCGTGGAGGAACGCTCCGCCGGCGGCATCGTCGTCGACGTGCAGGACGGGATCGCCCGGATCGCGGTCATCGCCCGCCGCAACCGGGCCGGGCGGATCGAGTGGTGCCTGCCCAAGGGCCACCGCGAGAACGACGAGACCCTCCCCGAGACCGCCGAGCGCGAAGTCGCCGAGGAGACCGGCATCGAGGGCCGGGTGCTCACCGAGCTCGGCACCATCGACTACTGGTTCGCCACGAGCGACCACCGCGTGCACAAGTTCGTGCACCACTACCTCCTCGAGGCCACCGGCGGCCGGCTCACCATCGAGAACGACCCCGACCACGAAGCGGTCGACGTCGCGTGGCTCCCACTGCGCGAGGCCCACGAGCACCTCACCTTCCCGAACGAGCGTCGCATCGCCAGGCAGGCCTGGCACCGTCTGGCCGGAGACGGGTGATGGTGCGCGTCCCGGTATGCCGCGTGCTCGCCGCGGCAGCCCTGGTGCTGCCCGCGCTGCTCACCCCCCACGCCACCGCCGCGGCGGGCCCCACCGCACCGGCCGTCCGCGCCATACCCGCGACCGCCACGACCACCGCGACCACCACGACCACCACAGCAGCGGCCGGGCGGCCGGCAGCCGCAGCAGCCGACGCCGTCGTGCAGCTCACCGGCGTGAGCCCCGCCGTCGTGGCCCCCGGCCAGGCGCTCGTCGTCACCGGGACGATCCGCAACGACGGCACCACCCCCCTGGCCCGCCCGACCGTCCGGGTGGTGGCCGGCACCCTCGCCAACACCCGGGCGGCCGTCCGCGACTGGGCGGCGCAGGCCGGTCCGGCGCGCGGCGACGTCATCGGCCAGACCCGCCTCAAGGGGAACGTCGCGCCCGGCACCGCGGCCGGGTTCCGGATCAGCATCGAGGGGGTCGCCTCCCTCCGCACCGACGCGACGTACGGCGCCGTCCCCCTCAGCGTGGAGTCCGGGACCAGCGCGGTGCGGACCTTCGCGGGCTACCAGCGGATCAAGCAGTACCAACCGCTGTCGATCTCGTGGGCCGTCCCGCTCACGCTCGACCCCGACCCCGACCTGTTCGGCGCGAGCGGCACCGCCCGGGAGACCGCGTGGACCTCGGCCCTGGACGCGTCCTCGCGGGTGACCCGGGTGCTGGACGCGACCCAGGACGCCCCGGTGACCTGGGCGCTGGACCCCAGCCTCACCCCGTCCCTGCTGCCCGACCCCATCGACGCCGGGCAGACCGGCACCCAGGAACGCGTCCTGCGCACGGCGACCGAGGACCGCATCACCCAGGAGGCCCGCAGCCACACACCCTGGGTCCTGCCGGACACCGACGCCGACCTCGGTGCGGTCGTCGGCCAGGCCGGGGCGACCGGGCTGGTCCGCGAGCTCGTCGGTCGCTCCGACGAGGCCGCTGACGCCCTCGGGGGCCGCGCCGACATCGCGTGGCCGGCCGACGGCACGTACACCGCCCGGGCGGAGTCGGGGCTGCGCCAGCTCTTCCGCGTGCCTTCGCTGGCCGGGCAGGTGGCCTCGAGCAACGCCCTGCCGTCCGGGTTGAACGGCCTCACCCCGGGCGCGGTCCAGCGGAGCACGACCGGGTTGCCCCTGCTGGCGTACGACGACTCCCTCAGCGCGCTGCTCGGGCGCACCACGTCGCCGCAGGAGTCCCTGCTGAGCACGCAGCAGTTCATCGCCGACACGGCGGCCCTGCTGGGCGAGCTGCCCGGGACGGCCGGGCGATCCGTGTTCGTCGTCGCCCCTCGCTCGTTCAACCCCGACCCCGAGGCGACGCGACGGTTCTTCGACACCGTGCAGACGCTGCCGTGGCTGACCCCGTCGACGACCGGCGCCCAGCTGGCGCAGGCCCGGCGCACGGCGACGACCCAGGCCGCTCCGGTGACCCGGCCGACGACGCCGGTGACCACGGGCAGCAAGCCGGTCCTCACCGGGGCCCGGGTCGCCGAGCTCGACCGCACCCTGCGCACGGTGCGGGGGGTGGCCCAGATCCGCGACGACGGCGACGAGTTCGCGCGCACCTGGACCCGCGCCGCCGAACAGCTGTTCTCGACCCGCTGGCGCTCGGCCCCCACGGCCTGGAACACGCTCAGCGGCCGGGTCACCGCCGCCACCCGGCAGACCACGACCGCGGTCAAGGTCAGTGCCGGCACCATCAACTTCCTCGCGGACTCCGGTCGGCTGCAGATCACGGTGACGAACGACCTCGACGTGCCGGTGGAGAACGTCAAGCTCACCGTCGAGGCGTCCAACCCCCGCCTGCAGATCGACAGCCAGCCCTCGGTGCTGCGGATCGGCCCGCGCAGCCGGGCCACGGTCAACGTCAGCGTGACCGCCCTGGCGGCGGGCCTCGTGCCGCTGCGCACGACGCTCACCACGCCCGACGGCACGGTGGTCGGGCAGGGCGCCGACGTCCAGGTCCACGTCACCCCGACCGGCAACTGGGTCTACCTCGTCCTGGGTGGGGTGGCAGCGCTGGTCATCGCCCTCGGTATCGTGCGCACGGTCCGGCGGCGACCGAGCCGCACCGACCGCGGCCCCGGTGCCGACCCCCAGACCGTGGAGGCACGCGGATGAGCGAGACGTCCCAGCAGGGCGAACGCAGCCTGGCCCGTTCCAGCGCGGTGATGGCCGCGGGGACCGTGGTCTCCCGCGTCCTCGGCATGGCCAAGTCGGTCATGCTCGCCGCCGTCATGGGCTTCGCGGTGACCGGTGACGCCTTCGACGTCGCCAACACCCTGCCGAACCAGTTCTACCTGCTGCTCGCCGGTGGCGTCCTCAACGCCGTCCTCGTCCCGCAGATCACCAAGGCCGCCCACCACGACGACGGCGGCGACGAGTTCGTCAACCGGCTGCTGACCCTCTCGATCGCCCTCATGGCGTTCGCCACCGTGGTCGCCACCGCCCTGGCACCGTTCCTCGTCCAGATCAACGCGACCTCGCGCTGGTCCGACCAGACCCTCGCGCTGAGCACCGCCTTCGCGTTCATCTGCCTCCCGCAGATCTTCTTCTACGGGCTCTACACCCTCCTCGGTCAGGTGCTCAACGCCCGCGGCCACTTCGCGGCATACATGTGGGCGCCGGCCCTGGCCAACATCGTGAGCATGCTCGGCCTCGGGGCGTTCCTGCTCGGCGGGCTGCCCGCCGAGGCCGGCGTCTCCGCGTGGACGCCGACGATGATCTGGCTCGTGGCCGGCACGGCCACCCTCGGGGTGGCGGCGCAGGCGTTCGCGCTGGTGATGCCGCTGCGCCGGATCGGCTTCCGGTTCCGCCCGGTGTGGGGGTTCCGCGGCGTGGGGCTGCGCTCGGCGTCGAAGGTGGCGGTGTGGACGTTCGCGGCCGTCGCGGTCAGCCAGCTCGGCTTCATCGTCACCTCGCGGGTCCTCACCGGCAGCACCGACAAGTACTCGTACAGCACGGCCTTCCTGTTCTTCATGCTGCCGCACTCGCTGGTCACCGTCTCCCTCGTCACGGCGCTCTTCACGCGGGTGTCGAAGTCGGTCCACGCCGGTCGGGTCGGCGAGGTGGTCGACGACCTCGGCCGCGGGCTGCGGATGCCGGCCGTCCTGCTCGTGCCTGCCACGGTCGGCGGCATCCTGCTCGCCGAGCCCGTGCTGCGCGTCCTGCTGTTCAGCAACAACCCCGAGCAGGTCCGCGGTGTCGCGCACGTCCTCATGGCGATGCTGCTCGGCCTGGTCCCCTACGGCTGGCTCTACCTCGTGCAGCGCGTCTACTACGCCTACGAGGACGCCCGCACCCCGTTCCTCCTCCAGCTGCTCGTCACCGTGGTCGCCACCGCGTTCAACGTCGCGATCATCGTCGCCGGCCCGGACCAGGCCGGGGTGGTCGTCGGCATCGGCCAGACCGTGAGCAACCTGCTCGCGGCCCTGCTCGGGTTCTTCCTGCTGCGGCGCAAGCTCGGCAGGCTGCGGCTCGCCTCCGCGATCCAGGTGTATGTCCGGCTCGCCATCGCCTCGGTGCTCGCCGCCGCGGTGGGCTGGCTCGTCCTGCGGCTCGGCCAGGGCGTCACCGACAGCGGGTTCGCCGGACGCCTCGTGGTGACCGTGGTCGCCGGACTGGCCTTCGCCGCGGCCGCGCTGGGGCTCGCCCACGCCATGCGTGTGCGGGAGGCCTCGCAGCTGCTCGACCCGGTCGTGCGTCGGCTGCGTCGTCGCTCACCCTGAGGTGCGCAGACCCTAGGATGACAGCGCAGCGCAGGGGCAGCACGGACGACAACACGGACGGCAACGAGGACGTCGACCACGTCGACGAGGGAACAGGAGGCAGCGTGCACGGGGTCGGTCCTTCGACGGTGCTGGGCGGCCGGTACGCCGTGCAGCGCAGGCTGGAGAAGCTGCCGCACGCAGAGCGCTGGTCGGCCCACGACACCACCCTCGAACGCGATGTCGTCGTCGTCTGCTTCGGCGAGGACGACGCCCACGCCCCCGCCACCCTCGACGCCGCCCGCCGCGCCGCAGGCCTCGACAACCACCGGCTGGTCCGCGTCCTCGACGTGGGTCGTTCCGAGGGCACGGCCTTCTACGTCGAGGAGGCCATCCCCGAGGCCCACACCCTCGCCCAGATCCTCGAGCAGGGCGGCCTGCCCGCCGAGGAGGCGCGTCGGATCGCCGGCGAGACCGCGACCGGTCTCGAAGCGGCTCGCTCCCGCGGCCTGCACCACCTGCGCCTCACGCCCCACTCGGTCCTGCGCGCCCCCGACGGCACCATCAAGGTCCGTGGCGTCGCCACCGCCGCCGCGATGGCCTCCGACGACGACGTCGACTCCGCGACCGCCGCCCGCCTCGACGCCGTGGGCGTGGTGGCCATCGCGTATGCCGCGCTGACCAGCCGCTGGCCCCTCTCCACCCCCGTGCCCGGTGTGGAGAGCGCGCCGCGCGTCGTCGGTGGGGTGGCCGCCCCCTCGGAGATCGCGGCCGGCGTGCCCGGCGACCTCGACGCGTTGTGCCGCCTGACCCTCAACGACGACCAGGGCCCCCTCAGCCCCGGTGACTTCGCCTCGCAGATCGCCCCCTGGGCGCCGACCCAGGTCGTCGGGCTCGGAGGCAGCTCTCCGCGCCCCGACGACGGGGTCGAACGCACCGTCGCCCTGCCCATGACCGACCTGCCACGGGAGGCCGCGGCCGAGCAGCCGGGCGCCGCACCCTTCGACCAGGCCACCCAGGTCCCCGCTGCGCCGACGGACCAGTCGACGCAGACCCTGCCCGCGGGCGGGGTGGGCGACGCCCCGGCCGTCCCCGCCACCGGGACCGCCACCGGGACCGACGCCGCGACCGCCACCACCCCGGACGGCGGCACCGCCGCCGGCTCCCCGCAGACCCACCAGGAGGGCCCGGCCGCCGCCGTCGGCCTGGCGCTGGGAGCGGCCGGCACCGCCGCCGGCCACGCGGCCGGTGCCGCGGCGCACAAGGTGGGGTCGTTCGCGAAGGCGGCCGCCGACAAGGCCGCCGACCGCAAGGCCGCGAAGGAGGCGGCTGCCGAGCGCGCCGAGTCCCGCCGGATCAGCCTCGACGAGGCCCTCGTGGAGAACGACGAACCACTCGACCCTCCGCTGCCGATGCTGTCGCAGGAGACGACCCAGCGCAGCAGCGACCAGTCCGGGATCGTGCTGGGCATCGTGGCCACCTTCCTCGTGGTCGTCGCGGTCCTGGGTTTCTGGGGCGCCTCGACCATCGGCTCGAGGAGCAACATCTTGTTCGGGGGCACCTCGAAGCCGACCGTCACGGCCACGGCGTCCACGACCGTCACCGTGCCCCCCGGCCAGACCCAGACGTCGCAGCCGTCGGACACCGCCACCGGGGGCGAGCCGTTCGCCATCCTCAGCGCCACCGGCTTCGACCCCGAGGGCGACAACGCCGAGCGCAACGGTGAGGCCCCCCGGGTCTTCGACGGCAAGGACGACACCTTCTGGAGCTCCGAGGGCTACGCCAGCGCCAACCTCGGCGGCCTGAAGAAGGGTGTCGGCGTCCGGGTCGACCTCGGCCAGGTCCGCAAGGTCTCCGAGGTCGACCTCGTCCTGCCCGACGCGTCCGACGTCACGGTCTACGTCGGCGAGGACCGCACCCTCGACAACGCGAACGAGCTCGGCACCTCCCAGGGCAAGGACGGCTCGGTCACGGTCAAGGCCAAGAAGCCGGTCTCCGGGCAGTACGTCTTCGTCTGGTTCACCAAGGTGTCCCAGGTCTCCGACGGCAGGTTCCGGGCCACGCTCGCCGAGGTCACGGTCCGCTGAGCCGCGCGGCGGCGGACGGTCACTCCCATGGGCACCACTCCCCTGCACGAGCGCGACGACCGGGAGCTGCTGCGCCAACACCTGGCCGGTGACCCCGACGCCTTCGGGGAGCTGTTCCGCCGTCACCGCGACCGGATGTGGGCCGTCGCCCTGCGCACCACCCGGAACCCCGAGCTCGCCGCCGACTGCGTCCAGGACGCGTTCATCTCGGCCTTCCGGCGGGCAGGGTCCTACCGGGGCGACGCCGCCGTGACCACCTGGCTGCACCGCATCGTCGTCAACGCGTGCCTGGACCGGCTCCGGCGCGACAAGCCCACCTCCCCGCTGCCGGAGTACGAGCTGGCGGACAAGCGGGACGCCCACGCCTCGGTGGACACCCGGCTGGACGTGCGCGAGGCCCTCGACCGGCTGCCCGAGGGCCAACGGATGGCGCTCGTGCTCGTCGACATGCACGGGCTCTCGGTGCTCGAGGCGGCTGCGGTGCTCGAGGTCGCCGAGGGCACGGTGAAGTCACGGTGCAGCCGGGGACGCGAGGCGATGGCAGCCATGCTCCGGGAACGATCGGGGCAGCCGTGACGTCGTACCCATGGAGCCCCTGTCGTGCCCGTCGCACCGGCGCCGCCTGCTCCCACCGACCTGCACGTCCCCCGCTCCGCCCTGTCGCGGCCCGACCCGTCCGGAGGTTCTCGTGGTGACCACCCCGCCCGTGCCGCCCGGTCGACCCGACGAGCAGGACGACCCCACCGGCATCCGGGCCCTCCTCGCCGGGCTCGGCGACCCCGGACCGATGCCTGCTGACCTCGTCGACCGCATCAACGCCTCGATCGCCGCCGAGCAGCAGTCCCGGTCGGCCGCCAGTGACCGCACCGTCGTCCCGCTGCGTCGACGCCGTCCCCTGTGGGCCAAGGTGGGCCTGGTCGCTGCCGCGGTCGCCGCCGTGGCCGTCGCCGTCCCCGCCATGCTGGGCACCGGACCCGGCGAGCTCATGGCCTCGCTGAGCAGAGGTGGCTCGTCCAGCGCCGACGACGCCTCGGCCGGTGCGGCGAAGTCCGCCGCGTCAGGTCCCGAGGGCGCCCCCACCGGTGCGGACAGCCGTGCGGCTGCCGGGACCGGAGCCATCGCCCTGGCCTCCACCGGCACCGCATACACCTCCACGGAGCTGACCAGGCAGGCGCGGAGCATGCTCAGCCAGGGGTTCAGCGCTGCCAGCTCCCTCAAGGCGGACGCCGCCACCAACCCGCAGGGCCTGCGCGGCTGCCTCACGGCCCTCGGGGTGGCTCCGTGGATGCCCGTCGTCGGCGACGTGGGCACCTACGACGGACGCCCCGCCGTGGTCGCGCTGGTCAGCGGCGACACCGGCCAGAACGTGTACGCCGTGGGTCGCGACTGCGATGCCACGCACCCCGTCGTGATCGCCGGGCCGGTCCCCGTCCCCTGAGCGGCGGAATCACCCGTCGACCGCGGCCTGCCGCGGCCCGGCGAGGAACATTCAGGCCCTACGATCGGTTGCAGACATCAGCACCGTATGTAGCGGTGAACCTCCTTCTCGACCACAAGGGGCTGTACTCGCGTGAGCACGACCGCACCTGACGACATCCGCAGTCTGATCATCATCGGCTCCGGCCCGGCGGGCTACACCGCCGCCGTGTACGCCGCCCGGGCCAACCTGGCCCCCCTGCTCTTCGAGGGTGCCGTGACGGCCGGTGGCGCGTTGATGAACACCACCGAGGTGGAGAACTTCCCCGGGTTCCGCGACGGCATCATGGGTCCGGACCTGATGGAGAACATGCGGGCCCAGGCCGACCGCTTCGGCGCCGAGATCATCACCGACGACGTCGAGTCGGTGGACCTCGAGGGCGAGATCAAGACCGTGGTCGACGCGGAGGGCAACACCTACCGTGCGCACGCCGTCATCCTCGCGATGGGCTCGGCCTACCGTGAGCTCGGCCTGCCCGACGAGAAGCGCCTCTCCGGGCACGGTGTCTCCTGGTGTGCGACCTGCGACGGGTTCTTCTTCCGTGACCAGGACATCGCCGTCGTCGGCGGTGGCGACTCCGCCGTCGAGGAGGCCACCTTCCTCACCAAGTTCGCGAGGTCGGTGACGATCGTCCACCGTCGTGACGAGCTGCGCGCCTCCAAGATCATGGCCGAGCGGGCCCTGTCCAACGACAAGATCAAGTTCGCCTGGAACTCCGCCGTCGAGGCCATCCACGGTGACGCCAAGCTCACCGGCATCACGCTGCGCGACACCGTGACCGGCGAGACGCGCGAGCTGCCCGTGACGGGGCTGTTCGTCGCCATCGGCCACGACCCCCGCAACGAGCTGGTCAAGGACGTCGTGTCGCTCGACGACGAGGGGTACGTGCTCGTCGAAGGTCGCACCACGCTGACGAACCTGCCCGGCGTCTTCGCTGCCGGCGACCTGGTCGACCACACCTACCGCCAGGCGATCACCGCCGCCGGTTCGGGCTGTGCGGCGGCCCTGGACGCCGAGCGCTTCCTGGCCGACCGCGACCACGCCGGGGCACCGGCCACCGACGCGGCGCTCGTCGACGAGCCCGCGCTCACCCACTGACCGACCCGCACGACCCCTTCCCCAACCGCAGCACCACCGAAAGGAGCCCCCGAGTGGGAGCCATCAAGGACACCACGGACGCCACCTTCGAGGCCGACGTCCTCCAGAACGACAAGCCGGTCCTGGTGGACTTCTGGGCACCCTGGTGCGGCCCCTGCCGCGCCGTCGCCCCGGTCCTCGAGGAGCTGGCCATCGCGCACGCCGACAAGATCGACATCGTCAAGCTCAACACCGACGAGAACCTCGCCGTCAGCTCGCGCTACGGCATCACCGGCATCCCGACGCTGAACGTCTACGTCGGTGGCGAGGTCGTCAAGACCCTCGTCGGCGCCATGCCGAAGCCCAAGCTCGTCCGCGAGCTCGCCGACTACCTCAACTGAGGCGTCCGTCAGCCGGCCGACCCCCTCGGGGCCGGCCGGCTGACGCGTTCCGAGGGGTCCTCGTCCAGCGGTTTCGGTTGGATGAACCCCCTCCGCTGACCTAGAGTCGGTCCCTGCACGACCCGGCCGCGCCGACCCCACCGGACAGCCGGCCACCTGTGTCCCACCCCGTCCCGCCGGTTGCGGCAGGATCCCGGCTCGCTCCTGCGGACCACCCCTGACCTGCACCGATGCCGACCTCGACGAGGTCCCGACCACGTTCCGCGAGGAGGCTGCGTGTCCGACAGCAAGAACGGCCTGCTCGGCCTCGGGAGCCGCGGACCCGCGGTGCTCGACGTCCGCACCCGGCTCGCCGCCCTCGCCTCGGACGCCCTGCCCGAGCTCACCGAGCTGATGGCCGGCTCCCCCGACCCCGACGTCTATGACGAGGGCCTCCTGCGTGCCGTGCGCGCCTTCCAGCAGCACAAGGGCCTCATCGTCGACGGTGTCGTGGGCGTGGAGACGTTCGGCGCCATCGACGGCGCCCGCTGGACCCTGGGGGACCGCATCCTCGTCCACACGCCCGGCCACCTGCTGCGCGGCGAGGACGTCGTGGCGCTCCAGGAACGGCTCAACACGCTCGGGTTCGCCTCCGGCCGGGTCGACGGACGGTTCGGCCCCGAGACCGAGCGCGCGGTGCGCAGCTTCCAGCGTGCGTACGGCCTGCCCGGGGACGGGTCGGTGGGCCCGGAGACGCTGCGCGCGTTCGAGGACCTGCGACGCTCGGTGTCCGGCGGCTCCGCCAACGTGCTGCGCGAGCGGGAGCGGGTCCGTCGCTCCGGGCACAACCTCAGCGGGCGCACCGTCGTGCTCGACCCCGGGCACGGCGGCGACAACACCGGAGCCGCTGCCAACGGACTGGTCGAGGCCGACCTGGTCATGGACCTCGCCCGCCGCATCGAGGGTCGCCTGACCGCCATCGGTGTCGCGGTGGTCTACACCCGCACCGAGCACACCTGCCCCACCGAGGAGGAGCGCGCGGCCATCGCCAACGCCGCCGGCGCCGACCTGCTGCTGTCGCTGCACGCCGACTCGCACGACGCCGCCGACGCCAGCGGGGTGGCCACGTTCTTCTTCGGCCGCGACCGGACGACGTCCTGGTCGGCCATCGGCGAGCACATGGCCGACCTCGTGCTGCGCGAGATCGTCGCCCGCACCGGGCTCGCCAACTGCCGTTCGCACGGGCGTTCCTGGACCCTGCTCCAGCAGACGACGATGCCTGCGGTCCGCATCGAGGCCGGGTACCTCTCGCACCCCGCCGACGCCGCCCGGCTGGCCGACCCGGCCTTCCGCGACACCCTCGCCGAGGCCGTGCTCGTCAGCCTCCAGCGGCTCTACCTAGGTGACGACGACACCGCCAAGACCGGGGTCCTGCACCTCGGCGACCTGCGCGCCTACCTCGCCGCGCACCGCTGACCCGACCGGCCAACGCAACGCCTTCAACTGACGAATCCCCTTGCTGGTCAAGGGGATTCGTCGTCTCCGGTGATGGCCAAGATGGGCCGCCGGCGCCTCTGGACGCCATGTTTCCCGTGAAACATCGACGCCGGCGAGCGCCCCGCTCACGGCGGCCGGCAGCCAGCGGCCGGGCCGCCGAGGCCTGCCGGGTGTGGGCGTCGCGGAGTCAGGCGCTCCGGTCGACGCCAAGCATGTCGACGATGCGGTTGAGGTCCTCCACCGACGCGAACTCCACGGTGAGCTTGCCCTTGCGCTGGCCGAGGGCGATGTTGACGCGGGTGTCGAACCGGTCGGACAGGCGGGCGGCGAGGTCGTCGAGCTGAGGATGGCGGTTCCCTGCGCGGGGACGACGGGGCTTGGCCTTCTCCTGGTCCCCGCCCAGGGCGACGATCTCCTCGACCGAGCGCACCGACAGCCCCTCGGCCACGATCCGCTGGGCCAGGCGCTCCATACCCGCACCGTCGTCGAGCGACAGCAGGGCCCGGGCGTGCCCGGCCGAGAGCACCCCGGCGGCCACCCGGCGGGCGACGAGCGGGGGCAGCTTGAGCAGGCGCAAGGTGTTGGAGATCTGGGGCCGGGACCGGCCGATCCGTCCGGCGAGCTCATCGTGCGTGCAGCCGAAGTCCTCGAGGAGCTGCTGGTAGGCCGCAGCCTCCTCCAACGCGTTGAGCTGGCTGCGGTGGAGGTTCTCCAGGAGCGCGTCGCGCAGCAGGTCGTCGTCGTCGGTCTCCTTGACGATCGCCGGCACGGTGCTCTTGCCGGCCTCCTGCGACGCCCGCCAGCGGCGCTCACCCATGATGAGCTCGTAGATGACGCCCTCGGGCGCGTTGTCGAGGTCGTCAGGCCCCTGACCTGCGGGAATGGGTCGTACGACGATCGGTTGGAGGACCCCGATCTCGCTGATCGAGTGGACGAGCTCGGCCATGGCGTCCTCGTCGAAGACCGACCGTGGCTGCTTCGGGTTGGGCCGGATCGACCCCACCGGGAGGTCGCCGTACGACGCCCCCGGCACCGGCGCGAGACCACGGCCGCCGGTACGGTCCACGACCGAGGCGTCCGTGGCGTCCGCCTCCTGCCGGGGTGCGGTGGCACCCTCCCCGTCAGCTGCCCCCTCGGACCCTGCCCCGTCCCCGCTCTCGTCGGCCGTGGGCCGCTCGGGGGTCTCGGTCCGCCGTTCGGCGGCGCCGCCCTCGACCGAGGTCGTCGCGTCCGGGCCCTCCGTGAGGGTCTCCTCGCCTGCCGGGGTCTCCTGCGCACGGTCCACCGTCGTGGCCGGCCGCTGGTCCTGGAAGAACACGTCGACCGGACGGCTCGAGGTCGGAGAGGTCGGGGCGTTGGGGATGAGGGCACCCAGGCCCCGGCCGAGGGCGCGACGCTTCTCGCTCATGTGGGGGTTCCTTGTCAGTTCTGCGCGGGGGCGGGCGGGGGGACGGGGCCGGCTGCCCCACGGTCGGCGAGCTCGGCGGCGGCGCCGAGGTACGAGAGCGCGCCACTGGAGTTCGGGTCGTACGTCATCACGGTCTGGCCGTGGCTGGGCGCCTCGGAGATGCGCACGGACCGCGGCACCGTGTTGCGCAGGACCTGCTCGGGGAAGTGGGTGCGGACCTCGTCGGCCACCTGGGCCGACAGCCTCGTCCGAGCGTCATACATGGTGAGCAGGATGGTCGACACGTGCAGCGTGGGGTTCAGGTGGTTGCGGATCAGCTCGATGTTCTTGAGCAGCTGGGAGAGACCCTCGAGCGCGTAGTACTCGCACTGGATCGGGATGAAGACCTCCTGGGCCGCGACGAAGGCGTTGACCGTGAGCAGACCGAGGCTGGGCGGGCAGTCGATGAGGACGTAGTCCGGCGTGGGACGGTCCGACGACTCCGCCTGCAGGAGGTAGGCGGTGATGGCGCGCTGGAGACGGGTCTCTCGCGCCACGAGCGAGACCAGCTCGATCTCGGCACCCGCCAGGTCGATCGTGGCGGGTGCGCACCACAGGCCCGGGATGTCGGGGCACTCCTGTACCACGTCCATCATCGGCGTTCCTTCGACGAGCACGTCGTAGATGCTCGGGACCTCTGCGTGGTGGTCGATGCCCAGCGCGGTGCTGGCATTGCCCTGCGGGTCGATGTCGATGACCAGCACCGTGAGCCCGGCCTGCGCCAGGGCAGCCGCGACGTTGACCGTCGTGGTCGTCTTGCCGACCCCGCCCTTCTGGTTCGCGACGGTGAGCACGCGGGTGGTCGGCGGCTTCGGGAAGACCCGCCCCGTGAGGGCGATCCGCTTGCGGGCGTCCTCGGCGACAGCGCGCGCCAGCGGGGTGTCGTGGTCCCCGTGCGGAAGGGACGACGCAAGCTCTTCCCGCTGCTCTGTTTCACGTGAAACGACAGCCGCCAGGGCGTCCTCGGCCGCGGCCGAGTCCCCGACGTGCGACGGCGTAGGCTCACCGGCGACTGGCGACTCCGACGCGGACCCGGTTTCACGTGAAACTGGCGCGGTCACCATGGGCGACGTGGCGGCTGCCGTACCCGCAGGGACAGGACCTGTCGCCCCGACATCGTTGACATCAGCCCGGGTGGCGTCGTCTGTTTCACGTGAAACAAAAGCGTCAGCTGCGTCGCTGGTCTGGCTCTCGACGGCTTGCTCCTGCTCGTCGGAGACGTTGGGCCAACCCACGGCGGTGCTGGGGCCCGCCTGACGTCCGGGCCATCCCAGACCCCGGTTCAGCTGCAGCGCTGCTGTCGTCACGCGGTCACCTCGTTGGCCATGGGCATCATCCAACCCTACGTGGGGGTGGCCTCACAAACGCGCTCGATCCCGCCGCACCACGCGGGTCCTCGTCCGGTCTGACCGCTTGGTCCCGTTGCGTCCAGCGCGGGCTCAGGCGTCGCGTCGGGAGGCTGTTCCCGGCCGCGTCGCCTTCTTGGCGCGACGAGCCTCCGCCTTGGTCGCCGGGCGGGGCTTCACGACGAGCTCCAGCGTGACCGTGGGAACCTCCAGCAGGTCGCCTCCGTAGCGCTGCACCTGCGATCCCACCATGCCGAGCTTGCGGAGCAGGGGTGCGGCCGCCTCCAGCTCGTCGTCGGCGCTGCTGCCCTTCAGGGCGACGAGCGTTCCACCGGCAGCCAGGAGGGGGAACGTCCACCGGGCCAGCTTGTCGATCCTGGCCACCGCTCGAGCGGTGGCCCATTCGACGGACAGCACTCCGTGGAACTCCTCGGCCCGGCCCCGGTGGACCGTGCAGTTGGTCAGACCGAGCGCCTCGATGGTGTCGGACAGCCAGGTCGTGCGGCGCAGCATGGGTTCGACGAGGTGCAGGTGCAGGTCAGGGCGCGCGATGGCCAGCGCCAGGCCGGGGAGCCCGGCCCCGGATCCCACGTCCACGATCGCCGCGCCCTCAGGGAAGGCCTCGTGCACCACGGCGCAGTTGAGGATGTGCCGCTCCCACAGGATCGGGACCTCACGGGGACCGATGAGGCCGTGCGACACCCCGGTGTCGGCCAGGATCGCGGCGAACGCCTCGGCCACGGCGAGGCGGTCCCCGAAGACCACCGCGGCCGCCGCGGGTGCAGCGGGCGCGATGAGCGGAGCCTCGGCGGCGTCTCTGGGGGCGGGCTGGTCGCTCATGTCACCTCGGGGTCGAATCGATCGGGCTGCGCCGACCAGCGTAGGGGCCGGGTCCGGCGAGGGGAAAATGCGCGACGGGCGCAGGTCCGGTGTCCCGGTCCTGCGCCCGTCGGGCGGCGCCTTATCGGCGCTGTTTCACGTGAAACCGCGTCAGCCCGGCAGCACGACGACGAAACGGCGAGGCTCGACCCCGTCCGACTCCGACACCAGGCCGGCGGCGAGCACCTCGTCGTGGACCACCTTGCGCTCGAACGCGGTCATCGGCTCCAGCGACGCCTGCTGGCCCGTCGCCTTGACGTCGGCGATGGCCTTCTGGGCGATGGTCACCAGCGCCGCTCGTCGCTCGGCGCGGTGGCCGGCCACGTCGAGCATGAGGCGGCTGCGCTCACCGGTCGCGGACTGCACCGCGAGCCTGGTGAGCTCCTGCAGCGCGTCGAGGACCTTGCCGTCCGGTCCGACGAGGCGGCGGGGCACCCGCCCTTCGTCGGAGTCGACGATGGAGACGGCAGCACGGTCTCCATCGACGTCCACGTCGATGTCGCCGTCGAGGTCGGCGATGTCCAGCAGGGTCTCGAGGAAGTCGGCTGCCACCTCGCCCTCCCGCTCGAGGTCAGCGGTCTTGGCGGGGCGACGACGGGAGGTCGAGCCGGAGGCTCCTGCGTCGTGGGCGTCGGTCGCGTCGGTGGCATCGTCGGAGTCGGAGTCGGTGTCGGCCTCGGAGGCTTCGGAGTGCGCGCTGACGGTGTCCGTCTCGGCGGCGTGCGCGTCGGTGGCGTCACCCGCGGGGGTCGCGTCGGTGCTCGCCGCGACCTCGGTCTGGCCGGCCTGGCTGGTCTCGTCGACGACGGTGTCGTGGTGCTCGGTCATGGTCATCGCTCTCAGTTGTCGGTCTGCGGCTTGGATTCCTGCACGGGCGAGCTCGCGGTGGCCGGCTTCGGCTTGCCTGCGGCACTCGTCTTCTTCTTCTTGTTCCGGCTCGGCTGCTGCCGCTGGCCGGACGCCTTGGGAGCCTCTTCCTCGGGCTTGTCGAGTCCCTTGACCCGGAACTCCTCGACCGGCTTGCCGCGCCTGGCCCGACGCTCCTGCATGGCCTTCTCCGCCGGCGAACCCGGGGCGGGCATCTTGCGGATGACGTAGAACTGCTGGCACATCGACCACACGTTGGTGGTGAGCCAGTAGAGCAGGACACCGATGGGGAAGTTGACGCCGGAGATGGCGAAGAACAACGGCATCAGGTAGAGCAGCATCTTCTGCTGCTTGGCGAAGGGGTTGTCCAGCGCTGAGGCCGGCATGTTCTTCATCATCAGCTGACGCTGGGTGGTGAACGTGGAGGCCGACATCAGCACGATGAGCACGATGGTGACGATCTGCGTGGTCAGGCTGTCCGCACCGATGAACTTGTCGGAGAGCTGGGCACCGAAGAGCGTCGACTGCTCCGCCTGACCGGCCAGGGTGCGGCTGATCGGACCGATCGGCTGGGTCTCGCCCGAGGCGATCTTCTGCAGGCCGTTGAGGACACGGAACAAGCCGAAGAAGAACGGGGACTGCAGCAGGATCGGCAGGCACGAGCTGAACGGGTTGGTCCCGGTCCGCTTGTACAGGTCCATCGTCTCCTGCGTCATCGCCTGACGGGAGTCCGGGTCGGTCTTGCCCTTGTACTTGGCCTGGATCTTCTGCATCTCGGGCTGGATGAGCTGCATCCGCCGGGAGGCGTGGATCTGCTTGACGAACAGCGGGATCATCGCCGCCCGCATGACCACCACGAGGCCGATGATCGACAGCACCCACGCCGCGCCCGAGTCCGGCGGGATCCCGATCGTGTCGAACAGGCTGTGCCAGCCGTACAGGATCCACGCGACGATCCATTCGAACGGGTAGATCAGATCACTGAAGCTCATGGTGTCCTCAATCTGGTGGTGGGCCGTCGGGCTGACGTCCCACCAGTGGTTCCGACCATGCAGTGCGTATGACGCGTGGCCGGCAGGTCTGGTGCCCTACCGCTGGGCTGCGGGCTGGGCGGGTCGTGCTGACTGGGCTGGCACATGGTCGACACCCCCGGCGGTCCAGGGATGACACCTGCCCAACCGCTTCAGGGCGAGCCAGGTTCCCTTGACGGGACCGAATCGCTGGAGGGCGGTGACTGCGTAGGCAGAGCAGGAGGGGTAGTACCGGCACGTCTGGGGCCGCATCGGGGAGACGAACCGCTGGTAGAGCACGATCAGGCCGATCAGCGGAGTCGTGACGACCTTGCCGACGGACCTCATCGCCGACCCGACCCCACCCGAGCGAGGACCTTCGGCAGGACCCGGTCCAGCTCGGCCCCGAGCTGCGCCGAATTCGCCTGCGCCGCAGCGGGATTCGCCCGGACGACGAGGTCCGTACCGGCCGGGACGTCGCTGAGACGGGCCGCCATCAGCGCCCGCAGCCGACGCTTGGTCCGGTTGCGCACCACTGCGCCACCGACGGCCTTGGAGACGACAAAACCGACCCGCGGCGGTTGTCCCGCGCGCGCGTCGGTCTGTCCTGCATGGACCACGATGAGCGTGGAGCCTGCTCGGGCTCCCCTGGGGCCCCTGAGCGCTGCCGAGAACTCCGAGCTCGTGCGGAGCCGGTGCCCTGCGGGCAGCACAGGGACTGCCTCAGGCGGAGAGCTCGGAGCGGCCCTTGGCGCGACGAGCCGACAGGATGGCGCGACCCGCACGGGTGCGCATCCGCAGGCGGAAGCCGTGGGTCTTGGCCCGGCGACGGTTGTTCGGCTGGAAAGTACGCTTGCTCACGAGGTTTCTCCGTTACTGGTCAGGCCCGGTTGGCCTGCTGAGTGCTGGTGGGGGGCACGCGGCCGCAATCGGAAACCCGCGCCGCGACCGGCTCCTGGAAGGGAGCGACCACGGGGTGTCACGGGCATGCGAAAACGGCCGACAGGCCTGCTCCAAGGTACGCGAGCGTGAACGGCAGGGTCAAACCAGCCCGTCGGCGGGCGGCACACGGGACGAACCACCCCGCTTTAACACCGCCGGGGGCGACGTCCACGCGGACACGCCGAGGCTCTGCCCCGAATTTGCCCGGGACAGGCAAATTTTCCGGAGTGTGGCTTGCTCCGCGGGGGCTGATGTTGTTAGCGTCCGTCCTCGTCCCGGTCCTTGCCCACAGGTTGTGGATAACCATGTGGATGAGGCACAGTGTGGACCGGACACCATGACCCTGCGACAGGGCAGCAACGCGGACACCGTCGAAAGGGATGTGGGACCTGTGAGTGAGGCCGATCTGGACTTTGCTCAGATCTGGCAGAACACCATCGCCTCCCTCGACGCCGACGGTCTGCCCGTCCGCGAACGCGCGTTCCTCGCACTGGCCCGGCTCTCGGGCCTGCTCGATGGGACCGCCTTGGTCAAGGTGCCGAACGACTACACCAAGGACGTCGTCGAGCAGCGGGTCCGCGACGCGGTGACCCGTGCGCTGTCCTCCCAGCTCGGCACGCAGGTGCAGCTCGCGGTCACCGTCGACCCCTCGCTCGACGAGGACCACTACGTCGAGGACACCGTCGGGTTGCCCGACCAGCGTGGTGAGCAGCGCGGCGGTACCGCCTCCTACGGCGGGTACGGCGAGGCCCCGGCGAACTTCCGCGACGCGGGGTACGGCGAGAGCCCGCGGGAGGTCGGCCACCTCGAGAACAACGGCTGGGCCCCGAGCCAGCGTGAGCCGCAGCACCAGCCCGCGCACCGGGTCGACCCCGACGAGCGGCCGGACCCCTCGGGCGAGCAGGCGGCCCAGGCTCCCGGACCGGCTCCCGCGCAGCGGCGTCCCCGCGACGAGGTCCCGAGCATCACCGACGAGTCGGCGACCCGGCTCAACCCCAAGTACACCTTCGACACCTTCGTCATCGGGGCGAGCAACCGGTTCGCCCACGCGGCAGCGGTCGCCGTCGCCGAGGCGCCGGCCAAGGCGTACAACCCGCTGTTCGTCTACGGCGAGTCCGGGCTGGGCAAGACCCACCTGCTGCACGCGATCGGGCACTACGCGCGCAACCTCTACCCGCACGTCAAGGTGCGCTACGTGAACTCCGAGGAGTTCACCAACGACTTCATCAACAGCATCCGCGACGACAAGGCGAGCAACTTCCAGCGCCGCTACCGCGACGTCGACGTGCTGCTCATCGACGACATCCAGTTCCTGCAGGGCAAGGTGCAGACGCAGGAGGAGTTCTTCCACACCTTCAACACCCTGCACAACGCCAACAAGCAGGTCGTCATCACCAGCGACCTGCCCCCCAAGCTGCTGTCCGGGTTCGAGGAGCGGATGCGGAGCCGGTTCGAGTGGGGCCTGCTCACCGACGTCCAGCCCCCCGACCTCGAGACGCGCATCGCCATCCTGCGCAAGAAGGCCATCCAGGAGCGGATGAGCGCCCCCGACGAGGTGCTCGAGTTCATCGCGAGCCGGATCTCGACGAACATCCGCGAGCTCGAGGGCGCCCTGATCCGCGTCACCGCGTTCGCCAGCCTCAACCGGCAGAGCGTCGACATGGGCCTGGCCGAGATCGTGCTCAAGGACCTCATCCCCAACGAGCAGGGGTCGCAGATCACGAGCGCGACGATCATGGCCCAGACGGCGGCCTACTTCGGGCTCACCATCGAGGACCTGTGCGGAACGTCGCGCTCGCGGGTGCTCGTGACGGCCCGCCAGATCGCGATGTACCTCTGCCGCGAGCTGACGGACCTGTCCCTGCCGAAGATCGGCCAGCAGTTCGGCGGCCGCGACCACACCACGGTCATGCACGCCGACAAGAAGATCCGCCAGCTCATGGCCGAGCGCCGGGCGATCTACAACCAGGTCACCGAGCTGACCAACCGGATCAAGCAGCAGTCTCGCTGATCCCGTTCCCGGCGGCGCCGGGAACAGCAGCAGGGTCCTGCACGAAGGCCACCGTGTCGGCGAGGGTCTGCTCCCACGGCGTGGGCGCCATACCGAAGACGCGCTCGGTCTCGGAGGAGTCGAGCACGAACGGGCGGTCGAACTGGTGCCGGGTCTCGGCCAGCTCGCGCAGGAACGGCACCACGAGCCCCATCCCCTTCACCACGGGAGCCGGTATGGCGCGCACGGCCGGCGTCCTGCGCCCCACCAGGGCCGCGACCTCACCTGCGACCTGACGCATCGAGCGGGCCGGTGCGCTGGGGACGTGCCACGCCCGTCCCCAGGCCCGGTCGTCCTGGGCGAGCAGGGCGGCGAGCCGGCCGGTGTCACGGACGTCGGTCCAGGTGTGGGCTGCGTCGGGGTCACCCACGAGCAGCCACACCGGCCGACGACGGACCACCGGGGTGACGACCAGCTCCTGGAGCATGCTCATCCGCCCGCCGATGCCCGGCCCGGTGTAGTCGCAGGCCCGCAGCTCGGTGACGCGGACCCGGCCCGCGGCCTGGGCGGCGAGGGCGTCCTCCCACATCCGCACGCGCAGCGCACCCTTGTGCCCGTTGGGCACGAGCGGGGTCTGCTCGGTCATCGGCCCGTCGACCCGGCCGTAGCCGTAGAGGTTCCCGACGATGACCAGCCCGGCACCCGTGCGCTCGGCGGCGCTGAGCAGGGACGCCGCCAGCGGGGGCCAGTCGCGGTCCCACGTCGAGTAGTCCGGCGGGTTGAGGGCGTTGACCAGGGCATCCGCCCCGCGGGTCAGCTCGGTGACCCGGTCAGCATCCGTCGCGTCAGCGGCGACCGGCTCGACCCCGTGGAGGTGTGCACCCCGCCCGGACCGCGACACCAGCCTCACCTCGTGCCCTGCCGCCACCAGCGCACGGGCTGTGTTCTGCCCGACCGCCCCTGCCCCCATCACCACGTACTTCGCCATGACCACCAGCTCCTTGATCCTCAAATGTGAGCACTGCTCTCTGTTTCTCGAAGTAGACACCCGGGAACGGCCCCTCGTCAAGAGCACTGCTCACATTCGTGACACCTGCTCACTGAACTGGCAGGATGGGCGGGTGCCCACCGATGACGCCCCCCGCACCGGGTCCGCCCCCATGGGGATCCGTGCCCGCAACCGCGCCGCGATGGAGGAGGAGATCCTCGAAGCCGGCCGACGCCACCTCGCCCGGGACGGCGCAGCCGCCCTGTCGCTGCGGGCCGTCGCGCGCGACCTGGGCATGGTGTCCTCGGCGCTCTACCGGTACGTCGCCAACCGGGACGACCTGCTCACGCTGCTCATCGTCGCCGCGTACACCTCGCTCGGCGACGCGGTCGAGGAGGCGCACGCCGCCATACCGGACGACGACCTCGGCGGACGCTGGGACGCGATCGCGCACGGCCTGCGCACCTGGGCCCTGGCCCACCCGCACGAGTACGCCCTCGTGTACGGGTCGCCGGTCCCGGACTACGACGCCCCCTCCGAGCGCACGACCGAACCCGGCACCCGGGTGCAGCTGCTCCTCGTCCGGCTGCTCGCGGACGCCACCCGATCCGGGCAGCTGGCGACGGGCGAGGACGGAGGGGATGCCACGGACCTGGCCGAACGAGCAGTCGGAACCATGGTGCGCAGCGAGTTCTTCGAGGGCAGCGGGGTCGACGCGCGCACGCTCGTGACCGGCCTCGCCGCCTGGTCCCTGGTCATGGGAACGCTGTCGACCGAGCTGTTCGAGCAGCTCGGGGCGGACACGGTCACCGACAAGGACGCCTACTTCGCCTCGATGGTGACGATCGCGCGCCGTCTCGTCCTGTCGTCCTGAACCCCCGTCATCCACGGCTTGTCCTCAGGCTGTCCCCAGTTGTCCACAGCACTCTCCACAGCTGTGCGTGCTCGTTCATCCTCCCGACACGTGACGCCACCCGGCAGTGCCGGAGCACGGGCCCGCCGCCGTTGAGCACGGGAAAGCAGACAATCCCGGCCAAGTCCCCGTGGTCCACACCTGTGGACAAGTCTGTGGGTATGTGTGGCGGCCCCCTGTCTCTCATCCGTTCGGCTGATCCTTCTGCACACCGGTGGACAACCTGTGGACAACCGGTGCACGACACACCGCGGAGCTGGGGACAGCCCGGGAGTGTCGTGTGGAGACGCTGTGGGCGCGGGATCGGCCTCCACAGCCCGGACCCATCGGTCCGGCGCGGCGTCCACGCGGTGTGCACAGGGGGATCGGCCCGCTGACCTGCGCCGACGCGCCCCGTCCACAGAGTGCACACCCCCTACAACGATGACGAGATCCCTCAACTCAGAGATCCAGCCCCGAGTACCAATCCTGCCCCCGACCCCGTGCAGATCACACGAAAGGCGAATCCTCGATCCGGGTTGGCCGACCGCAGCGCGAGCACTAGGGTCAGTGCGCAATCACATTCGTGGTGTTTAGGCGGCGGGGCCGCACGTGAAGGGCAGGTAGCGACGGTGAAGTTCCGGGTCGAACGTGAGGTCCTCGCCGACGCCGTGACCTGGGTGGCCCGAGGGCTCCCCGCCCGCCCCCCGGTCCCGGTCCTGGCCGGGGTCCTCCTCGAGGCGAACGACGAGGGCACCCTCACGTTGTCGGCCTTCGACTACGAGGTCTCCGCCAAGATCACCGTCGCCGCGGACGTCGCGGAGAGCGGCACCGTCCTCGTGCTGGGGCGGTTGCTCGCCGACATCTCGCGCAACCTGCCGACCAAGCCGGTCGACGTCGCCACCGACGGCAACAAGGTCGCGGTGACCTGTGGTTCGTCGCGCTTCAGCCTGATGCAGATGCCGGCCGACGACTACCCGACCCTGCCCACCTCCCCCACCGCCAGCGGCCACATCGACGGCAAGGTCTTCACCGAGGCCGTCGGCCAGGTCGCCATCGCTGCCGACCGCGGCGACACGCTGCCGATCCTCACCGGCGTCCGCGTCGAGATCGACGGCGACAAGATGACGCTGCTCGCCACCGACCGCTACCGGCTGGCCATGCGTGAGCTGACCTGGAACCCCGAGGCCACCGACGCCCAGCACCTCGCGCTGGTGCCGGCCCGCACGCTCTCCGAGACGGCCAAGGCGCTCGGTGCCTCCGGCTCGATCGAGGTGGCGCTCGGTTCGTCCGCCGGCGGCGACGGGCTGGTGGGCTTCGAGGCCGGCCAGCGCCGGACGACCACCCGCCTGCTGGACGGCGAGTACCCCAAGGTGACGTCGATCTTCCCCTCCAGCGTCGACACCGAGGCGGTCATCAAGACCTCCGACCTCGTCGAGGCCGTCAAGCGCGTGGCCCTGGTCGCCGAGCGCAACACCCCCGTCCGGCTGCGGTTCACCGACGGCCAGGTCGCCATCGAGGCCGGCACCGGTGACGACGCCCAGGCCTCCGAGGCGGTCGAGTCGACGCTGACCGGTCCCGAGATCGAGATCGCGTTCAACCCGCAGTTCCTGCTCGACGGCCTCGGCGCCGTCGGCACCGAGTTCTCCCGGTTGTCGTTCACCCAGCCGTCTCGCCCGGCGGTGCTCTCGGGCCAGGACGAGCTGGACGGCGAGGCCGACACGTCGTACCGCTACGTCCTCATGCCCGTCCGCTTCGCGAGCTGAGCTCACCCGGGCGTAGCCTGACCTACGCGCACGGCGCGGTATGCCGTGCGCCACGGAGGTCCTCCCTCGCGGACCCCGCCCCCACACGAAAGGCGTCGTCACATGCAGCTCGGTCTGATCGGCCTCGGCAAGATGGGCGGCAACATGCGCGAGCGCATCCGCCGCGCGGGCCACGAGGTGGTCGGCTTCGACCACAACCCTGCTGTCTCCGACGTGAAGACGCTGGCGGCCCTGGTCAAGAAGCTCGACGCCCCCCGCACCGTGTGGGTGATGGTCCCGGCCGGCGAGCCGACCAGGGAGACCGTCGCCAAGCTCGGTGACCTGCTCGACAAGGGCGACATGGTCATCGACGGTGGCAACAGCCGCTTCACCGACGACTTCGAGAACGAGAAGCTGCTCAAGTCCAAGGGCATCGGCTACGTCGACTGCGGTGTCAGCGGTGGCATCTGGGGCCTGGAGAACGGCTACGGCCTCATGGTCGGCGGCACCGCGGCCAACGTGAAGAAGGCCATGCCGATCTTCGACGCCCTGCGCCCCGAGGGCCCGCGCGAAGAGGGCTTCGTCCACGCCGGCAAGGTCGGCGCCGGGCACTACACGAAGATGGTCCACAACGGCATCGAGTACGGCCTGATGGCCGCCTATGCCGAGGGCTACGAGCTGCTCGAGGCCAAGGACATCGTCACCGACGTCCCCGGTGCCTTCAAGGCCTGGACCCGCGGGACGGTCGTCCGTTCCTGGCTGCTCGACCTGCTCGTCGACGCGCTGGAGAAGAACCCGCACCTCGAGGACGTCTCCGGCTACACCGTCGACTCGGGCGAGGGTCGCTGGACCGTCGAGGAGGCCATCGCCAACTCGGTGCCCATGCCCGTCATCTCGGCGTCGTTGTTCTCGCGGTTCGCCTCGCGCCAGCAGGAGTCGCCGACGATGCAGGCGGTCGCCGCGCTGCGTGGCGGGTTCGGTGGCCACCAGGTCATGTCCGTCGCCGAGGGCGAGAAGCTGCGCGCCGACGGTGCTCCCAAGCACGAGAAGGCCGTCGCCGCCAAGGCTGCCGCCCACGAGAAGCCCACCAGGAGCGCGGCCAAGGCTGCTGCCAAGGGCCGCAAGGCCGCGGCCGCGGGCCCGTCGTCCGGCACCGGCGCGACCAGCCCGACCCGCAAGCGCGCAGCGAAGAAGTCGAGCTGACCCACCCCCGGGGTATGGCGCCCGTCGGCGGACCCGTCCGCCCGTCCACCCATCCGTCGAGCACCTGATCGGTCGACCGTGCACGTCCGCCACCTGACCGTCTCCGACTTCCGCAGCTACGTCACGGCCGAGCTGCCGCTCGAGCCCGGGGTGACGACGCTGGTCGGCCTCAACGGCCAGGGCAAGACGAACCTGGTCGAGGCGATCGGCTACCTCGCGACCCTGTCGAGCCACCGGGTGGCGACCGACCAGCCGCTGGTGCGGTTCGGGGCGGAGCAGGCCGTCATCCGGGGGGCCGTCGTGCGGGACGGTCGGGAGACCATGGTCGAGCTCGAGCTCAACCCCGGGCGAGCTAACCGGGCCCGCCTCGGCCGCTCCCCGGCAGGGCGGCCGCGCGACGTGCTCGGCACCCTGCGGACCGTGCTCTTCGCGCCGGAGGACCTGGCCCTGGTCAAGGGCGACCCGAGCGAGCGGCGCAAGTTCCTCGACGACCTGCTCGTGGCCCGGCAGCCGCGCTGGGCCAGCGTCCGCGCCGACTACGACAAGATCCTCAAGCAGCGCAACGCCCTGCTGAAGTCGGCCGCCCCGGTGCTGCGCCGAGGACAGCGTCGGCCGCCGCCGCGGCCCACCGACGAACCCGTCGAGGACGCGCGCGCCTCGGCGCTGCACACCCTCGACATCTGGAACGAGCACCTCGCCACCGTCGGGTCGCAGCTGCTGTACGCCCGGCTGCGCCTGCTGCGCGACCTCGGCCCCTACCTCACGAAGGCCTACGACGAGGTGAGCGCCGGCCAGTCCGACGCCCGCGTCTCCTACAAGAGCTCCCTGCGTGAGGCCGCCTCCGCGTCCCTCGCGGCGGGCGAGGTGCCCGAGATCGACCAGCTCCGCACCGAGATCCTCGAGACCCTGGGCGAGCTGCGTGAGCGCGAGGTCGAACGCGGCATGTCCCTGGCCGGCCCGCACCGGGACGACCTGGTCCTGTCCCTCGGCGAGCTCCCCGCCAAGGGCTACGCCAGCCACGGCGAGAGCTGGTCGTTCGCGCTGGGACTGAAGCTGGCGGCATACCAGCTGCTGCGGCACGACCTCGGCGACGACCCGGTCCTCATCCTCGACGACGTGTTCGCCGAGCTGGACTCCGGCCGCCGCGAGCGGCTGGCCGCGATGGTGGCCGACTGCGAGCAGGTGCTCATCACCGCGGCCGTGGACGCCGACGTGCCGAGCACGTTGACCGGCCGGACGTATGCCGTGAGGCTGGGTGAGGTGAGCCTGCGTGAGTGAGGACCCCGGCGAGGACCTTCCCGAGCCCCTGCTGCAGACCTCGGCCGCAGGCGACACGGACGCGGCTCCCTCAGAGCCTGCCCAGCCCGGCCTGCCGACCGAGCCCAGCGAGCCCACAGCTTCCGGTGAGGCGGCGGGGTCGGTCGAGGACGCGGCGAGTGCCGCCCTGCAGCGCGCGCGGGCAGCCGCCCGGGACAAGGGACTTCGGCCGGGGCTCAAGCCGATGCGCCGACGCCAGCCCGGGGTCCCCAGCAGGACGCCGCGCGACGGGCGCGACCCCCTGCTGCTCGGCGACCAGATGGACCGGCTGCTGTCCGACCGCGGCTGGAAGGTCGACGTCGCGGTGGGTTCGGTCATGGGCCGGTGGCCGCAGATCGTCGGGGAGGAGGTCGCCCAGCACTGCGTGCCCGTGACGTTCGAGCTCGGGGTGCTCACCGTCCGGGCCGACTCCACCGCCTGGACGACGCAGCTCAAGCTGCTCGAGTCGGCGATCATGGGCCGGCTCGAGGGGGAGGTCGGCAAGGGCACCGTCGCGGCGCTGAAGATCGTCGGTCCCAGCGCACCCTCGTGGTCCAAGGGTCCCCGGCGCAGCACCGGACCCGGGCCCCGCGACACCTACGGCTGAGGCCGCCGGGCAGGTCGCCCGGGCCGTGCCTGCCTAGGATCGAGCCATGACGGCCGACGCTGACCGCACTGCCACCGACGGCTCGGGATCGAGGCCGGACCCGCGCTCCCTGACCCGGGCGCACTTCGACCACGTGGTCACGGCGACGACCCGGTGGTCCGACAACGACATGTACGGCCACCTCAACAACGCCGTCTACTACGAGCTGTTCGACTCCGCCATCAACGGCTGGCTGATCGCGGGTGCCCGGATCGACGTGATGGCGCTGCCCGAGCTCGGGGTCGTCGCCGAGTCCGGGTGCCGGTACCTCCGTGAGCTGGAGTACCCCCGACCCCTCGACGTCGGCGTGCGGGTCGAGCGGATGGGGCGCAGCAGCATCACCTACGCCCTGGGCCTGTTCGACGCCGGGTCGGACGAGCTGGCGGCCTTGGGGCACTGGGTCCACGTGTACATCGACCGCACGACCCGCTCGAGCGTCCCCATCCCGGCCGTGGTGCGCGACCTGCTCGACGACGCCGTCCTGGCGCGGGCGTGAGGATCACCGGTGCGGTCCTCGAGGAGGTCGGCCGGGCCGGCCCCTGGGCGCAGACCCGGCCCCTGACGGTCGGAGAGCTCGACCTCGACGGACCGGGCCCGGGCGAGGTGCTGGTGCGGATGGAGGCCGCGGGCGTCTGCCACTCCGACCTGTCCGTCGTCGACGGCAACCGGTCCCGCCCCGTCCCGATGCTGCTCGGTCACGAGGGGGCGGGACGAGTCGTCACGGTCGGGGCCGGTGTGGACGACCTGGTCGTGGGGCAGCGCGTGGTCATGACGTTCCTGCCCCGGTGCGGGGCGTGCCCGGGGTGCGCGACCGGTGGCCGGATGCCGTGCGGTCCCGGTTCGGTGAGCAACGGCGCCGGTGAGCTGCTGGGTGGCGGGCGTCGCCTCTCGCGCGACGGCGCCCCGGTGCACCACCACCTCGGGGTCTCCGCGTTCGCCACCCACGCCGTCGTCGACACCCGCTCCGTGGTGCCGGTCGAGGACGACGTCCCGCCCGATGTCGCCGCGGTGCTGGGCTGCGCCGTGCTCACCGGCGGGGGTGCGCTGCTCAACGCCGCGCCCCCCGAGCCCGGACAGTCCGTCCTTGTGGTCGGCCTGGGCGGGGTCGGTATGGCGGCCCTGCTCACCGCCGTGGCCCTCGGCGCCGGCGAGGTCATCGCCGTCGACGGGGTCGCGGCCAAGCGCGCACAGGCCCTCGACCTGGGGGCGACCCGGGTGCTCGACCCGGCGGAGCTGGGGGCAGGAGACGTCCGCGGCGACGTGGTGGTGGAGGCAGCCGGGAACGCGAGGGCGTTCGAGGCGGCGCTGGCTGCGACCTCCCCGGGGGGCCGCACCGTCACCGTGGGGCTGCCCCACCCCGACGCCCGGGCCAGCATCTCGCCGCTGCAGCTCGTCGCCGAGGCCCGGACCGTCATCGGCAGCTACCTGGGCTCGGCCGTCCCCCGCCGCGACATCCCGGTGTTCGCCCAGTGGTGGCGCGAGGGACGGCTGCCCGTGGAGGCGCTCGTCTCCTCGACCATCGAGCTGGACCAGGTGAACGAGGCGATGGACGAGCTGGCTGCGGCACGCGCCGTACGGCAGGTCATCCGGTTCTGAACCGGCACGGCGGTTCGGCGTGTGTCAGCACGACGACATCCCGCGCGTCTGCCGGGCCACGGAGCGGCCAGCCGTTCGGGGCGAGGGTGGAGCCACCCGGAAGCGCCGGGGCCCGGACACCCAGGAGATCGTGATGCGAAGCCAACGTCACCTCGACACCGCGCACCACCACCCCGTCGTGAGCAAGGCCCGCGGCACCTGGACCTGGACGTGCGAGTGCGGGGGCGCCCACTGCCGCACCGACCTGAACCGGCTGAGCTGGCGCCGCGTCGTCGTGGAGGCCCTCGCACACTCGACGACCATCGCCGCCTGAACCCGTCCCCCACGGCGGACGGCATGGCGACGGGCGCCGCCGACCTCTGGCGGTTGTCGGTGGGGCCGCGCACCATGGACCCATGAACGAAATGTCCGGATCAGCACGCTGCGGGATCGTCCCGCCGTACCTCCTGCAGGCGCTCGCCGCCGCCGACGGCCACGCTGCGGCGTCGGCCGAGCACACCCTGCGCCGCGACGTCGAGCACCGTTCGCGCCGTGAGGGACGCCCCACCGCCGCTTCCCCGACCGGGGCTGCCGGTGGCACCACGACGTCCCCGTCAGCCACTGGTCCTGCCCCTGACGACGGGTCCGGACCGCAGCGCGTCGTCGGTGACGCCAAGGGGGCCGAGACCCTTCCCGGCACGACGGTTCGCCGTGAGGGCGAGCCGGCCACCGGCGACCCCGCGGCCGACGAGGCCTACGACGGCCTGGGCCAGACCTGGTCGCTCTACTCGCAGGCCTACGGCCGGGACTCGCTCGACGGCAAGGGGCTGCCGCTGCTCGCGACGGTGCACTACGGCAAGGACTACGACAACGCGTTCTGGGACGGCACGCAGATGGTGTTCGGCGACGGCGACGGCGAGGTCTTCAACCGGTTCACCGTCAGTGTCGACGTCATCGGCCACGAGCTGACCCACGGCGTGACCGAGCTGACCGCGGGACTGACCTACCAGGGCCAGTCGGGGGCGCTGAACGAGAGCGTGTCCGACGTGTTCGGGTCACTGGTGCGCCAGCGCGCCCTCGGACAGTCCGCAGAACAGGCCGACTGGCTCATCGGGGCGGGTCTGTTCACGGCGGACATCAAGGGGGTGGCGCTGCGTTCGATGAAGGCGCCGGGCACCGCGTACGACGACCCGCGGCTGGGCAAGGACCCGCAGCCGGCCACGATGGCCGGTTATGTCGAGACCACCGACGACAACGGCGGGGTCCACACCAACTCCGGCATCCCCAACCACGCGTTCTACCTGGCGGCGACCGCCATCGGCGGGAACGCCTGGGAGGCACCCGGCCAGATCTGGTTCGACACCCTGACCGGCGACGGGATCGCCGCCGACTGCGACTTCGCCACCTTCGCCCGCCTCACCGTGGCCGCCGCCACCACGAGGTATGGCGCAGGGTCCAGCCAGGCGACGGCGGTCGAGCAGGCCTGGGCCGAGGTCGGGGTCGCGGTCACCGCCGGCCAGGGTCTGGCCGTGCCGTCCCCCACCGTCCCCTCCCCCGCTCCCGCGCCGGCCGAGCTCGTCCAGGTGCGGCGCACCGGGGGTCTCGCGGGGATGCGGCAGGCCCGCACCGTGGCGCTGTCCGAGCTCCCCGAACCCGATGCGAGCCAGTGGCGCAGCCTGCTCGCCGAGGACGGGTTGCACGCCCTGGCCGCGAGCCCGGGCGGGCGCACCATCCCCGACGCGTTCACCTACCACGTGGCCTGCCCACCGGACGGTGACGAGGTCACGTTGCCCGAGCACGGCATACCGGATCCGGTGCGTGAGCTGTTCCGTCGCACCCTCGGCGACTGACCGGTCAGGGCTGACGAGGTCGCGGTGTCAGCGGGTGGCCTGAATCGTCCGGATGATCCGGGTCATGACCGCCGCGCTGCGCGAGGCGCTGGCTGCCGTCGTCGAGACGTTGGCGATCCCGTCCGCGGTGCGGACCATGAGCGCGTCGCCGGCAACGGTCTTCGTCCCCGACGTGATCACGTAGCTGGCGCGCACGGCCGGTCCGGCCTTCGTCGTCACGTGCCGGATCTTCGTCACCGTGCCGCCCGAGCCGAACTCCAGCTGGCGCCGCAGCAGGTCGTCCGCAGGGATCTCCTGGTACGGCAGGTGCATCACGACGACGACCGTCGTACCGACCAGGATGGTGTCCGTCTGACGCAGCAGGCCGTCCTTGAGCTCGGTCGTCCCGACGCCGAGTCGAGCGGCCAGCGCCTTCATGGCCGGCGCCTGTGCGTTCTGGGTCAGCATGGCGTCCGCGTCGACGCGGCCGAGCTCGATCGGGGCGGCGAAGCTGATGCCGGCGGGCTTGACGGTCACGCGCTGCTCGTCGCCGCGGAGGGCGGTCGTGGACGAGGCTGCCGGCTTCGGGCTCGCCGACCTGGTGGTCCTCGGCGTGGAGGTGCCGGCGGCCGAGGCGGAGGTGCTCGGCGAAGGCACCGCCGTGCGGGTCGCCGTCTGGGTGATCTCGCCGGGGATCGGTGGTGGTGTGGTCAGGGTGGCCGACGAGAGACCGACCCCCGATCCACACCCGGACAGCCCGAGGGCCGCCACGACCAGCACGACGGACCCGGTCAGGCCCTTGGACACACGTCTCCCCCGCATGGCCGAGAAGATAGGTGGGCGGCTGCCTGTCGCGAGGGCCGAATGGGGGAAAATGGCCCAGACGGGCCATACCGGCGGTGCTCCTGCGGAACGGGCCCCACACGAGCCGCTCGCGGACGCCGGAAATCCCGAAATCTGGCTCTGGAGGACGGGGTGACGTACCGGGACTCCAAACCGGGCCCTTTTTTGGTTCAAATCGTGGCTCACGGGCCTCCTGACGCCCTGTGCGACCACCCTGACAGGTAGACTGGGGGGTGAAATCGCGGCCGGCTGGTCTCCACCAGAACGGCCGCGTGCCATGAGCAGGGAGCAGCGACGCGCCGGGGCGACCCCCGAGCGCGCTGCCCCACCGGAGAAGGAGCACCGTGTCCGAGTCTGACCAGACGCCACACGAGAGCACGCCGAGCACCACCCCGAACGACGCACCGGGAGCCACGCCCAACTCGGACCCCAGCGAGAACCTCACCGCAGCGCAGGCCGAGGCGGCCCGACTCGCGGCCGAGGCAGAGCTGGCCGGGGTGCCCGCCGGCGCCGACTACGACGCCAGCGCGATCACGGTCCTCGAGGGCCTCGAGGCGGTGCGCAAGCGTCCCGGCATGTACATCGGCTCGACCGGTGAGCGGGGACTGCACCACCTGGTGTGGGAGATCGTCGACAACGCCGTGGACGAGGCGCTGGCCGGCTACGCCGACACCATCGACGTCACGCTGCTCGCCGACGGCGGGGTGCGCGTCGTCGACAACGGCCGCGGCATCCCGACGGGCAACAACGACCAGTACGGCATGTCCACCGTCGAGCTCGTCCTGACGCAGCTGCACGCCGGCGGCAAGTTCGGCGGCGGTGGCTACAAGGTGTCCGGCGGCCTGCACGGCGTCGGCTCCTCCGTGGTCAACGCGCTGTCGACCCGCCTCGACGCCGAGGTGCACCAGCTCGGCCACGTCTTCCGGGTCTCCTTCGACCACGGTGAGGCCACGGCCCCCCTGGAGAAGATGGAGGCGTCGGACCGCACCGGCACCACCATCACCTACTGGGCCGACGGCGACATCTTCGAGACGACGACCTACGACTTCGAGACGATCCGCGCGCGCTTCCAGCAGATGGCGTTCCTCAACAAGGGCCTGACCATCAACCTGGTCGACGAGCGGGTCCCGGAGGCGGCGGTCGACGCCGACGAGGCCGATGTGGTCGACGTGACGGAGAAGAAGCCGCGCAAGGTCAGCTACAAGTACGACAACGGCCTGGTCGACTACGTCACGCACCTGGTCTCGTCCAAGAAGTCCGAGCCGGTCCACAACGAGATCATCTCGATCGAGTCCGAGGACACCGAGCGACAGCTGTCGCTCGAGCTCGCGATGCAGTGGACGACGGCGTACTCCGAGTCGGTGCACACCTACGCCAACACCATCAACACCCACGAGGGCGGCACCCACGAGGAGGGCTTCCGCGCGGCGATGACCAAGCTCATCAACGACTTCGCGCGCAAGCAGAACCTGCTCAAGGACAAGGACGACAACCTCACCGGCGACGACATCCGCGAGGGCCTCACCGCCGTCGTGTCGGTCAAGCTGGGCGAGCCGCAGTTCGAAGGCCAGACCAAGACCAAGCTCGGCAACTCCGAGGTCAAGGGGTTCGTCCAGCGGGCCATGACCGACGAGTTCGGCCACTGGCTCGAGGCGCACCCGACCGAGGGCAAGGACATCGTCCGCAAGTCGATCCAGGCCGCCGCCGCCCGCATGGCCGCCCGCAAGGCGCGCGAGGCGACCCGGCGCAAGGGCCTGCTCGAGTCCGGCGGCCTGCCCGGCAAGCTGCGCGACTGCCAGAGCAAGGACCCCTCGATCTCCGAGGTCTTCATCGTCGAGGGTGACTCGGCCGGCGGCTCCGCCGTGCGCGGTCGCAACCCGCACAACCAGGCGATCCTCCCGATCCGAGGCAAGATCCTCAACGTCGAGAAGGCCCGCATCGACAAGGTGCTCGCCAACAACGAGGTCCAGGCGCTGATCTCGGCGTTCGGCACCGGCATCGGCGAGGACTTCGACAAGACCAAGGCGCGCTACCACAAGATCGTGCTGATGGCCGATGCCGACGTCGACGGCCTGCACATCCGGACCCTGCTGCTGACGCTGCTCTTCCGGTTCATGCGTCCGCTGATCGAGGAGGGCTACGTCTACCTCGCGCAGCCGCCGCTGTACCGCCTCAAGTGGAGCAACCACGCGCACGAGTTCTCCTACTCCGACCGTGAGCGTGACGCCATGCTCAAGGCCGGGCAGTCCCAGGGGTGGCGCCTGCCGAAGGACGCGGGCATCCAGCGCTACAAGGGTCTGGGCGAGATGGACTACCAGGAGCTGTGGGAGACCACGATGGATCCTGACCACCGCGTGCTGCTGCAGGTCACGCTCGACGACGCGGCCGCGGCCGACGAGATCTTCGCGATCCTCATGGGTGAGGACGTCGAGAGCCGTCGTGGCTTCATCCAGCGCAACGCCCGCGACGTCCGCTTCCTGGACATCTAGGTATGCAGCGGGGCTCGCCGACGGGCGGCACTGCGGGGGCCGCTTGGCCTGTTCATCCGCAGCTCGCGCGCTGCGCGCACTCCCTGCTCCCGCCAACCCACCACGGCCTGCGCGCCCCCCGCAGCACCTCCCTCTGATCGTCACCGTTCCTCGTTGATACGCAAGGATTTTCATGACTGAGATACCGCCGATCGAGTACGACCGCACTGAGGCGGTCGACCTCAACGCCGAGATGCAGCGCAGCTACATCGACTATGCGATGACGGTCATCGTCAGCCGCGCGCTGCCCGACGTGCGTGACGGGCTCAAGCCGGTCCACCGCCGCGTGGTCTACGCGATGTACGACGGTGGCTACCGTCCGGACCGCGGCTACAACAAGTGCAGCCGCGTCGTCGGCGAGGTCATGGGTCAGTACCACCCGCACGGTGACTCCTCGATCTACGACGCCCTCGTCCGCCTGGTGCAGGACTGGTCGCTGCGGTACCCGCTGGTCGACGGGCAGGGCAACTTCGGGTCCCCGGGTGACGACCCGGCGGCAGCGCCGCGGTACACCGAGTGCCGGATGGCCCCGCTGGCCATGGAGATGGTCCGCGACATCCACGAGGAGACCGTCGACTTCCGCGACAACTACGACGGCAAGACGCAGGAGCCGACCGTCCTGCCGAGCCGGTTCCCGAACCTGCTGGTCAACGGCAGCTCCGGCATCGCCGTGGGCATGGCCACGAACATCCCGCCGCACAACCTGCGCGAGGTGGCCGACGCCGCCCAGTGGATCCTGGCCAACCCCGAGGCCGACCGCGAGGCCGTGCAGGCGGCGGTCGTCTCGAAGATCACCGGACCGGACTTCCCCACGGGCGCACTGATCCTGGGCCGCAAGGGGATCGAGGAGGCCTACCGCACCGGCCGTGGCTCGATCATCATGCGCGCGGTCGTCGAGGTCGAGGAGATCCAGGGCCGGCAGTGCCTCGTGGTCACCGAGCTGCCGTACCAGGTGAACCCCGACACCCTCGCGCAGAAGATCGCCGAGCTGACCAAGGAGGGCCGGCTCTCGGGCATCGCGGACATCCGCGACGAGACCTCGGGTCGTACCGGCCAGCGGCTGGTGGTCGTGCTCAAGCGCGACGCCGTCGCGAAGGTGGTGCTCAACAACCTCTACAAGCACACCCAGCTGCAGACGAACTTCGGCGCCAACATGCTCGCGCTCGTCGACGGGGTGCCGCGCACCCTGCCGATCGACGCCTTCATCCGGCACTGGGTCGACCACCAGATCGAGGTCATCCAGCGCCGGACGAAGTTCCGCCTGCGCAAGGCCGAGAACGAGATCCACATCCTGCGTGGTCTGCTCAAGGCGCTCGACGCCCTCGACGAGGTCATCGCCCTCATCCGCCGGTCGCAGACCGTCGAGGCGGCCCGCGACGGGCTGATCGCCCTGCTCGAGATCGACGAGATCCAGGCCCGCGCCATCCTCGAGATGCAGCTGCGCCGCCTGGCCGCCCTCGAGCGCCAGAAGATCATCGACGAGCACGACCGCCTCGAGGCCCTCATCCTCGACTTCGAGGACATCCTCGCCAAGCCCGAGCGCCAGCGGACGATCGTGTCCGAGGAGCTCGCGGAGATCGTCGACAAGTACGGCGACCACCGGCGCACCCGGATCGAGTTCTTCGACGGCGACATGTCGATGGAGGACCTCATCCCCGAGGAGGACGTGGTCGTCACCATCACCCGTGGTGGCTACGCGAAGCGGACCCGGGTCGACGCATACCGGTCGCAGGGACGTGGCGGCAAGGGAGTCCGCGGCGCCTCGCTGCGCGGCGACGACATGGTGGACCACTTCTTCACCACCACCTCGCACCACTGGCTGCTCTTCTTCACCAACCTCGGACGGGTCTACCGCGCCAAGGCCTACGAGCTGCCGGACTCGGGCCGCGACGCCAAGGGCCAGCACGTCGCCAACCTGCTCGCGTTCCAGCCGGACGAGAAGATCGCCCAGGTCCTCGACGTGCGCGACTACGCCCAGCAGCCCTACCTCGTGCTCGCCACGAAGAACGGCCTGGTCAAGAAGACCCGCCTGGGCGACTACGACTCCCCGCGCAGCGGTGGGCTCATCGCCATCAACCTCAAGGACGGCGACGAGCTCGTCGCGGCCGACCTCGCGTCGCAGACCGACGACCTGCTCCTCGTGTCGCGCAAGGCCCAGTCGGTGCGGTTCCACGCCACCGACGAGCAGCTGCGCCCGATGGGCCGCGCCACCAGCGGCGTGACCGGGATGCGGTTCCGCGGCGACGACTCGCTGCTGTCGCTCAGCGTCATCCACGAGGGTGAGGACCCCGACGTGTTCGTGGTGTTCGAGAACGGCATGGCCAAGCGCAGCCCGTCCTCGGACTGGAACGCCAAGGGCCGTGGCGGCCTCGGTGTCGCCGTCGCCAAGATCACCGAGCGCAACGGCGACCTCGTGGGCGCCCTCACGGTGAGCGAGGACGACGAGGTCCTGGTCATCATGGGCAAGGGCAACATCGTCCGTATGCCGGTGGGTCCCGTCACCCGACGTGGCCGCAACACCCAGGGCATGAAGTTCGCCAGCCCGGGGAACAGCGACTCCGTCGTGGCCGTCGCCCGGAACCCCGAGCGTGCCGCCGAGGAACTGAATGACTCTCAGGTCGCCGAGGGTGCCGAAGGCGACTCCCAGGCCGTCGATGCCGTACCGTCGTCGGAGAACGAGCAGGTCGCCCAGGTGGCCGGCGAGGGTGTCGACGAGTCGGTCGACACGGCGCCGGAGTCCACCGAGGAGACCGGGACTGACGCCAGCGGAGGTAACGAGTGAGCACGGCAGGCCAGACCAGCACCTCCCTGCCCGGTGGGAAGGAGTCCGGTGCCATGAGCCGCAACGCCGATGGTTCGGCAGCACCGCGCGCCGGCGCGCAGTCCCGACCCGGGGCGGCCACCACGGCGGCGAGCGCAGCCCGGGCCCGCCGGGTGAAGCTCACCGTCTCGCGGGTCGACCCGTGGTCGGCGATGAAGATGTCGTTCCTCATCTCGGTCGCCCTCGGCATCGCCGGTGTCGTCATGGTCGCGGTGCTGTGGATGATCCTCTCGGGCATGGGCGTCTTCTCCGAGGTCAACCGCCTGGTCGGGACCGTCTTCAACGACGCGCAGAACCCGTTCGACATCATGGACTTCCTCGGCTTCGGCCGGGTGCTGTCCCTGTCGATCGTCATCGGGGTCATCGACGTCATCCTGCTGACCGCCCTGAGCACCCTCGGAGCGTTCCTCTACAACATCTGCTCGGCCCTCGTCGGCGGCCTCCAGCTGACCCTCACCGACGACTGAGAGCCGGCCCCGCGGCATACGCGAAACCGCCCATCCTCCGGCCCCGGAGGGTGGGCGGTATCCGTTTTGGTGGGCGGGTCACCTGTCATGTAACCTCGTGCCTCGCGCCACCCTCCGTGGCGCAGCGGAGATTGGGCTCACGGGCCTATAGCTCAGACGGTTAGAGCGCTTCCCTGATAAGGAAGAGGCCACAGGTTCAAGTCCTGTTAGGCCCACCAATCCCGATCCCCGCGGGTTCCTCTGCGAGGGAAGGCGGACCGCCGTGAAGAAGATCCTGCTCCTCATTGCGACCGTCGTCGGGGCTGCCGCGGTGCAGAAGAAGCTCAAGGACCAGCAGGCCGAGAAGGACCTCTGGGCCCAGGCGACCGACTCACCCTCGTAGTCGCAGCCCGCACGTCGGGGGCCATGGCGCAATTGGTAGCGCACCTGCTTTGCAAGCAGGGGGTTAGGGGTTCGAGTCCCCTTGGCTCCACCAGAGTTCAGAGGCCCTTCCCGGTGTGCCGGGAGGCCTCTTCCGTTTCCGCCGCCCGCTCGACTCGTTGCCGCGACGTCGCGGGGTTACGTTGGGCTGGGTGCCACCGACGTCACCCGCCGGGGCGAGCCGGACCCGGGCTGTTCACGAACATCGGAGTTCCTGATGCGCCGCACCACGAGTGTCCTCGCCACGACCCTCTTCACCGCAGCCCTGGGAGTGGGAGTTGCGGTCCCCGCCACCGCGAAGGTGAGTCCCCCGAAGGCGAACCACCACTCGATCAAGACGTCCCCCTACGTGGCGCTCGGTGACAGCTACGCCTCCGCGGCGGGGGTGGCCCCGCTCGTCGCCGGTGCCCCGGCCACCTGCAGCCGGTCGACGCTGAACTTCGCCCACGACCTGGCCGCCGCCACGCAGCCGAGGTCCTTCACCGACGTCACCTGCAGCGGCGCGAAGACCGCAGATTTCTACGGCTCGCAGGCTCCCGGTGTCGCGCCCCAGCTCGACGCGGTGACGAAGAAGACCCGGTTCGTGACCATGACGATCGGCGGCAACGACGAGGACGTCTTCACCAGCTCGTTCTTCGGCTGCGCGACGATCTCGGCGACCGACGTCCTGGGCAACCCGTGCCAGCGCAAGTACGGCACCACCTTCACCGACGCGATCGTCAACCAGACCTACCCCAACGTCCTGGCAGCGCTCAAGGCGGTACGCAAGAAGGCGCCCGCCGCGACGATCGCGATCGTGGGCTACCCGCAGATCCTCCCCGAGGTCGGCCGGCTCGACTGCTACCGGTCGATGCCGATCGCCATGGGTGACGTGCCGTGGCTCAAGCACGAGCAGGACGTCCTCAACGCCGTCATCGCCAAGGCGGCGCGGCAGGCAGGCGCCCGGTTCATCGACATGGCTGCCAGCTCCCGTGGGCACGACGCGTGCGCCCCCGTCGGCACCCGCTGGATCGAGCCGGCCATTGCACCGGTCAACGCCTTCCCGGTGCACCCGAACGCCACCGGCGAGGCCGCGATGGCCGAGCAGACCCTGCTCCAGCTCGGACTCTGACCTCGCAGGTCCGAAGGTCAGGGGGCCAGCAGGGCCAAGGGGACGCGGCAGTTGACGCCGACGTCGTTCAAGCGGGCGACGAGCGGGCGACCGTCGACGACGGGGAGGACCAACGGCTTCGGCTTGCCCGCCGCCAGCGACCGCGCGTACGCGTCGCGGGCAGTGACCAGCTGCTCCCAGTCGTCGATCCACTGGGCGGTCGGCTGGTCGGCGTCGACCACGCCCGGACCGAGGGAGCGCAGCGTGGTCAGCATCTCGACCACGGCGTCGTTCTGCGCGTTGATGGCGCCGAGCCGCTGGTTGCGGGGTGCGGACGTGGGCACCGCCGCCGCCGACACCGAGTCACGCATCGTCGCGCACGCCACGCCGACGGTCCGGGTGATCGCCGAGTTCTCGATGACCGCAGGGTTGTCGGTGTTGGCGAACGCCCAGAGCTTCACCAGGGCCACGGCGACGACGACCCCAGCGACCACCACGGAGACCCGAGCCGCCCACACCCGCCAGCGCTCGGCGCGATCCGCCACGGAGACCTAGCCGTCCACCTCGACGGTCGGGGCTCCTGCCGCACTGGTCTGCACCGAGGCGATGCCGTTCTGGGCAGCGGACTTGCTCTCGTACGCCTCACCGACCGCGACGACCTGGCCGTTGCCGGCCTTGAGACGGAACCGCCACTTGCCGGCCTTGTCCTGGTAGAGCTCGAACTTCCCCGCCATGGCGCACCTCCGTCGAGTGGACAACCGAAACGCTTGGCAGCCTAGGACCGCCGGGTGCGCCCGTACAGGTCCATGAGGTGCGGACTCAGGCAGCGTCCACGGACGTGGAGCGCACCCCTCGACCGGTCGGCTCGTCAGTGGGTCGCGCGCGCCTCGGCCATCGACTTGAGCTTCGTCATGGCGTCCATCGTCTGCTTCGGCAGGTCGCGACGGATGAGCGGGGTGAAGAGCTTCCCGAACCCCCGGGTGCCGATGTCGATCGAGTGCGTCAGGGTCGTCCCCACCCCGTCCGAGGCGGCGACGAAGTCCACCGTGACGTCCATCATCTTGTCGGTGAACTTCATCGCGAAGTGGCGGTCGGGTTCGCGCGCGATGACCTCGCCGTCCATCGAACCCGTGCGCCGGCCGTCGTCGTAGTGGTACTTCAGCTTGGTGCCGACGTCGTTGGCCCCGGCGTCGAGCTTGTCGATCCCGGTGCACCGCGACAGCCACTGCGGTGTCTGGCTGAAGTCGTCGACGATCGCGAAGACCACGGACGGTGGGGCGCTGACGGACAGCGTGTGTGCGAAGCGGGGCATGACAGGTCTCCGGACACGTCGAGGGGTCGTGCAGGGGTGCGGACACCGTACTGCTCCGTGCCACCCTCCGGGTCCGTCGCACGGACGAGTTCGCGCCGGGCAGCTAGGGGGTGGGAGGTAGGGCGTGCACCTCGAGGCCGGGCGGGGCCGGCCGGGGGCGACGGGGCTCCCGCACCCCTGCCGGTCCACCGTCGGCGCCGGGTCCGGCGAAGAGGCCGACCAGGCGGCGGCCACGGACCCGGCGCTGCCGGTACACGGCATACGCGGTGACGTCGGTGGCGTCGGCGGGAGCGAGGGAACGCACCAGGGCGACCGCCTCCCCGGCGTTGTCCGCGGGGACGGTGCACGTGCTCAGCCCGCCGCGACGCGAGCGCGCGGTGACGTCGAAGGTCCTCATCACTCCAGCGTGCGCTCCCGAGCCCCCGACGACAAGACCTCAGGTGATGCGCAGGCGAGGGGGGCCGGCGACCGTGTGGCCGATGACCGGCGCACCGGGCACCTCACCGACCACGAGCAGGCCACCGCTGGTCTGGGCGTCGGCGAGCATGAGCAGCACCTCCTCGGAGACCTCGGCGTCCAGGTGGGGGCGCACCCAGTCGAGGTTGCGTCGCGTTCCGCCGCTGACGTACCCCTCCCGCAGCGACTCCCGGGCCCCGTCAAGCACCGGCACCGCCGTCGAGTCGAGCACGGCCCCCACCCCGGACGCGCGCAGCAGCTTCCACAGGTGCCCGAGCAGCCCGAACCCGGTCACGTCGGTCGCCGCCCGCGCCCCGGCCGCGACGGCAGCGGCGGAGGCGACGTCGTTGAGCGCGACCATCGAGGCCACCGCATGGGGGAAGACCTCACCGGTCGACTTGTGGCGGTTGTTCAGGACCCCCACCCCGATCGGCTTGGTCAGGCTGATGGGCAGCCCGGCCACGGCGGCGTCGTTGCGCAGCAACAGGTTCGGGTCGGCCAGGCCGGTCACGGCCATCCCGTACTTCGGCTCGGGGTCGTCGATGCTGTGCCCGCCGGCGACCGCACAGCCGGCGGACCGGGCGACGTCCAGGCCCCCGCGGAGCACCTCGCGCAACAGCTCCAACGGCAGGACCGCCCGTGGCCAGCCCACGAGGTTGACCGCCAGGACGGGACGGCCGCCCATCGCGTAGACGTCGGAGAGGGCGTTCGCCGCGACGATGCGCCCGAAGTCGTAGGCGTCGTCCACGACCGGGGTGAAGAAGTCGGCGGTGCTGATCACCGCGGTGCCGCCGTCGATGCGCAGCACGGCCGCGTCGTCGCCGTCGTCGAGCCCGACCAGGAGGTCACCGTCACCGGCTCCGACCGGTGCGCCGCCGACGAGACCGCGGACGACCACCTCGAGCTCTCCGGGCGGGATCTTGCAGGCGCACCCCCCACCGGAGGCGTACTGCGTCAGCCGGACAGGCGTCTCGGTGGTCGCGTCGAGGGTGCTCACCGTGCCTACGCTAGCCTCGCCAGCGGAGGCGTACAGGTGCCTGGTGGCCCTCCCGGTCTTCAAAACCGGTGAAGCCGAGCAGCTCGGCTTGGCGGGTTCGATTCCCGTCCGCCTCCGCCACGACAGGAGGACGTATGCCGCAGCCGGAGCCGGGCGACGTGCGTCGCCTCGTGCCGCGTACCGACATCGTCCTTGCGGAACCCGCTGTGGCAGAGGCGATCTCGCGCTTGGGTCGAGCCACTGTCCGAACCGCCGTGGTGGCCGCGCAGGAGCAGGTGCGTCGCGGCGGCCTACGTCCGGACGAGGTGGTGGCGGCGACGTTGGCAGGGCTGCCCACCCGGGCGACCACGCTCACGCCGGTGCTCAACGCGACCGGGGTCGTGATCCACACCAACCTCGGACGGGCACCGCTGTCGGCTGCCGCGGTCGAGGCCGTCGTGGCCGCGGCGGGCACCGTGGACGTCGAGCTCGACCTCGCCACCGGCAACCGGTCGACGCGTGGTCGGGGCACGCTCGCCGCCCTCCTCGGCGCGGTGCCGTCCGCCGGTGGTGCCCTCGTCGTCAACAACGGTGCCGCCGCCCTGGTGCTCGCCACGACCGCCCTCGCCGCCGGACGCGAGGTGGTGGTCAGCCGCGGGCAGATGGTCGAGATCGGCGACGGGTTCCGCCTGCCCGACCTCATCGAGAGCACCGGCGCCCGGCTGCGGGAGGTCGGCACCACGAACCGCACCACGCTGGCCGACTACGAGCGCGCCCTCGGCCCCGAGACCGGCTGCATCCTCGTGGTGCACCCCAGCAACTTCCGGGTCGAGGGGTTCACCGCATCGGTCGGCGTCCGCGAGCTCGCCGGACTCGGTGTGCCGGTGGTCCACGACATCGGCAGCGGCCTGCTGCGTCCACACCCGCTCCTGCCCGACGAACCGGATGCGACGACCTCCCTGCGCGACGGGGCCTGGGTCGTGACGTGCAGCGGCGACAAGCTGCTCGGTGGACCACAGGCCGGCCTGGTCCTCGGCACGGCCGACGTCGTCGAACGTCTGCGCCGCCACCCCCTGGCCCGCGCGCTGCGGGCCGACAAGACCACGCTTGCCGGGCTGGAGGCCACCGTGCGCGGCCCCCGCCCCCCGGTGTGGGAGGCCCTCGAGGCCGACCCGGGGGCACTGCGGTCCCGCTGTGAGCGCCTGGCCGCGGAGGTCACCGGTGCGGTGGCCGCCAGCCACCCCGCGCACGTCCTCGAGGTGGTGCCCGCCGACGGTGTCGTCGGTGGCGGCGGTGCACCCGGACTCCCCCTGGCGGGGTGGGCGGTCGCCCTCCCCGAGCCGTATGCCGCCGCGCTGAGGGCGCTCGACCGCCCCGTCCTCGCACGCCTGGACCACGGCCGTTGCCTGGTCGACCTGCGGTGCGTCCCCGGCGAGCGGGACGCGGACGTCGCGGCGGCCATCCGGTTGGCCGGGCGCACGGCGTAGATGGCGGTCGTCGCCACCGCCGGCCACGTGGACCACGGCAAGTCCACCCTGGTCCGCCTGCTCACCGGCACCGAGCCGGACCGGTGGGCCGAGGAACGCGACCGCGGACTGACGATCGACCTCGGCTACGCCTGGACCGACCTCGACGGGGTGCACCTGTCCCTGGTCGACGTGCCCGGCCACGAGCGGTTCGCCGCCAACATGCTGGCCGGACTGGGGGCCGTCGCCGGGGTGATGTTCGTCGTGGCGGCCGACGAGGGCTGGGCCCGACAGTCGGAGGAGCATGCCCGAGCCGTCGCGGCACTCGGCCTGCGCGAGGTGCTGCTCGTCGTCACCCGGTGCGACCTCGTCGACGAGTCGAGGGCGCTCCGTTCGGCACGAGCCGCGGTCGAGCACCTGGCCGCCCTGGGCCTGGCGGCCCGCGAGTTCGTCCTCGTCTCGGGTCGCACCGGCGCCGGATTGCCCGGGTTGCGTGCGGCGCTGCGCCGGCTCGCTGTCGCCGTGGGGGACGCGGACCCGAAGGCACCGGTACGGCTGTGGCTGGACCGCGCGTTCACCGTGCGTGGCGTGGGCACCGTCGTCACCGGCACCCTGACCGCGGGGACGGTGCAGGTCGAGGACGAGCTGCTGCTGCGCGGTGAGGTGGTCCGGGTCCGCGGGGTGCAGACCAGTGACCGGCCCGTCGACCGGGTGGCGGCGCCAGCGCGGGTGGCGCTCAACCTGCGTGCGGTCCCGCTCGACGGGGTCGCCCGGGGGGACGTGCTGCTCGACCCGCGCCTGCCCGGCCCGACAGCGGTCGTGGACGTGACCACCCACGAACCCTGGCCACGCGGCGCCATACCCCGGTCGTGGCCGCGCCAGCTCGTGTTGCACGTGGGCACGGCCGCAGTGGGCGTGCACGTCCACGCGTTGGCCGACGGGCGGCTCAGGCTGCGGCCCGCCACCGCCCTGCCGCTGGCGCTCGGCGACCGCGGGGTGCTGAGGGATCCGGGGTTGCACGAGGTGCGCGCCGGTGTCGAGGTGGTGGCGCTCGACCCGCCGCGGCGACGTCAGCGACCGACGGTTACTCGTCAGGGTGCTGCCGACGAACCCGGCACGGCCCCCACCGCCGGCGACGACGGACCCCTGACGACGCTGGGGTCGTGGCTGGCGGTCCACCCCCTCGACCCGCCCACCCGGGAGCAGCTCGGGAGCTGGGGAGTGACCGCCCACGTGCTCGCGGGAGCAGAACGAGCCGGACAGGTGACCCGCCTCGGCGGACTGGTGCTGGCCGGCGACGCGGTGGCTCGCGCCACGGACGCCGTCCACGGGCTGGCCGAGCCGTTCCGCCCCGGTGACGCAGCCGCCGCGCTGCAGACCTCGCGCCGGGTGGTCATCGCCCTGCTCGAACGGCTCGACAGCCTCATGGTGACGCGCCGGCTCCCCGACGGGACGCGGGTGCTGCGGTAGCCGACGTCAGGGAGCGACGGTGATGGTGCCGCCCTCGAAGGTGCAGGTCATGGTGCCGTCGGCGAGGCGCCGGGTGTCCGTGAGGGGATAGCCGTAGGGGCCGGTCGCCCCGCCCTGCGCCTTCCACTCCGCGCGGACCGAGCCGAGCACCCGTCGGCCGGGCCCGGTGCCGAGCGCCCAGACGTCGCCGCCCTGGAAGCTCTGGTAGACCCCTCGCGCTGCCGTCCCCTGCGCCCCGGTGGGGAAGTGCAGCCAGCCCTGGTCGCGCCCACCGGCGACCCACGCCGTGTGGATGACACCGCTGATCGCCTGGGTGGTCGTCGAGGCCGAGTCGATGATGCAGCCCTTCTGGAAGCGCTGGACCCATGCGCCGTTGCCGAGGTCCTCCTTCGGCGCGACCGGGTAGCCCAGCCGCCCGGCCTCCCGGCCCTCGCGCTTCCAGACGTCCCACCGGACGCTCCACACGGACTGGATGGTCGTCGAGGCCGAGTCGACGACGCAGCCGGACTGGAACTCCTGCCGCCAGCCTCCGTCGACCATGCCGGAGTACCGGTTGCTGATCGGGTACCCGAGCCGTCCGGACTCGCGCCCCTCGCTCACCCAGAGGGTGTACGCGTCGGCGTAGACGACCTTCGGCGCGGTGCTCGGCGAGTCGGCGATCGCGCCGCGCTCGAAGAGCTGGACCCAGCCGCCCTGCGCCCGCCCCGTCATCCAGTCGCTGGCGGGGTAGCCCAGCAGGCCCTTGACCCCGTCGACCTGGGTCCACACGGTCTTCACGACGTTGGGCACCGCGCGGGTACCCGTCCTGGAGTTCGTGTGGATCGAGCCACCCTGGTAGTCGACGCGGGTGCCGCGGTTGTCGCCGTTGTCCTTGATCGGCCCGAGGGACGACTTGAGGAACGACCCCTGGGCGCCCATGTCGCGGTACTTCTTCTCGATGACCCCCCAGCGTGGGAGCAGGGGCGAGCTGTGCTCGTTGGTGCGGTTGTCCTGCAGCGAGGTCGTCGTGCAGGCGTCCCACTTGTAGGGGGCGACACAGCTGACGACCCGGCAGTGCACGCCTCCGCTGCACTTCACCTGGGTGTTGCACTGGCCGTACCGGAAGGCGTTGCAGCAGACGCGGCGCTGGTCGCACGTGGCGCTCGAACCGGTCCCGCAGGAACAGCTCCAGCACTTGCTGTCGCAGATGCCGTCGGTGCAGCCGGTCGAGCACTTGGAGCAGGAGGCGTTGCAGTCGACGATGTACCGGTAGCCGCCACCGCACCACGAGGAGTCGGCGGCCTTCCACCACCCAGCCGCGAAGCTGCCGGGTGGACAGGTGTTGGCTCCCTTGTTGACCGTCGCGCAGAACACCGTCCAGCCACTGCTGGCGGTGTTGCCGGGGCCGCAGATCGTCGCGTAGGCCGGCTGGGGCCGCAGGACGTAGTCCTTCGGTCGCGTCGCGAGGGCCGAGCCGGCCACCGCCGCACCGACGAACACGTCGCGGCGGGACACCGGGCGCATCCGCCGCGTCAGCGAGGTGACGAACCCGGCGATGCCGCCCGGGCCGGCGTTGAGGTCGTCGAGGGCGCTCACGGGTGTCCTCCCTGTCGGGCCAGGGTGGCCCGGTCGGTGATGCGCAACGAGTTGACGAGGGCGACCGCCCGGGGCACCGAACCCATCCGACGGGCGTGGCTGCCGAGCACGGTGAACAGGCAGAACGCCCGACCACCCGAGCTGAAGAAGTGCTGGGACGCGCTCAGCCCCAGCAGCGGCCGCTGCAACCGGTTCGGGCCGAACTGCGACGGGGCCAGGCGGGGCAGCCCCTGCTTCTCGAACAGGCCCTGGTCGGCGACCTCGGTGCCGTAGTCGACGAGGGCCACGAAGATGTCGTCCGGGCCGAGGAGGTCGACCACCCCGGTCCCGAAGTCCCCGCGTGCCGTCGGCATCGGCCTGGTGCAGGCGTGCAGGACCGGACGGGTCACGTCCTCGGCAGCTCCCCGGGCGGAGGGGCCCAGGTCGGTGGCACCGGGACGCCGTGAGACGGCCACGTGCCACCCCCGAGGTGCCTGAGCGGCGAGTCCGTATGCGTCTGCCATGGTTCAGCTCCCAACTGCGGCGACCAGCAGTGCGGCGGCCGCTCCTCCCAGCGCCACCCTAGCGATGATTCGTGCCGGTTTGGCCCAACGCTCCACCCGGGTGAACACGGCGTGCAGCGCGGCCCGGTCGGTGACCCGGCCCATGAGCAGCGACGGGAGGGCGCGGACCACGCCGAACACCGCCCCGATGGCCAGCCCGGCACCGAGCTGCCCGGAGAGGGCGGCGAACAGCACCACGCCATACGTCGTCGCACTCGTGATGATCGTGACGAGGCCGAACCCGAGCTGCACCCCGAACCCCAGTCCCATCACCCAGCCGCGGTACTCGTCGAGCCAGTTGACGTCGACCTGGCGGCGCCACGAAGGCACCATCCGGTTGCCCGGCGCCGAGTCGAAGCCCAGGCCGACGAGCAGCAGCAGGGCCACGACACCGAGGGCCCAGGGCGAGGCGCGCACGTCCTCGGGCACGGCGGAGCCGAGCAGGGCGGCGAGGGCACCGAGCCCGAGACCGCCGACCAACGACCCGACGAGGTATGCCGCGGTGGTCAGCCACCAGCGGGAGTTCCTGGCCCGCTCACCGAGCGGGCTGATGCTCGAGAGCATCGACTCACCTCAAGGGGACCACGTGGCGCGCACGGCGGCGACCGCCGCCATGGGCAGGCCCAGGGCGAGGGCCAGGACGGTGACGGACACGGGTCAGTGCTCGTGCCGGCCGGGCACCGCGTGCTCGTGGGCGTCGTCGTGGGCGTGCCCGTGGTGGTCGTGCCCCTCGTGGTCGTGCCCGCTGTGGTCGTGGTCGTGCTGGTGGTCGTGCCCGCTGTGGTCGTCGGGGCCTTCGGGGTCAGGCGACTCGTACAGGCTGGGGTGACCCGGCGCGATCCCTGCCGCCAGCAGCTCACCGTCCATGCGGGGGAGGTTGTCGCGCTCGCCGCGGCCGAGGTCGTCACCCACGAGCGCTCCGGGACCGCTGCGGCCGGCCGCGGCACGGGCCTCCTCGCTGTCGGACACCCCCTGGGCCATCAGGTCGCGGACCTGCGGCCACGTGGTCGCCGAGCCCTCGCCGGTGACCTGGCCCCCCTCGACGTAGACGAAGTAGGGCGAGCCGGGGATGTCGTAGTCGAGCCAGGCGGCGGAGGACTGGATCACGGGCACGTCGCCGGCGAGCGACCGGAGGCTCGGGACCGACTCCTCCTCGGGGCCCTTGGCGACGACTCGGAGGGCACCGTCGCCGGGCACGTCGACACCGCGCTGGAACTCCTCCCAGAACGTCTGGCAGACGCTGCAGCCGCTGGTGAGGAAGGCGAGCAGGGTCCGCTGGCCGGGGGCCGTCACGACGACCTCGGATGCGGCGCGCTCGAGGTCGGTGCCGACGATGTCGTGCGCCTTCGTCGAGTCGTGCCGGGTGGCCGGGATGACCCCGGTCTCCAGCTCGACCGGCACGGGACCGGGCTTGCCGCCCGTGGTCGCGGTGGTCACCCCCGTGCCGGCGTCCTTCTCGAGCTCGAGGCCTGCCCCGAGCTCGTGGAGGGCCTTGAGGATGAGCGCGTGGCTGCGCAGCAGGCCGAGCACGAGGACGCCGAGCAGGACGACGGCGACCCCCTCGGCGATGACGACGGCAAGCATGGGTCAGCCCTTCGTGCGGGTCGGGTTGGCGCTGCGGACGGCGGTGGCGGTGGTGGTGGGGAGGACGGCCATGACCATCCAGGCGAGGCCGGCGATGACGACGGCGAGGGCGACGGTGGTCACGAGCGACGCACCGGCCGGCGCGTTCGCAGCTGCTCCGGACCACACGGCGGACGGCGGGTCTGCGGCGAGGGCGACGGCGACCAGCGCGGCAGCAGCCGTGAGGACGAGGTGGGTCCGGGTCGCGGGGGTGTCGGGCTTGCCGAAGCACCCGCACGACCCGAGGACCCCGCCGCGCGTCAGGACGCGCCCCACGAACAGGGTGAAGACGAGGTAGGCCGCGGCCACCAGGGCCGCGCTCGTGCGGCCCGGGGCCACGACGGCCCAGACGCCGACGACGACCTCGCCCACGGCGAAGAGCCGGACCAGTGCCGCCCCGGGGCCAGGTGGGACGACGAAACCGGCGGAGCGCAGGGCGCGAACCAGGGGCAACGGGTCGATGACCTTGGGCACACCGGCCACGACGAGCAGCCCCGCCACGGCGAGGAACGGTCCCGCGAGTGCGTCCCACATGGCGTCCACGCTACCCGCCGGGTGCGACGACCCGGCGGTCGCGACAGGCGGAGTCGTCGTGGAGGTGGGCTGGGAGCGGCAGGGGGCCGGTGTGGGGCGGCAGGGCGGCATACCGGGACAAACACCGCGGGGTGCCGCTCCGTCGGTCGACGGTGCGGCACCCCGGAGGTGCGCCCTGCGCTGAGGGTGGTGGAGCTGGGTCAGTCGACCTTGTCCTTGGTCTCGTCGGCCTTGTCGGCGACGGCCTCGGCGGCGTCCTTGGTCGCGTCCGCGGCAGAACCTGCAGCGTGCTTGCCCGTGGAGGTCACCTTGTCCTTGGCGTCGGACGCAGCACCGGCGGCCTTGTCCTTGGCCTCGGTCGCCTTGTCCTTGACGGTGTCGGCTGCTGCTCCGGCCTTCTCCTTCGCGGCGTCGGCGAGGTTCGAGACCTTCTCCGAGGTGGAGGCGCGGCCGCTGGTCGGCGCGGTGTACGGGTCGTCGAGGGGGGTGGCCCACGGGTCCTCGCGCGGCGCGGACTTGCGGAACACGGCGAACGCGGCACCGGCAGCGGCGAGGACGCCGAGGAAGATCAGCACCTTGCCCTTGCGACCGCTGCGCTTGGCGACGGCGTCGCCCTTGAGGACGTGGAACGCCCCGCTGGAACGGTCGGCCGTCTCGCCGGCCACGTCCGTGGCGGTGCTCTTGGCGGCAGCGGAGGCTGCGGCCACGGCCGCGATGGCCTCGGCGACCTTCGGCAGCAGGCTGTCGACGATGGTGTCGCGGGCGGTGTCGACCTTGGGCGCGAGGCCCTCGACAGCACCCTGCAGCTTCGGGGCGGCGACCTCGATGCCGTGGTCGACGTGGGGCTTGGCCCAGTCGCGGGCAGCCTCGACGTGGGGCTTGCCCCAGTCCTTGGCCTGGCCGGCGCGGTCCTTGGCGACCTCTGCGGCCGGGGCCACACGGTCCTTGAGGGTCGATGCGTAGTCCGCCGCGGTGTGGGCCGTCGAGCTCACAGCGTCGGCGGCCTGCTCGGTCTTGCTCTTGGTGCGGAACACCTGTGCCTCCCTGGTGGTGCGGACATGTCTGGCTTCCCCGAGGGGATGCCACTCCTGCCCCATCCTGCCTTGTTTCGGCTGGTGGGCAACCCAGCGGGGCTCCCGCGGACGACGCCCGGACGGCCTCCGTGGAAGGATGAGCAGCATGGACGTCACCCTCAAGACCAACCACGGCGACATCAATGTCACCCTCTTCCCCGACCACGCTCCCAAGACGGTCGCGAACTTCGTCGGCCTCGCCAAGGGCGAGCAGGAGTACCGCGACGACGCGGGCCGCACGAACCCCACGCCGTTCTACGACGGCCTGGTGTTCCACCGCATCATCCCCGGCTTCATGATCCAGGGCGGGTGCCCCGTCGGCCAGGGCTTCGGTGGCCCCGGCTACACCTTCGACGACGAGATCAGCCCGGACAAGAACTTCAACCAGCCCTACATGCTCGCCATGGCGAACGCCGGCAAGCGCATGGGCAAGGGCACCAACGGCTCGCAGTTCTTCATCACCGTGGGTGACACCTCGTGGCTGCAGGGCAAGCACACCATCTTCGGCGAGGTCGCCGACGGCCCGAGCCGCGAGGTCGTCGACAAGATCGCGAACGTGCGCACCGGTGCGAACGACAAGCCGGTCGAGGACGTTGTCATCGAGTCGGTCGTCGTCAACGACTGACCTCGACCCGATCCCCCGAAGACAGGACCCGCGCATGAGCGAGCCCACCGCCGGAGCGCAGCAGCAGACCACACCGGTCTGCCCCCGGCACCCCCAGCGCGTGTCGTACGTGCGGTGCCAGCGCTGTGGCCGGCCGGTGTGCCCGGACTGCCAGCGGCCCGCGGCCGTCGGCGTCCAGTGCGTCGACTGCGTCCGCGCCCAGGCCAAGACGATGCGCTCGGCCACGACCGTCTTCGGGGGACGGGTCACCGACACCCCCGTGGTGTCCTACGCGATCATCGCGCTCTGCGTGCTCGTGTACGTCCTCCAGCTCGCGGTGCCGGGCTTCAGCGACCAGGTGGACTTCAGCCCCTACACGGGTGAGTCCGAGCCCTGGCGGTTCGTCACCTCGGCCTTCGCGCACAGCCCTCAGCAGATCACCCACATCCTGTTCAACATGGCGGCCCTGTGGATGGTGGGTGCCCAGTACCTCGAGCGCCTGCTCGGTGCCGCCCGGTATGCAGCGGTGTACCTGATCAGCGCGGTGGGCGGCTCGGTCGTCTACCTCCTCATGTCCACGCCCCCCACCAGCACCCTGGACCGGACCTCGTGGTTCACCCCGATGGTCGGTGCCTCGGGTGCGGTGTTCGGGTTGTTCGGGGCCCTGCTCGTGCTCAACCGGCACCTGGGCCGTTCCTCCGCGGGGATGTACCTCACCATCGGCATCAACGCCGTGATCGGGTTCGTCCTGCCCAACGTCGCCTGGCAGGCGCACCTCGGCGGACTGCTGACCGGCGCGGCCCTGGCGGCCGTCATCTCCTGGACCACGCCGCGCGAACGCCGCCGCTGGCAGTGGCCCGGCCTTGGGGCCGTGCTCGGGGTCCTCGTCGTGCTCGCTGTCGTGAAGTACGCGCTCTCCCCCGGGTTCGTCCTCGTCGGCTGACGGGCTCCGAGCTCCCGGCAGCGGGTGGGGACCCGCGTATTACACGCCTGTCATTTGTCCCCAGCTGTGGAGAAAGGTGTGGACAACTCCCTGTGGACAACGGTGGGGACGAGCGGCGGACAGATGTGGACAAAGGTGGGGATGCCCGCTGGTGCCCGAGGATGAGGCGTCTAGTCCTGATGCAGGAGGGTATGGCTGCGTTGTCCGCATGATCACCTTTGCGGTGCGCGCTGCAAGGCTCTGGGGACTCGACACCGACGTCCACAGGGGGACCACATGACCACGCTCCAGCAGATGATCCGACGCCGCTCCGCCTCCGAGCGAGGGGCCACGCCGGTGGAGTTCGGCCTCACCGTCGGTCTCGTCGCGACGTTCCTCGTCGTGGTGGTGGGCCACTTCGGCGAGAGCCTCGCCGGGATCTTCGACGCGGCCAGCCGGGGCTTCTGAGCAGGAGGGCTCTGCGCCCGACCGGGGTGCGTGGGGGAAGCCGTGAGCACGGGGCCGGCCGGCACCGCCGGCGGGGACAGGCCCCTCTCGTGCGGATGGTGGAGAACGACGACCCGCACGAGGACGATGTCCGACCGGATCGGCGCTGCCACTCTCTCCGTAGGGCCACTCGCCCGATCCGCCGGCCGCAAGGGAGCCCACCATGACCTCGATCCACAGCAAGATCCAGCAGCGCCTCAACCGCGAGCGCGGCGCCACCGCCGTCGAGTACGGCCTGATGGTCGGCCTCATCGCGATCGTCATCATCGTCGCGGTCGCGCTCCTGGGCACGAACCTCTCCGACATCTTCAACACGGGTGCCACGACGGTCTGACCCGGCTGACCCCACCGACCCCTGGCCGCCGGAATCCCCCACCGGCAGGCCATGGTGTTCGCCCCGGCGAACGACAGGAGCGCACCCCGGCTGGGCCGGGGTGCGCTCCTGTCGTTCGAGCAGGTCGTCAGGCGACCCGCGTCCGGTGGTTCAGTGGTTCAGCGCCAGCGGGTGGTCATGGCGAACCCCGACAGCATCAGGCCGAAGCCGATGCCGAGGTTCCAGCGGCCGAGCGCCTCGACCGGGAAGCGCTGGCTGGTGATGTAGAAGACGACGATCCACAGCAGTCCGAGCACCATGAGGGTCAGCATCACGGGCACGAACCAGGGCGGGTTCCCGACCTTGGCCTTCGCGGGCTTGCTGGGCGGGGTGTAGGCGCGCTTGGCGCGGCCCTTGGACTCCGGCACGGGAAAACTCTCCTCGCAGGTCGGACGGCATCGAGCCGCCGGGACGTTTGGCATAGCGTAGTGCCATGGCGGACCAGAGGCTGACGTGGTTGACGCGTCGGCCCACGGTGTGGTCGGCGGTCGTCCCCCTCGTGGCGCTCGGCGCCGGGGTCATGTTCGCGCTGAGCGCGGCCACGGCCAAGGGCACGGACCTGCGGTCCTCCGGCGGTGACGTCCCCGGCCTGATCAGGGAGCAGACGCGGCAGAACGCCATCGCCGCCCAGCGGGTCGCCTCGCTGCGCGCCGAGGTCGACCGGCTGTCGGCCCAGCAGGCCCCCGGCGACCTCCAGGTCACCGAGCTGACCAAGGACGCGGACGCCCTGCGGCTCGCCGCCGGGACCGAGCCGGTCGCCGGACCGGCGGTCCAGGTCACGATGACCGACGCGAAGACCGTTCCCGACGTGCTGCCGGACGGCTTCTCGGTCGACGACTACGTCGTGCACCAGCAGGACGTCCAGGCCGTCGTGAACGCGCTGTGGCAGGGCGGTGCCGAGGCGATGATGCTCATGGACCAGCGCGTGGTCTCGACGAGCGCGGTCCGCTGCGTCGGCAACACGTTGATCCTGCAGGGACGGGTCTACTCGCCGCCCTACGTCATCACGGCCATCGGCGACCAGGGCCGGCTCCGTGCGGCCCTCGACTCCAGCCCCAGCATCGGGATCTACCGCCAGTGGGTCGACGCCGCCGGTCTGGGGTACGACGTGACGTCGCGTCGCGAGATGACCTTGCCGGCCTACGCCGGCTCGATCAACCTCCAGGACGCCCGGGCGGCGCGATGAGCTCAGGTGCGGCCCGCGCGGGTCGGTGGGTGCTCGGGCTGGCCGGGGACGTGTTCGTCACGGCCGGCCTGCTCCTGCTCCTGTTCGTCGGGTGGCAGCTGTGGTGGACCGACGTCACCGCCAACCGCGTCCAGGACGACACCGTCCACGCGCTCACCCGCGACTTCGCGTCCGGGGCGTCCGGCTCGGCCGCGGCCAACCGGGTGCCGGCTGCCGTGCCGTTCGGCAAGGCCTTCGCGATCGTGCGGATCCCGCGGCTCGGCGCCGACTACGCGCGGCCCGTGCTCGAGGGCACCAGCCGCGACATCCTCATGGACGGTGTCGGCCACTACACGGGCACGGCGCGGCCCGGTGCCGTGGGGAACTTCGCGATCGCCGGCCACCGCACCACCTACGGGCGCCCGTTCCACGACATCGACCTGCTCCGCGCGGGCGACAAGGTCGTGATCGAGACCCGGACCGAGTTCCACGTGTATGCCGTGAAGCGGCACGTCATCGTCGCGCCCACCGAGGTCGATGTCATCGCGCCGGTGCCGCAGAAGGTCGGCACCAGGCCCACGCAGCGGTGGCTCACGATGACCGCGTGCCACCCCAAGTACAGCGCGGCGCAGCGGTACGTCGTCTTCGCCGAGCTGGTGCGGTCCTACCCCCGGACGGCGGGGCTGCCCGCCGACGTCCTCGCCGCACCGAAGGCAGGTGCGTGATGATCTACGCAGCGATCTGGCGGGCGCTGCCCGGGCCCCTGGTGGTCCGGGTGCTGCTGGCCGTGGTGCTGGTCGTCGCCGTGGTGGCGTTCTGCTTCCTGTGGCTGTTCCCGCGGATCGCGCCGCTCATGCCGTTCAACGACAACACGGTCGACCCGTCGGCCGCCCGTCCCCACGCCGTCCACGCACCCCAGCTCGAGGCCTCCCCATGACCCGCATCCTCGTCGTCGACAACTACGACAGCTTCGTCTTCACCATCGTCGGCTACCTCCAGCAGCTCGGTGCCGAGTGCGAGGTCGTCCGCAACGACGCGCTCACCGCCGCCGACGGTGCGGACTTCGACGGGGTGCTCGTGTCGCCGGGTCCCGGCACCCCCGAGCAGGCCGGTGTCTCGATGGCGATGATCGAGGCGTGCGCCGAGCGCGCCCAGCCGATGCTGGGGGTCTGCCTCGGTCACCAGGCGCTCGGGGTCGTCGCCGGGGCGACCGTCGGGCGGGCACCGGAGCTGCTCCACGGCAAGACGTCCCGGGTCCTGCACGACGACACCGGCGTCCTCGAGGGCCTGGGCAGCCCGTTCACGGCCACGCGGTACCACTCGCTGACGATCGACCCCCCGACGCTGCCCGAGACGCTGGTCGCCAACGGGCACACCGAGTCCGGCATCATCATGGCCGTCCGCCACCGCGACCTGCCCCTGCACGGGGTGCAGTTCCACCCCGAGAGCGTGCTCACCGAGGGTGGGCACCGCATCCTGGCCAACTGGCTGCAGGTCTGCGGCCTGGACGACGCCGTCCAGCGCTCGGAGGGCCTGAGTCCCCTGGTCCGCGACGCCGAGGGAGTGGCCCGGGCCGTCGCCGCCCACTGACCTCCGGTCGGTCAGGGCGTCTGGATCGGCGCCGGGGGTGTGACGGGGATGGTGCTCGTCGGCGCCGTGGTGGTCGTCGTCGTGCTCGTCGTCGGCGGAGCCGTCGTGGTGGTCGGTGGGGCCGTCGTGGTGGTGGTCTGGGTCGGACGCGGCGGCTGGGCCACCGTCAGCACGATCTGGGTGCCGTCGTTGACCTTCTCGCCCTTCTTGATGCTCTGCTTCGTCACCGAGTCCTCCGTCTCGGAGCTCTCGACGTACTCCGTCTTGATGCGGAACCCGAGGTCACCGAGGATCTGGGCGGCCTCGCTGCGCGACTTGCCCACGACGTCGGGAGCGGTGATCTTGCCCGAGGACACGGTCAGGCCGACGGTGCTCCCGACCGGGACGGACTCGCCGGCTCCCGGGTCAGTGGAGACGACCTGGCCCTTGTCCAGTCCCGAGTCGTCGACCTCCTTGATGGCGCCGACCTTGAGGTTGAGGTTGGACAGCGCCGTGCGCGCCTCGTCCTGGCTGTAGTCCCTGAGGTCGGGCAGGTCCCTGGTGTCGGGGCCGGCCGAGATGCTCAGCTGGACGCGGGAGTTGCGTGCCGCGAGCTCGCCGCCGCCTGGACTCTGCTCGATGACGTGGCCGATCTCCTTGGTGCTGGCCACCTGGGTCGACTCGGGCACCAGCCCGGCCGCCCTGATCTCCGCCTCGGCTGTCTCGACCGGCTTGTCGACCACGGACGGGATGGACACCTGGGCAGGCGTGTCCGGTGGCCGGTCGAGGAAGGACTTGCCGGCGAGGGCGAGCAGCACCAGCGCGCCGACCACGGCGAGGACGAGCAGCACGTAGGCGAGGCCGCGTCGGCGACGCGGTTCGTCGTCGGGGTCGTGCCCGATGGCCGGCAGGGTCGCGGTGTTGCCGTGGCCGCCACCGGCGGTGCCGGGAGCGGTGGCGGTCGTCGGGGTGGCACCCGCGGGCAGGACCGTGGTCGCTGCCGCGGCGGCCCCGAGGGCACCGATCGCCACGGTGGCCTCCGGCGCCGAGCCGGCCGTCCCGCGGGCTGCATCGCTGATGGGGCGCCCGAGCCGGGCGGCCTGCAGGTCGGCGCGGAACGCGGTCGCGTCCTGGTAGCGGGCCTCGCGGTCCTTTGCGAGCGAATGCAGGACCACCGCGTCGAGGGCCGGGCTCACGGCGGGGTTGAGCGAGGACGGTCGCGGGGGCGGCTGGCCCACGTGCTGGTAGGCGATCGCGACCGGTGAGTCGGCCTGGAACGGCGGGCGACCGGTGAGCAGCTCGAACAGCAGGCAGCCCGTGGAGTACAGGTCCGAGCGCGCGTCGACGTGGTGGCCCTGGGCCTGTTCGGGCGACAGGTACTGCGCGGTGCCGATGACGGCCTGCGTCTGGGTCATGGTGGCGTTCGCGTCGGCGACCGCCCGCGCGATGCCGAAGTCCATGACCTTGATGTCGCCGCGGGAGCCGATCATGACGTTGGCCGGCTTGATGTCCCGGTGGACGATGCCCATCCGGTGGCTGTACGCCAGCGCATCGAGCACGCCCTCGGTGATGCGGGCCGCCTCCGCGGGTTCCAGGTGGTGCCGGTCGTTGAGCAGCTCGCGCAGGGTCTGGCCCTCGACGTACTCCATGACGATGTAGGGCACCGGGACCGAGGCGCCGCCGGACTCGGTCAGCCGGTCCTCGCCGGAGTCGTAGACCGCGACGATGCTCGCGTGGTTGAGCCCGGCCGCCGACTGGGCCTCACGGCGGAACCTGTTGAGGAACGAGGGGTCGCGGGCGAGGTCGGAACGCAGCAGCTTGATGGCGACCGGCCGAGAGAGGCGGGCGTCGTGGCCGAGGTGCACCTCCGCCATACCGCCGCGGCCGAGCAGGCCGCCCACTTCGTAACGGCCCCCGAGGAGCTGTGGTGCGGTCACGGCTTCTTGCCTCCCTTGCCCTTGCCGTGACCCTTGCCGGCGTGGCCGGGGGCGGGCCGGGCCGGGGCGCTGGCCACGGTGGTACGGGTCGTGCGGGTCGGCGAGGCGGTGTTCTTGGCAGGGGTCATGGTGGAGCGGGTCGTGGCCTTCGGGGTGGTGGGTGTGCTCGTGGCCCTCGGGGCGAGGGGTGTGCTCGTGGCGGCGACCGGGGTGGTCCGGGACGGGGTGGGCGTCGAGCTGGCGTTGCCGCGGGAGGTCAGCGACACGACGAGGGCGACGGCGAGCAGGACCGCGACGCCGGCAGCGACGGGCAGGGCCCAAGTGGGACGCCGGGTGTCGTGCACCTCGGTGTCGTCGTGACCGGGGTCGGTGGCGAGACCGGCGGCTGCCGCGGGGGCGAGGAAGACGGAGGTCGGCAGCGTGTCGTCGCCGCTCAGGCCCTCGGGCGCTCCGGCGATCACGGGGGTGACGGCTGAGGCGGCTCCGGCCCGGAGGTGCTCGGGGACCTCGCCGTCCGGGAGCTCGAGGGCGGCCGCGAACTCCGCGGCACTGCCCGGACGCTGGGAGGGGTCCTTGGCCAGGGCGGCCATCACCGTCGTCCGCAGGGGTTCCCCGACCTCGTCGGAGAGCTGGGGGGCCGGTTGGCTGAGGTGCGCCAGGGCGGTGGTCACCATCGACTCGCCGTTGAACGGTCGACGCCCGGTGAGCATCTCGTAGCCGACCACGGCCAGGGCGTACACGTCGCTCAGCGGGCCGGCCGGTCGGCCGGCGGCCTGCTCCGGTGCGAGGTAGTGGGGCGTGCCGAGGACCTCGCCGGTCTGGGTCATCGGGGCCTCGCTCAGGGCGCGGGCGATCCCGAAGTCGGTGAGCTTGGCGTACCCGTCCGGGTCGACGACGATGTTCGCGGGCTTGACGTCCCGGTGGACGACCCCCGCGTCGTGGGCCGCCTGGAGGGCCAGCGCGGCCTGCCGCAGGATGTCGGTGACCTCCTGCTGCGGCAGCGGCGCACGCTCCTTGATCAGGGTCGAGAGGGGTTCGCCGACGAGCAGCTCCATGACCAGGAAGGCCGTGCCGTCGTCCTCGCCGAAGTCGTGGACGGTCCCGATGTTCGGGTGGCTCAGGCCGCCGGAGTGGCGGGCCTCGGCACGGAAACGCTCCGCGAAACCCTCGTCCTGCGCGCTGTCCGGCCGGAGCACCTTGACGGCGACGTCACGGTCCAGGGTGACGTCGTGGGCACGCCAGACCTCACCCATCCCGCCCATCGCGATGGACTCCTCGAGGCGGTAGCGGCCGGCGAGCACGTCGCCCTGCGTGGGGGTCACTTGCCGAGCACCGCTTCCATGACGGCCTTGGCGATGGGGGCCGCGACCCGGCCGCCGGCGGCCTCGTTCCCCGCGTTGCCACCGTCCTCGACGACGACGGCGACGGCCACCTTGGCGCCCACGGCGGGCGCGAACCCGGTGAACCAGGCGTGCGGGGCCTTGCCCACCTCGTGCTGGGCGGTGCCGGTCTTGCCGGCGACGTCGACGCCGCTGATCTGCGCGGCGGTGCCGGTGCCGTTCTCGACGACCCCCTGCATCATCCGGGTCAGGGCGTCGGCGGTCTCCTTCGAGACGGCCTGGGACAGCTGCTCCGGCGGGGGTTCGTCGAGGACCTCCAGGTCGGAGGAGGTGACCTTCTTGACCAGGTGGGGCTTCATGACGATGCCGCGGTTGGCGACGGCGGCGGAGATCATGGCCACCTGCAGCGGGGTCACCCGCACGTCGTACTGGCCGATCGCCGACTGGGCCAGCTGGGGTTCGTTGAGCTCGGCCGGGACGCTGCTCGGGGTCACCGTCATGGGGATCGTCAGGCGGTCACCGATGCCGAACTTGGCTGCCTGCGAACGGAAGTCGTCGGCGCCGATCTGCATGCCGAGCCAGCCGAACGCCGTGTTGCACGAGATCTCGAGCGCCCGCTTGAGGGTGACCTTGCCGTTCGGCCCGCACGGCTGGCGGTCGTCGTTCGGCAGGTTGGTCGTGGTCTGCGGCAGGTCGAGCGTGGCCGGTCCGGGGATCTGCGACTCCTCGGTGAACTTCCCGGACTCCAGGGCGGCGGCCGACGTGACGATCTTGAACGTCGACCCCGGCGGGTAGAGGTTGCCGGCGATGGCGCGGTCGACCATCGGGCGGCTGCTGTCGGCGTTGAGGTCCTTCCACGCCTTCACGACGGCGGAGGTGTCGTGGCTGCTCAGGACCGAGGGGTCGTATGACGGGTGGCTGACGAGGGCGAGCACCTCACCCGTGCTCGGGTCGAGGGCCACGACCGCCCCGCGCTGGTTGCCCAGCGCCTTCTCGGCCGCGGCCTGCGCCTTGGCGTTGACCGTGAGCTCGAGGCTGGCCCCGGTCTGGTCCTTGCCGGTGAGGATGTCGCTGACGCGGCGGTAGAACAGCTTGTCCGAGGAGCCCGAGAGCAGCGCGTTCTCCGCACCCTCGATCCCGCCGCCCGCGCCATACGTGAAGGAGTAGTAGCCGGTGAGGTGGGCGTAGAGCTTGCCCTGCGGGTAGGTGCGCAGCCACTTGAGCTCGTCCTTGGAGGCGACCGACTTGGCGATCGGGGCACCCCCCACGAGGATCTGGCCGCGCTCGCGGGCGTAGTTGGCCAGCAGGGTGCGGCGGTTCTCGGGCCGGTCGTCCAGCGACTTGGCCTGGACGAACTGGATGTAGGTCGAGGAGATGAGCAGCGCGCCGAACAGCAGCGCCACGACCATGGAGAGGCGGCGGAGGGGGGCGTTCACCGCAGCGCCACCATCTCGGTCTTGGCCTCGCCGGTGCTGGACGCACCGACCGGCGTCTCGACGACCGGCCGACGGGCCTGGTCGCTGATGCGCAGGAGCAGGGCCACGAGCGACCAGTTGGCCAGCAGGGAGGAGCCTCCGTAGGACAGGAACGGCATGGTCAGGCCGGTGAGGGGGATGACCCGCGTGACCCCGCCGACGACGACGAAGCACTGCAGCGCCACCGAGAAGGCCAGTCCGCCGGCGAGCAGCTTGCCGAACCCGTCCCGGACCCCGAGCGCCGTGCGCAGGCCGCGCTCGACGAGCAGGACGTAGAGGATGAGCAGCGCGAACAGGCCGATCAGGCCGAGCTCCTCGCCGAAGCTGGGGAAGATGAAGTCCGACTCCGCGAAGTAGGTCAGGTCCGGGCGGCCGCGACCCAGGCCGGTGCCGAAGAGGCCACCCGCCGCCATACCCATCAGGCCCTTGGCGACCTGGTCGGACTGGCCGGGGGCGAACGGGTCGAGCCACAGGTTCACGCGCGCCTGGACGTGGGAGAAGAGCAGGAAGGCGAGGTAGGCGCCGCCGCAGAACAGGGCCATGCCGATGGCGATCCAGGACACGCGCTCGGTCGCGACGTAGAGCATCGACACGAACAGGCCGAACAGGAGCAGCGACGAACCCAGGTCCTTCTCGAAGACCAGGACGAGCAGGCTGAGGATCCAGGCGACGAGGATCGGGCCGAGGTCGCGACCGCGCGGGAAGGTGAAGCCGAGGACCTTGCGGCCTGCGAGCGAGAGGGCGTCACGGGTCTGCACGAGGTAGCCCGCGAAGAAGATGGCGAGCACGATCTTCGCGACCTCGCCGGGCTGGAACGTGAACGGCCCCAACCCGATCCAGATGCGCGAGCCGTTGACGGTGCGACCCACGACGGGCAGCAGCGGCAGGATCAGCAGCCCGAACCCGACGATCGACGCGGTGAACGTGAACCGGCGCAGCGCGCGGTGGTCGCGCAGGAACCACAGGACGGCGGCGGCGATGGCGACCGCCAGGGCGCTCCAGATGAGCTGGCGCAGGGCCAGGCCCTCGCCGATGCTGCGACCCTCGGCGATGTCGAGCCGGTGGATCATCACCAGCCCGAGGCCGTTGAGCAGGGTGACGATCGGCAGGAGCAGCGGGTCGGCGTATGACGCCTTCCAGCGCAGCAGGAGGTGGAACGCGAGCGAGATCGCGAGCAGGCCGGCGCCATGGGTGATGAGGCCGGGGGGGAACGAACCCGAGACCGAGAGGCCGACGTTGACGTAGGCCAGGACGACGATGCCGACGGCCAGCAGCAGCAACGTCAGCTCGACGTTGCGGCGGGTGCGGGGAGCGAAGCTCGAGACGGTCGTCATGGCGCGCTCAACGGGTCGTCGGGGTGGTGGTGGTCGTCGTCGACGAGGTCGTCGGGGTGGTGGTGGTTGTGGTGGTCGTGCTCGGGGACGTCGTGGTGGTGCTCGGCGTGGGGGTCGACGAGTCGCCGGTGGCGCAGGTGCCACCGGTCGCCCGGCTCACCGCGCAGCGGGACGCCTCGAGGCGCAGCTCCTCGACGAGGGCCTCGGCGTCCTTGAGCGTGTCCTTGGAGATCGAGGCCTCGACCTTGGTGCGGTAGAAGTCCGGCAGGTCGCTCACGACGACGTCGGACGCCTCCTCGACGTGCGACAGCGCGATCGGCCCGAGGTCCTGGGAGACGCCCTGGTAGATGGCGACCTTCCCGTCGTGGGCACCCACGAAGTACTGGCCCTGCGACCAGTCGTACGCGGCATACGCGCCACCACCGAGGACCACGAGCACGACGGCGAGGACCGCGGCCCTGCGCCACCAGCGGCCGGGCCCGGCCGGGCCTTCCTCCGCGAGGGTCACCTCGTCGTCGTCCTCGCCGGTGGCCTCGCGGGTGAGCGCAGCGGCCTTGGCAGCAGGAGTGACCGGTATGGCGCGAGTGCTCTTCTTCGTGCGCGTGGAGGCGGCGCCCACGATCTGCGGCTGCGTCGGGGGGCCGTCGACCTTGGTGAGGTCGACGACGTCACCGATGACGATGGTCACGTTGTCCGGTGCGCCGGCCTTGAGCGCGAGGTCGACGAGCCGGTCGGCCGTCGCGCCCGGCGCCTCGCCGGCCGTGACGATCTCGGCGATGGTGTCACCGGCGACGTAGTCGGTGAGGCCGTCGGAGGCGATGAGGTAGCGGTCGCCCATCCGCGCCTCGCGCACGGTGACGTCCGGCTCGTCGTCGGGCTGGCCGGTCAGGACACGGGTGACCAGGGAGCGCTGCGGGTGCCCGATCGCCTCGTCGGCGGTGATGCGGCCCTCGTCGACCAGGGACTGCACGAAGGAGTGGTCCTTGGTGATCTGCGTGAGCTGGCCGTCGCGGGCGAGGAACGCGCGGGAGTCGCCGATGTGGGCCAGGACGAGCTTGTTGTGCGACCGCAGGATCGCGATGAGCGTCGTCCCCATGCCGTGCAGGCTGGGGTCGGCCTTGACCATGTCGGCGAGCTCGTCGTTGGCCGACGTGATCCGTCGGAGCAGGGCCTTGCTCGCCTCGGCGCTGCCCAGCGCCTCGCCGTCGAGGTCGGCCAGCGCACCGATGACCACCGAGGACGCGATGTCGCCGCCGGCGTGGCCACCCATGCCGTCGGCCATCGCCAGCAGCCGCGGCCCGGCGTACCCGGAGTCCTGGTTCTCCGACCGCACCATCCCGACGTCGGAACGCGCGGCGTAGTTGAACGCGAAGGGCATGTCGTCGAGGCCTACTTCCGCAGCTCGATGACGGTCTTGCCGATCCGCAGGGTGGTCCCGACCTCGACCCGGACCGGGCCGGTGAGGCGCTCGCTGCCCAGGAAGGTGCCGTTGGTGGAGCCGAGGTCCTCGACGAACCACGCGCCGTCGCGGTGGAAGATCTTGGCGTGCCGGCCGCTGGCGAAGTCGTCGTCGAGGACGAGGGCGCACTCGGGGTTGCGGCCGATGACGGTGCCGGACTCACGCAGGGGAAGGCTGGTGCCGGTCAGGGCGCCCTGCGTCACGACGAGCGTGCGCGGCGTGGACGAGGCCTGGCGCCGAGGGGTCTTCGCCGGGGGCTTGGCGGCGGGGGTCTCCTCGGCCTTGGCAGCGCGCGCGGCCGGCTGCCGCTTGGCCGGCGCGGGCTTGCGCGGGGTGCGGCTGACCACGCGGGTGCCGTAGATGTCGCCGCGCAGGACGCCGACGACGCTGAACACGAAGATCCACAGGAGGACGAGCAACCCGAGGCGGATGATCGTCAGGGTGAGTTCACTCATGCGACGAGGTCACCGCCGCCCGGCGCGGTAGACGACGGAGGTGCGGCCCACCGTGATCCGGTCCCCGTCGGAGAGGCGTTGGCTGGAGATCCGCTCGCTGTTGACGAACGTGCCGTTCGTCGAGCCGAGGTCGCGGATGCTGGCGACGAGGTGCGGTCCGTCGTTGGTCACGCGGATCTCGCTGTGCCGCCGGGAGATGCCGGGGTCGTCGAGGATGATGTCGGCGGCGTCGTCGCGACCGAGGACGGTCATCGCGCCCATGAGGGGGTAGCGCTCGCCGTCGACGTCGAGCCACGGCCGGTCGGCGGGGTTGACCCGGCGGGGCGGAGCCGGTGGGGCGACGGGCGCCTGCGCCTGGGTGGCCTCGAGGCCGTCGTCGTCCGGGACCTGCCGCGCGGGGTGACCCTGCGGGCGGGCCGAGTGGGCCGGGGGTGAGACCGCGGCAGCCGCCTCGGCCTCGGAGTAGGGGCTGGGAGCCGACCCGGCGCCATACCCGCCGCTGCTGCGGCGACCGGGGGCGTCCCCGGGGCGACGTGCCGTCGAGGTGCGCAGGCGGAAGACCCCGGTCTCGAGGTCGTTGGCGCTCGCGAAGCTCACCTGCAACGGGCCGCCGGGCTGGTAGCGCTGCGACTCGGCGTGCTCCTGGGCAGCCGCGATGAGCTCGTTCTCGAGCTCCTCGTCGTACCCGCCGAGGCGGTCGTAGTCGGTGTCGGAGAGCTCGACCGTGTAGAGGTTCGGCACGATCGTGCGGCCGGGGCCGAGGATCGCGGCACGGTCGTCCATGGCCCGCCGGATCGCCGAGGCGATCTCCACGGGCTGGACCTCCGACTTGAAGGCGCGCGCAAAGGCACCGTTGACGGCACGCTCCAGGCGTTGCTCGACCCGGTCGAACAGTCCCACCGCTCGGCCTCCTTCGCTGACTGGCCCCTGATCGTAACCGGCTCGGCTGGCCGCGGCGCCCGCCGCGCCATGCCGCCGCGCGGCGACCCAGCCAATCGCGACCAGCCACCCGACGCAAAACGCCGGTTGCTCGGGGAAACGGCAGTTGCAGGCCGCAGTTTTGCCAAACAACCGCCGTTTTGCCGTGTCGCGCACCCGGTGGTGTCGTGCCGTCGACCCGCCCGGCCCGTCCCACGGCTGTGCCGGAAAGAGCCGGTTTGGAGTTCGGGGCACCGATACAGCACACTGTTCACCGCGCGCGAGTGGCGGAACGGCAGACGCGCTGCGTTCAGGTCGCAGTGTCCGAAAGGGCGTGGGGGTTCAAATCCCCCCTCGCGCACGCAAAGACGAAGGGCCCCCGAGAATCTCGGGGGCCCTTCGCCGTGTGTTCATGCCTTCGCCCCGGGCGTCGCTGGTCCGGGCGGGTCCGGGCGGGGTCCGAGCTGGGTTCCGGCGGGGTCCCGGGGCCGTGGCTCAGACGTGGACGGGCGGGGCGCTCCCGTCGCTACCGGCCGGCGTGTGCGGAGTCTTGAACCCGACCCACAGGTACGTCGGGATGATCGGCATCAGCGCACGGAACGATGCCCGCGGCAGCCTGGCCGCGAGTCCGGGGACGATGTCGCCACCGCTGTAGCGCTGCGGGTCGGCCAGGACCGGCACCGTGTAGTCCCAGAGGTCGAACGCGTTCAGCAGCTGCTCGAGCGACCGCCGGGTCCGCAGCCGCTCGTAGTACTGGTCGCCCTTGCGGGTGATCCGGACGTACGCGTCCCCGGCCTTCGGCGGGAGCCACGACAGGAACGGCAGCCGGTGGTGTGGCTCGATGATCCCGAGGCGGTTGGCCAGGCCGAAGTAGGCCACGCCGTCCGGGGACAGCACCCGGTGGATCTCGGCGACGACGGCGGCCGGGTCGACCACGTGCTCGTAGATGTGGTTGAGCACGACGACGTCGACGCTGTCGTCCTCGAACGGCAGGTGCTCTGCGTCGCTGAGGTGGAAGGTGACGTCGGCCCCGAACCGCTCCTTGGCCAGGGCGACGCCACCCTGGTCGATGTCGACCCCGTGGGTCGTGGCGCCGGCCTTCGCGAGCTCGTCGGCGATGTAGCCGGCCGAGCAACCGACGTCGAGCGCCGTCAGCCCGGTGAGGTCCGGCCGGCCGAGCGCGTGGCGCAGGACCGCGAGGATCTTCGCGGCCTTCTGCCGCCGCTTCTCCTCGTCGAGCATCGCCGCCATCTGCTGGGAGTAGTCGAGCTGCGGCTTGCGTTCGGCCATGGCCTGGCTCCGATCGTGGGGTGTGCGTCGGCGGACAACCTATCGGCGTGCCGTCGGTGCCCTGACCTCTCGAGTTTGAAGCCCCAGCGACACCATGGCGTCGCTGGGGCTTCAAACTCGCGGTCAGAGGCGGACGTCAGGCGTCGGCGTCCAGGGCCTTCAGCTCGTCGTCGGTCAGCTCCAGCTCGGCCGCCTTCACCGAGTCGGTGATCGACTCGGGCCGCGACGCCCCCGGGATCGGGATGACGACGTCGGCCAGCGAGAGCTCCCACGCCAGGGCCACCTGCTGCGGGCTCACGCCGTGGGCCTCTGCGACCGTGGCGAACGCCGAGTGGTTCGAACCCAGCTCGGAGGCGTTCGAGATGCCACCGAGCGGGCTCCACGGCAGGAACGCGATCCCGAGCTTCGCGCAGTGGTCGAGCTCGCCGCGGCTGGACAGGAACTTGGGCGAGAACTGGTTCTGCACCGACACGAGCCGTCCGCCGAGGATCTCCTGGCTGAGGTCGATCTGCTCGATGTTCGCGTTCGAGATGCCGGCGCGGACGATGACGCCCTCGTCGAGCAGGTCGCGGATCGCGCCGACCGACTCTGCGTACGGCACGGACGGGTCCGGCCGGTGGAACTGGTAGAGGCCGATCGCGTCGACCCCGAGCCGTCGTGCCGACTCCTTGACCGCGGACTTGAGGTGCTCGGGGCTCCCGTCCAGGGTCCACGAGCCGTCGCCGGGGCGGAGGTGGCCGCCCTTGGTGGCCACGAGGACCGACGAGCTGTCACCGCCCCAGGACTTCAGGGCCCTGGCGATGAGCGACTCGTTGTGGCCCACCTCGTCGGCGTCGCGGTGGTACGCGTCGGCCGTGTCGATGAGGGTGACGCCGGCGTCGAGCGCGGCGTGGATGGTGCGGATCGAACGCTCCTCGTCCGGGCGGCCCTCGATGGACATGGGCATGCCGCCGAGTCCGATCGCGCTGACCTGGGTGTCGCCGAGTGTGCGCTGCTGCATGGGGGTCCTTCCGTGGGGATGGGGGGCCTCACCACGCTAGGTCGGTATGCCGCGTGGTGCCCACTCGAGGCACCTGACCACCCGCAGGAGGGTGGGACGCGTCAGACTGGTCGTGTGGGAGCACCCGATGGCATCGCGTAGGGCCCGCAGGGCGATGGCCGGCGAGGGACCGCCGCGCGAGCACGTCGCCGGAGGCACCACCTCGCCGGACGAGACCCCTGGCCGGGCACCGCACGCGAGCCCCGACGCGGAGCCGACCCGACGGCATACAGTCACGTCCATGGTCGATGACGCGCAACGGACGACGTACGTGCTGGTGGACGGCGAGAACATCGACGCCACCCTCGGCACGTCGATCCTGTCGCGTCGGCCCCAGCCGGACGAGCGCCCGCGGTGGGACCGCCTCAAGAACTTCGCCGAGGAGGAGTGGGGCCAGCCGGTCAAGGGACTGTTCTTCCTCGCGGCCAACGGCGACCTGCCGATGGGGTTCATCCAGGCGCTGCTGGCCATGGAGTACCGCCCGGTGCCGCTGTCGGGGCGTGCGCACGAGAAGGTCGTCGACATCGCCATCCAGCGGACCCTCGACGCGCTCGCCGACCGCAACGCCGACGTCATGCTGGTCAGCCACGACAGCGACTTCGTGCCGCAGCTCGGCAAGCTCTGCGACGGCCGCAAGGTGGGGCTCGTCGGGTTCCTCGAGTTCCGCAGCAAGGCGTTCGTCGAGCTCGAGTCGCGGGGCCTGGAGTTCTTCGACCTCGAGTACGACGTCGACGCGTTCACCGCACGCCTGCCGCGTGTCCGGGTCATCCCGATCGACGAGTTCGACCCGTTCGAGTTCATCTGAGCCGGAGCCAGTCGCGCCCTCGACCGCGGGCAGCCGCCTAGGAGGCGTGCCGCGTGGCGAAGGCCTCGTGCAGCGCGCGGACCTCGTCCGTCAGCTCGGGGGCCGGTCCGGCGACCACGACCCCGGGCGCGACGTCCTGCACGGGCAGGGGCGCGACCGGGCCCGCGGGAAGTCCCCACCCACGGCGCCAACCCACGAGCTGGGCGGTGGACGCGGCATACGCGATGCGTCCCAGGCCCACCCACGCATGGGCGGCGGCGCACATGGGGCAGTGCTCGCCGGAGGTGTAGACGGTGGCGGTGGCGCGCTCGGCGGGGGTGAGGGTGGTCGCGGCGAGGCGGGCCAGCTCGAGCTCGGGGTGACGGGTGTCGTCACCGGTGGTCTGCTCGCGGTTGCGGTCCTCGGCGACGACGCGGCCGTCCGCGGTGACCAGGACCGAGCCGAACGGTCCGTCGCCGGCCTCGAGGGCCTCACGGGCGAGCTCCACGCAGCGACGCAGGTGGCGCAGGTCGTCCTCGGTCAGGTCGCTCCCCAGGGTCATGGACCCATGGTTGCCGATCTGCGAGGGAATCGGTCAGATCCGGCCGGTGGTGATCCAGGCACAGGCGCGGTGGACGGCGTCCCAGGGGTCGGTGCCGAGCTCGACGGTGAACCGCCGGACGTGGGCCTGCGGGTCGGTGAGGACCGCGGTCCACGCGTGACCGCGGGCACCGATGGTGAGGACGGCGCGGCGCAGGAGGGTGCAGGAGGAGATGTCGACGGTCATGGCGCCGCCGTTGCCGAGCTCGCGGCGCATCGAGAACGCGTGGCCGTCGATGATGTCGGTGCACCGGGCCGCCTCGGCGGCACGGGACCGGGCCCGGTCGTACTCGGCCTGGGTGACGTTGCCGAACGACAGGGCGAGGGCGGAGCGGGCGGCGGTCAGGCCGACCACGGAGCGGGCGCGACCGGCGTCCTCGCGGGCCGCCTCGCAGGCCATCCAGGTGCGGGTGACGTCGGCGGCAAGCGCCTCGCGCATGCCGGGTGCTGCGTGGGCGACGTACCAGGCGTTGTCGTAGATGCGCTCGATGACGGTCATGGCGAGTCCTCCTCCACCGCTGACGGTGGCTGTAGCTGGGTGCCGGGGGAGTGTCTGGCGGACCGTTCCGGCAAGGTCAATCGTCGCCGCCGGGGCTCGTTCACACATCCGTCGTGGGATGGCGAACCATCTCCACCACGTGGCGTAGCCGTCGCCCCCGTCTTCCTCGGTTTGCCCGTGGAGACGTTCGACGGCTGCCGTGGGGCCCTCCACCAGAAGGACGCCCACCCGCGACGGTCGGCTGGACGCCCTCGACGAACCGTTGGACCGCCCTCCTGCGCTCGGCCACGATCCGCGGCCGAACGGATGACCCGTCCCGGGAACCGGTCTGGATCTGGCGCACGCCGTCCGGTGGGCGCATAGTGAGGGTGACCCGCGGGGCAGGCCCGCCGGTCAGTCGCCCTGGAGGCGCCATGAAGGCCACCACGCCATCCCTCACCCTCCCCGACGTCGTGCCGGTGCTCTCCTCCGGGAAGCACCGCAACCCGCGCAAGGGCGCCTGCTTCATGGAGATGGCGTCGTACCTCGCCGGCGAGCGGTGGAGCGACCACCCCGAGTGCACGCACCCGCTGCTGGCGTCCCTGGCCCGGCTGGTCAACGACTCGCTCACCGACCACGACCGCCCCCGGATCGTCGGCCTCATCCCCGACGTCGTGGGCATCACCGGGACCGCCCTGGAGCTCGACGTCGCGATCGCCGTGCGAGCCGGTGCCGCAGCCCTCCCGATCGCGCCGCTCATCCGGCAGAACGCCCTGGCCGTGGGGCTGCTGACCTGCCGCCGACTCGCCGCCGACCTGCCCACGGACGGCCTTCCGCCGGCCGGGCGCGCCCCGGCCACCCAGGGCGCCGGGGCCCAGGGCGACGGGGCCACCCAGGGCGCCGAGGCCACCCGAGCCGTCACCGGGCACGCCGACCTGGTCGCGCTGTGCGACGCCGCCCTCGAGGCGACCCCGGACGCCCACGCGTGGGCGCTGCGGTTCGGCAAGGACGGGCAGGTCAGCGAGCGGACGTTCCGGCGCCAGACCGCCCCCCACCTGGTGGCGTATGCCGTCGAGGGCATCGCGGTCGCGTGCGTGGACGACGTGCCGGCCCGCCTGGTCGGCCTGCTGTCGGCGACCATCCACGACACCGCCCGCCGTGCCGACCGCCTCGCTGCCGCCCCGGTCGTGACCTCGCCCTCCCAGCCACGCCTCGAGCGCATCCGCTCCCTCGTGCGCTGACCCGACCGCCCCCACCCGTCGGCCGGGTGTCGGCCCCGTCCTCCCTGACAAGGGGCGCGCCGTCGTACCCCTAGTCGTCCCCAAGTCGTGCTCAAGCGCTCGGCCGCAGGCTGCTCACCACAGTCACAGCGGATCAAGGAGCACGCACCATGAGCATCACCACCACCGTCACCGAGCAGCGCGGTTCGTCACTGCGGGACGCCTGCCCCCAGGGCCTCCACCTGCCCGGCGACCCCGGCTACGACGCGGCGCGGATTCCGTGGAACGTGGCCATCGACCAGCGCCCGGCTGCGCTGGTGACCCCACGCACGGTGGCCGAGGTCCAGGCCGCCGTGCGCGCCGCCGCGGCCGCGGGGCTGCGGGTCGCCCCGCAGAGCACGGGGCACAACGCCGGCCCCCTCGTCGCCCAGGGGCTGGACGACGTCGTGGTCCTGCGGACGTCGGAGATGACCGGCGTCCACGTCGACGCCGCCCGCAAGGTGGCGCGGGTCGAGGGCGGGGCCCTGTGGCTGCACGCCACGGAGGCTGCCGGTGACCACGGCCTGGCGGCGCTGCACGGCAGCTCGCCGGACGTCGGGATCGCCGGGTACTCCCTCGGCGGCGGCATCGGCTGGTACGCCCGCAAGCTCGGCCTGGCCACCAACAGCCTGCTCGCCGTCGAGCTGGTCACCGCCGACGGGGAGCACGTGCGCGCCAGTGCGAGCGAGAACCCCGACCTGTTCTGGGCGCTGCGTGGTGGCGGTGGCAGCTTCGGCGTCGTCACCGCCCTCGAGTTCCGGCTCTACGACATCGCGACGGCCTACGCCGGCATGCTCGTCTGGGACGTCTCCCGGGCCGAGGCGGTGCTGCGCCGCTGGGTCGACTGGTCGGCCGGCGCCCCGGACGAGGTCACCACGTCGTTCCGGGTGCTCAACCTCCCGCCGCTCCCCGACATCCCGGCGCCGCTGCGCGGCCGGTCGGTCGTGGTGGTCGACGGCGCCGTCCTCGGTGCTGACCACGAGGCCGAGGGGGTGCTGGCCGACCTCCGGTCGCTGACTCCCGAGATCGACACCTTCGCCCGGGTCCCGGCGCGGTCCCTGGTGCGCCTGCACATGGACCCGGAGGGCCCGACGCCCACGGTCTCGGACTCGACGATGCTCGCGGAGCTGCCACCCGAGGGGATCGACGCGTTCCTCGCCGAGGTGGGTCCGGGATCGTCCTCGTCGCTGCTGCTGGCGGAGCTGCGCCAGCTCGGGGGCGCCCTCGGGCGCGACCACGAGGGCGGCGGGGCCCTGAAGCGCCTCGAGGGTGCGTTCGTCGCGTTCGGTGCCGCGATCGCGGCCAGCCCCGAGCTGGCTGCCCAGGGGGAGCACGACGCACACCGCCTGACCAAGGCGCTCTCGCCGTGGTCGAACGGCCGCAGCTACCTCAACTTCGCCGAGAACGCCGTCGACCCGAGGTCGGGCTACGACGAGCGGACGTGGTTGCAGCTGAAGGGAATCCGCTCCGCGGTCGACCCCCACGGCGTGTTCGTGGGCAACCACCGCATACCGCGTCTCGTGGAGAACCTGCGCGTCACGGACTGACACCGGCGCCGGGCGCCCCCGTCCACCACGGACGGGGGCGCTGACGCACGCCCGCCTGCGCAGAAAAGACGAGTGTCGGTGGGCGGTCCGGCCCCTATCCTCGGTCGGATGAGAGTGGGTGTCCTCGGCACTGCCGAAGCTCGACTCGGTGACGTGCCCGTCGACCTCGGCACGCGCAAGCAGCGCGCCCTCGTCGCGGCCCTGGCCATGAACCACGGCCGGCCCGTCTCGGTCGACGCCCTCGTCGACCTCCTGTGGCCCACGGGTGCACCACCCGGGGTGACCGGGACCCTGCAGGCGTATGTCGCGGGGCTGCGCCGCGCGCTCGAGCCGCAGCGGGCGGCGCGCGCACCGTCCACCGTGCTGGTCACGGTCGCTCCGGGGTACGCCCTGCGGGTGGGTGAGGACGACCTCGACGCCCGGCGCTTCGACCGCACGGTCAGCCGGGCGCACCGCCGACTGGGGCACGTCGAGCGGGTCCAGGACGGTCGGGGCCTGACCGCCGAGGAGCTGGCCGAGGTCGTCTCGGAGCTCGACAATGCCCTCGCGGAGTGGCGCGGCGAGCCCTACGTCGACCTCGAGGACGCCGCGTCCGCGGTCGCCGAGCGGGTCCGCCTGCAGGAGCTGCGCCTGGTCGCGCTGGAGGACCGGGCCGTCGCGGCGCTCGAGCTCGGGCAGCACGGCACGGTCGCGGGCGAGCTCGAGTCCCTCACCACGGCGCACCCGCTCCGCGAGCGGCTGTGGGCGCTGCGCGCGCTTGCCCTGACGCGCGCCGGGCGGCAGGCCGAGGCCCTCGACACCTTGCGCGAGGTCAGGCAGGTGCTCGCCGACGAGCTGGGCCTCGAACCAGGGGCCGAGCTGCGGGACCTGCAGGCGGCAGTGCTGCGCCAGGACCCGGCCCTCGAGTGGCGCCCTCCGGCGGGCACCACACCCACCTCGTCGCACCCGGTGACGCCCACGCCCTCGCCGCAGCCGCAGCGCACGGGTGCCGGGGCGGGACGGTCGTCGGTGCGGATCGGCCCGATCGAGTCGGTCGTCCCGGCCCTGCCGTCCTGGCCGATGGTCGGTCGGGACGAGCAGCTGACGGCCACGCTGGAACAGCTCGACCGGGCGGAGGCGGGCTCGGCCGTCTTCGTCGCCCTCGTCGGGGAGCCCGGGATCGGCAAGAGCCGGCTGGCGGCGGAGCTCGCCTCCCGGGCCGGTGGGCGCGGCGCGGCCGTGCTGCTCGGGCGCTGCTCCCAGGACGACGGCGCCCCTCCGCTGTGGCCGTGGCAGCAGGTGCTCAGGGGGCTGGGGCGCGACCTGCCCGAGCTGCCCGACGACGGGAGTGCGCCGTTCGCGGTGTGGCAGGAGATCGTCGACGAGGTGGTCGACGTCGCCAGGAGCCGTGCCGTCGTCGTCATCCTCGACGACCTCCACTGGGCGGACGTCGCCTCCCTGCGGGTGCTGAGGCTGCTCGTCGAGAGCGCGAACGACACCCGGCTGCTCGTGCTGGGCACCTGGCGCAACCGTCCCGAACCCACCGGTGCGCTCGCGGACGTCGCCGAGGCGCTGGCCCGGCGGCACGCCCTGCGCGTCGACCTGCACGGCCTCACGGCGCAGGAGGCGACCCGCGTCGTCGAGACGGTGGCCGGCGCGGTCCCGACGTCGGCGCAGGCGCAGGAGCTGGTGGAACGGACCGACGGCAACCCATTCTTCCTCGTGGAGTACGCCCGGCTGGCCAGGGAGGGCGACGGGCTGGGTGGCCTCGAGCGGGAGGCGCACCCGCCGGCCGCGGTCCACGACGTGCTGGTGCGGCGCCTGCAGCGGCTGCCCGAGGACTCGCTCACGGCCCTGCGGTGGGCGGCGGTCCTGGGCCGCCAGTTCGACCTCTCGACGTTGTCGACCGTCTCGGGCCTCGAGGAGGACGACCTGCTCGACCGGCTCGACCCTGCCCTGGACTCCGGTCTGCTGCGCGAGGACGGGATCGAGCAGTACCTCTTCGGGCACGCCCTGGTCCGCGACACCATCTACGGCTCCCTGTCGGCCACCCGCCGGGCGCGGGCCCACGCCAAGGTGGCCTCGACCCTGCAGGGGAGGTCGGGCCGCGAGACCGAGCTGGCCAGGCACTGGCTCGCAGCCGGACCCTCGTATGCCGCACGTGCCTGGCTCGCGGCGGTGTCCGCCGCCGCGGTGGCGCGGCGGCTGCACGCCTACGACGAAGCCGCCCAGCTCCTCGTCTCGGCACTCGACACCCTGCCCAGCGATCCCGACAGCACGGCGCACGAACGCTTCGACGTGCTGTGCGACCTCGCCGACGCCCGCCGCTGGGCCGGGGACTGGTCCGGACTCGTCGAGGTCGCGCAGGAGGCCATCGCCGTGGCCGAGGGCATCGGCGACGTCGAGCTGCTCGCCCGCGCGGCCACCATGACAGCGGTAGGGGCGCTGTGGCAGTCGGGCCCGCACGGCACGGTCAACGAGACGGTCGTAACGGCCCTGCGCCACGCGCTCGCGGCCCTGCCCGAGGTGGACGGGCCCCTGCGCTGCCGGGTCATGCTCAGCCTGGCCCTAGAGATCTACTACGGCACCGGTCACGACGAGCGTTCCGCGTTGGTGGACGAAGGGCTGGCGATGGCCGACCGCCTCGGCGACCCCAGGCTGAGCCTGGACGCCTACCAGCTGGCCTTCGTGGCGCTGTGGTGCTCGCGCACCGCGCCCCAGCGGCTGCGGTGGGTGAGCGAGGCGATGCGGCTGGCGCACCGGCTCGGGGACGAGCGCGCCTACGTCGTCACGACGACGTTGCGCGCGGTGGTGTCCGGGGAGCTCGGGCTGCCCACCGAGATGTGGGAGCACGCAGCCGTGGCACGGGACGCGGCCGACCGGCAACGACTCCCCTACGGGATCATCGTCCTCGACAGCATGGAGCTCCCCTGGCTCGCCATGGCGGGCCGGTTCGGGGAGTGCGAGGAGCGGATGGCGAACATCCGGCTGCTCGACCAGCGGATGTCCCTGCACCAGACCGACGACGCGACCCTCGGTGCGCTCATGGCCCTGCGGCTGTGGCAGGGGCGTGCCGGCGAGATGGCCGAGATCCTGCGCGACGCCCAGGAGGGCAGTGGCCTCCCCCTGGCGGCCGTGGTCGTCATGTTCATGCTGCGCGGGGGACGCGAGGACCTCGCCCGGGAGTATGCCGCGACCCATCCGATCGACCTGGACCACGACGACTGGTTCTCCATGCTCACGTGGTGCTGTGCTGCCGAGGTCGCGCTGCAGCTCGGCGACCGTGACCTGGCGGCGCGTTCGTACGCGCTGCTGGCGCCCTACGAGGGGTACTCGTGCTGTGCCGGGTCGGGCCTGGCGCTCGGACCGGTCGACGGCTACCTGGCCCAGGCCGCCGCCGCCGGCGGTGAGCTGGAGGTCGCCCGGCGGCACGCCGACCGGGCCGTGGCGCTCTGCGAGGACTGGCAGGTCCCGCTGGCGGCGCAGTGGCTGCGCGACCAGCGGGACCGGTTCGGGTTCTGAGGCTGTACGGCCCCCGCCTAGGCCTGGTCGAGGTAGGCGAAGGCCGCCCGCTCGCGCTGCTCGAAGGACCGCCGGGTCACGAGCCACATCAGGTGGTGCGGACGACCGGTGGTCGCGAAGACGCTGCGGCGCAGCGGCGCCGGGACCCGGTGCATCGCCCAGGGCACCAGGGCCAGCACCTCCGCGGTCCGCAGCCCTGACCTGAAGTGGGTCTCCTCGAGGTCGTGCCACTCCTGACCCGTCATCACCTGCTGGATGATCGCGATGGCCTCGGTCTCCTCGTGCTCGAGGTGGCGGCCAAGGCTGCTCTTGGCGGCGGTCAGCCGGATGGCCAGGCCCGCTCGCGCGTCGTCGTCCGCCTGGTTGGCGAGTCGGGCGAACCCGGCAGAGCAGGCCGAGAGGATCGGGTCGATCTCCGCGTGCTCGTCCTCCATCGCCTGCAGGGTGGCGCGTCCCACCTCGTCCGTGCGCTCGACGAGCAGCGGCCAGAGGCCGGTGTCCTCGCCCGTGTGGTGGTGGTGCAACGCCGCGGCGAAGAGCTCCCACCGCGCGGCGAGGGCTCGCCACGTGGTGCGCGCCTGCGCCGGCGTCGCGGCGGCCGCCGCGGCGAAGGCCGCGAGGTCGCGCCGGAAGGCGTGGTGCATCACGTACATCATCGTCATGTCGACCGGTCCCGGGTGGGCGGCGGTCTGCCCGGGGAACCGGAGCTGCTCCGGCCTGGCGGGCAGGGCCCGGTCCCGGGACGGTGTCCGGGTCGGCACCGTGGTGGTCACGGTGGTGGGCGTGGGCGTGGGCGTGGGCGTGGGCGTGCTGCTGGTGGTGGTGGTCATCGTCGTTCCTCTCAGAGGGCGCCGACGGGCTGGCGCTCGCCGTCGCGGGACTGGTCGTGGGTGGGGTCGTCGGAGTCGTCGGAGCCGTCGTGGTCCGCGAGGTCATCGACGGTGCTGAGGACGCCAGCGGGCTGCGCGAGGTCGCCGAGGTCGTCGAGCTCGACCTCTGCACGGACCGTGGGCAGCACCTGGTCCAGCCAGCCCGGGACCCACCAGTTGCGCTCGCCGAGCAGCGACATCGTCGCCGGCACGAGCACCATGCGGATGACCGTGGCGTCGAGCAGGATCGCTGCGGCCATGCCGACGCCGAGCATCTTGACGACGGCGTCCACCTCCGTGGCGAAGCCCAGGAAGACGGCGACCATGATGGCGGCGGCGCTGGAGATGACCCGGCCGGTGGCGGAGAGGCCGCGGACCACTGACGCGTGGGCGTCGCCCGTGCGCAGCCAGTCCTCGCGGACCCGCGAGAGCAGGAAGACCTCGTAGTCCATCGAGAGCCCGAACAAGATCGCGAACATCAGGATCGGGACCCAGCTCGACACCGCCATCGGGTGGTCGAGCCCGAGGACCGAGGCGCCCCAGCCCCACTGGAAGACGGCAGTGAGGACGCCGTAGGCGGCGCCGATGCTCAGCAGGTTCATGACGGCGGCCTTGAGCGGCACCACGACCGACCGGAACACCATGGCCAGGAGCAGCACGGAGACCGAGACCACGAAGGCGATGACGAGCCACAGCCGGTCCGCGAGCATGCCTGCGATGTCGGAGAAGAAGGCGGTGGTGCCCGTGAGCTCCACCCCGTCGGGCAGCTGGGCGCGCAGGCCGTCCACGAGCGCACTGGTCCGGTGGTCGGTGGGGCCGAAGGCGGGCACGGCGTCGAACACCGCGATGGCTCCGTCCGGGGACACCGTCGGCTGCGTCACCGCGCTGATGTCCGGGTCGTGCCCCAGCGTGCTCCTGACGGCGGCCAGCCGGGGACCGTCGACCACCGAGCGGTCGACGACGAACGTCAGCGGCCCGTTGGCCCCGGCGCCGTACTCCGCGGCGACCAGGTCGTAGGCGCGTCGCGTGGTCAGGTCGGTCGCACCGCTGCTGGCGTCCTGCGGCCAGGTGCGCATGTCCATCGCGGGGATGGCGAGCGTGAGCATGAGCACGGCGGCCGCCGCGGCCCACGGCAGGGGGTTGCGCCCGACGCGGGCGGCCCAGCGGGCCGTCAGCGGGGTCCGCGAGGTCGCGGTGGGCAGGGCGGCGGAGACGGTGGCGCGGGAGGCGCCCGCAGTCCGGGCCCGCCCGCTCGCACGCACCCGGTTCGGACGCACCCGGCTCGGACGCACGCGACCCGGGCGCACCCGGCGCGGCAGCAGCCGCAGGCCGGCGAACCGGGCGAGCACCGGGACCAGCGTCAGCGACGCCGCGGCGACCGCGACGACGGCGATCGCCGTGGCGAACCCGAAGGAGCTGTAGACCGGCAGACCGGCCAGGCGCAGGCCCATCAGCGAGACGAGGACGGTGCTGGCGGCGAAGACGATCGAGCGACCTGCGGTGGCGCAGGCGCGGCCGGCGGCCTCGACGACCGGAAGTCCCTCGCGCAGGTACTCGACGTGCCGGGTGACGAGCAGCAGGGCGTAGTCGATGCCGACACCGAGGCCGACCATGGTCGCGACCATGGGGGCCGCGGTGCTGACGTCGGTCGCCGCGGCGAGCAGGGTGATGCCGGCGCTGCCGACCCCGAGCCCCACCAGCGCGGTGCCGATGGGCAGGCCGGCGCTGGTGACCGAGCCGAAGGCGAAGACGAGGATGACGAGCGCGGCGACGATGCCGATGAGCTCGCCGCGTCCCTCCATCGGGGCGACCGCGCTCTCCGGGAGCTCCCCGCCGAGCTCGACCTGCAGCCCGGTGGCCCGGGTAGCGGCAACGGCGGCGTCCAGCGGCTCGAGGTGGCCCATGAGGTCCGTGTCGGTGACCGGTGCGTCGTACCCCACGGTCACCAGGGCGGTGTCTCCGTCGTCGGAGAGGGCGGGTGGCGCGACGGTCACGACGTGCGGCATCCGGCGGAGCCGGTCGGCGAGGGAGGTCAGGGCGGCGGGGTCGACCGCTGCGCCGGTCCGGTCGTGCACCACCACGCGGGCGGAGGTGTTGCCCGCGCCGGGCAGGTGCGCCCGGAGCTGTTCGATGCCCACCTGGGCCCGGGCCCCCGGGACGTTGTAGTCGTCGTGGGGGGTTCCGCCGAACGCGGCGGCGAGACCGGCGACGGTGCCGGCCACGACCAGCCAGGTGGCGATCGTGAGCCAGGGGTGGAGCGCGGCGCCTCGTCCGAGGCGGTGGAGCAAGCGAGACATGGTTCGTCCTTCGGTGTGCGGTGCTGGTTGCGGACCAGCGTGCGGCGAGGCACTTGCACACCACTTGGGACGGACTTGGGGTCCCCGACGCGCCTACGGCAGCCCGACGTCGACGAGCAGGGCTGAGTGGTCGGACGCCGGGGACGCGATGACGTGGGCACGCAGCGGCGTGACCCCGCCGACCCAGACGTAGTCGATCCGTCGCGGCGGCGGCTCCGCGTCGAACGTGAACCCGTCTCCCTCGCCCACCAGCGCCCATGAGTCCTGGAGGAACCCGCCGAGGTGCTCGTGGGTCGCCGAGCCGGGGGTGGTGTTCAGGTCACCGAGCAGCACGGTCGGCCGGTCGTCGAGCACGGCCGTGATGGCCCGGGCCTGCACCAGGCGCTCGTCCTCGCGGTCCCACTGCAGGTGCGTGCCGAGCACCCGCAGCGCCACGCCCTCCACGACCACGGTCGCCTCGAGCAGGCCGCGCTGCTCGCTGCCCTCGAAGCAGGGCAGCAGGGTCGTCGACACGTCCACGAACGGCCGCGAGCTGAGCAGCGCCGTCCCGTACTGCGCCCGCTCCCCACCGGGGTGGGCCGGCTCGTCGTCGAGGCACGCGGCATACGCGAGGTGCATGCCGAGCCGCTGCGCGAGGTGACCCGGCTGGTCGGCGAAGGCGCTCTGGGCGCGGCGGTGCCGGTCGACCTCCTGGAGGGCGACGAGCTCGGCGCCGCTGTCGGCGATGACCTCGGCGATCCGGTCGAGGTCGAGGACACCGTCGTGGCCGACGCCGCTGTGGATGTTGTAGGTGAGGACGGGGAGCTGCACGGTCCCAGCCTGTCGCCCCAGCGCGGTGGGAGGCATCAGTGGGGCGGGCGGCGCAGCAGCGCCGGGAGGTATGCCGCGCCGGGTGCGTCGTCGGAGGCCGCCGCCTTGTCGGCGGGGTTGGAGATGCCGCACTGCTTCAGCGACAGGCAGCCGCAGCCGATGCAGGAGTCGAGCTTGTCGCGCAGCGCCTCAAGAGCCTCGAGCTGCTCGTCGAGCCGGGTGCGCCAGTGGCCGGAGATGCGGTGCCAGTCGGACTTGGTCGGGCTGCGGCCCTTGGGCAGGCCGGCCAGCTCGGTGCGGATCTCGTCCAGCGACAGCCCCACGTTGCTGGCCGCCCGGATGAAGGCGAGGCGCCGCAGCACGCTGCGGGCGTAGCGCCGCTGGCCACCAGAGGTGCGCGTCGCGTCGATGAGTCCCTGCTTCTCGTAGTACCGCAGGGCCGAGGCGGCGAACCCGCTGCGCTCGGCGACCTCGGACACCGTGAGGACGTCGGTCGGCTCCACGCCGCTCCCCTCTCCCGTACTTGAAGTGGACTTCAACTGCAGTCTCGCTGGTGACTGGCGACGGGGCAACCACGCCGGCGCACTGCGGAATAGGGGTGCCCGGTGACGGAGTTGTCCCTGTTCGTGACCCAGACGACGACGAAGAGCAGTGTCGGCCTGCGCAGCGAACGCGGCCCTGTGCTGCTCGCGGTGATGATGTGCACGGCGCTGGTGGCCATCGACGCCACGATCCTCGCCGCCGCGGTGCCCGCCGTCGTCAGCGACCTCGGTGGCTTCTCGCAGTTCCCGTGGCTGTTCTCGATCTACCTGCTGGCCCAGGCGGTGTCGGTCCCGATCTACGGCAAGCTCGCCGACAGCATCGGCCGCAAGCCCGTCATGCTCGTGGGCATCGGCCTGTTCCTGGCCGGCTCGATCCTGTGCGGGGTCGCGACGACGATGCCGCTGCTCATCGCGTTCCGCGTCGTCCAGGGCCTCGGCGCCGGTGCGGTCCTGCCGATGTCGGTGACGATCATCGGCGACATCTACTCCGTCGAGGAGCGGGCCCGCGTCCAGGGCTTCATCGCCGGGGTGTGGGGCATCGCCTCCATCGTCGGGCCGACGCTCGGTGGCGTGTTCTCCGAGTACGTCTCGTGGCGCTGGATCTTCTTCGTCAACCTGCCGATCGGCGCGGTCGCCACGGTGCTGCTGCTGCGCGGGTTCCACGAGAACATCGAGCGGGTCCGCCACTCCATCGACTGGGCCGGCGCGATCCTGCTGACGACCGGGGTGTCGCTGCTCATCCTCGCCCTGCTCGAAGGCGGCCGGTCGTGGGGCTGGCTGTCCCCGGGCGGTGTGGCGATCGTCGTCGCCGCCGTGGCGCTGCTCGTGGCGTTCGTGGTCGTCGAGCGCCGGGCCGCCGAACCCATCCTGCCGCTGTGGGTCTTCACCCGGCGCGTGCTCATCGGCGCCAACCTCGCCTCGCTGGCGATCGGCGCCGTCCTCATCGGCCTGACCTCCTACATCCCGACCTTCGCCCAGGGCGTGCTCGGGTTCGGCGCGCTGCTCTCGGGCCTGGCCCTCGGCGCGATGACCATCGGCTGGCCGATCGCGGCCGCCAGCGCCGGGAAGATCTACATGCGGTTCGGGTTCCGCAACACCTCGATCCTCGGGGTCGCGTTCGTCGTGGTCGGCAGCGCGTTGCTGCTGCTCGTCGACGAGGGCACCAGCCTCTGGACGATCGCGGGGTTCACCTTCATCGTCGGGGTCGGTCTCGGCTACGCCTCCGTGCCCACCCTCGTCGCCGTGCAGTCCTCGGTCGACTGGGACCGCCGTGGTGTCGTCACGGCGACCAACCTGTTCGCCCGCTCGCTCGGCAGCGCGGTCGGCGTCGCCGTCTTCGGGGCGATCGCCAACGCGAAGCTGGCCCAGGACTTCCGGACCCCTCCCGCGGGCGCGACGGGCAAGCTGCCGAAGACCGCGGACGACGCGGCCGTGGTGCTGGGCAACCAGTCCGGTGGGACGGAGGTCGTGCGAGATTTCGTCCGCGCCTCCCTGACCGGTGCGACCCACCAGGTGTTCATCGCGGTCGTCGTGCTGGCCGTCGCGATGATCGTGGCGGTCCTCGTCATGCCGCGTCGGTCCCAACCCCTCGTCTTCGACTGACCGTCCCCGCGCCCTCTCCCACCGCAAAACGCTGGTTGCGCGTCATACCGCGGGTGGTCGTCCCGAGGTATGCCCCGCAACCAGCGTTCTGCGGTGGGGCGGGGCGACCTACGATCGGACGCATGACTCCTGCCGAGCTGCTCATCGACGGCTTCACCCGGATCCAGGAGGGCGTGCACCGGGTGGTGGACGGGCTCACCCCCGGCCAGCTGGCGCACCAGCCCGCCGAGGGCGCGAACTCCATCGGCTGGCTCGTCTGGCACCTCACCCGCGTGCAGGACGACCACGTCGCCGACGCGGCCGGGTTCGACGAGGTGTGGACCACCGGTGGCTTCGAGGGCGACTTCGGGCTGCCCTTCGACCGGGCCGAGACCGGGTATGGCGCGACGCCCCAGGAGGTCGCGCAGGTGCGGGACCTCACGGCGGACCAGCTCACCGGCTACCTCGACGCGGTGCACGCCCAGACCGTCGGCTGGGTGAAGGGCCTCGCACCGGAGGACCTCGACCGCGTCGTCGACGAGCGCTGGGACCCGCCGGTCACCCTCGGGGTCCGGCTCGTCAGCGTCGTCAACGACGACCAGCAGCACGTCGGCCAGGCCGCCTACGTCCGCGGCCTCCTCATCTGACCGGCACCGCTCAGCGGTAGCGCCTGGCGAGCTCGACCGCGCGGTGGGCGTAGTCGCCGCCGAAGAGCACGGCGTGCACCATCAGCGGGTGCAGCTGGTGCAGGGCGACCCGCTGCGGCCACTGCGCGTCGAGCCGGTGCTGCCCGAGGTACCCACCCACGACGAAGTCCCAGTGCGGGCAGCCGAACAGCGCCAGCATCGCGAGGTCCGTCTCGCGGTGGCCGCCGTGCGCCGCGGGGTCGATGAGCACGGCACCGTCGCCGGTCCAGGCGATGTTGCCCGACCACAGGTCCCCGTGGATCCGCGCCGGCACCGAGCCGTCGTCGAACTCGCCCCGCGCCAGCCGTCGTGCCACCGCCTCGAACACCGCGACGTCGTGCCGGTGCCACAGCCCCCGGTCGCGCCCGAGCGGCAGCATCGCGAGGATCCGCTGCTCCGCCCAGAACTCCCCCCACGTCTCGACCGGCCGCAGCGGCAGGGGCAGCAGCTCGGTGGCCGGCCCGAGGAACCCGTCGCCGGACCACCCCGGTGGGGCGCTGCCGAAGGCCGGTGCCCCTGCGTCGTGCGTGCGCGCCAACCGCGCCCCGAACTCCTCCGCCATCGCCGGGTCCGGGTTGACGAACGACAACCGCCGCAGGTCGAGGTGGTCCTGGCCGACCTCGACGACCTCCACCACCGGCACCCCACCCGGGGCATCGGCCAGCCACGCGAGACCGGCTGCCTCCCAGCGGAAGTAGCCGTCGGGCGCGGAGGCGCTGCCCTTGCGGAAGACCGGATCGGCGCTCACGCCTGCATTGTCGCCGAGATGCCCCGCGAAGGGGCACACGCGGCATACCGGATCTTTGCCAAGCCCGGCCTGCACCCATAACTCACGTTCGCCCGTTGTATGCCGTGCTGCTGGCAGGTTTCCCCCATGCCCCAGCAGCTCACCATCCGAGTGCGCCCACGCCTTGCACTCGTTGCCGTCCTCCTCCTCGTCGCGTTCGTCGCGACCACGGCCCGTGCCGCCACCGCGGCCGCGCCCCTCACCGTCGCCCAGGCGATCGCCACCCAGAACAGCTCGGTGCAGACGGTCCGCGGCTACATCGTCGGGGAGCCGGTGGCGACGTCCACGGTCAACCGCAGCGGGTTCACCGACGACCTCGCGATCGCCCTCGCGGACACGGCGGGTGAGACCAGCACCTCGAAGATGGTCTACGTCCAGCTGACGACCCAGTGGCGCTCCACGTGGGGGCTGCGGACCCACCCGGGCAACCTCGGGAAGCAGGTCGACGTCACCGGCACGCTGACCGCGTACTTCTCGCACGCCGGGCTCAAGTCCCCCAGTGCCATCGGCGCGGTGGGCTCGGACCCGAACCCGACGACCAGCACCACGAGCCCGACGTCGACGACCTCCACCACGACGTCACCGACGTCCACCGGCACCAGCGGGCCGTACGACACCACCTACTACGCCCCCGCGATCGGGAAGACGGGCAGCGCCCTGCGCAGCAGCCTGCACTCGATCATCAAGAGCCAGACGGTGCTGACCTACGACCAGGTCTGGGACGCCCTGAAGGACACCGACCAGGACCCGAACAACAGCAACAACGTCATCGAGATCTACTCGGGCCGGTCGATCGCCAAGAGCGACAACGGTGGCGGTGTGGACCAGTGGAACCGCGAGCACGTCTGGGCCAAGAGCCACGGTGACTTCGGCACGGCCAACGGACCCGGCACCGACGTCCACCACCTGCGACCCGAGGACGTCACGGTCAACAGCACCCGGGGCAACCTCGACTTCGACAACGGGGGTTCGTCCGTGGCGCAGTGCACGGGGTGCCTGAGCGACGGCGACTCGTTCCAGCCGCGCGACGCGGTCAAGGGCGACGTCGCCCGGATGATCCTCTACATGGCGATCCGCTACGAGGGCGACGACGCGTGGCCCAACCTCGAGCCCAACGAGTCGGTCGCCAACGGCACGGCCCCCTACATCGGCAAGCTCTCGGTCCTCAAGGCGTGGAGCGCCGGTGACCCGCCGGACGCGTTCGAGAAGCGGCGCAACCAGGTCATCTACGACACCTGGCAGCACAACCGGAACCCGTTCATCGACCACCCCGAGTGGGTGTCGTCGATCTGGCCCTGAGCGGCCGGTGCGGTGCGCGGCGGGACGCCCGCAGGTCAGGCCGTGGATATGGCCTGACCTGCGGGTTCGGTGCGGGTATCTTGTCGTTGACCCCTCAAGGACCGTCCCGCTCAGGAGCCCCCATGACCGACCAGGTCGACGTCGCAGAGGCCCAGGCCCTGCACGATGGTGCAGGTGGGCGCAGCCTCGATGCGGCCGAGCAGATCATGACCGAGCTGGCCGGCAACCTCGACGGGGTCGATGACCTGACGCCGTACCTCGAGCGCCTCGTCCAGGCGGTCAACGCCAACATCGACGGGTGCGACGCCGTGGGCGTCACCGTGGTCATCGAGGACCGACCGCGCACCGCGGCGTACACGACGGCGGGCACGCTGGAGATCGACGCGGTGCAGTACGCCGTCGGGGACGGTCCCTGCCTCGACGCGTTCCGCAACGGGCGCGAGAACCTCGTGGACTTCAGCGGTGGCGAGGAGCGCTGGCCGGCGTTCATGGAGGGCTGCGACCCGGGTTCGGTCCAGTCGCTGCTGGCCCTGCCGCTCGTCTCGGGCGGACGCCGGTACGGCGCGCTCAACCTCTACGGCAACGAGCGGCACGCCTTCGACCACACCGAGCTGCGGCTGGCGCGCATGGCCGCCGGTCGCGCGGCCGACGCGCTCGCCGCCGCCGTGATGCTCGCCGGAGCCCGCGAGGTCGCCGGCCAGATGGAGCAGGCGATGGCCAGCCGCGCCGTCATCGAGCAGGCCAAGGGCGTCCTCATGGGGCGGCACAGCATCGACGAGATGGTGGCGTTCGAGCTGATGCGGCGGCAGTCGCAGGAGCAGAACCTCAAGCTGCGCACGCTGGCCGCCCAGATCGTCGGTGAGGTCCGATCTTCCCGATCCGAGGCGATGTGAGCTAGTCTGCACAACACCTGAAGCAACCGGGTTTGGCCGATCGGCCATCCGGTTGCTTTTTTTGTTGCCCTGGAAGGGGTGCAGATGAGAGGTCCACACCGCGCCTGCAGTCACGGCGCCACCCGCCGTCCCACCCGCACGGCCCGCCCGACCAACCTCGCCTCCTGGTGCGGCCCCACCGACGGGTATGGCGCCAAGGGCGGCTTCATCACGCACGCCTCCTGGGGTGCCCACGGCGCCGCCGGTGCAGACGGCTCCGCGCACCCCCCGCGGGCGGGCAAGAGCTTCGTGCGTCCCGCGGGCCTGGCCGTCACGGACGCCAGCACGCTGCTCGTCTACGTCATGGACGTCTACGACCCGTGGTCCTACGCCTACCTGCCGTCCGTGAGCGCGGTGCTCAGCGCCGCCACCTCCCTCGTCGACGTCGAGGTCGTCCACGCCGGTCGCTACTCCGCCCAGCCCTCCAGCGCCCTGGTCGCCAGCGTGGCCGAGGTGCGCCGTCGCACCGACGCGCGGTTCGGCTCGGCCTTCCTGTCGGCCCTGCGCTCGGACTCGCTCGACCTGGACCCGGAGGCGGCTGCCGCGGGGGTGATCGCCCTGCTCGCGAGCGGCGAGATGCCCGTCTCGACCGTGCTCGGTGCGGTGCAGCACGAGTTCTTCGTCAACGGCCACCCGCTCGAGGCGCCCGGGGTGCTCAGCCGCGTCGCGACCCGGCTCGGGCTGGACGCCCCGGCCATCGAGGTGTTCGCCACGTCCGCCCGGGCCCGCGAGCTCGCGGTCGAGGACTTCGCCGTGGCCAAGGAGCTCGACTTCGATGGTGGGCCGTTGCTGCTGGCCAGCCGGGGCGAGCGGCTGTTCGAGTTCGACGGGCTGGGGGCGACGGGCGAACGGCTCGTCGACCAGTTCCGCACCGTCCTCGCCAAGCCCTCCTAGGCGCCCGGGTCCCAGTCGACGAGCTGGTCGAGCACGAGGGTGTCGCCCTCGAGCCGGAGCCGGTCGAGCGGGACGCGCGCGTAGAACGAGAAGACGAGGTCGCTGGCCGTGCTGCGGCCGACCAGGTGGCGGGTGCCGGCCGGGACGGCGTCGTCCGAGGGGGAGCTGCCGTCGTCGGGGAGCCGGGTCACCTGCGCCCCGTCGGCATTGAGCCGGATGCGCCAGGCCGCTCCCTCGTCGACGACGTAGTCGAGCACGGCGGGCTCGTGCGGCCAGGCGAACGTCGTCGCGACGCAGGTGACGAGGAACTCCTCGACGCCGTCGACGGCCACGTCCTCGGGAAGCGGCTCCGGCACCCCGGCCGTCAGCTGGGCGTCGTGGGTGTGGATGGCGATCTCCTGCACCTGGTGCCGGGCGACGGCACCACAGGTCGCCGGCGACTGCGAGTCGGTCCAGGGCACCCAGCACCGGCGCTCGGCGTCGACCTCGGAGAGGGCGTCGAGCAGCGCCTGCGCCGCGGCCTCCAGCCAGGCCACGAGCTCGTCGCGGTCCTGCGGCATCTCCGGGACGCCTTCGGGCGTCGCCTTGGCGGTGGCCTCCGGACCGGAGGCCACGGTCGCGCCCCAGGTGAAGCGCCCCATACCGATGTGGCGGGCCAGGTCACGCAACGTCCAGTCGGGGCAGGTCGGCACCTGGGCGTCGAGGTCGGGCGCTGCGGCGATGGCGGCCCGGAAGGCCACCGACCGCTCGTCGATGAGGCGCAGCAGGTCGGGGAGCTCCAGGGGCGTGTGCACCTGCGCTGTCTACCACTGTGGCCGCAGGCGGCGACAGCGAATTAGCCCCCGGCCGGGTCGTCGCGCCTGCCGCGGTCGGCGCGGTGCCGCGGACCGGCAGGCCATAGGGTCTGTGCATGGCTCGTCCCCACGCTGCTTCCCTCGTCGAGGACGCCTGGCACCGCCGGGTGGACGCCGTGCTGCGCCGCCGGGGCTGGGGCACCCGGCTGGTCGGCCACACCGGGTACGGCTCGGAGGAGTTCGTGCGTGTCCTGGGGCGGGTGCTGCTCACCCGGCGCCCCGACATCGACGCCCGCGCGGACGCCGGCGCGAAGTCGGCCGAGCTGCGGCGGGCCGAGGACGAACGTCGCGGCTGGCGCGCGTTCATCACCGCGCCGGCGATGAACGTCCCGGTCACCGTCACCCTCGGGGACCGGGTCGTCGAGACGGTCAGCGACCGCAGCGGGTACATCGACGTGCACATCCGCGACCACGGCCTCGCACCCGGCTGGCACGAGGTCACGCTCGGTGCGCTGGGGGCGGAGGAGATGCTCGCGTCGGTGGTCATCGTCGGGTCCGACCAGCGGCTGGGCCTGATCTCCGACATCGACGACACCGTGATCTCGACGTCGCTCCCGCGCCCGATGATCGCCGCGTGGAACACGTTCGTGAAGAACGAGAACGCCCGACACGTCGTCCCGGGCATGGCGACGATGTATCGCGCGCTGCTCGAGCAGCACCCGGGCGCCCCGATGGTCTACGTCTCCACCGGTGCGTGGAACACGGCGCCGACCCTGACCCGGTTCCTGCGCCGCCACGGCTACCCCGCGGGTCCGCTGCTGCTCACCGACTGGGGCCCGACCAACACCGGCTGGTTCCGGTCGGGGCAGGAGCACAAGATGTCGTGCCTGCACCGGCTGGCCAACGAGTTCCCTCACATCCGCTGGGTGCTCATCGGCGACGACGGCCAGCACGACCCCAAGATCTACGGCGACTTCTCCGACCAGCGGCCCGATCGCGTTGCAGCAGTGGCGATCCGCGAGCTCACGCCGAGCGAGCAGGTGCTGTCGCACGGCATACCGGTGTCGCTGGAGGAGTTCGAGCCGCTGCGCAAGCGGCAGGAGGTGCCGGTGTGCCGCTCCGGCGACGGGTACGGCCTGCGCCCCCAGCTCGAGCACGTCCTCGAGGTGCTAGCCGAGGCCGACACGCGCCCCACCAAGGACGGGGCGGGCGAAGCGGTCATCGAGCCGTGAGGTCGAGGTGCGGCTGGGCGGCGCACGGCGCCTCCCGTTTCGCCAGCCCGACCGCGGTGACCGCCGCACCCAGCGCGACCAGGGCCGCGCTCGCGAGCATCGCCGCCCGGTAGGCGGGCGCGAGCAGGGCCGGATCGGCGTAGGCGGCGCCGCTGAGCCCCACGAGCGGTGGCAGGGCCGCGACGGCGATGAGGCCGGCGGTGCGGGACACGGCGTTGTTCACCCCGCTCGCCGTGCCGGCGAGCTCGTCGGGGGCGGCGGCGAGGACGGTGCCGGTCAGCGGCGCGACCGTCATGGACAGGCCCAGGCCCACGAGCGCCATTCCCGGCAGCACGTGCAGGACGAAGGTGGGATCGGCCGGCGCGAACGCGAGCAGGACGAATCCCGTTGCGGCGACGAGGGTTCCACCGATCATGTAGCGACGGGCACCGTGCTTGGTGGCCAGGGCGCCGAACCTGCTGGCCAGCAGCAGCATGGCCACGGACAGGGGCAGGGTCGCGGTGCCGGCCGCGAGGGCGGACCAGCCGGCGACGACCTGGAGGAACAGCACCACGAACAGCAGGGCCGACGACAGGCCGGCGTAGACGAGCAGCGTGACGATGTTGATCGCGGTGAAGACCCGGTCGGCGAACAGGCGGGGCGGCACCAGGGGGTGGCTGGAGTCGCGCTCGGCGAGCGCGAACGCGAGGAGGGCAGCGAGGCCCACGACCCCGGCACCGAGCGAGACGGCTCCGGGGTGCTCGGGTGCGACGGTGAGCGCGTACGTGACCCCGGCCAGCCCGACCACGGCGAGCAGCACCCCGCGCACGTCGAACCGGTGGCTCGCGTGCTCGTTGCGTGACTCCGGCACGAACCGCCACGTGAGCAGGACGACGAGCGCACACAGCGGCACGTTGAGCCAGAACGCCCAGCGCCAGTCGAGGTCGACGAGGTAGCCGCCGACGATCGGTCCCGAGGCCGAGGCGACCCCGAGCAGCCCGGTCCACGACCCGATCGCCGCCATCCGGTCCTCGCGCCGGAACGACGACTGCAGGATCGCGAGGCTGCCCGGCACGAGCAGCGCGGCCCCGATCCCCTGGATGCCGCGGGCCAGGATCAGCAGCCCCACGGTCGGGGCGAGGGCGCACGCGATCGACGCGGCGCCGAAGGCGGCGACGCCGACGGCATACACGCGCCGGCGACCGAACCGGTCGCCCAGCGAACCGCCGAGCAGGATCAGGGCGGCCAGGCTCAGGGCGTACGCGTTCACGACCCACTGGAGGCCGGCGAGGTCGGCCTCGAGCTCGCGCCCGATGGTGGGGAGGGCGACGTTGACGACGGTGCCGTCGAGCAGGGCGATGCCGCTGCCGAGGATGGTGGTCGCGAGGACGAGCCGTCCCCGGTGGGTGCCCATCGCGAGCAGGTCCGTGGTCTTCTCGCTGGTCATCGCGCCGTCACCGGGACATCGTCGCACCGCTGGGACAGAATGGGCGGGTGCCGGAGCTGCCCGAGGTCCAGGCGCTCGTCGACTTCCTCGCCGAGCGGACCGTCGGGCTGGCCGTGACCAGCATGGAGCTGGGGTCGTTCTCGGTGCTCAAGACGTTCGACCCACCGCCGCAGGCCCTGTCCGGTGTGCCGGTCGACTCGGTGTCGCGGCACGGGAAGTTCGTCGACTTCGACTGCGACGGGGTGCACCTGGTCTTCCACCTCGCCCGCGCCGGCTGGCTGCGCTGGTACGACGCGGTGCCGAACACCGTGCTGCGGCCGGGCAAGTCGCCGATCGCGGTCCGGGTGAAGTTCTCCGACTCGTCGGGGTTCGACCTGACCGAGGCGGGGACGAAGAAGCGGCTGGCGGCGTACCTCGTTCGGGACCCGGCCCAGGTCCCGGGGATCGCGTCGCTGGGGCCGGACCCGTTGTCCGACTCGTTCACGCGCGAGGCCTTCGGGGAGCTGCTCGACGGACGGCGCTCGCAGATCAAGGGGCTGATCCGCGACCAGGGGTTCATCGCCGGCATCGGCAACGCCTACTCCGACGAGATCCTGCACGTCGCGAAGATGTCGCCGTTCGCGATGGCCGCCAAGCTCTCGTCGGAAGACGTGGACCGCCTGTATGCCGCGCTGCGCGACACGCTCGCCGGTGCCGTTGCTGCTGCGTCCGGCAAACCGGCGAAGGAGCTCAAGGACGCGAAGCGGGCAGGGATGCGGGTGCACGGCCGGACGGGGCTCGAGTGCCCGGTCTGTGGTGACACGGTGCGCGAGGTGTCGTTCGCGGACTCGTCACTGCAGTACTGCGCGACCTGCCAGACCGGCGGGAAGCCGTTGGCCGACCGCCGCATGTCCCGCCTGCTGAAGTAGGCAGACGCATCGTCCGGGCACGGCCGCGGCACCCGGGCGTTGACGGCGGGCCTGCGGGAGGCGGACGCTGGTCCGTCAGTCGCGGAGGCCGACAGGCTCGGTCTCCCCCCGGTGAGGAGGACCACCATGCCGAGCTTCTCCGGCCTCAACCACGTCTCGCTGAGCGTGACCGACCTCGACGCGAGCCAGCGCTTCTACACGCAGGTGCTGGGGTTCCTCGCCGTCCTCGACACCGGGACCGCGCGGGTCTGCATGCACAAAGGCACGGGTTTCACCATCGCCCTGGTCCGGCACGACGGGAGCAGCGGTGCGCGGTTCGACGAGGCGAACCCCGGGCTGGACCACGTGGGGATGGCGGCGGGCAGCCGCGAGGAGCTCGTCGATTGGGAGCGTCGGTTCGCCGAGCTCGGGGTGGAGCACTCGCCGATCCAGGACATGCCCCTGGGCCACCACCTGAACTTCAGGGACCCCGACGGCATTGCCCTCGAGCTCCAGGCGCCGACCCCCGCGTACGCCACGGCCGTGGAGCGGATGCGCACCGAGGACCTGTCCGACGAGGAGGTGCTCGCCGCGGCGGAGCAGATGGTCGGGGCCGACTTCGTCGCCCGGCAGGACGTCTGAACGCGCGCCCGTGCCGTCGTCGGGAGGCGTCTCGACGGGCGCGTCGCGACGTCTCGCCCGCGCGCCGTCGTCGACCGGACCGGGTTGACTGAGGGCATGACGACGCGGCTGCTCCTGCTCGCCGACACCCACCTGCCCAAGCGGGCCAAGGACCTGCCCGCGGTCGTGTGGGCAGCGGTCGATGAGGCCGACCTCGTGGTCCACGCCGGCGACTGGGTGGACGTGGCGTCCCTGGACGCCCTCGAGGCGCGGGCGGCGCGGCTCGTCGGTGTGGCGGGCAACAACGACCACGGGGTGCTGCGCGAGCAACTGCCCGAGTTCGCGACGGTGACCGTGGAGGGGCTGCGGTTCGGGGTCTTGCACGAGACCGGCCAGTCGACCGGGCGCGAGGCCCGCTGCGAGGCGGCCTACCCCGACCTCGACGTCCTCGTCTTCGGGCACAGCCACATCCCGTGGGACACGACCACCCCGCGCGGTCTGCGGCTGCTCAACCCGGGTTCGCCCACCGACCGTCGGCGGCAGCCGTTCTGCACGTACATGACGGCGGTCGTCGAGGGTGGAGTGCTCGCCTCGGTCAAGCTGCACGAGATCAGCCGCTGACGTCGTCCCCGCGCGGTCGCCTCAGGCGTGCGGGGGCGGAGCCTGCGACACGTTGACCGTGGGGATGCCGAGACCGGACCGCGCGATCACGGCCAGGGACGGCTCCCGGCCGGGGTTGGACTCCCGGTGCACGGTGAACGCGGGGACCTGCACGTAGTCGCCCGCGACGGCATCGACCCAGCCCTCGACCCCCTCGCACTCGAGCCGCAGCACCCCGCGGACGACGTAGAGCATCGAGACGTTCGAGTCGTGGTGGTGCCAGCCCGAGACGGCGGCGGGTTCGGTCACCACCTGCCCGGCCCACAGCCCGGGAACCTCGAAGGCGCGCCGACGCACCATCCCCGCGGTCGGGTCGGCTTCCAGCAGCTCGGCCTCACGGACGACGCGGACGGGCTCGGGGTGCACCATCGGTCCACGGTAGCCGTCCGCGCTGGCCCCGCTGCCGGAGAAGTTCGTCGAGAAAGTTCTCGATCCCGATGTCGAAGAACTGGTTCGCTGTTCGACGTATGCGTGACAGAGCAGTGACACCCACATCGGAAGGACCAATGACATGCCTCGCTTCATGGGATTCGTCAGGATGGAAGAGGGCATCGGCGCACCGCCGCAGGCGCTGATGGACGCGATGGACACCTACATCGGCGAGCAGGCCGCCAAGGGCGTCTTCCTCGACGGCGGCGGCCTGTACGGCACTGAGGACGCGGTGAACTTCGTCGTCCGCAAGGGCGAGACCTCGCGCGTCGACGGCCCCTACGCCGAGTCCAAGGAGGTCGTCGGGGGCTGGGCGATCATGCAGTACGACACCGTCGAGGAGGCCATCGCCGGGCAGCAGGAGTTCGCCGAGCTGCACGCGACGCACTGGCCAGAGGTGTCGATGGTCGCGACCATGCGCCAGATCTCCGACATGCCGCCGGAGGCGGCTGACGCCTGAGCGGAGGCGACGGGCTGGATGCCGCGACCTTCGCGGCACACGGTCCCGTGGCCGGGTGTCACACGCATGTGACACCCGGCCTCGTAGTCTCGGGACGTGCCAGTCCCGACGCCGACCACCGAGGCGATCAACACCGCGTGGCGCGCGGAGTCGGCGCGGCTCGTCGGAGCCCTGACCCGCATGACGCGCGACGTCGAGCTCGCCGAGGACCTCGCGCAGGACGCCCTCGTCGCCGCCCTCGAACAGTGGCCGACGACCGGTGTGCCGGACAACCCGGCGGCGTGGCTGATGACCACGGCCAAGCGCCGCGGCGTCGACCACTTCCGCCGGGCCGACAACCTTCGCCGCAAGACCGAGGAGCTCGGTCATGCCCTGGGAGAGGAGGAGCAGGTGCCCGACCTCGACGCCCAGGTCGACCACATCGAGGACGACGTCCTGCGCCTGATCTTCCTGTCCTGCCACCCCTCGCTGAGCGCGGAGTCACGCGCCGCCCTGACCCTGCGGCTCGTCGGGGGCCTCACCACCGGGGAGATCGCCCGCGGCTTCCTCGTCTCCGAGACCACCATGGGCCAGCGCATCTCGCGCGCGAAGAAGACGCTCTCGCAGGCGCACGCCGAGTTCGACCTCCCGACCGGTGCGGAGCGGGTCGAGCGCCTCGACGACGTGATGGCCGTGATCTACCTGATCTTCAACGAGGGGTATGCCGCCGCGGCCGGTGAGCACTGGATGCGCCCCGCCCTCGCGGACGAGGGCATCCGGCTGGCGCGGATGCTCGCTGCCCTCGCCCCCACCGAGCCCGAGACGCTGGGCCTCCAGTCGTTGCTGGAGCTCCAGGGCTCCCGCGCCGCGGCGCGCGTGGACGACGCCGGGGTGCCAGTGCTGCTCGAGGCGCAGGACCGGACCCGCTGGGACCCGGAGCTGATCCGGCGCGGTCAGGCCGCGCTGGCCGGCGCCCGTGCGCTCGCCGCGCGCGGGAAGCCGGTCGGGAAGTACTTCCTCCAGGCGTCGATCGCCGCCCAGCACGCCCGCGCCCGTCGGTCCGAGGACACCGACTGGCGCCAGATCGCTCGGTTGTACGACGTGCTCGCCGAGGCTGCGCCGGGTCCGGTCGTCGAGGTGAACCGCGCGGTCGCCCACGGCCGGGCGTTCGGCGCAGACGCAGGACTCGCGGTGCTCGACGCGGTCGACCCATCAGGTGCGGCCCAGCTGGGTGACTCGCCGCTGCTGCCGAGCGTGCGGGGCGACCTGTTCGAGCTGGCCGGGCGCCACGGTGAGGCGGCTTCGGCGTTCGCCGACGCAGCTGCTCGGTCGCGCAACGACGCCGAGCGCTCGGTGCTGGAGCGCCGAGCCGAGGAGAACCGGGCGCGCATGTCGAAATCCGGCTGACCCGTTCGACGCACGGTCAAAGCCCTGACCCAGACCTGACCCAGGAGTCACCATGAGCACCGTGAGCGCCACCACCAGCACGCGATTCGTCACGTCCGCCGACGGCACCCGCATCGCGTACGACGTGACCGGCACGGGACCGGCCGTCGTCGTGGTCGAGGGAGCCCTGTGCCAGCGATCGATGGGCACGGGGCAGGCCCTGACCCCGTTGCTGTCGCAGGATCACGCGGTCCACGCCTACGACCGCCGGGGGCGCGGTGAGAGCGGCCCCGGCTCCACGGCATACACGGTGGAGCGGGAGGTCGAGGACCTCGTGGCGGTGCTGGAGGTCGCCGGCCCGGACGCGCTCGTCGTCGGGGCGTCCTCCGGTGCGGTGCTGGTCCTCGAGGCGCTGCGGTCGGGGGTCGCGACGGGGAAGGTCGCGCTGTACGAGGCACCGCTCATCGTCGACGGCACCCACGCCCCCAACGACCCCGACCTGGGCTCGCGGACGCAGGCGCTCGTCGACGCGGGGAAGCGGGGTGAGGCGGTGCAGCTGTTCATGCGCACGGTCGGCGTGCCGGCGTTCGGCGTGATGATGATGCGGCTGATGCCGGTCTGGAAAAAGCTCTGCGGGGTCGCGCACACGTTGCCGAACGACTACGCGCTCGTCCTGGAGCACCAGCAGGGTGAGCCGCTGCCGGACGGCTGGCTGTCCGAGGTCGGCGTCCCGGTGCTCGTCCTGGTGGGCGGCAAGAGCCCGGAGTACATGAAGAACGGGCAGGCGGCGCTCGCGGCCGCGCTCCCCCACGCGACGCTCGTGGAGCTGCCCGGGCAGACGCACATGGTCAAGGGCAAGGCGACGGTGCCGGCGCTGCGGGAGTTCTGGGCGGGCTGAGGATGTGTGCCCCCGGTCCGACGGGGTAGGAACAGGGCATGGCAGACACGGCGATCTTCGACGTCGACGGCACGCTCGTCGACACCAACTACCAGCATGCGGTCGCGTGGTTCCGCGCCCTGCGGCGCTACGACATCACCCGCCCGATCTGGCGGCTGCACCGCGGCATCGGTATGGGGGGTGACCAGTTCGTCTCGATGGTCGCCGGCCGGGAGGCCGAGAAAGAGCACGGCGACGACCTGCGGGAGGCGTGGGCGGAGGAGTTCGACCAGCTGATCGGAGAGGTCCAGCCGTTCGAAGGGGCCCACGAGCTGCTCGTCGCGGTCAAGCAGCGGGGCTTCAGGTTGGTGCTGGCGAGCTCCGGGAAGACCGAGCACGTGGAGACGTTCCTCGACCTCATCGACGGCAAGTCGCTCGCCGACGCGTGGACCACCTCGGACGACGTGGAGCACAGCAAGCCCGAACCCGACCTCGTGGCGACCGCGCTGGCGAAGGTCGAGGGCGCCAGCGGGATCATGGTCGGCGACTCGGTCTACGACGCGCAGGCGGCTGCAAAGCTCAACATCCCGACCTTGGGAGTCCGCACCGGCGGGTTCTCGGTCGGGGAGCTGCAGGAGGCCGGGGTGCTGCAGGTCTTCGACTCGCTCGTGGCCTTCCGCAGTGCGCTCGACGGCACTCCCCTGGCACGCGCCAGTCGCTGACTCCCGGCGTGGCTGCGCCCGCGGTCGGGGGCAGGGTTCGCGGCGTCCCGGGGCAGCAGCGCCTAGTTCTCGGTGTGGTGGGGGTCGTCCTGGTTGTCGGTGTGCGCGCCGACGCCCTCGTCGGCCGGCTCGGTCTCCTCGTCGGTCTGCTGCGACTCGAGCGCCGCCTGCTCCTCCTCGGGGGACATCTTGATGCTGTCCTGGCCTGGGGTGGTGTCACTCACGTGGGTCTCCGCGCCTCGCGACGACAGCCCGGTGCTGACGCCTGCTGTCCATCATGCGGGGAGGGGCGAGGCCGCGCTCGGCAGCGAGCCGGCGCACCACCGTCAGGCAAGCCGCCAGCGCGACACGACCCGCGCCGCGACGAGGGCGGTGGCCCCGGCGACGAGGACGGCGACGGCGTCGGCCGGCACCGCGCCATACGTCCCCGGGGAGGCGAGCAGCAGGAGGACCGCGACGCCGATGGCGCTGCCGAGCTGCGCTCCGGTGTTGAGCACCCCGGTGGCGGCGGTGACCTCGTCCTCGGGCAGGTCGGTGCCGATGTCGTTGCAGGCGACCGACGACAGCCCGAGGCCGGCCCCCAGCAGCAGCAGTCCCGTGACCGTTCCGGCGAGCGTGCCACCGGTGCTGCCTCCTCCGCCGATGATGGTGGCCGCAGTGACGAGGTTGCCGAGGGCGAGCAGCCCGAGGCCCAGGACGGCGGGGCGTCGCGGTCCGCCGCTGCGCACGAGGCGCGGAGCGGTCGTCGATCCCACGACCACGGCGAGGCTGAGGCAGAGCAGGGTGAGGCCTGCCTCGAACGCGCTGAACCCGAGCCGGCGCTGGAGGTGCAGCGTCAGGAGGACGGCGGTGGAGCTGGTGGTCGCCGTGTTGACGAACGAACCCAGGGTGCCCAGCCGCAGCCGCGGTCGTCGCAGCGCTGACGGCTCGACCAGGGGCTGACGGGCACGGCGCAGCCAGACGGCCAGTGCGGCGCCGAGGACGACCCCGGCACCGACGACGCCCAGCCCGCGACCGCGCTGGTCGGGGTCCTGGACGAGGGCGGTGCCCAGCACGAGACCCATGACCGAGGTGACGAGCAGCAGCGCCCCCACGAGGTCGAGCGAGGCGGTGCGGTCCTGGACCGGTCGGACCTTCACCCAGAGCAGCACCCCGACCGCCAGGCCTGCGGCCAGCGGCGCGTTGACCCAGAAGATCGACCGCCAACCGAGCAGCTGGGTGAACAGCCCACCGACGAAGAGGCCGCTGGCCCCGGCTGCGGCTCCCGCGGCGCTCCACAGGCCCAGGGCCCTGGACCGCTCCCCCGCGTCGGAGGCCGAGGCGAGCAGCAGGCTCAGCGCCGCGGGCACGGTGAGCGCCGAGGCCGTTCCCTGCGCAGCGCGCGCCACGACGAGCTGCCTCGCCTCGCCGGCCACCGCACCCAGGGCGCCGGCGACGGCGAAGACGGACAGCCCCGCGAGCAGCACCCGCACGTGGCCGTACCGGTGGCCGAGCCGCGCACCGACCACGAGGAGCCCACCGAAGAACATCGCGTATGCGGTCGCGATCGGTCCGGTGGCGGCATCCCCGGCTCCGACTCCCTCGAGCATCGAGGGGATCGCGACGATCGCCGCGGTGACGCCGAGGACGTCGACGAACTGCACGAGGCAGAGCACGCCGACGGTCGTGGCGAAGCGCGGGGAAGGGCGATCCATGCGAAGGACGCTACCCACGGGCTCGGACACCAAACCCGTGGTGGACGCCCGCCCCGGGGCGATCGAAAAGAATTCTGTGGCAGGTTGTCGTATCGACGTGAGCCCGTTCGTGGTGAGGGTGAGAGGCGGCCACAGGGACCGCCCCGGACCAAGGAGATCGACATGACGCACTACCTGCTTTCCGTCCACGGCCCGGCCGAGCGCAACGAGTTCGGCGAGTACGGCTCCAAGGAGGAGATGGAGAAGGCGTTCGCCGCGACGGGGGCCTTCAACGACCAGCTCAAGGCCGACGGCTACTGGGTGTTCGCCGGTGGCCTGCAGCAGGCGACCACGGCGACCGTCGTCGACAACACCGGTGACGCGCCGGTGGTGACCGACGGGCCGTACCTGGAGTCCAAGGAGTACATCGGCGGGTTCTGGGTGATCGACGCCCCCGACCTCGACGTGGCGCTCAAGCTCGCTGCCGACGGTTCGAAGGCCTGCCGGGGCAAGGTCGAGGTCCGTCCGTTCGAGGGCCTGGCCTGAGCCGGTCCACGTGACGGATCCGGGTATGACGCAGGACGGCACGGTCGACCACGGGGGCTCACACCACGTGGCCGACCGGCCGTCCGGGGGCGACGGGGCGGCTGTCGAGCGCGTCTTCCGTGAGGAGTACGGCCGCCTCATCGCCTCGCTCGTCCGCCGGTTCGGCGACATCGACCTCGCCGAGGACGCAGCGGGCGAGGCCCTCGTGGTCGCGTTGGAGAAGTGGCCGACCGAGGGCACTCCCCCCAACCCCGGCGGCTGGCTCACCACCACCGCCGCGAACCGCGCGATCGACCGAATCCGCCGCGAAGGCCAGCGCGACGCCAAGCACCAGGCGGCCCTGATGACGTACGACGACACACCCCACTCACCCGTCGGAGTGGTCGAGGACGACCGGCTCCGACTGCTCTTCACCTGCTGCCACCCGGCGCTCGCGCCGGAGGCGCGGATAGCCCTGACCCTGCGGCTTCTCGGTGGCCTGACGGTGGCGGAGATCGGGCAGGCGTTCCTCGTCCCCGAGACGACGATGGCCCAGCGGATCACCCGCGCGAAAAAGAAGATCGCCGCGGCGAACGTGCCCTACCGCGTGCCGTCGGCCTCCGACCTGCCCTCGCGGCTCAGCGGAGTGCTGACCGTGCTGTTCCTCGTGTTCAACGAGGGGTACCTCGCCAGCGGTGACGGGTCGCCCGTGCGCTCGGAGCTGACGGGTGAGGCGATCCGACTGACCCGGGTACTCCGTTTGTTGCTGCCGTCTGAGCCCGAGGTGATGGGGCTGCTGGCCCTGATGCTGCTCACCGAAGCCCGGCGCTCCGCCCGCGTGCGTGGTGGCGTTCTGGTGCCGCTGGACGAGCAGGACCGATCGGGCTGGGACCGGTCGTTGATCTCGGAGGGGCACTCGCTGGTCCGCTCGTGCCTCGCGCTGAACCGGCCCGGCCGCTACCAGCTGCTCGCCGCGATCAACGCCGTCCACACGTCCGCTGTCTCTGCCTCGGACACCGACTGGTCGCAGGTGGTCGCGTTGTACGACCAGCTCGTCCGCCTGGACCCCTCGCCGATCGTCGCCCTCAACCGGGCGGTCGCCGTCGCCGAGCTGGACGGACCCTCGGTCGGCCTGGCGCTCGTGGACCGGCTGCCGCTGGAGGGCTACCACCCGTGGCACGCCGTGCGTGCCGACCTGCTTCGCCGCCTCGGCCGCAGCGTCGAGGCCAAGGACGCGTATGCCGCCGCCATCGGTTCGACCGCGAATGTCGCCGAGCGCGCGTACCTGGAGAGGAAGTCCGGCGAGCTCGTCTAGCCCCCTTGGATCTCGCATGGCTGCGACCGCAGTCAAACGCGGCGGCATGACGCTATGGCGATCTCCCGCGCAGCCATGTTCCCGAGGCTGGCTACCCGGTTAGGTGGCGGCGACCTCGGGCCAGCGCTGTCGAGTCTGGCCCTTTGCCCGCGTCAGCACGCAGACGCCTTCCAAGTCATGCCTCCGATGGCTCTGCGCCTAGGTCGCGGCTAGCATCGCGCCATGGGTCGCTTCGGGACCGACCAGATTCTCAGGGGACGTCACGTCCTCGAGGCAGTTGCGACCCTAACCTTGGCGTTGATCGCGATCGTTCTTGAGATTCTCCACGTCGAAACGGTGTTTGGGGTGGACGTCTTCCGGGTCGCTCTCCCCGCCCTGTCTGCGCTGATCGCGGTAACACTACTGGAGTTGTTGGCTCTTGTTTCGCGGTTGCAGAGCCTTGCGGGGACGTTGGCGTCCGTACATGCAGAACTCGACGCGAGAGGCGCCGGGTCAAGGGAGTTGGACCGTCTATCCGAGACGCGTGTAACTCGAGTGCAGCGAAGGGGGAGGTCGAATGACGGGTAAGGGGCGGCAACAGACTCCTCGTCGGGTGAAACGCAAGGTCCATCGCGGCGCAAAGCGTCCAATCGAGTGGACCACTGTCTCGTCGATGACTAGGGAGCAGCGCGATGTGCAGAGACAGAATCTGCCGCTGGTCAAAAGGAAAAAGATACGCGTAGCCCGTCGCGCCGCCACCTCAGCGAACACCGAGTTCAATGATCTGTGGAACAAGTATCACCGCATCGTGGCGCCCGCATGAGTGACGTGGTGCGGTGGCTTGCGAACGACCTTTCTCAACGGCCTGATTGCCACGTCAGTCGAGTCGCCCCGGACGAGGTGACAGGTCGACTTCCGACAGGCGCTGGACCAGCAGAGTTCATCTTCGAAACCTTTTCGGAGGATGCGGCGTCGATCCGACTGTTTCTCATGGCCGAGCCGTCCGGATCACCTCAGAACCTTGTTTCGTTCCACCAGGACCTTGAGGACTTTCGCTCCAACCTGTTCGACCGTCGTATAGACGTGATCGCCGGGGAGATGTGGCTCGGGAAGGACCTCCTCTTGCCGAGGGATCCATTGCTCGCACAACGTATGGTGGGTCAGGCGATCGCAGACTTGGCTAGTGAGCTACCCGAGTTGAGCTTCCAACTCCTGCGGCTGGCCGATGCCCACCACCTCCACGCTCGGGATTGAATGCGGAGCGCTAGCCGCGCCGGGACTTCCATCGCGGCGGATCAACGGCCGCCTCCGCCGCTCTCGACAACCGCACGCAGCTTGACCGTAATGTCCTACACCGACGCATGCATGGGCCATGCTGTCGCCAGCACTCGTTCCGCGGCCGCGTCGATGGCCGATGGGTAGCAGTGCGTCTGCGAGGATGGCATTGATGAGTCGATCGGAGGAAGCATGGCACGGGCCGACCTGTTGCTTGCCCTAGTTAGCTCAGGGGCGGGTGGTGACGATTTGGCCTTCCGCCGCGCCGCCGAAGCATTGATCGCCGAAGAGGAGAGCAAGAAGCACAAAGTGCTCGCCTCGCAACTGAGTGATGCCCTGACGAGACGGCGTCCAGCATCAAACATTTCGCTACTCGCGCGTAACGACGCGGCCGCGTCTCTACTCCACGAGGTGGAACCGGAGCGACGCATAGCCGATCTTGTACTACCTCCCTCTGCCCGCCAGACCGTTAATCAACTCGTCGAAGAACATCACCGAAGGGACCTTTTACGGAGTCATGGAGTCGAGCCCCGCCATCGGGTACTTCTCGTCGGGCCTCCTGGCGGCGGCAAGACAACGCTAGCCGAGGCGATCGCCACCGAACTCGCAGTGCCTCTGCTCAGCGTCCGCTACGAGGGTCTGATCGGCAGTTTCCTTGGGGAGACTGCCTCAAAGCTTGAAACGTTGTTCGCTGCGGCCCGGGTTCGACCATGTGTGCTCTTTTTCGATGAGTTCGACACTGTGGCCAAGGAACGCGGCGATACGCACGAGACCGGGGAAATCAAGAGAGTCGTGAGCTCCCTGCTTCTTCAAGTCGACAAGCTTCCCAGCCATGTCGTGGTCGTTGCCGCCACGAATCACGCCGAGCTCCTAGACCGCGCAGTTTGGCGTCGGATGCAACTCCGGATCGAACTTCCTCAACCGACGCGGGCCGCCAAAGTGGAATTCCTCAGTGCTTGGTCGCAACGGACCGGAGTTGACCTCGGGCTCGCACCGAAGACCATTGCCGAACGACTTCAGGATGTCAGCTTCGCTGAACTGGAGGAGTTTGCGCTCGACGTTCAGCGTCGCTCAGTGTTGTCCGGCCCCGAACCTCAGGCCCGCGAAGTCACGCAGCGCGTCCTGAAGGAATGGGCCACCCGCTCTCAGATCTTGCACAAGTGACGGTGCCCGCCGGCGAAGTCTCACGGGAGCGACAGATCATCTTGGGCGCGGTGAGCGTGCCCAAAGACATCCGCCGCCCCTCTGGTGGGGGTGGCCGGGTCAACTTTCCCAACCGGGCCGCGCGCGTGCAGCGTCTTGAAGATCAGTTCAAAGCCTTGGAACTGGCACTCGGCGGGCAGATTCAACTGGCTGAGTCCATTCAGGCGGCCGATCCTCAATTGGTTCTCGTTCTGGAGGCACGCGATGAGAACATCGACCTGGCCGGCGTAGCGGACAAGCTCGGAATCGAGATCATCAGCGAATCGGAAACACGAGTCGACCCTGACGACGAGTTTGAACTGGCATCAGAGCGCGCGCGCAGCCCGCTGATCTCTTCCTGCTTGCACGCCGTCTGTCTCAACCAAACGTCGCTCGATGAACTGCTGCGCATGTGGCGTGCCTGGCAGCGTGGAGAGAAGCTCCCACGCGGTCGTACGCCCCTTCGTGACTTCTTCGAACACCTCAAGGACGTGCGGCTTTGGGGGCCTCAGGATCGCTTGAAGCTCATTGATTGGGATGCCCACTTTCAGGGCCGCGACCCAGACGCCCTTGTGTCCATCGACATCGAACTATGGTTCCGTCGATCAGCCGTACGCCCGCACGAGCGCGCAATCGGAAGTGGTCGCGTTACTACAGCGCGACGGAGGCACGGTCGCCTCGGTTGCCATCATCGAGGAGATCGGTTACCACGGCCTCAAAGCCACGGTGCCGAACCGGCTCGTCGAGTATCTCGCCCGCGGACGCTTCGAAGCCGTCCAGACCGTCCAGTCTGCAAACGTCATGTACCTGCGAGCCAGCGGCCAGACCGCACTGCCCACAAGCGACGCGACTGACCAGGACGTCACCACCGACGAGGCAGCACCCGCGGGCGACCCTGTGCTGTGCTTGTTCGACGGGGCCCCCGCCTCGAACCACCCGCTACTAGCGGGGCGTGTGACGATCCTCGATCCGGACGACTTGGACACCGACTACACGGTTGACGAACGAAAACACGGCACTGCCATGGTCTCCGCTGCCATTTGGGGAGACCGCGGGAACAACGAGCCGCCGGCCACGCGGCCCGTTCTTGTCCGGCCGATCTTGCGCCCATGCGATGAGACTCTCGATCGTGCCGAGGAACTGCCGGTCGAAGTTCTCGCACCCGATCTGATGCGTCGAGCTTTTCGCGATCTGTTCGAAGAGGGCGGTGACGGCACCCCCGCCAGCGCGCCAGACATCGCCATTATCAACCTCTCCGTCGGGGATCCAGCGACGCCCTTCGACACAGTGTTGTCCTCTTGGGCACGCACGATCGACTGGCTCAGCCATCACTATGGGGTTTTAGTCATTGTCTCAGCCGGCAATTACACGACTTTGGACCTGGCCCCAACCGACAGCGCGGAACTCGCGGCACTCACCGGAGACAAACGCCGCCAGGCGACGCTATCAGCGCTGAATCGGCAACAGAATCAGCGACGACTAATCGCCCCCGCCGAATCGGTCAACGCGTTGACCATCGGCGCGACACACGATGACGCCTCCCAAGACGCCCCCATGGGATATCGCGTTGACCCAAACGATGGCCTAGTCAGCGTAAGCCCCGTGTCTGCCACCGGGTCCGGCTACCGACGCAGTCTCAAACCCGACCTAGCTGCGCCCGGCGGTCGCGCCTATTTCACCAGCGGCGGAGCGAAATCCAGCGTGATCAACTTCCGTCCGGCCGGTGCTGCCGGGCCCGGCGTGAGGGTGGCAGCGCCAAGCGGTGGCCGCGAGACCTACACCGTCGGAACGAGCGTTTCGGCTGCGCTCGTCTCTAGGCAAGCCGCGCGCCTGCACGACATCGTCGACGCCGTTACCGAGGGCACTCCGACCAGTCGCCGGCAACGCGCGTCCGCTATCAAGGCCCTCCTCGTGCACGGCGTTGGAAGGTTCGACGATCTCACCGGGTCGCCCTTGCCCCTCGAACGTGCTGTCGGCAACGGCATTCTGATGCGGGACTTCTCCTCCGGTTGCGCCACGAACGAGGCGGTCCTCCTGTTCCTCGGACAGATCGGTGCGGCTCAAGAACAGGAACTTGAGATTCCACTGCCAGACGGGCTCAGCATTCGTGAGGCCAAGCGGATCGACACCACGTTGGCTTGGTTGTCGCCGGTGAACTGGCGGCATCGGCAGTATCGTCGCGCGGCTCTGTCGTTCGTCACGCCGGAAGGCCCAATCCCAAAATTGGGCACCGCCTCCGGCATCTCCGCTGATGCATCCAAAGCAGGAGCGGCAACTGTGCAACACCTGACTTGGAATATGGAGAGCGCCTGGGCGAGCGGTCAAGGGTCCGCACTCACAATCCGCGTTAAGTGCTACGAACAGGCCGGCGGTCTAAACGGCGAACTGGTCGACTATGCGGCGGTGGCCTCGATCTGGGTTGCGCCCACTATCGGCGTCGATGTGTATTCACAGGTGCGCGACCAAGTCCGCGTGCCGGTTCCGGTCCGACCCACCTCCTAGGCGTCTTGGGTTGGCGACCCATCGCCCCCCTGTACCTCGCGACCGCACGCCCTGACATACGTTTGCCCTCTGGGCCCCACAGACGGAGCCAAGCATTGATGCGCATCGGGGCGCCCAGAGTGGGGCGGTGTGGGGAACTTGCTGATCGGCGCCCTTTCCCGCTGACGGCTAGCGTCGAGGCATGCGCGTAGTCGTCATTGGCGGGACTGGACACATCGGCACCTACCTGGCTCCCAGCCTGGTCGAGGCAGGCCACGAGACGGTGGTGATCAGCCGGGGAACGCAGAAGGCGTACCGCGACGACGAACGGTGGCAGGACGTCGAGATGGTCGTCTGCGACCGCGAGGCCGCCGAGCGCGACGGCACCTTCGGCACCACGGTCGCAGGCCTGAGGCCCGATGCCGTGATGGACCTGACCTGCTTCACCCCCGACCAGGCGCGTCAGCTCGTCGACGCCCTGGACGGGCAGCACCTCATCCACACCGGCACCGTCTGGTCCTACGGCCCCAGCGCTTTGGTTCCGACGAGGGAAGACGCTCCCAAGCACCCCTACGGCGAGTACGGCGTCAACAAGCTCGCCGTCGAGCAGTACCTCATGAGCCAGGACCGGGTCCGCGCCAGCGTCGTGCACCCCGGCCACATCTCTGGCCCGGGCTGGATGGCGATCAACGCGCAGGGCAACCTCGACCCCGGCGTCATCGACCGCCTCCGCGAGGACGGCTACTGTCTGCTGCCCGACCGCGGCGGCGAGACCATCCACCACGTCCACGCCGAGGACGTCGCGGGCCTGCACCAGGCCTGTCTCGACCGCCCCGACCAGGCCGTCGGCGAGAGCATCAACAGCGTCTGCACCGAGGCGCTCACCCTGCGCGGGTACGCCGAGCTCGTCGCCCGCCACTTCGGCCACGAGCCCAAGCTCGAGTTCGCGCCGTGGGCAGAGTTCGAGCTGCGCGTCGACCCCGAGGCGGCCCAGGCCACCATGGAGCACATCGGCCGCGCGCCCATGTTCTCGATGGCCAAGGCCAAGGACCTCCTTGGCTTCGAGCCCAAGCACAGTGTCGTCGACACGGTGCTGGAGTCACTCGACGCCTGGGTCGCCACCGACCGTCCCTGACCCACGGAGGCTGTGGACAGCGGGGACGAACCGCATCATGCTCGACGACGTGAGTTCTGCGCCCGCACGTGGCCTCGTCGGTCGGGGTGAGGTGCTGGACGCCCTCCTGCACCGGCTCGCCCTTGCGGGCGCAGACCCCAGCGCGCACTCCAGCGCCGACCCGAACGTCGACCCGAAGGCAGCCCCGGACGCAGACCCGGTCGCGCACGACACTTCCCACGCAACCTCCGTCATCGGCCTCGTGGGCGACCCGGGTGTCGGCAAGAGCGCCCTGCTGAGTCAGGTGGAAAGCCATGCCCGGGCGGCAGGTGACACCGTGCTCACGGCCCGCGGCAGCCATACCGAGACCCACCTTCCCTATGCGAGCCTGCACCAGCTCGTGCGGCCCACACTCGCCCGCATCGACGCACTCCCGGTCAACCAGCGTGAGGCGCTTCTGTCCTGCTTCGCGATGGGCACGTCCATCGAGGTGAACCCGTTCTTTGTCTCACTGGCCGTGCTCGAGCTCCTCGTCGAGACCGCTGCCCGGGCCCCGGTGCTGGTCAGCCTCGACGACCTGGGCCTGATGGACCAGCCGTCCCTGGAGGTGCTGTCCTTCGTCGCCCGCAGGGTGGAGGGAGAGGCCGTGCTCTTCATCTGCGCCTCGCGCGACCGGGTCCCCGACTTCGGCGACGACCGCACGGTGACGTGGTTGGAGGTGGGCCCCCTGACCGAGGACGAGTCGACGATCCTGCTCCGGGAGACCGCCCCGGAGCTCACCCTCGCCCTGCGCGAACGCGTCCTCCGCCAGTCCGTCGGCAACCCGCTCGCCCTGGTCGAGATCGCGACCGCGCTTCGGTCCGGCAGCCACGAGTGGCCGGACCTCGACGAGGACCTGCCCATGACCGACCGTCTCGAAGCCGCCTTCGTGGCACGCGCCGACCACCTGGGCGCTGGCACCCGCGCGGTCCTCGACGTCGCCGCCGTCGACGGTGGCGACGCCCTGCACGAGGCGCTCGCGGCGGCTGAGGTCGTCCACGGCGCGCCGCTGGGTAGATCCGATGTGCAGCCTGCCGTCGAGCTGGGACTGATCGAGGTGGCCGGCGACCGCTACCGGCTCACCCACCCGTTGATCGGCTCGGCTCTGCGGCACGCCATGCCCCTGGAGACCCGCCACCGCGCCCACGTAGCGCTCGCCACGGTGCTGCGGGCCGACCCAGACCGCGCGTTGTGGCACCGGGCGTCCTCGACGGTGGGGCCGGACGAGGACGTGGCCGCAGCCCTGGAACGCGCCGCCGGGGACGCCCGACGACGGGGGGCAGTGACCACGGCAGTCGCGCGGCTCGAGCGAGCGGCAGCCCTGAGCCAGGACGGCGCAGCCAGGGCGCGTCGACTCCTGGCGGCCGCTGAGCTCGAGTACGAGCTCGGCCGGTACGCCCGCGTCGAGCAGATCCGCACCCGGCTCGGGGCCATGCCCCTGTCGGTGAGCGACCGTTCGCGACTGACGTGGCTCGAGGGGGTCTTCCACGACGGGTCGTCGAGCGAACCCGCTGAGGTGCGGCGCCTCGTGGCCCTCGCGAGGCGGGTTACCAGCGAGCGGGAGTTCGACCTCGCCCTGCAGCTGCTCTTCGGTGCCGGCCGACGGGTGTGGTGGCGCGATCCCGGCGAGGAGGTGCGCCGCGACATCGTCCGTGCCGTGCGGGCGGTGCCGCTCGCTGCCGACGACCCACGGGTGCTGGCCGTGCTCGCGCTCGCCGACTCGCTCGCATCAGGGCCAGCGGTGCTCGCCCACCTCGAGGGTTGGCCCGCCGACGCGCGGGGTCGCCCCGACCTCGCCGGCCTGCTCGGCATCGCCGCCTTCGGCGTCGGGGACCACGAACGCGCCGCTGCATACCTGTCCACGGCCGCGGTCGAGCTGCGGGCCCACGGCCGGCTGAGCCTGTTGGCCGAGGTGCTGGCCATCCGCGCCTGGGCCGAGGTGAACCTCGGCATCTTCGACCCGTCGCGCTCGGCCGACGAGGCCATGCGCCTCGGCGACGAGACCGGCCAGGCGGTGTGGGCGGGGACCGCCCGCATCGCCGTGGCTCTCGCCGACGCCGTACGCGGCGACTGGGACCCCGACCACCCCCTCCTCGCCGCAGCCGAACGCACCGCCCTGGTCACCCCCAACGCCAGCTCCTCCCTGCTGGCGGGTGTGCAGCTGGTCAGGGGCATCGGCGAGCTCGGCCGGGCCCAGCCCGCGCAGGCGTATGCCGCGCTGCGCCGGACGTTCGTGCCGACCGACCCCGCCTTCCAGCAGGTCCAGCAGTTCTGGGCGCTGGGCTACCTCGCCGACGCCGCGGTCCCCACGGGGCGTCGCGAGGACGCGTCCGAGGTCGTGGACTCGATCACCGGACCAGCCGGTCCTGCTCCGTCGCCGGTCTCGACCGTGGCCGTGGAGTACGCCCGGGCCGTCCTCGCGGACGATGACGTCGCAGAAGAGCTCTTCGGCCTGGCGCTGGCCGGCGCGGCGAGGCGGCACCCGTGGCACCTGGCGCGGTTGCAGTTCGCGCAGGGGTCGTGGCTGCGTCGGCAACGACGCGTCGTCGAGTCCCGCGAGCCGCTGCGCGAGGCACGGGGGACGTTCGCGACCCTCGGCGCCGACGTCTGGGCGGCCCGCGCCGATGCCGAGCTGCGCGCCACCGGTGAGCAGGGATGGCGTCCGCTGTCCCGGCCGCGAGAGCACCTGTCGGTGCAGGAGAGACGGATCGCCGAGCTGGCCGCGCAGGGCCTGTCCAACCGCGACATCGGTGAGCGCCTGTTCCTCTCTCACCGGACCGTGAGCTCGCACCTCTACCGCATCTTCCCCAAGCTCGGCATCACGAGCCGTGGTCAGCTGACACGGGCGCTGGCCGGCGAGAGCCCGCTCGTCTGACCGCTGCGTTCAGTCGGATGACGCTAGCCGCGACGCCGACGAGGGCGAGCGGCCCTCACCGATGCAGCCGCCTGACCCAAGCCCCGCCCTGTCCACGGTTCCTAGCGTCGAAAGGCAGCCGGGAGCAGCCCGCCCGCGGCGCGGAGAAGGGGAGATGTCATGGCAACACCAGTGCTGTTCATCCACGGACTGTGGCTCCACGCCACGTCGTGGGAGGCGTGGGTCACGATGTTCGACGACGCCGGGTATGCCGCGCAGGCACCCGGGTGGCCGGGGGACGGTGCCACCGTGGAGGAGTCGCGGGAACACCCCGAGGCCATCGGGGACCACGGGATCGATGACGTCGTCACGCACTTCGCCTCGGTCATCGAGTCGCTGCCCGAGAAGCCGATCCTCATCGGTCACTCCTTCGGCGGGATGATCGCGCAGAAGCTGCTCGGCCAGGACTGCGCCCGCGCCGCGATCGCCATCGACGCGGCGCAGATCAAGGGTGTCCTGCCCGTGCCGCTCTCGGCGTTGCGCGCGACCCTGCCGGTCTTCAAGAACCCGGCCAACCGGCACCGCGCCGTCAGCCTCACACCCGAGCAGTTCCGTTTCGCGTTCGCGAACGCTGTCCCCGAGGCCGAGTCCGACGAGCTGCACCAGCGCTGGACGATCCCGGCTCCCGGCCGGCCGCTGTTCGAGGCGGCCACGGCGAACTTCGACCCGCACTCCCCGGCCAAGGTGCAGACCGACAACCAGTCGCGAGGACCCCTCCTGCTCATCGGCAGTGGCAAGGACAACACCGTGCCGGAGACCGTCACCCGGGCGACCCTGAAGCAGTACCGGCACTCCGAGGCCGTCACCGACATCGTCACCTTCGCCGACCGCGGTCACTCGCTGACCATCGACTCGGGATGGCGTGAGGTGGCCGAGACCTGCCTGCGGTGGCTCAAGGAGCAGGAGCTGTGAAGCTCGACCTGACCGGGAAGACCGCTGTGGTGACCGGAGCCAGCCGCGGCATCGGTCTCGCCGTGGCCCAGGCGCTCGTCCGCGAGGGGGCCAGCGTCGTCGCCGGGGCGCTGAGCGCCTCCGCCGAGCTCAACGCCCTGGCCGACGAGGGCGACCTCACGGTCGTCCTCGACGACCTCACCACCTCCGCCGGGTGCCAGGCCCTCGTGGACGCGGCCATCGACGCCCACGGCGGGATCGACGTGCTCGTCAACAACGTCGGCGGGGTGCGGCCGCGCACGACCGGGTTCCTCGACGTCAGCGACGCCGACTGGCAGTGGGCGCTGGACGTGAACCTGTTCTCCGCGGTGCGGGCGACAAGAGCTGCGGTGCCCCACCTGCTGGCGCGTGCGCCGTCGGCAGTGACCACGATCTGCTCTGTCAACGCTGCCCTGCCGGACCCCGGCGTCATCGACTACAGCGCGGCCAAGGCTGCCCTGCGCAGCTTCACCAAGTCGTTGTCCAAGGAGCTCGGACCGGCAGGAGTGCGCGTCAACACCGTCAGCCCCGGGCCGGTCGAGACGGCCCTGTGGCTGGGGGCGGGCGGCGTCGCCGAGACGGTGGCGAAGGCGCGCGGCCTGGACCCGGCGGCCGTGCAGCAGGCCGCCGTGGCCGGCACGCCGACCGGCCGGTTCACCCGTCCCGATGAGGTCGCCCACCTCGTCCTCTACCTGAGCTCTCCGCTTGCGGGCAACGTGACGGGCGCCGACGTGCTCATCGACGGAGGGATGGTCACGACGATCTGACCCGGGCGTCGCCCCGGTGCGGCACCATGGCGAGGCAATGGTGCCCGGTAGCAGTCGGGCGCCTCCTCGAAGCAGGGAGCACCCATGGCCAAGCAGCCCGATATGCGACCCCCGCTGCAGCGCGCGCTCGACGCCGCCGCAGGTATGAAGCCCGGCACGTGGGAGAGCGTCGAGACGCTGGCCGTGCTGGCGATCGAGGCCAAGGACCTCCCCGACGGTCCGCGTCTGCTGGCCGCGGCGCACGCCGCGGCCGACGGGGCCAAGCCCGGCACCTGGGAGAGCATCCGGGCCCTGGCATGGCTCGCGCGGGCCGACCGCGAGCACGGCGACACTCCCAGCTGAGCCCACTCCCACACCCGACCGCGGGCTCGACGACCCCGGACGCCAACACCCGAGAGAGGCCTAGGGTCGCAACCATGACCCACCCCGCCGAGCCGTACGTCGCCGAGGGCTTCGGCCCCGTCGCCGACGCGTTCCAGAGCAACTTCACCGATCCCGGCGACGGCGCCGCGGCCGTCACGGTCGTCCACAAAGGACAGACGGTCGTGGACCTCTGGGGCGGCACGGACGAGCTCAACCACCGGCTCATGCCCGCAGACGGACTGATGATGGTCGCCTCGTGCAGCAAAGGCGTCACCGCGACCGTGCTGGCCATGCTCGTCGAGCGCGGTGTCCTCGACCCCGAGGAACGCGTCGCGACCTGGTGGCCCGAGTTCGCAACGGCCGGCAAGGACCACGTGACCCTCGGCATGGTCGCCTCGCACACCGCCGGACTGCCCTACCCGCCGCTCGGCACCGGTCTCCAGGGCCTCGACCTGCACCGCGGCGAGGCGGTCACCCGAGCCCTGGCCGGCGCGACTCCCCTCTGGGAGCCGGGGACCGCGATGGCCTACCACCCGGTGACCTACGGGACGCTGCTCGAGGAGATCGTCAAGCGCGCCAGCGGCCAGTCCATCTCCCAGCACGTGCGTACCCTCATCACCGAACCCCTTGGTGTCGACCTCTGGATGGGACTGCCGCCCGAGCTCGTCTCCCGCGTGGTGCCCGGGCTCTGGGAGCAGCAGAGCCCCATGTCCCCCGACGACGGTTCAGCCCCGGAGCCGGGTTCCTATGCAGCGCAACGGCAGGCGTTCCTGCGCGAGAACCCGCCCATGGACCCCGACTTCGACGACACCGACGAGGTCCGCGAGCACTACGCCGCCGAACGTCCCGGCATCGGCGCCATCACCGACGCCCGTGCCCTCGCCACGATGTATGCCGCGGTGCTGGGTCCCGTGGACGGCGTCCAGCTCATCAGCGAGGACACCAGGCAAAGAGTGACCCAGCCGCGGACCGACGACGTCGAGACCCTCATCGAGAGCGGGACGGCCGGCCCCGACATCCGGTTCGGCCTCGGCTACCAGCTGGCCTCACCAAGCATGCCCGGCTTCGGCCCGACGTCGTTCGGGCACACGGGTGCTGGTGGCCGCCTCGGGATCGCGGACCCGGAGCACGAGGTCGGGTTCGGCTACGTCACCAGCCTGATGCGCAACATCGGCCCGGACGGCGACCCTCGCTGGAAGGCGCTCATCGACGCCATACGGGACTGTCTCTAGCCCAGGGGGCGGACGCGAGGGGTTGCCTGCACCTGGGCGGCGCGGATCGACCGGCCCGCCAGCGGTCCACCGAGGGCGGCGCTGACCCAGCAGACGTCGAACAGCCCTGCGCTCAGGGGGAAGAAGCTCCACACGCCAGCCGCCACTCCCCACCAGTGGTCGCGGAAGGCGACGGCGAAGCCGAGCCACGCGAGTCCGGCGACGAGCCGGAAGACCCGGCCGCGGTGGCTGTTGATCCACCGGGAGAACCTGGTCGCGTTGAACCGGTCGGCGCTCGTCATGCCTGTCTCCTTCGCTGAGGTGCTGACACACTCAGTCTCATGACCGTCACGCGGTCCGACCATGACGCAGATGCCGCCGGGGTTGACCGATCCGCCGCCCTCGCGGACGCGTTGGCGCAGATCCACCTGTCCGGCGCGATCTTCCTGCACAGCGAGTACACCGAGGCGTGGGCGTACGAGTCGATGTCCTCGCGCGAGGTCGCCGCGGTCCTGGCTCCGGATGCCGCGCGGCTGGTCCTCTTCCACGTCGTCCTCGCCGGCAGCTGCTGGATCGAGGCGGGGTCGCACAAGGTCTGGGCGGGCGAGGGTGACGTGATCGTCCTGCCCTACAACGACCAGCACCGGATGGGTGGACACGAGGCGGCCGAGCCGGTGTCCATCGCCCAGCTGATCGACCCGCCACCGTGGACCGCGCTGCCGCACATCGTCCACGGCACGGGCGGCGCACGCAGCGAGCTCGTGTGCGGCTTCCTCGCGTGCGACGACCGGCTGTTCGACCCGCGTTTGGGGGTCTTCCCACCCGTGTTCGTCGTGACGCCGCCCGAGGGTCCGGTGCGCTCGTGGGTCCGTGCGAGCAGCGACCTCGTCCTCCAGCAGACGAGCCAGACCGCGGACGACCGCCTCGCCGCGCCCACCGACATACCTCAGTTGCTGCTGAGGGAGGTGCTCAAGCTGCACCTGTCGAACGCGCCGGCCACCGCGACGGGTTGGCCGGCTGCCTTGCGCGACAACGTGATCGCGCCCGCGCTCGCCGCCATCCACGGCGATCCGGCCCGCCGGTGGACCCTCGCCGAGCTGGCGCGTGTGGCCACCGTGTCGTCCACGGTGCTCGACGAACGGTTCCGAGCCGTCCTCGGCCTCGCCCCGATCCGCTACCTCACCGGCTGGCGCATGCACGTCGCCGAGGACCTCCTGCGCACGACGACCCTGCCGGTCGCGACGGTCGCCCACCGGGTGGGGTACGACGCGGAGGAGGCGTTCAGCCGCGCCTTCAAGCGCTACCACGGCACGGCGCCGAGCACCTGGCGCGCGAGGTCGGGCGGAGCGCGGTGAGGTCGGGTCCGAGGAGGGGCACGGCCAGCCTCGCGGACGGCACCGCCGTCGAGTACGCGGTCACCGGACGCGGTCCGACCGTGGTCTACGTGCCGGGCTGGGTCTCCCACGTCGACCTCGGCTGGGCGGTCCCCGCCGAGCGGCGCTTCTACGAGGGGCTGGCGACCGGGCGCACCCTCGTGAGGTACGACCGGCCGGGGTGCGGGCTGTCCGGCCCCACCGACCGAACAGATGTCGCCGACCTCGAGCTGGAGGTCCTGGCTGCGGTGACCTCGGCCGTGGGGGCCGACCGCGTCGACCTGGTCGGCGCCTCGTTCGGTGCCCCACTGGCGGTGCGGTGGGCCGCCCGCAACCCGGCCTCCGTGGGACGACTGGTCCTGTATGGCGGGTGGGTCCACGGCGACCGGGTCGCCTCTCCCGCAGTCCGGCAGCACGTGCTCGGGCTCATCGCAGGCCACTGGGGCCTGGCGTCGGACGTGCTGACCGACCTCTTCGCCCCGGAGGCGGACGCCGGGTTCCGGGCCGTCTTCGCGCGGTACCAACGCGAGTCGGCCTCTGCTGCCATGGCCCACCAGCTCCTGGCCGCCTGCTACGCCATCGACGTGTCCGAGGACCTGGCGCGGATCACGGCGAGCACCACCGTGGTCCACCGCCAGGACGACCGCGCCGTACCCCTGGCCGAGGGCCGACAGCTGGCGGCCGGGATCGCCGGCTCGACCCTGACCGTGCTGCCCGGTCGCACCCACCTCCCCTTCGCCGGTGACACCCACGCGCTGCTGGGCGCCATCCGCGACGGGCTGGGACTACCCGCCCTCGACCGGGAGACGGGACCGCCGGCCCTGACGCCGCGACAGACCGAGGTGGCCGAGCTCGTGGCCCGTGGGTGGTCGAACCGGCAGATCGCGCAGGAGCTGGTGATCACCGAACGGTCCGCGGAGTCCCACGTCGAACGGATCCGCGCGCGGCTGGGCTTCCGCTCCCGGTCCCAGGTCGCCGCTTGGTACGTCGCGTCCCACCCACCCCGTGAGGCGGGAGGTCCGGTGGGGGCCGGGCTCTGAAACCCGACCGCGTGAGGTCGGGTGACCACCCAAGGTGCGGTGTTTCCACTGCTGACGGCGCAGGGGTCTCCCGGACACGCTGGCTCCATGACGACACAGCTCGACCACCCGGTCCTCGGACGCTTCAACTCCGCCTTCTTCCAGGTCATGGGTAGCTACCTCGACCAGCACATGCGCCAGCACAAGACAGAGGTCTTCGCCGACCTGCCCGACACGGTCGTGGAGCTGGGTCCGGGGGTCGGGGCCAACCTGCGCTACCTGCCGCCAGGGGCCCGGCTCATCGCCATCGAGCCCAACCGCCACATGCACGCGCGCCTGCGCAGGGCGGCGCGCACCCACGGCGTCGACCTCGAGGTCCGCAGCATCGTCGCCGAGAAGGTGGACCTGCCCGACGCCAGCGTCGACGCCGTCATCTCCAGCCTGGTGCTGTGCAGCGTGGGCGACCCGGAGGCGGTCCTGGGCGAGGTCCGGCGCATCCTGCGACCGGGTGGCCGGTTCAGCTTCGCCGAGCACGTCGTCGCCGAGCCTGGCACGGGGACGCGGACGGCACAGCGGCTGTTGCGTCGACCGTGGGCCTGGCTCTTCGAGGGGTGCTCCTGCGAGCGGGACCTCGCGGGGTTGATCCGGTCGGCCGGGTTCGGTCGGGTCGACCTGCAGACGTACCGGATCCACTCACCGTTCCTGCCGTTCAACACCCACATCGCGGGCACGGCCGTCACCGCGGACGGGAACGCCCCGGCCTAGCCGTCGAGGTGCAGGACGAAATCGTCGAAGACGTGGCGTCCGGGTCGGTCGCCCACCTCCGCCACCGCCCGCTGGACGTCACGGAGCTGGTCGACGGTCATCTCCAGCGGCGGCTCGTCCGGCTGGAAAGTCGTGCGGATCGGGTAGTCGACACCCGGCGTGGTGCTCATCTCGATGTGGCAGCCGACCACGTGGCTCACCGGGTGGGTGTCGGCGAATGTGAGGAGCCGGTCGATGGTCTGCGCGAAGGCGACCCGGTCCTCGACGTAGAGCCTCCCCGGATAGACCGTGTCGCCGGTCAGGAGGAATCCCGTCCGGGCGTCGAAGTACGTCACCGCTGCCGCGTCGTGGCCCGGGCTCGCGAGGCAGTTGACCACCCGATCACCGAGGTCGAGCCGGGCCGAGTGGTCCAGGTCCGACGTCAGCGCGAGGAAGCCGTAGATCGACTCGCGGTCGGCGTCGACCACCGTGGTGTCGGGACGGTCGGCGAACTGGCCGTCCCCCGCGACGTGGTCACCGTGCGAGTGGGTGTGCAGGACCAGCAGCTCGTACCCGGGACGCGGATGGCGTTGCAGCCACTGGTCCACGAGCGCATCGACCGTGTCGCGCAACGGAAACAGCGCGGCCTCGGCCGTCGCGCCGGTGTCCAGCAGCAGGGCGCGCTCACGGCCGAACAGCAGGAACAGGAACGGCGCCTCGTAGTTGATCGCCTTGTTCTGCCGCAGGACCACCGTGGCGTCGTCGTGCCAGTGGACCTGCAGGTCGGGGTCGGCGTTGTGCTTCGCCGACTCAGACCCGTGGATCCAACGGACCTGCAACGGATCGGGGTGGTCCACAGCGGCAGACGATCAGGAGTAGGTGGGGCGGCCCTCGGCGTCGGGGTCGGCGTGGTCGGGGACGGAGGGGCGGTGGGCCGCGGCGGTCGCGTCCTCCTCGCCATACAGGAGCTGGTCCTTGTCGGTGATGATCGACAGCGGGGCCCCGCTGGACTCGGTGAGCTGCTCACCGAGTCGGTCGTAGGAGGTGGGCGGCAGCTGGACGCCGCCGGCCTCGAGGGCCTCCTTGAGGCGCGAGGCGAGGTCCGACGGGGAGGCGCCGTCGTCGGCCGCCTCGCCGAGGGCGACGACGGTGCGGACGTAGTGGTCGAGCTGTTCGGGGCTCAGCGACTCCACGAACGGCGTGCTCAGGGTGATCGTGAGACCACGGTCCGGGGTGTGGCCGACCGGCACCTGTTCAGTCATGCCTCCGACCCTAGCCGCGGCCGCCCGGACATGCCTCGGCGAGCGTGGGGCGGCGGTGGCAGGATGGCGGCCATGAACATCCCCCAGGTGTCCGTGTCCGAAGTCGCCGACGACGCCGTCATGCTCGACGTCCGTGAGCAGGACGAGTGGGACGCCGGCCACGCCCCGGGCGCCGTGCACATCCCGCTGGGTGACCTCCCCGCCCGCCTCGACGAGCTGCCCGACACCGACGCCGGGACCCTCGCCGTCACCTGTCGCGGCGGTGGCCGCTCGGCCCGCGCCGTGGCCTGGCTGTCGCAGCAGGGCTTCGACGTGGCGAACGTGGACGGCGGCATGAAGGCCTGGGAGGCGGCCGGCAAGCCCCTGACCGCCGACTCCGGCACCGCGTCGGTCAAGTAGCCGACGATGGCCTGGTTCGGTCGCCGCAAGGACTCGGACACCGAGCCGGAGCCCGTGGAGGAGCTCGAGCTCGCCTCGGCCGGTGACCAGCTCGTCGACGACGGCGAGTCGCTGCGGCCGATCGTCAAGGGCCTCGGCCCCGACGAGAAGGCCCGCATCGACTCCGCACTCGCGGAGCTCGAGGCGGAGGGTGTGGACGTCGACGACCTCTCCTCCCTGAGCGAGGGCCTCGACAAGGCGTATGCCGCGTGGGCATCCGGCGACGAGGACAGCCGGCCCGACCACGCCGCCATCGTCGAGCGGTACGCCATCGGCATCGGCTCCCACCTCGACCGCAAGACCGACCTCGACTGGCAGGTGGTCACCGACGTGTTCGGCACCGACCTGTCGCTGACCGAGGGGTTCAAGGGGTCGTTCGTCGTCGTGCCGCACAACCTCGTGGCAGGACGGTGGATGCGGGGCGAGACCGGCTGGATCCCCGCGGTCGTCGGCCACATCATCCGCCGCCGCACCCGCCGCTGACGGAAGAAGCAACTGGAGCGGCATCGCAGTCGGAGGGCAGGCGCGGGCCGGGGCACGCGGCACACGACACCGGCTCTCAGGCCAGGGACGTGAACCAGAGCATCGCGACACCGGTGACGACGAGGATCCCGGAGAGCGGGGCCGCCGCGCCGACGCCGGCGAGGGCGGTGGCCACGGCGGCGACCGTCAGCAGGGCGCCGATCCCCTGGAAGACGAGCGCCAGGGTCCGCCTGCGCAGGCCCACCGTGTGGGTCTGCCCCGCCGACACGGACCACACGGCCATTCCGAGCGCGAGGGTGAGTGCGCGTTCGGAGTGGGTGGCGAGGTTGACGGCGACGCAGACGAGCGCGCCCGTGACATAGGCGAGGAATGCGTACGTCGCGTACTTCGCATCGCGCGGCAGGAGGTTGCGGGCGAACCTGCTGCAGAGCAGGACCGTGTTCATGATCGGCTCGAGCGTCCACGTGAGGACCACCACGGCGACCACGAGGATCAGCGCGACGCGTGCCCACAGGTGGTCGTTGAGCGGTCCGAGGATCCGGGTGGCGAGGTAGGGCGCGAACAGCAGCGCCCAGCGCGCGCCACCGGGCAGCCCGCGCTGCCACTCACTGAAGCGCAGCAGCCACCCGTACAACGGGTTGCGCGTCTTCATCGACAGGGCAAGGCCGTCGCGGTACTCCGCGTCGCTCGGGTCGAGTCGCAGGGCTTGCTGATGGGCAGCCACGGCGTCGCGGCCCCCACCGCGACGCAGTGACAGCAGACCGCGGATGCGGTGCCCTTCGGAGTTGTTGGGGTTGAGCCGCAGCGCCTCTGCGACGGCCGTCTGCGCCTCGTCGTACCGGCGAACGTTGTAGAGCGCAGCCGCGTGCAGGGCGACGATGTCGGAGTCCTCGGGATCGAGTGCGCGGGCGCGCTCGAGGCTGGCTAGCGCCTCGCCTGACCGCTCCTGCGCGATGAGGATGGCGCCTTCCTGACGGTGCAGGTCCGCGAAGTCCGGCGCGATCTGGAGGCCGCGGCGGATGGGACGCATCGCGCCGTGGAAGTCCTTCTGCCCGGCAAGGGCTGCGCTGAGCAGCAGCATCCCGCCCAGGTGCTGGGGGTTGGCCGCGAGGCCGGCCTTCGCCGCCTCGCCGGCCTCCACGAACCGCTGCTGCTGGTGCAGCGCGTGCGCCAGGTAGATCTGGAGGTCCGAGGACCCCGGATCCTGCGCGAGGGCCCTACGGAAAAACGGCTCCGCGTCTTTGCCGCGACCCAGCTCCAAGAGGGTGCGCCCTCGATGGACGGCTCCCGCGGCCGTGGCTGCCTGGTCGACGTCGTCGGTCATCGCTCCCCCTCGTCCGAAACCGTGCGCTCGCCAAGGTACTGGAGCAGTGCCCGTTTCGGCCGGAAAATCCCTGTGTTCGGGTAGCGTTCCGGCCGTGGCGATGGATCCCGTGATCGAGGCACTGCGAGCGGCCCTGGCGGCAGATCCGGACAACCACTCCGTCCGCTCCCACCTGGCCGGCCTGCTGCTGGACGACGGGCGCGCGCAGGAGGCCCTTGTCGAAGCGGCGCGCGTCCTCGCGTCCCGCCCCGACGACGTCGGCGCGTTGCGCACCGCCGCGGCCGCCGCGCGGGACAGCGGTGAGGAGGTGAGGGGCGCTGCATATCAACGGCTTGCGGATGCCCTCGACCCCACCGGTATGGCGCCCGAGCCCCCGCCCCGACCGAGTCCGGCCCCCCGCGCCGAGTCGCCCGACGGCACAACCCGCGCCGCGGGTGCGGCCCGGGCGGACGAGCCGTCCGGTGACGGAGGCGCCTTCGCGATGGCCGTCCCGGACACGGCCGACGAGCTCTTCGAGGGATGGAGCGACACCGACGCCGCGGCCGAGCCCGAGCTGGGGACGCTGAGCCGGGCAGGGATCACGCTCGCGGACGTCGGCGGGCTGGCCGACGTCAAGAAGCGGCTCGAGCTCTCGTTCCTCACGCCCATGCGCAACCCCGAGCTGCGGCTCCAGTTCGGCAAGTCCCTGCGCGGCGGGCTGTTGCTCTGGGGGCCGCCCGGCTGTGGCAAGACGTTCATCGCGCGGGCGCTCGCCGGCGAGCTCGGAGCGAACTTCTACGAGGTCGGGCTCTCCGACGTCCTCGACATGTACATCGGCAGCAGCGAGCGCAACCTGCGCAGCATCTTCGACGCGGCCAGGCGAAACCGACCGTGCCTGCTGTTCTTCGACGAGATCGATGCCCTCGGCCAGAAACGGTCGCAGCTGAGGCACAGCGGAGCCATGCGAGGCGTCGTCAACCAGATGTTGTCCGAGCTCGACGGTGCCTCGACCGACAACGAGGGACTGTTCGTCCTGGCGGCGAGCAACCACCCGTGGGACATCGACTCCGCTCTGCTGAGACCCGGCCGGTTCGACCGCACGGTGCTCGTGCTGCCGCCCGACGAGGCGGCCCGCGAGTCGATCCTGTCCTTTCACCTGCGGGGCCGCCCGGCCGAACGCCTCGACCTGCGCAAGCTGGCCAAGGCGACCGATGGGTACTCCGGTGCCGACCTCGCCCTCGTCTGCGAGCAGGCCACCGAGCAGGCGATGGAGGCGTCGATGACCTCGGGCCGTGTCCAGCCGATCACGCAGTCGCAGCTGGTCGAGGCGGCCAGGTCGGTGCGGCCCAGCATCGGCGAGTGGATGGAGACGGCCCGCAACTACGCTCTCTACGGCAACGACAGCGGCGCCTACGACGAGCTCGCGGCCTACCTCAAGCGCCGTCGCCGGTAGTCCGACGACGGCGCAGGGCCATGGCGGCCGCCGCTGACTCGAGCGATAGGCGCGGCAGCGTCATACGAGATCAGGCGCGGACGAGATCAGGCGCGGAAGCGCGAGAACACGCGGTACATGAACTCGGTTCCTTTCTCCAGCGCCTCGACGAAGATGCGTTCGTCGTTGCCGTGCATGCCGATCAGCTGTTCGTTGCTGATGACGTAGGGGTAGACGCCGTACCCGGGGATCCCCTTCTCGCGCCACGGTCCCAGGCTGGTCCCCGCCTCGAACAGCGCGGGCGAGAACCGCGCGCCAGGGTAGGTCTGCACGGACGACTGCTTGATCGCCTTGTAGAGCGGGGTGTCGAGGTCGGCCGGCTTCGTCGCCCACGTGGTGTCGAGGATCGCGAGCTGCTCCTCCTCCGAAACCCCCTCTGGCGCAACGACCTTCACCTCGATGTCACGCCCCTTGAGCCGCTTGCGCAGGTCGGCGACGAACTCGCGTGGCTTCTGTCCACCGGGAATGCCGCGGCAGTTGACGCGCACGTGCGCCTCCGACGGGATGACGTTCTCCTTGTACCCCGCGTCCTCGATGACGTACGCCGAGGTCGTCCGCAGCAGCGCGCTGTGCAGGTACGGGTAGTCCGACCCCTTCACCACGAGCGCCGCCGCCCGATCGAGCGAGCGCTGGCTGTGCGCCTTGAGCATGAGCCGTATGGCGCGCTCCCACCTGCGGTCGTCCGTGGCGTCCGCGAGGGCGCCGAAGTACTCACGCGTCACCGGGGTGAGGTGGACCGGGGCCAGGTAGTCACCGATCTCGGCGACGGCCCGCGACAGGCTGACGATCGCGTTGTCGGGGATCGGCTTGGAGGAGTGCGTCGCCGTGCCGTCGGCGTAGAGGTCGAGGTTGAAGTAGACCTTGTCCTGGCGGGTGACGCTGATGAGCATCGGGGTGGTCTTGTCGGACTGCGCGATGAACCAGCCACCCTCGGTCAGCACCATGCCGGCGTCGAGCTTGTCCCAGTGGTTCTTGGCGAGCCATCCGGAGCCGTAGCTGCCCGCCTCCTCGTCGCAGTCGGTGAGCACGATGATGTCGCGGTCGAACTTCGCGCCCTCGCTGACATGGCGCAGCAGCGCACTGATCGAGGCCGCGTTCGCACCCTTCATGTCGAGCGCGCCGCGGCCGTAGATCTCGCCCTTCTTCACCGTGCCCGCGAACGGGTCGACACTCCAGTTCTCCTTCTCCACCGGCACGACGTCGGAGTGACCGAGGAGCAGCAGTGGCTTGGCGGTCGACGAGGTTCCCTTGATCCGGGCGATGAGGTGGACGTTGTCCGGCTGCGGCGTCGGGATGATCTCGGCGGGGACGCCCGCAGCGTCCCAGACGCTCTTGAGCCACTCGGCGTGTGCGCGGGTCTTGCCGCCCTGGCCGAAGTTCTGGGTGTCGAACGAGAGCATCTTCGTGAGCATGGCCAGGGGGTCGCCACCGGCCTCGGCGGCCGCGGCACGGGCGGCAGCCGGGGCGGGCGCGGCGCCGGGCGATGCGGTGGCGGGTCCGCTGCGCGTCAAGGCTGTCGTACCGACGCCTGCCGCGGTCAGGGCGGCGACGCCGGTGACGAACGTGCGGCGGTTGACGGCGGGGGTGGGCCCGGTGGATGTGGTGGGCGTGGTGCGGTCTTGGGTCATGGGGGTTCCTCGATTCACGACGGTGTGATGCGTGGACATTTGCCACCTTTCTCCCGTATGCCGTGAATTTCCTGCCCCCCGCTTCGGTGTGCGGCGAGCGGTAGGCCCAGAGGTGCGAGCGGTGTCGATCGCGAGGTATCCGTCAGTATTGGAACGGCACTAGAAACCGCCATACGCAGGCATCGCGCGCGACACGATCGGCGTGTATCCGCGCCTCTCGGGATATCCCTAGACACACCCATACCCTGCGATCGTGGACCCGATTCGTAACCCCTACGCCCCCGGCGCCGGCCAGCGCCCACCCGAGCTGGCGGGGCGCGACGAGCAGCTCCAGGCGTTCGACATCGTGCTGGAGCGGATCGCGCGCGGCCGGCCCGAACGTTCCATCGTGCTCACCGGACTGCGTGGCGTCGGCAAGACGGTGCTGCTCAACGCGCTGCGCTCGGCCGCGGTCCGCGCGCACTGGGGCACCGGCAAGCTCGAGGCACGCCCCGACCAGGGCCTGCGTCGCCCATTGTCGGCCGCGCTGCACGTCGCGGTCCGCGAGCTGGGTCACCCTCAGGGCGACGACGTCGACCACGTGCTCGGCGTGATCAAGGCGTTCGCCCAGCGCGACTCCGCTCCCGGCGCCAAGCTCCGCGAGAAGTGGAACCCCGGCATCGACGCCCCTGCCGTCACGGGCCGCGCCGACTCCGGTGACATCGAGATCGACCTCGTCGAGCTGCTCACCGACGTGGGCGGGCTCGCCGCTGACGTTGGCAAGGGCGTCGCGATCTTCGTCGACGAGATGCAGGACCTCACTCCCGAGGACGTCTCCGCGGTCTGCGCCGCCTGCCACGAGATCTCGCAGTCAGGCCTGCCGGTGATCGTCGTCGGCGCCGGCCTCCCGCACCTGCCTGCGGTCCTGTCCGCGTCGAAGTCCTACTCCGAGCGCCTCTTCCGGTACCAGCGCATCGACCGGCTCGACCGCAGCGCGGCCGACCTCGCGCTCGTCGCGCCCGCCGAGGACGAGGGCGCCGACTTCACCCCCGAGGCCCTCGAGGCGATGTATGCCGCGACGGCCGGGTACCCGTACTTCGTCCAGGCGTACGGCAAGGTCGCCTGGGACGTCGCCCCGCGCACGCCGATCACCGTCGAGGACATCAAGGTCGCGGCGCCCGAGGCGGAGGCAGAGCTGGCGGTCGGGTTCTTCGGGTCGCGGTTCGAGCGGGCCACGCCGGCCGAGCGGGAGTACCTGCGGGCCATGGCCGATGCCGCGGTGGCGATGGTCGAGTCTGGGGAAGAGGTCGACGAGACCGAGTCGGTGCCGACCTCGGCGGTCGCGACCCTGCTCGACCGCAAGCCGCAGTCGCTGTCGCCGGCGCGGGACGCCCTGCTCAAGAAGGGGCTGATCTACTCAGGCGAGCGTGGCCGGATCGCGTTCACCGTCCCCCACTTCGGCCGCTACCTGCGCGCCACCGGCTGAGCGATCGTGTCCGTCCTGCTGTCGACAGAGCGGCTGCTGCTGCGGCCCTGGCGGGTCGCGGAGGCGCCGGTTCAGCGGGAGCTGTGGACCGAGCGCGACCCGCGAGTCCCGCCGCACCGGCGCCTCGACAAGGAAGGCCACCCGACGCTCGCCGAGCTCGCGGAGTCGATCCGCACCGACGGTGTCTGGACGACCGGGCTGCTCGCCGTCGAGCGCCGGGTCGAGGGCGACGTCATCGGCTACTGCGGCCTGGTCCACTCCGGGCGCGGTTCCGAGGGTGGGGACGAGGGTGGGGACAAGGGTAGGGACGAGCCGGAGCTGGCGTTCGAGCTGCTGCGCCGCGTCCACGGTCAGGGCTATGCGACCGAGGCCGCACTTGCCGTCATCGAGCACGCCCGGGCCGACGGACACCAGCGGCTCTGGGCCACGGTCTGGGACTGGAACACCGCGTCGCGGCGAGTGCTGGCCAAGCTCGGGTTCACCGAGACCGGGCGGACCGAGGTCGTGCCCGGTCGCGGCACCACGGTGTTCACCACTCGCCAGCTCTGACGGCTGCCGCACCGGGTCCCCCCAGGCGCGGGACGGCAGCCGCGGTCCGCCCGGTCACGAGCAGCAGCAGGTCCTGCACCCGGCCCTCGATCGGGATGCCCTCGCCCACGTCGACCGGGCCGTCGGTGGCCACGAGCCGGAAGCCGCGCAGGCGGCGACGGGCGTGGAAGGGCCATCCCATGCGCCATACCCGGTCGAACCCGGCGACGGCGGCGGGCACCGGCATCGTGCGCTCGATCCCCAGGGGCACGGCGATGTCCTGGCCGTGCACCAGGACGTCCAGCAGGACGTTGCGCTCGGTCGTGACGAACGGCATCGTCCGTGCCGCCGCGTCGCGGTCGAGCTCGGCGACGATCTCAGTGGTGGGGCGCTTGGCGTGCTCCCGGGCCAGGTCGCGCCCGAAGGCCCACACGTCTCCCCGGGCCTTGGCCATGCCCAGTGCGAGGGCGGCGACCGAGAAGCCGCTGGGCGTCATCGCGACGTGCGCGGCCACGTCGCGGACCCTCCACTCGGAGCACGGCGACTGCGTCTCCCACTGCTGGGGCGTCAGGTCGGCGAGGAGCTCAGCCAGGCTCCGCCGCTCGGCCTCGACGACCGCCCACCGTTCCTCGACCTCCATGGCGACCTCCACGTCGCACCAATTGGTCAGATAACTTGACTATAGTGCTCCCATGGCTGCGACCGCACAAGACCCGACAGCGCTCGGAGACCTGCTGTGAGCAGACCCGGAGCGCCCCAAGGCCGACGGCCGGTCCTGCCGCAGGACCCGAACCTCGGCGTGCTGCTGTTCATCCCCTCCCGCTCCATGGAGGTGCGGGTCCTCGCGGCGGTGAACGAGGCCGGATACGACGTGACGATGGCGCAGGGCAAGGTCTTCCAGCGGATCGCGCCGGACGGGTCGAGGCTGACCGACCTGGCGGCAGCAGCCGAGGTGACCAAGCAGAGTGCGGGCTTCATCGTCGACCAGCTGGTCGCCAAGGGTTTCCTCGAGCGGGTACCCGACCCGGCCGACGCCCGCGCCCGGCTCATCCGCCTCACCGCGCTCGGCCACGCGGTGGTCGAGGTCGCCCGCCCCGTGCAGCAGCAGATCGAGGCGGAGTGGGTCGAGCACCTGGGCGTCCAACGGGCCAAGGAGCTCTACGCGACCCTCGTGGAGCTGAGGAAGATCACCGACCCGTTCGCGTGAGGGCGCGGTGCTCGGCGACGACGTCCCCCAGGATGCGCAGGTTGGCGTCGACGTCCCGGTCCAGGTCCACCGCCGACTTCCACACGGCCCAGCCGCGCGCCCGTGCCCACGTGTCGGCGTCCAGCCCGATCGCCTCGCGGAAGACCTCGCGGGCCCGACCCGCCAGGAAGGTCCAGGCGATGACGAGGTCGCAGGCCGGGTCGCCGACACCGCTCGTGCCGAAGTCGATGACGGCTGCGAGCCGTTCGTCGCGCACGAGCAGGTTGCCGGTGGCGACGTCGCCGTGGAACCACACCGGGTCACCGGTCCACCGGGTCGTCAGTGCCGTCTGAAACACGTCGAGCGCACCTGCCGCGAGGCCCGGCTCGAGGCGGCCGAACGCCTCCTCGGCCTCCTCGGCGTAGACCCCGAGGTCACCGCCGCGGTGGAACGAGTGCTCGCCGGCGAGGGGACCGCCTGCGGCGGGAGCAGCCCGCAGCGCCCCCAGGAAGCCGGCCAGGTCCAGCGCGAACCGCGTCGACGCCGACCCCTCCGGGACCGTCGACGCCGAGGCGGTCGCCCCCTCGACCCACCGGCGCACCGACCACGGGTGCGGGTACCCCGGTCCCGGTCGCCCGTTCGCGACGACCTCCGGGACCGGCAGGGGCAGGTATGGCGCCAGCACGGGAAGCCAGCGGGCCTCCTTCGCAACGCCCGCGACATACCGCTCGTGGGTGGGGAGGCGGACGGAGAGGTCCTCGCCGAGCCGGTAGGTGCGGTTGTCCCAGCCGTCGACCGGGACCGGCCGGACGGGCAACCCGGCCCACTGCGGGAACTGCTCGTGGAGCAGTCGGCGGACCACGGAGGCGTCGATGCCGGCACGGCCGTCGGGACCCGTGTCATCGGACGACGTCGGCGGGGCGGACTGGTCCAGGCGGTCGGGCACGCAGTCCACCTTGGTGGGCGCGGCGACCCGGCTCAACCGGTTTGTTCACGGCCGGGGAACACGGTGGGGCTGTGCGAGGTTCGACCTGTCGACAGTCCGGCACTGCCGCGAGGGCCGTGCCACCAGCGAAGGAGCAGGGCATGCGCGCGATCTGGAACGACACCGTCATCGCCGAGAGTGACGACACCGTCGTCGTCGAGAACAACCACTACTTCCCGCGCTCCTCGGTGCGCGAGGACCTGCTGCAGGACTCCGACACGACGAGCGTGTGCCCGTGGAAGGGCACGGCGTCCTACCAGTCGATCGAGGTCGACGGACAGGTCAACAAGGACGCCCTGTGGTTCTACCCCGAGCCCAAGGACGCGGCGAAGGAGATCACCGACCGGGTCGCCTTCTGGAAGGGCGTCACCGTCACGCCGTGACGGCCAGCTGAACGCAGGCTGAGCTCGGGGCCCGACTCCGGCGCGCGGGCCGCTCGACGCGATTACGTTGAGCGGGACCGACCCGAGGAGCCCCGATGATCGAGCACGTCCCCGCAGTCCTGAGCCACACCCTCGCCGCCGTGCCGACCGGGGTGGGGAGCGACCTGTTCGACCTCCAGATGCCGGTGCTGGAGAAGGTGATCCGCACCGTCGTCATCTACCTCGGCATCGCGCTGATCATCCGGGTCGCGGGCAAGCGCCTGATGGCGCAGATGAACTCGCTCGACCTCGTCGTCGTCCTGCTCCTGAGCAACGTCGTGCAGAACGCCATCATCGGTGAGGACAACTCGCTGGTCGGAGGGCTGATCGGAGCCGTGGTGCTCGTCGCGTTCAACGCCGTCCTCGACCACTGGTCGATGCGCAGCCCCCGGCTCGCCTGGCTGCTGAGCGGCAAGGCGACGCAGGTGGTCACTGACGGAGTGGTCGACCACCACCAGCTGCGCCGCCTGGGCATGACCGAGGCGGAGCTCACCAACTCGATCCAGCAGCAGGGCGCCACCACCTTGTCCGAGGTGCGCCACGCAGCGCTCGAGCCCGGCGGTTCGGTGACCGTCGAGCTGCGTCCGGACGCCCACACCGCGACCATCGCCGACCTGCGCCGGGCCGTCGACGCCCTCACCGCCCAGCTCCAGCAGGGCGGGCCGGAACGCCCGTGATGGCGCGCCTTCTGCGCGTTTGACCCCATACGGGTCGTATGCCGTGGCTGGACCCCGGATGCGTCCGTTCATGTATCAGGGGGGCACGGCCTCCGCTCCTCTCCCCGTCCGGTCACCCGACCGGGCACGGGGGAAGGAACAGGCATGACTGACATCAGGTTCGACGGGGACTGGATCCTCCTGGAGGGGGCCGTCACGAAGTCCGCGACAAGCGACTTCATGCTCGACACGGCGGGGCGTCGCTCGACGAACACGCCCTACCGGCGGGCGCTCGTCCACGACTTCACCGACGGGTTGACCGTCAACTGGGACCGGGACTACCCGGGTGGCGTCACCATCAACGACACCAAGACCCTCAAGGGGGCGACCAACGGCGACTGGATCGTCGTGCAGTCGCGGGTCACCCAGCACCTCGGCACCGACATCATGCTCGACGGTGGCGCCGAGCGACGCAGGACCACGACGATCTTCCGGCCGCGGGGCACCAAGTCCAGCCCGTACCGCCGCGCCCTGGTGCACGCCTGGGAGGACCAGCTCGTCGTCAACTTCAACCGCGACTACGTCGGCGGCGTCCTCATCGACGGCTCGGTCACGGTGCCGGGCTCGCTCTCGGTCGCCGGGCAGGACGTGGCCACCGTGCTGGCCTCGCTGCAGGCACAGGTCACCGCGCTGACCGGTCAGGTCACGACGCTCACCACCCAGGTCACCGACCTGACGGCCCGCGTCACCGCGCTCGAGACGCCGGTCGGGCCATGACCGTCCTCTCGGTCCGGGAGGCCATGAACGCCATGGGGCTGGGAGGCGTGGTGAACCTCTCGGTGATGCGCGAGGTGATGGGGTTCTGGCAGGGCAAGGCGCCCAACGACCCGACGACGAGCACCCCGGTGGTCGTCAGCCTCGGGCAGGCCTTCGCCGGCCTGAGCGGCCCCCACATCAACGTCAACATCATCAAGGTCGGGTACGACGTGCTGTCCGCCGGCGCCCTCGACACCGAGGAGGCCGCGGTCGACTACGGCATCCACCGGACCCGCCAGATCTACGGCGGGATCGGTCTCGGTGTGGGCCGGGTCGGCTACTACTGGATCACCGCGGCTGCCTCCAACGGGCGCGACGACCTCGGCAGCGACTCGGAGTCCGACACCCTGTCCGACGAGTGGAGCGTGCCGAACGACGGCCTCGACGTCTTCTGCGTCCGGACCATCACCTACGACAACGTCCTGGGCGTCTCACCGAAGCCCGGCGACTGCAGCAAGGGCGGCAAGAGCGACGGCATGATCGGCGGCGAGACCGGTCGGGGCGACCCCGACGGCTGGTCGCGCACGCTGGCGCACGAGATGGGCCACTACCTCGACCTGCCGCACAACCACGGCGACACCTGCCCGACGGCGACCACCGCCCGGGAGAACCTGATGGCCCAGACCCGGTGCTGCGTCACGACGCGCTCCTCGGTGCTCCTCACGAGCAGCCAGGGATCGACGATGCGTGGCCGGTGCCAGGTCAGGGCCGGGAGCTAGGAGCGACCATGCCCACCTACACACCCGTCGACCAGCGGCCGGACGCCGAGCTCGGCCTGTTGGCCCGGGCCATCCGGCCCGATGTCGCCAGGCAGAGCCTCGCGGTCCTCGCCCTGCGCGAGTCCGCGTCCCTGCCAGGCCTGTCCCAGGAGCTCGTGCTGGGTCACGGCGACGACCGCGTCAGGGCGCTGTCGGCCGTCATCCTCGGCCGGATCCCCGGTGCCGCGTCCCAGGAGGCGCTCCTCACCGCGCTGGGGGACCCCGAGCCGACCGTCCAGCGACGCGTCGCCCAGGCCCTCGGCCGGGTCGGTGACAGCCAGGCGCTCGAGGCCCTCGCGCGCCTCCAGCCACCGGAGGACACCCCCGTCGGGAGGGACGTCCGTATGGCGCGCGTGCTGCTCAGCCACCGGCTGGGCGTCGCGGACAGCCTCGTCCAACCCGTCGAGATGAGCACCTTCACCCGCACGCGGGGGGTCCCGATCGCGTGGAAGACCCGGTCCCGGCTGGGCAAGGCGGCCGTGGTCGCCTCGGCCGAGCGGGAGCTGCCGGGGATCGCGTTGACCACGCGCAGCGTCCAGACTTTCACGTGCGGGGACACCCCGGGCGCGCTGGCCGTCGACGCGGGCCTGCGGGGGCAGGCGCAGGAGGGCCGCGACCTGTTCGCCAGTCCTCGCCTGGTCGGGGCCCTGCTTCGGGAGCGGGCCTGCTCCGAGCGCTACACGCTCGACGGGTACGTCCTCACCGACGACCGGGACGGCACGGGTGGTGCCGACGTCCACGTCTGGGTGGTGCGCCCGGACGGGACGGTCGTCCACGAGGGCCGGGCCACGGTCGAGGGCACCTCGGCGCGGTTCTCGGTGGACCGGTCGCAGGCGCCGTACGGGAGCCCGGTGCGCGTGAGCGGCACCTACGACACGGCGACCGGGGCGCTCTCGGTCGACGAGGCGATCGTCGGGCTGCCGAACGTGCGAGCGGCCCAGGCCGCCGCACCGTCACCCCAGGTGCCGGCCGGCGGCTGAGCGAGGGGGCAGCCGACCGGCTACCCGGTCGGCTGCCCCGTCTGCTGCGCTGTCGGCTGCCCGGCCTCGAGGTCGAGGAGGAAGCGCTTGGCGGCCAGCCCACCGGCATACCCGGTCAGGGAGCCGGACGACGCGACCACCCGGTGGCACGGGAGGACGACGCACAAGGGGTTGGCGCCGAGGGCGGCCCCGACGGCGCGGGCGGCCTTGGGGCGATCCACGCGCGCGGCCAGCTCGCCGTACGTCGCCTTCGTGCCGTACCCGACCGAGGAGGCGAGGGTGGGCAGGACGATCCGCTGGAAGTCCGACGCCAGTGCCAGGTCGGTGTGCAGCGTGAACCCGCGCGTGCGCCCGGCCAGGAAGTCGTCGAGCTGGCGACGCGCCTCGTCGAGCTCGCGGGGGTGGCGCAGCACCCGCGGTGAGACCTTCGACGCGAGCCGGGCCAGGACGACGTCCTCGTCCTCCGCGGAGGAGACGAACGTCGAGGCGACCAGAGCGCCAGAAGCGTTGCGGGCCAACAGCATCCGGCCGACAGCGGTGTCCTCGACGACGTACGACACGTCGCTGGGCTCGAGCGTCGGGGGTCGCAGGTCGGGTGTCCACCCGGTCAGGGCGGCGGCGGGATCGGTGGACAGGGTGTTCATGGCAGGTCCTTTCGCAGTGTCGCGAGGGCGTCGCTGACGAGGCGGCGGCTCATCGCGGGCGAACAGCCCAGCGCGGCCGCGATGGTGGGGTGGTCGAGGTCGGCGACGTACTTGAGCACCACGGCCTCCCGCTGCCGCGGTGGCAGGGCGTCGACCGCGGACCACAGCGGTCCGTCGGGCAGGTGGGCGTCGGCGGCCGGTGCTGCGGGTGTGCGGGTGACCAGCGACGCGGGGTCGTCGTGGGGGACGGCCCGGCGGCCGCGACCGCGGTGGGCGTCCATGGCGCAGCGGTGGGTGATGGTGAGCAGCCACCCGCGCAGGTTGGTCGCCGAGCGCAGCGACGGGTAGGCCGCCAACGCCTGGGTCCACGCCTGCTGGGCCACGTCGTCGCCGTCCACCGGCCCGGCCAGGGCGTGGGCGAGGCGGGCGACGTCACGCCAGTGCGCGTCGACGAGATGCTGGAAGGCGGGGAGGTTCACAGCCATGGAACGCGCCACCCCTCCTCGGTGTGAGCCCTGCCTTGAGCCTGCCGGTGCGCCCGACGTGCGAGCGGCTGACGGGTCTCGTGGGTCACCGGCGCGACCGTGTCCGGGTATGGAACCATGGTGACGTGCTCGACGACGCCGTCTCCGCGCGGCCCGCTGCTGTCCCCCGGCGTACCCCGCTGGTGATCGCCCACCGAGGTTCGAGCCTCGCCGAACCCGAGCACACGCTCTCCGCCTACCGGCGCGCGATCGTCGAGGGGGCCGACGCGCTGGAGTGCGACGTGCGGCTCACGGCCGACTCCCACCTCGTCTGCGTCCACGACCGCCGGGTCAACCGCACCTCCAACGGCCGGGGCAGCGTCTCGACGCTGGAGCTGGCAGAGCTCGAGGGGCTCGACTGGGGTTCGTGGAAGGAGGAGCACCGCGGCGACCTCGAGATGCCCGACCGCGACCGCAACATGCTCCTCACGCTGCGCGCCCTGCTGACCATGGTCACCGCCAGCGACCACCCCATGGGGATGGTCATCGAGACCAAGCACCCGACGCGGTACGCCGGGCTGGTCGAACGGCAGCTCGCCAAGGTGCTCAAGGAGTTCGGGCTCGACGGGCCGAGGAAGCCGGGCGAGCACTGGGTGCGGGTGATGTCGTTCTCCCAGCTCGCGGTCCAGCGGATGCGCCAGCTGTGTCCGGACGTGCCGGCGGTGCTGCTCGTCGAGGACTCCGTGCCCCTGCGCTTCCGCGACGGATCGCTGCCCCGAGGGGTCCACGCGGTCGGCCTCGACATCCAGATCGTCCGCAAGTGGCCGCAGACGGTCGCCCGCCAGCACCGCCACGGGCACGAGGTCTACGTCTGGACCGTCGACGAACCGGCCGACGTGCAGCTCTGCCTCGACCTCGGCGTCGACGCCATCATCAGCAACCACCCCGCCGCGGTACTCGACGCTGTGCGTGCAACTCGATAGTCTCCGTCCCTAATCGCCCGCAAACGATGGGATCTGGGCACGGCATGAGCGCAGGACCCCACCCCGACCGCCCCGTGCGGTCCGTCCCGGCTGCTGCCCGCAAGAGCAGCGGCACGGACTCCTCGCGAACCGTCCGCGTCCCGTGGCGTGCGACGAGCGTCGCCCAGGTGCGCCGGACCCTCGTGGAGGACCTCGAGTCCCGCGATGTCGAGTCCGACGTCGTCGACGAGGCCGAGATCGTCATCTCCGAGCTCGTGTCCAACGCCGTGCGTCACGCCCGACCCCTCTCCGACGGCAACCTCCGGGTGCACTGGAAGGTCAAGTCCGGGGTCGTCGAGGTCGAGGTCACCGACGGCGGTGGCGACAGCACGCCCCGTCCCGCTCCGCGCACCATCTGGGCACCCTCGGGCCGCGGCCTGCGGATCGTCCGCTCCCTCGCCCACGAGTGGGGTGTCACCGAGGACCGCGCCGGCTGCACCGTGTGGGCATCGGTCGGCGGCCCGTCCCGCCGCCGCAGCCGCTGACGCCACGTCGTCCGGCCGCTCCACCCCCGACCCCGGCGCCCACACCCCGCCGCCCCGGCCCCGCGGCCCGGAGCGCCCACTAGGGTTTGCGCCATGGGTAAGGCATCACGCCGCCGCAAGCACGGCGCAGACCAGGGTTCCACCGACGCGGCACGCACGAAGGTCGCCCCCGCACCGTTCGTCGCCCGCCCCTTCGAGGGCCTGCCGAACGAGACCGACTGGGTCGCGATGCGCGAGATCCTCCCGGCCGCCACGGCATCGGTGTCGTTCGCGAAGGGCAAGGCCCCCGAGGGTTCCCCCACCGACGTGACCGTGGCGACCGTGCTGCCGATGGCCTGGCCGGGCCTGCACCGCGCCGACGGCACCGTGTTCTTCGGCACCCAGTCCGGGTCGGTCTCCGGCGACGCCTCCCGCGACCTGGCCCTGTGCCTGCTCGCCGCGGCCGACGCCGAGCAGGGCACCCCGATCACCAGCACGCCTGCCGCGACCGAGGAGAGCCCGCGCCTCCAGGACCTGCTCGACCCCGCGACGCCGTTCGAGGTCACGGTCCACGAGGGCTTCGACTTCTGGGTCGGCGACAGCGAGCTCGACGACGACGCCAGGTCGTCGCTGGAGCGCGCCAACGAGTCGGTCATCCCCACGGTCAAGATGGACGCCGCCGCCTCGGCCTACTGGTGCCGGATCGGCGAGCGGACCCACATCCGCCTCGTGCTTCCCGAGGACGAGGACACCGCGACCGACGCCCTGGCCCGGCTGCACGCCGCGGGCGAGAGCGGCCTGGGTGACCCGACCCGCCTCCTCGGCGCCTTCCGCGCCTGCGGCCTGCTCGTGCCGGTCTGGGACCTCGAGCCCGACAAGACCTCGGCCGACTACGAGGGCCCCCTGGGTGACTTCATGACGCGCTACGCCAAGGCCGTCGCCTCGACCGACTCCCTCACCGCGGAGGAGCGCCGGGCGAAGTCCGGGCTGCTCAGCCGCCAGGTCACCCTCCGCTGACGGCTCGCTGAGATGACGTCACCGGGGAACGCGTCCGGCGTCGCGACGCACGTCGCGGCGATCCTGCCCGCCAAGGACGAGGCGGAGCGGATCGCGGCCACGGTCGAGGCCGTCCGCGCCATACCGGGGGTGGACCTCGTCGTCGTCGTCGACGACGGGAGCAGCGACGCCACGGCGGAGCTGGCCGCGGCAGCCGGTGCCGAGGTGGCCAGGCACGCGCGCAACCGCGGCAAGGCCGCCGCGATGACCACCGGCGCCGCGTACGTCGCCCGCCACGAGGGCATCGAGGGCGGCGACCACCCGCGGCCGCTGCTGTTCGTCGACGGAGACCTCGAGGCCTCGGCCGCGAACCTCGGCGTGCTCGTCCCGCCCGTCCTCGAGGGCCGCGCCGACATGACGATCGCCACCCTGCCGCCGCAGAAGACCGCGGGGGGCGGCCACGGGTTCGTGGTCCGGCTGGCGCGCAAGGGGATCGAGGACCTCACCGGATTCTCCGCGGTCCAACCCCTGTCGGGTATGCGGTGCATCTCCCGGGCCGCGTTCGACGCGGCCACCCCGCTCGCCCGGGGCTGGGGGGTCGAGGTCGGCCTGACCGTCGACGTCCTGCTCGCCGGGCTCCGGGTCGAGGAGGTCCCCTGCGAGCTGCACCACCGGGTCAGCGGCAGGGACTGGCGCGGTCAGCTGCACCGGGCCCGGCAGTACCGCGACGTGGCCCTGGCCCTGGCGCGTCGTCGGGCGCGACGCGGCCTGCGCTGAACCACACTGCACCTCATGGGGAACTCGGTGCGCGCGCGGGCGGGTGCTGCCGCTGTCGCCCTGTCCTTCGCCCTGCTGCTCCTCGTGGGGGTCGCCGGCCCCAATGCGGCCAAGCCCGGCCTCGGACCCCGTGGGTGGGCGCCGGGTGACCTCGCGTGGGCCCCGTCCCCGGCGCTGGTCACCGCCCTGCTGTGGGCGGCATACCTGCTCGGTGGTGGCGGGGTCGCGCTCCGGCTGGTGACCGCCGGCCGGACTGCCGCAGCGCGGGCGGCCACCCACGCCGGGGGCCACGCCGGGAACCTCGCCGCACAGGCAGCCGCCCGGTGGCCGGGCTGGCGCTGGCCCCTGTTGCTGGCCTTCGGTGCCCTGCTGACCGGCCCGTTCGGGTCGGCCGACCACACGAACTACGCCGCGTACGGGCGGATCGCGGCCCAGGGCGGCGACCCCTACCTCACCGCCCCGGACGCCTGGCCCGCCTCCGACCCCGTGACCAGCGCGGTCGAACCGCCGTGGAGGGGGACGGTGAGCATCTACGGCCCGTTCGCCACCGCGCTGCAGGCGCTCGCCTCGCTGGTCGGCGGGCCCAACCTGCGCCAGACGGTGTGGGTGTGGCAGCTGCTGGTCGTCGTCGCGTGGCTGCTCGTGCGCTGGCTGCTGCTGCGGGCCGGTGCGGCGCAGCAGCGCGTCGACACGTTGTGGACGTTCAACCCCCTCGTCTTCGGCATCGGCGTCCTCGGCGCCCACGTCGACCTGCTGGCGGCAGCGCTGGCGCTCGCCGCGATCGTGCTCGCAGCGCGGAACCCGTGGCTGGGTGGGCTGGTCGGCGGCCTCGCGGTCTCGACGAAGGTGACGTTCGGCATCGCGGGGGTGGCGCTGCTGGTCGCGTGGTGGGGCCACGAGCGGAGCGGGTTCGCCCGCAGGGCTGTCGCCCTCGTGGTGGGTGCGGTGGTCGTCGTCGTGCCGCTGCACCTGTGGGCCGGGCCGCACGTGTTCGACCAGCTCGACCGGGCCCGGCGGTCCATCTCGCTCGCGACGCCGTGGCGGCTGGTGTTCGAGTGGCTCGCCGGAGGGCCGATGGCCGCGAGCACCGCCCGCGACCTGGTGTCGGTGGGCTCCGTGGTCCTCGCCGTGGTCTTCGTCGTCCTGCTCGCGCGGCTGACCCGCGGCCTCGCGCCCGACACCGCCACCGGGACGGCCGCGCGCTGGGTCGTCGTCCTCAGCGCCGCCTACACGCTGGCCGCGCCCTACTCGCTCCCCTGGTACGACCTGCTGGCCTGGGTCGCCCTCCCCGTGCTGGCACCGGGTGTCGTCGACCTGCTGCTGCTCGGCCGGCTCACGGCGATGGCCGTCGCCTACGTCCCCGGACGCGTGGTCGGGATGACGCGGACCGTCCAGGACCTCACCCTCGGGGTCCGTCGACGAGTGGTGCCGTATGCCGTGCTGGCCGTATGGGGGTGGCTCACCCTCGCCGCGACGCGCGCGTCTTCGCGAGCGAGCGCGCCTCGTCCTCCAGCACCCTGACGCTGACCGCGATGATCAGCGGGACGGCGATGATCGCGCCGTTGGCCGGGATGGCCACACCCGAGTCGTTGATCGCGAACCCGATCGTGAGCATGACGAGCAGCGCGATCAGCCCCGGACGCAGGGTGGGGCACGCCTCGTACGACCGCTCCAGGGCCCGCGAGCCCCATGACGTGGGCCGGGCGAGGATGTAGATGACGAAGACGAGCGCGATGGGGACCAGCAGCGCCAGGCGGTAGTTGCCGAACAGGATCGAGATGTTCTGCTCGAGCTTGCGGCTGACGATGTCCCACGCGCCACCGGTGAACAGGGTGTCGAAGAAGCGGCCGAGGTGGGACTGGTTCTCCACCGCCCGCAACGAGTCGATGAACCCGACGAGCAGGAACAGGCCGACGGTGACCCCGCCGATGAGGGCGCCGCGCCGCCACGTCATCCGGATGCCGAGGATCGCGAGGACGAGGTAGGCGAGGCCGGGCAGGAGGGCGGGTGGTCCGCCGCCGTCCGCACCCCACCCGGGGTAGCCGTCGACGACGACCGCGGCCAGGCCGATGACGAGGGTGGCCAGGGCGGCGCGTCGCTGCTCCCCGCGCTTGACGTAGTAGCTCGAGACCGCGATGCACAGCAGGAGCGCGGAGGTCGCGAAGAGCGCGAACGTCACGTTCCCCATGCCGTAGAACCGGCCGCCGACCACGGGCTGCAGGCCCATGAGCGAGGAGATCTGCAGGCGGCCACCGAGCATGACGTCGCCGCCCAGGACGAGCATCGTCGCCAGGGACACGACGGCCAGGGGGCCGGTCAGGCGCCGCCCCCACGGCCCGAGGAACGCGATCGCCGAGATGATCGCGACGAACAGCCCGACCGAGGCGACGATCGCCAGCAACGGCACGGGGAAGCGCCACCACGGGATGAGGTTGGCGAGGAAGGTCGAGGCCGGCACGGTCGACGCGACGATGGCGACCCGCCGGGTGATCCGCAGCAGGCGCAGGCGCAGCGCGGTCGAGCCGAAGTCGCGGCGCCAGACGATGGCAGTGAGCAGGTAGATCGCGAGCTGCGTGTAGACGACCCCGTTGAAGAAGGTCGGCACCAACGGGTGCACCTCGTGGCTCGCCTCGTCGAAGTCGACCAGCGCCCGCAGCCGGTCCCGCGCTGCCTCGGCGGAGTTCGCGCCGGCCGAGCCGCGGGTCAGGGTGGCCCCGCCGAGCGAGCCGGGCACCGGGACCGCGGCGGCGCTGAGCAGCGTCACGGTGAGGTCGGCCGACTGCACGAGGCCCGGCTGGCGGGTCGACTTCGAGGTGAGGGTGCCGGGTCCGTAGCTGGGGCCCTTGGCGGCGATGAGGCGCAGGCGCTCGCTCGACCCGGCGTCGGAGAGGCTGGCGACGATGACGTCCGACCCGCTCGGTGCCGCCTGCAGGACCTCGCCGATGCGGGTGTCGATGGCGCCGGCCTGCCGGGCGCGGTCGCCGGCACCCTGCGGCGCGGCCTCACCCTTCGGCAGGTCCGAGGGGTCGCGCAGCGCGCCCACGTCGACGAGCGTCACGCGGCACGCCGACAGCAGCCCGGTGAGCTTCCCCGCGTCGTAGTCGGCGTAGCGCGGCACCGCGCCGGAGGAGTAGGCCGCGCCCACCCCGGCACCGGGCCCGACCGCCTGGACGCACTGCTTGTTGGAGGCGAGAGTCTCGCCGAGGGTGCCCAGCGTCGAGTCGAACTTCTTGTCGTTCGCCGACTTCACGTAGCCGTTCCAGCCGGGCACGACCCCGCTGTCGACGGTCGGCACGGGCGGGCACGGGTCGGTGGTGCTGCGCGCGCCGTTCTTGCCCGGCCCGTCGGCTGCGGCACGGTTGCCCGCCGACAGGCTCAGCCAGCCGTCGATCGGGCAGGTGTTGGTGAACACCGAGCGCACCGAGATCGCTGCCGTCGAGCCGTCCCGCAGCAGCGACCACAGGGCGGGGGTGGACTTCTCGCTGACGTCGCTCCACGTGAGGCCGCCGGTGCCGACGAGGATGACGGGCTTCGCCGCGGGGAGCGGTGCCGCCGCCGAGGATGACGGGGCTGTGGTGCCGGCGGCGCTGCTGGTGGCGACGGGGACGAGCACGGCCGACACGGTGGCGAGCAGGCCGACGAGGCAGAGCAGGGCGCGGCGGGTCACCGGTACAGGCTACGGGTCGACACACGCGCAAGAATGGGGGCGTGACCACGACGACCCGCCCTGCGGCACCTCCCGGCAGCCGCGACGTGCGGTGGTGGTCGTCGTTGGCCCGTGCCGCCGGACGCCTCGGCTCCGCCGTCGCGGGCTCCGCGTCGCGCGCCACCGGCCGGTATGCTGCGTGGTCGCCTGCCGTCCGCTGGTCAGTCGCCACCTTGGTGATCGCCCTGGCCGCCTCGATCCCGGTGCTGCGGTACCTCGTCTTCTGGCCGATGGACCAGTGGCAGGTCGACGTCGAGGTCTACCGCGAGGCCGGGGTGTCGATCCTCACCGGTCGGCCGGTCTACTCGGCGATGACCGAGGCGCCCCAGCTCCTGCCGTTCACCTACCCGCCGTTCGCGGCGATCATCGCGATCCCGTTGGCACTGCTGCCCTTCGGGGTGATCGGGTGGCTGTGGACCATCGCCCAGGTCGCGGCGACGACCGCCATCGTCTGGTACGCCGGGTGGCGCCTGATCCACCGCACCGGCTCCCTCGCCCCCCTCACCCTGGCGCTGCTCACGGCGCCGATGCTGTGGCTGCACCCGGTGTCCGACGGCCTGCGCTTCGGGCAGGTCAACGCGTTCATGGTCCTGGCGTGCCTGATGGACCTGCGCCGGCCGCGCCCGGGGGTGCTGCGTCGCATACCGCCGGGGGTCCTCGTCGGGCTCGCCATGTCGATCAAGCTCACCCCGGGCGTGTTCGTCGTGCACTACCTCGTCAACCGGCGCTGGAAGGAGGCCGCGACCGCGGTCGGCACCGCCGTCGCGGTGACCGTCGGGTCGTGGCTGCTGCTGCCCGAGGCATCCTTCGCGTTCTGGGGAGGCGCACTGCAGGACCCGGCCCGGCTCGGCCCCAACGCCGGCACGTCCAACCAGAGCATCCGCGGGTTCCTCCTGCGGGTCGGGCCCGACGGCCTCGCCGGCAACGTCCTGTGGCTCGTCCTCGTCGCGGTCGTCGGGGTCATCGGCTACTCGCTGGCCCGCCGGGCGTACCGCGCGGGCGACTCGATCAGCGAGGTGGCCGCCGTCGGGCTGATGGCCGTGCTGCTCTCGCCCGTCGCCTGGATCCACCACCTGCACTGGATGGTCGTCGTCGTGTTCGCCGTCCTCGGTGCCGACCCGCTGCGCGACCGCCGACGGGTCTGGGCGGCGGCCGCGATCACCGGGTTCTTCCTCTGCCGGATGCCGTGGTGGGGGATCTCCTGGCTCAACCAGCGCAGCTGGCCGCAATGGCCCGGCCGGATCCTGCAGAACGCCGACACGTTCGGGTCGCTGCTCGCCCTCGGCCTGCTCTGGTGGGCCCTGCACCTCCCGGCAGCAGCCCGTCGCTCCGACGCCGACCTGCGTGACGTGGGTGCCGGCGGGGTCGCCGAGGTGGGCGCTGACGGCGCTGACGGCGCTGACGGTGCGGACCCGGGTCTCTACGGCGCCGACCTGGGCGCGGCCGGCGCCGGCTCACCGGCCAGCGACCGCCCGGTGGTGGACGCACGATGAGGGTCGCCGTGCTCGACGACTACCAGGCCGCCTTCGGCCAGCTGGAGGCAGCGCGCCGTCTCGCCGAGGCGGGCCACGAGGTCGTGACGTTCGCCGACTCGGTGTCGGGCCCGGCGTTGGCGGGACGGCTCAGCGGGTTCGACGCGGTCGTGCTGCTCCAGCAGCGCACGGCCCTGCCGCGTGAGGTCGTCGACCACCTCGACACCGTCCGCCTCGTCAGCCAGACCGGCCGCAACACCGGTCACCTCGACCTCGCCGCACTGGCCGAGCGGGGCATCACCGTGAGCGCCGGCGGCGCCGGGTCGGCGTCGACGACCGCCGAGCTGACCTGGGGCCTGATCCTCGCCTCGCTGCGCCACCTGCCCGCCGAGGTCGCCCGCCTCCGCGCCGGCCAGTGGCAGGGTTCGGTGGGCACCTCGGTCGCCGGGAAGACCCTCGGCATCTACGGTCTCGGACGGATCGGCAGCCAGGTCGCCGTCGTCGGCAGCGCCTTCGGGATGCGGGTGCTCTGCTGGGGTCGAACGGGTTCGCAGGAGCGCGCGCGGGAGGCCGGGTTCGAGGTGGCAGTGAGCCGCGAGGAGTTCTTCTCGTCGGCCGACGTCCTGTCGCTGCACCTGCCCCTCAACGACGACACCCGCGGCATCGTCACCGCTGAGGACCTCGCCCTGATGAAGCCGGGCGCCCTGCTGGTCAACACCTCGCGCGCCGGCCTGATGGAGCCGGGCGTCCTTGCTGCCGCCGTGTCCGCGGGACGCCCCGGCCGCGCCGCGGTGGACGTCTTCGAGGACGAACCGGTCCTCGACGCGTCCGACCCGCTGCTCGCCCTGCCCGCCGTGACGGCGACACCCCACCTCGGCTACGTCGAGTGGGACGTCCTCGACAGCCTCTACACCGCTGCCGTCGACCAGGTCCTCGCCTTCGCCGCCGGCGAACCGATCAACCTCGTCACCCCCTGACCGGCGGGGTGGGAGTCGGACGGGCGTCGGCCAGGAGTCGGCGCCCACGCTGCATACCCCTCACCCGCCCGGCCGAGGGGCGGCAGACCGCCGCGTCGCACGCGGCACCCTGCCACCGCTCGTGACAGGTATGGCGCGCAGCGCGGCGGTCAGCCGCCGAAGACGCCGGCGATCTCGAGGGCGGTGACGGCCGCGAGCAGGAGGCAGACGCCGCCTCCGACGCGACGGATCGTCGCGAGCTTCACCCGCGACAGCAGGACGCGGCCGATGATCGTCGCCAGGCCGGAGATGGTGACCAGCGCGAGGAACGCGCCCACGAACACCGAGATCGGGTCGTGGTAGCGCAGCACCAGGGTCGCCGTGAGGATCTGGGACAGGTCGCCCCACTCGGCGAGGAACAGCACCCCGAACGACACCCCGATGGCCTTGAGCCCGACCGCGGTGGCCGCGCCCTTGTGCGAGAACTCCTCCTCCGCCTCGGCCTCCTCCTCGTCGGCCTTGGACGCGCCGCGCAGCAGCAGCACGCCGCCGATGAGGAACATCGCAGCGGCGAAGACCTCGACGGGGGTGCGTGGCAACCGGGCGAGCAGCCCACCCACCGAGACGGCCACGAGGGTCTGGACGAGGAACGCCAGCGACACCCCGATCCACACGAACAACGGCCTGAACCGGGTGGCCAGCACGAGGGTGGCGATGAAGGTCTTGTCGGGGAGCTCCACGAGGAAGATCGCGCCGAAGACGATGGCGGCGGTGACGAGGCTGAATTCCATATCGCGTCGACTGTATCGACGTCGCGCCAATACGCTTCCGGGGTGTCCGACTCCGCCCTGACCCTCGTCGCGCTGGTCGTCGCGGTGCTCGCCCTGGCCGTCGCCGCGCTCGCCGTCGCGCAGGCCGGTCGGGCCCGTGCCCAGGTCCGGGTCCTCGAGACCCAGCGACCCGTCGGTGCCGGCGACCTCGCGGCCCTGCGGGCCGACATCGCCCAGGCGCTGCGCCATGTGGCGGTGGTGCGCTACGACGCCTTCGGCGACATGGGCGGACGGCTGTCCTTCAGCGCGGCCGTGGTCGACGACCGCGGCGATGGCCTCGTCTTCTCCGCCATCCACGCACGCGGCGAGTCCCGCACCTACGCCAAGGGTGTCGTCGGTGGAGGCTCGGACGCGACCCTGACGCCCGAGGAGCAGCAGGCGCTCGCCGCTGCCCGCACCGGATCCCAGAAGGCCTGACGATGACCGAGACGACCGACGCCGGCTCCCGCACCTACGCCTACCTCGGGCCCGAGGGCACCTTCACCCAGATGGCGCTCGCCGCCTGGGCCCCGTCCGCAGGCGCGCAGCACCGCCCGTGCGGCTCGGTCGACGCAGCCCTCGCCCTCCTGCGGGCCGGGGAGGTCGACGGCGCGATGGTGCCGATCGAGAACTCTGTCGAGGGCGGTGTCAGCGCCACGCTCGACGCCCTCGCCAGCGGCGACCCGCTCGTCGTGGTCGCCGAGGTGCTCGTCCCCATCACCTTCGTGCTCGCCGCCCGCCCCGGTATGGCGCTCGCCGACGTCCGTGCGGTCGGCACCCACTCGCACGCCTGGGCGCAGGTCCGCGGCTGGATGGACGCGAACCTCCCCGACGCGACCTACGTCCCCACGCTGTCGACCGCCGCCGCGGCGGCAGGGCTGGTCGGGACCGCCGGCGAGCAGGCGGCATACCAGGCGGCGGTCTGCGCGCCCGTGGCGGCGAGCAACCATGGGTTGGAGGTCCTGGCCGAGGACATCGGTGACAACGCGGCGGCGGTGACGCGATTCGTCCTCGTCGCGCGGCCGGGCGACCTCCCCGAACGCACCGGAGCCGACAAGACGACGCTGGTGCTGTTCCAGCGCGACGACCACGCCGGTGGCCTGCTCGAGCTGCTGGAGCAGTTCGCCGTGCGTGGGATCAACATGTCGCGCCTGGAGTCACGCCCCACGAAGGCGTCGATGGGCAGCTACTGCTTCTCCATCGACATCGAGGGCCACGTCCTCGACGAGCGCGTCGGCGAGGCGCTGCTGGGGCTGAAGCGGGTCTGCGCGGAGGTGCGGTTCCTCGGCAGCTACCCGGCGGCCCACGGCACGGCGGTGCGCGTCACGCCGCACACGACCGACGAGGCGTTCGGCGAGGCCCGCACCTGGCTCCACTCCCTGCGCGCCTGAGCGCGCCACCCCGCCCCCACCCCATCCCGCAAAGCGGGTGTCCTTCGGGAAACCCGGCACAAATAAGTCCCGTGTTGCACAGCGACACCCGCTTTGCGCGAGTAGGCGCGAGGGCGCGAGTGGGCCGGGGGTGCGGTTACTTCTCGCGCCAGACGCGTTCGAAGGGCAGGCGCCAGGCGTGCGGGGCGATGAGCTGGTGGATGGCGTTCGGGCCCCAGGTGCCGGGCGGGTAGGACTTCACCTCGGGCGGGTTCTCCAGCAGCGGCGCGGACCGCTCCCACAGCGACTCGATGCCCTCGGCCGTCGTGAACAGGGTGTGGTCGCCGCGCATGGCGTCGAGGATGAGCCGCTCGTACGCCTCGAGGACGTCGCCGGCCCGCTCGGTCTCCTGGGTGGAGAACTGCATCGACAGCTTCTCCAGCCGCATGCCCGGCCCGGGGCGCTTGCCGTAGAACGACAGCGACACCTTGGACTCGTCGGCCAGGTCGAAGGTCAGGTGGTCTGGTCCGGCGTTCCCCACCCCGGAGTGCGCGGGGAACATCGACCGCGGCGCCTCCTTGAACGCGATCGAGATGATGCGCGCGCCCTCGGCCATCTTCTTGCCGGTGCGCAGGTAGAACGGGACGCCTGCCCAGCGCCAGTTGTCGAGGCCGCACTTGAGCGCGATGAAGGTCTCGGTGTCGGAGTCGCGCGGCACCCCGTCGAGGGCGGTGTACCCGGCGAACTGGCCGCGCACGACGTGCTGCGGCTCGATCGGCAGCAACGACCGGAAGACCTTGTTCTTCTCCTCGGAGATGGCCCGGGGCTCCAGCGCGGTGGGCGGCTCCATCGCCACGAACGCCATGACCTGGAACAGGTGCGTGACGACCATGTCCTTGTAGGCGCCGGTCGCCTCGTAGAAGTTGGCCCGCTGGTCCAGCCCGAGCGTCTCGGGGATGTCGATCTGGATGTGGTCGATGAAGTTGCGGTTCCAGATCGGCTCGAACAACCCGTTGGCGAAGCGGAAGGCGAGGATGTTCTGGGCCGCCTCCTTGCCGAGGAAGTGGTCGATCCGGAAGACCTGCCGCTCGTCGAACGTCTCGTGCACCTGGTCGTTGAGCGCGATCGCGCTGGCGAGGTCGGTGCCGAACGGCTTCTCCATGACCACCCGTGAGCGGTCCACGAGGTCGGCCTCGCGCAGCATCTTGATGACGGCGATCGCCGCCTTGGGCGGGACCGACAGGTAGTGCAGTCGCAGGGCGTTCGGGCCGAGCTGCTCCTCGGCGCTGGCCACGGCCGCGGCCAGCGGTCCGGGGCCGGCGGACTGCGGGACGTAGACGAGGTGGTCGTCGAAGGCGTCCCACTGCTCGGGCGTGAGCCGGTGGCTGCCGAACTCCTCGACCGCCGTCCGCGCGAACTCGCGGAACTCCTCGTCGCTCATCTCCTCCAGCGACGTCCCGACCACCCGGATCGCCGGGGCGAGCTCGGAGGCGGCGAGGTGGGCCAGACCGGGGAGCAGCTTGCGGCGGGCCAGGTCTCCCGTCGCCCCGAACAGGACGACCACGTGCGGGTCGGCCCGCTCCAGCGCTCCTCGCGAGGCCCGCGCGTCGGAGGCCGGGTAGGAGATCGTCTGCGCACTGGGCGGCGTGGGGTCGGACACGTGCCGATACTCCCACCGCCACCGGCGCCGTGCACCCGGGTTCGGAGCGCGGGCGAGGGGGCGGGGACCGACTTGACGTCAAGCCTTAGGGAAGGCTTACCTTAGTCCTAATACGCAACGTCCCCATGCCGGAAATCAGGTCACCGTGCTCGTCAGCAACGCGCTCATCGGACTCAGGGAGGGCCTCGAGGCCGCCCTCGTCGTCGTCATCCTCGTCGCGTTCCTCGTGAAGACCGACCGGCGGTGGGCCCTGCGGCACGTGTGGACCGGCGTCGCGGTGGCGGTCGCCCTCTCGGTCGGCATCGGGGCGCTGCTCACGTATGGCACGCGCCAGCTCTCGTTCGAGGCGCAGGAGCTGATCGGGGGGACCGCGTCGGTCGTCGCCGTCGCCTTCGTCACCGCGATGGTCTTCTGGATGCGCACTGCTGCCCGCACCATCTCGGGCGAGCTCAAGGGGCGCCTCGACCAGGCCCTGTCGGTCGGTGGCTGGGCTGTCGCGCTCGTCGGCTTCCTCGGTGTCGGACGCGAGGGCCTCGAGACCGCCCTGTTCTTCTACGCCAGCGTGCAGACCGCCGGGGCCGGGACGACGCAGCCGCTCGTCGGGTTCGTCATCGGCCTCGCCGTGGCGCTCGCCCTCGGCGTCCTCATCTACCGCGGAGCCGTGCGGATCAACCTGTCGAGGTTCTTCCGGTGGACCGGGATCGCGCTCGTCGTGGTCGCCGCCGGCATCCTGTCCTACGGTCTGCACGACCTGCAGGAGGCAGCCCTCCTGCCCGGCCTGAACAGCCTCGCGTTCGACGTGAGCGGGGCCGTGCCACCCGACTCCTGGTACGGGGTGCTCCTCAAGGGCACGGTCAACTTCACGCCGAACACGACGTGGCTGCAGGCGGTCGCGTGGACCCTCTACACCGCCACGGTCCTCACCCTCTTCCTGCGCCCGCAACGCAGCGCTGCCGCCGCATCCTCCTCGCAGGCAGTCACCCCTGCCGCGACCGCACACTGACCCCAGGAGCACCCGCACCATGCGCACCCCCACCCTCACCGTCGCCCTCACGGCGCTCGTCCTGGCCGCGACGGCCGCCTGCAGCTCGGAACCGACGGAGGGGAACGCCGCCGTCGTCGGTGGCCCGATCACCGTCGAGGCGACCGACACGTCCTGCACGGTGGCGCGCACGAGGGCGGCCGCCGGCACCATCGAGTTCACCGTGCGCAACACCGGCTCCAAGGTCAACGAGTTCTACGTCTACGGCGAGGGCGACCAGATCCTCGGCGAGGTCGAGAACCTCACGCCGGGCCTGACCCGCAGCTTCCACGTCGAGGTCGCCACCCCCGGCACCTACCAGACCGCGTGCAAGCCCGGGATGAAGGGCGACGGGATCCGCGGCGACTTCACGGTCACCGGCGCGACCTCGAGCCAGGCGCCCGACGCCGCCATGGCCACTGCCGTCGCCGACTACCAGGAGTTCGTGTCGGCCCAGGCCGACGCGCTGCTGGCACGCACCACCGAGTTCGTCGGCCTGGTGAAGGCGGGGAAGGTGGCCGACGCCAAGAAGGCCTACCCGCTGGCCCGCGGTCCGTGGGAGCGGATCGAGCCAGTGGCCGAGTCGTTCGGCGACCTCGACCCGAAGATCGACGGGCGTGAGGACGTCGTCGAGGAGGGAATGCAGTTCACCGGGTTCCACCGTCTCGAGAAGGACCTGTGGGCGAGCGGCCTGCAGACCGACACCTCGGTGGTGGCCGACCAGCTGCTCGTCGACGTGAAGGAGATCGTCGCGAAGGCCAAGGCCGTGACCCTCAACCCCCTCCAGCTGGCCAACGGCTCCAAGGCCCTGCTCGACGAGGTCGCGACCGGCAAGATCACCGGCGAGGAGGACCGTTACAGCCACACCGACCTCTACGACTTCGACGAGAACGTCAAGGGATCCAAGGCTGCGATCGACGCGTTGCGTCCGGTCCTCAAGGCTCGTGACGCCGCGCTCCTCGCGACGATCGACAGCCGCTTCGCCGCCCTCGACACGGCTCTGGACGCCCACCGCACCGACACCGGGTTCGAGTCGTACACCGCCCTGAGCCCGGCCGAGGTCAAGGCGCTCGCCGTCGCGCTGGACGCCGTGAGCGAGCCGATCTCCAAGGTCGCCGCCGTGGTCGCGAAGTGACCGACCTGACCCGACGCAGCTTGCTCGGCGTGGGTGCCGGGGCAGCAGCGCTGGGGGCCGTCGCCGGCGTCGGTGGCGCGTATGCCGCGCAGCGAACGGACGGGTCGGGTCCCGCGACTCCTTCGGTGGACGACCAGGTGGTCGCCTTCCGCGGGGAGCACCAGGCCGGTATCACGACCCCGGCGCAGGACCGCATGCATTTCGTCGCCCTCGACGTGACGACGACCGACCGCGACGAGCTGCGCGACCTGCTGAAGACGTGGACGCGGGCCGCCGAACGCATGACCGCCGGCGCCGAGGCGGCTCCGGGCGGGGTGGTCGGCGGGGGGCCGTACGGCGTGCCCGAGGACACCGGCGAGGCCTACGACCTCGACGCGGCGGACCTCACCATCACCATCGGGTACGGGCCGTCCCTGTTCGACGGACGCTTCGGTCTGGCGGACCGGCGACCGGAGGGCCTGCGCGAGCTGCCGGCCTTCGTCGGCGACGACCTGGACCCCGCACGCAGTGGTGGCGACCTGTGCATCCAGGCCTGTGCGAACGACCCGCAGGTGGCCGTGCACGCGGTGCGCAACCTCGTGCGCCTCGGGTTCGGGGTGGTGTCGGTGCGCTGGAGCCAGCTCGGGTTCGGCCGGACCTCGTCGACCTCACGCAGCCAGACGACCCCGCGGAACCTGTTCGGGTTCAAGGACGGGACGAACAACGTGAAGTCCGAGGACGGCGCGGCCCTCGACGACCACGTCTGGGTGCAGCCCGAGGACGTGCCGGGCGCCACCTCCTGGCTGGCCGGGGGCTCCTACCTCGTCGCCCGCCGGATCCGGATGCACGTCGAGGTCTGGGACCGGACGACCTTGCAGGAGCAGGAGCAGGTCGTCGGCCGCACCAAGGGTGTGGGTGCGCCGCTCGGCCAGAAGGCCGAGTTAGACACCCTCGACCTGACCACGCCGGGTGCCGACGGCCAGCCGGCCATCCCGGCCGACGCGCACGTCGCGCTCGCGCACGAGAGCCGGCTCGGCGGCATACGGATCCTGCGCCGGGGGTACAACTTCACGGACGGGTCGGACGGGCTCGGGCACCTGGACGCAGGGCTGTTCTTCGTCGCCTTCATGAGGGACGCGCAGAGGCAGTTCGTGCCGATGCAGAAGGCGTTGGCCGCCAAGGACAGGCTCAACGAGTACATCGAGCACACCGGGTCGGCGGTCTTCGCGTGCCCGCCCGGGCTGGCCGCCGACGAGCACTGGGGCCAGCAGCTGTTCAGCTGACGGCGGCCCTGGCGCGGTCGGTGACCTTGCGGCGGCTGGTGAACCGCCACCAGCCCCACGCCAGCAGCGCGCAGGCGATCCCGTTGAGCATCCCGACGGAGACGTCCGTGACGTGGTGCATGCCGCGGTAGAGGCGGGCGAAGGTCACGAGCAGCGGGAGGGCCAGGCAGACCACGGTCGTGAGGACCCGCAGCCACGTGCGCTCGATCCGCGCGGCGAGGAGGGCGAGCGAGAGGTACAGGGCGGTCGAGGCACCGACGTGGCCGCTGGGGTAGCTCGACGTCGGAGGCGCCGGGTCGAGGTGGGGGACGGTGGGCCGCGGGCGTCCGACCACGAGGGTGGCCAGGACGAAGATGGTCGCCTGCAGCGAGATCGCGATGACGGGGACGATGCTGAACAACCAGTCGCGCGTGCGCCACAGCAGGATCAGGCTGATGAGGATGCACACCGCGATGACGTACTCGGTGTTGCCGACGTGCGACCAGAGCATCGTGATCTGGTTCCACGTGGGCGTGCGGTCCGAGGCCAGCGTCTTGTTGACCGACTCCTCGTCCTTGGACAGCCCGGTGAGTGGGCCGGTGATGAGCAGGCCGAAGCCCACGATCGCCCCCCACACGACGACGCCGGGCGCGATGGCCCGGACGAGGAGGTCGGTGAGGTTTTCCTTGTGAACGCTGGCCATGAGGCGAAGGTAGTGGCCCCGGTGCAGATCTGCGCGGGTCGTTCTCAGGGTCCGTTCAGGTGGCGAGCGCGGCCTTGGCCCGCCCGGTGGCGGTCTGCGTGCGGGTGGCCTTCCACCAGTGGAACGCCAGCAGGGCGCACGCGATGCCGTTGAGCATCGCGACGACGACGTCGGAGATGTGGTGGGCACCGCGGTAGAGCCGGGCCAGGCCGACCAGGACCGGCAGGACGGCGCAGACGCCGATCACCAGCCGGCGCAGGCCGGCGCGCTCGATCCGGGTGGCCGCCATGAGCAGCAGCGAGACGTAGAGCGCCGTCGAGGCCCCGGTGTGCCCGCTCGGGAAGCTGGAGGTCGGCGGTGAGGCGTCCATCGGGATGGCCGGGGGCCGCTGGCGCCCGACGGCCATGGTCGCGAACAGGAAGATCAGGGCCTGCAGGGAGATCGCCACCAGCGGGACGACCGACCAGCGCAGGTCACGCGTGCGCCAGTACAGGATCCCCACGGCGACCAGGCAGATCGCGATGACGTACTCGGTGTTCCCCACGTGCGAGAACACCGCGCTCACCGGGTCGAGCGCATCGTTGCGGAACCGGTTGAAGTCCGCGGAGATGCGGTCCTCCTTGTGGTCGATCACCGCCAGCGGCCCGGTGATGAGCAGCCCCAAGGCGACCACCACCGCGAAGACGCCTACGCCGGGGACGACGGTCCGGGTGAGGAGGTCGCGGCCTTCTTGCCAATGAATCCGAGCCATGAGGAGAACGTAGTGCCCACGCCGAGGATCCACCCCGCGAGCACGTCCGACGCGAAGTGCACACCGAGGAAGATCCGGTCCAGGCCGACGAGCACCACCACGACGACGGCCACCGTGGTGGCCACGCGGCGCCCGGCGTGCGACAGCAGCGGCCACAGCAGGAACACCATCGCCGTGGCGATGATCGCGGCGTTGGACGCGTGACCGGACGGGAACGAGTACCCCGGGGCGTGCGAGATCGGGTCGTCGACGACCGGTCGGGCCCGCTGCACCAGGAGCTTGGCGTCCAGGGCGAGGTTCCAGCCGATCATCATGGTGACGAAGGCCCACAGTGCGCGGTTGCGCAGCTTCTTGACCAACCACGCCCACAGGCAGACGAGCGTCGCCGCGATGTAGAGCACCCACGGCTGGCTGATCGCCTGGAGCGCGATGAGCGCGTCCGCCGCCCCGATCGACCGCGTGATGTCGGTGGCCCGGTCGGCCACGGCCTCGTCGAAGCGGATGAGCGGGCCGAACTGCTGGCGCACGGCGAACCCGATGAGCACGAACGGCACCGCGAACAGCACCATCGCGATGACCCCGCGACCGAGCCGGGCCAGTCGGGTCCGGCCGCCGGAGCGCGACGGCGCCTGTGCGTGGCCCGCCATCAGTCGGGGGAGCCCACGCGGACGACGAGGGCGCCGGGGACGATCTCTGCGTTGACGGCGCGGGCCTTGCCGAGGACGTCTCCGTCGATCTGGACCTCCTGCGGGCGGTCGGCGCGGATGCGGATCGTGTCGTGGGTGTAGTGGTCGACGCGACTGTGGCCCTTGCGCTTCTTGGAGGCGAGGCGCGCGGCGACGGCGGCCCAGCCGACGACACCCTGCGGGGACAGCACCACGGTGTCGAGCTTGCCGTCGTCGAGCTCGGCTTCCGGCATCAGCACCAGCCCACCGAGGAGCTTGCCGCAGTTGCCGATGATGACCGTGCGCGCGCGACGGGTGAACTCCTCCTGGTCGTCGATCTTCATGCGGACCTTGAACTGCGGGCCGCGCAGGTTGCGGGCACCCGAGACGACGTAGGCAGCCGGACCGACCTTGGCCTTGAGCCCCTCGGGGGCGTCGGCCATGATCGCCGCGTCGAAGCCGAGCCCGGCCATGACGAGGAAGACGTGCTGGGCGGGCCGCTCGTGCTCGCCGGACTGGTCGATGGTGAGGCGGCCGACGTCGACGCGCTTGTTCTGTCCGGTGAGGGCGACCCGCAGCGCGTCGCCGAGGTCGTCGACGGGCAGGTCGAGGTTGCGGGCCAACAGGTTGCCGGTGCCCCCGGGCAGCAGCCCCATCGGGGTGTCGGTGCCCACGAGCACCTCGGCGACCGCGCGGACCGTGCCGTCTCCACCGAGCGGGCAGATGAGGTCGACCTGGCGCTCGAGCGCCTCGCGGGTCTGGCCCTGGCCGGTGTCCTCGGCCGTGGTCTCGATGAACAACGGCTCGGTCCAGCCGAGGGCCTGCGACTCCTCGGTGATCTGCTTCTTCACCGCCGGCAGGTCGTCGAACTTGGTGGGGTTGATGATGATCGCTGCGCGACGCGTGGGTGTCTCGGACACGGTGCCCTCCGGGCGGAACTCGTTGCGGTGCGGGCGGCGCCCCCACCGGCGTCCTCGGTGGGCACCTCCGGAGCTGTTGACCCGCATCCCTGCCCAGCCGGCGATGCCGAGGGCGAGGAGGATGACGAGGACGATCGCCGCGAAGGCGATCCAGCCGGAGTGTTCGTGGAGCACGGGGCGACGCTACCGGCTCCCGTGGGCGTTCGCGTCTACGGTGTCGTCATGGGAGCAGCGGACGACGCGGTCGAGCCGGACACCAAGGACTGGACCTGGACGCTGGAGCGCGCCTGCCCCGAGTGCGGGTTCGAGGCGGCCGCCGTCGCGGCCGAGTCCGTCGCCGGGCTGACGGTCGAGCTCACGATGCTGTGGCAGCAGGTGCTTGCCCGCGACGACGTCGCGAACCGTCCGGGCCCCGCGGTCTGGTCGCCGCTGGAGTACGCCTGCCACGTCCGTGACGTGTGCCGGGTGTTCGGCGGACGGGTCCGGCTCATGCTCGACGAGGACGAGCCGACGTTCCCCAACTGGGACCAGGACGAGACCGCCCTGGCGGAGGGGTATGGCGCGCAGGACCCGCTGCTCGTCGGGCGCCAGCTGGCCGAGGCCGCGGACGCGGTGGCGGCCTCGTTCGCCGGCGTCGAGGGCGACCAGTGGGCACGACGCGGACTGCGCAGCAACGGGTCCGCGTTCACGGTGGAGTCGCTGGGTCGCTACTTCCTGCACGACCTCGCCCACCACCTCGTGGACGTGGGGGCGGTCAGGCCCTGGTCGGGTGACCGGTGAGGGCGGCGGCCCCACCCATGACGAGGAAGATCGACCCGGAGACGTACTTCTGCCGCTCGACGGCCCGCGGGTGCCGGCCGAGCCACCGGCCGATGGAGCCGGCACTCAGGGCGTAGACGCTGTCGAACACGGCGCCGATGACGACGAAGACCGCCCCCAGCACGAGGACCTGCGACCAGATCGGGCCGGCCTCGCGGTGCAGGAACTGCGGGAAGAACGCGACGAAGAAGACCGCAGTCTTCGGGTTGGAGATGCCGACGAGGAACGCGTCGCCGAACGCGCGGCCGGTGTTCGTGACCGGTGCCCGGTCGAGGGCGAAGTGCCCCTTGCTGCGGAACTCCCGGACCGCCAGCCAGACGAGGTATGCCGCGCCGGCGTACTTCACGACGGAGAAGGCGAGCACCGACGAGCTGATGACCGCGGACAGCCCGAACGCCGTCGCGACCACCATCACCGCGGTCGCCGTCTCGATGCCGGCCATCGACGCGACGGCCAGCCGACGGCTGCCGTGGCCGATGCCGCGCGAGATGAGGAACAGCATCGCCGGCCCCGGCAGGAGGATCAGCGCGGTGGCGGCGACGGCGAAGGCACCCAGGGTGGCGGCGGACGGCATACGGGAAGGATGGGCGGGGAGGGCGTCGGGAGGCAACGGAAAATCGGATGGCGGACGCTCGGTAGGCTGACGCCGTGATCGACATCAAGCTCCTGCGCGAGGACCCGGACCGCGTCCGCACCTCGCAGCGCGCCCGTGGTGAGGACGAGGGGATCGTCGACGCGATCCTCGCTGCCGAGCAGACGCACCGCTCCTCCCTGACGGAGTTCGAGCAGCTGCGCGCCCAGCAGAAGTCCCTCGGCAAGCAGGTGGCGCAGGCGCAGGGTGACGAGAAGCAGGCGCTGCTCGCGCAGACCAAGGAGATCTCGGCGCGGGTCAAGCAGCTGCAGGCCGACGCCGACACTGCTCAGGCCACCCTCGGCGACCTCATCCGCCAGATCGGCAACATCGTCGAGGACGGCGTGCCCGTCGGCGGCGAGGACGACTACACGCTGCTCGAGACCGTCGGCGAGATCCCGGAGTTCGACTTCGAGCCCAGGGACCACCTCGCCCTCGGTGAGTCGCTCGCGGCCATCGACATGGAGCGCGGGGCCAAGGTCGGCGGCTCGCGGTTCTACTTCCTCACCGGTGTCGGTGCTCGGCTCGAGCTGGCGCTGCTCAACATGGGCATTGCGCAGGCCGTCGAGCACGGGTTCACCCCGATGATCACGCCGACCCTGGTCAAGGCCGACGTGATGGCCGGGGCCGGGTTCATCGACAAGCACGGCGACGAGGTCTACCGCCTCGAGGCGGACGACCTCTACCTCACCGGCACCTCCGAGGTGGCGCTCGCCGGCTACCACGCGGACGAGATCCTCGACCTGTCCGCGGGCCCGAAGCGGTATGCCGGCTGGTCGGCCTGCTACCGCCGCGAGGCCGGGTCGCACGGCAAGGACACGCGGGGGATCATCCGCGTGCACCAGTTCCACAAGGTCGAGATGTTCACCTACTGCCGCGTCGAGGACGCCGCAGCCGAGCACCAGCGGCTGCTCGGCTGGGAGAAGGAGATGCTCGCCAAGATCGAGGTGCCCTACCGCATCATCGACACGGCGGCCGGCGACCTCGGTGGCCCGGCGGCGCGCAAGTTCGACTGCGAGGCGTGGGTCCCCACCCAGGGCCGCTACCGCGAGCTCACCTCCACCTCGAACTGCACGACCTACCAGGCCCGACGGCTCAACACGCGTGAGCGTGACCCCAACGGCCAGGGCACCCGCGCCGTCGCCACGCTCAACGGCACGCTCGCCACCACCCGCTGGATGGTCGCCATCCTCGAGAACCACCAGCAGGCCGACGGCTCGGTGGTCGTGCCCAAGGCGCTCCAGCCGTTCCTCGGCCTCGAGGTGCTGCGTCCCGTCGCGTGAGGGCGGCTGCACTCCCGAAGGGCCGATGGTCTTACGACCATCGGCGCGGAAAGGGGCCCGGGTGGGCCATGGATTCCGCGGCCCGACGGGTCGAACCTGAGGGGATGGGCACACCGCTCGACGACCGGGACCTCGCTGCCGAGATCGCTCTTCTCGGTGAGGTCATGGCTGCGGTCGCAGCGGCGGCGGACGAGCTCAGCGACTCCGAGGTCGACGACGTCCTGGGTGTGTCGCCGGCCGCTGGGACCGGCGCGGACGAGCCCGTGGGGGGCCGGCAACCGGCCCAGGACCAGCTCAACCGGTAGCCCACCCGGTTAGGTTGGACCGATGAGTGATCGACAGCTGCCCAAGTGGTCCGAGCTCAAGCCACTCCTTCGACCCAAGCCGCTCGAGCTCGACGCCCGCAAGCGCCGCCTCGACGCGGCCCTGACGATCGCCGACCTGCGACGGGTCGCCAAGCGCCGCACGCCGACCTCGGTGTTCGACTACACCGACGGCGCGGCCGAGGGCGAGATCAGCCTGCGGCGGGCCCGGCAGACCTTCGCGGGCCTGGAGTTCCACCCGGCGATCCTCCAGGACGTCTCCGAGATCGACCTGTCCACGAGCTTCCTCGGCCGGCCGTCGCAGCTGCCCTTCTCGTTCGCCCCCACGGGGTTCACCCGGATGATGCAGCACGAGGGCGAGCGGGCGGTGGTGCGGGTCGCCGACCGGATCGGTATCCCCTACGCCCTCTCGACCATGGGCACGACCTCGATCGAGGACGTGGCAGCCGCGGCCCCGAACGCCCGGAAGTGGTTCCAGCTCTACGTCTGGAAGGACCGCAGCGCCGGGGAGGACCTCATGCGCCGGGCCGAGGAGGCCGGGTACGAAGCGCTCATCCTCACGGTCGACGTCCCGGTCGCGGGGGCCCGGTTGCGCGACGTGCGCAACGGGTTCTCGATCCCGCCGGCCCTGACGGTGAGGACGGTCGCCGACGCGGCCCTGCACCCCACCTGGTGGGGCAACCTGCTCACGACCGAGCCCCTGACCTTCGCCTCGCTGGCGGCGTGGGACGGCACCGTGGCCGAGCTGCTCAACACGTTGTTCGACCCGACGATGACCCTGGCCGACCTGGAGTGGGTGCGCTCGTTCTGGAAGGGCCCGCTCATCATCAAGGGCGTCCAGACCGTGCACGACGCGAAGATGGTCGTCGACGCAGGGGTCGACGCGATCGTGCTGTCGAACCACGGCGGGCGCCAGCTCGACCGCGCGCCGGTCCCGTTGCGGCTGCTGCCCGACGTCCGCGAGGCGCTGGGTGACGATGCCGAGATCATGATCGACACCGGGGTGATGTCCGGCGCCGACGTCGTGGCGGCGGTCGCCCTCGGTGCCAGCAGCGTGATGGTCGGCCGCGCCTACCTCTACGGGCTCATGGCCGGTGGCGAGGCCGGGGTGCAGCGGGCCGCCGACATCCTCACCGCCGAGGCGCGGCGCACCATGGCCCTGCTCGGCACGCGCCAGATCTCGGACCTGGGGCCGCAGCACGTGCGCCTTCCGTAGGCTCGGGCCCATGGCCCACCCCCACCTCGTCGCCCTCGACGTCGACGGCACGACGATCAACCACGCCGGAGAGCTGTCGCCTGCCGTGCGTGACGCCGTCCACGCCGTGGTCGCCGCCGGTCACCACGTGATCATCGCGACGGGGCGCTCCATCCCTGCCACCACCTCCATCCTGGAGGAGCTGGGGATCACGACCGGGTATGCCGTGTGCTCCAACGGCGCGGTCACCCTCGAGCTGGATCCCGCTGAGGACAAGGGGTTCCGGATCATCGAGGCGGTGACGTTCGACCCCGCGCCGGCGCTGACCCTGCTCCGGGGCGAGTGGCCGGACGCCGTGATCGCCGTGGAGGACCTCGGCGTCGGGTTCAAGCTGAGCGCGCCGTTCCCCGACGGCGAGCTGCAGGGCGAGCTCACGGTGGTCTCGTGGGAGGAGCTCGTCGCCGAGCCGGTCACCCGCGTGACGTTCCGCTCGCCGACCGGCACCGCGGAGGACTTCCTCGCCCTGACCGAACGGATCGGCCTGCACGGCGTCAACTACGCCGTCGGCTTCAGCGCCTGGCTCGACCTCAACCCCGAGGGTGTCTCGAAGGGTTCGGCGCTGGAGATCCTGCGCCGCCACCTCGAGGTCGACCCGCAGTTCACGGTCGCCGTGGGCGACCAGCGCAACGACCTCGAGATGCTGCAGTGGGCCGCTCGGGGAGTCGCGATGGGGAACGCCCCCGACGAGGTGAAGTCCGCCGCCAACGAGGTCACCGGCGACGTCGACGACGACGGCCTGGTGCCGGTCCTGCGCTCACTGCTCTGACGCCGCACGCGCCATACCGAATCGGCGCGACGGCGCCATGGCGATCGGCGCGACCGCGCCGGATCTCCGACTCGAGGGGGAGGACCGCCGGGCGGCGTCCGACCTAGGGTGGACCGGTGACCGCCGAACCCGCCACCACGGTGCGATCACGGCTCGCCGCGTTCTTCGCCGTCGACGACCCGTGGTTCCGGGGTGCCGAGGTGTCCCGCTGGGACGTGGTCGTGGGTGTGGGGACGTTCGGGCTGTCGGCGGTGACGTTCGAGATGTCCCGCAGCATGGGCGCCCTCGAGAGCATCGGCCAACCCGTCTGGCTGCAGTACCTCGCCGTCGCGCTCGGCGCCCTCCTGCTCGTCGGCCGCCGTCGCTGGCCGCTCACCGTCGCCGTGCTCGCGGCGCTGCACATGTTCGTCGTCGGGGTCACCATGCCGGCGGTGATGGGCCAGCTGGCCCTGCAGATCGTGTACTTCGTCGCCATCTTCAGCGGGGTCGCCTGGAGCCGCAGCCGCCGCGACATGCTGGTCGTCATGGGTGGCGTGGTGCTGTTCATGTTCGTCTGGCTCGCGTGGACGTTCGCCATCGGGAGCGGCATCGACAGCATCCGCGAGAGTCTCGGCGAGGACGCGTCGCGCCGACCGGGACTGGTCAGCCCGGTGGCGGCGAGCGTCGTCGTCACCGCGGTCGTCAACGCCCTCTACTTCGGTGGCGCGATCATCGGGGGCCAGGTCGCCTGGCGCGGTGCCCGCCAGCGGGCCCGGCTCGCCGACCAGGCGCGGACCATCGGGGAGCAGAGCGCCGACCTCCAGCAACGGGCCGTGCTGGGCGAGCGGCTGCGCATCGCGCGCGAGCTGCACGACGTCGTGGCCCACCACGTGTCCGTGATCGGGATCCAGGCGGCCGGGGCGCGGCGACTGCTCACCCGGGACCCCGAGGCGGCGGCCCGCGCGCTCGCCTCGGTCGAGGGGTCGTCCCGGGAGGCCGTGCACCAGATGCGCTCGCTGGTGGGTGCCCTGCGCGAACCCACCGACGCCCGGGGCGCCGGCGCGGGCGACCCGACCCACCGCGCCCCCGAGCCGGGGCTCGGGGACCTGCCTGCCCTGGTCGGCGAGGTGTCGGCGCCGGGGCTGCGCGTGACCTACCAGCTCGTCGAGTCGCCCGAGGGGGCGGCGGCCGCCCTGCCCGCCGCCCTCGGTCTGTCGCTCTACCGCATCGCCCAGGAGGCGCTGACCAACGTCCGTCGTCACTCCACTGCCGCGAACGCCTCGGTGGTGCTGCGGGTCGAACGTTCCGCGCGGACGCCCTTCGTCGAGGTCGAGGTGACCGACGACGGCCGCCCGGTGCCGGGTTCGTCGGGCTCCGGGCTGGGCCTGCTGGGGGTGCGCGAACGAGCCGCCTCCCGTCGGGGTCAGGTCGACATCGGCCCGCGCGTCGGTGGTGGGTTCCGGGTGCGGGTGCGCTTCCCGCTGCAGGACGTCCCGACCGGTGACGTCGTGGCGCAGGACGAACCCGCGAGCGGGGCCGCCGTGGGAGGTCCGCGGTGAGCGACCGGTTGCGGGTGCTCATCGTCGACGACCACCAGCTCGTGCGGTCGGGGTTCGCGATGATCCTGTCCGTAGAGGACGACCTCGAGGTCGTGGGCGAGGCGGCCGACGGCGCGGCCGCGGTCGCCCAGGCCCGTGCCCTGCGCCCTGACGTCGTGCTCATGGACGTCCAGATGCCCGGCACCGACGGGATCGAGGCGACCCGCCAGGTCGTCGCCGAGGACCTGGGCCGGGTCATCATCCTCACGACGTTCGACCGTGACGACTACCTCTTCGACGCGCTGGAGGCGGGTGCGAGCGGCTTCCTGCTCAAGAACTCCGACGCCGACACCCTCGTCGACGCCGTCCGCGCCGCGGCCGGGGGCCACGCCCTGCTCGCCCCCGAGGTCACCCGCCGTGTCATCGAGCGGATGACCGCTGCCCCCCGCCCCTCCGCCCCCGGTATGTCGCCCGCTCCGGACCGCGGCGGCCCCACCTCCGCGGCCGCTCGTGAGGGCGTGGCCCGTGACCCCGGCTACGCCCTGCTCACCGAGCGCGAGCGCGAGGTGGTCGTCCTCGTCGGGGAGGGGCTGAGCAACGCCGAGATCGCCACCAGGCTCTTCGTGGGGGAGGCCACCGTGAAGACCCACGTCTCGAACTGTCTGGCCAAGCTCCACCTGCGCGACCGGGTCCAGGCCGTCGTCTGGGCCCACCGGGCCGGCCTCATCCCCCAGGGGGAGTGAGGACCACCGTCCACGTCCGCCCCGACCCCGGGGCGCTCCGCACACCCCTGCACATCTCCTCCTCCAGAGGGATGTCCCGCCCGGCCCCCCTGCCTAGCGTGGAGGCATGGACACAGGGGACACGATGCTCGAGACGCGGGGACTGACCAGGCGGTTCGGGGAGAACACCGCCGTCGACGGGGTGGGCTTCCCGGTGCCAGGAGGCGCGATGACCGGGTTCGTCGGGGGCAACGGCGCCGGGAAGACCACGACGATGCGGATGGTCATGGGGGTGCTCGGCATCCACGCGGGGGAGGTCCGCTGGGACGGGCGGCCGATCACCGCGGCAGACCGTCGGCGGTTCGGCTACATGCCGGAGGAGCGCGGGCTGTACCCCAAGCAGCCGATCGCCGACCAGCTCGTCTACCTCGCGCAGCTGAGGGGGATGGACTCGGCAGCCGCCCGGACCTCGGTGGTGGAGCACCTGGAGAGGTTCGGGCTCGGTGACCGGCAGCGCGACCCGGTGGAGAAGCTGTCGCTCGGCAACCAGCAGCGCGTGCAGATCATCGCCGCCCTGGTGCCGACGCCGGTGGCGCTCGTCCTGGACGAGCCCTTCTCCGGCCTCGACCCGACGGCGGTCGACTCGATGGCCGACCTGCTGCGCGAGCACACCCGGCGCGGGACGCCGGTGCTGTTCTCCTCGCACCAGCTCGACCTCGTCGACCGGCTGTGCGACCGGCTCGTCGTCATGGCGCGCGGCAAGGTCGTCGCGCAGGGCTCGGCCGACGAGCTCCGGTCCGGTGGTCCCGTGCGCTACCGCCTCGTCGTCGGCGGCGACGCCGGCTGGACCCGCGACCAGCGCGGTGTCCACGTGGCCGACGTCGACGGGGGCACCGCCCTCATCGAGGTCCTCGAGCCCGGCGCCGAGCAGCACGTCCTCGGCGAGGCGGCCGCGCGCGGCCCGGTGCACGAGTTCCGGCGCGTGGTGCCCAGACTCAGCGAGATCTACCAGGAGGTGACGGCATGAGCACCCGGACGGACGCACAGGCGCAGCAGCCGGTGCAGGACACGTTGACGGCGCAGGGTCCGGCCCCGCTGCCGGCCCGAGCCTCAGGGGGGAGCGCCTGGACGTTGGTGGCCCGCCGTGAGGTGATGGTCAAGCTGACCGACAGGTCCTTCCTCGTCGGCACGGCCGTCACCCTCGCCCTCATCGTCGGGGCGCTCGCCCTGCAGGTCGTGCTGAGCGGGCACACGAGCACCTCGAAGATCGTCGCCTCGTCGCCCGCCGCGGTGACGATGGTCGACAAGCTCGCCGGCCGGGCCAGCACCCTGGACAAGTCGGTCAAGGTCGAGCTCGTCCGGTCACCCTCGGACGCCGCGGCCAGGGCCGCCGTCCAGGACGAGGACGCCGACGCGTGGCTGCGGCAGACCTCGAGCGGCTGGGAGCTCACCACGAAGGAGAGTGCCGACACCTCGCTCCTCACCGTCGTGCAGCAGGTCGTGCGCGCCGACACGATCGACCGCAACGCCGACGCGGCGGGCACGACCCTGGCCGCGCTCGAGCAGGGCAGCACGGTCGCCACCACCCAGCTGGTCGGCGACGCCAAGGAGTCGCAGCTGAGCCAGCTGATGGGATTCGCCTTCGCCTTCCTCTTCTACATCGCCGCCCTGACCTTCGGGATCACGCTGGCCAGCAGCGTCGTCGAGGAGAAGCAGTCGCGGATCGTCGAGATCATCGCCGGCGCGATCCCGTTGCGGCAGCTGCTCGCCGGCAAGATCGCCGGCAACACGGTGCTGGCCGTCGGGCAGATGGCGATCTACGTCGGGGTAGCCATGGTCGGGCTCGCGTTCACCGACTACAGCGGCCTCATCGCGGGGGTGTCGGGGACGGTCGGCTGGTTCCTGGCGTTCTTCCTGGCCGGGTTCGTGGCGCTGTCGTGCCTCTGGGCGGTCGCCGGTGCGCTCGCCTCGCGGACCGAGGACCTGCAGTCGACCCAGATGCCGGTGACCATGCTCGTCATGCTGATGTTCTTCGGTGGCATGTTCCTCGACGGGACGTTCCGCACCATCGCGTCCTTCGTGCCGCCGGTCTCCGCGCTGCTCATGCCGATCCGCATGCTCGACGGCGGGGTGGCCTGGTGGGAGCCGGTGCTGGCGATGGTGCTGCTGGTCGGGTTCGCCCTGCTGCTGGTGCTGGCGGCCGAGCGGGTCTACCGCCGCGCGCTGATGCAGACCGGCGGCAAGCTCAGCCTCAAGGAGGCCTGGCGCCTCGAGGACTGAGCCCGGTCGTCGGTCAGCGGGACTGCAGGGCGTCCAGGGCGACGGCCATCGCGAGGCCGACCCGCCAGTCGAGCTGCCAGCCGTTGCTGGCCTGCGGCAGGTGGATGTCGTAGCGGTCGCGCAGGGAGCGCTTGCGCTCCGAGGTCAGGACGACGCTGCCGTCGGAGGCGGTGAAGTCGAAGTGGAACAGGAACGGCAGCGGGATCTCTCCGACGTAGGGCACGAACTCCCAGACGCGACGCGCGATGGCGACGTTCTTGTTGCGCTCGGTGCCGAACGCAGCGAGTCCGTCCGGGGTGCCGAGGTGCCACGAGGAGCGCAGCAGCGACTTGCCGAAGTCCTTGCGGAACCAGCCGATCGGCGCGCCGCCTGCGTCGAACACGTCATACGTCGCACCGAGGTCCATCCGCTGGCGGGCCTTGAACGAGAAGACCGGCTGCTTGCGCGCCTCGTCGGCGTAGAAGGTGACCTGCTCCTTGAACGCCATCCGCTTCTGCTGGGCGACGGCGATGACGGCGCCCTCGTTGCCGGCCGCGTCGACGGTCCGGATCTCGTAGCGGTTCACCATCATGGTGATCTTCTGTCGGAGGGCGTAGCGCTCGGTCACGGCAGGATGGCTCATGGCGGACAGTGTGCACGACGGGCCCGTGCCATCATGCCGGGGTGCTGGAAGTGCCCGACCCCGAGTACCTCGCCTTCGCGCGCGGCCAGGCGGCCGGTTCGTCCCCCACCTACGAGCGCCTGGCGTATGCCGTGGCCTCCGATCCGCAGGCACAGCAGGCGCTCGCGTCGGTGCCCGTGGCCAAGCGGCAGCCCAACCTCCTGTTCGGCACCGGCCGGCTGCTCGGCGCCCCGGTCGACGACCCGACGGCGTTCCTCACCTGGCTCGCCGGGAACTGGACCCGGGTCCGTGCCGAGCTGCTGACCCGGTCCACCCAGACGAACGAGGCAGGCCGCTGCGCCACCCTCGTCCCGGCGCTGAACCTGCTGCCCGGGCCGCTGGCCCTCCTCGAGGTCGGCGCCAGCGCAGGGCTGTGCCTCTACCCGGACCGCTACCGCTACGACTGGGGTGACGGCGTGGTCGGCGACGTTCCCGGGCCTGTGCTGGCCTGCACCTGGTCCGGTGATGCTCCGACCCCCACGGCGGTGCCCGAGGTGGTCTGGCGGGCCGGTCTCGACCTGCACCCGCTCGACCTCACCGATCCCGAGGACCTGGGCTGGCTCGAGTGCCTCGTCTGGCCGGAGCACGACGAGCGCCGTCGTCGGTTGCAGGCGGCTGCCGGGCTCGTCGCCGCAGAGCCGCCCCTGCTCGTCACCGGCGACCTCGTCGACGACCTGCCCCGGCTCGCTTCCCTGGCTCCCGCGGGGGCGACGCTCGTGGTGATGCACAGCGCGGTCCTCGCCTACGTCGACGCGCAGACGCGTGCGCGGTTCGTCGAGGTGGTCCGGTCCCTCGGGGCGCACTGGCTCGCCAACGAGCACCCGAGCCTGATCGACCTGCTGGTCGACGCACCCGAGCCGCCGGACGTCGTGGGGCCGCAGCCGTTCCTCACGGCGCTCGACGGCACACCGGTCGGCTGGTCCGGGCCGCACGGGCAGTCCTACCGTGCGCTGACCTGACCGGGCGCTGACCTGACACACTGATCCGGCCATGGCTGACCTCCACATCACCTCGCCGTCCAACCCGAGGCTCAAGTCACTCGCCGCGCTGCGCCGTCGCCGCACGCGCGAGGAGACGGGGCAGACGCTCATCGAGGGGTACGAGGAGCTGACGCTGGCCCTCGACGCCGGGGTGCTCCCCGAGGCCCTGTACTACTGCCCCGACCTCATGCTCGACCCCGCGGCGCAGACCGGGGTGGTGGACCAGGTGCGCCGCTCGGGGGTCGACACCGTGCTCGTCTCGCGGGCGGCGTTCGAGAAGGCCGCCTACCGCGAGGGCCCCGACGGCTTCATCGCCGTCGTCCCCGCCGTGGCCCGCACCTGTGCCGACCTCGTCGTCGGCCCCCACGCCCTCACCGTCCTGTGCCAGGGCGTCGAGAAGCCGGGCAACCTCGGCGCCATGCTCCGGACCGCCGACGCCGCGGGCGTCGAGGCCGTCATCGCCGCCGACCCGGTCACCGACTGGGGCAACCCCAACCTCGTCCGCGCCTCCAAGGGCACGGTCTTCTCGGTGCCGGTGGCCAGCGACTCGACAGCGGCGACGCTGGCCTGGCTCGACGCCCACGGCATCGCCCTGGTCGCGACGACCCCGGACACCGACGTCGACTACACGGACGTCGACTACACCGGCCCGGTGGCCGTGGCGGTGGGTGCGGAGAAGTACGGGCTCACCGACGAGGTGCTCGCCCACGCTGCTCACAAGGTCCGAATCCCCATGGTGGGCAAGGCAAACTCCCTCAACGTGGCGACATCGGCAGCAATCGTCATCTACGAGGCCGTCCGCCAGCGCGCGGCACTGGGAGCACCGCTGCCCCACTGACCACACCCGTGTCAAGAGCACTCCCCGGGGTGTGCCACGATGTCGGGTATGCGAGTTGACCATGTTTCGTATGCAGCTGAGCACGACGGTTTGAAGGCCACCGCTGCTCGCTTGGCGAAGGTCATCGGGGTGGACGCAGTCGACGGGGGCATCCACCCCCGCTTCGGCACTCGCAACGTGATCCTCCCGTTGGCCCACGAGCGGTACGTCGAGGTCGTCGAGGTGCTCGACCACCCGGCCTCCGACAAGGCCCCGTTCGGCCAGGCCGTCCGTGCGCGCTCCGAGGCCGGCGGTGGCTGGCTCGGCTGGGTCGTCGCGGTCGACGACCTCGCGCCGTACGAGCAGCGCATCGGCCGCGAGGCGGTCGTCGGCAACCGGCACCGCCCCGACGGTGTGGAGCTGCGCTGGCGCCAGCTCGGCGTCAAGGGCCTCATGTCCGACCCGCAGCTGCCCTTCTTCATCAAGTGGGACGACCCCGCCCTGCACCCCTCGACCGCGGCCCACACCCAGGTCACCATCGACGGCCTGCAGATCGCCGGGGACCCGGCCCGGGTCCGCGAATGGCTCAACATGAAGGCCGACGACACGTCCTCGGTCATCGACTTCACCTTCGTCGCCCCGCACGGCACCCCCGGGCTGCTCTCGGTCACGTTCGACACCCCCACGGGCAAGGTCACCGTCTGACGGCCCCGTCCAGCGGCTCGACCCACCCGGGGAGCCGCTCCGCTCACGCCTCGTCGAAGAACTTCTCGACGAGGCGTTTGGGTGCCTTGGCGGCCCACGCGTCGGTGATGACCTCCTCGAGCTCGCGCCGGGTCAGCTTCCCGAGATCGCGCTCGCGCACGAGGATCGCGTTGTAGCCGTCGAAGTGCGGGGTGGTGAACCACGGTCCGTCGGAGGCGACGAGGGCGTCCTTGTCGTTCTGGTCCGCGACGCTGAGCAGGATGACGTCCTGCATGCGTTCGCCGGTGTCCGGGTCGATGGCATCCGGTCGCGGTTCACGGAAGTGCAGGAACGACTTCTTCCGCACGACGTAGGCCGGGCGCCCCCAGGACGTGCCCTCCTCCACCTCGGGCAGTGCCAGGGCGATCTCGGCGAGGTCGGCCAGCCGGGCCTTGCGTGCCGTCATACCTCGCCACGCTAGCCGTGCCCACCGACGAGCGCGACGGTATGGCGCCCACGCCCGACCGCCGCTCGACCGCCCCGCGCGCCCGCCGCTCGACCGCCCCCGCCCACCCGACCACGCGAAGGGTGGGAGGTTGCCGCCTCAGGTGGCCCGGGGGCGGCAACCACCCACCCTTCGGCGACAGGTTGGCGGGGGTGAGGGGTCAGTCGAGGTAGTCGACGAGCTCCGGCGCAGCGCCGATGTAGGTCGCCGGCGTCATCGCGGCGAGCCGGGCGGCGACGTCGTCGGGCAGGCCGAGGCCGCCGACGAACTCGCGCAGGTCGTCGCCGGTGATGCGGCGGCCGCGGGTGAGCTCCTTGAGGCGCTCGTAGGGGTTCTCCATCCCGGCCACGCCCTGGGCGCCCAGCGCCCGCATCGCGGACTGGACCGCCTCGCCGAGGACCTCCCAGTTGCGGTCGAGGTCGGCGGCCATCGCGGCGGGCACGGCGTCCAGGCCGGCCAGGCCCCGCTCGGCGTTGTCGATGGCGAGCAGCGAGTGGCCGAACGCCGACCCGATGTTGCGCTGCATCGAGGAGTCGGTGAGGTCACGCTGGAGGCGGCTGTTGACCAGGGTCGAGCCGAGCACGTCGAGGAGCGCGTTGCTCACCTCGAGGTTGGCCTCGGCGTTCTCGAACCGGATCGGGTTGACCTTGTGCGGCATCGTCGACGAGCCGACGGTGCCCTGGCCGCGGACCTGGGCGAAGTAGCCCATGGAGATGTAGGTCCACACGTCGGTGCAGAGGTTGTGCAGGATGCGGTTGAACCGCGCGACGTCGGCGTAGAGCTCGGCCTGCCAGTCGTGGCTCTCGATCTGGGTGGTCAGCGGGTTCCACTCCAGGCCGAGGGACTCGACGAACCCACGGCTCAGCGCGGGCCAGTCCGCCTCGGGGACCGCGGCGAGGTGCGCGCCATACGTGCCGGTCGCGCCGTTGAGCTTGCCGAGGAAGTCGGCGCCCTCGATGCGGCGCAGCTGGCGGCCGAGGCGGTGGGCGAGCACCGCGAGCTCCTTGCCCATCGTCGTCGGCGTCGCCGGCTGCCCGTGCGTGTGGGCGAGGAGGGGCACGTCGCGCAGGTCCGAGGCCATCGTCGCGACGGCCTCGACCAGGCGGGTCGCGCGGGGGAGCCAGACCTGCTGGACGGCGCCCTGCACCATGAGCGCGTAGGACAGGTTGTTGATGTCCTCGCTGGTGCAGCAGAAGTGGATGAGCTCGGCGAGGCCGGCGTCCTCCTCGGCGGGGGCGATCGTGGTGAGGCGGCGCTTGAGGAAGTACTCGACGGCCTTGACGTCGTGCAGCGTCTCGCGCTCGATCGTCGCGAGCTCCTCGATCTCGTCGGCCCCGAAGTCCGCGACGACCTGGCGCAGCCCGTCCTGCTCCTTCTCCGTGAGCGAGCGGACCCCCGGGACGACCTGGTGGGTCGTCAGCCAGATCAGCCACTCGACCTCGACCCGGACACGGGCCCGGTTGAGGGCCGGCTCGGACAGGTGGTCGACCAGCGGGGCCACGACACCGCGGTAGCGGCCGTCGAGGGAACCGAGGGCGATGGAGGGGGTCGCGTCAGCAAGCGAAGCCATGGCCCCAGTCTCCCAGAGGAACCGACCCCTCCCGCACACCCGTCCAGTCGAGCGGCGCCCGGCCGCGCGGCATACGGTGGAAGGCATGCGCTACACCACACTCGGATCCACCGGCACCGTCGTCTCCACCCAGTGCCTCGGCACGATGACCTTCGGGGCGGAGGCCGACGAAGCCACCTCCGGCGACATCATCACGGCCTACGTCGAGGCGGGCGGCACGTTCCTCGACACGGCCGACGTCTACTCGGCAGGCGTCTCGGAGGAGATCATCGGCCGCTGGCTCAAGGCCCACCCCGACGACGCCAAGAACCTGGTCATCACCACCAAGGGAAGGTTCCCGATGGGCGAGGGGCGCAACGACCTCGGCCTCTCCCGTCGGCACCTGCGCGAGGCCCTCGACGCCTCGCTGACGCGCCTCGACGTCGACCACATCGACCTCTACCAGATGCACGCCTGGGACGCGGTGACCCCGCTCGAGGAGACGCTGCGCTTCCTCGACGACGCGATCAGTGCCGGCAAGATCTCCTACTACGGCTTCTCCAACTACCTCGGCTACCAGGTGACCAAGGCGGTGCACACCGCCCGCGAGCACGGGTGGACGCCGCCGGTGACGCTGCAGCCGCAGTACAACCTGCTGGTCCGCGACATCGAGCACGAGATCGTCCCGGCCTGCCTCGACGGTGGCCTCGGGATGCTGCCGTGGTCGCCGCTGGCCGGGGGCTGGCTGACCGGCAAGTACCAGCGCGACACCACGCCGACGGGCGAGTCCCGCCTCGGCGAGGACCCGGAGCGCGGCATGGAGGCGTGGGGCCCGCGCAACAAGCAGGAGCGGACCTGGGCGGTCATCGACGCCGTCGGCGAGGTCGCTGAGGAGGCCGGCGCGACGTCGGCGCAGGTCGCCCTCGCCTGGGTCGCCGCCCAGCCGGCCGTCACCTCGGTCATCCTCGGCGCGCGCAACGTCACCCAGCTCGCCGACAACCTCGCGGCTGCCGACCTGGACCTGACCGCGGAGCAGCTCGACCGGCTCTCCGAGGTCAGTGCCCCCCAGATGGACGACTACCCCTACGGCACCGCCGGCATCGGCCAGCGCCACCGCTCGATCAGCTGAAGCCGTGGCGGGAGAGGGCGGGGATGAGCTCCCGCTCCTCGTAGGACAGGTGTGACAGCAGGGTGGCGCCGAGGAGGTCCACGGCGTCGCGCACGACCGATGTGCCCTTCTCGCCCGAGACCATCTGGACGAGTGCGTGGTCGACCTGCTCGAGGACGTCGTGGATGACGTGGTGCTCCGCCTCGAGCCGGTCGATCACCGGGGCCAGCTGGGGGTCGCTGTGCCGCAGGTGCGGGAAGACCGAGCGGTCCTCGAGCGTGTGGTGACCGGTGACGACGCGGCAGTACGACGCGCAGTAGGCACCCAGCGTCCAGTTGTTCTGGCGCATCGTCAGCTCGTTGATGATGTTGCGCGCCCGCCCGGCGTCGGTCTCGCCGGCGGCGACCTGCTCGACGACGTCGCGGAGGCGTTCGAGCTCGCCGCGCAGGTGGTCGTGGACGTCCACGAGGTGCTGCCCGGTCGCCTGCTGGGTGGCGGTGAAGCGCTCGTCCGGGTCGACCGGCGCGCTGGGTCGGGTCGACTCGTCCCACACGTCGGCCGGCACGTCGGTGCGCGGGGCCTGCGTGGCCCGGACCTCGAGCGTCTCCCCTCGGGTCGGTGCCGCCGCCTCGGGTGCCTCCGGCTGGACAGCGGCGCGGGCGCGCTCGGTGTCGACGAGCTCGCGGGTCAGCGGAGCCACCTCGGCGGCGAACCGCTCGACGTCGTCGAGGCTGCTCACGGCGAGGATGTAGGTGCTCATTCCCTGGTCGAGGGTGATCTCGGCGAGCTGCTCGGCCCAGTCCCGCGGCTGGCCCTCGAGCAGGCCGCCGCCGGACCCGAACCGGCCGTGGATGTTGTAGAAGCGACGGATGTCCACGGGCGACCGGCCCGCCTTCTCCGCTGCCTCGTCGATGGTGGCGTTCATCGCCGAGAGGGTCTCCGGCGCGGCATACCCCATGCTCGGGAGCCAGCCGTCGGCGAGGCGACCGGTGACGCGGAGCATCCGCGGCTTGTACGCGCCGACCCAGATCCCCACGTCGTGCGCCGGGACCGGGCCCGCGTGCAGGCCCCTGACCGGGTAGTGGTCGCCGTCGAGGGTGACCGAGCCCCGGCCCGACCAGAGGGCACGGATCACCGCGATCGCCTCCTCGAGGGCCTCGACCGCCTCGCCGGGGGTCCGGAGGGGGCCGCCGGCGGCGACGATCGCGTCCCAGAACGCCCCGGTCCCCAGACCCAGCTCGGCCCGCCCGCCGCTGAGCTGGTCGAGCGTCGCGACGCTGCGCGCGAGGACGACAGGTGGGCGCAGCGGCAGGTTCGCGACGTTCGGGGCGACCCGGACCGAGGTGGTGCGGGCGGCGATCACCGACAGCAGGGTCCAGGCGTCCAGGTGCTTGGCCTGGTACGGATGGTCCTGGATCGTCACGAGGTCCAGGCCCCCGACGTCGGCGGCCTCCGCCATCGCGAGGGTCTCGTGGAGGCGGTCGGCGTCCGGGCTCGGGAAGATGCCGAACTCCAGCTCGTGTCCGTAGTCGGTCATCGTCGTCCTCTCACGCGGGTGGATCAGGCCGATCGGCGGGTGCTCGCCTCACCGTAGGCGGTGGGGCGTTCGTGGTCGCCGAGGATGCTGGCCAGGGCCAGGTGGCGGCGGGCGTCGTCGTGGCGGCGCTGACGCTGCAGGGTGCGGCCGAGCAGGAGGTGCAGGTAGCCGTCGTCCGGCGCCTGCTCGACCAGCTCGCGCAGGACGGCCTCGGCCCGGCCGAGCTGGGCGGAGCCGAAGTAGGCGCGGGCCAGCTCGGTGCGCAGGGCCGTGGTGCCGTGGCCCATGTCCTCGCGGGTGGCCTCCTCGACGAGCTCGGCGTAGGCCGTGGCCGCCGCCGCGTGGTCACCGCGGTCGGCGAGCCCTTCGGCGAGGGCCAGACGGAGGCCGAACGGCGTCGTCATCGTGGTCATGCCACCACAACATCGTTTCGATTTCAACTATTCCGGTGGGTGTCCTGGCCGAGTTTGAAGCGGTGGCACAGCCCTGGCGTCGCTGCTGCTTCAAACTCGCGGACGAGGGTCCGGCCGGCGCGGCGGCGGGTATGGCGCCGCCCCCAGGCCCGCGGACGAGGGTCCGGCGGTCAGTCGCGGCGGGAGGTGAGCTCTCGCCGGACGTGCTCCACGACGCCGTCCGCCGCGGCCGTGACCTCGGCGTAGGTCTGGTCGAAGGCGCTGTCGTCGCCGTACCAGGGGTCGTCCATGTCGAGGTCGTCGGCCTCGGCGGAGACGGGGTCGAAGGACCGGAACATCCGCACCTTGGCCCGCTGCTCGTCGGTGCGGGCGAGCTTGGTCAGCTCGCGGTGGTGGCCGGCATCGGCGGCCAGGACGAGGTCGACCTCGTCGAACCACGACCGCTCGAACCTGCGGGCCACGTGGTCGCTGCCGCCGAGGTCGTCGTGGCCGTTGCGGGCGAGGACCGCCAGCGTGCGTGGGTCGGCCGGGTTGCCGACCTCCCACGAGTGCGTCCCGGCGGAGTCGACGACCACCTCGTCCTCGAGCCCGGCGTCGGCGAACCGCTCGCGCAGCAGGAACTCGCCCATGGGGGACCGGCAGATGTTGCCGGTGCAGACGACGGTGACGCGGTAGGGCCGGTTGGTGCTCATGCGGCCATTCAACCCTGCCGCGGTTCAGCCCAGTGCGACGGCCAGCAGCGCCACGGGCGTGGCGAGCACCAGCGCGGCGAACGCGAGCATCGCCATTCGAAGGGCGGGGGTGGCGTCGGGTTCGGTGAGCAGCAGCATGCGGTCGCGGGTGGCCGACGACGCCCCGGCAGACCTGTCGGCAGCGCCCCCGTCGCCGGCGCTCCCGCCCATGGCACCGCCGTCGGCAGCGACTCCGTCGGTCGTGCCGCGGTCGGTGGCGCCCAGCGCCGTGTCCGGGTGCGCGCCCCCGGCCAGGGACACGAGGGCGCGGGCGAGCGGAACCGGTCCGGCGACCTTGCGGGCGGCCCGGTCGGCCAGCACCTCGACGAGCAACCGGACCTCGCGCAGCGCCTCGACCGCCCGCAGCCGCGACGGCACCGCCTCGTGCAGCACCGCGAAGAACTCCAGCACCAGGTCGTGCCTCGCCCGCAGGTGCGCCCGTTCGTGCGCGAGGACCGCGGCGAGCTCGTCGGCGGGCAGGGCCAGCAGGGTGCCCTCGGTGAGGACCACCCGTCGTCGCCGCCCGGGCAGGCAGTATGCCGTCGGCGTGGGGTGCGCGAGGACGCGCACCTCGCCCCCGGCCAGGCCCGCGGTGCGGCTGTCATGGGTCCCGAGCGCGTCGACCAGCTCGCCGTGGCGACAGCGCTCGCTGCGCAGCCGGGTGCCGACCCGGTGACCGGACCACAGCACGCGGGCGAGCATGCCGCCGCTGAACAGGAGGGCGACGACCGTGGCCCACCCCGGCAGCGTGGTGCTCGCGACCGCCGCCGGCGCCACGGCGAGGGCGGCCACGACCCCGGCCAGCGACACGCACTGCCACACGACCAGCGCCTCGAACGGTGCCCGCCTGAACCGCGTCAGCCCGGCCATGACCCGCGGACCCGGCCCGGCCAACGACCCGGCGGCCACGGCCAGCGCGACGGTGGCGGCCGGAGCGGCGGAGGCGAGCTCCCCGGTCAGGGCCGCGGGCCCTCGGAGTGCCGCTGCTCCACCTCGGCGAGGGCCGCCTTGAGGTCGGCGATCTCCTCTGCCGTGGCATCCCCGAGGAAGTGCAGCATCGCGGTCCGTCGGTCGGGGGCCGCCATGCCGCTCAGCTGGGCCCGCATCGAGGTGGCGGTGAGCTCCTCGCGGGAGTCGGCCGCGGCATACAGGTAGGCCCGTCCGCTGCGCTCCTGCGTGAGGAGCCCGCTCTCGGCAAGGCGCCCCATGACGGTCATGACCGTCGTGTAGGCGAGGTCGCGGCTGCGGCTCAGCTCGTCGTGCACCTCGCGGACCGAGAGGGGGGCGCGACCGTCGGCCCCGGCCGCCCAGACGGCGTCCATCACCGCGCGCTCGAGCTCGCCGAGCTTGTTGATCGCCTTGTGCGGCATCGTCATCCCACCTGTCTGACGAGCCCGACCTCCGGGCTCGTCAGGTCCATGATGCCGTCCGCGTCCGTGAGCCCCTCGGGCCGGTGGCTGACGACGACCACGGTGCGCCCGCCGCGGGACCGGACGAGGTCCCGCAGGACCGCGACGGCGGTGGGGTGGTCGAGGTGGGCGACGGGCTCGTCGAGCAGCACCACGGGTCGGCCGGACAGCAGCGCGCGGGCGATGGACAGCCGGGCGCGCTCGCCGCCGCTGACGCCCTGTCCGCCGCTGCCCAGGACCGTGTCGAGACCGTTCGGGAGCGACGCGAACCACTCGCCCAGCCCGGCGTCGTCGAGCGCCTGCCCGACGGCCCGGTCGTCAGCGCCGGGCCTGGCGAGCCGCAGGTTCTCGCGCAGGGTCGTCGCGAACACGTGCGGCTCGTCGTCGACCACGGCGACGAGGTCGCGGACCGTGGCGGCAGGCAGGTCACGGACGTCGACCCCGTCCACGAGGTACCGCCCGTCCGACGGGTCGAGCTGTCGCGCGAGGACGGCGAGGAGGGTCGACTTGCCGCAACCGCTCGGCCCGACGACGGCCTGCACGGTCCCGGCCGGCAGGTCGAGGTCGGTCGTGGGCAGGTGGGTGCGGGTGCCGTCCCACGTCGCGCTGACCCCGCGCAGCTCGAGGTGGGGCGTGCCGCCCGGCCCCCGCGGGCGCACCCGACCGGACAGGGGCTGCGGGTGGTCGACGACGGCGGGTTCCGCGTCGAGCAGGGAGTCCAGACGGGTGGCGCTCGCCTGCGCGCGGGCCCACGAGCGGGCGACGTCCGGCAGGGAGCCGAACACCTCGGCCAGGGCGAACGGCGCCAGCACCAGGAGGGCCGTCACGGGGTCGGAGTGCCCACCGCGACGGGCGACGACGGCGCACGCGACCGTGGCCAGCGCGGTCGCGAGCGGGAGGGCGGCCGCGGCGAGGGCGCGGCCGACGGCCTGGCGTCGCGTGCTCGCCGCGACTGCTGCGTGGGCCTCGTCGACCCGGGCCAGCGCAGCGGCCGTGGCCCCGATGGCCTGCAGCTCGTCGACCTGCGAGGCCACCAGCTCGGTCACCCGGGTCAGCTCCTCCCGGGCCGTGCCGAGCTCGACCTGGCTTCGTGCCTCCACCCGCCAGGCGACCACGGTGACCGCCGCCACGGTGGCGAGGAGGGCAGCGACGACGATGCCGGCCGCGGGTTCGACGAGGGTGCACAGCACCAGGGCACCGGCGCCGGTCAGGGTCACCGCGAGCACGGGCACCGTCACCCGGACCTGCGCCTCGACCCGGTCGGTGACGTCGTCGACGACGCCGCGCAGCACCGCTGCCCGACCCCGGCGGGGCAGGCGGGCGGGAGTCAGCGGCACCAGCGCGGCATACACGTCGGTGCGCGCCCGGGCCAGGTCGTCGAGGGCGGCGTCGTGCGAACGCAGCCGCTCGCGGTACCGCAGCACCGGCCTCGCCATCCCGAACATCCGGACGGCCACGATCGCGGTGAGCAGGGTGAGGATGACGGGGCGCTCGCTGGCGCGGACGATGAGCCAGCCGGAGGTCGCGGTGAGCGCCACCCCCGACCCGAGTGCGCCGGCGCCGATGACCCCGGCGAGGACGACGCGGGGCGAGGCCAGGCGCCGGCCGACCCGGGGGCTGCTCATGCGGTCACCCCGACCGGCTGCAGGTGCACGTGCTGGTCGGCGAGGGCGACGAGCTCGGGGCGGTGGGTGACGACGATGACGCAGCGGCGTTCGGCGAGGGTGGCGATGACCTCGTGGGTCAGGGCGGCGGTGACCTCGTCGAGGTGGGCGGTGGGTTCGTCGAGGAGCACGACGGTGGCCCGGCTGAGGGTGGCGCGCGCGAGGACGAGGCGGGCCCGCTGCCCGGCCGACAGCCCGCGACCGTCGTCGCCGAGCGGGGTGTCGAGACCTGCGGGCAGGGCGGCGACGGGGCCCTCGAGGCCCACCTCCCGCAGCGCCGCCCACAACGACTCGCCCGGCGTGCTGGAGTCGCCTCCGAGGGTGAGGTTGCTGCGGATGCTCTCGGTCGTGAGGAACGGGCGTTGCGTCACGAGGTGCGTCGCCGGCGCCGTCACCGTCCCCCGGGAGGGTGTCCGCAGGCCGGCCACCAGCGCGAGCAGGGTCGACTTGCCGACGCCCGACGGTCCCGTGACGACGGTGAGGCCGACGCCGGCGGCGAGGTCGAGGTCGTCCAGGACCGGGTGCATGGCTCCGGGGTGGGTGTACCCGAGCCCGTGCACCTCGACCCGGGCCGCCGTGGGCACCGTGTGGACGAGGACGCCGTGGTCCTGTCGTTCCTGCGCCCCGTCGCCGAGCCTGGCCGTGACCTCGGCCAGGGCGGCGGCACCGTCGGCGGCGCTGTGGAACTCCGCGCCCACCCGTCGCACCGGCCAGTAGGCCTCGGGCGCCAGCAGGATCGCGACCAGGGCCGTCCCGAGCTCCAGGCCGCCGTGCGACAGCCGCAGCCCCACGATGACGGCGACGATCGCGACACAGATCGTCGCGAGCAGCTCGAGCGCTGCCGAGCTCAGGAAGGCCAGCCGCAGGGTGGCCATGGTGGTCCGGCGGTGCCGCTGGCTGACCTCGCCGATGACGGCGGTCTGTCGCTCGGCCCGACCGTAGGCCGCCAGCGTCGGCAGCCCGCGCACCACGTCGAGGAAGTGCCCGGACAAGGAGGCCAGTGCCTTCCAGCGCTGCTGGGTCGCGTCGCGGGTCGTGGCCCCGATCAGGGCGGCGAACACCGGGAGCAGCGGCAGGGTGAGCACGACCACGAGGGCGCTGCGCCAGTCGACGACCGCGAGGACCACGACGGCCAGCGGCGGGACGACGCAGGCGGTGACGAGGGCCGGCAGGAACCGCGCGATGTACGGCTCGATGCTCGTCGCTCCCTGGTCGGCGAGGACCAGGGCGGTCGCCGGGTCGGGGCGCCGCTCGGCGGGGGCGGCGGCCCAGTGGCGAAGGAGGCGGCTGCGGGCCCCGGCGCTGACCGCGGCCCCCGCCGACGCCGCCACGCGTTCGCCGGTGAGCGCGAGCAGCCCGCGGACCACGAACAGTCCGAGCAGGTATGCCGCGGGGGCGCCGAGCGGCATACCCCTCACCGCCGCGACCACGACGGCGGACAGGGCGAAGGCCGTGGCGACGGTCGCGATGCCCTGGGCCACGCCCACGGCGCCGAGGGTGGCGAGCGGGCGTCGGGCCTCGGGCAGCGTGCGCAGGACCTGCGGGTCGAACGGACGCATCAGCGGATGGCCGGGCTGGGCTCGGCGTGGTCGTGCCGGGTGGCGCCCGGGAGGTGCTGCGTGCCGATGCGCTTGCGGAAGATCCAGTACGTCCACGACTGGTAGAGCAGGACGATCGGCGTGAACACCACCGCCACCCACGTCATGATCTTGAGCGTGTAGGGCGTGCTCGAGGCGTTGGCGGTCGTCAGCGACCACGCGGCGTCGAGGGTGCTGGGCATGACGTTCGGGAAGAGCAGGAGGAAGTACGTCGTCACGGCCATCGCGATGGTCACGAAGGTGCCGACGAAGGCCCAGCCCTCGCGGCCCCGCAGGTTGGCCGCCAGGGCGGCGACGAGGGCGCCGGCGGCGACCACGGTCGTCACCCACGAACCGATGTTGCCGTCAGCGGCGCCGAGGATGGCGAGGAGGGCGACGGCGAGGACGGCGGTGACGACGCCGGTGCGGGTGGCGACGCCCCGGGCGTCCTCACGGATCGGGCCGGTGGTCTTCAGGGCCACGAACAACGCGCCGTGGGTGAGGAAGAGGCCGACGGTGACGAGGCCACCGAGCAGCGAGACCGGGTTGAGCAGGGTGAACAGGTTGCCGGTGAACTCCTTGCTCGCGTCGATCGGCAGGCCCCGCACGACGTTGGTCAGGGCGACGCCCCAGAGCAGGGCCGGCACCGCCGAGCCGACGATGATCGCGGCGTCCCAGCGGGCCCGCCACGTGGCGTCATCGCGCTTGCCGCGGTAGTCGAACCCGAGGTTGCGCACGATGAGGGCGACGAGGATGAGCAGCAGGGGGAGGTAGAACGCGCTGAACATGGTGGCGTACCAGTGCGGGAAGGCGGCGAACGTGGCCCCACCCGCCGTCAGCACCCAGACCTCGTTGCCGTCCCACACCGGGCCGATCGTGTTGATCATGACCCGGCGGCGCTTCTCCGTGGTCTCGTCGTCCTCGCCCCGTCCGAGGACGGGGAGCAGCATGCCCACCCCGAAGTCGAAGCCCTCGAGGACGAAGTAGCCGGTCCACAGGACGGCGATGATGATGAACCACACGGTGCTGAGTTCCATTGCGGTGCAATCCTTTTCAGTCAGTCAGTCAGTCAGTCAGTCAGCGACGGCGGTCAGTAGGCGAAGGCGAGGGGGGCGTCCTCGTCCTGGTCGGCGGCGACCACGGGGTCCTCGAACGGCGGCGCCCCGGCGCGCAGGTAGGTGAGGAAGAGCTTCACCTCGATGACCGCGAGCACGCCGTAGAGCAGGGTGTAGACGACCATCGACGTGACCACCTCGCCGGCCGAGACCGACGGTGAGACCCCGGTGCTGGTCGACATCACGCCGAACACCAGCCACGGCTGGCGACCGGCCTCGGTGAAGATCCAGCCGAAGCTGTTGCCGAAGATGGGCAACAGCGGTGTCGCGATGACGACCCAGTGCCACCAGCGCGCTCGGGGAACGCGACCGCCGCGCGTCGTCCAGAGGACCGCGAGGGCGATGAGGCAGGCAGCCATGCCGACGCCGATCATCAGCCGGAAGCTCCAGTAGGACAACGGGATGTTGGGCGTGTAGGTCGCGTCCGCGGTGAGCGGGTTGCCGGTGCCGTACTTCTGCGCGTACTCCGCCTTGAGCTCGTTGATGCCCTGGACGCTGCCGTCGAAGTGCCCCGTCGCCAGGAAGCTCAGCAGCCCGGGGACGGTGACCGCGAACTTCTCCTCGCTGCCGTCGAGCGAGCCGATCGTCAGCAGCGAGAAGGGGGCGTTGCCGTCGGAGCTGTCGTACAGCGCCTCTGCCGCAGCCATCTTCATCGGCTGGACGTCGGTCATGATCTTGCCCTGGATGTCGCCGGTCACGGCGAGGGCGAGACCCGCGACGAGGGTGACGACGGCTCCCAGGCGGGTCGCGCGCCGGTACATCCCCTCGTCCGTGCCCACGTCGACCCGACGCAGGTGCCACAGCGCGACGGCCATGACGACCGCGCCCCCGACGAGGTAGGCCGCCGCGACGACGTGGGGGAACGTCACGAGCTGCACCTTGTTGGTGAGGACCGCGCCGAAGTCGGTCAGCTCGGCCCGCTTGGTCACCGGGTTGAGGCGGTAGCCGACGGGGTTCTGCATGAACGAGTTGGCGCTGAGGATGAAGTACGCCGACAGCAGCGTGCCCACGTGCACGATCCACATGCAGGCTGCGTGCAGCTTCTCGGGGATGCGGCCCCAGCCGAAGATCCACAGCCCGAGGAAGGTCGACTCGAGGAAGAACGCGAGGAGCGCCTCGATCGCCAGCGGTGCGCCGAAGATGTCTCCGACGAACCGGCTGTAGTCCGACCAGTTCATGCCGAACTGGAACTCCTGCACGATGCCCGTGACGAGCCCGAGCGCGAAGTTGATCGTGAAGAGCTTGCCGAAGAACTTGGCGAGCCGCAGGTCGTCCGGCCGGCGGCGCCGTACCCACGAGGAGTGGTACCAGGCCACGAGGGCGGACAGGCCGATCGTCACCGGCACGAACAGGAAGTGGTAGACGGTGGTGATGGCGAACTGCCACCTGGCCAGGTCGAGGTTGTCCATCGTTGCTCCGGGGTTCTCTGCACGACTGCGGGGCACTACTACGGTTCGTAGTACATACTACGCCGCGTCGTAGACCTGGTGACAGGGGCGAAGGTCCCGACCACCCGTGACTCGCGTCTCACCGCCCGCTCCGGCTGGTTAGGGTCCTGCGTATGCCGCGTCCGCTCGTCCTCGTGCCCGCTCGCTGGGCGGGGCAGATCGAGGGACGCTCGCGCCCGGGCGTCTTCGCCCCGCGGTCCCTGGTGGACGCCATCGTCCGCGCCGGCGGGGAGCCGGTGCTCGCCTGGCCCGAGTCCGTCGAGCGGGCGAGGGACCTCGTGGCCCACGCCGGCGCCGTGGTGCTCCAGGGAGGTGAGGACCTCGACCTCCGACCGTTCGGTGTCCCGGACGTGCACCCGCGCGAGACGCACCCACCGGCCGAGCAGGACGCCGCGGACGTGGCCGTGACGCGTGCCGCCGTCCAGGCAGGGCTGCCCGTGCTGGCCATCTGCCGCGGGATGCAGGTGCTCAACGTCGTCCTCGGCGGGACGATCCACCAGCACCTCGAGGAGACCTCGGTCGCCCACGCCGACAACTCCCACGCCGTGGACGTCGTTCCGGGGACCCTCCTCGAACGCGTCCTGGTCCGCGACGGTGGTGGGCTCCGGCGTGACGGCTGGTCCAACCACCACCAGGCCTGCGACCGGCTGGCCGACGGCTACCTGCTGTCAGCCACCACCCCCGACGGCTGCGTCGAGGCGATGGAGTCGTCCGACGGTCGCGTCATCGCCGTGCAGTGGCACCCCGAGGTGGACGCTGCCACCGTGCCGCACCAGCAGGCGCTGTTCGACTGGGTCGTCGAGGCCGCTCAGTCCGGGTAGCCGACCGGGTTCTCGCGCTGCCAGCGCCACTGGTCGGCGCACATGTCCTCGATCGTGCGGGTGGCCTTCCAGCCCAGCTCGGCCTCGGCCCGGCTGGGGTCGGCATACGACGCGGCGATGTCGCCGGCGCGGCGCCCCACGACCTCGTGCGGCAGCTCGTGGCCGCAGGCCTTCTCGAACGCGTGCAGCACCTCGAGGACGCTGGTCCCGTGCCCGGTGCCGAGGTTCCACGTGGAGACGACCTCGTCGGTGGTGCCGAGCCTGGTCAGGGCGGCGAGGTGGCCGGCGGCGAGGTCCTCGACGTGGATGTAGTCCCGCAGGGCGGTGCCGTCGGGCGTCGGGTAGTCGTCGCCGAAGACGCTCAGCTTCTCGCGCGTGCCGACCGCGACCTGCGCGATGAACGGCATGAGGTTGTTGGGGATCCCCTGCGGGTCCTCGCCGATGGTGCCCGAGGCGTGGGCCCCGACCGGGTTGAAGTAGCGCAGCAGCGCGATCCGCCAGCGCTCGTCGGTGCGTGCGACGTCACGCAGCACTTGCTCGATCATCACCTTGGTCCAGCCGTACGGGTTGGTGGCCGAGGTCGGGAACTCCTCCTTCATCGGGACCGGGGCGTTCTCGCCGTACACGGTCGCGGAGGAGGAGAAGACGAGCCGGAAGCAGCCGTGGCGCTGCATCGCCCGCACCAGGGCGAAGGTGGAGTCGAGGTTGTTCTGGTAGTACTCCAGGGGCACCTCGACGCTCTCGCCGACGGCCTTGAGCCCGGCGAAGTGGATGACCGCGTCGAACTTCCGCTCGGCGAACAGGTTCTCGGTCTTGTCGCGGTCGGTCAGGTCGAACGCGTGCACCTCGAGCGGCCCACCGATCAGGGCCTCGAGCCGCGGCACCACCGTCGGCTTGGAGTTGGCGAAGCTGTCGATGACGACGACCTCGTGCCCGGCCGCCACGAGCTGGACGACGGTGTGGGATCCGATGTAGCCGGCACCGCCGGTGACCAAGACGCGCATGACCTCACCGTATTGCGTGCCGTCGGCTCCCAGCCACGGGTACCCGAGGGGTGGGCCGGGAGCCGGCGGCACGGACCGGCTCAGCGGCCGTGGTGCCCGCTGGGCCTGGCGCGCTCGATCTCGGTGCGCAGGGCCGGCATGCCGTCCTCCGGGGTGCCGTCGGTGCCGGGGTCGATGCCACCGGCCGCGATCGCGTCGAGGACCTTCATGCCCTTCTCGGTGACGTGGCCGAAGACCGTGTAGTCGGGGCGCAGCCGCGAGTCCCGGTAGACGAGGAAGAACTGGCTGCCGTTGGTGTCGGGCCCGGCGTTCGCCATGGCCAGGGTGCCGCGCGGGTAGACCTTGCGGCTGCCGTCGGGGAATCCGGGCCAGTTCTGCAGGGCCTTGGCGGAGTCGAGCTCGTCCTTGAAGGAGTAGCCGGGGTCTCCGTACCCCGTGCCGAGCGGGTCGCCGCACTGCAGGACCGACAGGGCCGCCGGCGGGGTCGTGTACGAGGTGAGGCGGTGGCAGATGGTGTCGTCGAAGTACTTGGCGCGTGTGAGGAACGCGAAGCTCTGCACGGTGCAGGGTGCCGCCGCGCGGTCGAGCACCAGCGGGATGTCGCCATGGTTCGTCTTCAGCGTGACGCCCAGGCTGCCCCGGTCCGGCGTGTGCCGCGGGTCCTTGGGCAGCCCCACGAACGTGGAGTAGGTGGTGTCCTCCATCGGCGTGTACGCGCACGGACCCTTGGTGGGCTGCGTCGGTACGGCCGGGGGTCTGCCGTGGTGGTCGGTGCCGGCGGTCGCCGACGTGGTCGGCGCGAGGGCGACGGCTGCGGTGACTGCCGCGACGGCGGCGAGGCTTCTCAGTGGGCGCATGGTTCCTCCGGTGGTCGGGGGTCGACACGGTCGGTGCCGACCTCCTCGGACCCTAGGGACAAAACGGACGCCACGCTCGGCGAGATCCAGCGCCCGCGAGCTACCGGGGCGGGAGGCTGCGCGACCGGCCACGGAACTCTGCGACGACCGCCCCGTCGGCCTCCCGCGTGACGGTGACGTCGGTGAGACCGCTTCGGCCGAACGTCCGGCGCTGGTGGGCCTCCGCGACCAGGACGTCGCCGAGCCGCCCGGCGGCCACGAACGTGATGTCGGCCCCGGCGGCCACGGTCAGCGTGCCACCGCTGTTGCAGGCCAGCGCGAAGGCCGAGTCGGCCAGGGTGAAGACGAACCCGCCGTGCGCGATCGCGTGGCCGTTGACCATGGCCGGGGTCACCTCCATGCGGACCACGGCGTGGTCGAGCTCGATGACCAGCGCCTCCATGCCGAGTCCCCGCGAGGCCTCGTCGTCCGCCCACATCCGCTGCACGTGCCCCAGGTCCTTCTCGGCCGCCTCGTCGCTCACCCGCCCATCATGACCGGTCGGCGCGAGCAGCGCCCGCGCCTACGATGACGCCATGACCCAGGCAACGGCGCCCACGCAGCCCACCGAGCCCCACGAAGGCCCCGGCGGCACCCCCCACCCCCTCGTCGCGAAGCACGCGGACGTCCTCGAGCAGGCCACCGCCGCGCTCGCCGCCCGTTCGTACTTCTCCCGCTACCCCGAGTCCCCCTCGCCGCGCGTCTACGGTGAGTCGGCCGCGGCCGACGGCCAGGCGGCATACGAGTCGTTGCTGGACAAGGCGTTCGGCGCCCTCGGTGCCGTGGCCACGGACGGGTCGTGGGTCGGCGAGGAGACCTCGCCGTACGGCCCGGCGCTGGGGATCACCTACCCCCACCTCGACCTCGACGCCGCCATCGCCGCGGCGCAGGAGGCCCTCCCGGTATGGCGCGACGCCGGCGCCCGAACGCGTGCGGCCGTCTGCGTCGAGGTGATCGAGGGCATCAACCGCCGGTCGTTCGAGATCGCCCACTCGGTGATGCACACGACGGGACAGCCGTTCGTCATGGCGTTCCAGGCGGCCGGTCCGCACGCGCAGGACCGTGCCCTCGAGGCCGTCGTCGCGGGACTCGTCGAGCAGGAGCGCGTGCCCGCGTCCGTCGTCTGGGAGAAGCCCGGCAAGGACCGCCAGGGGAACCCTGCTCCACTGCGGATGCAGAAGGACTACCGGATCGTGCCGCGGGGCCTGGCGCTCGTCATCGGGTGCAACACCTTCCCGACGTGGAACGCCTACCCGGGGATCTTCGCCTCGCTCGTCACCGGCAACCCCGTGATCATCAAGCCGCACCCCCACGCGATCCTGCCGCTGGCGATCTCGGTCGCCGTGGCCCGCGAGGTGCTGGCTGCCGCCGGGTTCAGCCCCGACCTCGTCCAGCTCGCCCCGGAGGCCGAGGGTGAGGGCCTCGCGAAGGTGCTCGCCGAGCGCGACGAGGTGCGGATCATCGACTACACCGGCGGCCCGTCGTTCGGGACCTGGCTCGAGGAGGCCGGCGCGGCGAGCGGCAAGCTCGTCTACACCGAGAAGGCCGGGGTGAACTCGATCGTCGTCGACTCGACCGACGACCTGCGCGGTGTCCTCGGCAACCTGGCGTTCTCGCTCACGCTCTACTCCGGCCAGATGTGCACGACCCCGCAGAACCTCTACGTGCCGCGCGACGGCATCAGCACCGACGAGGGACCGGTGTCGTTCGCGGAGTTCGGTGAGAAGCTCGCGGCCGCGGTCGGGAGGCTGACCGGCGACGACGCCAAGGCGGTCGAGCTGCTCGGGGCCACCGTCAACGACGGCGTCCGCGAGAACGCGGGCGGTCTGGCCGACCTCGCAGCGGAGGCCGGCGGCACGGTGGTGCTGGACTCCCGAGCCGTCACCCACCCGACCTGGCCCGACGCCGTGGTCCGCGCCCCGGGGCTGGTCAGCCTCGACGCGAGCCGCGAGGACGTCTACACCCAGGAGTGCTTCGGGCCGGTCACGTTCCTCATCGCGACCTCGGGCACCGACCAGTCGCTGGCGCAGTTCCGCGACACCGTGCGCGAGCACGGTGCCATGACGGCTGCGGTCTACTCGACCGACGAGGCCGTCCTCGAGGCGGCCCGGGACGCTGCCGCCGACGCCGGGGTCGCCCTCTCGGAGAACCTCACCGGCCAGGTCTTCGTCAACCAGACGGCGGCCTTCTCCGACTTCCACGGCACCGGCGCCAACCCGGCGGCGAACGCGGCCTACACGGACGCCGCGTTCGTGGCGAGCCGCTTCCGCGTCGTCACCAGCCGACGGCACGTGGCCTGATCTGGAAGGATCGAGCCATGAACTTCATCATCAAGGTCGCGGTCAACGCGGTCGCCCTCTGGGTGGCGGCGTGGCTGCTCCCCGGCATCTCCTTCGGCGACGGCAAGTTCGGGTCCAAGTTCGCGACCGTGCTGCTCGTGGCGGTCGTGTTCGGCATCGTCAACGCCATCGTCAAGCCCGTCGCGAAGTTCCTGAGCTTCCCGTTCATCATCCTGACGCTGGGGCTGTTCACGTTCATCGTCAACGCCTTCATGCTCCAGCTCACCGAGTGGATCGCCGACCCGCTCGGCCTGAGCTTCACGATCAACGAGTTCTTCTGGGACGCGGTCCTGGGTGCCCTCGTGGTCACGGTCGTCTCGATGGTCCTCAACTGGGTCCTGCCCGACGGCGACGACGACTGACGCCGGCGCCACCACGACGACGAGGCCGCACCCCCTGGAGGGGTGCGGCCTCGTGACGTGTGCGGACCCGCCACCTGCCCCTGCACGGAAGTGGTCTGCGGGTCCCCGACGACATCCGTCCCCCCGGAGGAAGTCGCCGAGGCAAACTCTGACAGGACGATCTCGCCCGTGCCAGCCGACCGCGCTCCTTTTGCGTGAACACGCAACCGCGGGACCGATCGCCCCGTTCAGGCGCGGGCGCGTCCCCTGCGCAGGATGAGGACGGCGTCGACGCGGCTGTTGGCACCGAGCCGCGCGACCAGCTGGGCGATCTCCGACACGACGGTGCGCACGGAGACACCGAGCTCGCGGGCGATGCTGGCGTCCTTGGCCCCGCGGGCCAGCAGGATCGCGGTCTGCACCTGGCGCGGGGTGAACGGTGGGGCCTCCCCCTCGGCCAGGGCGGGGCGCGAGTCCGCCAGCACGAGGTCCCACAGCTCGAGGGCCGGGTCGACCAGGTCCGGTGTCGTCGCCGTGTAGAGGGTCGGGGAGCCGTCGAGCTCGAGCGGGCCGGGCAGCACGACGCAGGAGCGGTCGATGACCCACATCGTGGTGACGGCGTGGCCCACCCGGGCGGTGGGGTCCAGCGAGGTCAGGAGCGGGTTCACGCGGAAGGCCCGTTCGCTGAAGATCGAGATCAGCTCGATCCCACGGTCACGCGACCGCCGGTCCAGCTCTGGTCCCGTGTCCCACGGTTCGAAGGGGATCACGGGCATGAGGCTGCCCATCTGCGTCGTGCAGGAAGCCTCGAGCGCGGCGAAACCGGCGTCGACCTGCTCCAGCCCGGTGCCCATCAAGCGGAAGCCCGGGGTGGGCTGGCCGATGGCGACCTCGATCGCCAGCTCGTTCACCATCGTCGTGAGGCGGGCCGCCCGCCGAGCCAGGTCGAGCCGGAGGTCGTCCTCCGCGTCGCCCGTTGCCACCGTCCTCGACCCCCGATCGTGTCCTCGTCGCGGCCCCCGCCGCGACCGAATGATCACACAGGTCGGGCCCGTCCGCGCGCAGTGAACCACCCTTCGGCGACGCGACTCGCCGTCACCCGGTCCGGGACGCCGCCTACAGTGGAGGCCATGAGCGACACCGCCCGTGACACCGACGTCCAGCTGCGCAGCGCCCTCGACCAGGTCCCTGCCTACGTCCCCGGGAAGCCCGCGTCGGCCCCCGACGGGGTCGCGGCATACAAGGTGTCGTCGAACGAGAACCCGTTCCCCCCGCTGCCCTCCGTGCTCGAGGTGATCACCAATGCGGCCGGCAACGTCAACCGGTACCCCGACATGGCTGTCACCGACCTCACCGACGCCCTCGCCCAGAGCCTGGGCGTCCCGGCCGAGCACATCGCCACCGGCACGGGCTCGGTCGGCGTCCTCGGCCAGGTGATCGCTGCCACCTGCGACCCGGGCGACGAGGTGGTCCACGCCTGGCGCTCCTTCGAGGCGTACCCGATCGTCACGGCGCTCGCAGGTGCCACGTCCGTCAAGGTCGGGCTCGACGACCACGAGCGGCACCGCCTCGACGCGATGCTCGCCGCGATCACCGACCGCACGAAGGTCGTCATCGTCTGCACGCCCAACAACCCGACCGGTCCGATGGTGACCCACACCGAGCTCGAGCAGTTCCTCGAGCAGGTCCCGTCGAGGGTGCTCGTCGTCATCGACGAGGCGTACGTCGAGTTCGTCACCGGCGCCGACGCGCCGCGCTCCCTGGAGCTCTACCGCGACCGGCCGAACGTCATGGTGCTGCGCACCTTCTCCAAGGCCTACGGCCTCGCCGGGCTCCGCGTCGGGTATGCCGTGGCGCACCCGTCCGTGGCCGGTGCCCTGCGCAAGACCGCGACGCCCTTCGGCGTGAACTCGATCGCCCAGGCGGCGGCGATCGCGTCGCTGCGGGCGTTCGACGAGCTCCAGGAGCGGGTCGACCAGCTCGTCTCCGAGCGGGAGCGGGTGGTCGGCGCCCTGCGCGGCCAGGGCTGGTTCATCGCCGACACCGAGGCGAACTTCGTGTGGTTCGGCCTCGGTACGCGGTCCGGTGACTTCGCCGCCGCCGCCCAGGCCGCAGGGCTGACCCTGCGCCAGTACGGCGACGACGGGGTCCGCGCCACCATCGGCGAGACCGAGGCGAACGACGTCCTCATCCGCGTGGCCGGGGACTTCCTCGCCGACCAGCCCGCCGACTGACACCCAAACACCGGCAAACGGCCCTTCGACCGCCCTGACCGGGAGTCTTGGGACAACCTTTACCTTTCGGGCGGGAGCAACACCGTGTCCACCGGGCGAGACTGACCCGGATCGCCCGCCACCCGTGGGCGTCGGAGGGAAGGGGAATCCCACGTGACCGCACGACACACGAGGCGCCGCGGACTCACGATCGTTGCCGGGATGGCCGTGGCGGGGGTGGTCGCAGCAACCGTTGCGCCCGTCGCGTCGGCCGACCAGGGCAGCGGCGTGGGCTCGGCACCCGCGGCGAGGGCCGAGAAGGACCAGGTCAAGAAGGTCCAGAAGAAGGACAAGCTGGGCCAGCACGACCGCCAGCTGCTCAGCGCGGCCCAGCAGAAGGGGACCAAGCGGGTCACCCTGATGCTGGCCACCGAGAAGGGCGCCACGAAGGACGTCGTCAAGGCGGTCAGGGCCCAGGGCGGCTGGACCGGCATGGTCAACGACCGCATCGGGTACGTCCGGGCCAGCGTCCCGACCACCAAGGTGGACAAGGTGGCCGGCATCCTCAAGGTGATCGCCGTCGACCTCGACGAGTCGATCCCGCTGCCCAACCCCGCCGTCGAGCGCAGCAGCAAGACGGCTGCGGCAGCCGCCGTCGCCGCGCCGGGCAAGGGCACCCCCGACTCCAACCCGTACATGCCGACCCGCGACCAGGGGGCGACCGACTTCAAGACGAAGAACCCCGCCTGGGACGGCCGCGGCGTGACCATCGGCATCCTCGACTCCGGTGTCGACCTCGACCACCCGGCGCTGAAGACCACCTCGACCGGCGAGCGCAAGATCGTCGACTGGGTGACGGCCACCGACCCGATCTTCGACAACGACTTCACCTGGCGCCGGATGACCACCATGGTCACGGCTGCCCCGACGTTCACCTACGCGGGCTCGACCTGGACGGCACCGGCGTCCGGCGACTACGCGGTCAGCCGCTTCTCCGAGGCCATCACCGAGGGCAGCGAGCCCGAGGGCGACGTCAACCGTGACGGAGACACCACCGACCAGTTCGGCGTGCTCTACGACTACGCTACGAACAACATCTGGGTCGACGCCAACCAGGACAAGGTGTTCACGGCCGACGAGTTCATGCGCCCCTACAAGGAGCGCTTCGACGTCCACCACTTCGGCACCGACGACCCCAAGACCGCGGTCGTCGAGCAGATGCCCTTCACGGTCGAGTTCCGCAAGGGTGTCGACCTCTCCCCGTACCAGGACCCGTCGCTGCCGCCGACCGCCGACTTCGTCAACATCGGCATCGTCGAGGACGCGCACGCCTCGCACGTCACGGGCATCGCCGCAGGGCACAGCCTCTTCGGCGGCAAGATGGACGGCGAGGCGCCCGGCGCCAAGATCGTCTCGTCTCGCGGCTGCACCTGGGGTGGTGGCTGCACCGCCGCGGCCCTCACCGACGGCATGGTCGACCTCGTCGCCAACCGTCACGTCGACGTGGTCAACATGTCGATCGGTGGCCTGCCCGCGCTCAACGACGGCAACAACGCCCGTTCGGCGCTCTACAACCGCCTGATCGACGAGTACGGCGTCCAGCTGTTCATCTCGGCCGGCAACAGCGGCCCTGGCGTCAACACCATCGGTGACCCGTCCGTGGCGACCGACGTCGTCAGCGTGGCGTCCTCCATCACCAAGGAGACCTGGCTGGCCAACTACGGGTCGACCGTGTCGACTCCGCTCACGCTGCACAACTACTCCTCGCGCGGACCGCGTGAGGACGGCGGCTTCAAGCCGAACATCATGGCCGCCGGCTCCGCGATCTCGACCGTCCCGCGGTGGCTCAAGCAGCCGGACGTGGCCGAGACCGGGTACACGCTCCCGGTGGGTTACGCCATGTTCAACGGCACGTCCATGGCCTCCCCGCAGGCCGCCGGTGGCGCCGCACTGCTCCTGTCCGCCGCTTTCGCGACGGGCACCGACACCTCGCCGGCACAGCTGCGGAACTCGATCTACTCCTCGGCGAAGTTCGTCAAGGGGCTCGAGGCCATCGGTCAGGGTGCCGGGCAGATGAACGTCCCTGCAGCGTGGACGCTGATCAAGAAGCGTCCGATGACCCAGGGCTACACCGTCTCGGCCCCGGTCTGCACCCCCATCTCGGACTTCCTCGCGACGCCCGACGTCGGCACCGGTGTCTACAACCGGTGTGGCAGCAACGAGGGTGGCCAGGTCGCGGGTGTCGCGAAGACCTACACGGTCTCGGCGACCCGCACGAGTGGTCGTGCGGGCGCGGCGCTGCACCAGCTGCGGCTGGTCGGCAACGACGGCACGTTCACCCTCGGGGCCACCAAGGCCAAGATGGCCAAGGGCACCAAGGTCAGCATCCCGGTCACGGCGAAGACGTCCACCCAGGGCGCGCACTCGGCGATCCTCGAGATCGACGACCCCGCGACCCCGGTGGTCGACCACCGCGTGCTCCTGACCGTGGTCCTCGCCAAGGAGCTGGCCAAGCCGTCCTACGCCACGTCGACCAGCGACAAGGTGGGCCGCAACCTCACCAAGAAGCTCTTCGTCAACGTCCCGGCGGGCACCAAGGCCCTCCAGGTCAACCTCGCCGGCACGGCGACCAAGAGCCAGGTGCGCTTCATCGGGATCAACCCGTATGGCGTGCCGGTCGAGTCGACCTCCTCGCTGGAGTGCTACACGAACTTCAGCGACCCGAGCACGTGCAAGCCGACGTCGCGCAACTACGCCAACCCGCTGCCCGGCATCTGGGAGTTCGAGGTCGAGGCCCGGCGCACGTCGCCGTTCCTGGACAACCCGTTCCGCCTGACGGCTGCGGCGCAGGGCGTCGTGGTGAACCCCGAGACGCAGACCCTGCCGTCGGTGACGGCGGGTGAGCCGAGCCCGGTGAGCTGGAGGGTCAGCAACTCCTTCGGGCCGGTCACGGTGACGCCGAAGGGTGGGTCGCTGGGCAGCTCCTCGTCCAGCCGCAAGACCATCGCCGACGGTGACCAGCAGACGTTCGAGGTGGTCGTGCCCGCGGGTGCCGAGCGCCTCGACGTGGCCATCGGGAACACCTCCGACCTCGGGGCCGACCTCGACCTCACGGTCAAGAACGCTGCCGGGGCCGTCGTCGGCTCCTCGGCCGACGGTGACTCGGAGGAGTCGGTGAGCCTCGCCGCCCCGGCGGCCGGCACCTACACGGTCGTGGTCGACGGCTACTCGGTGCCGGCAGGCACCACGCAGTACGACTACCTCGATGTGTTCTTCTCGCCGGCCCTGGGCACGCTCGACGTGCCCGGCACCGCGATCGGCCTGCCTGCGGGCGGCTCGACCACGGTGACCGGTCAGGTCACGGCCCAGCAGGCTCCGGCCTCGGGTCGCCGCCTGTTCGGCGAGATGAACGTCGTGTCCTCCGAGGGCGCGGTGCTCGGCACCGGGTCCGTGGTGATCGGCGCCGTCACGCAGTAGTCGGCACGCACAGGACACCGGACCCCGCGGGCACCACGCCCGCGGGGTCCGGCGCGTCCGGCCGCGGGGCCAGGTGTCCTCGCTCCCTGGGTCCGGTGCCTCCGGCGTCAGCCCGTGACGACGGCCTCGACGCGGAACGGCCGCCCCTGCTGGCACGTGCTGGCCATGTCCTCGACGCGGTACCCGCGCACGGTCACCTGCTGGCCAGCAGCGATCCCCGCGACCTTGCCGATGAGCAGCCACGGTCCGTTGGGGTCGGTCGGGATCGGGGTGAGCAGCAGGCAGCCCGCCTCGACACCGTCGGACACCGACCCGGTGACGGTGACGAGCCGCACCTTGCTGCCGGGGCGGGCAGGCACGCTCGGGTTCTCGGGATCGGGTGAGGTCGTGGTGTCGGAGGTGGGCGGGGTCGCTCCGCCCGAGGTGCTCGACCCGGTCGTGCCACCGCCGGTCGTCGCGCCGGTCCCGCCGGTCGTCCCTGCGCCCGTCCCGCACGCGCCGAGCAGGGTGACGGCGGACAGGGCCAGGATCGGGCGAACGGGTCTCATCCACCCATCCTCACCCGGCGGTGACGCGGCGCGCCATACCCCGCTGGTCGCGGGAGGTCGCCCACGACAGACTGGGGGCATGGTCGACACCTGGCTCCCCGCCTACCTCCCCAGCCCTGACCGCTACGGCCCCATGCCCTACCGCAAGGTGGGCCAGAGCGGCCTGCACCTACCCGCCGTCTCCCTCGGGATGTGGCACAACTTCGGTGACGACAAGCCGTTCGACGTGCAGCGCGCGATCCTGCGCCGAGCCTTCGACATCGGCATCACCCACTTCGACCTCGCGAACAACTACGGCCCGCCCTACGGCTCGGCCGAGAAGAACTTCGGCCGCCACTTCGCCGCAGACTTCAGGCCCTACCGCGACGAGCTCGTCATCTCCTCCAAGGCGGGGTACGACATGTGGCCCGGGCCGTACGGCATCGGCGGCTCGCGCAAGTACCTGCTCGCCAGCCTCGACCAGAGCCTGCAGCGGATGGGCCTGGACTACGTCGACATCTTCTACAGCCACTGCCCCGACGAGGACACCCCGCTCGAGGAGACCATGGGCGCGCTCGCGACCGCGGTCACGCAGGGCAAGGCGCTGTATGCCGGCATCTCCAGCTACTCCCCGGAGCGCACCGAGCGCGCGGCCGAGGTCCTCGCCGACCTGGGCGTGCCGCTGCTCATCCATCAGCCGAGCTACTCGATGCTCAACCGCTGGGTCGAGGGCGGCCTGCTCGACACCCTGGGTGAGAAGGGCATCGGCTGCATCGCGTTCAGCCCGCTGGCGCAGGGGATGCTGACGAACAAGTACCTCGGCGGCGTCCCGGAGGGCTCCCGGGCCTCGCAGGGCAAGTCCCTGTCGCCCGACCTGCTCACCGACGAGTCGCTGACGCACGTCCGCAAGCTCAACGACCTCGCCTCGGAGCGCGGGCAGTCGCTCGCGCAGATGGCGCTGGCCTGGGCGCTGCGCGACGAGCGGGTCACCTCGGTCCTCATCGGGGCGTCCTCGGTCGAGCAGCTCGAGGACTCGGCCGCTGCCGTGGCGAACCTGCGGTTCAGCGACCGCGAGCTCGCCGAGATCGACGCCGACGCCGTGGAGGCCGGGATCGACCTCTGGCGCGGCAAGTCCGAGATCAGCTGACCTGCGCCCCACGCAAGACGCTGGTTGCGCGACATACCGCGGGAAAGCAACGCGACCTTTGCCGCGCAACCAGCGTTTTGCCGGGGTTGGGGAGTCCGGATTCTGAGATTTCCCGGGGTCCGGTTATCTTTGGCCTCAGCAAGGCCCTATGTGAGCGCCGCCACAACCGGTGCAACCAGCCTGCCGCGCAACGCCAGCAGCGGTGACCCCGCGGGGGTTGCCGTGGCCCGAGCCGAAGGTCCCGCCATGAGTGGGGCCGGAGGAAGAAGGAGTGCCTGTGAGCGACAACGCTGTCGCCAGTACCGGTGAGAAGGCCGGCACCACCCCCCACGAGGAGGAGGTGCTCGCCGAGCTGACCGCCCCCGTCCCGGAGGTGGGTGACGGTGGACCCGAGATGGTCCAGCTGCTCACCCCCGAGGGCCAGCGCGTCGAGAACGTCGAGTACGACGAGTACGTCAAGGACCTGAGCGACGAGGACCTGCGCGGCTTCTACCGCGACCTCGTGCTCATCCGCCGGGTCGACGCCGAGGCCACGGCGCTCCAGCGCCAGGGCGAGCTGGGCATCTGGGCCAGCCTGCTCGGCCAGGAGGCGGCCCAGGTCGGCTCCGGTCGCGCGATGCGCCCGCAGGACTACGCCTTCCCGACCTACCGCGAGCACGGCGTCGCCTGGTGCCGCGGGGTCGACCCGCTCAACCTCCTCGGCCTGTTCCGTGGCGTCAACCACGGTGGCTGGGACCCGAACGAGAAGAACTTCCACCTCTACACGATCGTCATCGGCGCGCAGACGCTGCACGCGACCGGGTACGCCATGGGCATCCAGCGTGACGGCGACGTGGGCACCGGCGACCAGGACCGTGACGCGGCCGTCATCGCCTACTTCGGCGACGGCGCGACCGCGCAGGGCGACGTGAACGAGTCGTTCGTGTACGCCGCGGTCAACAACGCCCCCGTGGTGTTCTTCTGCCAGAACAACCAGTGGGCCATCTCCGAGCCCAACGAGCGCCAGACCCGTATCCCGCTCTACCAGCGGGCGCGCGGGTTCGGCTTCCCCGGTGTGCGGGTCGACGGCAACGACGTCCTCGCGGTCTACGCCGTGACGCAGCAGGCGCTCAACGCGGCCCGCAGCGGCAACGGCCCGACCTTCATCGAGGCCTACACCTACCGCATGGGTGCGCACACGACCTCGGACGACCCCACCAAGTACCGCGTCTCCGCCGAGGTCGAGGTGTGGAAGCACCGCGACCCGATCGAGCGCCTCAAGTCCTACCTCGTGCACACGCAGAAGGCCGACCAGGACTTCTTCGACGCCGTCGAGGCCGAGGGCGACGAGCTGGCCGTCACCGTCCGTGAGGGCTGCCTGAACATGGCCGACCCGACGCCCGACTCGATGTTCGACCACATCTACGTCGAGGAGCACCCGGTCGTCGAGGCCGAGCGCAAGGAGTTCGCCGCCTACCACGCCGGCTTCGAGGGTGAGGGGAGCCACTGATGGGCACCATGACGATCGCCAAGGGCATCAACAACGGCCTGCGCGCCGCCATGGAGCGCGACCCGAAGGTCGTGCTCATGGGTGAGGACATCGGCAAGCTCGGTGGCGTCTTCCGCGTCACCGACGGCCTCCAGAAGGACTTCGGCGAGGACCGGGTCATCGACACCCCGCTCGCCGAGGCCGGAATCGTCGGCACCGCGATCGGTATGGCGCTGCGCGGCTACCGCCCGGTGGTGGAGATCCAGTTCGACGGCTTCATCTACCCTGCGTTCGACCACATCGTCAGCCAGGTCGCCAAGATGCGCGCGCGCTCCCTCGGCAAGATCAAGCTGCCGATGGTCATCCGCATCCCCGTCGGCGGCGGCATCGGTGCCGTCGAGCACCACTCGGAGTCCAACGAGGCGTACTTCGCCCACACCGCGGGGCTGAAGGTCGTCTGCTGCTCCAACGCCGAGGACGCCTACTGGATGATCCAGCAGGCCATCGAGTCCGACGACCCGGTGCTGTTCTACGAACCCAAGCGTCGCTACTGGGACAAGGGTGAGGTGGACGAGTCGGCCGCGCCGCGCCCGCTGCTCAAGGCCCAGGTCGTCCGCGAGGGCACCGACGCCACGCTCGTCGCCTACGGGCCGATGGTGAAGACCTGCCTGCAGGCCGCCGAGGCCGCCGCCGCCGAGGGCAAGAACCTCGAGGTCATCGACCTGCGCACGTTGAGCCCGCTGGACCTCGACACCGTCGCGGCCTCGGTCGAGAAGACCGGTCGCACGATCGTCGTCCACGAGGCCTCGACGTTCCTCGGCCTCGGCGCCGAGGTCGCCGCGGCCCTGCAGCAGCGCTGCTTCTACCACCTCGAGGCGCCGGTGCTCCGTGTCGGCGGCTACAACCTGCCCTACCCGCCGAGCAAGCTCGAGGAAGAGTTCCTTCCCGACCTCGACCGCGTCCTCGACGCCGTCGACCGCTCGCTGGCCTTCTGAGAACCCCGAGGGATGACAGCCTGTGTCCGTTAAAGAGTTCAAGCTTCCCGACCCCGGTGAGGGTCTGACCGAGGCCGAGATCGTCACCTGGAACGTCAAGGTCGGCGACACGGTCAAGGTCAACGACATCGTCGTCGAGATCGAGACGGCGAAGTCGCTCGTCGAGCTGCCCGTGCCGTTCGCCGGCACGGTCACCGCGCTGCACGTCTCCGAGGGCGACACGGTCGAGGTCGGCACGCCGATCATCTCCGTCGAGACCGCGGGCGGCGCCGCCCCGGTGCAGGACGCCCCGGCCGCTGGTGCGGTCGAGCCCGGCATCGAGGGTTCCCCGGCTCCGAAGATGGCTGCCGCCGCTGCGGCCGCCGAGGAGGAGGAGATCGAGGAGGGCAAGATCGGTGGCACCACGTCGACCGGTCGCACCGCCGTCCTCGTCGGGTACGGCGTGAAGCAGACCGAGGCCGTCCGTCGTCCCCGCAAGGGAGCGCCGGCAGCGGCGGCCCCTGCAGCGACGGCTCCTGCGGCGGCCCCGGCAGCGGTGGCTCCGGCCGCCCAGCCGAAGTTCACCCCGCCCGCCCAGGAGCGGGTGGCTCCGGTCGCCCGCGAGGGGGGCGCCCGTGCGCTGGCCAAGCCGCCGGTGCGCAAGTACGCGAAGGACCTCGGCGTCGACCTCGCCGCGGTCGCCGGGTCCGGTGAGGGCGGCATCATCAGCCGGGCCGACGTCGACGCCCACGCCAACGGGGCGGCCGCAGCCACCGAGGCGCCCTCCTCGGCGACGTCCGGCACCCGGGCCGCACCGGCGGCATACCAGGCTCCGGTGTTCACCCGTGGCGGGGAGCGCGAGACCCGCGTCCCCATCAAGGGGGTCCGCAAGATGACCGCCCAGGCGATGGTCGGCAGCGCGTTCACGGCGCCGCACGTCACCGAGTGGGTCACCATCGACGCGACCGCCACCATGGAGCTCGTCGAGCGGCTCAAGAAGGATCGCGAGTTCAAGGACGTCAAGGTCACACCGCTGCTCGTGCTGGCCAAGGCGATGGCCGTGGCCATCCGCCGCCACCCCGAGATCAACGCGACGTGGGACGAGGCCGCCCAGGAGATCGTGGTCAAGCACTACGTGAACCTCGGCATCGCCGCCGCCACCCCGCGCGGCCTGATCGTCCCGAACATCAAGGACGCCGACCAGATGTCGATGCTCCAGCTCGCCGAGGCCATCGGCGCGCTGACCGCCACGGCACGCGAGGGACGCACCCAGCCGGCCGACATGTCCGGTGGGACGATCACCATCACCAACGTCGGCGTCTTCGGCGTCGACACGGGCACCCCGATCATCAACCCCGGTGAGTCGGCGATCATGGCGTTCGGTGCCATCCGTCGCCAGCCGTGGGTGGTCACCGCGGCCGACGGCACGGAGACGATCGAGCCGCGCTGGGTCACCCAGCTGGCCCTGTCGTTCGACCACCGCCTGGTCGACGGCGAGCTCGGCAGCAAGTTCATCGCCGACGTGGGCGCGATCCTCGCCGATCCCGCGCGCGGCCTCGTCTGGGGCTGAGCCACCGCCCGGACATGACGAGGGCCCGCACCGTCACCGGTGCGGGCCCTCGTCATGCGGCAGGAGCCGGCAGTCGCCTACTCGTCGCCGCGCAGGGTGAACGAGCGCAGCCGGTCGCCGGTGAACCACAGCCCGAAGGCGCTCAGGACGACGGACGCGACCACGGCGTACCCGAGGCCCAGCCCCGGTGCGGGGACCAACGAGCTGATCGACGAGGCGACCTCGCGCCCCCAGGCGCCCACGGCCACCCAGCGGATGCCGTCGAGGACGTTGCCGAGCACGCCCTCCCACAACAGCGAGAACAGCAGCCCGATGACCACCGCGTGCCGGGTCAGGGCAGCCATCGCGAGGAACAGTGCGGTGTAGGCCGTCCCGGCCACCGCCGCGCCGGCGCCCCAGGCGACGGCGCGCCTCGGGTCGGACACGTCGAGGACGAGACCGGTCACGAGTACCGGCAGGGCGCCGAGAGCCATGGTGGCCGCCCAGGCGACGACGTACTTGCTGGTGGCGATGACGTGGCGGCTGACCGGCTTGGACAGGAGGTACACGATCGACCCGTCGTCGACCTCGGGGCCGAGGACGGCCGTGGCCGCGAGCAGGGCGACCAGGGGCAGGGCGAGGCTGAACCCGAGGTCGGTCACCGCCTGGTAGCCGACCGAGGCGTCGCTCGTCAGGGCCCGCACCACCACGGCCAGCACCAGCAGCACGAGGGGGATCAGGCCGAGCACCAGTCCGCGGCGACGACCCAGCAGCGCCTGGGCCGACAGGCGCAGGATCGTGGGGTTCACCGGTCGCCCCCGACCAGGTAGGAGAAGACACTCTCGAGCGACTCGTCCGTGGGGGTGAGCTCGAGGACCCGTATGCCGTGCTGCCGCGCCACCCGGGGCAGGCGGACCGTGAAGGCCCCGAAGTCGCTGACCGCGACGTCCACCCCACCGGACGGACGCAGTGCGACCGAGACCACCGAGGGTTCCGCGATCAGGGCGCTGGCGAGGCCGCGGTCGTCGTCGCCCACGACGACGTACTGCACGGGCCGGTCGGTCATCAGCCGCCTGATCTGGCCGAAGTCGCCCGAGGCCGCGTGCCGACCGGAGACGACCACCTCGATCTGGCGGGCGACCTGCTCGACCTCCTCGAGGATGTGGGAGCTGAACAGGACGGTGCGGCCCTCCGAACCCATCTGGCGCAGCAGCGTCATCAGGTGCAGGCGCTGGCGGGGGTCGACGCCGTTGAAGGGTTCGTCGAGCAGGACCACCGACGGGTCGTGGACGAGCGCGGAGGCGAGCTTCACGCGCTGGCGCATCCCCTTGGAGTAGGTGCCGATCCGACGGGCTGCGGGCTCGGTCATCTCAACCACGGCCAGGGCCCGCTCGGCGGCAGCACCGGGGTCGGCCAGCCCGTGCAGCTCCGCGTTCGCGACGACGAACTGTCGGCCGGTGAGGTAGCCGAAGCTGAGCTCCCGCTCGGGGACGAGCCCGATGGTGCGGTAGGCGTCCGTGTGCCGCCAGATCTGCTCGCCGTCGAGGGTGACGGTGCCTGCCGACGGTGCGAGGAAGCCCGACATGAGGGCGATGAGGGTGGTCTTGCCGGCTCCGTTGGGCCCGAGCAGACCGGTGACCCCGGGCCGCACCGTCATCGAGATGCCGTTGACGGCGACGACGTTGCCGTACCAGCGCGAGGCCTTGTCGATGGTGACGATGCTCATCGGACGCCCCTGCTCATGCCGTCGCAACCTTCCGGTAGCGCCAGACCAGGCCGCCGACGCACGCCGCCGACAGGGCGACCAGGACCACCAGGTAGGCGGCCTGCATCGCGGTCCCGGTCGGGGGTGTGGGCCCGTCGGTGTCGGTCCAGGTCGACATCAGCCCGCGGTACAGCGAGTACGGCGAGAAGAGTCCGGCGACCTCGCCCACGCGTGGATGGCCTTCCTCACCGGAGATCCCCTGGATCGCGGTCACGATGCCGTTGCCGATGAGCAGCAGGGCGATGGTGGCGACGACGGCGAACCCGCGCCGGGTCGACCAGGAGGCCACCAGGCCGGCGACCCCGGTGAGCGACAGGGCGAGCAGGACGGCGAGGGCCACCGCGACCGCGGCGTCACCGGTCTGCGTGCCGAAGTCGAGCTCACCGAGCAGCGCCACGGCATACAGGAGCAGGATCGGGAGCAGCAGGAACACCAGGGTGGCCCCGAGCAGCGAGGCCCAGCGGGCCAGGGCGTAGGTCCGGGAGGGGAGCGGACGGGCGAGGTACAACGAGATGGTGCCGTGGCGCAGGTCGCGGGAGAAGAGCACGGGGGCCTGCGACGCGACGAAGATCCCGAGCAGGACCTGGGTCGTGGAGGCGTACTGCGCGTAGCCGATCGGCAGCTCCTTGAGCCCGACGAACACCATCACGCCGCCGATCACGAGGGCGGGCATGAGGTTGATGCCCAGCAGGATGAAGGGCAGCACCTTCGACTTGCCGGAGCGGCCCAGGCCGAAGGCGTTGCGGAAGCCGGTGACGACCAGGGCCCGGGCGATGGCGGCGGACCCGAGGCGGGGCCCGGTGTACGGCCGGTACCCGAGGTCGTGGATGACGCTGGCGCCCGCCGGCGTCGCGGCCGTCGGGTCGGTCGAGGGCTGCTCAGCCACGGAGCACCTCGCCGTCGGCGAAGACGTCCTCGATCCGGCGGTGGTCGACCTGCAGCCGGACCAGTCCCAGGCCGAGGTCGCCGGCCGTGTCGCGGATGAGGTCGTGCACGTCGGTCTCCCCGGACGTCCGCGCGGCCGCGTCGACCGTGAGCATCCGGCCCCGCGGGACGGTGGCCACGCCCGCACGGTTCAGGGCGTCGGCCATCCGGGCCTGTGCGTCCTCGCCGAGGACCTCGACGAGCAGGACTCCGGTGGCGTCGAGGAACTCGTCGGTCCGGGAGGCGCGCAGGAGCCGGCCACCGTCGAGCACGACGACGTGGTCGCTCACGCGCTCGAGCTCGCCGAGCAGGTGCGAGGTCACGATCACCGCGATCCCGAAGTCGCGCCCGATCCGCTGGACCAGCCCCAGCATCTCCTCGCGTGCGGCCGGGTCGAGCCCGTTGGTCGGCTCGTCCAGCAGCACCAGCCGCGGGTCGTGGGCCAGGGCCTGGGCGAGCTTGGCCTTCTGCTTCATCCCGGTCGAGTAGCCACCCATCGGCCGGTACCGCTCCTCGGCGAGCCCCACGTGGCGCAGCACCTCGGCGGCCCGCTCGCGGGCGGCCACCCGGGGCAGGCCCGACATCATCGCCAGGTGGACCACGAAGTCGCTCGCGCTCACGTCGGGTGGCAGGCAGTCGTGCTCCGGCAGGTACCCGACCAGTCCGCGGATCGCCGGCCCCTCGGTGGCGATGTCGTGCCCCAGGACCCGGGCGCCGCCCCCGGTCGGGGGGACGAGGCCGAGCAGGATCTTGAGCAGGGTGGACTTGCCGGCCCCGTTGGCCCCGACCAGGCCGGTGGTGCCGGCGCCGATCTCGAGGTCGAGCGAGTCCAGCGCGAGGACCGGACCGTAGTCCTTGGTCAGTCCCCGGGTCTGCACGACGGTGCCCACACGGGTCACAGTAACCACGAACCCCGGGGGGGCCGATGGGCTCACCCGGGGTTCAGGGGACGGTTCGGGGTCAGGTCAGGGTGGACCCCCACGGTCGGGGTATGGCGCGGGGTGTGGCGCTGGCTCGCCCCGCGCCACACCCCACCCGGTCAGTGACCGACGGCAGGCGGAGCGGCTGCAGCAGCCGCTTCGTCGGCCCTGTCCTCCGCGCCGCGCTCGGAGTACGCCGAACCGCCCCGCAGCTCGACGTGCGGCAGGAACAGCATCACGAGGAACCCGATGACCATGACCGAGCCACCGACGAGGAACACGGTGTCCATCGCCTGGGAGAAGCCCTCGAGGAACGGCTTGGCCAGTCGTGGGTCGAGCTGGTTGAGGAACGACGAGTCCTTCAGCACGCCACCGGCGGCCCCGCCGCCACCGGCCTGCTGAGAGGCGGCCATCGACTTGGCGAACTCGGCGTTCGCCGGGTCGGCGAGCGCGGCCTTGAACTCCGACGTGCCCTGCGCCTTCTGCAGTGCCGTGGCGATCTTGTCGGGGACCGTCGAGAACAGGATGGACAGGAACACCGCGGTGCCGAGCGTTCCACCGATCTGGCGGGTGAAGGTGGCCGAGGACGTCGCGACACCGATGAGGCGTGGCGACACGGCGTTCTGCACGGCGAGGGTCAGCGGCTGGAAGTTGAACCCGAGCCCGAGCCCGAAGAAGACCATGACGATCATCGTCTGCCACAGCGGGGTGTCCGCCTTGACGAAGTGGAAGACGAACAGGGCCACGGCGAGCAGGGCGGAGCCGACGATCGGGAACAGGCGGTACTTGCCCGTGCGGCTGATGATCTGGCCCGAGAGGATCGAGCCGAACATGATGCCCAGGGTGAGCGGCAGGAGCAGCAGCCCGGCCTTGGTCGGCGACGCGCCCTTGACGATCTGCAGGTAGAGCGGGAGCGACGCGAGGCCACCGAACATCGCCATGCCGATGAGGACGGAAGCCGCGGAGGCCACGCCGACGGTGCGGTTCTGGAACAACGTGAGCGGCAGCAGCGCCTCGTCCTTCATGGCGCGCTCGACGAGCAGGAAGGCGATCACGCCCACCCCGCCGATGACGTAGCAGGCGATCGAGCGACCCGAGCCCCAGCCCCAGTCGCGGCCCTGCTCGGCGACGAGCAGCAGCGGCACCAGGCCCAGGGTCAGGGTGGCGGCGCCCCACCAGTCGATCCGGTGGTCCAGGCGCGTGTGGTGCAGGTGCAGGGTGCGCGAGACGACGAGGAGGGCGGCGATGCCGATCGGGACGTTCACGAGGAAGACCCAGCGCCAGCCGTCGATGCCGAGCAGCGAGCTCTGGCCGGCGAAGAAGCCGCCGATGACCGGGCCGAGGACGCTCGAGGTGCCGAACACCGCGAGGAAGTAGCCCTGGTACTTGGCGCGCTCACGCGGCGGGACGATGTCGCCGATGATCGCGAGGGCGAGCGAGAAGAGACCACCGGCGCCGAGGCCCTGGACCGCGCGGTAGAACGCGAGCTGGAGCATCGACTGCGACAGGGTGCACAGCACCGAGCCGACGATGAAGATCGTGATCGCGGTCGAGAAGAACTTCTTGCGACCGTAGATGTCCGAGAGCTTGCCGTAGAGCGGGGTGACGATCGTCGAGGTGATGAGGTAGGCGGTGGTCGCCCAGGCCTGCTGGTCCAGACCCTTGAGGTCGTCGGCGATCGTCCGGATCGCGGTGGCGACGATCGTCTGGTCGAGGGCGGCGAGGAACATCCCCATCATCAGGCCGATCAGGATCGTGACGATCTGTCGGTGGGTCAGGGGGCCATCGGGCCGCGCGGGGGCGGTGGCTGCCATGTCAGTTCTCCGTGGTGCTGGTGTCGCCGGTGTCGGCGACAGGGGTGGGATGGGGTGCGCGGCGGCGCAGGAGGCTCTCCCGGTTGGTCTCCAGGGCGGAGCCGAAACGTTCGAGGTGGGCGGCGAAGTCACTCGCCTGGTCGGGGGTCCAGTCGTCCATCAGCTCGCGGAACCACTCGTTGCGCTGCCGCTGGATGTCCTTGAGCAGGGCGACCCCCTGGTCGCTGAGGCGGACCACCTGCACCCGGCCGTCCTCCGGGTCGCTGACCTTGTCGAGCAGCCCGTGGCCGACGAGGGTGCTCACCTGGCGGCTCACGGTGGAGACGTCCGAGTGGATGGCCTCGGCGAGGGCCGACACCCGGCGGGGTTCGGCGAGGAGGTTGAACAGGAGCGGGTACGCCGTGGCGTCGACTGCCGGGTGGAGCCGTGGGGCGTGCAGCTTCATGGACTGGAGGAGCTTCATGAGGCGGACGAGGCCCAGGCTCACCCGGTCCGCGGTTTCCCGGTCGAGGTGGTGCGAGGGGTCGTGCTCAGGCATGGGGTGACCTAGGGGACGGAAGGTTGCTTGCGGCATACAAGTATCACGAGATAGTTGTGCGGCACAATCAGTTGTCCGCTTCTGAGCACGACGGTGCTCCGGGAACCAGCCGTTCGGACGAGCAGGAGGGGTCGCGCGCGCCTCAGGGGACCAGGACGAGGTGCTCCAGGACGCGGTGGGCGACGGCTTCGTCCCCGACCACGCTGAAGTGGATGTCGTCGAGCCCGCCCCGGCCTGCGGCCCGGCGGGTCAGGCAGTCGGTCGAGAGCGTGATGGTCGTGAACACGTCCTCCGGGTCGCCGTCGTGGGCGATCCCCGAGAAGAGCGGTATGCCGCGCGCCTTGCCCTCGTCGCCGGGCTCCACCCAGACGCCGGCGCGCCCCATCACGGGCCCGGTGGAGTCGATGATGACGACGTTGCCGGGTTCGATCCCGGCCTCCTTGGCGACCAGCCGCGGCAGGGCGGCGAACAGCAGGTCCATGAACACCGCGGCGCCGCCGGAGTCGAGGTTGCCGGGGCGGCCGAGGGCGTGGCGCAGGTCCTGCTCGTGGGTCCAGATGTCGAGGATCCGGCGCCGGAGGGTCTCGCCGACGGGCGCCGGGCCCCACGGACCGCGGACGACGGTCTCGAGGGTGACCTCGGGTGCGGAGAACTCTGCCACCCGTCGGGCGGCGACGGTCTCGAGCTCGTCGACGATCTTCTGGCCGACCATCGGGCGGCGCAGCTCGACCGACTTCTCGATGAACTGCCCTGCGTCGTTCCTGATGTGGCCGTAGGCGGGCACGTCCACCCGGGGCACCTCACCGGTGTGCAGCCAGGACTCCAGACCCACGACGTGCGAGATCTGGTCCTTGACGGTCCAGCCCGGGCAGGCGGTCTCCTTGGCGAAGTCGGCCTCGGTGCAGGACCGACCCAGGTCGACGATGGCCTGGGTGGTCGCCTGGTAGGCCGAGACGAGTCCGGCCAGGTCTTCGGGTGCTGCCGGATGCAGGGGCATGCCCCCACCCTACTTAGGCTGGGGGCATGACCTCACCTGCCGCGGTGTCCGTGAGACCGCAGGCGGCCACCCCCGCGCGGCTGCCGGGCGTCGCCCTGGTCGTCGCCGTGCTGCTCGCGCTGCCCCTCGCCGCGGCAGTCGGCCAGGCCGCCGTCGCCCCCGTCGTGGGCGACCCGGGCGGGGTCGTCCGCTGGGGCGTCCTCTACGCCCGCGTGCTGCACGACGTCGCCGCCGCGGTCACCGTCGGTCTGCTCGTGCTCGCCGCCTTCCTGGTCCCGGAGACCACCCGGACGCGACGCCGGATCACCGCGACCCGCCTGGCCGGCGTCGCCGCCGGCGTCTGGGCCGTGGCCGGGGCGGTCGGCGCCGTGTTCGGCATGGCCACCCTCATCGGGATCCCGGTGAGCGACCCGGGCTTCGCCCAGCAGTTCACGACGTTCGCGTGGCAGCTCCTGCCGATCCGGGAGGTGCTCATCACGAGCGGCCTCGCGGCCGTGGTGTGCATCGGCGCCCTCGTGGCCACCACCAGGGCGGGCATGGCGTGGCTGGCGACGATCGCCGTGGTCGCCCTGCTGCCGCTGGCCCTCGCCGGGCACGCGGCCGGCGCCACCGACCACGGCACGGCCGTCAACGCGCTCGCCGTCCACCTGGTCGCCGTCACCGTCTGGGTCGGCGGCCTGCTCGCGCTCGCCGTGCTGCGGCCGCTGCTGGCCGGCTCCGACCTCGCCGCCACCGCGCAGCGCTTCTCCGTCCTCGCCGGTTGGTGCTTCGCGGCGGTGGCCGCCTCGGGCGTCCAGAGCGCGTTCCTGCGGGTCGGCACGTGGTCCGTCCTCGGCACCCGCTACGGCGCGCTCGTCATCGTCAAGACCCTGGCCCTGGTCCTGCTCGGCGTCGCCGGGTACCTGCACCGCCGCAGCCTCCTGTCCCGCCTGCGGGGTGCCTCACCCGGGACGGCGTTCGCCCGCCTCGTCGTCGCCGAGCTCGTCGTCATGGGGATCGCCATGGGCACCGCGGTCGCCATGGCCCGCAGCGCACCGCCCGTCTCCGAGGCGCCGGTCGCCGACGCGACCCCTGCGTACAACCTCACCGGGTACCCCGAGCCAGTTCCGCTGACGGGGTCGAGCTGGTTCACGACGTGGACCACCGACTGGTTCTGGCTCGCCGTGGCCCTGGTCGCCGTCGGCCTCTACGTCGCCGGGGTCGTCCGCCTGCGTCGCCGCGGCGACGCCTGGCCGGTCCACCGCACCATCGTGTGGGTGCTCGGCTGGGCGGTCCTGCTGTATGCCGTGTGCGGCGCCCCCGGCGTGTACGGCCGGGTGCTCTTCTCGATGCACATGGTCATGCACATGGTCGTCGCGATGCTCGTCCCGCTGTTCCTCGTCCCGGCCGCGCCGATCCTGCTGGCGCTGCGCACCCTGCCGTCGCGCCCCGACAAGACGTGGGGCCCGCGGGAGGTGGTGCTCCAGGTCGTGCACTCCCGCGTCTTCCGGGCGATCGCCAACCCCGTCGTGGCCGCGGCGCTGTTCTTCTTCAGCCTGGCGATCTTCTACTACTCGCCGTTGTTCGAGCTGGCGCTGCGCACCCACACCGGGCACATGCTGATGATGTTCCACTTCCTGCTCAGCGGGTACCTGTTCGTCTGGGTGCTGGTCGGCATCGACCCGGGCCCGAAGAAGTGGTCGCCCCTCATGCTGCTCGTCATCCTCTTCGCCACGATGAGCTTCCACGCGTTCTTCGGGGTCGTCATGACGGGGAGCACGACCATCCTCGCGCCCGACTTCTTCGAGGTCGTCAAGCTGCCGTGGATGACCGACCCCCTGCAGGACCAGAAGGAGGCCGGGGCCGTGGCGTGGGGGATCGGCGAGGCGCCGACCCTCGCCCTGACCCTCATGGTCGCCGTGGCCTGGGTCCGTTCCGACCGCGACGAGACCCGTCGGAAGGACCGCCAGGCGGACCGTGACGGGGATGCCGAGCTCGCGGCATACAACGCCCACCTGGCGGAGCTGCGACGCCGCGAGGAGCGGCAACGTCGCCGGGAGCAGGGCGACCAGGGCGACGGGAGATGATGGGCCGATGAGAGTCGCGGTGCTGCAGGTCGCCTACGGCGACGACGAACCCATGGACGACCGCGTCGAGCGGGTCGCGGCCCTGGTCCGCGAGCAGCAGGGCCACGACCTCGTGGTCCTGCCCGAGCTCTGGGCCCCGGGTGGCTTCTCCTACCGCGAGTGGGCCGGACGGGCCCAGCCCGTCGACGGCCCGATCGGCACCGCGATGGCCGCGGCGGCCCGCGACGCCGGGGTCATGCTGCACGCCGGGTCCATCGTCGAACGGCCCGGCGACGGCGAGACCGGTCCGGAGGGACGTGGGCTCTGGAACACCTCCTTGGTCTACGCCGCGGACGGCAGCCTCGTCGCGACGTACCGCAAGATCCACCGGTTCGGGTTCGGTGCCGGTGAGCCCAGGCTCATGGACGCCGGTGAGGACGTCGTCCTCGTCGACCTGCCGGGCGGGGCAGGGCGAGCGGGCCTGTCCACCTGCTACGACCTGCGCTTCCCCGAGCTCTACCGACGCCAGCTCGACGCCGGGGCGACCGCCTTCGTGGTCCCTGCCGCCTGGCCGGCCGCCCGCGTGCGGCACTGGACCCTGCTGGCGCATGCCAGAGCGATCGAGGACCAGTGCGTCGTCATCGCCTGCAACACGGCCGGCACCCACGCCGGCACCGAGATGGGTGGCCACTCGCAGGTCATCTCGGCCACGGGCGAGGCGCTCGCCATGGCCGGGACTAGCGAGGAGGTGCTCAGTGTTGAGGTCGACATGGATGCCGTGACGACCTGGCGTGAGCAGTTCCCCGTGCTGCAGGACCGGCGGCTGTGACGCCCCAGCTCGCGTCGCCCCGTGCGGCCACCCGCCTCCGTGCGCCCGAGCTCTCAGGTCGCGGCTGGCTCAACACCGGCGGGGCGGACCTCTCGCTCGCCGAGCTCCGCGGCCGGATCGTCGTCCTCGACTTCTGGACGTTCTGCTGCGTCAACTGCCTGCACGTCCTGGACGAGCTGCGCCCGCTCGAGGAGAAGTACGCCGACTCCCTCGTCCTCATCGGCGTCCACTCACCGAAGTTCGAGCACGAGGCCGACCCCGACGCGCTGGTCGCCGCCGTGGAGCGGTATGCCGTGCACCACCCGGTCCTCGACGACCCCGACCTCGTGACGTGGCAGGCCTACACCGCACGGGCCTGGCCGACCCTGGTCGTCATCGACCCCGAGGGGTACATCGTCGCCTCGATGTCCGGCGAGGGCCACGCCCACGGCCTGGCCGTCCTCGTCGAGGAGCTCATCGCCGAGCACAGCGCCAAGGGCACGCTCCGCCAGGGCGATTCGCCGTATGCCGCGCCCGAACCCGCCGAGACCGCCCTGCGGTTCCCCGGCAAGGTCGCCGGGTTGCCCGACGGCTCCTTCGTCGTCTCCGACACCACGCACCACGAGATCGTCTGGCTCGAGCCCGACCTGGTCACCGAGCGTGGCAGGTTCGGCGGGGCAGGGGTCGGCGGGGCGGAGGTCGGCGACCTCGCCGAGCCGCAGGGCGTCCTCGTCCTGCCGGCGGCCACTGCGGAGCGAGTCGGCTATGACGTCGTGGTCGCCGACTCGGTGAACCACCGGGTCCTCGGCCTGCGCCTGTCCGACGGCACCTGGACCGTGCTGGCCGGCACGGGGGAGCAGCTGCGCGAACGTTCCGGCAGCGGCCCGGCCCTCCGGCAGCCGCTCTCGACCCCGTGGGACCTCGCCTGGTTCATCGACCGGGTCGTCATCGCCATGGCCGGCGTCCACCAGCTCTGGGCCCTGCACCTGGCCACCGACCCGGCCGACAACACGGTCGCCGTCCTCGGCGGGACCTCGGCCGAGGGGGTGCGTGACGGCGCTGCGGACGAGGCGTGGTTCGCCCAGCCCTCGGGCCTCGCGGTCTCGGCTGACGGCACCCGCCTCTGGGTCGCCGACTCCGAGACCTCGGCCCTGCGTTCGCTCGACGTGACCGACGAGGGGTTCGTCGTGACGACCCACGTCGGGAAGGGGCTCTTCGACTTCGGTCACCGCGACGGCGCAGCAGACCAGGCGCTCTTCCAGCACCCCCTGGGGGTCACCGTGCTGCCGGACGGGTCGGTCGCCGTCTCCGACACGTACAACGGGGCCATCCGACGGTTCGACCCGGTCGCGGGAGAGGTGAGCACGCTCGCCAGCGGCCTGCGCGAGCCCTCCGACGCCCTCGTCGAGAGCAGCGACTCGGGGACGAGCCTGCTCGTGGTGGAGTCGGCCGCGCACCAGCTCGTGCGGATCCCGTTGCCGGACAAGGCGACCCGCGTGGACGGCCTCGCCCGCCAGACGCAGCGGCCCCGGACCAGCATCGCGGCGGGCGAGGTGCGCCTCGAGGTCACCTTCACCCCGCCCACCGGCCAGAAGCTCGACCATCGTTGGGGCGACCCGACGCGACTGGTCGTGTCGGCCACCCCGGAGCACCTGTTGCGCTCCGGGGGCGGCAGCGCCCAGGGCCTCACCAGGGTGCTCGACCTCGACCCCTCGGTCGGCGACGGCGTCCTGCACGTCTCCGTGCAGGCAGCCTCGTGCGACGGCGACCCGGTCACCGGTGAGGTGCCCGAGCACGCCGCCTGCCACCTCTACCAGCAGGACTGGGGCATCCCCGTCGTGCTCGTCGCCGACGCCCCCGCCGAGCTCACCCTCGACCTGCGCGGCGTCTGACGAGAGGTCTCACGTCACGTCGGACGGCACACGTCTGCTCCCGCCCTGCCTGGACCCGCCGACGCGCATGCCACCTTCCCTGGACAGCGCCGGCCACCTCCCGCCCCTCCCACGGCGTCTGAGGGCTCCCCTCACCTCCGGAGGGCGAACGTGACGGTCTTCCTCCCCTGGACGTCGGTGACGACGTGGTGCGAGTAGCGGCCGTCGTGGGCTCGGCGGTGGTGGTGCCCGCACAAGGGCACTGCCTTGGCGAGATCGGTGCGGCCGCCGCGTGACCACGGGTCCTCGTGGTGCAGCTCGGACCACGCATAGGGCCGATCACATCCGTGCGCCGCACACGAGTCGTACCTCGTGGCGAGGGCCGTGCGCTGCGCCTCGGTGAAGAACCGCTCCTGCCGCCCCAGGTCGAGCCGCACCGATCGTCCGCCCAGGACGGCCGGCAGGATCCCGGCGTTGCATGCCAGGCGTCGCACCTCTCCGGCCGAGAGGTCCTGACCGGTGTCGAGGTGGGCAGCTCCCACGGCGGCCTCGAGGCGGTCGTGGTCGATGGTCACCACGACGGTCGCCGCCACCTTGCCGGACAACGAGTCGGTGGGCAGGTGCTCGAGCAGCTCGACGAAGGCCTTGCCGTAGCGGTGGGCCCAGTCGCCGTCCGCCGTCCGGAACGCGTCCCACGTGGCCAGCTCGACCTCGGCTCGAGTGCCGGTGCCGGCCGCCTTCGCCACCGTGGCCGCCCTCTGGGCGAACCGGCGCGGCGAGGCGATCTGCTGGACGGTCTTGGCCAGGATCGCCGCCGCCAACGACGGCAGGGTGAAGTGCCCGGTCGTCGTCCCGTCGCCGTTGTGGTGCCAGGTCAGTCGCGACTTCGCGAGGGCGGCCTCCTCCTCGGCACGGAGCACGTGGTCCTCGTGCGCGTTGACCTCGGCCGGGGAACGCTCTGTCGCCGACAGGATCCGCCGCCCCTCCTTGCGCAGGGTGGCCGGGTCGACGAGACGGGCGCGGCGCACCAGGTCGCCCTCGATGGCGGCGCGCTCGTGCAGGCTCAGACCGTCGGGCAGCTGCGCCGTCGCCCTCGCGATGACGTGGGCGTGCTCGGTCGACACGTCCCCGGCCGCCAGCGCCGCACGGGTGGCCGGCAGGTCACTGTCCAGGGCAGCTGCCAACCGCACGTCACGCGCAGCCTGTCCCCCGTCCCTGCGGGTGCTGAGGGCCAACCAGGCAGAGGTACCCGTCAGCCCGGACCCCGAGGCGATCTCCGAGCGGTCTGCCTCGGCGACCAGGGACAGGCGCATGGACTGCAGCCGCGCGATGAGCCGATCGACCTCTCCGAGGCTGAGCGCGGCTGCGGCCCCACCTCGGACGTCACCGGTGTCGAGGCGGTCCAGCAGTCCGTCGATGCGGCGCAGCGTCTCGACCGTCCCGAGAGGGGCGGTGCGGACGGTGGCGATCGCGGCCATGGGACCAGTGTATTCGAACACCTGTTCGAACTCAAGGGGGTTGGTTCAGCACGTTTCGCACCGTTCACCGTGGCCGGGCCCTAGTCTCGAGTCCTCGGCCCTGTCGGGGCCACGGAGAGGTGGGGAACCATGCTCAAGCTGATCCTGCTCCTGCTCATCGTCATCGCGGTCCTGGCGTTCCTGCTCAACCGGCGCGGTGCGACCTTCGAGAAGAAGGGCGACAACCCCTACCAGGGCCGCTCGGCCGAGGAGCACCGCATCACCGGCAACGGCCCGACCGGCGGCATGGGCCCGGGGGCCTGAGCGCCCCACCTTCGCCGGGCGTCATGCTTTCGGCTGTCCCTGCGCGCCATTCCTGCAGGTCAGGCGCGCCGGGTCTACGCTCGCACCCACTGGGTGCAGCCTGCGCCCGCGACCTTCCAGGAGTGAACATGTACATCGGACTGGGCATCTTCCTCATCGTCGTCGGCGCCGTCCTGACGTTCGCCCTCAACGCTTCGGTGTCCGGGATCGACCTCGCCACGGTGGGGTGGATCTGCATGGCTGCCGGAGTGCTCGCCATCCTGCTGTCCCTCGTCGTGACGCGTCGGGCCACGACCGGAGGCGGCTACTCGGCCCGTCGGGTCAGCCACACCGACCCGGCCACGGGCACCCGCGTCGACGAGGTCGACGTCGACCGCGACCGCGGCATCTGAGCACGACGACGCACCACTGAGGGCGGGCCGCTCGTGAGCGGCCCGCCCTCAGTCATGTGCGGATGCGTGTCAGGCCCGGGGGTGACCAATCCGTTCACGGGGGTGGGTCCGAAGAGCATGCAGAGGTCGTGGTTCCGTCGCGCACGGGGGTGCCGAGGGGTGCGACCGCAGGGGCGTCGAAGGGCTGGATCCGCAGGGGGATGCCAGCCCTTCGCACGCGCCGGGAGCGGACGGCACACCCGTCCGCTCCCGGTGGCCACCCGCTGGTGGCCCAGCGCCGGTCGCGGGGCCGCGTGGCTCAGAAGGCCGACTCGGGCACGTCCATGAGGGCGTTGTCGGTGGCCTCGGCGATCGCCCGCTCGGCGGCGATCTTCGGCAGGATCGTGCGGGCGAAGAACGACGCGGCGGCGACCTTGCCCTGGTAGAAGTCACGGTCCTTCGCGGACGCGGTGCCGGACTCGAGGGCCTGGTGCGCGACCTCGGCCTGGCGCAGGAGCAGCCAGCCGATGACGAGGTCGCCGGCGGCGAGCAGCAGCCGGGAGGTGTTCTGGCCGACCTTGTAGAGGTTGGTGACGTCTCCACCGTCCTGGCGCGGGTCGGACTTCATCAGCTCGCCGACCATGAACCCGAGGATCCCCTGGACGTCCTCGAGCCCCTTGCCGAGCAGCTCGCGCTCGCGGTCCAGGGTGCCGCCGGTGCTCCCGAGGTCCTTGGCGAACTCCTGGATCTGCATCGCGAGGTAGGACAGGGCCTGCGCCTTGTCCTTGATGATCTTGCGGAAGAAGAAGTCGAGGCCCTGGATCGCCGTCGTGCCCTCGTAGAGCGTGTCGATCTTGGCGTCGCGGATGTACTGCTCGATCGGGTAGTCCTGCAGGAACCCCGAACCGCCGAGCGTCTGGAGCGACTCGGTGCCGAGGAGGACCCAGGCGCGCTCGGAGCCGACGCCCTTGACGATCGGCAGCAGCAGGTCGTTGACGCGGCGGGCCGTGTCGGCCGGCGAGTCGGGGGCGATCTCCTCCGAGCCGCTCTCGAGGAACGCCTGGTCGACGATGTCCTGCTGGGTCGCCGTGTACACGACGAGCGCGCGCAGGCCCTCGGCGTACGCCTTCTGCGTCATGAGGGAACGGCGCACGTCGGGGTGGTGCGTGATCGTGACGCGAGGCGCGGACTTGTCGGCCTGCTGCGTGAGGTCGGCACCCTGGACGCGCTGCTTCGCGTAGTCGAGGGCGTTGAGGTAGGCCGTCGACAGGGTCGATATCGCCTTGGTGCCGACCATCATGCGGGCGTGCTCGATGACACGGAACATCTGGGCGATGCCGTCGTGGATGTCACCGGTGAGGGTGCCGACCGCCGGCTCCTTCTCGCCGAAGGTGACCTCGCAGGTGGTGGAGACCTTGAGGCCCATCTTGTGCTCGAGGTTGGTGACGTAGGCGCCGTTGCGCTCGCCCAGCTCCCCGGTCTCGAGGTCCACGTGGAACTTCGGGACGATGAACAGGCTCAGGCCCTTGGTGCCGGGTCCGGCGCCCTCGGGACGGGCGAGCACGAAGTGGATGACGTTCTCGACCATGTCGGACTCGGCCGAGGTGATGAACCGCTTGACGCCGGTGACGTTCCACGTGCCGTCACCGTTGTCGGTGGCCTTGGTGCGACCGGCGCCCACGTCGGAACCGGCATCGGGCTCGGTGAGCACCATGGTGCAGTGCCACCCCTTCTCGACGATCCACCTGGCGAGCTTCTTCTGCTCGTCGTTGCCGAGGATGTGCAGGAGCTTGGCGAAGGAGTAGGACGCGGCGAACATCGCGATCGCAGGGTTCGCGCCGAGCACCATCTCGTTCATGGCCCACTTGAGCGACGGTGGGACGACCGTGCCGTCGAGCTCGCCCGGGACGTCGACGGCCCAGAAGCCGGAGTCCGTGTAGGCGGCGTAAGACTTCTTGAAGCTCTCGGGCATCGTCACCGAGAACGTCTTCGGGTCGTAGACCGGGGGGTTGCGGTCGGCGTCGGTGAAGGACGCGGCGAGCTCGTTCTCGGACAGCCGCGAGACCTCCTTGAGCATCTCGCGGGCGGTGTCCTCGTCCACCTCGGCGTAGGGGCCGTGGCCCAGGACGTCCTGGCGGCCGAAGACCTCGAAGAGGTTGAACTCCAGGTCTCGCAGGTTGCTCTTGTAGTGGCCCATCGCGGGCACCTCCGCACGGTGTCGAACAGCGTTGTCCCGACCGTACTGGTCGGTAACTTCCATGGTGCTACTGGCGGGTAATGATTGCAACCCCCTGTGGCGAACCCCACCAGAACGGACGATCCGCCGGACGCGGCATACTCGCGGTGTGACCGACCAGAGCCCGACCGAAAGCCGCAGCAGCGCCGCCGATGCTGTCGTGACCAGCGCGCGGGCCGACCTCGAGGCCGGACGGGAGTGGAAGGCGCGGGACGTGCTCGTCGGTCACGTGGCTGGCACGTACGACCCTGAGGCCCTCGCCCTGCTCGGTGACGTCCACGCAGCGATGCGGGACCTGCCGTCGGCCGGCGCCGCCTGGTTCGGCACCAACCGTCGTGGTGCCGATGTCGACGCCGCCGTGGACGCCTGGCGCGACCGGCACGCCGACAACTTCGTGCAGATGTGGCACAGCCTGCCGCGGTCCGTGCGCGACCACGAGGGCAACAAGCGGGTCGACGCGCTGCGCCGCCGCGTCGAGAAGGACCAGCCTGCCGCCGGTCTCGATGCCGCCGAGGGGGACAGCGAGGGCGGCGTCGACACCGCGGTGATCATCGCCGTCGCCGTGGGCATCCTGTTCGTCATCTGCGCGGTGATCGGGTTCGTGACGCTGCTGAGCTGGCTCGTCCCCGGTGTCTGAGCCGGTCCGCCCCGGCTCGGTCGGTTCGCTCGGCTCGCCCGGTTCGGTGGGCGAGCAGGGGTATGCCGCCCGCGCCGCCCTCGTCGCGAAGGTGGCCTCCCTCGTGCCCCAGCCCGTGGGCGACGACTGCGTCAGGGTGGGCGTGGACGGGGTCGATGGAGCGGGGAAGACGGTCTTCGCCGCCGAGCTGGCCGGTGCCTTGCGCGACCTCGGTCGGCCTGTGGTCGAGCTCTCCGTCGACGGCTGGCACCGGGTGCGGGCGGAGCGTTACCGCCGTGGCAGGACGTCACCCGAGGGGTTCTGGCTCGACTCGTTCGACTACCACCGGCTGCTCGCCGAGGCGCTGGTCCCGTTGGGCCGCAACGGTTCTCGTCAGTATCGACCAGCCGGGCACGACGTCGTGACCGACGAGGTCCTGCAGGGTCCGCTCCACGTGGCGCCGGCTGGTGCCGTCGCCGTGGTCGACGGGCTGTTCCTGCACCGGGACGAGCTCGAGGGCGCCTTCGACTTCACGATCTTCGTCGAGGTGCCGTTCGAGGTGTCGGCGGCGCGGATGGCGGTGCGCGACGGGTCGCCCCCCGACCCGGCGCACCCGGAGCTGCGCCGCTACGTCGAGGCCCAGCGCACCTACTTCGCGCAGCGTTCTCCGTGGGAACGCGCTGACCTCGTGGTCGACAACAGCGACCTCGAGCACCCGGTGCTCGTCGAGTCAGCCCTCGACTGAGGGCCCTGCGTCGGCGGAGTCAGGGGCGCCGAACCGAGCGAGGTGGTGCCACACCTGCTTGAGCGCCTGCCGGTCGTGCCGTTCGGTCGCCGCCGCGTGACCGATGACGTCGGGGGTGAGCCACCCTTCGACGGCGACCCGCTCGGCGAGCGCGACGACGTGCTCGCCGCGGTACTCCGGATGGGCGCGGACGACGTCGAGGCCCAGCCGGAAACCGTCGTGCCACTCGACCGTGAGCGGAAGGTCCCTCGCCGCCGACTCGACCGCGGTCCCCCGGAACGACGGGTCGAGCACCAGTGCGTCGACGTCCCGGGCGAGGTCCACGACGCCGTGCACGTGCGCCTCGACATAGCTGTCGAGGTCGTCGGTCCTCCCGCTCGCGAGGTCGGCGTCCGCACGAGTCGCCAGGTCGAAGTGGTCGGCGGTCGCGAAGAGGTCGGGCTCGAAGACGGAGTCCGGGTAGCAGAACGTGGTCCGGGCCAACGTTTCCCGGGTCAGGCGCAGGTGGGCCGACCCGAACCGGGGAGCTCCGCCGACAGCCCGCCGACGATGGTTGAGCGCGCCATACCTGGGCCGCTCGCGGTCCGGTGCCTCGGCATACGCGCCGCCGAAGATGCGCTGCTCCCAGCGCCAGCGGGCGCCTCCCGGGCGGGCGGTGAGGCCGCCGTTGCCCGTGCCCGTCTCGAACTGGGAGCGGTAGGTGCCGGCAGCGGCCATCGCCCGCAGGATCGGCGTGCCGCGGAAGTCGCGGTCCGGGTGGAAGTTGAGGGTGACCCGGAGCTCGGTGTCGAGCGGCTCGCCCACCGCCGAACGCTCCACGTGGGCGACGGCAGCCGCTGCCCACCGCGACAGCCCGGTCATCTAGCTCGGGTCGGGCAGGCAGACGACGACCGGCGCGTAGGCGGGGTCGTACGCGATGTCGTGGGCGGGTTCGGCGGTGGACCACTCGGAGGCAGCGGTGTCGACCGCCAGGACCGGCGAGGCGAAGTCCGCGGCGCGAGGATCCTGCTCCGTGGCCCAGATGCCGAGGGCGCCCTCGCCGGCTCCCGCAGGCCCACCGAAGGCGCCCACCACGAGCCACATCCCGGAGTCCACGTCCCGCTGGGCGCCGGCCCGGGTCACGGTGTTCTCCTCGCCCTTGTCGCGGACGACGCGGTCGACAGCCTTCAGAGCAGCCTTCGACACGGTGACGCAGGGTTCCGCCGGTGCGGGTGGAGTGCTCGTGGTGGAGGCGGTGGGGCTGGCTACCGGGTGGCTCCCGGCGTTCGCGGATGCATCGAGGTCGATGACCTCCGCTCCGAACGCCGAGCACCCGCTCAGGACCAGAACTGCAGTCGCCCCCGCGACCCACCCCCATGTGCGCATGTCTGGAGGTTACCGATTGACCCGGTGGCGCGTGGGTCGTCCGCGCATCGGCCCGTTCGGGGGAGGTCGTGCAGGGCCGGGCGCTGGAAGGATCTGCGCCGGATCGGCCCGAGGGGGTTCGACCGCCACAGACCCGAAGGAACGACATGCCCTGCGACGCCCGACGTCCTCGACGTCGCCCAGGATCGAGCCAACGTGGTGGGCTCCGATCGCCCTGATCTGCGTGCTCGGCTTCTACGCCCCCATCGTGGTCCTCGAGGCCACCCAGCGCGGGACCATCCTCGAGCCTTGGGTCTGCGTCGTCGGTCTCGGAGCGGCGGTGATGGCGATTCGTCACGAGCGTCGCCCGGGTTGGAAGGTGGTGGCGATCCTGGCAGGGCTGTTCCACGTGGTCGTCGTGGGCGTCTTCCTCTTCCTCGGCGCCCTCATGCGTGGATGGGTCTCGCCCTGATCAGTGGCCGGGCGGCTCGGCACGACCCGGGCACCTCGGCACGGCACGGCCCGAGGAGATAGTTTCGGGAGGAGAGTCCCGAGCAACAGGAGAAGTGCGATGAGCGACACCCAGACCTCCCCCACCTACGCGATCACCAACCCGGCCACCGGTGAGGTGGAGAAGACGTTCGACACGGCGACCGACGAGCAGGTCGAGGCTGCGCTCGCCGCCGCCCACGCGGCATACACGTCGTGGAAGGACGTGCCGATCGAGGAGCGGGCCAAGGTCGTGCACCGGATCGCGGAGCTGTTCGTCGAGCGCAAGGACGAGCTGGGCGCGATCGCCACCCGCGAGATGGGCAAGCCGCTGAGCGAGGCCATCGGCGAGGCGGAGTTCTGCGGGGAGATCTTCGACTACTTCGCGAACGAGGGCCCGACCCTGGCCGCGGACCAGCCGATCAAGACGTTCTCCGGCGGCAAGGCGGTCGTGCAGAAGCTCCCGATCGGAGCGCTGCTCGGGATCATGCCGTGGAACTACCCCTTCTACCAGATCGCTCGGTTCGCGGCCCCGAACCTGATGCTGGGCAACACGATCATCCTCAAGCACGCCGAGTCGGTGCCTGGTTCCGCGCTCGCCGTCGAGCAGATCATGAAGGACGCAGGACTGCCCGAGGGTGCCTACGTCAACGTGTTCGCAGACCACGGGCAGATCGAGACGATCATCGCCGACCCGCGGATCGCGGGCGTCTCGCTGACGGGATCGGAGCGTGCGGGCGCGGTCGTCGCGTCGATCGCGGGCAAGAACCTCAAGAAGTGCGTGCTCGAGCTCGGTGGTTCGGACCCGTACGTCATCCTCGACACCGACGACGCGGCTGCTGCGGCCGACACCGCGTGGGAGACCCGGATCAGCAACACCGGCCAGGCCTGCAACTCCAACAAGCGGATGATCGTCATGGACGACGTGTTCGACGACTTCGTGGCCCGGCTCACGGAGCACGCGATCGACCTCCGCCCCGGCGACCCAGCTGCCGAGGAGGAGGGGACGTTCGCGCCGCTCTCGTCGCGCAAGGCCGCCGAGACCCTCGCCGAGCAGGTCAAGGACGCGGTCGACAAGGGCGCCACCCTGCACGCCGGCGGCGTCCTGAGCGACGGTCCCGCGGCGTACTACTCGCCCGCCGTCCTCACCGGCATCACCAAGGAGATGCGCGCCTACCGCGAGGAGCTCTTCGGCCCGGTCGCGGTCGTCTACAAGGTGACCGGCGACGAGGAGGCCCTCGAGCTCGCCAACGACACGCAGTACGGCCTCGGCGGCGCGGTGTTCAGCAAGGACCCGGAGCGGGCCATGAAGATCGCGCAGCGGCTCGAGGTCGGCATGTCCAACGTCAACACCCCGGCCGGTGAGGGCGCCGAGGTGCCGTTCGGCGGGGTCAAGCGCAGCGGCTTCGGTCGCGAGCTCGGACCGCTCGGCATGGACGAGTTCGTCAACAAGCGGATGTTCTACGTCGCCGACTGACGTGATCCTCCCGTCGGTCAGGGATCCCCGCTTCGTCACCATCCGGCGAGGCGGGACCCTGACCGACGAGCACCACCACCTGCTGGCGCTGTGGGCGGCTGACTGCGCGGGGCACGTGCTCGCGCTGTTCGAGTCGCGGTGCCCGGGCGACCCCAGACCGCGGGCGGCCATCGAGGCCGCCCGCGCCTGGGTGCGCGGGGAGCTGCCGATGATGAGGACCCGCGCTGTGGGCGGCCACGCGATGGGAGCCGCCCGGCCCCTCGTCGGGGCACCACGCTTCGCCGCGTATGCCGCCGGGCAGGCGGCCGTCGTCGTCCACGTCGCCGAGCACGACCTCGGGGCAGCGGCCTACGCGATCAAGGCCGTTCGGGCGTCGGTGCCTGCCGGGTCGGCCGACGAGGCAGGTTGGCGCGAGTGCGCGTGGCAGCGCGAGCGGCTGCCGTCGGCGATCCGGGGGCTCGTCCTCGAGGACCAGGCTCGGCGCAACGAGATCTGCTGGAACGTGTTCGTCGACTGACCCCGGCCGTGCGAGGGTGCACAGATGCGTGTCCAACGGGTCGGTTTCGCCGCCATCAAGGGGACCCGTCACCTGACCCGGTCGTCGGTCCAGCTGACGGCCGACGGTGCCGAGGGCGACCGCAGGTTCGCGATCGCCGACCCGGCCACCCACCACGTGCTGCGGACCGTGGCCCACCCGTCGCTCGCCCGGGTCGAGGCCCGGGTGGACGCAGATCTGCTGACCCTGCAGTTCCCTGACGGCACAGCGGTCTCGGGCTCAACGGATCGGACCGGGGGGCCCGTCACTGGTGACTACTGGGGTCGCCCTGTGCTGCTCCGTCCCCTCGACGGGGCGCTGGACGCGTGCCTCTCCGCGGTGCTCGGGCGGCCCGCCACACTGTGTGCCTCCGATCCCGGTCAGGTCGTGTGGGGCGCACCTGTCTCCGTCGTCACGACCGGCGCCCTCCACCAGCTCGAGCACGCCCTTCGAGCAGCTGGCCAGGACGTCCCGACAGACCTGGCCGAACGGTTCAGGGCGACCATGACGCTCGAGGCGGCCTCGGATCCACTGCCGGGGAGTCGCCTGCAGGTCGGTGCGGCGGTGATCGAGATCGTCGGCGCGATCGACCGGTGCGCCGTCGTGGACGCAGATCCGCGGACCGGCCTACGCGCTGGCGGTCTGCTGGCAGCGCTGGCTGGTCCTGATGGTCCGCCCGTGTTCGGTGTCGATGCCCGCGTCGTCGAAGCCGGGTCGGTCGCCCCCGGCGATCTCGTGGTCCAGCTGTGAGTGATGCCGCTCCGGTGGCTTGCTATTGATCCCGTCCCTGGACCTGTTGCCGGGCGTCTATGCCGACCGAATCGCGCGGCGCCTCTCCAGGTAGCCTCCGAGCGCGATTCCGAGTCCACTGCCCACCACCCCGATCAGGACACACAGCCAGAGGGGCAATGACGTGAAGTAGGCGACCGCGAACAGCACCAACGGTCCGAGGAAGGCGCGATCGAGCGTGGGATGCCGCCGGGACCAGCTCCTCACGCCCTCCGGGCGCAGGGCGAAGAGCAGCGCCAAACCTCCGTAGAGGACGGCCGCCAGTCCTCCCACGGCCCAGCCTCGCTTCGAGGCGATGCCGACGGCCGGTGCCAGACCCACGAGGACACCCAGCCAGCGATACCAGGTCGGTGGCACCCGAGTCAGATGGTGACCGAGGCGAGACCCGCTCGCATGCCCGTTACCCGGCGCCGCGTCAGTGTCGACTCCCGGTGAGTGCTCGTCACTCGTCGGCATCAATCCCCCTTGATCGGGGGCACTGAACCACGCTGCGAGCACCTCCGACTCCACCCCTTGCATGATGAGGGCTCGCGGCTCGGCTGACAAGCAGCCGTTCGATGACCGCGGCGCTGTCGTGGATGCGGTCCGTGTCCGTCCCGTCAGCGCAGGACGAGGTTGAGCAGGACGGTGAGCACGACCGACAGCACCACCGAGACCAGGATCATCGTCAGACATCCCGGGGCGCCCCCGACTGGGCGGACCTGTGTGTTCCCGATCTTCATGAGGTCATGGCTACCAGATCTCGCGGTGGGAGCCGGTAAACGAGTGGGCTTCGAGGCGACCTGCTGCTCACTGTGATCAGTTGCCGCCGTTGCGGGGGAGTCTGGCGAGCAACAGGCCGTCACTGTGATCAGTTGCCTTCGTCGGGTGGGTGCGGCCTCCCCAGCAGACGACGATGGACCCAGACGGAAAGCGTGTCTGGGTCCATCGTCGTTCTGAGCCGGTGACGAGATCCGTCGGCAGAGCGGTCGCTCGTCCCTCGCTCCCTGCCTCCTCCCGATTCTCGGCATGCTTCGTTCAACGACAGAGGGACCCTGCGAAAAGCGTGCAGGGTCCCTCTGTCGTTGGAGCCGGTGACGAGAATCGAACTCGCGTGTCCAGCTTGGGAAGCTGGCGCTCTACCATTGAGCTACACCGGCGCACGTCGCCCCGAAAGGGCGACGCGGCAGGCAGTCTAACCGACGCCACGCGGCATACCGGACACCCCGTCGCCGGGGGTCGTACGCTCCACTCGTGAGCGCCCTCAACCTCATCCCGCTGGTCCGCCGCATGGGACCGCGGGACCCGCACGAGGCGCACCGCGTCGCCTCGCCGCTCGAGCTGTTCTTCGACCTCGTGTTCGTCGTCGCCATCGCGAGCGCCGCCGCCGAGCTGCACCACGGGCTGTCGGCGGCGCACTACGAGGCGATCCCGGGCTTCGTCCTCGTCTTCTTCGCGATCTGGTGGGCGTGGATGAACTACGCCTGGTTCGCCTCGGCCTACGACTGCGACGACGTGGTCTACCGCCTGCTCACCTTCGCGATCATGGCCGGCTCGCTGCTGCTGGCGGCGGGGGTGCCGGACCTGTTCGACGATGGGCAGTCGGTCGCCGTCGTGACCGGGTATGCCGTGATGCGCCTCGCGATGGTCGCGCTCTGGCTGCGCGTGGCCAAGGGCGACACCCCCCACCGAACCACCGCCATGACGTACGCCGTCGGTATCACCGTCGTCCAGGTCCTGTGGATAGCGCGGCTCGCCCTGCACGGCGACGGCGTGCTCTACCTGACGTTCGGTCTGCTCGTCCTCGCCGAGATCACCGTCCCGGTGGTCGCCGAACAGCGAGGTGGCGCAACGCCGTTCCACCCGCACCACATCGCCGAGCGGTACGGCCTGTTCACGATCATCGTCCTCGGCGAGGTCATCCTCGCCAGCGTCCAGGCGATCCAGGGCGTCCTCGCCAAGCCCGTCGTCGAGGGCAGCAACGCCGGCCACGCGGTCGGGCCGGCCGCGGAGGGTGGAGGTGGTCAGGGGCTGACCCCGGGGCTGGTGATGCTCGCGGTCGGAGGACTGCTCATCGTGTTCTCCCTCTGGTGGCTGTACTTCAAGCGCGAGCACGTCGACCTCATCGGCCAGGGCCGCACGATGACGTGGGTCTTCTCCTATGCCCACGTGTTCGTCTTCGCCGCGGTCGCGGCCGTGGGTGCGGGTCTGGCAGCGGCGGTCGACGTCGTGGAGCACGATGCCGTCGCGTCGTCGCGGGCGATCGCCTTCGCCCTCGCCGTGCCCATCGCCGTCTACGCCATGGTCCTCGCGGCCCTCCACGCCGGAGCCGACCACGACCCGCGCACCGCGGTGCCGGCGGTCGCGCTGTCGGTCGTCGTCCTCGGGGTCGCCGTCGTCGGGCCCGACATGCCGCTGGCCGTCCTACTCATCGGCCTGGCCATGGCCGGTGCAGTCGCCCAGCACGTCGTCGTCGCCCAGCGCCGCCTCGCCGCGGCCTGACCGCCCCGCCTCGCCGCGGCCTGACCACCCCGCCTGCCGCGGCCTGCCAACCGGCAGCGCCGGGGCCGCCGCGGGCTGGCGAACCCGGCCACGCGCCATACCTCGGGCGTTAGTCTCTCCCCGTGCTGCTCAGCGACCGTGACATCAAGGCCGAGATCGACTCCGGACGGGTGGTCCTCGACCCGTGGGACCCCGAGATGGTCCAGCCGTCGAGCGTGGACGTGCGGCTCGACCGGTTCTTCCGGTTGTTCGACAACCACAAGTACCCCTACATCGACCCGGCGGAGGACCAGCCCGACCTGACCCGCCTCGTCGAGGTGGAGAAGGGTGAGCCGTTCGTGCTGCACCCGGGGGAGTTCGTCCTCGGCTCCATCTACGAGGCCGTCACCCTCCCCGACGACGTCGCCGCCCGCGTCGAGGGCAAGTCCAGCCTGGGTCGCCTCGGCCTGCTGACCCACGCGACGGCCGGGTTCGTCGACCCCGGGTTCACCGGCCACGTCACGCTGGAGCTGAGCAACGTCGCCACCCTGCCGATCAAGCTGTGGCCGGGGATGAAGATCGGCCAGCTCTGCTTCTTCCGCCTCTCCTCGCCGGTCGAGAACATGTACGGCAGCGCCAAGTACGGGTCGCACTACCAGGGCCAGCGCGGGCCGACGGCGAGCCGTTCGTTCCAGAGCTTCCGCACCACCGACGTCTGAGCGCAGGCGGGCGGCGCCCGACCGCAGGCCGGCTGTGTCCGAGCGCACGGCATAGCCGGGCGGGTCCGGGCGTTGAACCGCACGGCGTCCTCGGGCCATCCGGGGGCGCCCCGGCGTCGAACACCAGGCGTCGTCCCTGCTCGAGGAGAACCACGCCCATGCCCGCCGCACGCCTGCTCTGGCCCACCGAGGTCGAGAACCCCCGCGCGATCGTCCTGGTCCTGCACGGTGGCCGTTCCAAGGGTCGCGGCCCCGTACGCCCGTGGCAGGGAGCGGTGCTGCGCATGCGACCCTTCGCGGCCGCCGTGGCGCGTGCCGGTGAGGGGGAGGTCGCCGTGGCCGAGCTCCGGTATGCCGTGCGTGGCTGGAACGGTGCCGAGGCCAGTCCTCTCGCGGACACCCGACTGGCGCTCGAGCAGATCGCCGCGAAGTACCCCGGTGTCCCGATCGGCCTGCTCGGCCACTCGATGGGCGGCCGGGTGGCGCTGCACCTCGCCGACGACGAGCGGATCCACGCCATCGTGGCCCTGGCGCCCTGGGTGGAGGGACCGGACCGGCCGCGCTGGCACCCCGACCTGCACCTGCTCGTCATGCACGGGTCGCTGGACCGGATGACCTCCGCGAAGGCCTCCCGCGCGATGGCGACCGCGATGGAACGACTCGGTGCCGACGTCACCTACGAGCGCGTCGACAACGACACCCACGCGATGCTGCGCCGAGCGGGGTACTGGCACGAGCGGTCGGCCGACTACCTCGTGCAGCACCTGCTCGTCGAGCCCTACCGGGCCGACACCCGGGTCGGACAGGACGAGCACCGGTCCCGCTAGCGCTCCTGCGGGGTGTTGACGGCATACCCCTCGACGATGCGTTCGGCGACGACGAGCTCGGGGGACAGGTCCCGGTCCTCGAAGCCCGAGGGGAGCTGCGCACACTTCGCGAGCGCGGCGGCGAGCTCACCGACCGGGGCGACGCCGCGCATCCGGAGCGCTCGCACGGCACACACGAGCTCGACCGCGAGCATCCGGCGGTAGGCGGCGGTCGCCTCGCCGAGTCGCACCGCTGCCATGCCGGCGAAGGACGCGTCGTCCTCGATGCCCGCCGACACCCCGGCGGTCTGGACGCTGGATGGCGTGGAGGCGTGCCCACGGATCGTCGAGAGTGCCGACGCGGCAACGTATTCCGCGATCAGCACACCCGACGAGCCGGCGGTGGCGTCCGACAGGAACAGCGGCAGGCCGCTCGCCGAGTCGGTGAGCACGTGGCTCACCCGTGACTGGACCGCCTGCGCCGAGCGCGTGAGCGCCAGCAGGGCGGAGTCCACGGCCAGGACGAGGTATGCCGCGTGGAAGCCACCGTGGTGGGTGACCCGCCCGCCGTCCTCGCTCACCGTGAAGAGCGGGTTCTCCGAGGCCGTGTTGGCCGCGGTCTCGACCACCGCCTTGAGGTCGGTGACCGTGTCGAGGACCGGGCCGTGGACCTGCGGCCACGTGCGCAGGCCGAAGAAGTCCTGCAGGTGCGCGGGTTCGCCCGGCTGGCCGTCGAGGAGCTCGCGCAGGACGCGGGCGACCTCGCGGGCGCCGTGGAACGGGGTCGCGTCGGCGGCGGTGGTGCTGACGGCCTCGGGGTTGCCGCGCAGGGCGACGAAGCTGAGGGCGCAGACGGTGTCGGCGGCCCGGGCCAGCGCGTGCAGCGACGCGGCATGGAGGCCGGTCTCTGAGATCGCGAACGCGTTCGAGGACATCAACGGCAGGGCGTCGGCCGAGCTGAGGGCGAGGTCGGCACGACGGTGCCCCCCGACCCGGTCGCGTTCGCCGATGAGCGCCAGGCCGACCTCGGCCAGCGACGTGAGGTCGCCGGTGCCCAGCGACCCGTACCGATGGACGACGGGGAGGTCGGCGGACGGTGCGCCGACGAGGGCGGCCAGCGCGCTCGCGAGCTCCGGGCTGGCGCCGCTCCCACCCGCCAGGAGCTGGTTGGCGCGCACCGCGAGGGCTGCCCGGACGACGTGGTCCGGGACGACCGCGCCCCAGCCGGCGGCGTGCGAGCGCAGCAGCCGCAAGCCGTGGTCCACGGCGGAGTCCGTGCTCTCCTCGCGGGCTGCGCCGACACCGGTGGTGCGGCCGTACACAGGGCGCTCGGCGCTGATGGTCGCGGCCAGCTCGTGCGAGGCGGCGGCCCGAGCCAGGGCCACCGGTTCGGCCGTGGTGAGGGTGCCCGCAGCCGCGAGGAGGAGGCCGTCGAGGTCGAGGCTGCTGCCGTCGAGCGCCAGGGTGTGGTCCACCGCGCCAGTATCGCGCGGGGGGCCGGCAGGTCTCGGTCCGGTCTCAGGAGGACTGCGCTGGTCAGTGCCCTGCATTAGGTTGGCACGCATGATCGTCTTCGACGGGGTGACCAAGAGGTATCCGGATGGCACCGTGGCCGTCGACGAGCTGAGCCTCGAGGCACCCACGGGCCAGATCACGGTGCTCGTCGGCCCCTCGGGCTGCGGCAAGACCACCTCCCTGCGCATGATCAACCGGATGATCGAGCCCACCTCCGGCACGATCACGTTGGACGGCAAGGACACGAAGCGGATGAAGGAGGCCGAGCTGCGACGCGGCATCGGCTACGTCATCCAGCACGCGGGCCTCTTCCCGCACCGCACCGTCCTCGACAACGTCGGCACCGTGCCCCGCCTGCTCGGGATGGACCGTCGCGAGACCGAGAAGCGCTCGATGGAGCTGCTCGAGCGCGTCGGCCTCGACCCGGCGTTCGCGAAGCGGTACCCCGCCCAGCTGTCCGGTGGGCAGCAGCAGCGCGTCGGCGTCGCCCGCGCGCTCGCGGCGGACCCGCCGGTGATGCTCATGGACGAGCCGTTCAGCGCTGTCGACCCCGTCGTGCGGGAGCAGCTGCAGGACGAGTTCCTGCGCCTGCAGGGGGATCTCGGCAAGACCATCGTGTTCGTCACGCACGACATCGACGAGGCGATCAAGCTCGGTGACCAGGTCGCGGTGCTGCGCGTCGGGGGCAAGCTCGCCCAGATCGCCGAGCCCGCCTACCTGCTGTCCCACCCGGTCGACGACTTCATCGCCGACTTCGTGGGCCGTGACCGCGGCTACCGCGCGCTGTCGTTCCAGCAGACTCCGCGACTGCCGCTCGCGTCCGAGCGCACCGTGGCCATGGGCGAGTCGGTCAAGGACATCGACGCCGACTGGGTGCTGGTCGTCGACGACGGCAACCGCCCGCTGGGCTGGGTCGAGCCCAAGCGGGTCGCCGGTGACGTCACCACCGAGGTGCTGCACCGCGGTGGCACCGTCGCGCGGGCCAGCGGTCCGCTGCGCGCCTCCCTCGACGCGGCCCTGTCGAGCCCGAGCCGCCGCGGCGTGATCGTCGACGACGCGGGCGCGCTGGTCGGCACGGTCCGCGCGCACGAGGTGCTCACCGCCATCGAGGAGACCGACCGCCCGGAGCTCGAGGACCCCCAGCGCCCGGGTGCGGCCCAGGCGGCCCCGCGGACGTCGGGCGCCTGAGGCGTTGCCATGACCTGGTTCATCGACCACCTCGACCTGGTGTGGACACGCACCCTCCAGCACGCCTACCTCGCCGGCCTGCCGCTGGTGATCGGCCTCCTGCTCGCGCTCCCGCTCGGGTGGCTGGCGCGTCGTTACCGCCCGCTCTTCGTGCCACTCATCGCGGGGTTCGGGCTCCTCTACACGATCCCCAGCCTCGCGCTCTTCGTGCTCATGCCGGCCATCATCGGCACCCAGATCATCTCCCCGACGAACGTCGTCGTCGGCCTGACGCTCTATACCCTGGCCCTGCTCGTGCGCACCGTCGCCGACGGCCTGGGCGCGGTGCCGGAGTCGGTCAAGCAGTCGGCCACGGCGATGGGCTACACGCCGGTCAAGCGGTTCTTCGCGGTCGACCTGCCGCTGGCCGTCCCCGTGATCTCAGCCGGGCTGCGGGTCGCTGCGGTCAGCAACGTGAGCATCGCCAGCGTCGCGACCATCATCGGCATCCCCCAGCTCGGGTTGTTCTTCTCCGACGGTTTCAGCCGTGACTTCTACGACCCGCTCATCGTCGGCATCGTCGGCTGCGTGGTGCTCGCCCTCGTCTTCGACGGCGTGATCCTCCTTCTCACCCGGGCCTTCACGCCCTGGGTCCGGGCGACGGGGAGCCGCGCATGATCCCCAACATCCTCGGCTGGCTGTTCGACCCGGCCCACTGGTCGGGCTCGGACGGCATCGCGTCGCGCATCGTCGAGCACCTCTGGTACTCCGCCCTGGCGATGGTGCTCGCCTGCCTCATCGCCATCCCGGCGGGCCTGGCCATCGGGCACACCGGCCGCGGCCGGTTCCTGGCCGTGAACCTCGCGGGTGCGGCCCGCGCCATACCCAGCCTCGGCCTGCTCTACCTCATGGTGCTCTGGCTGTTCCCGAAGCTCGCGGGGGACTCCGCGTTCCTCGTGCCGGCGATCATCGTGCTCGTGGTGCTCGCGATCCCACCGATCATGGCCGGCGCCTACTCCGGGGTGGAGGGGGTCGACCCGGGAGCCCGCGACGCGGCCAAGGGCATGGGGATGACGGGGATGCAGGTGCTTCGGCAGGTGGAGGTGCCCTGCGCCCTGCCCCTGATCTTCTCCGGGGTCCGCTCCGCCATCCTCCAGGTCATCGCGACCGCGACCCTGGCGGCCGTCGCCGGCACCGGGGGGCTCGGCCGGTTCATCATCGACGGCCAGAAGGTCCACGAGTTCGCGCAGATGGCCTCCGGCGCGATCCTCGTCGCCGTGCTGGCCCTGGTCATCGACCTGCTCATGTCCCTGGTGCAGCGATCGGTCGTCTCACCCGGCCTCGGCGCCGGCCCGGCCACCTCCGGGAGGGCGGGGCGCCGATCGCGGACAGCCCCTTCCGGGAATACCCCTGTCGATGTAGAGATTGACTCCTCCGGGCGTACCGTTGACGCTCCGGCCCGTTGACCACCGAGTTCATCGATTCGTCGAAGTCACCACACTGAGGAGCAGGACCGTGAAGCTGAGTCGCATCACCCTGACCATCGCCACCGCTGCGGCCCTGATGGCCACCGCGGCGTGCGGCAACTCCGGGGGCGACCCGCTCGCCTCCACGAGCAGCTCGTCGTCGGGCAGCGCGGCAGCCGGGGGCATCACCGTCGGCTCGGCCGACTTCCCCGAGAGCGCCCTGCTGGCCGAGATCTATGCCGGAGCCCTCGAGGCCAAGGGCGTCAAGGTCACCAAGAAGCTCAACATCGGTGCCCGTGAGGCCTACATCCCGGCGCTCCAGGACGGGTCGATCGACCTGATCCCGGAGTACACCGGCGTGCTCCGTGACTACTTCAAGAAGGGCCAGACCGGCACCGACGCCGACGCGGTCTACACCGAGCTCAAGTCCTCGGTACCGGCTGCCCTCACCGTCCTGGACAAGTCGGCAGCCGAGGACAAGGACGCGCTGGTGATGAAGAAGTCCCGCGCGGACGAGCTCGGCGTGAAGTCGATCGCGGACCTCAAGGGCAAGAGCCAGGACCTCACCGTCGGTGGTCCCCCGGAGTGGAAGACCCGCGACACGGGCATCCCCGGGTTCAAGAAGATCTACGGCCTGGAGTTCAAGCAGTTCCGTCCGCTCGACGCCGGCGGCCCGCTGACCCTTCAGGCGCTCAAGAACGGCCAGATCGACGCCGGTGACCTGTTCACCACCGACCCGAGCATCGCCGAGAACGACCTCGTGGCGCTCGAGGACCCCAAGAACATGTATGCCGCGCAGAACGTCGTGCCGCTCATCACCAAGAGCAAGAGCGACCCCACCGTCGAGGGTGCGCTCAACGCGGTGTCCGCCAAGCTCGACACCACGACCCTGGCGGCCCTCCTCAAGGAGGTCGTGAGCGACAAGAAGGACCCCGACGCGGTGGCCAAGGAGTTCCTCTCCAAGAACGGCCTCGGCTGACCGCCCCGTCCATCGGCGTCCGCCTGACGGCGCCGGACGCGCGCGGACGGACGCCTGACCGCGTCTGACGGGCCCGGACGTGACAACGGCCGAGAGAGGATCCCCCCGGAACCTCACTCGGCCGTTGTCATCGGGTCCCCCGACCCACATGAGCCGGGTCCGTGGCCGCCGGACACGCCCCTCCACGTCTCCCGTGGCCACAGGTCCTGCTCGTGTCGGGTCCAGCCTGTCGGCGGCCGCCCGGGAGGGCATCGGTAAAACCACCGATATTGGCCGGGTGTCTGGGTAGCCTGATTGGGTGCTGACACCGTGCGTGGGGCGCGATGACGTTCTCGATCGCCTCCGCCTACTCCTCGGGAGCCACCGGTGGGTGACCCTGACCGGCGCCCCGGGCTGCGGCAAGACCCTGGTCGCCCGGCACGTGGCGGCATCGGCCGCGGCCAGCGCCTGGGTGAGTGGGCACACGAACCCCACCGCCGACACCCTCGTCACCGCCTGCCTGGACGCGCTCGGCGCGGAGGTCGCCCCCGGGGACTCGGCGGCGATGGCCCTCAAACGAGCCCTCGACGGGCGCGACCTCCTGCTCGTGCTCGACGGGGTCGACTCGATCGACGGGCTGGGCGAGATCGTCAACGACCTCGTCGAGGACGCTGCGGCGTTCCGCCTCCTGTGCACGGCGACGACGGTGGCCGGACGCACCCACGAGAACGTCCTGCGGATCCAGCCCCTGCCGGTCCCCACCGCGTCGCAGCCCCTCGAGGGAGCCGCGGTCGAGCTCCTCCTCGCCCGCGTCGCCGCAGCAGGCGGGCACACGGTGGACGTCGTCCAGCACGACCGCACCCTGCGTCGGCTGCTGCGGGCCAGTGGTGGCCTGCCGTCCCTGATCGAACAGCTCGCGGTGCAGATCGCCCTGATCGGCGTGAGCGACGTGGCCCCCGTCGGGACGATGGGTGAGGCCGTCCGCGGTTCCTACGACCTCCTCGACGAGGACCAACGCAGGTGCTTCCGTCGCCTCGCGGTCGTCGGTCGACCGGTCGGCCTCGATGCGCTGGCCGACCTGTGCGAGGTGTCCCGGCCCGCGGCGGTCCAGCTCGCCTCGGCCCTGGCCCGCCGCAGCCTCGTGGAGGTGCAGTCCGACGGACGGTTCGACATGCTCCCGCCGCTGCGCGAGGTGGGACGGGAGCTCGCTCGGGCGACCGCGGACGAGCAGGAGGCGATGGACGGCCTCCTGCGCTGGGCCGACCGGGCCATCCCGGAGGGCTACAACACCGGGGCCGCTGATGCGCCGTGGCTCGCCGAGGTGCCGCTGGTCGCCGCCGCCGTCCGGCATGCCGCGGCCGACGACGCTCGACGCCCGGAGGCGTACGACCTCGCCAACCGTGCCTTCTCCTCGCTCTACACCGCGATGCGTGCCCGCGACGCGGTGGACCTGCTCGAGTCGGTCCTCGACAGCGGTGACGGCCCGGCGACCATCGGCTCGCAGCTCGCCCGGCGGGCCGGGATCTGTGCCTCCGAGGTTCGCGGCACGTACGAGGGCCTGCGCCTGCTCGACCGGGCGGAGCAGCACGCCTCGGGTCTCGAGGACGGCGCGCGCAGCCTGGAGTTCGCCCGCAACGCCGCGATCCGCGCCGAGATGCACCTCGACGCCGGCAACCTCGCGCAGGCACGCGCCGACGCCGAGCGGACCCTCCTGCTCGGCCAGCACGACCCGTACGTCGTCCGCCAGGTGCGTCGGACCCTCATGGACGTGTGTGTCGCCAGCGGTGACCTGGCGGAGGCCGAGCGGCTCGGTGCCCTGATCGTCGACGCCCCACCTGCCGACGAGCGGTGGATCGCCCTGTCGGCGCGCACCCTGCAGGCCAAGGTCGCCTGGGAGCAGGGTCGACTCGTCGAGGCGGAGTCGTTGGCGCTGTACGCCCTCGCCCAGGCCCAGGAGCTCCACGAGGACCGCATCGCCCTGCTCGCCGACACCGTCGTGCGGCTGGTGACCGGCCGGCCGGGTGCCGAGCTCGACGTCGACATCGAGAACCTCCCGTGGGCCGTGCGCGTCGTCGTCCAGCTCCAGGACGCCCGCGACCTGCTCGCCGCCGGTGACCTCGGCCGCGCCGCCGGCCGGGCGGCGGACACGGTGGTCCTCGCGGACAGCAGCCGGCTCGGCCGCGACGGCGTGGAGGGCCGGCTGCTCGTCGCCGACGCCCTCATGGCCACCGGCGACCCCACCCAGGCCCGCCCGTCCTACCTGTCCGCCCTGCGTCGGGCCACTGACATCCCCATGCCCCTGCGCGCGGCCGATGCGCTCGATGGCCTCGCCGCGGCCGCGGAGCCGGGCACGGCGGCATACCGGCAGCTGGCGGGAGCCGCGGCAGCGCTGCGGGCGCCGCGCGGGGCGGTCGGCCGCACCCGCCCCGGTGTCCCGTATGCCGCGGGCTCACCGCGCGACTGCCCGTCGAGCTGGGTGTCCGGTGGTCACCTCACCCCCGCCGGGCTGGCGGCCGTGACCGACCTCGCGACCGGCGACGAGCCCGAGGTCGTCTCGGCGCTGGGGGTGCTGACCCGGGCGGAGCGGGCGGTGGCCGAGCTCGTGGCCGAGGGGCTGACCAGCCGGCAGATCGGCGAGCAGCTGTTCGTGTCGCCACGCACCGTGGACGCGCACCTGTCGCACATCTTCCGCAAGCTCGAGATCAGCACCAGGGCCAAGCTGGCCGCGCTGATGGCCGAGGTGGCGTGAGGGTCCAACCGTGAGCGGCGTCGGCTCCGAATGACCGGCGTGCCCGACCTGACCTACCGACTCGTGATCCGCGCCTGCCACGTCCTGTTCCGGGCGCTGGGGCTGCGGATCGACGTCCGGGGTGCGTACCGCCTGCCGCAGACCGGACCGGTCATCGTCGCGGCCAACCACAGCAGCTTCATCGACTTCATGTTCGTCGGGCTGGTGGCGACGGCCAGGGGGCGGCTGGTGCGGTTCATGGCCAAGAAGTCGGTGTTCGACGCACCGGTCTCCGGCCAGCTGCTGCGCGGCATGCACCACATCCCGGTCGACCGCGCCCACGGCGAGACGGCGGCCCGTTCGGCGTACCGCGCCCTGCTCGCCGGCGAGGTCGTCGGCATCTACCCGGAGGCGACGATCGGTCGGGCGTTCGTCGTCAAGGACCGGGTGGACGTCAAGCGCGGCGCCGCCTACCTGGCCCTGCGGACCGGGGCGCCGATCGTGCCGGTCGCGCACTGGGGGGTGCACCGCATCTTCACCGTCGGGGGACGCTGGAGCCTGCGCCGGGGCACCGCCGTCCAGGTACTCGTCGGCGACCCGATCACGCCGATGCCGGGCGAGGACGCCGAGGCGCTGACGACGCGGGTGCACGACGTGCTCGTGGGGATGGTCGAGCGGCTCGTGGACGCCTACCCCCAGAAGCCGGCGCAGCCGCATACCGCGTGGTGGTGGCCGGCCTCGCGCGGTGGCGCGGCCCCCGCAGCAGACGAGGCGCGCCTCCTCGACGAGGAAGCGCGCCTCAAGGCCGACGCCGGCCGCCGCGGCTGACGGGTCCGGACGACCCCGACCCTCGCTTTGGGTGCCCAAGTGGTCGGAAATCCGACCGTCTGGACACCCAAAGCCGGGGTGGGGGCGAGGGGTCAGACGGGGGCGGGCTCGCTGGTCTCGGCCTCGGTGGGGACGTCGTCGCCGGGGCGCTTCACCGCGGCGAGCAGCATCTGCGCGACGTCGACGACCTCGACCTCCTCGGCCTTGCCCTCGGACTGGGCCGCGGTGAGGCCGTCGGACAGCATCACCCGGCAGAACGGGCAGCCGATGGCGATCCGCTCCGCCCCGGTGGCGATCGCCTCCTCGGTGCGGTTGGTGTTGATCCGCGTGCCGAGCTTCTCCTCCATCCACATGCGGGCGCCGCCGGCGCCGCAGCAGAACGACTTCTCCTTCGTGCGCTCCATCTCCTTGAGCTCGACACCCGGCAGGGCGCCGATGAGCTCGCGGGGCGGGGCGTAGACGCCGTTGTGGCGACCGAGGTAGCAGGGGTCGTGGTAGGTCACGGTCTCCGCGGTCGAGGCCACGTTCTTCAGGGTCGACTTGCCGGGGGCGTCAGCAGGCCGGGCCACCGGGACGAGCTTCTTCTCGCGCACGAGGCGGTTGAGCAGCTGGGTGTGGTGGACGACCTCGTACTTGCCGCCGAGCTGCGGGTACTCGTTCTTGATCGTGTTGAAGCAGTGCGCGCAGGTGACGACGATCTTGGTCGCTCCCACCTCGTTGAGCGTCTCGACGTTCTGCTGGGCGAGCATCTGGAAGAGGAACTCGTTGCCGGCGCGGCGTGCGGAGTCACCGGTGCACGACTCGCCGTCACCGAGGATCGCGAACGAGACGCCGGCCTGGTCGAGCAGCTCCGCCACGGCGCGGGTCGTCTTCTTGGCGCGGTCCTCGTAGGCGCCGGCGCAGCCGACCCAGAACAGGTAGTCCACGTCGTCGGCGGAGTCCACGTCCTGGCCGAGGATCTTCACCGGGAAGGGCAGGTCCTTGGCCCAGTCGAGGCGGGCGCGGGCGGCCATGCCCCACGGGTTGCCCTTGTTCTCGAGGTTCTTGAACAGGCCTCCGAGCTCGTTGGGGAACGCGCTCTCGATGAGGTTCTGGTACCGCCGCATGTCGACGATCGCGTCCACGTGCTCGATGTCGACGGGGCACTGCTCGACGCAGGCACCGCAGGTGGTGCACGACCACAGGACGTCCTGGTCGATGACGGCGTCGGGGCCGTGCGGGTTGTAGGCCGCGAGCGGGTCGGTGATCGAGTAGCCGGTGTCGCCGATGAGCGGCACCTCGGCGAGGGCGGCCGCGCCCTCACCCAGACCCTCGCGCTCCGACTCCGACGCCAGCAGCCACGGCGCCTTGGCGTTGGCGTGGTCGCGCAACGTCATGATGAGCATCTTGGGGGACAGCGGCTTCTCGGTGTTCCACGCCGGGCACTGCGACTGGCAGCGGCCGCACTCGGTGCAGGTGGAGAAGTCGAGCAGGCCCTTCCAGGTGAAGTCCTCGACCTTGCCGACGCCGAGCGCCGCGTCCTCGTCGAGCTCCTCGATGTTCTCGAAGTCGACCGGCGCCCCGCCGACCATGAGCGGCTGGAGCTCGCCCAGCGACGTGCGTCCGTCGGCGTGACGCTTGAAGAAGATGTTGAAGAACGCGAGGAACCGGTGCCACGCGACCCCCATGGTCGGCGTGAGCGAGATGGTGATCATCCACGCGAACGAGATGAGGATCTTCACCGCGGCGACCACGACGACCACGGTCTCGAGCGTCGACGCCGACCCGCCGAACCCGGCACCCAGCCAGGCGGTCAGCGGGTAGTGCAGGGCCGTCGCGTGCTCGTCGCCGGTGGCCTGGCCCAGGGCGTACTCCAGGGCCCGCAGGCTGATGATGCAGATCGTGACGCCGAGGATGGTGAGCTCGACGTAGTAGGCCTGCCAGAAGTTCGAGCCGAAGAACCGCGAGCGCCGCCCGCCCTCGCCGGCGGCGCTGCGCGGGTGGTTCTTCTGACGGATCGCCATGAGGGTGAGGATGCCGACCAGGCCGGTCCACGCGAAGAACTCGGTGACCCACTCGTAAGGGAAGAAGTGCCCGATGAGGGGGAGCGCGAAGTCCGGCTTGGCGAGCTGCCCGAAGGCGTTCACCAGCGTCAGGAACAGCACGCCGAAGCTGATCATCGTGAACCAGTGCGCCACCGCGACGACCGGGAGCCGCGACATGCGCGTGTGCCCGAGGAACTCGCGCAGCAGCGTCACGGTGCGCGTGCCCTTGTCCCCGGTGCGGGTCGCGTCCGGCGAGCCGAGGCGGAACACGGACAGGAAGTGGCGGATCACGCGGGCGAAGAGGGCGATGGCCACGAGCGTGACCACGCCGCAGACGACGAGCGCGACGATCTGGAGGGCAGACATGGCGGTCATGCTACCCGCGGGTAAGCGTCCGCTTACCGGTTTGTGACCCGGCTCAACCGCGTGGCGTCGGACCGGTCCCCGTGCCGCTACCCGGACCCGTACCCGGCCGGGGCGCGGACGGCCGTTGCACCCGTCATAACGATCTGTTGGAATATCCATAACGCGTTCTTCGCTCGCCTGAGAGAAGGACACGACAGCCTGCCCAACGCCGCGCTCGAGGTGAGCCCGCGGCATACCGAAAGTAGAGGCGCATGCCGATCCACGACGACGTGACCCAGCTCATCGGCAACACCCCGCTGGTGCGCATCAACCGCCTCATCGACAGCGACGCGACCGTCGCCGCGAAGCTGGAGTTCTACAACCCGGCCTCATCGGTCAAGGACCGCATCGGCGTCTCGATCATCAACGCCGCCGAGGCGTCCGGCCAGCTCGAGCCCGGTGGCACGATCGTCGAGGCGACGTCCGGCAACACCGGCATCGCGCTCGCGATGGTGGGCGCCGCGCGCGGGTACAAGGTCGTGCTGACCATGCCCGAGACGATGTCCAAGGAGCGCCGGGCCCTGCTGCGCGCCTACGGTGCCGAGCTCGTCCTCACCGAGGGAGCCCTCGGTATGAAGGGTGCGGTCACGAAGTCCGAGGAGATCGCCGCCGAGCGTGGCGGCGTCCTCGCGCGCCAGTTCGCCAACGAGGCCAACCCGGAGATCCACCGCAAGACCACGGCGGAGGAGATCTGGAAGGACACCGACGGCGAGGTCGACATCGTCGTGGCCGGCATCGGCACCGGTGGCACGATCACCGGCATCGGCCAGGTGCTCAAGCCCCGCAAGCCCGGTCTGCAGATGATCGCCGTGGAGCCGGAGGAGTCGCCGATCCTCAACGGCGGCCAGCCCGGCCCGCACAAGATCCAGGGAATCGGCGCCAACTTCGTGCCCGAGATCCTCGACCGCGACATCTACGACGAGGTCATCGACATCAACGCCGAGACCTCCGTCGAGTGGGCTCGGCGAGCCGCTCGCGAGGAGGGCCTGCTCGTCGGACTGTCCTCCGGTGCGGCGCTCGCTGCCGCCGACCAGGTCGCCCGTCGCCCCGAGAACGCCGGGAAGACGATCGTCGTGATCATCCCGTCGTTCGGCGAGCGCTACCTGTCGACCATCCTCTTCTCCGACCTCCTCGACTGACCGGCGGCGCACCCCTCGTGACCCTTGCCCTGCACGCGCGGCGCGCGCGGAGCCGCATCGTCGACGACCTCGACGCGGCCATCGCGCGCGACCCCGCGGCGGCCTCCCGGCTCGACCTGGCGCTCAACTCCCCGGGGTTGCACGCGATCTGGGCGTACCGCGCGGCGCACCGGCTGTGGTTGCGCGGGGGTGCGGCCAAGCCGTTCGCCCGGCTGCTGTCGACGGTGGTGCGGTCACTGACCGGCGTGGAGATCCACCCCGGTGCCACCATCGGCCGTCGCTTCTTCATCGACCACGGCATGGGGGTCGTCATCGGCGAGACCGCAGAGGTCGGCGACGACGTCATGCTCTACCACGGGGTCACGCTCGGCGGCCGGTCGATGCAGAAGGTCAAGCGCCACCCGACCGTCGGCAACCGTGTCACCATCGGCGCCGGTGCCCGCGTCCTGGGCCCGGTCGACATCGGTGACGACGTCCAGATCGGCGCCAACTCGGTCGTCGTCAAGGACGTCCCCACCGGCGCGATCGCGACGGGGATCCCTGCCGTGATCCGCTTCCCGGAGGGTCGCGAGGACCCCTACGAGCTGATGTTCAAGGACCCGGCCATCTGGATCTGACGCCCTTCCGTGGCCTGGGGCAGGGACAGCTCTCCTTGTGCCAGAACGGGATTCAGGCCGGCGTATGCGGTGTGGCCCAGTCCGCGCCGTACAGGCAGAACGCGCGGGCTCCCGGGTGCTCGGCCACCGTGACCGCGAGGGCCCGGGCGGCGGGGACCCCGCTGCTGAGCCGGCGGTGATAGTCGACCATCGCGACCGCGGCCACCTCGTCACCCACCGGTGCCACCGCCGCCACGACGGAGCGCGCACCGAGCGAGAGCAGCGCTGCGGTGAGGCCGAACGGTTCGTCGCCGGGGCGCAGGTCCGACTGCCCGACGTCGCACGCCGACAGAACGACGTGCCGTGACCGCAACGGCCTGGGCAGCTCGTGCGCGAAGACCGGGCCGTCGGCGAGGTGCAGCGAGGAGAAGAACGGGTTCTGGCGCTCGTGCGCCCCGTGCGCGGCCACGTGCACCACGGTGTCGGTGGCCAGGGCGGCGACGAGTCGCTTGCTGTCCTGGGTGCCGCCGTGGTCGGCGCCGCTGCGCGAACCCCAGACCGCGGCCACGTCTGCTGCCTCGGCGACCGCCCTGCGCAGGCTCGGGCCGGCGAGCGAGGTCACGGTGGTCGGGCCGTCGGCCGGGGGTTCGGGGGTGGCCCAGCGGGTCAGCGACGCGGCCACGGTGACGGGGCGGCCCGCGGCACCGGGCAGGGCGGTCCACGGCACGCTGGCCAGGGCGCGGCTCGGTGCCACGACCACCCCGCACCCGTCGGGGAGCCGGAGGTCGCCGAACACGACCCGGTCGAGCTCGGCGAGCGAGGCGTCGACGGCCCGTCCGACCGCTGCGGCCAGCGCGGGGTTCGTCGCGGCGAACGCCTGTGCGCGCAGGTCGCGGACCAGCCGGTCGGCCAGGGTGGTCACCGTGGCGACCGTCCCGAGGTGGCGCACCCGGCTCCGACGGTGCGCCCCGACCTCGAGGACGTACTGCTGACCCGCGTGTGCGAACAGCACGAGGGCGACCTCGTCACGCTCGCCGAGGGCGGCCCGCGTGCCGGTGAACCCCGCCGCCTCACCCGGGGTCCGTCCTGACGCGGTGCCCGCCACCGGCGCCGGCTCGTCCTGGGGTGCGTTCAGCTCGCTACGACCGGACGTCGACCAGTCGCGCTCGGCGATGCGCCCCTCCAACGAGGCCACTTGCGAGCGCAGGGAGGCCTCTTCCTCGCCCGGCGCGGTGCTCCCGAGGCGCAGCCTGGCCTGCCGCAGGTGCGCCATGAGCTCGGCCGTCTCCGCGTCGGGCGGGGCGGACACCGGCGGCAGCCGGTGGGACACGGCACGCCACCGCTCGACGCTGTCGAAGATGCGGCGGGCGGACCCGCTGGAGAGGGCGTCACCGAGGTCGAACTCGCTGAGCCGCCTACCGTGAAGGGCTAGGGCGGCTCGCACCTCCAGGCTCTGGGTGGGCGCCGCCCGCCGTCCGAGCCGACGTGCGGAGGCGTGCACCTCGCGTCGAGCGCTGCGCGAGTCGCCCTGTGCCGCAGCAACCTTGGCGAACAGCAACCGGTCGTGCATGTCCCCGGCGAGGCCCTGGTGGGCCGCGCCACGGAGCCGCTGGGCGGCATCTGCGGCTCCGTCGACGTCGCCGCGCAGCAGCAGGGTCTCGACGTGGACGCGGGCCGCGAGCCGCTCCTCGGCGGTGACGGGGCGACGGGTCTGCAACCACGGCACGAGGAGGTCGTCGACGCCGCGCGGCACCCGGCCGCTGCCGAGGTCGACGGCCGCCCGGAGCAGCAGGGTGCTGCGTTGGCGACCCTCGGCTCCCCGAGCGCGGTAGATGCGGATCGCAGCCCCCAGCTCGTTGCGGGCGCTCGTGGCGTCGCCCTCGACGAGCGCGCAGGCGGCCAGGTCGAGCCGGATGTCGGCCTCCTCGAGGGCGAGGTGCTCGGTGCGGGCCTCCGCGAGGGCGCCGTGGAGCGTGTCGCGGGCCTGGGTGAGCAGCCCGGACTCGAGCAGCACCTGGGCCAGGTCCTGCTTGGCCCGGGCCCGGGCGACCGGTACCTCGACGTCGTCCGCGGCCCGCATGAGGGAGATCGCCTCGGGGAGGTTGCCGGCGTAGAACTCCAGGCACCCGAGGTTGTGGCGGGCCTTGAACTCCTGCTCGACCACCCCGCCCTCGACCGCGAGGGCGAGCGCCTCGTGCAGCTCGGCCCGGGCCTCGCCGAGCTCGAGCAGCGAGAGGTGGGACAGGCCGCCGTTGAGGAGCGCCGAGGTGCGTTCGCGTGGGGCGAGCAGCTGCATCGAGGGGTCGTCGACGTGCGCCAGGGCCGCGAGCGCGGACCGCCAGTCGGCCAGGGACACGTGGACCACGGCCTCCTGCACCCAGGTCAGCGCGTGCAGCCGGGGCGAGTCGGTGAGCGCGCGCACCTCCTCGAGCAGGGCCAGCGCCTCGTCCCGGCCGTGCAGCGCCACCGTGGTCCACGCCAACGTGATGAGGATGCGCGACCGAGCGGTCACGGACCCACGCGTGGGCGACGAGGCGTCGAGGCGCAGTGCCCTGTGCAGCGCCGCCTCCGCCTCCCGGAAGCGCCCGATCCCGTTGAGGTGGCGTGCCCGGGTGAACAGCTCCTCGACCGCCGGGTCGACGACCTCGATGGCGTCCCCTAGATCTCGATGGCCGGGGTGATGACCGGCCTGCTGTCGGGCAGGTCCAGTCGTCGCAGGAGCAGGTGCACGAGCCCACGCTCGACCTTCGCGAAGCTGAACCGTCCCTCGGCGTCGGTCTCGGTGCTCTGGGTGCGCGAGCGTTCGCGCAGCTCGACGGCCGTGGGCCCGTTGCTCACCCAGCCGCTGAGCCGGGCGTGGACCCCGTCGATGGACTCGATGGTGATCATCGCGCTCAGGGTGTCGGTCGAGAACGTCACCGTGGCCGCCCGGTCGTAGACCTTGGCCCGGACCCCCACCGCCTCGGCGCTGGTCTGCATGATCTGCGCGACCTCGGCCTCGAGCGCCGCCACGGTCATCGCGAACTTGGCCCGCTCGGCCAGCCCCGGCGGCACGGGGTCGCTCGCGGCGAAGATGCTGCGGACGGTGGCCAGCGCCCGGAGGTCCTGCGCGTCCAGGGGTTCGGCCGCAAGACGGTCGAGCTCCCGATCGAGCTCACGATCGCGCTCCTGGTCAAGCTCCCGGTCGTGGCTGCGGTCGGCGGATCCGGTCATGACGCCACCTCCCAGGCGGGGTCGTTGGTGAGTCCTGCCCGCAGCTTGGCGAGGCAGCGGCCGCGGGTGGGGCCGATGCTGCCGACGGGCATGCCGAGGGCCTCGGCGACGTGCTGGTAGTCGGGTCGCTCCGCGAGCGCCACCACCCGCAGCAGCTGCTGGCAGCGTTCGGAGAGGGTGGCGAAGTGCCGCCACAGCACCACCTGGTCCTGTCCACGGACCACGACCTGCTCGGGTCCGTCGAGCGGGGCGGGCGTGCCGTCGAGCAGGTCGCCGATCTCTTCGCGCGAGTCCTCGCGACGGGAGCGGCGCGACACGGCCCAGGCCTCGCGGCGGGCGGTGGTGGTGAGCCACTTGAGGACGGCGAGCGGGTCCTGGATGGAGTCCTGGTGCTTGACCAGGGACAGCCAGGTCGTCTGGACGACGTCCTCGGCGGCCGCGCTGCCCAGGCCCTGGGCGCGGGCGGTGTGCCACAGCAGGGCCGTGGTCGCGTCGACCAGGTCGGACATCGCCTCCGGGTCACCACCGCGGTATGCGGCGAACGCCAGCGCTGCGCGCTCGGCCAGACCTCCCGTGGTCCCGTCGGTCTGCATCACGAACCCCCCAGCGTCGTGGCGACCGCGCCGGCCGCTGCCTTGACGCGGGCCGCACGGTCCGGGCGGTCGAGCCCCTCGTCCGCCCCCTGGCAGCCGACGAGCTGGGCGGCCACGTCACCGGCGAGCGCGGGAGCGGCGAACGACGTCCCGCTCCACTGCCCGAACCCGCCCGAGTAGTCGTCGAGGTCGATCGAGCCGCGGGCCGGGTTCGTCGAACCGGGGAGGTTGAGCACGCTGCGGATGCTGCCGTCGAACGTCGTCGGCATGGTGCTGACCACGGCGGTGCCGCAGCGGTAGGCGGTGACCCACGAGCCGGTGTTCGAGTAGACCGAGACGGTCGGTCCGGTGGGGTTGAGCCCACCCGGGTTGTGCGCGCCGACGCTGACGAGGGGCACGTCGAACCCCGAACCCGTCGCGAACGCGGCCGGGAAGAACTCGACGTCGCTCGACCCGTTGCCGGCGGCTGCCACGACCACGACACCGGTCGAGCTGAGGCCACGCAACGCGGTCACCAGCGCGCCCTCGTCCTCGAAGGTGCCCGGGGTCTCGTGGTAGTAGCCCAGTGACATCGACAGCACGTCCACGGCGGGGCCGTGACGGTCGGGGTCTCGCAGGGCGAGGAGCTGTCGGGCGTAGAGCAGCTGAAGCGCGTCGATGACGTCGGCCTCGTCCGCGACCCCGTCGCCGTACATGATCGGGATGGCCATGATGGTGGCCTCGGGGCAGTGCTGCCTGACCACCCCGGCGATGAACGTCCCGTGGCCGGCCAGCCGGTCCAGCACACCGTTGACACGGTCGACGGTGACACCGGTGTTCTCCGGGTCGTCGGCCGGGGTGAAGACCAGCCCGACGGGGACGCCCTCGACCTCGACGTCCTTGATGACGCCTCGCTCGAACCAGGGGTGGGCACCGATGCCGGTGTCGAGCAGGGCCACGATCGGGCCGTCGGGCAGCTCGGCCGGGCACGGGTCCGGTGCGGCCCAGGTGACCGGGGACCGTCCGGACGGACCGCCACCGGGCAGGCCGGCCAGCCCCACGCCGTCGCCGTACCCGACGCCGTCCCCGTAGCCCACGCCGTCGCCGTACCCGACGCCGTCCCCGTAACCCACACCGTCGCCGTACCCGACGCCGTCGCCGTAGCCACTGCCCACCATGACGTGACACAGCTCGACCGCCGACGCGAAGCGCGGGTGCTCGGCACGGAAGTCCTGCAGGATCTTCCAGGCGTCGGGGGGTTCGACCGACTCACCAGGCAATGGCGCAATGAGGACGCTGGTCGAGCCGACCCGGTCGAGCTCGTCGGACAGCTCGAGGCGCCGGAACAGGTCACCGAGCCCGGTCTCGCGACGTTCCTCGACGGTGTAGCGACCCTCGAGCTGCTTGCGCAGGGCGCTGAGCGGGCCCTCCGCGCGGCCCTCGAGCTGCCCCCTGACGAGCAGGGTGTCACCGACGTACACCGTGGGGCTGGGCACCGGCTGGTCGCCCAGTCGCTTGCAGGTGGCCGGGTCCAGCGCGCGGGCCCCGAGGCGGCGGACCGCGCTGCCGGGCACCGAGAGGTGCGGGATGCGGCGGCCGGGTCCCCTGCTGGGCGTGGGGGTCACGTGTGCCATGAGCTCTCCTGAGGGCGGTGCCGACCCTGGGGGGCGCGGGTGCGTCCACGGTCAGCGTAGTGAGGCGGGTGCGTCACAGACAGGAGTTCGGACGGTTCTTCCTGATACCTCCCGAGCGGGGCGAGTTCGGCGAAGCCGGTCAAGAGTCGCCCAAGAACGGGGCAAGGACTGGTCACGAAAGTTTCGCGCCGGATGTATCAGCGCGGCGGTCCCGCGCTCTTCTCCGGTGTCGGGCCCGATTCGGGGGAACGAGCCCGGCGGCAAGGAAAGGAAGACCTCATGTCATGCCGGAAAGACGCACGCCGACGGCGCCGTTCTGGTGTGGCTGGGGCGCTGGCTCGGGGGTGCCAGCGTGGAAGCCGGTGGTGCGGGGGGTCGCGCTGCGGGTTTGCCCTCAGGGGCACGTCACCGGGTCGGCCGGGTCAGAGCAGGTGCTGGTCAGGGGTTTCCGGCACTCGTTCGACCAGGGCCACCCGGTGGCGTCCCTGAAGGTCTTGGCTGAGCCGCACGGGGGTGCGCGAAAGCCCGCGACGCGGCATACCGATCAGGTATGCCGCGTCGCGGGCCTCATCGTGTCCGTCGCCCGGCGAGGCGGTCGGCTCAGGGGAGCTTGTCGCCGCCCGGCCCGAAGCCCGAGGTGTCGGCGTGGAGCCGACCGTCGGTGCCGCGGTGGAGGGTCTCCGGCAGGTCCTCGCCGGTGAGGCGCTCCTTGGCGCTCGCCCCGGCCGTCTTGGCGGCCTCGCCGAGCTTGGCGCCGAGGACGGGCGCCTGTTCCTTGACGGCTTCCTTTGACGGTCTCGACCCGGTGCTGGACCGGATCGCTGGACCAGACCTGGCTGGCGCGGCCGCGGATCTGCTCGTAGCGCTTCTGGCCCGCCTTCGCGCCGAGGACGTAGCCGGCGGCGACGCCGGCGATGAAGGACAGCTTGCCCATGGTGGATCCTTTGGTCGGTGTCCTCCGACAGTAACAAAAGCCCTGCTCAGGGGCCTTTCGGGCGGGTGAGGCGGTGCCGCAGCCCGAGCGGGAAGACCACCCAGGCAGCGACGAACAGCACCGCGCCGACGAGGGCCGCGACCACCCCGGCCCGCTGGCCGAGGACCAGGGCGAAGGTGAGCGCCATGACGCTGACGACGGCAGCCGCCAGGGTCGCCAGCCCGATGACGGAGACGTGGTGGGCGATGCTGACCAGGGTCTCCTTGCGCTGCTGCCGGAACAGCCAGCGGTGCATCGCCACCGGCGTGATGAGCAGACAGGTGGCGAGGATGCTCGCGCTGATCGCCACGACGTACGCCGAACGCTCGAAGTGGGTGATGTCGCGGAACGCAGGCTGGATCGGCAGGGTGAGCAGGAAGCCGGTGAGGATCTGGACGCCGGTCTGTGTGACGCGGAGCTCCTGCAACAGCTCGTCCCAGTTGCGGTCGAGCCGTTGGGCCTTGGTTTCGCCCTCGCGTTGGTAGCCGTCCACGACGTGACGATACCGTTGGCCCCGGTCCGGCGGTCGTGTGTCGCAAGGCCTGGAGGGCTCGCATAGTGGCCTAGTGCGGCGGTCTTGAAAACCGCTATGGCGGCAACGTCATCGTGGGTTCGAATCCCACGCCCTCCGCCGACAGGGTCCTGACCCCACGAGGTGCGAGTGCTCGTTTCCGCACGTGAAGCACGCGGGAGCCGGAGCGGGCGGCGGGGTCCCACCCTCTGCGTGGGCGGTGCGAGCTGCGACGTCTCCCACGCCCTCGCCTGCAACGTCGGCGGGACGACAGAGGCTGCGTCGTGGCACCGACAGACCGGACGACCCTGCCGGAACGAGGCTGAGGCACACACCACCCGGCGACCAGCCGTCCTCACTCAAGGAGCCTCAGATGAGTACCGCCCACCTCCTGCGACGCACCGGCGTTGCGACTCTTGTCCTCCTGTCGGGGATCGGACTGGCGCACGCGCCCGCAGCCGACGCGTCCCCCGGGGTCAGGACGACCAAGGGCTCGATCCCCTCGAGCGCGTCGGTCCGTGATCCCGGCCCGCAGCACCGCTTCGCCCCGCGCCACACCATCGGTCGCCAGGCCGTGCAGGCGTTGGGCAAGGACCGACTGTCCGCGCTCGCCCGCAAGGGGCACCTCACCGCGGACCAGCTCGAGCGCACGATCCTGCGCGACCCCACGATCCAGGTCGGCGATCACGACAACCTGATGGTCGGTGACGCGCTCGGCGGCGCCGGAGCGACGGTCACCACCGGTGCGCCCGACACCCTGCTCTGGTCGGTCAGCCAGACGCTCTACCTGCACTCGCGGCCGTCGTCCCCGCTGAAGATCTACCTGGACTTCACCGGCCACACGACGAGTGGCACGGTGTGGAACCACGGCGCCACCTTCACCACCCCGGTGTGGGGTCGCGACGGGGACTCCTCGACGTTCAACCAGAACGAGGCAGCGGTCATCCAGGACGCCTATGCCAGCGTCGCCGAGGACTTCGCCGCGTGGAACGTCGACGTCACGACCCAGGACCCGGGGCTCGAGGGACTGCGCAAGACCTCCTCGACCGACACCGCCTACGGCATCCGCGTCGTGGTGGGTCCCAACACCTGGCTCAACGTGACCAACTCCGGGTACGCGCAGATCGGGTCCTTCGACTGGAACAGCGACACCCCGGCGTACTGCTTCGCCGACGCCCGCACGCCGACCAAGCAGATCGCTGAGTGCATCAGCCACGAGACCGGTCACACGGTCGGCCTGCAGCACGACGGTCAGAACACGACCGGCGGAACCGTGACGTACTACGCGGGCCACGCCAACTGGGCGCCGATCATGGGCAACCCGTACTCGCGGCCGATGACCCAGTGGAGCAAGGGTCAGTACGCCGGCGCGAACCAGACCCAGGACGACATCTACGTGATCGGGAGCTACCTCGGCTGGGTGGCGGATGACTACGTGGGCACCACCGCCACCACGGCGACACTGCCGGCAGGCACCGTCAGGACGGGACGTGTCTCGTGGGGCTCAGGGGAGTACGACGCCTTCAAGTTCTCGTTGACGGCCCAGCGCAAGGTGAACATCCAGTCGTGGGAATGGATCCAGCAGGTCGACACCAACCTCAACGGCCGGCTCCAGCTCACCAACAGCGCCGGCACCGTGATCGCGACGAGCTCGCCGACGGGGACGACGCGCACCACCCTCACCATGACCCTCAACCCCGGCACCTACTACGTGTTCCTCGACGGCGTCGGTGAGGGGTCGAGCGCCAGCACCGGCTACACCAACTACGCGTCGATGGGCTACTACAACCTGCTGTTGCAGCTGCTGTAGGCCAGAGACGGAAGATCCCGGCGGAGCACCTCCGCCGGGATCCTCCGGCGTCCTGGCTTCTGTGAGGTCGCCCCGCTGTCGTCGCGAGTGTCGTGGATGAGGTGGTTTGCCCACGCCAGCGCAGGAAACCATGTACAGCAGTACGCGAATTGCACGATCCTGTCCCTGACCGCCCACGCCTAGCGTGGGGTCAGAACCTGTCACAGGGGATTGGACGTCCGCTTTCGGGCGGCGGGCCGGAGGCCGGGCAACCCTGCAGCCCGGCCTTCGTGCCGCCCGGATCAGGTGGCGGCAAGCCGGTCAGCGGGCAGCAGGCTGGGTCAGCGGGCGCGGCCGTTCCATCCGCCGGTGTTCGCGGCGTCGGCGAGCGCGTCGGCCAGCGAGTCCAGGGCCGCCTCGTCGCGGACGAGCCCGACCGTGGCGCGCACGTGGCCGCCGGGTCCGCTCGGCCCGATCCGGAACGGCGTCCCCGGCGCGACGCCGATTCCCTGGCTGGCCAGCCGGACGACCGCGGCCGTCTCGTCCTGGACGGGCACCCAGATGTTGATGCCCTCGGTCCCGCCCACCTCGACCCCGCGCTCGCGGAGCCGGTCGACGACGCGGGCTCGCCGCGCGGCATACGTCTGCGCGGCGGTCTGGACCTGCGCGGTGGCGACGTCGTCGGTGAGCAGTCCGAGCAGCACCTGCTGGAGCAGCCTGCTCGACCAGCCCTGTCCGAGCTGGCGACGACCGTTGAGGTCGTTCAGGATCCGCGCCGGTGCGCTGAGGGCGGCGAGGCGCAGGTCGGGTCCGTGCGACTTCGAGAACGAGCGGATGTGCACGGTCTGCTCGGGGCGCCACTGCCCGAGGCTGACGAGCGGTGAGGGGGACAGCCCGGCGGCGGAGTCGTCCTCGACGACCACGGTCGGCGAACCCGACAGCAGGGCGGCGATGCGCTCAGCACGGCGGGACGTCATCGTCACTCCCGTGGGGTTCTGCGCCCGCGGTTGCAGGACGACCGCCGCCACCGGTTCGCGCAGGGTGGCCTCCAGGGCTTCGAGGTCCAGGCCCTCCTCGTCGACGGCGACGCCGACGAGCTGCACGCCGACGGACTCGAGCAGGTCGACCAACGGCGGGAACCCCGGGTCCTCCACGACCACCCGGTCCCCGAACCGCAGCTGGGTCCGCACGAACAGGTCCATCGCATCCATCGCCCCGTCGACGACGGAGACCTCCTCCACGGCGAACGGCCAGTCCGCCACGAGGACCTCCGCGAGCGCCGGAAGCACCGGGTCGTCGAGGTAGCTGCCCGTCGTCGGAGCGGTGCGAAGGCCGGCGAGGGCCTGCCCCAGGTCGGGGAGCAGCTCAGGGTCCGGGACGCCCGTGGACAGGTCGTGGGCGAAGGTCGAGGGCCGTTCGAGGGCGGCGCGGTAGCGGACGGTGCCGCCGGACCGCTGGTCCAGGACGGTGGTGCCGCGGCGACCGTCGGTGGCCACGGTGCCCGACCGGGCGAGCAGCGCCCAGGCGGCACTCACCGTGGTCGGCGACAGGGCCAGCTCGGCCGCCACGGTCCGGATCGGGGGCAGGCGGTCGCCGGCGACGACGAGCCCGTCGCGGATCGTCGCGGACACGGCATGCGCCAGTCCCTTCGCGGAGGGGGTGTCGAGGCGGGCCTCGAGGGCCGTGAGGGTGGCGTGCGGCATCTTTGCACCATAGCAATACTTCTATTGTGTTACCAGTGGATGGATCGTAGGGTGTGAGCATGACGACGCGCATCTCCCACTGGATCGACGGCCGGCCCACCGAGGGCACCTCCGGACGCACCTCACCGGTCTACAACCCGGCGACGGGTGCGGTCACCGGCGAGGTCGACCTCGCCTCGGTCGAGGAGCTCGACGCGGCGGTCGCCAGTGCCGCCGCAGCGGCCAAGGAGTGGCGCCACGCCTCCTTGTCACACCGCAGCGCCGTCCTGTTCGCGTTCCGCGAGCTGCTGCACGCGCGCACCCCGGAGCTCGCCGCGATCATCACCTCGGAGCACGGCAAGGTGCTGTCCGACGCTGCCGGCGAGATCGCCCGAGGGCTGGAGAACGTCGAGTTCGCCACCGGTGTCCCGAACCTGCTCAAGGGTGGCTTCACCGAGCAGGCCGCCACCGGGGTCGACGTCTACAACATCCGCCAGCCGCTCGGTGTCGTCGCCGGCGTCACGCCGTTCAACTTCCCCGCGATGGTGCCGCTGTGGATGTGCGCCAACGCGATCGCCTGCGGCAACGCGTTCATCCTCAAGCCCTCCGAGAAGGACCCGTCGGCCGCGCTCTTCCTCGCCCAGCTGTGGAAGGAGGCCGGCCTGCCCGACGGCCTCTTCACGGTCCTGCACGGTGACAAGGTCGCCGTCGACGCGATCCTCGACCACCCGGGCATCGCGGCGGTGAGCTTCGTGGGCTCGACGCCGATCGCCAGGTACATCTACGAGCGCGGCACGGCCAACGGCAAGCGCGTCCAGGCCCTCGGCGGCGCCAAGAACCACGCCCTCGTCCTGCCCGACGCGGACGTCGACATGGCCGCTGACTCGGTGGTGTCCGCGGCCTACGGCTCCGCGGGCGAGCGCTGCATGGCGCTCTCCGTCGCCGTCGCGGTCGGCGACGTGGCCCAGCCGCTCGTGGATGCGATCGCGGCCCGCCTGCCCAAGCTCACCGTCGGCAACGGCACCGACCCCGACACCGACATGGGTCCGCTCATCACCGCCGAGCACCGCGACAAGGTCTCCGGGTACGTCGGGGCCGGCCAGGAGGCCGGGGCCACGGTCGTCGTCGACGGCCGCGAGGGCGACCTGCCGACCGACGGGTTCTTCCTCGGCACCACGCTGCTCGACCACGTCACCCCGGAGATGACCGTCTACACCGACGAGATCTTCGGACCGGTGCTGTCGGTCGTCCGCGTGGACACCTACGAGGAGGGCCTGGAGCTCATCAACTCCAACCAGTACGCCAACGGCACCGCGATCTTCACGCGGGACGGTGGCGCGGCCCGCCGGTTCCAGTTCGACGTCGAGGTCGGCATGGTCGGGATCAACGTCCCGATCCCTGTCCCGGTCGCCTACTACTCCTTCGGCGGTTGGAAGGACTCCCTCTTCGGCGACACCCACATGTACGGTCCCGAGGGCATCAACTTCTACACCCGCGGCAAGGTCGTGACGCAGCGCTGGCCCGACCCGGCCACGTCGAGCGTCGACCTCGGCTTCCCGCGCACCCGCTGATCTCCCGAGCCTGCCGAGAGGGCCCCATGACCGACACCACCGTCCAGCAGGGCGTGCTCGACGCCGTCACCGGAGCGACCGAGGAGCAGGTCCGCCGCGACGACCGGGGCCACGTGTTCCACTCGTGGTCCGCCCAGGGGCTCATCGACCCCCTGCCGATCGCGTCGGCCCTCGGCTCGTACTTCACCGACTACAGCGGCAAGCGGTACCTCGACTTCTCGAGCCAGCTGGTCAACGTGAACATCGGGTACCAGCACCCCAAGCTCGTGGCCGCGATCCAGGAGCAGGCCGGTCGCCTCACGACGATCAGCCCGGCGTTCGCCAACGACGCCCGCTCCGAGGCGGCGCGCCTCATCACCGAGCTCGCCCCGGGGGACCTCAACCGCGTCTTCTTCACCAACGGTGGGGCCGAGGCGAACGAGAACGCCCTGCGCATGGCGCGCCTGCACACCGGCCGCCACAAGGTCCTCGCTGCCTACCGCAGCTACCACGGCGCGACCGCGGGCTCCATCGCCCTGACCGGGGACCCGCGCCGATGGGCCTCAGAGCCCGGTATGCCGGGCGTCGTGCGGTACTGGGGTCCCTACCTCTACCGCTCGGCGTTCCACGCGACCACCGAGCAGGAGGAGAGCGAGCGCGCGCTGCAGCACCTGCGCGACCTGCTCATGGTGGAGGGGGCCCACACCGTCGCCGCGATCATCCTCGAGTCGGTCGTCGGCACCAACGGCATCCTCGTCCCGCCACCGGGCTACCTCCAGGGCGTGCGCGACCTGTGCGACGAGTTCGGCATCGTCATGATCGCGGACGAGGTGATGTCCGGGTTCGCCCGCTGTGGCGAGTGGTTCGCCGTGGACCACTGGGGCGTGGCCCCCGACCTGATCACCTTCGCCAAGGGCGTCAACAGCGGGTACGTCCCGCTCGGCGGCGTCATCATCTCCGAGCGCGTCGCGCAGTCCTTCGACAGCAAGCCGTTCCCCGGTGGCCTCACCTACTCCGGCCACCCGCTCGCCTGCGCCTCGGCCGTCGCCTCCATCAACATCTTCAAGGAGGAGGGGATCGTCGAGCACGCCCGCGCCCTGGGTGAGGACGTCATCGGCCCCGGCCTGCGGGCGCTCGCCGAGCGCCACCCCAGCATCGGAGAGGTTCGTGGCCTCGGGACGTTCTGGGCGCTGGAGCTCGTCCGTGACCGCGAGACCCGCGAACCCCTGGTGCCGTTCAACGCCGGCGGCGCCGACGCCAAGGCGATGAACGAGTTCGCCGCAGCCTGCAAGGCGCGTGGCCTGTGGCCCTTCACCCACTTCAACCGCACCCACGTCGTGCCCCCGTGCACGACGACCGCTGACGAGGTGCGCGAAGGGCTGGCCATCCTCGACGAGGCGCTCGAGGTCGCCGACCAGTACTCCACCGGCAGCTGACGGTCATGCAACCCTCCCCGCAGGCAGCGGGGTCGACGGGGACGACGCGCGGCCCGGCCGCGACCCTTGCCGATGCCGCCCTCGCCGACGCCGCACCGTCGGTCTTCTGGCTGGACCGGCCCGACCGCCCCGCACCCCGGCCCCGCCTCGAGGCACCCACCAGTGCCGACCTCGTCGTGGTCGGTGGTGGGTACACCGGTCTGTGGACCGCGCTGCTGGCCAAGGAGGCCGACCCTGGTCGGGACGTCGTCGTCGTCGAGGCCGGCCGCATCGGCTGGGCGGCCTCGGGACGCAACGGCGGGTTCTGCTCGGCCAGCCTGACCCACGGCGAGGCGAACGGCCGCGAGCGCTGGCCGGCGGAGTACGAGCAGCTGCACCGGCTCGGCCTCGCGAACCTCGATGCGATCCAGGACACCGTGCAGCGACACGGCATCGAGTGCGACTTCCAGCGCACCGGCGAGCTCACCGTCGCCACCGCGCCGCACCAGGTGCAGTGGCTGAAGGAGGACCTCGGCGGCGGCACGTTCCTCGACCGCGACGCGATGCGCGCCGAGCTGGACTCCCCGACCTACCTCGCCGGGGTCCACACCCCCGACGAGACCGCGATGGTTGACCCGGCCCGCCTGGCCTGGGGCCTGGCAGCCGCGGCGGAGTCGCTCGGCGTGCGGATCGTGGAGCGCACCAAGGCGACCGGCCTGGACCGCGACGGCGCCGGTATGCGGCTCACCACCGACCGTGGGCACGACCTGCGGGCCGCCCGGGTCGCCTTGGGCACCAACGCCTTTCCCTCACTGCTGCGGCGGACCCGACTGCACACGGTTCCCGTCTACGACTACGTCCTCATGACCGAGCCCCTGAGCGCCGAGCAGCTCGACTCGATCGGCTGGGGCAGCCGCGCCGGGGTCGGTGACATGGCCAACCAGTTCCACTACTACCGGCTCACCGACGACAACCGCATCCTGTGGGGCGGGTACGACGCGATCTACCACCTCGGCCGTCGGGTGCGCCCGACCAAGGACCAGCGGCCGGAGACGTTCCACCGGCTGGCGACCCACTTCTTCGAGACGTTCCCCCAGCTCGCAGGGCTGCGGTTCAGCCACCGCTGGGGCGGGGCCATGGACACGTGCACCCGTTTCTGCGCGTTCTACGGCTCGGCCCACGACGGCCGCGTCGCCTACGCCCTGGGCTACACGGGACTCGGGGTCGGGGCGTCCCGGTTCGGTGCAGCCGTCACCCTCGACCTGCTCGACGGTGCCGACACCGAACGCACCAGCCTGCAGATGGTGCGGGAGAAGCCGTTGCCGTTCCCGCCCGAGCCGTTCGCGTACGCGGGGATCCAGCTGACCCGGTGGGCGCTGGCACGTGCCGACGAGAACGACGGCCGGCGCAACGCCTGGCTGCGCACGCTCGACCGCCTCGGCCTCGGCTTCGACTCCTGACGCGATCCGGTGAGGACCCATCGACCCCTCAGGACCGGATCGCGTCGACGATCTGCCCGGCCGCTCCGGCGGCCGTGAGGTGGGTGGTGTCCACGACCTCGGCCGCCTCGTGCAACCAGGTGCGGGCTGCCTGCGCGTACGGCTCGAGGTGCCGGAAGCGGAACGACGACGGGCCGAGGTCGCGGTCGCCCTCGATGCGTGCCCGCAAGGTCTCCTCGTCGGCGTGCAGGACGAAGTGCCGCACCGGGATCCCGTGACCGTCCAGCCCTGCGGCGATCTCTCGCCAGTAGTCCGGCACGAGGACGGTCATCGGCATGACCAGGGTGCCCCCGGTGTAGGCCAGGAGGTGCCGAGCGGTCTCGACCACCAGGGGACGCCACGGCGGCCAGTGCTGGAAGTTGTCGGTCTCGGGCAGGCCCGGGTGGACGTCCATGAGGGTCTCGCCGACCTTCTCCGCATCGAACACGCGCGACCCCGGCAGGAGCTGCTGCACCAGGGTGCCGGTGGTCGTCTTCCCCACGCCGTGCGTACCGTTGATCCAGACGATCATGGGGTCACAGGCGGGACAGGGCCCGGTCGACGAGGAGCGGCACCGAGGCACCGACCCGGTCGTACCCCTCGCCCATCGACTTCCCCGCGAGGTAGCGCGCATGGACGCCCTCGAGGATCACGGCCAGCCGGAAGTCCGTGAACGCGCGGTAGTAGTCGAGGCCGGACACGTCACGCCCGGTCACGGCGGCATACCGCTGCGCGATGTCGTCCGTCGTCGGGAAGCCCTCGTGCGCGGTGAGGCCGGCGGCGACGGGCACGGCGCTGCCGTCCTCACCGGGTCCGGAGTAGTAGGTCAGCCACGTGGCGAGATCGGCGAGCGGGTCGCCGAGGGTGCTGAGCTCCCAGTCGACGACGGCGGCCACGGTGGGGCGGCCGTCCTCCTGGGTGACGAGGGTGTTGTCGAGACGGTAGTCGCCGTGGACCAAGGTCACCTCACCACCCTCGGGGCGCCGGGTGTCGAGCTGCCGGACCAGCTCGTCCATGGCGGGGAGGTCCCGGGTACGGCTCGCGTCCCACTGACCGCTCCAGCGACGGACCTGCCGCTCGAGGTAACCGTCGGGCTTGCCGAAGTCACGCAGGCCGGTCTCGTCGAGGTCGACCGCGTGGATGGCGGCGAGCACGTCGACGAGGGAGTCGGAGAGCTGGTCGCGCTGGGTGACGGTGAGCTCCGCGGTCTGGGCGGGCTCGCGGTAGACCGTGCCCTCGACGAGGGCCATGACGTAGAAGGGCGCGCCGACGACCTCGGCGTCGGACGTGGCGGCGAGCACCTCGGGCACCGGGACGCCCGTCCGCCACAGGGCCGAGAGGACCCGGGCCTCGCGCCCCATGTCGTGCGCGCTGGGGAGCAGCTTGCCCAGCGGCGGTCGGCGCACGATGACGCTGGCCGTGGGGCTGGTCACGCGGTAGGTGATGTTCGACAGCCCGCCCGAGATCACCGCGGGGGTCCAGTCGGGGCCGAGCTGCGGCACGGCGTCGGCCGCCCAGGCCGTGAACGAGGCCCGCGGGAGCCCGGGGGCGTCCTCCGGTCCGCTCGGGCCGGCCGGTGCGGACCCCGGTGCGCCGTCCTGCGGGCTCACGCGCGGACCTCGCCACCGGGGGTGTCGCGGATCGAGAGCCGTGAGGTGGCCCGTCGCGCGGCGCGCTTGGCGATCGACATCTTGTGGACCTCGGTGGCGCCGTCGTAGATGCGGAACGACCTGATGTCACGGTAGATCCGGCCCAGCACCAGCTCCTCGGAGGTGCCCATGCCGCCGGCGAGCTGCACCGAGCGGTCGACGACGCGGCAGGCCGCCTCGCTGGCGAACACCTTGGTGCGCGAGGACTGCTCGCTGCTGCGTTGTCCCTCGGCGATCGCCCACGAGGCGTGCCAGATCATCGAACGAGCCGCGTCGAGGTCGATCTCGTTCTCGGCGATGAGGGCCTGGGCCATGCCCAGGTCCGACAGCGGGGTGCCGAACAGCTCGCGGCCGACCGCCCGCTCGACGGCGATGTCGTGGGCACGCCGGGCGGCACCGAGCCAGCGCATGCAGTGCGTGAGGCGGGCGGGGGCGAGGCGTACCTGGGCGCTCTGGAACCCCTTGCCGACCTCGCCGAGGACGTGGTCGTCCGGGACGAAGCAGTCGCGCAGGGCCACCCGGCAGTGACCACCGACCCCGGTGGCGTCGATGGTGTTGAGGTGCTCACCCACGACGAAACCCGGGTTGTCCGCGTCGACGAGGAACATCGTCGCGCCCTCCGGGGCGTCGTCACCCTCGTTCAGGGCCATGACGATCGAGAAGGCTGCGCCGTCGGCGCCGGTGATGAGCCACTTGTCGCCGTTGACCAGCCAGCCACCGTCGGTGCGGCGGGCGCGGGTCCTCAGGGCTGACGGGTCGGACCCGGCGCCGGGTGGGGGCTCGGTCATCGAGAAGCAGGACCGCACCGCGCCGGCGACGAGCGGCTCGAGGTACTTCTCCTTCTGCAGCGCCGACCCGGTCATGTGCAGGAGGTGGATGTTGCCCTCGTCGGGGGCGGCGCAGTTGAGCGCGAGGGGCCCGAGCAGTGAGTAGCCGGCCTCCTCGAGCAGGACCGCGGACTCGTCGAACCGGAACCCGCCACCACCGAACTCCTTCGGCGCCTGGGGTGCGAAGACCCCGGCGGCCCGCGCCCTCGCCTGCAGCTCGAGTCGCAGCGCGTCGGTCATCCCCTCGGCGAACACCGTCTGCTCGAGCGGGATCACCTCGCTGGCGACGAACTCCTCGACCCGACGGCGTTGCTGCTCGACGGCTGGGCTCATGCTGAAGTCAAAGGCCACTCCTCGACACTACCCAGCGCGCTCGCCCCCGGCCCCCGGACGGGTCGTCCAGGTGACCCGGACGGCCGGAGCCCCGGCCAGGCGAGGGCCCGACCGTGGCGGTGCGAGGATGACGCGGTGACCACTGCGGACCCCCAGCCGTTCGACCTTCCCCGCACGCCGCCGCTCGTCCTGCGCGGCCGGACGTTCGACGCGTCCACCCCGGCCGTGATGGGCATCATCAACCGCACCCGCGACTCCTTCTTCGCCGGCAACCGGCACGCCGACCTCGACTCCGCGAAGCGCGCCCTCGAGAACGCCGTGGACGCGGGCGCCGACATCGTCGACGTCGGGGGTGTCCGCGCGGGTCAGGAGGGGGAGGTGGTCTCGGCCGCGGAGGAGATCGACCGCGTCGGCCCGTTCCTCGAGCACGCACGTGCGACCTACCCCGACCTCGTCCTCAGCCTCGACACCTGGCGCAGCGAGGTCGCCCGTGAGGCGGGCCGCCACGGTCTCGACCTGGTCAACGACACCTGGGCCGGCCACGACCCCGAGCTGGTCCGCGTGGCGTCGGAGATCGGTGCGGGAGTGGTGTGCTCGCACACCGGAGGCCTGCCCCCGCGCACCGACCCGGTGCAGATGACCTACGGCCCGGACGAGCTCGACGTCGTCCGCGACGTCCTCCACACCCTGGGCACCGGCGCCCGTACCGCGGTGGAGGCGGGCATCCCGACCGAGCGCGTCCTCGTCGACCCGACGCTCGACTTCGGCAAGACGACGGCCCACTCGCTGGTGGTCCTGCGGCACACCGCAGACCTGGCCGGGTTGGGCTTCCCCATCCTGCAGGCGCTGTCCCGCAAGGACTTCGTGGGCGAGTCGCTCGGGCTCGAGGTCGACGACCGGCTCGAGGGGACGCTCGCGGCCACGGCGGTCGCAGCCTGGCTGGGGGCCACGGTGTTCCGCGCGCACGACGTCCGGGCGACCCGCCGGGTCGTGGACATGGTCGCGACCATCCGCGGCGACCGGCCGCCGGTGCGCGCCGTGCGCGGCGTCTGAGGCCGGCGGGGAGCACTCCGGGAGCCTCCCCGACTGGTGAGAAATTGACTGTGGTTGGTCTCCACGATCTGCATCGTGCGTGCTAGCGTCTGTCGCGGTTGCATCAAGCAGTTCCTCGCAAAGGTCGACGAAGTGCCCGCCCTAGCACCATCAGAGCGGGCTTTTCTCATCTGAGGCGGGCATGTCTCGTCGGTGGGGTTGTGTACGGCAGCCTGGTGTTTCGCAAAGTGCGTGGCACCAATGGCTACGAAGGAAAGAGTTACCCCATGGCACAGGGAACCGTTAAGTGGTTCAACGCTGAGAAGGGCTTCGGCTTCATCGCCCAGGACGGCGGCGGCCCGGACGTGTTCGTCCACTACTCGGCGATCGACTCCTCGGGCTACCGCTCGCTGGACGAGGCGCAGCGCGTGGAGTTCGAGGTCACCCAGGGACCCAAGGGTCCCCAGGCTGACGCCGTTCGCCCGATCTGATCCGAGGACTGCTCAACCACAGTCTTCAGCGAGGCCCCCACCGGATCCCGGTGGGGGCCTCGTTCTGTCGCAACGGTGCTCGTCGCGGCGGGGCTACTTCGCCAGCGCGGTGAGGAAGTCCTTGACGACGGGCGCCGCCACCGTGCCGCCGCTCTTGCCCTTCTCGACCAGCGCCGCGAACGCGATCCCGTCCTGGTACCCGACGAACCACGCGTGCGTCTCCGGGGGGTTCTTCGACCCGAACTCAGCCGTGCCCGACTTCCCCCGCACGGCCCCGCCGGGGGCGTCGCGCAGCACCGTGCCGGTCCCGTCCGTGACGACCTGTCGCATGAGCTGGCGCAGCTGGCCGACGGCGTCGGCATCGAGCGGTTTGGCGGTGCGGTCGGCCCCCGTCGCGGCCGGCTCGGTCACGAGCGCCGGCGGTATGGCGCTGCCGCGCGCCACGGAGGCGACCATCGTCGCGAGGGCGAGCGGGGAGGTGAGGTTGCGTCCCTGCCCGATCATGGCCGAGGCCTTGTCGGTCTTGCCGTTGTTGGTGGGGATGCTCGCGTCGAAGGCGTTCCCGACCCCCAGCGCCTTGGCCCAGCCGGTGAGCCCGAGGGCATCGGCAGCCTTGGCCAGGTCCCCGTCGCCGAGGTCGGTCGACAGCTTGACGAACGCCGTGTTGCACGAGTGCGCGAAGTCGCTCGCGAAGTCCGGCGTGCCCAGCTCCTCGCCCTCGTAGTTCTTGTAGGAGCGGCCGTCCACGGCGAACGTCTTCGGGCAGTCGACCGACGTCGTCGGGGTCACCTTGCCACCGGTGAGGAGGGCGTAGGTGCTGGCGATCTTGAACGCCGAACCCGGCGGGTACTGCCCGGTCAGGGCCCGGTCGAAGCCGAGCGCGGGCGAGTTCGCCGAGGCGAGCACATCACCGGTCTTCACGTCGACCGCCACCAGCGCCGAGGGAACGTCCCCGGTTCCGGCGACCGCGGACTCGGCCGCGGTCTGCACGTCGGGCGAGAGCGTGGTCTTCACGTCGGTGCCGTCGACCGCCGCCTTGCTGAACAGCGGGGTGTCCGGGTTGGCGCTCGACGTGACCTCGACACCGGGTGTCCCCCCGAGCTGGGTGTCGTAGCGCCCCTGCAGACCGCTCAGCCCGGCGTAGTCGCCTGCGACGTAACGCCCTTCGCTCTTGGCGACGAGCTCGGCGCTCACCGCACCATACGAACCGAGCAGGGGCTGTCCGAACGTCCGGGTCCGGGCCAGCGGCTGCTCGCGGGCCGGGTAGATGACGCCCTTGAGGCCGTCGAGGGCGGCCTTGCGGTCCTGGAAGTCGGACTCCCGGTAGGTGATCACGGCGATGGGCGCCTTGTTCCCGGCCTTGGTCGCCGCCTCGAGCTTGGCGACGAGCGACCCGGCCGGTTCGTCCACCACCTTCTCCAGCTCGCGGACCGTCGCGGCCGTCGCGCGGGCCGGGTCGATCTGGACCGGGTAGACCTTGCCGATCGGCATGAGCGGTTGGCCGTCGCGGTCGAGCAGGTCGCCGCGCTTGGCCCACGTGCGGGTGGCGCTGAGCTTGTCACTCGCCTTGATCGCGGGATGCCACAGCGAACCGTTGGGGGGCGGCACGACGGCCCACTTCTCGCCGTCGCGGCGCACGGTGACGGGCACGTCATACGCCCAGGGGACGTCGCCGCCGAGGGTCCAGGCGACCTTGAGGGTCGAGGTCGCGCGGTCGCCGTCACGGGTCACCGGGCCGGGGGTGACGCTGACCGGGCCCTTGCCGAGACCCGCGGTGGTGGCGGTGAACCCGTCCTGCACCGCCTGCACCTGCGCCCCCGCGAAGGTGACCCCGGCCTGCGTGAACGACCGCTGCGACCAGCCCTTCGCGAAGGCGGCCACCGCGGCCTTCGACTCGCCGTCGGCCTTCTGCTCGGCCGCCGTGTGGCGCCACCACAACCCACCGCCGACCAGGGCCGCCACCACGGCCGCCGCGGTCAGGGCCCCCACCAGTGCTCGCTTGTTCATGGCCCCATCCAACCCCACGAGGCTGAGAGCTTCCGTCCCATATGTCCGTGCCCGACGCGTCTTCCACGGTAGGGGCAACCGAAGGGGCGGCTGGGGCGTCACTGAAGTAGACGCATACCCATCGGTCTGCTCAGGTTCCGCCTTTACACTCGGCGGGACGATGCGTCGCCCCGCCACAGCACGGCGGTGCAGTCGAACCAGAGAGGTCCACGTGAGCGAGCCCACCAACGGCTCTGCGCAGGGCGGCACGCCCAGCCAGGATGCAAGTGCCCCGGGGGGCGGCACGCAGGACGACAGCCCGGTCGGCGACCGTTCGCGTCGGCACCAGGGCAAGACGCACCGGCACCCGTGGCTGCGCCGCTCCCTGTTCGGTGTCGCGGCGCTGCTCGTCGTCGTCCTCGTCCTCGGCATCGCCGCCTACGTGAAGCTCAACGGCAACATCAGCCGGGTCGACATCACCAACGCGCTGGGCGACCGCCCCCAGCCGGCGGCGACCACGGACGCCGTCACCAACCTGCCGCCGGTCAACATCATGGTCATGGGTTCGGACAGCCGGGAGGGCACGAACCTGGGGAAGGGGCAGACGGAGTACGGCATGACCGGCGCCCGGTCGGACACGAACCTCGTCGTCCACCTGGCCGCCGACCGCAAGTCCGCGATCGTGGTGTCGATCCCGCGTGACTCGATGACGATGGCGCCGCGGGACTGCCAGAACAAGAAGGACACCGTCGAGAACGGCGTCATGCGCCAGTGGAACCAGAACTTCACCCTCGGCGGGCCGGCGTGCACGATCCGCACGTTCGAGGGCCTCACCGGCATCTTCATCGACCACTTCGTCGTCATCGACTTCCGGGGGTTCCAGAAGATGGTCGACGCCCTCGGTGGCGTCACCGTCTGCACCCCCGTCGCGATCAACGACAAGGACAGCCACCTCGTCCTTCCTGCGGGCAAGAGCAAGGTCAACGGCAAGCAGGCCCTGGGGTACGTCCGGGTCCGCAAGACCGTCGGCGACGGCTCCGACCTCGGCCGGATCGACCGCCAGCAGGCGTTCCTGTCCTCGGTCGTGCAGGAGGCCACGAAGTCCTCCCTGCTGCTGCGTCCCGACAGGCTGTTCCGCTTCCTCGACGCCGCGACCGGGGCGATGACGACCGACACCAAGCTCGACATCGGCGAGATGAAGGACATCGCCCAGAGCGTGCAGGCCATGGGCACCGACCAGATCCGGTTCGTCAAGCTGCCGACGACGGTCTACCAGCCCGACCCCAACCGCGTTCAGTGGCTCCCGTCGGCCGAGTCCATCTGGAAGTCGATCCGCGAGGACAAGGCCCTGCCGGGCACGAAGGTCCCGTCCAGCCCGACGTCGACGTCATCGCCGACGACCACCGCGGCGGCGCTGACCGTGGCCCCCGGAGACATCTCCGTGCGCGTCACCAACGACTCGGGCGTCGCCGGCCTCGCCAAGCAGGCGGCTGCTGACCTGTCCATCCAGGGCTTCAAGGTCCAGACCTACCTGACCGGCACCGGTGACAAGACGTCCGGCGTGCTGGTCCGCTACGGCCCCGGGAAGAAGGCGGCGGCGCTCACCGTCGCCGCAGTCTTCCCCGGCGCCAAGGTCAAGTCCGACCCCACCCTCGGAGCGACCCTCGAGGTCAGCATGGGACTCGACTCCCCGGACGCCGTCGAGATCCCCAACCGCGAGGGGACCGAGCCGCTGCCGAAGCCCTCGGTGACCGCCAAGAGCAACCCGACCGACACCCAGACCATCGCCGCCCGCACGGCGAACCAGGACATCTGCAGCTGACCTCCGGGGCGGCCGGGCCGCTCGATCCTCGACGTGCTCGGGGGGTCGCTTTGCTCCTGCGCGCGGCGTCCGGATACCCTGTGCGGGCTCGGTCGACCTGTCGTCCGGGCGTGGAGACGTCGCCTAGTCCGGTCTATGGCGCCGCACTGCTAATGCGGTTTGGGTTTATCGCCCATCGAGGGTTCAAATCCCTCCGTCTCCGCAGAACGCACGAAGGACCCGACACGCTTTTGGTCGGGTCCTTCTTGCGTTCTCTGGACTGCACCCGGGATTTGGGAGGAGCGAGGAACGAGCGACGGTTCCCTCCGTCTCCGCAGAACGAAAGGGCCCCCTCGCGCTGAGCGCGAGGGGGCCCTTCGGCGTCGTGGCTCAGGCGACCCGGCTCGTGACCTCGGGTGAGAGGTGGGAAGCTGCCGCTTCGGTATGGGGCACAGGGGCGCTGGGCCGACCCTCGCCGAGCGTCGTGGGGGTCCGGAACATCCAGGACCGCATCGCCACGAACCGCACCGCCGTCGACGCGGCCGTGGCCACGGCGACCACCGCGGTCTGCACGGTCGTCGCAGGCGAGGCCACGGCGAGGTGCAGCAGCGCGAGCGCCGCGGCCGTCATGAGCCAGGTGATCCCGAAGATGACCAGCCCCTGCACCTGGTGCCGGGCGGCCCCGCGACCACCCTGGATGCCGAACGTCCAGCGCCGGTTGAGGGCGGTGTTGGCCACCGTGGCGATGAGGAGGGCGACCAGGTTGGCGACCTGCGCCGACTCGACGCCTGCACTCAGCGCCGCGAACAGCCCCAGGTGGATGACCGTGCTGACGACCCCGACCGCGGCGAAACGCTGGAGCTGCTGCCAGGTGCTCCCGCCGGGTGTTCCCCGGCCGAGCCGGGCCGCGATGTCCCCGACCGGCAGGGCGCCCGAGGCCAGCGACCGCCGGACCCGCAGCACACCGCGCAGGTCGTCCAGGGCCGTGCCCACGACGTCGACCCGCGAGTCGGGGTCGTCGAACCAGTCGACCGGCACCTCGTGGATCCGCAGGCCGCTGCGCTGTGCCAGGACGAGCAGCTCGGTGTCGAAGAACCAGGTGGTGTCCTCGACGAGGGGCAGCAGCTCGGCCGCGACGTCGGCGCGGATCGCCTTGAACCCGCACTGCGCGTCGGTGAACCGGGCCCCCAGCGCTCCGCGCAGGATGAGGTTGTACCCGCGGGAGATCACCTCCCGCTTGGCTCCCCGGACGACGCGTGCGCCGCGGGCCAGGCGGGACCCGATCGCGAGGTCGGAGTGACCCGACATGAGCGGGGCGACCAGCGGCCACAGGGCGTCGAGGTCGGTGGAGAGGTCGACGTCCATGTAGGCGAGGATCGGCGCGTCCGAGGCGAGCCAGACGGCCTTGAGGGCCCGCCCCCGACCCTTCTCCGCGAGCCGCACCACGGCCACACCGGGCAGCTCGGCCGCCAGCCCCGACGCGACCAGGGCGGTCGCGTCGGTGCTGGCGTTGTCCGCCACGGTGATCCGGAAGGGGTACGGGAACGTGTGCACCAGGTGCTGGTGCAGGCGGCGGACGCAGGCCCCCACCGTGTGCTGCTCGTTGTGCACCGGGATGACGACGTCGAGCACGGGCGCCGGGGTGGTGGAGTCGCTCATCGTCGTTCCTCTCACGTGGTCTGGGTGGTGGTACCGGTGGCCGTCGTCGCGGACAGCGGCTGGGTCAGGTCGTAGAACGTCGAGCTGCCGATGGTCACGGAGGTGAAGTTCGCCGCGACCCAGGTCGAGATCTCCGACGCGTTCCCGGAGCCACCCATGGCACCACCTCGACCCCCACCCTGTCCGCCGCTTGCGGCGAAGTAGTGGATGTCACCGGCTGCGACGTAGGCCTGGAACTGCGCCAGCGTGGGCGACGGGTCACTGCCGTTGAAGCCGCCGATGGCCATGACCGGGAGGCCGGTGCCGAGCTGGAGCCCGGCCGCGTTCTGCGAGCCGATCGCCGCCGCGACCCAGCGGTAGGAGCTGGCGTCGGCGCTCAGGGCCGAGACGACCTCGGTCGTGGGCGTGCTGGCGTCGAGGAGGCCGCCCATCCCACCCTGGGGTGCGCCGGTGGTCCCGGTACCCGTGCCGGGCGTGGTGCCCAGGCCACCCTGGGTGGTGCCGCCGTTCGCGGCGGCCCCGGTCCCGCCCTGGGTCATCCCCGGAGGCGTGCCGCCCCCGCCCGGGCCACCACCCGGCACACCCCCGCCGAAGCCTCCGCGGCCGGTGGACGGGCCGGCGGTGACGATGGAACCGGTGTGGCCGGTGCCCACCGTCTGGATGCTGTATGCCGCGGGGCCGGCGAGGGCTGCCACGAGGGCACCCGCGATGACCACGGGGACGAACCGGCGCTGCAGCTGGGTGACCACGAGCAGGAGCAGGGCGCTCGCGAGGCCGAGGACGAGGACGGTGATGCGCAGCCAGTTCTGCCAGTCCGTGCGCGTCAGGAGGACGAAGGACCAGGCTGCTGCGGCGGCGGTCGCGGTGGCGAGGGTGATCGAGCCGATCGGTCGGGCCCGGTTCTCCCAGGCCTCCCCGGCACCCATGCCGACGACGGCGGCGATGGCCGGGGCGAGGGCGACGGTGTAGTACTCGTGGAAGATGCCGGCCATCAGCGAGAACGTGAGCATCGTGGCCAGGAGCCACCCGCCCCAGACGACGTAGGCCGCGCGGCGCGAGTCGGTGCGCGGGGCCCGGCCGCGAAGGAACAGGCCGACGGCGAGCAGGATGAAGGCCGACGGGATGAGCCAGGAGATCTGGCCGCCGATGCTCGAGCTGAACATGCGGGCCAGGCCCGGCGTGCCCCAGCCGTTGCCACCGCCGACGGAACCGGTCTCGTTGCCGCTGATCCGACCGAGGCCGTTGTAGCCGAACGTGACCGACAGGAACGAGTTGTCCTGGCTGCCACCGATGTACGGGCGCATGCTCGCCGGGACCAGCTCGACGATCGCGACCCACCAGCCGGCCGACAGGACCATCGCGGCCGTGCCGAGCAGGGCGCCGACGATGCGGCGACGGAGCGTGGTGTTGGCGAAGAGCAGGTAGGCGAGGCCGAAGGCGGGGACCACGAGGAGCACCTGCAGGGCCTTGGTGAGGAACCCGAGCCCGATGAGCACCCCGACGATCGCGAACCACGTGGGGGAGCCCTTGTCGATGGACTTGAGGGTCGCCCAGGCGCCCAGCGCCATGAGCAGCACGAGGAGGGCGTCCGGGTTGTTGAACCGGAACATCAGCACGGCCACCGGCGTCAGGGCCATGACGAGCCCGCCGATGAGGCCGGCAGCGGCGCCGAAGTGACGGCGGACGGTGGCGTGGACGACGCCGACGGTGCCCACGCCCATGAGGACCTCGGGCATGAGGATGGCGAACGAGTTGAGGCCGAAGACGCGGACCGACAGCGCCATGATCCACAGCGATGCCGGGGGCTTGTCGACGGTGATCGAGTTGCCGGCGTCGGAGGAGCCGTAGAAGAAGGCCTCCCAGCTCTTGCTGCCGGCCTGGACGGCGGCGGAGTAGAACGAGTTCGCGTAGCCGTTGGCGGTGAGGTCGTAGAAGTAGAAGAGGGCGGTCGCGAACAGCAGACCCAGCAGCGCCGGGCGGGCCCAGGACGGGTCCTCCTCGTTCCCGCGCCACAGGCGCTGGATCCGGCTGGGTGCGGTCGGGCCCGCCTGACGGGCGGTCGCGCGGGGGAGGGCGGTGTCGCCGTCGGCCGCGCTGCGGTGGAGGGTCATGGTGTCCATGGCTCCAACAGTCGGGCCGGTCGCTGTGCGGCTGCTGTGCCACCCCTGAGGCTGCGTGATGAGGTGTCGCGCGGCCAGCGGCAGCACGGCGAAGGGTGGGAACCTGCCGCTTCCGGTCGTCCGGAGGCGGCAGGTTCCCACCCTTGGGTGGTGGAGGAGCCCGTATGGCGCCCGCTCGCCCGCAGGGGCCGCGTCAGTGGGCAGGGAGCAGGACCGTGAACGTCGTGTCGCCGGGGGCGCTGGCGAGCTCGACGCGTCCGCCGTGGGACTTGGCGACCGCGTCCACGATGGACAGGCCCAGGCCGGTGGAGCCGGCGGCCCGGTTGCGCGAGTCGTCACCACGCGTGAACCGCTGGAACACGTTGCGCTGCAGGGGCTCTGGGACCCCAGGACCGTCGTCGGCCACGCTCACGCGGATCCACTCGCCCTCGGGGCGGACGGAGGTGACGACCTTGGTGCCCTCGGGGGTGTGGGTGCGCGCATTGGCGAGGAGGTTGGCCACGACCTGGTGCAGCCGGGCCTGGTCGCCGGAGACCTCCACGGGTTCGTCGGGCAGGTCCAGCTCCCAGCGGTGGTCGGGAGCAGCGGCGTGGGCGTCGCTGACGGCGTCCATCGCCAGCAGCGACAGGTCGACCGGTTCGCGCTCGAGCGGGCGGCCGGCGTCCAGCCGGGCCAGCAGGAGCAGGTCCTCGACCAGGCCCTGCATGCGCAGCGCCTCGGACTCGACGCGCGACAGCGCGTGGGTGACCGACGCGGGCACCGGCTCGTGCTCGCGTCGGGACAGCTCGGCATACCCGCGGATGGAGGCGAGCGGCGTCCGCAGCTCGTGCGAGGCGTCGGCGACGAACTGCCGCACCCGCTGCTCGCTCTCGTGCCGGGACTGGAGGGCGCCCTCGACGTTGTCGAGCATGCTGTTGAGCGCGAGGCCGACCTGGCCCACCTCGGTGCGCGGGTCCGTGTCCGCGGCGGGTACCCGCTCGGCCAGGGCCACGTCACCGGAGTCGAGCTTGAGGCGGGAGACCTGGGTGGCCGTGTGGGCGACCCGCTGGAGCGGGGCGAGGTTGCGACGCACCAGCCAGAGGCCACCGGCCCCCACGACGATGAAGCCGACCGCGGTCCCGCCGATGATGAGCGTGACCACCGTGTTGATGGTCTCGGTCACGCCGGCCATGGGCAGGCCGCTGACGGCCGTGGCGCCACCCGGTGTGCGGATCGAGACGACGCGGTAGTCGCCGAGGCCGACGATGTCGACCGTCTTGGGTGTGCTGCCGATGCTCGCGTCCTGCAGCTGGGTGATCTGGGCGCTCGTGAGCTGGCCGTAGGAGCCGGCCTCGGCGACCCGGTTCACGGTGGCCACGCCGTCGAGGAGGGTGAGGCTGAGGAACGCACCGCCGCCGCCGGGAGGACCGCCACCGCCGGGGCCGCGGTTGTCGTGGTCGCCGTCGGGTCGGCCGCCGTCACGCATGACGTTGGCGATCACGTCGCTGTCGAGCTGACCCTGCAGGTAGTTGTGCAGCAGGAACACGGTCAGCGACGAGGTCGCCAGGGTGACGGCGAGGAACAGCCCGACGACCGTGGCGACGAGCTTGGTGCTGAGCGACCACACGGCCGGTCGGAACCGGGTGCGGGCCGCGCCGACGGCGGCTGCGGGGCTCATGACGCGGGCTTGAGGACGTACCCGACGCCGCGCATGGTGTGGATCATGGGCTCGCGACCGGCGTCGATCTTCTTGCGCAGGTAGGAGATGTAGAGCTCGACGACGTTGGCCTGGCCGCCGAAGTCGTAGTTCCACACGCGGTCGAGGATCTGGGCCTTGGACAGGACGCGCTTGGGGTTGCGCATGAGGTAGCGCAGCAGCTCGAACTCGGTGGCGGTCAGCGCGACCTGCTCGCCCGCACGGGTCACCTCGTGGCTGTCCTCGTCCATGGTGAGGTCGCCGACGACGATCACCGAGGACGACTCGTCGGTCACGACGGCGGTGCGGCGCATGAGCGCGCGCAACCTGGCGACGACCTCCTCGAGGCTGAACGGCTTGGTGACGTAGTCGTCGCCGCCGGCCGTCAGACCGGCCACGCGGTCCTCGACGGCATCCTTCGCGGTGAGGAACAGCACGGGCACGTTGGGGGAGTCCGAGCGCATCCGACGCAGCACCTCGAGCCCGTCGAAGTCGGGCAGCATCATGTCGAGCGCCACCGCGTCGGGCTGGAACTCGCGGGCGGCGCGGACCGCGTTCGCGCCGTTCGAAGCGGTCCGCACCTCCCAGCCCTCGTACCGGAGGGCCATCGACAGCAGCTCGGTGAGGTTGCTCTCGTCGTCCACGACGAGCACCCGCACGGGGGAGCCGTCGACGCGCTGGAGCTTGGCGGAGGTGGACTGCTGCGTGTTCATGGTCCTAGACAACACCCGGATGCTGGGCACGGGCCACGCACAGACTGTGCGAATCCTGTGAAGCCTCTGTGCCGGTCCTCGCTGCGACCTTGGTGGGCGCGCGCTCGCGGGAGATGCCGGGGATACTGCAGCGGGTGGCGACCAGAGGGGACGATATCCGGGCGCACCCCGAGCGTTACCGGGTGGGGCGCGGCGAGCAGGGGGTCCTGACCGTGCAGCCGTACAAGGACGAGCTGCTGCCGTTGTGGCGGTTCCGCACGCCGGACGTCGCGACGCAGAGTGCTGCCGCCCTGAGGTCGGCCTTCGACGCCTACCTCGGTGCCGGCGACCTCGTGGGTGCCGACATGGCTCGCAAGTTCCTGCAGATGGGGTTCACCCGGGCGCGCCGGTACGCCAACCACCCCGGCGGCCGCAAGTACGACGGACCGGTCCCCGCAGACCGCCGCGGCCAGAGCGGGGCCCACGGCCGGGCCGAGCTGCCCCGCGGTCCGCAGGACTCGGTCAAGGCCGAGTCGGCCCGCATCTTCAAGCAGGCCTGGGACGAGGTCGAGCAGGTGCAGGAGTACACGTCGTGGCGAGCCGCCCACAAGGCGCAGCACGGCTAGGAGCGGATGCTCAGTCGCCCGACACGCCTCCCACAGCCTGCCCACAGGCCGGACGCCGACTCTCGGTGGGACCAAGCCACCACCACCTCGCCGGAGGCGTCCGATGACGAACCCCACGATCCCCACCGACATCCACGACCCGAGCGCCGACACGGCACCGGTCGAGTGGGCCACCACCCGGACGATGCCGTATGCAGCGCCGCCGGCCGACGCTGCCGCTGCTCCCACCGCTGCGTCGACCGAGGCGTCCTCGGCCGCCGCTCCCACACAGTCCGCGCCGGAGGCGATGGCCCCGAGCACCGCGCCCGCCCTCAACCCGCCGGTGTGGTCCGGCCGCAAGACGGCGATCGCCGCGGCTCTCGCCATCGGCATCTCGGCGATGGGCGCGGCCGGTGCCGCAGCGGCCCTGCCGGTCGGCTCGACCCAGGGCGGTTCGGGACAGTTCCAGCCCGGCGGGTTCGGCGGCCGCGGACCGGGTGGTCCGGGTGGCCCCGGCGGCTTCGGACCCCAGGGCACGCAGCAGGGCACCCAACAGGGAACGCAGCAGGGAACCACCCAGAACCCGAACGGCACCGGGCAGCAGTTCCCCGGGGGGACGACCCAGCAGGACCCCAGCCAGCTCGGCCAGCTCGGCCAGCTCGGCCAGCTCGGCCAGCCCGGTGTCCCCGGTCAGGGTTCGGTCCCGGGTCAGGGTGTGGCCCCGGCCGACCCGAGCGCGAGGACGACATGAGCCCCGTGGCGGCGACCCGGTCGGTCCTGGGGTCGATCGCCTCGCACGCGCACGCGCCATACCCGGCTCGCCGGAGGCCACGCCGTCCGGCTGCGTTGCAGCGCAAGGACTTCGGGGCGCTGCCGATCTGCGGTTCGGTCCGTCCGCTCGCGTCCCAGCGCGAGCAGGCGGCGCTGCGCGCGGAGCGGCCCTAGGTCCTACTGCTCGGGGCGGATCTCGCCCGAGCCACGGACGACCAGCTCGGGCGTGAGCACCACGTGCTGGGGGGCCGAGGTGTCGCCGTCGATCCGGGCGAAGAGCCGCTTGGCGACCTCGAACCCGATCATGGCGACATTCTGCTTCACCACGGTCAGGGGTGGGTCGACGATGTCGGCGAGGGGGAAGTCGTCGAACCCGACCAGGGCGACCTGTCCGGCGACGCCGCGGTGGTGCAGTGCGCGAATCGCGCCGATGGCCAACGAGTTCCGCGCTGCGAAGACTGCGGTCGGGGGGTTGGCCGAGTCGAGAAGGAGAGTCAGCGCCGCGATGGCGTCGTCAGGCGAGCGCAGGGACGTCGCCTCGACGGCCGGGTCGGACTCGACGCCGGCGTCACGGAGGGCGGCGAGGAACCCCTCGTGCCGGGTCCGGGCGGTCTGGATCGTGGGGAGGTCGCCGAGGAAGGCGATCCGCCGATGGCCATGTGCGAGTAGGTGATCCACGGCCATCCGTGAACCACCCGCGTTGTCCACCGTGACCGAGTCCGTGTCGACCCCGTTGGGTCGGCGGTCGACGAAGACGATCGGCAGACCGCTGCGCAGGTCGTCGGCGAGGTAGTCGTGGCGCTCGGTGGCGGGCATGAGCAGCAGTCCGTCGACGCGCCGGCGGACGAGCCCCTCGACGAGGGAGCGTTCGCGTGCCGGTTCCTCGTCGAGGCTGGAGGCGACGATCGCGACGTCGCGGTCGCGGGCGGCGTCCTCGAGGCTGCGCAGCAGGCTGGCTGAGAACGAGTTGCTGACGTCCTGGAGGAGGGCTCCGACCATGGCGCTGCGGCCGTGGCCGCGGCGCAGGTTGCTCGCCGCGAGGTTGTGTCGATAGCCGAGCTGGGTCACGGCGCGCTCGACCCGGGCCGTGACGTCGGGGGACACCCCTGGTTCGCGGTTCACCACGCGTGACACGGTCTTCAGGCTGACCCCGGCGAGGGCGGCAACCTCGCGCATGGTGGCCCTCGGCCGCCGGGGGTCGTCCTTTGACAACGATGTCACGATCACGGGGCTAGTTGTACATTACCCGTTGACAAACGCACAACCGGGGGCTAGAAATTCTCCTGACAACGTTGTCACGCGGCGATGGAGCCGCCTGAGAAGGGGAGCACCCTGATGCCTCGTATCACCCTGCAGAACCCGTCCCTGCGCCGCAGCCTCGCGGTGACCGTCGCCGTCTCCGCCGCCTTTGGCCTCACGGCCTGCAACCGGGCCAGCTCGAGCGACGCCGGTGGAAGTGGTGGGGGCAACGCCACCGTCGGCGTCACGCTCATCACCAAGGACTCGACCAACCCGTTCTTCGTCGCCATGCAGAAGGGCGCCAAGGCCGACGCGGGCAAGAACAACGTCAAGCTCACCGTCGCCTCCGGCAAGCAGGAGGGTGACGACCAGGGCCAGATCACGGCCATCGAGGACGCGATCGCCCGCGGCGACAAGGGCATCCTCATCACCCCGATGAGCGACGGGGTCAACTCGGCCATCAAGAAGGCGCGCGACGCCAAGCTCTTCGTGATCGCCCTCGACACCCCGCCCGACCCGGCCGACACGGTCGACATCACCTTCGCGACCAACAACCGCAACGCCGGCAAGCTCGACGGCCAGTGGGCCGCCAGCCAGCTCGACGGCAAGCCCGCCGTGATCGCGCTGCTCGACCTGTTCAGCGACAAGATCGTCTCGGTCGACTACAACCGCGACCAGGGCTTCCTCGAGGGCATGGGCATCGACGTCGCCGACGGCAAGAAGAACGGCGACGAGGCCAAGACCGGCAAGTACACCGGTGGCAAGGGCGGCGACTACACGATCGTCTGCAACGAGGCCGGTCAGGGCGCCGAGGACGGCGGCCGCACCGCGATGGAGAAGTGCCTCGCGAAGAACCCGAACATCAACCTCGTCTACACGATCAACGAGCCGACGGCCGTCGGTGCCAACGCTGCCCTCAAGGCCGCGAACAAGACGGCCCTCATCGTCTCGGTCGACGGTGGCTGCGCCGGCGTCGGCAGCGTCAAGAGCGGCGTCATCGGTGCGACGGCCCAGCAGTACCCGCTGAAGATGGCCACGCTCGGCATGGAGGCCATCGCCAAGATCGCCCGTGGCGGCGAGAAGCCCAAGGTCACCGACGGACTCGACTTCTTCGACACCGGTGTCGCGCTGGTCACGGACAAGCCTGCTGACGGCGTCCAGAGCATCACGTCCGACGAGGGTTCCAAGATCTGCTGGGGCAACTGACCATGAGCACCCAGGTCACCTCTGCTGCCGCCGAGTTCGCTCGGCGGCAGCAGTCCCCCCTCCAGCGCGTGCAGCACCAGCTGCACGGCAGGCCGTGGCTGAGTCCGCTCTTCCTGCTGTTCGTGGCGTTCGTGGCCTTCTTCATCGGGTCCCCGACCTTCCTGACGGCCAGCTCCATGGGCATCCTGCTCCAGCAGACCGCCGTCGTCGCCGCACTCGCGGTGGGTCAGACGATCGTCATCCTGACCGCGGGCATCGACCTGTCGGTCGGCGCGGTCATGGTGCTGTCGATGATGGTGATGGCGACCCTGGCCAAGGACGACGGCATGCCGGGCATCCTCGCCCTGGCCATCGGTGTCCTGCTCGCCACGGCTGCGGGGGCCCTCAACGGATTCCTCGTGACGCGGATCAACCTGCCGCCGTTCATCGTCACTCTGGGCACGCTGAGCATCTTCACGGCGATCGCCCTGCTCTACTCCGGTGGTGAGAGCATCCAGGCCGACCACCTGCCCGGACTGCTCAACTTCCTCGGTGACGGCTTCGGCATCGGACAGTTCCGGCTGACGTGGGGCATCGTCCTGGTGATCCTCATCTACGCCGTGATGGGCTTCGTCCTGTCCCAGACCGCCTGGGGTCGCTACGTCTACGCCGTGGGTGACGACCCCGAGTCGGCCCGCCTCTCCGGTGTGCCGAGCAAGCGGATCCTGCTGGCCGTCTACACCGTGGCCGGCCTGATCTACGGCCTCGCGGCGTGGATCCTCATCGGCCGTTCCGGTGCGGCGACCCCCAACGCGTTCCCGGACGCCAACCTGGCCAGCATCACGGCTGTCGTCATCGGCGGCACGAGCCTCTTCGGGGGCCGGGGTCGCCTGGTGGGCACGCTCATCGGTGCGCTCATCGTGCAGACGCTCCAGTTCGGTCTCTCCCAGATGGGCGTCGACCAGCAGTGGCGCGTCCTCGCGACCGGCATCCTCGTCATCGTCGCGGTCGCCGTCGACCAGTGGATCAGGAAGGTCAAGTCATGACGACTACATCCCTCGAGGTCGCCCACGGAGGTGTCCCGGCAGGCAAGGAGGAGATCTACGCCAAGCAGCCGGTGCTCTCGGCCCGCAAGCTGGTCATCACCTTCGGCCGCGTCGTCGGGCTCGACGGGGTCGACCTGGACCTCTACCCCGGTGAGGTGCTCGCGGTCATCGGCGACAACGGTGCCGGCAAGTCGACCCTGATCAAGTGCCTCACCGGCGCGTACGTCGCGGACTCGGGTGACATCACCCTCAACGGCCAGCCGGTGCACTTCAAGAAGCCGCAGGACGCCCGCGAGGCAGGCATCGAGACGGTCTACCAGCAGCTGGCCGTCATCCCGGCCCTCGACATCGCGAGCAACCTCTACCTCGCCCGCGAGGAGCGTCGCAAGGGTCCGCTCGGCTCGGTGCTGCGCATGCTCGACAAGAAGGGCATGGAGCGGCGCGCGGGTCAGTCGGTGCAGGACCTCGGGATCCAGACGATCCAGAACATGAGCCAGGCGGTCGAGACCCTCTCGGGTGGACAGCGCCAGGCCGTGGCGGTCGCCCGTGCGGCGGCGTTCGGGAGCAAGGTCGTCGTCCTCGACGAGCCGACCGCAGCCCTGGGCGTCAAGGAGTCGGGCATGGTCCTCGACATGGTCAAGCAGCTGCGTGACAAGGGCCTGTCGGTCATCCTCATCAGCCACAACATGCCGCACGTGTGGGAGGTCGCCGACCGCATCCACATCCAGCGGCTCGGTGGCCGGGCCGGCGTCGTCACGCCGCAGACCCACGACATGGGTGAGGGTGTGGCGATCATGACCGGCGCCAAGCGGCTCGAGGGTCCGTCGTGACCGGCGCTGTGGTGGTCGGCTACATCCCGAGCCCGGAGGGGATCGCCGCCTTCGAGCGCGCCAAGGACGAGGCCGTCCTGCACGGGTCTCGCCTCGTGGTGGTCAACACCGGGCAGAACGGTGACTTCGCGACGCCGAGCTTCGCGACGTCCCAGGACATCGACGCCATCAGGTCGGAGCTGGAGCAGACCGGGCTCGACCACGAGGTGATCCAGGCGACCGGTGGGCTGGCCGCGGCGGAGGAGATCCTCCGCGTGGCCGAGGCCGAGGACGCCAGCCTCATCGTCATCGGCATGCGACAGCGGTCGCCCGTGGGCAAGCTCTTCCTCGGGAGCACGTCCCAGCAGGTCCTGCTCGACGCCCCGTGCGCCGTGCTGGCGGTCAAGGCCCGCAAGGCGCAGTGACCGAGAGGGTCGGTGCCCCGCTCCCGGTGCCGACCCTCCACATCCGCGGACAGCGGTGCGGTGCGGCCCTCGCGGCCACTGCGCACCGCTGTCTCGCGTTCAGCCCCGCGCGGAGCCGAGGCCGAGGACGACGGCCAGTCCCAGCGCGCTGCGCGGGTCGTATGCCGTGCGCCAGAGCCCGCCGTGCACGGCGCCGTCCGCCTCGGCGAGCCAGGGGGCACGGGCCTGGCCGGCCTCCGTGTCGGAGGTCTGCAGGTCGTGGACGAGCAGGGCCGCCATGAGGGTGTTGCTCGTGGCGGGCTCGAACACCTCGATGCCGAACCGGTGGGCACCGGCGTAGGCCGAGGCCAGGGCGCGGTTCTTGACGACCGAGCGGGTCCGCGTCGGAGGGGCGACGTTGAGCGAGACCGTCACGCCGTCCCGGGCGGCGACGGTGGCGCGCCACCGCTGCAGCCGCTTGGCGAGGGCGTAGTTCGGACCCTGCTGCGGCACCAGGCTGTCGTTGAGACCGGGGTCGGAGCCGGGGGCGTAGTTGCGCTGGAGCAGCCGTCCCCCGCTCACGGTCCGCAGGGCCGGGCGGAGCACTCGGGTCACCGCGGACGGCGATCGGTACGCCCGGGTCGAGAACTCCACCGCCTCACGCGGCACGGCGAACACGTCGGTCGGGGTCGCCAGGAAGGCCAGGGCGACGTCCGACCGGCGGCGCAGCAGCTCGACGCTGAGGGCGTCGACGGCCGAGGACACGCGCACGTTGGTGGCGCCGTCGGCATACACGTAGTTGCCCAGTACGAGCGGGCCCTCGAGCTCGGTGAGCCAGTCGGCGACCGCGGGGAGTCCGTGGACGAGGTCCGCCCCGGCGCCGGAGGCGAGGTCGGCCGTCTCCGGTGCCACGCCGGGCGACGACCCGCCGGCGACGGGCAGGTGCAGCGTGCCGGCCGAACCCGCGGCGACGTCGACGACCCGCTTCCAGATGTCGGGGCGGGGGAGGTCGACCCCGACCACCTCGGCGCCCCAGGACAGCAGGGCGCGCAGCGGACCCATCTCGGCACCGGCGCCGAGCACCACGACCTTCCGCCCGGACAGGTCGAGCCACTCGGGGTGGTCCAGCACCTCGCGGACCTTGTCGGCAGCGGAGGGTTCCAGCGACCCGGCCGCGACCCACCGGTCGAGCTGGCGCCGCAGGCCGTCACCGGCGAGGCGCTCGCCGTGCATGGGCAGCGTGAGCGAGGTGGCGCGCTCGCCGGACCCGCGGACGGTGGCGGTCTCCAGCGGGACTCCGGACCCGGCTGTGGCAGAGAAGGCCTCGCCCAGCGGCACCTCGCCCCGGGCCGTCGCGCAGCGCATCCGGGAGCGCAGCGAGTCGAGCCCGGACCGCGCGACGTCGACTGCCGCCTCGCCGTCCCGCAGCAGCCCGGCCTCGACCATCCGTCGGAAGTGGACCAGGTAACCCTGGCGCCAGTTCGTCTCGCGCTCGGCTGCGTGTGCCCCCACAGGGTCGACCTCACGCAGGGCGTCGGCCACGACGGCCCGCCCCAGCGCGGACGTGGACCGCTTGCCGTCGACCTCGGGGAAGACCACTCCGGTGTGCGCCATGCGGGCGAGTATGCCGTGCTTCACCCACAACCGACTTCGGGTGCCCAGACGGTCGGAGTTCCGACCGTCCGGGCACCCGAAGCGGAAGAGCGCGGGGCGAGGACGCCCTCAGGTCACTCCACGCCGAGGCGCGCCTTGAGGCCGTCGAGCTCCACCTGCAGCTGGGTCGGGAGGTTCTCGCCGAACTTGGCGAACCACTCCTCGATCTGCGGGATCTCGGCCTTCCACTCGTCGGCGTCGACCGCGAGCGCCTGCTCGAGCTCGGCGTCGCTCATGTCGAGCCCCGTGGTGTCGAGCGACTCCGGCGTCGGCACGTGGCCGATCGGGGTCTCGACGGCCGCGGCCTTGCCCTCGATGCGCTCGATCGCCCACTTGAGGACGCGGCTGTTCTCGCCGAACCCGGGCCACAGGAAGTCACCGTCGTCGCCGCGACGGAACCAGTTGACGTAGAAGATCTTCGGCAGCTTGGTCGAGTCGGCGTCCTTGCCGAGGTTGACCCAGTGCTGGAAGTAGTCGCCGGCGTTGTAGCCGATGAAGGGCAGCATCGCCATCGGGTCGCGGCGGACGACGCCCACCGCGCCGGTGGCGGCGGCAGTGGTCTCGGAGGAGAGCGTCGCCCCCATGAAGGTGCCGTGGATCCAGTCGCGGGCCTCGGTGACCAGCGGGACGGTGGTCTTGCGGCGGCCACCGAAGAAGATCGCCGAGATCGGGACACCCTTGGGGTCGTAGTACTCCTTGGCGAGGATGTCGCACTGCTCGATCGGGGTGCAGTAGCGGCTGTTCGCGTGGCTTGAGAGCTCCTCGGAGTCGGGCGTCCAGTCCTCGCCCTTCCAGCTGGTGGCGTGGTCGGGGGTGTTCTCCAGGCCCTCCCACCAGATGTCGCCGTCGTCCTTGAGCGCGACGTTGGTGAAGACCGAGTTGCCCTTGTTGATGGTCTTCATCGCGTTCGGGTTGGTGTGCTCGTTGGTGCCCGGGGCGACGCCGAAGAACCCGAACTCGGGGTTCACGGCATACAGCCGGCCGTCCTCACCGAAGCGCATCCAGGCGATGTCGTCGCCCAAGGTCTCGACCTTCCAGCCTGGGATGGTCGGCGCGAGCATCGCGAGGTTGGTCTTGCCGCAGGCGCTCGGGAAGGCGGCTGCGATGTAGTAGACCTGCTGCTCCGGCGAGATGAGCTTGAGGATGAGCATGTGCTCGGCGAGCCAGCCCTCGTCGCGGGCCATGACCGACGCGATGCGCAGCGAGTAGCACTTCTTGCCGAGCAGGGCGTTGCCGCCGTAGCCGGAGCCGTAGCTCCAGATCATCCGCTCCTCGGGGAACTGCACGATGTACTTCTCGGGGTTGCAGGGCCACTTGACGTCCTGCTGGCCCGGCTCGAGCGGGGCGCCGACCGAGTGCAGGGCCGGGACGTACTTGGCCGCGTCACCGAGCTCCTCGATGCGACGGAGCACGTTGACGCCGCAGCGGGCCATGACGCGCATCGAGGCGACGACGTACTCGGAGTCGGTGAGCTCGACACCGAACATCGGGTTCTCGGAGTTGAGGTGTCCCATGACGAACGGGATGACGTACATCGTGCGGCCCTTCATGCAGCCGGCGTAGAGCCCGCGCATGAGGTCCTTCATCTCGTTCGGGTCCATCCAGTTGTTGGTGGGCCCGGCGTCCTTCTCGTCGACGGAGCAGATGTAGGTGCGGTCCTCGACCCGGGCGACGTCGGTCGGGTCGGAGGCGGCGTAGAAGCTGTTGGGCTTGAGCTCGTCGTTGAGCCGGACGAAGGTCCCGGCGGCCACGAGCTTGTCGGTGAGGCGGGTCCACTCGGCGTCGGAGCCGGTGACCCACTCGATGTGGTCGGGGGTGGTCAGTGCGGCCACCTCGTCGACCCAGGCCTGGAGGCCTGCGTGCGTGGTGCCCCCCGCCCGCTGGTCGGTGTGCTGCGTCGCCTCGGTCGTCATCGTGATCGGCCGTCCCTTTCGCCCGGGCGCGAGCGCCCCCGGGATCACCGCGGTTGAATGCGTCCACGTCGACCGGAGTCCACATGGTGAACGCTTCTGATCTGGCCAAGGTAGCCCCGCCGTCACGGTGCCAGGTACCACCGGCGCAGGAGATCGCTCGTGAAAAGCCTCACAACCGGCGGGTAGCCCTGACCTGCATGTTTGCTTCTTGCAAGGCTTGCAAGATCCTTCCGGAATCGGTGGCATTTCTTGCCCGGCGGCCGCCTCGGCGTCCCTGCGGGTGGACCGCTGCGCCGGGCCTGGGGGCGCATCGGACGGGTCGTCAGCGGGTTCCCCAGCCGGTGACGAGCAAGGTATGGCGCCCCCCGCCGGGCCTCGTGCGCCGGTCGTCGGCGGGGGTGTCGGCGCCGGCCCGGCCCACCGATTTCGTGTGCGAGGGGGTCAGCCGGTAGTCTTTCCCGTCGTTGCCTCGGGCGATCCCTGAGGCGACATTCGCGCCCGTAGCTCAACGGATAGAGCATCTGACTACGGATCAGAAGGTTAGGGGTTCGAATCCCTTCGGGCGCACTCTGTGTTGAGACAGAACGACGAAACCCCGGTCCTGTTGGGCCGGGGTTTCGTGTGTCCGGGGGCGGTCGAGCGCCGGTCCGCACCCCGGCACTGAGCCGGGTGAGGCGAGTCAGCTGATGCAGAACTCGTTGCCCTCGGGGTCGTGCAGCGTCACCGCGAAGTAGTCGGCACCCTCGGGGGCGTTGACGCGGGCGATGCTCGCCCCGAGGGCGACCAGCCGCTCGACCTCCGCCTCGAGGCTCGCGCGCCGCTCGGCATACGGCATCGCGTCGCGACCCGGCGTGTGGCGCACGTCGATGTGGAGCCGGTTCTTCACGGTCTTGCCCTCGGGCACCTCCTGGAACCAGATGCGCGGGAGGACGCCCTCGGGATCGAGGATCGCGCCGCTGCCGTTCTCGGCGCCGACGAGGTCCTCCTCCGGGATCCCCGCCGCGAGCCAGTACTCCAACCAGCTCGACCACCCCTGTGGTGCGGGCTCGGGCACGTAACCCAGTGCGGCGCACCAGAACTCGACCACTCGCCCGGTGTCCGCACAGTCCACCGTCAGCTGCCACGTCTTCGTCATGGTCCGAGTGTGTCAGCGAGGGGTGTCAGCGACGGCTGCCAGCGGTCGCCGCGGTGAACCGTTCCCCCCACCGCGCGAGGAGCTCGTGCACCTCCGGGGAGGCCTCCTCGATCGTGAACGGTGCCTCGAGCACCCCGAGAGCGAACGCCGCCCACCTCGCCTGCCGTCCGTCCATCTCGACCCGGCAGGAGTGCGCGTCCACGGCGGTCACCGTGGCCCATCGGGAGATCTGCTCCTCGACGGCCCCCTTCGGCGCGTGGACCAGGACGCGGAGCGAGTTGCCGATCTCGTTGCGGGACAGCCCCTTCCGCACGTATGCCGCCGCGTCACCCCCGGGGACCTCACGGGCGCGGAACCGGGCGCGGGTCCCGGATGGTTCGCTGAGGCGGTCGAGCCGGAACGACCGCCAGTCCTGCCGGTCGAGGTCGTAGGCCAGCAGGTACCACCGCCGACCCACGGTGACGAGGCGGTGCGGTTCGACGTGCCGCCGGACGGGTTCGCCCGCACCCACGCCACCACGCGCCTGGTAGGTGAACCGGACCCGCTCGGCGTCGCGGGTGGCCTGCGCCACCGTCGCGAGCACGTCGGCGTGGACGGTCGGGGCCTCGGCGAAGGGCGAGTCGTCGGTGACGGCCCGCAACGCCTCGGCCCGGCGACGCAGCTTCGGCGGCAGCACCTGGACGACCTTCGACAGGGCGCTGACGGAGGCCTCGGCCAGCGGGCCGGCGGTGAGCTGCGCCGCCCCGTTGAGGGCCACGACCATGGCGATGGCCTCGTCCTCCTCGACGGTGAGCGGCGGCATCGTCGCCCCGGCGCCGAGCTGGTAGCCACCCTCGATGCCGCGGACGGAGTCGACGGGATACCCCAGCTCGCGGAGTCGTTCGACGTCGCGGCGCAGCGTGCGTTCGGAGACCTCGAGCCGGCCGGCGAGGTCCGGTCCGGCCCAGAAGCGATGGGTCTGCAGCAGCGACAGCAGTCGCAGGGTGCGGGAGCTGGTGTTGGCCATGGATCCAGCATGACCCACAAAGCGGTCAGGAAGTGGCCGGAAGTCTCCCTAGCGTGGTGGACGAAGACCTCGACCACGACCGTCAAGGAGACGACCATGACCGCGACAGCCACCACCCGGCCGGAGCCGACCGAGCTCGACCCGCCGGCCCTCGAGGGCGTCATCGCCCGCAGCGCGCTTCCCGTGGGCCGGGCCCGCACCATCGCCCTGCTCAGCCTGTTCCTGGCCTCGACGATGGAGCTGCTCGACAACACCATCGTCAACGTCGCCCTCCCGACGATCGAGAGCGGGCTGGGGGCCACTGCCTCCCAGCTCCAGTGGATGGTCGCGGCCTACCCGCTCGCGTTCGCGGTGGGCCTGATCACCGGGAGCAGGCTCGGGGACCTCCTCGGGCGCAAGCGGATGTTCGTCGCGGGCCTGGTGGGGTTCACCGTGCTCTCCGCGGCGTGCGGGCTGGCCCCGACGCCGGAGGCACTCGTCGTGTTCCGGGCGCTGCAGGGCCTCGCCTCCGCGGCGATGATCCCGCAGGTGCTCTCGAGCATCCAGGTGATGTACGCCCCGCACGAGCGCGCGAAGGCCATGGGCCTGTTCACCGGCCTCGCCGGCACCGCGGCCGTCGCCGGACCGGTCGTGGGGGCGCTCCTGACGGAGGCGGACATCCTGGGCATCGGGTGGCGCTCGATCTTCCTCGTCAACGTCCCCGTCGGGGTGTTCGCCGTCGTTGCCGCCCTGCGCTGGGTGCCGGAGTCGGTGGCGGTCACCCGTCCCCGACTCGATGCCCGCGGCGTCGCCCTGCTCGCCGGGTCGCTGCTGGCCGTCCTCTACCCGCTCACCATGGGACGCGAGCTGGGTTGGCCCGCCTGGGTGTACGCCGTGATGGCGGTCGGCGTCGTGGGGCTCGTCGCCTTCGTGTCCGTCCAGCGCCGGTCCGAGTCCAGCGGTCGTGAGCCGCTCGTGGCGCTCAGCCTGTACCGCGGTCGCGCGTTCGCCGCCGGTTCGGGTGTCTACACCTTCATGTTCGCCGCGATGGGGGCGCTGTTCATCGCCCAGACGATCTACTTCCAGGCCGGCCTGGGGTGGTCGGTGCTCAAGGCTGGTCTCGCCGGGCTCCCGTTCGCCCTGACGACCACGGTCACCGCAGGACTCGGTGTTGCCGTCCTCGGACCACGCATCGGGCGCAGGGTGCTCATGCTCGGTGGCGCCACCTGGGCCGTCGGCGCGCTGGTCATGGCAGCCACGGTGCACGGTGCCGACGCGTCGACGTCGACCTGGGCGTTCCTGCCGGGGCTGATGGTGTCGGGAGCAGGGTTCGGCCTGATGGTCGCGCCGGTGGGCGCCTTCACACTGGCCGACGTCCCGGTCGAGCACGCGGGTTCGGCGTCGGGGCTGTTCAGCACCACCGGCCAGCTCGCGAACGCCGTGGGGGTGGCCGTGATCGGCACGGTGTTCTTCTCGGTCGTCGACGCAAGGTCCTCACGGGTCCCGTCGGAGCTGTTCGGCCCGGCGTTCCAGGTGGCCCTGTGCATCGTCGCGGGCCTGATGGTGCTCGCCGGACTGGCGGCCCGCGCCTTCCCGGCCACCGCCGGGCTCGCGACCGCCCCGGAGCCGACCGACGACGACCACCACCAGCAGGGCTGAGGCGGACGGCTCGGCCGGGTCAGAGCTGCGTGCCGAGGACCCAGCCGAGCCAGACTGCCGCGAGGCCGAGTCCCAGCGACAGGGTGAGGTTCGCGGCGAACGGTCGCCACTCGCGTCGCTCGAGGAACACCCAGGTCTCGAAGGCCAGCGTCGAGAACGTCGTCAGGGCGCCGCAGAACCCGATGCCCACCAACGGCATCACCCAGGGGGGCGCCGTGGCCCACCCGGCGACCAGGCCCAGGACCAGGGAACCGACGACGTTGACGACCAGCGTCCCGAGGATGGTGCCGGCGTCGGAGCGGGCCCGGGCCCAACGGTCGACCAGGAAGCGCAGCGGTGCCCCGACGACCGCCCCCGCCGCCACCAGCAGGGCACCGGCGACACCCGTCACCGGAGGTCACCGAGGACGCGCTGCCCCACCCCCAGCCCGAGGCCGACGGCCACCAGGCCGAGGAGGAACGACGCGAGGACGTAGGCCAGGGCGAGGCCGGGGCGCCCGGCACCTCCCATCGCGTGCACGTCGAGCGCGAAGGAGGAGAACGTGGTCCAGCCCCCGAGGACCCCCACGCCGAGGAAGGGCCGCAGGGCCGGGTGCGGGTCGGTCATCGACAGCACCCACGCGACCAGCAGGCCCATCGCGAACGAGCCGGTGACGTTGACGAGGAACGTCGCCCACGGGAAGTCACCGGTGACGTGCGGCAGGGCCAGCCCGGCGGCATACCGGCCGAGGGAACCCAGCGCCCCACCCGCGGCGACGACGGCGAGCAGCGTCGGCGTCGGTGCGGTGCGGGCCGGGTTCACGCCGCACAGTCTGGCAAAGCGTGGCTAGGGTGGTGCACGTGACTGAGGGGAACAGCGCACAGGACCGTCGCAGCTCTCGCGACCTCGAGACCTCGCTGAGGCAGATCGACGAGGACATCGCGGGCGCCCACGACCGGGCGGCCAAGGCCGACGCGTGGGTGCACGAGGTCGAACGCATCACCGGGACCGGCACCGCCGAGCGCGGCGGAGTGAGGGTCGAGGTGGACCTGCAGGGCATGGTCACCGGCCTGTCGGTCACCGACGCCGTGGCCGCCCGCGGCGGACAGACGGTGGCGTATGCCGTGCTGTCGGCCACCGCGCAGGCCCAGGACGAGGTGCGCCGCAAGGCGGCCGAGAGCAGTGCTGCCACATGGGGCGCCGACTCCGCAGCCACCCGGCACTTCGCCGGGGAGGTCGCGGCCGACAACGTCACCGCACACCCGGACGCGCCCCCGGCAGGTCCCCGCGACACCCGAGGGGGCACCTGGTGAGCACCGGACCCGAGATCTCGCGCTGGGTTCCCGGCGACCCGCCCCCCACCCCGATGCAGCTCGACGCCCTGGCCGCGCGGACCCGCACGGCGCTCGCCTGGCGCGAGTCGTTGACCGCTCTCTCGGGCGAGGGCGAGCACGAGGGCGTGGCTGCCGTGGTTGGCTCCAGCGGTGCGCTGACGGACCTCAAGGTCCCGGACCGCTCGGCCAGGGACGGTGGCGAGGAGGTCTCCCGTCGCGTGCTGGAGGCGATCGGCGCGGCGCAGCGAGACCTCGCCGAGCAGATCCGGGCCTCGGCGCGCGAGGCCTTCGGTGAGGACTCCGACGACGCCGCCACCGTGTCGGCCTCGCTGGAGACGCGGTTCCCCGGCACGGCGAGGGTGCTGCCCCCGGATGAGGGCACGCACGTCACCTGGGGCCGCTGACCGGCCTCAGGACCACCCGCCGGCGACCAGCAGGACCGCCTGCTGCAGGCCGCGCAGGACGCCCAGCGTCAGGGCCACGGCGACGAACGCCCAGGCGGCCCAGCGCCACGCCAGGTCGCTGGGCTCGCGTCGCTCTGGGGCACGGAAGACCGACCACCAGCGGTTCTCGGCGAGCGGGCCGTAGCGGCCGTCCTCACGCGGGGTGAACGGCGCCCACCAGTCACCGAGCCGTCGGGCGCGCACCGCCTCCTTGGCGACGCGCACCGGGAAGAGCCAGAACAGCCACGCCAGGACGGCGACGAGCAGGACCGCCACGACGAGCAGGAAGAGCCGGGCGAGCCAGACGAAGAGCGTGACACCCGAGTCGTCGGTGGCGAAGGGGGCCAAAGCGGTCATGTCGCTCACCCTAGCCATGACGGGCCCGGGGAGCGCTCCCCATGGCGAACCGGGCGGGAGACGCCCTAGCATCGTGCCGTCCACAGGGGGAATCAGGTCAAAGGGGGCGCTTGTCCATGCGTATCGATCTCGAGGCCGACGGCGTCCGCGCCCACGCCTCATCCGTGGAGTCCTTGCGCTCCCGCACCAGCCAGGCGAGCTCGGCGGTCTCGACCACGATGTCGGCCGAGGCGTTCGGCCTGATGAACGTCGCGCTGGCGGGGATCGCCGCCGTCGTCGCCACAGCCGGGCGGATGGCCATCGAGGGCCTGGCGTCCGACCTCGGCGAGACCGGCACCAACCTGCGCCAGCTCGCCACCAACGCCGAGACGACCGACGGCAACGTCGACGCCCGCATGCGGGGCTACCGGTGAGCGGCCTCGTCGCCACTCCCGGCGAACGGTCCTGGCACTCCGGCGCGGGGCTGCTCGACTCGGGCATGACCCTGTGCGAGTCGATCAACGGCGACTCGTGGGTGGACCAGGCCCTGTCGGCCGGCGCCGTCGGCGTCGACGTCTACGCCACCGTCTCCGACCCGCTCGGCAGCCTGTTCGCTGCCGGCATCGGATGGGTCATCGACCACCTGAACCCCATCAAGGACTGGTTCGACGAGCTGACGGGCAACCCCGAGGAGGTCGCCGCCTTCTCCGAGACCTGGAGCAACGTCCGCAACGAGCTCGACCGCATCAAGGCCGACTACGCCCGGCACGCCGAGGCCCAGATGGGGCACATGCAGGGCGAGGCCCTGGAGTCCTACCGCAAGCACGTCAAGGACATGACCGACAAGTACGGCCTGGTGAGCAACGGGGCGCACGCCATCTCGTACGGGTTCGTCGGCGCGGCCGGCCTCGTCCAGCTGGTCCACGGGCTGGTGCGTGACGCCCTCGCCCAGATCGTCGGGGCGCTGTGCAGCTACGTCGCCGAGCTCGTCATCACCCTCGGTGCGGCCACCCCGCTCGTCATCCACCAGGCGACCAGCCGCGTCTCCGCCCTCGTCGCGGAGATCGGGCCCAAGCTCAAGGGCCTGAAGAGCTCGGTCCACTCGCTCGACGAGCTGACCAGCGGACTCAAGGACATCCTCAACGACATCCCGCGCTTCCTCGGCGACCGCTACTCCGTGCCGAACCACCCCGAGCTCAAGTGGGACGACATCCCCTCACGGAACCTCAAGTGGGCCGAGCGGATCAAGGCGATGCCCGGCGGTGAGGGCCTGACGCTGGGTGAGCGGATCCGGCTCATCAACATGCAGGACGAGTACAAGCACCTGCTCGGCACCGGTCAGGACGCCTGGGAGGGCCTGGTCAAGGAGGCGCTGGCGTCCTCGGCGCCGAACAACGTCAACGACGCGATCCGCAGGATCCGGGAGCTCGCCGGCAACCTCTGAGACGCCTCAGGCGCGCCGGGTCTCGAGGAACTCCGCGATCCGGCCGATCGCCTCGGTGAGCACCTCCACGTCGGGGAGGGTGACGAGGCGGAAGTGGTCCGGCTCGAACCAGTTGAAGCCGGTGCCGTGGGTGACGAGGATCTTCTTCTCCCGCAGCAGCTCGATGACGAACTGCTGGTCGTCCTCGATGGCGTAGACCTCGGGGTCGAGCCGGGGGAAGCAGTAGAGGGCGCCGTGCGGCTCGACGCAGGTGACACCGGGGATCTCGTTGAGCAGGCGCCAGGCCGTCTTGCTCTGCTCGTAGAACCGGCCGCCGGGGTGGATGTACTCCTCGATCGACTGGTAGCCACCCAGGGCGGTCTGGATCGCGTGCTGGCCGGGGACGTTGGCGCACATGCGCATGTTGGCCAGCAGGGTCAGGCCCTCGAGGAAGTCGGCGGCCATCGCCTTCGGCCCGGAGACCATGACCCAGCCGGCGCGGAAGCCGCACACCCGGTAGGCCTTGGACAGCCCGCTGAAGGTCAGGCAGAGGACGTCGTCGCCGGCATGTGTCGCGGTGTGGTGGTGCACCGGCTGGTGGTTGGCGTCGGCGAACAGGATCTTCTCGTAGATCTCGTCGGACAGCAGGACGAGGTCGTGGCGCCGGGCGATGTCGACCAGCCCGCGCACAACATCCTCGCTGTAGACGGCGCCGGTCGGGTTGTTCGGGTTGATGACGACCAGGGCGTGGGTGTTCGGCGTGATCTTCGACTCGATGTCCTCGAGGTCGGGGTTCCAGCCGTTCGACTCGTCGCAGCGGTAGTGGACGGGTGTCCCGCCGGCCAGCGTGACCGCGCCGGTCCACAGGGGGTAGTCGGGCGCGGGGACGAGGATCTCGTTGCCGTCGTCGACGAACGCGGTGAGCACCATGGAGATCAGCTCGGACACACCGTTGCCGATGAAGACGTCGTCGACGTGCGTGTCGGTGAGGCCGCGTGACTGGTAGTAGTGCGCCACCGCCGTCCGGGCCGAGTAGATGCCGCGGGAGTCGCTGTAGCCCTGGGAGTTCGGCAGGTGGTGGACCATGTCCTGCAGCACGGCCTCCGGCGCCTCGAACCCGAACGGAGCCGGGTTGCCGATGTTCAGCTTGAGGATCTTGTGCCCCTCGGCCTCGAGGCGCTGGGCCTCGACGAGGATCGGCCCGCGGACGTCGTAGCGGACCTGGTGGAGCTTGCGGGACTGGGTGATTCGGCGCACGCGACCAGTCTTCCAGTTCCCACCACGCGGCGTGCGAGGATCATCGCTCGTGAGCAACGACGAGTTCGGCAGGCGCAAGGGCTGGGTGCCGTTGGCCCTCGGCGCCCTGGGCGTGGTCTTCGGCGACATCGGCACCAGCCCTCTCTACGCGGTGCAGACCGTGTTCTCGATCGACCACAACGCCGTGGAGACCACCCCCGGCGACGTCTACGGGGTGATCTCCCTCGTCTTCTGGTCGATCACGCTCGTCGTCAGCGTCAAGTACGTCGTGTTCATCCTGCGCGCCGACAACGACGGCGAGGGCGGCGTCATGGCGCTCGCCGCCCTGGCGCGTCAGTCGGTGCGGCCCGGTGGACGCAGGTTCGGCCTGGTCATGGTGCTCGGCGTGCTCGGCGCGTCCCTCTTCTACGGCGACAGCGTCATCACCCCGGCCATCTCGGTGATGTCGGCGATCGAGGGCCTCGCGGTGCCGGCGCCCGGCCTCGGCCACCTCGTGGTCCCGCTGGGCGCGGTCATCATCACCGGGCTGTTCGTGGTCCAGCGGTTCGGGACCCAGCTCGTCGGACGGTTCTTCGGGCCCGTGATGGTGCTGTGGTTCGCCGTCCTCGGGGTGCTCGGCATCGGTCAGGTGGCGCGTGACCCTGCGATCCTGCGCGGCCTGTCGCCCTCCTACGCCCTGCTCTTCGTGGTGGACCGGCCGTTCGTCGCCTTCGTGGCGATGGGTGCGGTCGTGCTCTCCATCACCGGTGCAGAGGCCCTGTATGCCGACATGGGTCACTTCGGCCGCTCACCGATCCGCCGGGCGTGGTTCTTCGTCGTCTTCCCCTGCCTCACCCTCAACTACCTCGGCCAGGGAGCCCTCCTGCTCGAGGAGCCGACGTCGGCACGCAGTCCGTTCTTCCTCATGGCCCCGGACTGGGCGCAGATCCCGCTCGTGGTCCTGGCCACGCTGGCGACCGTGATCGCCTCGCAGGCCGTCATCTCCGGTGCGTACTCGGTGTCCCGCCAGGCCGAACGCCTCGGCTTCCTCCCGCGCCTGACGGTCCGTCACACCTCGAAGGTCGAGCGGGGCCAGATCTACGTCCCGGCAGTGAACTGGACCCTCTTCGTCGGCGTCCTCATCCTGCTCGTGGCCTTCCGGTCCTCGGCGAGGCTCGCCACGGCATACGGGCTGGCGGTGACCGGGACGTTCCTCATCACGACGACCCTCTTCCTGCTCCTCGCCGAGTCGGCGTGGGGCTGGAGCCGCGGCCGGCTGCTCCTGCTGGGCATCCCCCTGGCGGTGCTCGAGCTGACCTACTTCGCCGCCAACCTCACCAAGGTCGTCCACGGTGGCTGGTTGCCGATCCTCGTCGCCGTGGTCGTCGCGACGGTCATGCTCACCTGGCAGCGCGGGCGCACGCTCGTCACCCAGCGCAGGGTGGAGATGGAGGGGCCGTTGGCGCCCTTCGTGGAGTGGCTGGGCACGGACCCGGTGACCCAGGTGCCCGGCAGCGCGGTCTTCCTGCACGTCGACAAGGACACGACCCCGCTCGCCCTGCGGGAGAACGCGACGGTGAACCACGTGCTGCACGAGCACGTCCTCATCCTGACCACCCGCTCGGCCAACGTCCCGGTCGTCGCCGAGGTCGACCGGTTCGAGGTCGACCCGCTCGGCGACCCGTACGACGCCATCGACCACCTCACGGTGAGCTTCGGCTTCCAGGAGGACCAGGACGTGCCGCAGGCCATGGCCCGCGCCCGGGACCTGGGCCTGATCGACATCGACCCCGCCGAGGCCTACTACTTCCTGTCCCGGATCAGCATCCAGCGCGGCCAGGGCCGTGAGATGCGGACCTGGCGCAAGCGGCTGTTCGTCGGCCTCGCGCACAACGCGGCGTCCCCGACCGAGTACTTCCACCTCCCCGAGGACCGCACCGTGGCGATGGGCGCTGCCGTCGTCCTCTGAGGGCCCTACCCGGCCAGGACCTCGACGGTGGTCACGACCGAGGTGACCCCGGGCGCGCGCGGCGTGGACGAGAAGCCGAACCGGCAGGGTGGGTCCACCGGGGCCAGCTCGCCCAGGTCGGTGCCGCGCCACGACCCGGTCAGCGAGGTGACGCGGTGCAGGTCGAGCGCCCCGTACCACTCACGTCGTCCGGACCGGGCCTGTCCGCGGGTGCTCACGCCGCGCAGGAGGGTGCGGGCCACGGGGTCGGCGGCAGCGGCGAAGGCGGTGCTCGAGGCCACGGGCGTCGGTAGGGCGCGCAGCGCCCACCCGAGGGGCGCCCGTCTCCCGAGCGTGAAGGAGAGCTGCAGCTCGCCGGCCGTCACCGCCCAGCCCTCGCCCAAGCCTTCCGCAACGGGGGAGACGTCGACCCCGGTGACCACCACCTCGTCGAACACGTAGGTGTCGGACACGAACGCCGCCACGGCGGTGTCCGGGGCGAGGAGCACGCGGTGGCCGTCCGGCTGCTCGAGCATGACGTCCGCGAACGCCCCCATCGGGGACCGGTCCCAGCGGCCCACGACGACCCGGACCCCGGAGGTGCTGCCCACCCCCGCGATCCGACCGTGGAACCGCTGCCGTCCCTGCACGGACCCACCCTGACACGGGCTCGAGGCCACTGCGCCGCGGGTACGGGCCCGGAAGGGCTCCCCGCGGGAGGCTCTCACCCCTAGGCTTCGGCCATGTCACCCCGGACCCCCCTCGGCGAGCTCGAGGTCGAGCTCACGAGGCTGCTGCGCCGGGCCCGCAGCTCCCAGCAGCGGACCGCCTCCCAGGTCCACCCGGACCTGGACGCCTCCGGGTATGCCGTGCTCGTCACCGTCCGCGACCTGGCCGAGGCCGGCGGGGGCGCGCGGGGCGGCGACATCTCCGACGTCCTCGGGCTGCACAAGTCGACGATGAGCCGCAACCTCGCGGTGCTCGAGGAGCTCGGCCTGATCGAGCGCATCCCGGACCCGCTGGACGCCCGGGCCCGTCAGGTCCGCCTCACGGCGGAGGGCTCGCGGGCCCTCGAGGAGTCGTTCGAGGGGCGCAGGGAACGGCTGCGCCAGCAGCTCACCACCTGGGAGACGCAGGACATCGCCGAGCTCGCGCGCCTCCTGCGCCTGCTCAACGACACCGCCGTCTGAGCCGGCCACCCGTCCCGGCTGCCTTCGGCCGGCCACCCGTCCCCGCCGTCCCGGCAGCACGGGCGGCTTCGGCGCGCGCTCCCGGCGAGGACCTCGTCGGAATCAAGTTGCATAGCGCAACCATGTAGATATACAGTTGTGTTCTGCAACCAAAGGAGTTGTCGTGGTCTCCACCCTCGCGACCAAACCTGTCGGGACATCCGGGCCCGACCACCCCGATGAGGTCATCGCCGCCCTCGCCAGCCTGATCCGCGCCAGCCGCGCCGTCGCCCGCCAGCGACACGACCAGCTCGGCGCGTCGGGCACACCGTTGGCCGTCCTCAAGGCCCTCGCTCACGCCGAGGACGAGCAGGCCCGCCCCGGCGACCTCGCGGTCGCCGCCGGTGTCGCCCCCTCGGTCGTCAGCCGCGTGCTGCCCAGGCTCGAGGAGGACGGGCTCGTCACGCGACGTCGCGACGAGGCCGACGCCCGCTCGTGCCACATCATCCTCACCCCCGAGGGCCGCGAGCAGCTGGCCGCGATCCAGCGGGAGTACGCCGAGCTCCTCGGTGGCGCCCTGGTCGACGTCCCCCCGGAGGAGGTCCGCCGGATGCCGCAGACCCTCGGCCACCTCGAGCGGGCGCTCCTGCGCGCCGCCGACCAAGGCGGCCCGCGCCATACCGGGCTCGCTCCCAGCCTGCGGCCCACGCACGCCACCACTCCCCTCCAGCCCACCCCCGAGAACCGCCAGGAAAGCCACTGATGTCAGCAACCACCGTCTCCGCACCGCCCGCGCCCGCCGCGACCGTGCACCCCGCCGCCGACGAGATGAGCCACAAGCAGATCCTCGAGGCCATGACCGGCCTCCTCGCCGGTCTGTTCACCGCGCTGCTCAGCAGCACCATCGTCTCCACGGCCCTCCCGACGATCATCGGTGACCTCAACGGCACCCAGCACCAGTACACGTGGGTCATCACCGCCTCGCTGCTCGCGACGACGGTGAGCACCCCCATCTGGGGCAAGTTCTCCGACCTGTTCAGCAAGAAGCTGCTGGTCCAGCTGTCCCTCGTCATCTTCGTCATCGGCTCGATCGGGGCCGGCCTGTCGCAGAGCGTCGGGTTCCTCATCGCCTGCCGCGTCGTGCAGGGCCTCGGCATGGGAGGGCTCACCGCCCTGACCCAGTCGATCATGGGTGCGATCATCGCCCCGCGACAGCGCGGTCGGTACTCCGGCTACATGGGCGCCGTCATGGCCGTCTCCACCGTCAGCGGCCCGCTGCTCGGCGGTGTCATCGTCGACAGCTCGCTCGGCTGGCGCTGGACGTTCTTCGTCTGCATCCCGCTCGCCGTCATCGCCCTGTTCATCCTCCAGGCGACGCTGCACGTGCCCACCATCAAGCGGAACCCGAAGATCGACTACCTCGGCGCGGTCCTCATCGCCATCACCGCGTCGCTGCCGCTGCTGTGGATCACCTTCGCGGGCAACGACTTCCCGTGGTGGTCGCTCCAGACCGCGTACTTCCTCGTCGGCACCGCCGTGGCCCTCGCGCTCACCCTCGTGGTGGAGAGCCGGGCCAAGGAGCCGATGGTCCCGCTCAAGGTCCTCAAGAACCGCACCGCGGGGCTCGTCGTCCTGGCCAGCGCCGCCGTCGGCATCGCGATGTTCGGTGGCACGACCTTCCTCACGCAGTACTTCCAGATCTCGCGCGGCTACACCCCGACCAAGGCCGGCCTGCTCACCATCCCGCTGATGGCGGCGCTGCTCGTGTCCTCGACGGGCGCCGGACAGATCATCAGCCGGACCGGTCGCTGGAAGAAGTTCATCGTCGGCGGCTCGTTCTTCCTCGTGGCCGGCCTCGCCTGGCTCGGGACGATCGACCACCTCACCCCGATGTGGCACATCGGCCTGGCGATGGCCCTCATGGGCTTCGGGCTCGGCGCGATGATGCAGAACCTCGTCCTGGCCGTCCAGAACACCGTCGACGTCCGCGACGTCGGTGCCGCCTCGGCCACGATCGCCTTCTTCCGCACCCTCGGTGGCGCGGTCGGCGTCTCGGCCCTCGGCGCGGTGCTGGCCACGCAGGTGACCGGCGACATCCGCGACGGGCTCGCCAAGCTCGGTCCCCAGGCCGCCGCGGCCGGCGGCTCCAGCAGCGGGACCCTGAACCTCAAGGAGATGCCCGCGCCCGTCGCCCAGATCGTCCGTGCGGCGTACGGCGACGCGACCGGTCACATCTTCCTCATCGCCGCCGTGGTCTCGGTCGTGGCCCTGGTCGCGGTGCTGTTCATCAAGGAGGTGCCGCTGCGCACCACCGTGTCCATGGGTGACGAGGCGGCTGTCGCTGCCACGACCGGTACCGGGGCCCCGGCCCTCACCGAGGCGCTCGAGGCCGACACCGAGACCGACGCCGATGCCCTCGTCGACACCGACACGGACCCCGAGGCGGCCCGCGTGGTCGACGCCGAGTCGGACCGTGGGGACGTGGCCGACCGCCGCACCGAGGTCCGGGCCGAGCGTGCGCTCGCCTCCGAGCTGCCGTCCGACTCGCACGAGCTCACCGCGCTTGCGGCGCTCGACGTCCTCACCAGCGCCCAGGACGAGGTCCGCGGCCGGGTCGACGCCGGTGACGAGGCCATCACCGCCGCCCGTGACCTGCTCCTCGGTCTCGGCCGGGACGTGGACGCGGCGCTGGGCCAGTTCCACACCGGGCTGGAGTCCGTGATCCGTCAGCTCGAGGCCCCGGCAGCCGGACGCCACTCGCAGCAGCGGGCCGCGGACGTCCTGCACGACCTGGAGTTCACCCTCCTGCGCAGCACGCAGGCGGCCGCCGACCGGGTCGTCGCAGCGGCGCACGCCGAGGCCGAGGCCATCGTCGCCCGGGCACGGCTCGAGGCGGAGCGCACCAGCGAGCTCGCGAACGGTCTCGCGGCGCGCGCCGACCGCTCCTAGCCGGCGGCGCCGCCCCAGCTCGGCGGCTCGGTGAGCACGAACTGTCGGTATCCCGCCCGGATGCCGACAGTTCGCGCTCACTCAGGTGGTCCCCGCGTGACGAGACCCACTCGTCCCGCGGGTTCCTTCGCTACCAGCGGGTAACTAGTCTTCGGGCCATGACGAAGGTGTTGAGCGGGACCACGATCATCATGTCCGGCGGCAGTCGGGGCATCGGCCTCGCGATCGCGATCCGGGCCGCCCAGGCGGGCGCCAACATCGCCATCATCGCCAAGACCGACCAGCCCGACCCGCGCCTCGCGGGCACGATCCACACCGCCGCCGCCGCGATCGAGAAGGCGGGTGGGCAGGCGCTGCCGATCGTGGGCGACATCCGCGACGACGAGACCATCGCTGCCGCGGTCGAGAAGACCGCGGCGCAGTTCGGCGGGATCGACGTGGTCGTCAACAACGCCAGCGTCCTCAACCTCAGCCCGACCGCCGACCTCGACCCCAAGCGGTACGACCTCATGCAGGACGTCAACGTGCGCGGGACGTTCATGCTGACCAAGGCGGCGATCCCGCACCTGCTCGCCTCGCCCGACCCCAAGGTGCTGACCCTCAGCCCGCCCATCAACCTCGAGCCGCGCTGGCTCGCCGGTCACCCCGGGTACACGATGGCGAAGTACGGGATGACGCTGGCAGCACTGGGGTTCGCCCACGAGCTCGGCCGCAAGGGTGTCTCGTCGACCTGCCTGTGGCCGGCGACGCTGGTCGCCACCGACGCGATCGGCAACCTGCCCGGCGGGGACCAGATGGTCAAGATGGCCCGCCGTCCCGAGATCGTGGCCGACGCGGCCTACGAGATCCTTCGCACCCCGGGCCAGGGACTCAACGGCCAGACGATCATCGACGAGGACCTGTTGCGCTCGCGCGGCGTGGCCGACTTCGCGCCCTACTCGATGACGGGCAAGGACGAGGGGCTCGCGCCCGACCTCTTCATCGGCTAGGTCGCCCCGGGTCCGTCGGCAGCGGGTTCCGTCGGACCCTCGCGCCCTCTCTGTCGCAGCGGCGTCTCAGAGCTCGGTGAGGCGGCCGTCCTCGACGTGCCAGCGGCGGGTGGCGTTCACGTCGGCGAGCATCCGCCGGTCGTGGGTCACGAGCAGCACGGTGCCGCCGAAGGAGTCCAGGGCCTGCTCGAGCTGCTCGATCGCGGGCAGGTCGAGGTGGTTGGTCGGCTCGTCGAGGACGAGCAGGTTGACCTCGCGGGCCTGGAGCAGGGCCAGGGCCGCGCGGGTGCGTTCGCCCGGTGACAACGACTCCGCCGCGCGGTGCACGTGCTCCGCGCCGAGGCCGAACTTCGCGAGGAGCGTGCGGACCTCTGCATCCGGCCAGTCCGCCAGCGCCTCGCCGAAGGCACGGGCCAGGGTCTGCGGTCCGTGGAAGAGCGCCCGCGCCTGGTCCACCTCGCCGAGCCGCACCGAGGAACCGAGCCCGGCCGAGCCCTCGTCGACGGCGATGGTGCCGAGCAGCACGCCGAGGAGGGTGGTCTTGCCCGAACCGTTGGCGCCCGTGATGACGACCCGGTCGGCCCAGTCGACCTCGACGTCGACCGGCCCGAGGGTGAAGGCGCCGCGGCGCACCACGGCCCGCGAGGCGCTGGCGACGACCGACCCCGACCGCGGCGCCGCGGCGATGGTCATCCGCAGCTCCCACTCCTTGCGGGGCTCCTCGACGACCTCGAGCCGCTCGAGCATCCGGTCGGTCTGCTTCGCCTTGGCCGCCTGCTTCTCGGCGGAGTCCACCTTGAACGCCGTGACGAACTTGTCGTTGTCCGCCTTCTTGCGCCGGGCGTTCTTGACGCCGACGGTGGCCCAGTCGCGCTGCATCCGAGCCCGCTGCTCCAGCCCGCTGCGGGTGTCGGCGTACTCCTCGTAGGCCTCGCGCGCGTGCCGCCGGGCCACCTCGCGCTCGGCGAGGTAGCTGTCGTACCCGCCCTCGTACACCGCGACCTGCTGCTGGGCCAGGTCCAGCTCGACGACCCGGGTCACGGTGCGGGCGAGGAACTCCCGGTCGTGGCTGATGATGACGGCGGGGCTGCGAAGGCCGCTGACGAACTGTTCGAGCCGCTCCAGCCCGTCGAGGTCGAGGTCGTTCGTGGGTTCGTCGAGCAGCAGCACGTCGTAGCGCGACAACAGCAGGGCGGCGAGGCCCGCGCGGGCCGCCTGGCCCCCGGAGAGCGCGGTCATCGCAGTGGTGAGGTCGACGCCCAGCCCGAGGGAGGCAGCGGTGACGGCACTGCGTTCGTCGAGGTCGGCGCCGCCGAGGGCGAGCCACGACTCGAGCGCGGCGGAGTAGCGGTCGTCGGCGCCCGGCGCCGCATCGGCGAGGGCCTCGGCCGCGGCGTTCATCGCGGCCTCGGCGGCTGCCACCCCGGTGCGGCGTCCGATGAACCCCGCGACGGTCTCCCCGTCCCGCCGCTCGGGCTCCTGGGGCAGGTGGCCGACGCTGGCGCCGGAAGGCGTCAGGGTGATCGTGCCGTCCTCGGGTTCGGCCTCGCCCGCGAGCAGGCGCAGGAGGGTCGACTTGCCGGCCCCGTTCGCACCGACGAGCCCGACGACGTCGCCGGGGCCGATGACGAGGTCGAGGTCGGAGAAGAGGGCGCTGGCGCCGTGTCCGGCGGCGAGGCCGGAGGCCTTGAGAGTGGTGCTCATGTCGCCTGCGACGCTACCCGCTCGTGACCGCTCGTCGACACCGGGTTTCCGCCGGACGACAGACCGTCCCTCGGGCTTGTGATCGGGACCGGGAGGGGATGGGATGGCAACCATGACATCGCTGTCGCACGCCGTGGGAGAGACCGAACCGCCGCTCCTCGAGCAGACCATCCCCGACAACCTCGACGCGACCGTCGCGCGCTTCGGGGAGCGTGAGGCCCTCGTCGACGTGGCGCAGGGGATCCGGTGGACGTATGCCGAGTTCGGCGCCGAGGTGGAGCGCCTCGCCCGGGCGCTGCTCGCCGTCGGGGTCGCCAAGGGCGACCGGGTGGGGATCTGGGCGCCGAACTGTGCGCAGTGGACGGTCGTGCAGTACGCCACGGCCAAGATCGGCTCGATCCTGGTCAACATCAACCCGAGCTACCGCACCCACGAGCTCGAGTTCGTCCTCAAGCAGGCCGGGATCTCCCACCTGTTCCTCGCGCAGTCGTTCAGGTCCAGCGACTACGTGGCGATGTTCGACGAGGTGCGCGACAGCTGCGCCGACGTGGTCGGGTCGTACGTCCTCGGGGGCGACAGCTGGGACGCCCTGCTGTCCCGGGCCGACGAGGTCACCCCCGAGGCGGTGGCCGAGGTCCAGTCGGGGCTCGACCGCCACGACCCGATCAACATCCAGTACACGTCGGGCACGACGGGGTTCCCCAAGGGGGCGACCCTGTCCCACCGCAACATCCTCAACAACGGCTTCTTCGTCGGCGAGCTGTGCCGCTACACGGAGGCCGACCGTGTCTGCATCCCCGTGCCCTTCTACCACTGCTTCGGCATGGTGATGGGCAACCTCGCGTGCACCACGCACGGCGCCGCGATGGTCATCCCCGCACCGGGTTTCGACCCTGCCGCGACGCTGCGGGCGACGGCCGACGAGAAGTGCACCTCCCTGTACGGCGTGCCCACGATGTTCATCGCGGAGTGGTCGCTGCCCGACCTCGCGTCATACGACCTGTCCTCGGTGCGCACGGGGATCATGGCCGGATCTCCTTGTCCTGCAACGATGATGACCAAGCTCATCGAGTCGGGGATCACCGAGGTGACCATCGCCTACGGCATGACCGAGACGTCGCCGGTGTCGACGCAGAACCGCACCGACGACACCTTCGAGCAGAAGGTGGGCACCGTCGGACGGGTCGGTCCGCACCTGGAGATCAAGGTCGTCGACCCGGTGACGGGGGAGACGCTGCCCCGTGGCGAGGCGGGCGAGTTCTGCACCAAGGGCTACTCGGTGATGCTCGGCTACTGGGAGCAGCAGGACAAGACCGACGAGGTGCTCGTCGACGGGTGGATGCACACCGGCGACATCGCGGTCATGGACGAGACCGGCTACGTCCAGATCACCGGGCGCATCAAGGACATGGTGATCCGCGGTGGCGAGAACATCTACCCGCGGGAGATCGAGGAGTTCCTCTACACGCACCCCGACATCCTCGACGCCCAGGTCATCGGGGTCCCGGACGAGAAGTACGGCGAGGAGCTCTGCGCCTGGATCCGGATGAAGGACGGGGCGACACCGCTGGATGCCGCAGCGGTCCGGGAGTTCTCGACCGGCAAGCTCGCGCACTACAAGATCCCGCGCTACGTCACCGTCGTCGACGAGTTCCCGATGACCGTGACGGGGAAGGTGCGCAAGGTCGAGATGCGCGAGAAGTCCGTGGCCGACCTCGGCCTCGGCACCTGACGCCCTTCACCCACGTCACTGCTCCCACCTCTGCGCCGGTTCGAGGTGCACGCGCCGGGGATCCCGGGGCGTGCACCTCGACTCGTATGGAGCGGGGTGGGTCAGCGGTCAGCGGGGTGGCTGGGCCACCAGAACCGTTCGCCCAGCAGGCTGACCACCGCCGGCACGAGGACCGACCGCACGAGCAGCGTGTCGAGCAGCACGCCGAACCCGACGATGACGCCGATCTGGGCCAGCTGCACCAGGGGCAGGACCCCGAGGACGGCGAACACCGCCGCCAGCAGGATGCCCGCGCTGGTGATGACGCCGCCGGTGACGGCGAGGGCACTGACGATCGCCTCGCGGGCGTGCGCGCCCCCGGCAGCCTCCTCCCGGGCTCGGGTGGTGAGGAAGATGTTGTAGTCGACGCCGAGGGCCACGAGGAACAGGAACGCGAGCAGCGGCGTGCTGACGTCCAACGGCGGGTAGTCCAGCAGGTGCTGGAACGCGAACCAGCTCGCCCCCATGCTCGCGACGTAGGTGGCGACGACGGTGGTGACCAGGACGACGGCGGCCACGACCGAGCGCAGCAGGAGCAGCAGCACCAGCACGACGATCCCGAGGATCAGGGGGAAGAGCACCAGGCGGTCGCGTTCGGTCGTCGTGCGGGCGTCGAGGGCCTCGGCGTCCGAACCGCCGACGAGGGCGTTCGCGCCCGGGACGTCGTGCACGGCGGTACGCAGGGCCCGCACCTGGTCGAAGGCCTGGGTGGTGCCCGGCGCCGCCGCGAGGACGGCACTGAGCTCGACGAGGTCACCTCCGCCCCCGGCCTTGCGGACCTCCTGGACGCCCTCGACGCCCTGGGCGGCGGTGGTGACGGCCTCGGCGGCCGAGGCCTTGGCGATGATGGTCGCCGGCTCGCTCGTCCCGGCCGGGAACGCTGCCGCGAGCTGCTCCTGCCCGACGACCGCCTCGGGCTTCTCGAGGAACTGCTCGTTGGGGGACTGGCCGACCGACAGGCCGAGCCCGCCGAGCGCCAGGGTCACCAGCACCGCCACGGCGGCGAGGCCGACCACCACGGGCCGCCCGGTGACCACGTCGCCGACCCGGCGCCACACCCCGGCGTGACTGGGGTCGGACGTGCCCACGCGCGGGACGAACGGCCAGAACAGGCGCCGACCGAACAGCACCATGGCGGCGGGGAGGACGAGCAGGGCGTAGGCGAGGGCGATCGCGATGCCCATCGCGCCGGCATACCCGAGGGACTGGGCGAACGGGTCGTCGGCGAAGCCGAGGCTGAGCAGGGCGAGGACCACCGTGCCGCCGCTGGCGAGGATCGCGGGGGCAGCGGACCCGAGGGCGGCGCGCATCGCCTCGTGCCGGTCCTCGGTGCGACGCAGCTCCTCCCGGTAGCGGGCGATGATGAGCAGGGCGTAGTTGGTGCCGGCGCCGAAGACGAGCACCGAGGTGATGCCGGTGACGGCTCCGTCGGCGCTGACCTCGGTGAACCGGGACAGCGCGGCCAGGGCCTTGCTGGCGACCTGGTCGCCGGTGCCGACGACGGTCAGCGGGACGAGCCACAGCCACGGGCTGCGGTAGGTGATGAGCAGCAGGATCGCCACGACCCCGGCGGTGGCTCCGAGCAGCTTGATGTCGGCACCGTCGAAGACCGCGCCGATGTCCGCCCCGAACGCGGGTCCTCCCGTGACGGTCGCGGTCAGCCCCTGCGGCAGGCCGTCGCGGACGGCAGCCCGCAGGGCGGTGACCGCCTCGGAGTTCGCCCCGTCGGGCAGGTCGGCCTTGAGGGGGACGATGACCAGCGCGGTGCTCTTGTCCTGCGAGACCTGGGGTGGGATCGCCGTGGTCGGGGCCCCGCCCGCGGCGGCGGCACTGGGGGCCCACTGCTTCACGGCGGCGATGCCCCGGTCACGGGAGGCCTCGACCGCCTGGGTGTCGACCGCGCCCGAGGCGGCCCGGTAGACGACGATGGCGGGAGTCACCCCGCTCGAGGGGAGCTTCTCGCGCAGGGCGGTGACCTGCGCGGCCTCGGCGCTGGCGGGCAGCGAGGCCGCGGTGGTCGAGACCGCCTTCGGCTCGCCGGCGAACGCGAACGCCGCGGCCGACACCAGCACGGCCACCACGACGACGAGCCACTTGACCCGTGGCCCGACCAACCTGCCGAGGGCGCGACCCGCCCCCGAGAACCCATGTCCGCCGGCCACGTCATTCCTCCATCACGTTCAGTGCGCTTCTACCAAGAAATAGTTCTACGATGGAAACAGTAGCGTGCGGCAGAATGACGCGCGAACCGAGGACGGCACACCCTGCCGATCCCGTGCCGATCACCTGAGAGGAGGGCCGATGACGCACCCCACCCCCGAGGGCACGCCCGCGACCGCCGGCCCGTCCTCCGCCCGGATCGGCGCCCCGGGGCGACCCGGCGCGCCGCGTCCCGCCGGACCCGCCCTCGCGCTGGAGATCATCGATGCCCTGCGTGCGTTCTCCACCGAGATGGACCGCTACATCGACACCCGGGGCGGAGCCGTCGGCCTGCACCGCACCGACCTCAACGCGCTGGCCCACGTGCTCGATGCGCGCCGCACGGGCGGCGACCTCTCGCCCGGTGAGCTCGCCCACCGGCTGTCGCTCAGCCCGCCCGCGACCTCCGCGCTGCTGCGCCGCCTCGAGTCGGTCGGCCACGTGCGTCGGACCCACAGTGAGGTCGACCGGCGGCGGGTGGCGGTGGAGATGACCGACGAGGCGATGGGCGTCGCGGCGGGCATCTTCGGCCCGATCGCCACGACCATGCGCGAGACGATCGCCTCCTACTCCCTGGCCGAGCGGGAGACGGTGCTGCGGTTCCTCACGGATGCCGTCGACGCCGCCGAGCGAGCCACGAACGCCGGGGACGACGAAGAGTCCGGGAATGGCTTGACGACGCCGGTCGTTGACCACGATAGTTGAATATTGAACGATCCGAGGAGAGTCCCATGCCAGCTGTCACCGTCGCCGACCTGACCGTCCTGCCCCGCGTCCCCGCGGTGGCGCCGGCTGCCGTCCAGCGCCCGGTCCGCGCCATCTCCGACGCCCCCTCCGGCACGGAGGGCGAGGGCTTCCCGGTGAAGCGCGCCTTCGCGGGCGTCGACCTGCGTGACCTCGACCCGTTCATCCACATGGACGAGATGGGCGCCGTCGAGTACGCCCCCGGCGAGCCCAAGGGCACGTCGTGGCACCCCCACCGCGGCTTCGAGACCGTCACCTACATCATGGACGGGATCTTCGACCACCAGGACTCGTTCGGTGGCGGCGGGACGATCACCAACGGTGACACCCAGTGGATGACCGCGGGCTCGGGCATCCTGCACATCGAGGCGCCGCCGGAGCAGCTCGTCGTCAGTGGCGGGCTGTTCCACGGCTTCCAGCTCTGGGTCAACCTCCCCAAGGTCGACAAGCTCAAGGCCCCGCACTACCAGGACCTGCGCTCCTCCGAGGTCGGTCTGCTCACCTCCGCCGACGGCGGCAGCCTGCTGCGCGTCATCGCCGGAGAGGTCGGCGGCGTCACCGGACCGGGCTCGACGCACACCCCGATGGCGATGGTCCACGCGACGGTGGCCCCGGGTGGGGAGCTCGTCCTGCCGTGGCCCAAGGACTTCAACGCCCTCGTGTACGTCATGAGCGGCGACGGGTTCGTCGGCCCGGACCAGACGCCGATCGGCCCCGGCCAGCTGGCGGTGCTCGGCAAGGGCGACGCGCTGCGCGTCTCCTCGGCCCGCACCCAGCAGGAGCGGTATGCCGCGGGCCTGGACCTGCTCGTCCTCGGCGGCCGGCCGATCCGTGAGCCCGTCGCCTGGGCCGGACCGTTCGTGATGAACAACCGCGCCGAGCTCGTCCAGGCGTTCGAGGACTACCAGGCCGGACGCCTCGGCCAGCCGGTCCCGCACGGCGACGTGTCGGGCAACGCCTGACGCACGCGCCATACCCGTCCCGCCCCGAGGTCCTCGAGGGATCCGTCGCGCTCCGGTGCGTCGGGTCCCTCGAGGGCCCGGGGCCAAGTGGCGAGAGCTCGGAGAGTTACGATACGATACGTAGCGTAACCACGAAGGAGGTGAGTTCCTTGACCACCAACACCACCCGCGTCCACGGCGCCCACCGCGCCGAGCGCAGTCCGCGTGAGCGTGTCTCCCACGACCGCCGCCGGCACCCCAGCACCTACCCGAACGACTACCTGCACAGCGACCGTCCCTACGAGGAGTCGCAGCGCGACATCGGTGGCGGCCTGTTCCTCGGCGCCATCACCCTGATCGCCCTGATGGCCCTCATCGTGACCGGCCTGCTCTTCTGAGCCAGTCGGTCCCCGGCTCCTGCGCGCCCGTCGTCCACGCTGTGGACGGCGGGCGCGACCGTGCTCACAGCTTCACCCCACGGCTGCGGGTTTCCCTCTAGGTTGGCGACCACGCGAGCCCAATGACGGGAGCAGCAGTGCTGATCGGTGTGCCAGCAGAGTCCAAGCCGGGGGAGACCCGGGTCGCCGCGACGCCCAAGACCGTGGGGCAGCTCCTCGGCCTCGGTTACGACGTCGTCATCGAGCGCGGCGCGGGGTCCCTCGCGTCCTTCTCCGACGAGGCGTATGCCGCGGCCGGCGCCACCGTCGTGGACGGCGCGCAGGCCTGGGCGAGCGACCTCGTCCTCAAGGTGAACGCCCCGGACGACGCCGAGATCGCGCTCCTTCGCCCGGGCTCGCTCCTCGCCTCGCTCGTCTCGCCGGCGCTCAACCCCTCGCTCGTCTCCCGCCTCACGGCGGCCGGGGTGACCGCGCTCGCCATGGACGCCGTGCCCCGCATCTCCCGCGCCCAGTCCCTCGACGTGCTCTCCTCGATGGCGAACATCGGCGGCTACCGCGCGGTGATCGAGGCGGCGCACGAGTTCGGCAGCCTGTTCACCGGCCAGGTCACCGCGGCGGGCAAGGTCCCGCCCGCCAAGGTCCTGGTCGTCGGTGCCGGCGTCGCCGGGCTCGCCGCGATCGGCACGGCCAGCAGCCTCGGCGCGATCGTCCGCGCGTTCGACGCCCGGGCCGAGGTGGGGGAGCAGGTCGAGTCGATGGGCGCGCAGTTCCTGCGCATCGACGTCGAGGACGAGGGGCCGTCGGCCACCGGGTACGCCAAGGAGATGGGCGAGGACTTCAACGCCAAGGCCGCCGCGCTGTACGCCGAGCAGGCCAAGGACGTCGACATCGTCATCACCACCGCCCTGATCCCCGGCCGCCCCGCTCCGCGGCTGCTCACCGAGGAGATGGTCGCCTCGATGAAGCCCGGCTCGGTCGTGGTCGACATGGCAGCGGCCAGTGGTGGCAACGTCGCCGGCTCGGTCGCCGACCAGCTCGTCACCACGGCCAACGGTGTGCGCATCATCGGCTACACCGACCTGCCCGGTCGGTTGCCGACGCAGGCCAGCCAGCTCTTCGGCACCAACCTCGTCAACCTGCTCAAGCTGCTCACCCCGGGCAAGGACGGCCGGGTCGTCCTCGACCTCGAGGACGTCGTGCAGCGGGGGATGACGGTCTGCCGCGACGGCCAGACCCTGTGGCCCCCACCGCCGGTCCAGGTCAGTGCGGCGCCGCCCGCGGCCGCTGCCGCCCCGGTGGCGCCCAAGCCAGAGCCGAAGCCGCGTGACCCCCGCCGCAAGTACGTGCTCATGGCCCTGGCCGCTGTGCTGTTCGCTCTCGTCGCAGGTGGCTCGCCGTCGGACTTCCTCGGCCACTTCACGGTCTTCGCGCTCGCGGTCATCGTCGGGTTCTACGTGATCTCCAACGTCGCGCACGCCCTGCACACCCCGCTCATGGCCGAGACCAACGCGATCAGCGGCGTCATCCTCGTCGGCGGCCTGCTCCAGGTCGACAGCGACGACGCGGTCGTCAAGGTGCTGGCGCTGCTGGCCATCACGGTCGCCAGCATCAACATCTTCGGCGGGTTCGCGGTCACCGGTCGCATGCTCCAGATGTTCCGGAAGGACTGAGGCCACGATGACCCTCAACCTCGTCCAGGCGGCCTACATCGTCGCGGCGGTCCTGTTCGTCCTCTCCCTGGCTGGCCTGTCGAAGCACGAGTCCGCCAAGGAGGGCAACGCCTTCGGCGTGACCGGTATGGCGCTGGCCCTCGCCGCCACCGTGTGGGGGGTGCTCGACCGCTCGGCGCACCCGCTGACGACCTTCCTGCTCATCGCCGTCGCGATGGCGGTCGGTGGGGCCGTCGGCCTGTGGCGGGCCCGGGTCGTCGAGATGACTCAGATGCCCGAGCTCGTGGCGATGCTGCACTCGTTCGTCGGCCTGGCGGCGGTGCTCGTCGGCATCAACTCGTTCCTCACCGAGGGCGACGGCGCCGACGCGGTGCACAGCGTCGAGGTGTTCCTCGGGGTGTTCATCGGCGCCGTGACGTTCACGGGGTCCATCGTCGCGTTCCTCAAGCTCAGCGCGCGGATCAAGTCCTCGCCGCTGATGCTGCCCGCCCGCCACTGGCTCAACCTCGCCGCGCTGGTCGTCTCCGCCGGCCTGCTGGTGTGGTTCGTGCAGTCGCACTCGATCATCCCGCTGCTGGTCATGACCGTCATCGCGCTGGCGTTCGGCTGGCACCTCGTGGCATCGATCGGTGGCGGCGACATGCCGGTCGTCGTCTCGATGCTCAACAGCTACTCGGGCTGGGCAGCCGCGGCCGCCGGGTTCATGCTCGGCAACGACCTGCTCATCGTCACCGGCGCGCTCGTCGGCTCCTCCGGTGCGATCCTGTCCTACATCATGTGTACGGCCATGAACCGCTCGTTCTTCTCGGTCATCGCCGGTGGCTTCGGCCAGGAGGTGTCGGTCGGCGACGACAAGGACTACGGCGAGCACCGCGAGACCATCGCGGCGGATGTCGCCGAGCTGCTGCGTGACGCCTCGACCGTCGTCATCACCCCGGGCTACGGCATGGCGGTCGCCCAGGCGCAGTACCCCGTCGCCGAGCTCACCTCGCAGCTGCGCAAGAAGGGCGTCAACGTCCGCTTCGGCATCCACCCGGTCGCCGGACGGCTGCCCGGGCACATGAACGTGCTGCTCGCCGAGGCGAAGGTCCCCTACGACATCGTCCTGGAGATGGACGAGATCAACGGCGACCTCTCCGACACCGACGTCGTGCTCGTCATCGGCGCCAACGACACCGTCAACCCGTCGGCCGCCGAGGACCCCGGCAGCCCCATCGCCGGGATGCCGGTCCTCGAGGTGTGGAAGGCGCGCAACGTCGTCGTGTTCAAGCGCTCCATGGCGACCGGCTACGCCGGAGTGCAGAACCCGTTGTTCTTCAAGGAGAACAGCCAGATGCTCTTCGGCGACGCCAAGGAACGCGTCGAGGACATCATCAAGGCCCTCTAGGACGCCCCCACTGGGGGGTGGCCCGGGTCGGCGACGACGTCGAGCTCGTTGCCCTCGGGGTCGGCCATCGTCTGCCACCAGATGCCGAGGTCCTCGAGGAGGTCGGTGACCGGCTCGCCCAGGCGCCGTCCGCCGAGCGCCTCGAGCCTGGCCACCAGGGCCGGGACGCCGAGCTCCAGCGGCGGGTGCACGTCGAGGTGCATGCGGTTCTTGCCCACCCTGGGTTCGGCCACCTGCTGGAGCAGGAACGTCGGGGAGCCGGGCTCGTCACCGGCCGCCAGCACCTCGAACCCGGGCACCGAGGCGACGTGGGTGTAGCCGAGCGCAGCGGACCAGAACGGCACCAGCGCGGGTGCGTCCGCGCAGTCGAGCACGACGGCGAGCCTCATGTGGCGAGTATGACGTCGCGGGCCCACCCAGGGCACGTGGCGGGCACGCAGGAGGGGTGTGCCGCGTGGTGACCACACGGCACACCCCTCGTCCGGGTGCGGGCGACGCTAGGTGCGGGCCGGCTCCTCCTCCTGCGCGCCGCGGCGGGCGAGGCGGCTGTTGCGGATGCCGTAGGTGAAGTAGATGACGAACCCGATCGCCATCCAGATGAGGAACCTCAGCCACGTCTCCACCGACAGGTTGACCATGAGGTAGATGCTGATCAGGGCGGCCACCACCGGCAGCACCGGCGAGAACGGCACCGTGAACGCGCGCTTGAGGTCGGGGCGACGGTTGCGCAGGACCGGCACCGCGAGGGACACGAGGGCGAAGGCCGACAACGTGCCGATGTTGACCATCTCCTCGAGCTTGCCGATCGGTGTCAGTGAGGCGATCAGCGCGACGAGCGTGCCGATGATCAGGGTGAGCCGAACGGGCGTGCCGGTCCTGGGGTTGGTGCGGCCGAGCCCCTTCGGCAGCAGCCAGTCGCGGGACATCGCGAACGTGACGCGGGTGGCGCCGATGATCAGCGTCATGACCACGGTCATCAGGCCGGCGACGGCGCCGGCGGCGATCATCGTGGCGTAGCCGGGTTTTCCGACGGACTCGAAGGCCGAGGCCAGGGCGGCCTTCGGGTCGATCTTGTCGTACTTGACCATGCCGGTGATGACCAGCGTCGTGGCGACGTAGAGGATCGTGCAGATGACCAGCGAGGCGATGATGCCGATCGGCAGGTCGCGCTGCGGGTTCTTGGCCTCCTCGGCGGTGGTGGCGACGACGTCGAAGCCGATGTAGGCGAAGAACACGATCGAGGCACCCGACACGATGCCGAGGATGCCGAACGTGGTCGGCTGCAGCCCGAACAGCACCTGGATCAGGGGAGCGGCCAGACCTTCTGTGGCCTTGCCCGGCGTGGCCGGCGGGATGAACGGCGTGTAGTTCGACGTCTTGATGAACCCGATCCCGGCGACGATGACGAACAGCACGATGAACAGCTTCACGCCGACGAGGACGAGGTTGACCCGCAGTGACTCCTTGATGCCGATGGCGATCAGGGCGGTCAGCGCGACGATGAGCAGGAACGCCGGGAGGTCGAAGTGCGACCCGGGCGCCACCGATGCAGGGACGGTGAAGCCGATCTTCTCGAGGAAGAGCGTGGCGTACTGCGACCAGCCCTGGGCGACCACGCTGGCGCCGAGCATCAGCTCCAGCAGCAGGTCCCAGCCGATGATCCAGGCGACCAGCTCACCGAGCGAGGCGTACGAGAACGTGTAGGCCGACCCCGACACGGGGACGGTCGAGGCGAACTCGGCGTAGCAGAGCGCGGCGAGGCCGCAGCAGATCGCGGCGAGCACGAACGACAGGGCGATGGACGGCCCGGCGTACTGCGCGGCGGCCCTGCCGGTGAGCGTGAAGATGCCGGCGCCGATGATGACGCCGATGCCGAAGACGGTGAGGTCGAGGGCGGTCAGCTTCTTCTTGAGCTGGAACTCGGGATCGTCTGTCTCCTTGATCGACTGCTCGATCGACTTGGTCCTCATCACGGACATGCGGGTCACCTTCCGGCCGACTGCACGGCCGCCGCAGCGGCCCGGACGACAGATCACGCTAGCGCTGGGTGCGCAATGACGCCCACCCGTGCCGAAACGGGTCAGTTCGGACAGCCCCCGCGCGGGTCAGTCGTCGTCGAGCCAGGGGTCGCGCCGTGGGGCCTTCGGCGGGTAGATCGGGATGGGCCCGGTGTCGGCGCTGCGGTCGCGCTCACGCAGGTCCGGACTGCGGTACAGCGAGTCGGGGCGTCCTGTCCCGTGACTCGGATCGTCCCACCCCGCATAGGGATCCGGCACCGGAGCCGCCGGGGCCACGCCGTTCTCCCAGCGCATGTCGATGACCTGGCTGTCGTGGTCGGTGACGCCGAAGATCTCGGCGCAGATCGCCCGGTAGTGGTGGTCGGGCTGGGGCACCCAGTTGACCTCGCGCAGGGCCTGGTCCTGGCCGGCCGACTCCATGACGAAGCGGCCGTAGCCGAGGATGCGGCCGGGGATCGAGCGCTCGTACGACATGTCGGTGACCTTCGCGAGCGGCATCATCGAGACCTTGCGGGTGATGAACCCGTAGAACAGCAGCAGCCGCTTGTCCGTGGCCACGAACCAGTCGTGCCGCCACTCGGCGACGAGGTAGGCCATCCGCAGGACGAGGGCGAACCACACCCACCACAGGATCGTGCTGACGACCGCGATGGAGGGGTCGATCTTGATGTCGGCCCAGAGGGCCACCACGAGGCCGGCCGCAGCGCTGCCGACGGGCTCGGCCACCTTGCCCCAGTGCTGGTGGACCGCGGTGACGAGCCGCTCACCGTCCAGCAGGTACCGGTCGAGCTCGGCGTGGCGGCGCTCGCGGGCGGCCATGGGGCGGGCTACCGCCGACCGAGCAGGGCGTCGAAGAAGTTGCCGATGTTGCGGACGCCGTCAGCCAGGATCGACCACGAGGTCTTGACGATCTGCGCGGCCTGGTCCGGCGAGGTGATGATCGCGTAGATGGCAAACGCGACGAGGACCCACAACAGGATCTTCTTCACGCGGTTCATCGTCGTCTCCTTGGGCTGGGGGGTGGGGCGGGCCCGACCGGGGCACACCTCAGCGACCATCGTGTCCGATCACCCTGTCGGAGCGGAACAGGCGCGCCGGGGGCGACGGATCCGCCGGAGGCGCGGGGCGTCAGACGACGCCGTAGAGCCGGTCGCCCGCGTCGCCGAGCCCGGGGACGATGTACCCCTTGTCGTTGAGCCGCTCGTCGAGCGCGCCGGTGACGAGGTTGATCGGGATGTCGAGGTCGGCGAGTGCCTCCTCGACGGCCTTGATGCCTTCGGGGGCGGCGAGGAGCGTGACCGCCGTGATGTCGTCGGCGCCGCGGTCGGCGAGGTAGCGGATGGCGTCGGCCAGCGTGCCGCCGGTGGCCAGCATCGGGTCGACGACGTAGCACTGGCGTCCGCGAAGGTCGTCCGGGAGGCGGTTCGCGTAGGTGATCGCCTCGAGCGTCTCCTCGTTGCGCTGCATGCCCAGGAAGCCCACCTCCGCGCTCGGGAGGAGGCGCACCATCCCCTCGAGCATGCCCAGCCCGGCACGCAGGATCGGCACGATGAGGGGCTTGGGGTTGGACAGCTTGATGCCGGTCGTCGGTGCGACGGGCGTCTCGATGTCGAAGGGCTCCACGCGGACGTCGCGGGTCGCCTCGTAGGCCAGCAGCGTCACCAGCTCCTCGGTCAGCCGCCGGAACGTGGGGCTGTCCGTGCGCTTGTCGCGCAGGTAGGTCAGCTTGTGGGTGATGAGCGGGTGATCGGCAACGTGGACGCGCATAGGCGAAACTTAGCGCGTGACCCCCACCCGCGGACCAGCCGCCGACCCGCGGTATGCCGCATGGATGGACCGGGCGCTCGAGCTCGCCGCCGAGGCGGCGGGCGACGGGGACGTCCCCGTCGGAGCGGTGGTCGTCTCTGCGGACGGGGAGGTCGTCGGCGTCGGCCGGAACCTGCGCGAGGTCGAGCAGGACCCCACGGCCCACGCCGAGGTCGTCGCGCTGCGCGACGCCGCCCGACGACTCGGGTCCTGGCGCCTCGACGGCTGCACCCTCGTCGTCACCCTCGAGCCGTGCCCGATGTGTGCGGGAGCCCTCGTGCTGGCGCGGATCACGCGCCTGGTGCTGGGCGCCTGGGACCCCAAGCTCGGCGCAACGGGCTCGGTCTGGGACCTCGTCCGGGACCGACGTGCCACCCACCGCGTGGAGGTCGTCAGCGGGATCCGGGAATCAGAGTGCTCTCAGGTCCTGTTGGCATTCTTCGAGGGACACCGACGCCAACCGGCGCACGACCGCCACCTCGGCGGCGACCAACCAGTGCAGGGAGCAGGATCATGAGCGGGTTGGTCAACAGCTTGGTGAACACGGTGCTCGGAGCGCCGCCGTGGCTGGTCTACCTGCTCGTCGCCGTCGTGGTGTTCGCCGAGGACGCGCTCTTCGTCGGGTTCGTGCTCCCGGGCGAGACGCTGGCCATCATCGGAGGGGTCACGGCCAGCCTCGGCCACACCTCGTTGTGGGTGGTGTTGACGATCGTGGTCGTGGCCGCGATCGTCGGCGACTCCGTCGGGTACGAGATCGGCAAGCTGTTCGGGCCCAAGGTGATGGGGTCGAAGATCTTCGACCGCCGACGCGCCAAGCTCGAGAAGGCGCAGGAGTTCCTCCAGCGTCGGGGTGGCTCGGCCGTCTTCCTCGGTCGGTGGACGGCGTTCTTCCGGGCCGTCATGCCGGCGCTGGCCGGTCTCAGCGGCATGAAGTACCGCGTGTTCCTGCCGTGGAACGCCGTCGGCGGGATCGCCTGGGGCGCGACCGCGGTCACCGCGGGCTACCTCGCCGGCGAGTCGTACCACAAGGTGGAGGCCTGGCTGGGCAAGGGCGCTGCGATCATCGTGGGCGTGATCGTGCTCGTGGCGGTCGTCGTCTGGGCGGTTCGTCGGCACCGTTCCGAGGGCCGGCCCGAGGCTGCCTGATCGTTCACCCGCTGGCCACCCCAGCGGGGGGCCGGTGTTCACCCGGCTCGGCAAGAACTCTCCTGTCCCCTCTGACAGGAGCTCGTCCATGCCCTCGACCGCCCGCCGCCCCCTCCTCGGGGTCGCCGTCCTGACCCTCCTCGCCGCCGGCATCGCCGGTGCCGCACCCGCCCTCGCGCACGACGCTGGTCCCGGCGGCGGCGGTCACGGCCGCGGCAAGCCCGGCCACGAGACCTTTGCCGTCATCGGCGACGTGCCCTACGGGGCCGACCAGGTGGCCCGGTTCCCCGCGTGGATCGACCAGATCAACGCCGACCCGCAGGTCGGGCTCGTCTTCCACGTCGGCGACATCAAGAACGGGTCCACCCGGTGCGACGACGCCTACTACCGGATGATCCGCACCCAGTTCGACCGCTTCAGCGACCCGCTGGTCTACACGCCGGGCGACAACGAGTGGACGGACTGCCACCGCGCGAACAACGGTGCCTACAACCCGCTCGAGCGGCTGGCCTTCGACCGGTCAGTCTTCTTCGACCGCCCCGGGACCACGCTGGGAGCCCCGGCGCGTGTCTCGGTGCCGAACGCCGCATACCCGGAGAACGTGCAGCTGCGCCGCGCCGGGGTCTCGTTCGCGACGCTCCACGTCGTGGGCAGCAACAACGACCTACAGCCCTGGACCGGGATCGGCCAGACCGTGGCGACCCCGGAGCAGGTGGCCGAGCAGGAAGCCCGCATGAAGGCGTCGATCGCGTCGCTGCGCCGGACCTTCGCCGACGCGTCGAAGCGGCACGACCGTGCGGTCATGGTCCTGCAGCAGGCCGACATGTTCGACCCGACGTACACGCCCACGCCCAGCGACATCTCGGCGTTCCGGCCGCTCGTCCAGGCGCTCGCCGAAGAGACCAACCGGTTCCGCGGCGAGGTCTACCTCGTCAACGGCGACTCCCACATCTACAACTCCGACCGCCCGCTCGCGCCGGGCTCGGTGTGGTTGGAGCGGTATGGCGTCGAACGCCCGGCCGCGGGGCTGGAGCGGATCACCGTCGACGGCTCGGACAACAACAAGGACTGGCTCAAGGTCACCGTCAACCGTCCCGGCGCCGCGCAGACCCTCAGCTGGACCCGCGTCCCCTACGCCGGCTGAGGCTTCCTCGGGTCGCCCGGACCCGTCGGTTCGGGGCGATTTCGCCGGGCGTCACCTGCTCTAGTAACCTGCTCCGCGGTGGCGTGTCCGAGCGGCCTAAGGAGCACGCCTCGAAAGCGTGTGTGGGTGAAAGCCCACCGTGGGTTCAAATCCCACCGCCACCGCCAGAAGACGAAGGACCCGACACACTTTCCGTCGGGTCCTTCGTCTTGTGTTGGACGCTGCGGGATTTGGGAGGAGCGAGGCACGAGCGACGGCTCCCACCGCCACCGCCAACAGGAGCCCCCGGGAGCATGCGACCGGGGGTTTCCTGTCGGCGCCCACCCGCCACCCTCCCGGGGTAGCGGGTGGAGTACGTCACTGATCGCACAGTGCGATCAGTGACGTAGTCCCGATACAACCCCCGACGCAGCGCCCGGCGTAGCGCCTGACGTGGCGCTCCACGTGCTGCCCCGGGGGGGGGTGGGCTCCGCGGCGCACCGGCTGCTCCACCGGGCGTAGGACGTGCTGCTCCCGGTGCAGGACGCCACGAGCCGATCGGCGCTCCTACTGTGGGGTGCATGCACGAGCGTGAGGACCGGGCCGTTCGTCGGCCCGGTCCGTGGACGGGAGCTCCACCACGACCGCTGCGAATGCTGGGTCTGGTGCTCCTCGCGCTCGTCCAGGTCGGCGGCACGCTGGGTGCGGCCCACAACCAGCCGGCGCGGCGACCCGTCGACGCCCTCGCGGTGGGCCTGCTCGTGCTGGGTCCGGCCGCTCTGTGGTTCGGCCGCCGGGCGCCGCGACTGGTGTGCGCGGTGGTGGTGGCGACCACGGGGCTGTTCCTGTTGGCCGGCTACCCGTACGGACCCGTGTACGCGAGCCTCGCGCTCGCGCTGGTGTTCGCGGTCGCACGTGGGCACCGCGTCACGGCCTGGTCCGGAGCCGGGGCGCTGGTGCTGGCGGACGCCGTCGGCCGGATCCGGCTCGACCGCGACCACTGGTCGTGGGGGACGCAGCTCGGGGTCGTCGGCTGGGTCCTCGTCATCCTGGCGGTGGCCGAGGTGGTCCGGGTGCGGGCCGAACGGGCTGCCTCGTTCCGGGCCGCGGTGCAGGAGCGACGCCGGCGCCAGGCCGGCGAGGAACGACTGCGCATCGCCCAGGAGCTGCACGACGTCGTGGCCCACCACATGTCCCTCATCAACGTGCAGGCCAGTGTCGCGCTCCACCTCGCCGACCGCAGGCCCGAGAACGTCGAGCCGGCCCTGCGGGCCATCAAGGACGCCAGCAAGGAGGCCCTGGCCGAGCTGCGGTCCCTCATCGACGTCCTCCGCGACGACGGCCCGGCACCCCTGGCGCCCGCGCCCACGCTCGCAGCGCTCGACGACATCGTCGAACGCAGCGCTCACGCCGGCCTTGTCGTGTCGAAAACCGTTGAGGGACAGGCCCGTGCCCTGCCCGCGGCGGTGGAGCTGGCGGCATACCGCATCGTCCAGGAGGCGATCACGAACGTGGTCCGGCACGCCGGTGCACACCACGCCGCGGTGACCCTCGGCTACGGTGCCGAGGTGCTCACGGTCCGCATCGACGACGACGGTGACGGTGGTCGTCGCCACGCCGACCTCGTGCCGGGCAACGGCCTGCGGGGCATGCACGAACGGGCGGCCGCCCTCGGCGGCACGTTCTCGGTGGCGGCGTCGCCGCTGGGCGGGCTGCGGCTCGAGGCCGGCCTCCCCGTCGGGGGTGGCGGGTGATCCGGGTGGTGCTGGCCGACGACCAGGCCCTGTTGCGCGCCGGCCTGCGGGCCCTGCTCGACGCCGAGGACGACCTCGAGGTCGTGGGCGAGGCCGCCGACGGCGCCGAGGCAGTCGCGCTGGTCCGGTCGACCGGCCCCGACGTCGTGCTCATGGACATCCGCATGCCCGGCACCGACGGCCTCGCGGCGACCAGGCAGATCGTCGACGACCCCACCATGTCGGGCACCCGGGTCGTGATCCTCACGACGTTCGACCTCGACGAGTACGTCTTCGAAGCCGTGCGGATCGGTGCGAGCGGGTTCCTCGTCAAGGACACCGAGCCGGCCGAGCTCCTGCGCGGGGTGAGGGCCGTCGCGGCCGGTGACGCCCTCCTCAGCCCGGGGGTGACCCGACGGCTGATCGGCGAGTTCGCCACGCGCAGCCGGGGGACGGCCGCTCCCGCCGCCGACCGCCTGGCCGCCCTCACCGACCGCGAGCGTGAGGTGGTCGCCCTCGTCGGGGAAGGGCTGAGCAACGACGAGATCGCCACGCGGCTGTTCCTGAGCCCGGCGACCGCCAAGACCCACGTCAGTCGAGCCATGGTCAAGCTCCACGTCCGCGACCGCGCCCAGCTCGTGGTGCTGGCGTACGAGAGCGGCCTGGTCCGACCGGGTTGGTCGCAGGAGTGACGGCGGCGAAGGCCTTCCAGGGCAACAGTTCTCGTCGGGAGAGGGGTTTCGGGTGACTGACGTGATCATCTGTGGAGGCGGGCCGACCGGCATGGTGCTGGCGGCCGAGCTGCGGCTCCACGACGTCGACGTCGTGGTGCTGGAGAAGGAGGCGGAGCCCAGTCCCCTGGTCCGGTCCCTGGGGCTGCAGCCGCGCAGCATCGAGATCCTGGACCAGCGCGGCCTGCTCGACCGGTTCCTCGAGGTGGGGACGAAGTACCCCGAGGGTGCGCGGCGGTTCCCCGGGGCGGACACGCCATCGCCCGTTCCCCTCGACAGCGCCCACGCCTACGTCCTGGGCATCCCGCAGCCGGTGACCGACCGCCTCCTCGCCGAGCGGGCGGTCGAGCTCGGGGCCGACGTCCGCCGCGGCCACGAGGTGACGGGAGTCGAGCAGGACGAGGAAGGGGTGCGGGTCGAGCTCGCCGACGGCACCGGCCTCCGTTCGCGTTGGCTGGTGGGGTGCGACGGTGGGCGCAGCCTCGTGCGGAGGCTGCTCGGCATCGGGTTTCCCGGTGAGGCCGCGAGGACCGAGTGGCTCCTCGCCGAGCTGGAGGTGACGACACCGCCCGAGGAGCTGGCCGCGATCGTCGCCGAGGTCCGCCGGACCCATCGGGGGTTCGGGATCGGGCCGGCCGGTGGCGGCCTGTTCCGAGGCGTCGTCCCTGCCGCCACCGTGGCCGAGGACCGCACCACGCCGCCCACCCTGGCGGAGTTCCGGACGCAGCTGCTGGCCTACGCGGGCACCGACTTCGGGGTCCACTCGCCCCGGTGGATGTCCCGCTTCACGGACGCGACCCGCCTGGCCGACCGCTTCCGCTCGAGCCGGGTCCTGCTCGCCGGGGACGCCGCGCACGTCCACCCGCCACTGGGCGGACAGGGCCTCAACCTCGGAGTCCAGGACGCCTTCAACCTCGGCTGGAAGCTCGCTGCAGACGTGCGGGGCTGGGCGCCCCCGGGGCTGCTGGACACCTACGAGTCCGAGCGACGTCCGGCGGCCGCCGACGTCCTCACCACCACGCGTGCCCTGTCGGAGCTCATCTCCCCCGAACCCGGCCCGCAGGCGGTGCGCGCCCTGCTGAACCAGCTGATGGACTTCGAGGGCGTGGGACGGTTCCTGCTCGAGAAGGTCTCGGGGACCGGCGTCAGGTACGACCTCGGCGACGGCCCCGACCTCGTCGGGAGGCGGCTGCGGGACGTCGCGCTCTCCGACGGCCGGCTCTACGCCCGGCTGCACCGGGGCAGGGGACTCCTGCTCGACCAGGAGGGACGGCTCGAGGCCGACGGGTGGGCCGACCGGGTCGACCACGTCGTCGACGCCAGTGCCGAGCTGGACGTGCGCGGCGTGCTGCTGCGTCCCGACGGCCACGTCGCGTGGGTCGGCGACGACCAGCAGGAGCTGCACCGGCGACTGCGGGCCTGGTTCGGTCCTGCGACGCCGCCGGACTGACGCCCCGGGGGACCGACGCCCGCGTGATTGATGCCCGGGGGATTGACGCCCTGGGACCGACGCCCTGGGACTGGCGCCCACGGCATACCTCCCGGGGCGCAGCCGAGGTGTCGACCTCGGGAGGATTCGCGGGCCCGCCCACCGGCGAAGGATCGAGTCGTCAGCCCGACCCGACCCAAGGAGCACGTCATGCACTCCCTCCTCGCCCCAGCGACCACCGCGATCGCGGCCCACGACCACTGGAACGGCCCCGGTCCGTGGTGGCCGATCTTCCCGATCCTGTGGCTGCTGTTCGTCATCGCCGTCTTCACGACCTTCGGCTTCTTCGGCCGACGCAGGTTCGGCCGCATGCACGCCCTGGCCGGCCAGCGCGCAGGTGAGTCCCGGCTCGCCGAGCGCTACGCCGCCGGCGAGATCGACGAGCAGGAGTACGAGCGCCGGCTCGCCACCCTCAAGCGGCTCGGTGCCTCCTGACCGACCTCCGCGGGCGCCGTCTCAGGAAGCGGTGGTCTGGAGGTACTGCTCGACCTGCTCGGCCGACAGCACGTGCTGGATCACCATGGTGGCCGCGCCGATCACACCGGCGTGGTCACCGGTGCGGGCGGCCACGATCTGGAGGTTGCCGGTGGCCAGCGGCAACGAGCGGCCGTAGACCACCTCCCGGACCCCGGCGAGGAGGCTCTCGGCCGACTGGGCGAGGATCCCGCCGACCACGATGACCGACGGGTTGAGCATGCTGACGCAGGTCGCCAGCACCTCACCGATCTCGCGTCCTGCCTGGCGGATCGCGGCAGCAGCGGCCATGTCGCCGCCCTTCACCAGGGCGATGAGGCCCCGGCTGTCCGTGGCCTCGATCCCTTGTGCGCGCAGGGCTTTCACGATCGCCGGGCCGCTGGCCACGGCTTCCAGGCAGCCCACGTTGCCGCACGTGCAGAGGACGTCCCCGCCGTGGGGCGCGGCCACGTGGCCGAGGTCCCCGGCCGAGCCCTGGGCGCCGCGGTGGAGCCGGCCGCCGGAGACGATGCCCGCGCCGATACCGGTCGCGACCTTGACGAAGACGAGGTGCTCGACGCCCGGGTAGATGGTGGCGTGCTCGCCGAGCGCCATGATGTTGACGTCGTTGTCGACCAGCACCGGTCCGCCGAGTCCGGCCGACACGTGGGTGGGGACGTCGTACCCGTCCCAGCCGGGCATGATCGGCGGGGACGCGGGGCGTCCCGTCGAGTGCTCGACCGGCCCGGGGAGCCCGATGCCGACCCCGACGAGCTCGTTGCGACGGCGCCCGGCCGAGCGCATGAGGGCGCGCCCGGTGCGGACCAGCCAGTCGAGGACGACGACCGGTCCCTCGGTGATGTCGATGGCCTCAGCCTTCTCGGCGATGACGCGTCCGCTGAGGTCGGTGAGCGCCACGAGGGCGTGCGTGGCACCGATGTCGGCGCCGAGGACGACGCGGGCCTCGGGGTTGAACGCGAAGCGCGCCGGAGGGCGTCCGCCCGTGCTCGCCGCCTCGCCCGAGGGCGTCAGCAGGCCGATGCCGAGGAGGGCGTCCACGCGGGCGCCGACGGTCGACCGCGCCAGCCCGGTGAGGGCGATGAGCTCGGCCCGCGTGCGGGGGGTTCCGTCACGCATCAGCTGGAGCAGGTCGCCCGCCCCGGACGGTGCGGTGACCGTCGTGAGGGGGCCGGCGCTGTTCACGGAAGTAGTGAAGCACAGCAGACTTCTTCAGGCACACCGACCAGATCCTTCGGAATCCGACGAGACTTTTGCTTGACCTGCATGCAAAAGTGGGTCTAGCGTCCCGACCATGAACCGAGGCAACGGCGCCTCACCCCTGCTGGTGATGGCCGACATCGTGAAGCGTTTCCCGGGTGTGCTCGCCCTGGGCGGCGTCGACCTCGACGTGCGGCCCGGCGAGGTGCACTGCCTCCTCGGCCAGAACGGCGCGGGCAAGTCGACCCTCATCAAGGTGCTCGCCGGGGTCCACCAGCCCGACGAGGGCACCATCTCCTGGAACGGCGAGGAGATCCGTCTGGGCCACCCGCAGGCCGCCATGGACCTCGGCATCGCGACGATCTACCAGGAGCTCGACCTCGTCGAGGGCCTCACCGTGGCCGAGAACATCTTCCTCGGGCACGAGCAGACCCGGTTCGGCTTCTCGCAGCGCCGCCGGTCCGCCCGGGAGGCGGCTGCCCTGCTGCGCCGGCTCGGGCACCCCGAGATCTCCCCCTCCGCCGAGGTCGGCACGCTCTCCGCCGCAGGACAGCAGATCGTGAGCATGGCGCGGGCCCTGTCGCACGAGGCCCGCCTCATCATCATGGACGAGCCGTCCGCGGTCCTCGACGGCGGCGAGGTGCAGCGGCTGTTCCACGTCATCCGCGACCTCACGGCCGAGGGCGTGGCCGTCGTCTACATCTCCCACCGCCTCGAGGAGATCCGCACCATCGGCGACCGGGTCACGGTCCTCAAGGACGGCCGCACCGTGGCGACGGGACTGCCCGCCAAGGAGACGCCGACCGCCGAGGTCATCCGACTGATGACGGGTCGCTCGATCGAGTACGTGTTCCCGCCCCGCCCCGGCGTCCCCGACGCCGAGCCCCTGCTCCGGGTCCAAGGCCTGGGTCGCACCGGCGAGTTCGCCGACGTGAGCTTCGAGGTCCGTCCCGGCGAGGTGCTCGGCCTCGCCGGTCTCGTCGGCGCCGGCCGGTCCGAGATCATCGAGACGGTGTTCGGTGCCCGCAAGGCGCAGACCGGCACGGTCGAGGTCGACGGCAGGCAGCTGCGCAACGGCTCGGTGGGCTCGGCCGTGCAGGCCGGGATCGGGCTGTGCCCCGAGGAGCGCAAGAGCCAGGCCCTCCTGCTCGGCGACACCGTCGCCCGGAACATCAGCATGGCGAGCCTGACGCGGTTCGCCCGTGGCGGCTTCCTCGACCACGACGCCGAGGACCGTGCGGCCGAGGCCCAGGTGCGCAGCCTCGACGTCAGGCCCGCCGGGATCCACCGCGAGATGCGCACGCTCTCGGGAGGCAACCAGCAGAAGGTCGTCCTGGCCCGCTGGCTCCTTCGTGGCTGCCGGGTCCTGCTGCTCGACGAGCCCACGCGAGGTGTCGACGTGGGCGCCCGGTCCGAGATCTACGCCCTCGTCCGCCGCCTCGCCGACGACGGTGTCGCCGTCGTGGTCGTCTCCAGCGAGATCGAGGAGGTCCTCGGGCTCTCCGACCGCGTCCTCGTCATCGGCGAGGGCAGCGTCCTGCACGAGGGTCCAGCCGACGACATCAACGAACACGCAGTGCTCGACATCATCATGAGAGGAGACGCGGCGTGAGCCTCGACTCGACGACCACCACTCCCGACCCCGCACGCGAGGGGACGCCACGTCAGGGAACGTCCGCCCCCGCGGCGGAGGTCGGCTCCTCCGGCCGGTCCGGCCCCCTGGCCTCGCTGCTCGGCGGAGCCGCGGGCCGCAACCTCGGCCTCGTCATCGCCCTGGTGATCCTGTGCATCGTCGGCGTCGCCACGGCCGGCGACCGGTTCGCCAGCATCGACAACGCGCTGACGATCCTGCGGCTCGCATCGGTCATCGGCGTCGTGAGCATCGGCATGACCTTCGTCATCAGCGGCGGCGGCATCGACCTGTCCGTGGGAGCCATCGCTGCGCTGGCGTCGGTGTGGGCCACGACCCTGGCCACCCAGCAGATGGCTGCCGACACGCACTGGATCGTCATGGTCTTCACCGCGATCGTGGTCGGTGCCGCGTGCGGGTTGGTCAACGGGGTCCTCATCGCCTACGCCCGCATCGCCCCCTTCATCGTCACCCTCGCCATGCTGGCGGCGGCCCGCGGCCTGGCCGAGATCATCGCCCAGCGCCGCACCCAGATCGTCAGCGACCGCGGCTTCGTCGACTTCTTCAACGGCCGGCTCCTCGGCATCCCGGTGCTCGTCATCATCTTCGCCCTCGTGGCCGTCGCCGGGTGGCTGCTGCTCAACCGCACGACCTTCGGCCGTCGCACTCTCGCGGTCGGCGGGAACCCCGAGGCGGCCCGCCTCGCCGGCATCAAGGTGCAGCGCCAGACGATGTACCTCTACGTCCTCCTCGGCGTCGCCTGCGGCGTGGCCGCGGTCATGATCATGGCGCGCACGACCACAGGCACGTCGACCCACGGCTCGCTGTGGGAGCTCGACGCCATCGCCGCGGTCGTCATCGGCGGCACGCTCCTCAGCGGCGGCCGCGGCACCATCGTCGGCACCGTCTTCGGCGTCCTCATCTTCAACACGCTGACCAACGTCTTCACCCTCAACAACCTCGACACGTCGACGCAGAACGTCGCCAAGGGCCTGATCATCGTCGCCGCCGTGCTGTTGCAGCAGCGGGTCGCGGCCCGCCACCGAGCTCCCTGACCCTCCGCACCCGACCGACGCACGCGCCATACCCCTCTGCCCGCCCGCTCCACGCCACCAGCACCTTCGAACCACCAGCACCTTCGAACCACCAGCACCTCGAATGACCAGCACCTCGCACACCGCCACCCGGCACCCACTCCGCTCTGCAAGGAGAACAACGATGTTCCGCACGCGTACCCGCACCGCCTCCCGTCCACTCAAGACCGTCGCCGCGCTCGGCATCGTCGGCCTGTTCGCCGTTGGCTGCACGAGCAACGAGCCCGACACCCAGAACGCCGCCGCCTCCGGCCCGGCCAAGGCGGCCAGCGACAACGACGCCCCCGGCGAGAAGGTCGTCATCGGCTTCTCCGGCCCGGCGGCCGACCATGGCTGGCTCGGTGCCATCAACTCCGCGGCCAAGGCCGAGGCGAAGAAGTACAGCGACGTCGAGTTCAAGGTCGCCGAGGGCACGAACGACGCCAGCCTGCAGATCTCCCAGATCGAGACCTTCATCAACGACAAGGTCGACGCGATCGTCCTGCTGCCCACCGACGGCGCCGCGCTGACCGAGGTCGCGACCAAGGCGATGAACGCCGGCATCCAGGTCGTCAACGTCGACCGCGAGTTCTCCAGCCCGTTCGCCGCCCGCACCACGGTGCTCGGTGACAACTACGGCATGGGCGTCAGCGCCGGCACCTACGCCTGCAAGCTGGTCAAGGACAAGAACCTCAGCAACCCCGTCATCGCCGAGATCGCCGGCATCGACGCCCTGCCGCTGACCCAGGACCGCAGCAAGGGCTTCGCCGACGCGCTGAAGGCCTGCGGCCAGACCGTCGACAACCGCGTGGCCGCGCAGTTCACCGTGGAGTCCGGTGAGAAGGAGGCGTCCAACCTCCTGCAGGCAGCCAAGAAGATCGACATCATCTGGAACCACGACGACGACCAGGGCATCGGCGTCATGCAGGCCTTCGACAACGCCAACCGCCACGAGTTCGCCTTCATCGGTGGGGCCGGCTCCTCGAACGCCATGCAGTGGATCAAGGAGGGCAAGATGGAGGCCACGGTCATCTACCCGCCGACCCAGGCCGCCGACGGTGTCCGCCTCGCGCGCCTGCTGGTCCAGCAGAAGGGTCTGTCCGACCTGGTCCAGGTCGAGGTCCCGCGCCGCATCGTCCTCAACGCCCCCGTGGTCAACAAGGAGAACGTCGAGAAGTACCTGCCGCTGGGCTTCAAGTCCTGACCCAGCTCGCTCCGGGCGGTGGTGCCCGTCCCCTGTCCTCATGGGCGACGGGCACCACGACCCACCACCTCGACACGACCGCGACCCGGCGGAAGGTGCTCCATGTCCACTGAAACGACCACACCCACGCAGCGCGGGGCCCTCGGCATCGGCCTGATCGGCTACTCCTTCATGGGCCAGGCCCACTCGCAGGGGTGGCGCAACGCCCGCAGCTTCTTCGACCCGCAGCTCACCCCGCACCTCGTCGCCCTCGGTGGCCGGGACGCGGGCGCCGCCGCGGACATGGCCCGTCGCTTCGACTGGGCCCACGTCGAGACCGACTGGCGGGCCCTGATCGCCCGCGACGACGTCGACCTCGTCGACATCTGCACCCCCGGCGACACCCACGCCGAGATCGCCATCGCCGCGCTCGAGGCCGGCAAGCACGTCCTCTGCGAGAAGCCGCTGGCCAACTCGGTCGAGGAGGCCGTGGCCATGGCCCGCGCGGCGGAGTGCGCCAGGGCCAAGGGAGTTCGCTCGATGGTGGGGTTCACCTACCGACGTGTCCCGGCCGTCGCCTACGCCCGTCAGCTGGTCGAGGAGGGGCTGCTCGGCGAGGTGCGCCACGTCCGCGCGCAGTACCTGCAGGACTGGCTCGTCGACCCCGAGTCGCCCCTGACCTGGCGGCTGCAGAAGGAGCGCGCCGGGTCCGGGGCGCTGGGTGACGTGGGTGCCCACGTCGTCGACCTCACGCAGTTCATCACGGGGGAGCGGCTCACAGGGGTGAGCGCGCTGACCGAGACGTTCGTCAAGGAGCGGCCGCTGCCCGGCGCCGTCCATGGACTGTCGGCCGAGGTCGGGGAGGGCCGCGGCCAGGTCACCGTCGACGACGCCGCCATCTTCATCGGCCGGTTCAGCGGAGGAGCCCTGGCGACGTTCGAGGCGACCCGCTTCGCGACCGGCCGCAAGAACAGCATCCGCGTCGAGATCAACGGCTCCCACGGCAGCCTGAGCTTCGACTTCGAGGACATGAACGTCCTTCACGTCCACGACGCCACCGCCCCCGGCCCGCGGTCCGGCTTCACCCGCGTCCTGGTCACCGAGGAGACCCACCCGTATGTCGCGGCCTGGTGGCCGCCCGGACACGGGCTCGGCTACGAGCACGGCTTCACCCACCAGGCGGCAGACCTGCTCGCGGCCATCGCGGAGGGCCGCGACCCGTCGCCGTCGTTCGCGGACGGCCTGGGCATCCAGCGGGTGCTCGCAGCCGTCGAGACCAGCGCGGCCAGCGGTGCCGCGTGGACGCCCATCGACCCGCCCGAGGTCGGCCCCTGACCCGCACATCAGGAGGCCACCTCGTCCACCAGAGAGGAGCCCCGCGCCGGACCGCTCGACCCACCGTGCACCCCCTGTATCCCTGTCATTGCAGTGACGAAGGAGCAACATGAACACCGACAACGACGTCAATCCGCTCGGCCTGGTCAAGGGACTCGGCCTCAACCGCCGACAGTTCCTCGCCGCCACCACCGGCATGGCCGCCGCTGCGGCGACCGCCTCGGCGATCCCCCTCGCCGGCCCGGCGAGCGCCGCGAACGGACTGCTCATCCCCGCCCCCAGGCGCGGGATCATCCTCTACACGGTGCGCGACGCCATCTCCCGCGACCCGGCGACCTCCCCCTACGCCTCCGGCTTCAAGGCCGTGCTCGAGGAGCTGTCGCGGATCGGCTACCGGCAGATCGAGTTCGCCGGGTTCAACCAGCACGCCAACGCGCCCGGCGGAAACGTCAACACGGTGGCCGGCGCACAGCTGCTGCGCACCTGGCTGGATGACAACGGGCTCGAGGCCGAGGGCAACCACGGCAGCGTCCCGGGGACGATCACGGACACGACGCTGGCGGCGTTCGACGCGGCGTGCGAGGTCGCGAACATCCTCGGGATGGGGCACATCGGCACGGGCAGCGACCCGACCGGCAGCGCCTACGTCGCGGACTGGGCCGCAGCGGCCGAGCGCTGGGACGTCCTCGGCGCACGGGCCGCCACCCACGGGCTCAAGCTCTACACGCACAACCATGACATCGCCTACAGCTTCCTGCTGGACAGCGGGCCGCTCGACGCGCAGGGTCGTCCGACGCGGTCCTCCGGCATCCGTCGCCTCGAGTACTTCCTGGCCAACACCGACCCCAAGAACGTCTTCCTCGAGATGGACATCTACTGGGCCCACGTCGCGAAGTACAAGCACACCGCATACACGGCCGCGGACGGGACGACGGTCACGTCGGTCTTCGACCCGGCCGCGGTGGTCGCGGCACAGACGAAGCGGTTCCCGCTGTTCCACGCCAAGGACGGCAAGGTCAACCCGGGCACCGCGAACGGCTACGACATGGTGCCGTTCGGGACCGGCGACATCGACTACGCGACGTTCCTGCGACGGGTGGGCGCAAAGGGCTCGCACAACCCGATGTGGGAGCAGGACACTGCCCCGGGAGGGGTGGCCAACCCCGGCCAGTCGCTCGCGCTCGCGAAGATCAGCTACGACAACATGGCCGCCCTGCGCGGCTGACCACACCGGTTCCCGGCCGGGGTGTGCCGTTGCAGCGGCGCCCCGGCCGGGAACCGGCTTCCGCCCGACTCTCTGCAGCAGGACGTGGCACCGGATTCTACGGACCCCGACCGCACCCCGCCCGTATGGCGCCCGTGGCACCGGACGCCGTCGCCCCGCCGACCTGACCACCATCCCGACCGCTGGAGGACCGAATGGCACGACCGATCACCCTGTTCACCGGACAGTGGGCCGACCTGCCCTTCGAGGAGGTCTGCCGCCTTGCTGCGTCGTGGGGGTACGACGGCCTCGAGATCGCCTGCTGGGGTGACCACTTCGAGGTCGACCGGGCGCTGGCCGAGGACGACTACGTCGCCGGGCGGCGGGAGATCCTCGAGCGGCACGGGCTCGGCGTCTGGGCCATCTCCAACCACCTCGTGGGCCAGGCGGTCTGCGACGACCCCATCGACCAGCGGCACCGCGACATCCTGCCGGCCTCGGTCTGGGGCGACGGCGACCCCGAGGGCGTGCGGAAGCGGGCGGCCACCCGGATGGCCGACACGGCCCGGGCCGCGGCGAAGCTCGGGGTCGACACCGTCATCGGTTTCACCGGCTCGGCGATCTGGAAGTACGTCGCGATGTTCCCGCCCGTGTCGGCCGAGACGATCGAGGCGGGCTACCAGGACTTCGCCGACCGGTGGAACCCGATCCTCGACGTCTACGACGAGGTGGGGGTGCGGTTCGCCCACGAGGTGCACCCGAGCGAGATCGCCTACGACCACTGGACCACCGTGCGGACGCTGGAGGCCATCGGGCACCGCCCGGCGTTCGGCCTCAACTGGGACCCGTCGCACATGGTGTGGCAGGACCTCGACCCGGCGGCCTTCATCTGGGACTTCCAGGACCGGATCTACCACGTCGACTGCAAGGACGTCCGCAAGCGGGTCGGCAACGGCCGCAACGGCCGGCTGTCCTCGCACCTGCCCTGGAACGACCCCCGCCGCGGGTGGGACTTCGTGTCGACCGGCCACGGCGACGTCCCGTGGGAGGACTGCTTCCGCACGCTCGGCGCGATCGGCTACGCCGGACCGATCTCGGTCGAGTGGGAGGACGCCGGGATGGACCGGCTGGTCGGGGCCGCCGAGGCGGTGGAGTTCGTGCGCCGGTATGCGTTCGAGCCACCGGCCGCGGCGTTCGACGCCGCGTTCAGCTCGGGCACCGACGACACCCGAGGGACCAGCACCGGCACCGGTACCGACGGCACCGGCACCACCGACGAAGGGACGCAGGCATGAACGACTTCACCCCGACCCGCGAGGACAAGTTCTCGTTCGGCCTCTGGACGGTCGGCTGGGAGGGCGTCGACGTCTTCGGCGGCGCAGTGCGCCCGCCGCTCGACCCGGCCGAGGCGGTGCACCGGCTGAGCGAGCTCGGCGCGTACGGCATCACCTTCCACGACGACGACGTCATCCCGTTCGGCAGCTCGGCGAGTGAGCGCCTCGCCCGCCTCAAGCCGTTCCGGGAGGCGCTGGACGCCACGGGCCTGCAGGTGCCGATGGTCACGACGAACCTGTTCTCCCACCCCGTCTTCCGCGACGGCGGCTTCACCAACAACGACCGGGACGTGCGGCGGTTCGCGATCCGCAAGGTCGCCGACAACATCGACCTCGCGGTCGAGCTGGGTGCGCAGACCTTCGTGGCGTGGGGCGGCCGCGAGGGCGCCGAGTCCGGGGCCGCCAAGGACGTGCGCGCTGCGCTGGACCGCTACAAGGAGGCCTTCGACGTCCTCGGCGACTACGTCGTGGAGCAGGGCTACGACCTGCGCTTCGCCCTCGAGCCCAAGCCGAACGAGCCGCGTGGCGACATCCTCCTGCCCACCATCGGGCACGCCCTCGCGTTCATCGACGAGCTCGAGCACTCCGACCTCGTCGGCCTCAACCCCGAGGTCGGGCACGAGGAGATGGCCGGCCTCAACTACGCCCACGGCATCGCCCAGGCCCTGTGGCACGGCAAGCTCTTCCACCTCGACCTCAACGGCCAGCACGGCCCGCGCTTCGACCAGGACCTGCGGTTCGGGGCCGGCAACGCGCGCGGGGCGTTCTGGACGGTCGACACCGTCGAGCAGGGCGGCTACGACGGTCCGCGGCACTTCGACTTCAAGCCGCCGCGCACCGAGGACATGGCCGGTGTCTGGGCCTCGGCTGCGGGCTGCATGCGCAACTACCTGATCCTGAGGGACAAGTCGCGGGCGTTCCGCGCCGACCTCGAGGTGCAGGCGGCCCTGCAGGCGGCCCGGGTGGACGAGCTGTCCACCCCCACCCTCGCCGCGGGGGAACGCGTCGCGTCCCTGCGGGACGACAGCTTCGACCCCGAGGAGGCCGGGCGCAGGGGCATGGCGTTCGAGCACCTCGACCAGCTGGCCCTGGAGCACCTCTACGGCGTGCGCTGAGGTCGGTACCCGCCTGCTCGTCCCAGCGCGCGGGGGGCGAGCAGGGGAGGGGGAGCGCGGACACTACGTCACTGCTCACAGATCGTGGTCAGTGACGTAGTGTCCGGCGAGCCCGGTGCCCTACTGGCCCCGAGCCCCAAAGAGGCCGGGCGAGCGGGGAGGTATGGCGCGGGGGCGAGCAGGCGGCTCACCTGTCCGTCGTGGTGGCCGGCCACGACCGGCCGACGACCAGCTGGCTGGCAGCGCTCCAGGTGACCCGCTCGGCCGCCGCATGCGCAGGTCGAGCTGATCGTCGGCTGGTAGGTGCCGCGGGCAGGGAGGTTGCGCGCGGGGGCGAGCAGGCGGCATACCTGTCCGTGGTGGTGGCCGGTGCGAGCGGAGCGTGCGCGTATGGCGCGCCCGCGCCATACGCGGGTGGTGCGCCGGGGTCAGGCGGTCAGGCCGTCGGGCAGTCCGTGCCGTCGGGCTCGTCGGGCTCGGGAGCCGCCTCCGCGGCCGGCGCGGACTGTCCGCGGATCGCGGCCGCGAGGTCGGCAGCGGCTGACGGCGACGCGGACGCGGCCTCGAGGTTGGCCTTCTGCACCTCGAGGTAGACCTCCTGGCGGTGCACCTGGACGTGCGACGGGGCGTCGATGCCGATGCGGACCTTGTCGCCGCTGACCTCGAGCACCGTGATGACGATGTCGTGACCGATGCGGAAGCTTTCCTGCGGGCGGCGACTGAGCACGAGCACGTCCCGGCTCCTTCCTCGGCCTTCTCAGGCCATGGTCGACGGCTGTGTGCGGCGGGTCAGTGACCCGCGGCGGCCGCCACGAGAGGAGCCCGCAGCGGGAAGTCCTGCCCGCTGAGGACGACCTGCTCGGCCGCGCCGGTGCGTGTGTTGACCACGACCGGAGCGAACAGGTTGCCGTACGCCGCACTGATGTCAGAGCCCACAGTAACGATCACGAGCACCAGGGCATCATCTGCATCGCTGAGGTCCAGCCGCTGGGCGGTCACGTCGTCCAGGACCGGGTGGTAGTCCGGGAAGAAGAAGCCGGCCACGGCCGCCACGAACGTCGGACCCGCTCCGTCGACCGGCGCGAGCTCGAAGACCCCGCCGTCGCCACCGATGACGCTGTAGGACTCGGTGTCCGGGAACCCGACCAGGCCCTCGTGGAGCCGGATGGTGGCGAGCTCCGTGGCGTGGGGGCGGGGTGCGGTGGTCATCGTGGTCATCATGCCCTCAGGAGCTCTGGTCGAACAGGCGGCGGGTGGGGTCGTGCTCGGGGGTGCCCGCCGCGCTGTACGTCGACGAGGTGTGCGGTCCGGAGAACTGGGCGAGGACGTCCTCGACAGCCCGGGCGCCGTTGGCGAGCAGGTCGCGGTTGGCCAGCGCAGCCTGGGTGAGGTCGCTGGTGGCCTCGAGCAGGGCGTGGCGGTGCTCGGCGATCACGTGGTCCCAGGGAGCCGGCGCTGCTGCGGCGATCTCCCCCAAGGAGGCGTCGTCCGAGAGCATGAGGGCCTGGGCGGCGGGCGCGGTCTCGATGGCGCGCATGAGCTCGGCGGTGCGGATCTGCTGGAGCAGCTGGTCCACCTCACGGGTGGAGCGGGCGATCCAGGTGGCCCGGCCGGTCTCGACGAGGGCACGCTGCACCTCGACGCGGTAGGCGAGCAGCTCGAGGAGGTCCCGGACCCGCCACAGGGACTCCGAGAGCTCGGCGCAGGCCATCGCGGCCTTGTCGTTGTCGACCTTCATCACGGCCTCCCCATCGGCCGGGTCGACGTCGATGTGAGTGTTTCGTCGAACTTTCGGTCCTGCGGACGCTCGCGCCGGAGGCCCGCGAAGGTGTCGGGACGCTCCTCGACATGGTCGGTATTCCGCCACACGGAACTTCTTGACCAACGGCATACCTTCCGCGTCGTCCCTTCGGCTGACCTTGCTCAGCCGAAGAGGCTGTGGGCCCCACTGGTGTCTGGAAGCACTCGTGTCGCACCACCATCCTCTACAACGTGACTGTTACTGGATGTCGAGAGCGGGGTTCGGCGAGCGTTGACGCCGAGAGGCTGTGCCGAGAGCACCTGGCCGTCGTTCACTACGAGGTGCGTTCGTTGAGCGTGCGACTGCCGTCGCACGTCACGCTCGACGACCTCACGTCCGCCGGCATGGCAGCCCTTGCTGCTGCGGCGCAGTCCTTCGACCCCGAGCGCGGGGTGCCGTTCGGCCGGTACGCAGCCCGCCGCATCAAGGGCGCCCTCCTGGACGAGCTCCGCTCGCTCGACTGGGCGTCCCGCAGCCTGCGCGCCAAGGCCCGTGAGCGGGAGGCCGCCCGCGACGTCCTCTCCAGCTCCCTGCGCCGCGAGCCCGACGACCGCGAGCTGGCCACCCACATGGGGGTCAGCGTCGACGAGGTCCGCGAGCTCGGCCGTGACCTGCACCAGTCCGTGGTCCTGCGCCTCGACGCCCTCGTCGACGCCGGAGCCGACTCGATGCTTCCGCGCCACAGCCAGACACCCGAGGCCGTCGTCGTCGAGCGTGAGCGCGAGAGCTACCTCGACGCCGCCGTCGAGTCCCTCCCCGAGCGCCTGCGCGTCGTCATCCGCGCCACGTTCTTCGAGGACCGTCCGCTCAAGGAGGTCGCCGACGAGCTCGGGGTGACCGAGTCGCGGATCTCGCAGATCCGGACCGAGGCGCTCAAGATGCTCAAGGACGGCATGAACGCCCACCTCGACCCCGACCAGCTCCCGGCGATGGACGAGGGCCTCGTGGCTCGCCGTCGCGCCGCGTACTACGCCGAGATCGCGGGCCGGGCCAGCCACCGCCAGCGCCAGACCATGCAGGCAGCCGCCCACCAGGGTGGACGCCAGGGCGGACGCCTCGGAGCAGTGGACCGGTTCGCCGCCGGTCAGTAACCCCCACAGGACCTGCCGGGAAAACTTCTCGGCAAATTCCTCAAGTGCGTCAGTCGCCGGCCGATGAGGCTGGTGTCGGTCCACTGAGGAAGCGACAAACGGGCTCGTCACGGATGACGGCCCGCGACCCCATTCAAGGAAGAGGAAACCATCATGGGTCTTCAGATCAACACCAACGTTTCGGCGATGAACGCGTACCGGAACCTCAGCTCCACCCAGAACGCGATGTCCACCAGCCTCGAGCGCCTGTCCTCGGGCCTGCGCATCAACAAGGCCGCGGACGACGCTGCCGGCCTGGCGATCAGCGAGAAGCTGCGCGCCCAGACCAACGGCCTCAACCAGGCCACCGCGAACGCCCAGGACGGCATCAGCCTCATCCAGACCGCTGAAGGTGCCCTCAACGAGACGCACTCCATCCTGCAGCGCATGCGTCAGCTCGCTGTCCAGAGTGCCAACGACACGAACAGCACCGAGGACCGCGCGGCCATCCAGAAGGAGGTCACCCAGCTCACCGGTGAGCTCGACCGCATCTCCGGGTCGACCCAGTTCAACGGCAAGAACCTGCTGGACGGCACCTTCAACGGCAAGTTCCAGGTCGGCGCCAACTCGGGCCAGAACCTGACCGTGTCGATCACCAAGACGGACACCACCACCCTCGGCCTCGGCAACACCACCAAGGCCTCGTCCGCCACGGGCGCCGTCGGCACCCTGACCAGCGGCACCCCGGTGCAGGGCTCGTTCACGGTCGACACCGGCAAGGTCAAGGACTCCGCCGGCACGGTCATCGGTGCCTACGACGACACGACCAAGGCAGTCACGTTCAACGCGGACAACGGCGGCGCCGTGGTCACGTTCGACAAGACGGTCCTCTCCGGTGGCACCTCGGGCTCGTTCTCCATCAGCAAGGGTGTCGACGTGTCGACGCAGTCGGGTGCCGACTCGGCCCTCTCCGCGATCGACAGCGCCCTGGGCCTCGTGTCCGGCCAGCGTGCCGACCTCGGTGCCGTGCAGAACCGCCTGCAGCACACGATCAACAGCCTCAGCGTCGCCGCCGAGAACGCGTCCGCCGCCGAGTCCCGCATCCGCGACACCGACATGGCCAAGGAGATGACGTCCTTCACCCGGTCGCAGATCCTGCAGCAGGCCGGCGTCTCGATGCTCGCCCAGGCGAACTCCGCTCCGCAGTCGGTCCTCAAGCTGCTCGGCTGAGTCCGTGACGTGGCCCGGGACCGGGGGAGACCTCGGTTCCGGGCCCGCACAGCATCCCTGGCGATAGGAAGGAGGCGACACCGTGGCCTCGATCGACGGACTCGTCTCCGGACTGAACACCACCCAGATCATCAGCCAGCTGATGAGCGTGGAGCGCGCCTCGGGCAGCTACCTGACCAAGGGCAAGACCGAGAGCCAGACCATGGCGACGGTCCTCCAGGCGCTCAACGCCACCCTCACCGGCCTGCAGACCGCAGCCAAGGCGATGATCCCCGACTCCATCACCAAGGCGTCGGCCTGGACCCTGGCCACCGCGGCCTCCTCGTCCCCTGCCCTGGCCACCGCGGCGGTCGGGCCGAACGCCCAGACCGGGACCACCACCTTCACGGTCCGCAGCGTCGCCACCGCCGGTGCCTCGATCTCCTCGGGTTCGGTCGGTTCGCTGTCCAGCGCCGTGACCAACGGCCCGGTGCTGCTCGGCAAGGGCACCGCGGCACTCGGTATGGCGTCGATCGCCTCCGGGGCGCAGCTCGCCAAGGGCGCTCACACCCTGGCCGTCACCCAGTCCTCCGCCGGCGCCGCCCTCACGGGCTCGCCGCTCGCGGACACCGTCACGATCGACGCCGGGTCCAGCACCCTCTCGGTCGAGGTGGACGGAACCCCCACGTCCATCACCCTGGCGCAGGGCACCTACACGCGTGACCAGCTCGCGGCCGAGATCGGCCGTGCCTCTGGCGGAACCCTGACCGCCAGTGCTGGCCCCGACGGTGCCCTGCGCCTGGCCACCGGGCACGAGGGTTCAGCCGCCTCCCTGCGGCTCGCCTCGGCCAACGCGGCCCTCGGCCTCGCCGACACGAGCACGGTGGCGACGGGCACCGACGCCGTCGTCTCCCTCGACGGGGTGGCGACCACGGTCGCCAGCCTCACCCGTGGCAGCCAGGTCACCCTGGGCGGCGCGAACGGCGACAGCATGGTCTTCACCCTCTCGGGTGGGCTCCGTGCCGGCACCGCCAGCGCCACCGTCGTGGAGGTCGGCAACGGGGCGTCCCTCACCCAGGTGGTCTCCTCGATCAACGGCGCCGGCGCGGGCGTCCGCGCCACCGCCGTCCAGGTCTCCGCCAACGCCTACCGGCTGCAGCTGACCTCGCTCACGACGGGTTCCAGCTCCGACGTCTCGCTGGGGGAGGGAGCCTTCCCCCCGGGGCTCTCCGGCCTCGGCGGCTCGGTGGAGCTGACGGCCGGCTCCGACACCCTGCTGCGCGTGGGTACCGGTCCGGGCGCGTTCGACGTGACCTCGTCGACCACGACGGTGTCGGGCCTGCTGCCCGGCGTGACGATCACGGCGGCGAAGGCCGACCCCACCACGTCGGTGACGCTCACGGTGACCTCGGACACCGCGGGCATCGCCAACAAGATGGACGCGCTGGTCTCCGCGGCCAACTCCGCCCTGGGGTACATCGCCGACAAGTCGTCCTACGACGCGGACACCAAGACCGGCGGCCCCCTCCTCGGCAGCTCGCTCGTGCGGGACCTGTCGCAGCGGATCGCGAACTCCGCGATCGGCACGTCCTCGGACCTGCCGTCCATGGCGGGCGTCGAGGTGGGGCGCGACGGCAAGATCGCCTTCGACAAGGACGCCTTCCTCGCGGCATACACCAAGGACCCCGCCGCGGTGGAGAAGACGATGACCGCCCTGGCCACCCGGCTGTCCGACACGGCCAAGGCCGCGGCGGACCCGATCAGCGGGTACGTCACCGGCCAGATCAACCTCGAGCAGGACAAGGTCAAGGACTACACGGACCAGATCGCCAGCTTCGAGAGCCGCATGACCCTGCGGCAGCAGACGTTGCAGCGCCAGTACGCCGCGCTCGAGACCATGCTCGGCAGCCTCAAGGCGCAGAGCGAGTGGCTCACCGGGCAGCTGGCATCGCTGCCCACCCCGAACAGTGGAAAGAACTAGGAGCCCTACCGTGACCACCTCCGCGATGCTGCGGCGCCGCTACCACGGCGACGCAGTCACCACCGCCTCTCCGAACCGCCTCGTCGTCATGCTCTACGACCGGCTGCTCAAGGACCTCAACACCGCCTTCACGGCCGTCGCCGCCGGCGACATCGAGGTGGCCCACCGGAACCTGCTGCACGCGCAGGACATCGTCGCCGAGCTGTCCGGCTCCCTCGACCTGGACCTGTGGCCCGAGGGCACGCAGCTCAAGGCGCTCTACGACTACCTGACCGACCGGCTGGTGCGTGCCAACGTCACCAAGGACGCGACCTTCGTCACCGAGTGCCTCGAGGTCGTCGAGCCGCTGCGCGACGCGTTCGCCGAGGCCGCACTCGCCCCGGACCCGGCATGAGCGCCGACTCCTGGGCCGTGCGCTGGGTCGTCGCCCTGGCCCAGCTCGAGGCTGCGGTGGACGAGGGCGAGCGCCTCGTGGAGGAAGGTCGCCTCGAGGAGTTCCGGGCCCTCCCGGTGCCCGTCGTGGCCGCCGGCCTGCCCGCCGAGCTCGTCGACCGTGCCCGCACCCTGCAGGACCGCATGTCCGCCCTGACCGACCGGGTCGTGGACGCGATGGGCGCCACCCGTCGTGAGCTGGAGCTCGCGGCCACCGAGCGGGCCGACCGCCCCGAGCGGGCCGACCGTCCGGTCCGGCGCCAGTGGCAGCCGGCCTACGTGGACGCGAGGGCCTGATGTCCGGCTTCAGCAGTCTCGGCATCGGCGCCCGGGCGCTCCAAGCGGCCCAGCGCGGCCTCGAGGTCTCCGGCCAGAACATCAGCAACGTCAACACGGCCGGCTACTCCCGCCAGCGACTGGACCAGGTCGCGGCGGGAGGTTCGCCCGTTCCCGCGATGTACTCGCGCTCCACCGCCTTCGGCGACGGCGTGATGGTCCGGGGCACGGAGCGCATCCGTGACGAGTTCCTCGAGGCCCGGGCGCAGCAGGTGCGCGGCAGTGCGTCGTCGCTCACCTCCAGCGCGGCGACCCTGAAGTCCGTCGAGGGGATCTTCGGCGAGCCGAGCGACACCGGCCTGCAGGCCCAGATGGCCAGCTTCTGGAGCTCGTGGCACGACCTGGCCAACGACCCGACGAGCACGGCCCCGCGCACCCAGGTGCTCGAGGAGGCCAAGCAGCTCGCGGCGACCCTCGGGCGGACCAGCCAGCAGCTGGGCCAGCAGTGGTCCGACACGCGCGAGGCCCTGACCGTCACCATCTCCGAGGTCAACCGCACGGCGAGCGACGTGGCCCGCCTCAACGACGCCATCCGCAGCGCGAAGGTGTCCGGCGCCTCCACGAGCGAGCTCTCCGACCAGCGCGACCAGCTCGTCCTCCAGCTGGGGGAGAGCATCGGCGCGGTCGGTCGGCTCAACGACGACGGCACCGTCAGCGTGACCGTGGGAGGGAGCCAGCTCGTCAGCGGCTCACGCGCGACCGAGCTGCGGGTCGACGGTCCCACCCTGCCGGGCCAGTCCGGTCAGGTCCAGGTCTCGTGGGCCGCCAGCGGCACACCGGCGACGGTCACCGGCGGCGACGTCCAGGCCCTGACGACGGCGCTCACCACGACCATCCCCGGCTACGTCTCGGCGCTCGACTCGATCGCCGCCAAGCTGGCGACCACCGTCAACGCCCAGCAGGCGGCGGGGTACGACCGCAACGGGGCCCCCGGGGCGCCGATCTTCAGCGGCACCACCGCGGCCACGCTCACCGTCTCCATGACGGCGACCAACGGCATCGCGGCCTCGAAGGCGGCCCCACCGGCCTACGACGGCGACAACGCGTCCGCCATGGCCGGCCACCTCAACGACCCCACCGGTCCGGATGCCACCTACCGCGGCCTCATCGTCGAGCTCGGCGTGCAGTCGGCGAGCGCGTCCCGGCAGGCCGACGTCCAGGGCGTCATGCTGCGCCAGGTCGACGCGGCGCGCCTGGGCGTCTCCAGCGTCAGCCTCGACGAGGAGATGACCAACCTCATGTCGTACCAGCACGCCTACGAGGCGGCTGCCCGCTTCGTCAGCGTGATCGACCAGGCCATGGATTCCCTCATGAACATGGCTCGCTGACCGATAGGTCTATTGACAGCACGGCCCACCCGACCACCCACCCGACCACGAGCCACGAGAGCACCGGAGACCCGACATGACCCGCGTCACGCCTGCCACCTTGAACAGTGGCGTGATGGCCGGGCTGCAGAGCAGCCTGAGCCGGTTGCAGCAGACCCAGGAGCAGCTCTCCTCGGGTCGTCGGCTGAGCCGCCCGTCGGACTCGCCGGTCGACACCGTGGCGGCCATGCAGCTGCGGGCGGAGCGCAAGCAGTCCGACCAGCTGGCCCGCAACATCGACGACGGCATGGCCTGGCTCAACACCTCCGACCAGGCGCTCAGCCAGACCAACACGGTCCTCACCCGGATCCGCTCGCTCGTGCTCGCGGGCAGCAACAGCACGAACGGCCCCGACGAGAGGCGCGCCATGGCAACAGAGGTCGACCAGCTGCGGGAGGCCGTACTCGGGATGGCCAACACGCAGTACCTCGGGCGTCCCGTCTTCGCCGGCACCCAGGACACCGCCACCGCCTTCGACCCCGGGACCGGGGCCTACACGGGCAACACCGCCACGGTGAAGCGCACCGTGTCCCCCGACTCCGGGTCGGGCACCCTGGCCGTCAGCGTCACCGGCGACCAGGCCTTCACGACCTTGCTCCACGACCCCTCGGCGGCCGGTGGCGCCGGTGTCCTCGAGCGCATCAGCAACGCCCTGCGCAGCGGCGACCCCACCGCGATGGACGCCGCGCTCGACGACCTCGACACCGCCTCGGAGGCGCTGCGCTCGACGCAGACCACCGTGGGTGCCCGGACCAACCGCCTGCTCACCGTCCAGGCCAACGGCGAGGTCCGCTCCGACGCGGTCGCCGCGAAGCTCGCCAGCGTCGAGGGCATCGACCTGGCCAAGACGATCACCGACCTCACCCTCCAGCAGACCGCCTACCAGGCGGCCCTCGGTGCGGCGGCCAAGGTCGTGCAGCCCTCCCTGATGGACTTCCTGCGCTGACCCGTATGGTGCCCGCGCGCCCCTGACCGGGCCCGGCGCCATACCGCTGCGGCCGGGTGCCGACCGGTGCGCCGCCGGCTCGCTGGACGCGGACCTGCCGAGGACGCACTAGCGGGAACGCCGCGGCATTGCGGCTGTTTGCCCCCTTCTCCTCCGGCCGTCGTGCCCGAGATGGGCCGAACGGTTGATCTTCGTCCCTGACGGCGTTTCGCGCTCAGGTCGACGGGGGCGGTGCCGATGTGGGGACTGGCCATGGATGGCCATCGCCGCCAAGGACGTGTGGCAACACCACGACGTGTCCTTGTCACCCGCCCCCACGCGCGGCGAACGCCCTCCAGGAGAGCCATGATCGACCCGATTGGCGACACCACGATGCGCGCCCTCGGGCAGGCGCTGAACGGCCTGTCCCTGCGTCAGCGCACCATCGCCGACAACATCGCGAACGTCGACACCCCCCGCTTCCTGGCCGGCAAGGTCGACTTCGAGAGCAGCCTGATCTCCGCACTCAGCAACGGCTCCGACCCCGCATCTGCCGCTCCGACGTCTGCGCGTTCGCTCGAGCCCACCCGTGAGAACGGCAACAACGTCAACCTCGACGAGGAGACCCTCGCCGGTGCCGAGACCGGGCTGACCTACCAGCTGGGCGTCCAGGCCATGACCGACCACTTCCAGCGCATGCGCATCGCGATGGGGAGCGCCTGATGGGCCTGTTCGGTGCGATGAACATCGCCGGGTCCGGCCTCGTCCTGCACCGCAAGTGGATGGACGCGGTGTCGGACAACATCGCCAACATCAACACCGTCCGCCCGACCAGCGGCAACGCCTTCCAGGCGCGTTACGTCGTGGCCCAGGCCGACGGGTACGGCAAGCCCGAGGGCGTCCAGGTCGCCGGTGTCGAGTTCGGCAGCGCCGAGGGCCGCATGGTCTACCAGCCCGGCCACCCGCTCGCCGACGCCGACGGCTACGTCAAGCTCCCCGACATCGACATGTCCGACCAGATGACCCAGCTGATCATGGCCCAGCGCGGCTACCAGGCGAACCTCGCCGTGGTCGAGCGTGCGCAGGCCGCCTACCAGCAGGCCATCGGGCTGGGCCGCTGACCATGGTCATCCCTCCCATCTCCTCGATCGGCGCCCTGCCGCCGGTCACCGCCACCGCCCCCACCGCGGCGGCGAACCCGGCCGGCTTCAGCAACGCCCTCGAACAGGGCCTCGAGAAGCTCCAGTCCCTGCACCAGACGAGCGACAAGATGGCCGTCCAGGCGGTCACCGGTCAGCTCCAGGACGTGCACCAGTACACGATCGCCGCCAATGAGGCCGCCGTCGCCACCCAGCTGACCGTCGCCGTGCGCAACAAGGCCGTCGAGGCGTTCACCGAGATCATGAGGATGCCGATGTGAACGGCTTCGACCCGAAGGCCCTCCTGGGCCGCTTCAACAGGTTGTTCGGCGGCTTCACGCCGGGGCAGCGCGTCGTCACGGCCGTGGCGGCGCTCGCCGTCGTCGTCGGTGGCGTCATGTTCGTCTCGTGGGTGTCCAAGCCCAGCTACGCACCGGTGTTCACCGGCCTCAGCTCGGCCGACGCCGCCGCGATCACCGCCAAGCTCACGGACTCGGGCGAGCCGTACCAGCTCGCCGACGGCGGCCAGACCGTCATGGTCCCGCAGGCCGACGTCTACCAGACCCGCATCACCCTGTCGGGCGAGGGGCTGCCGGCCGGCGACTCGAACTCGCAGGGCTACTCGCTGCTGGACAAGCAGAGCATGACCAGCAGCGACTTCCAGCAGAAGGTCACCTACCAGCGCGCCCTCGAGGGCGAGCTCTCCAAGACCATCGAGTCGATCGAGGGTGTGCAGGCCGCGGTCGTGCACCTCGCCGTCCCGCAGGACGACGTGTTCACCACCGACGCCGCCAAGCCCACCGGTTCGGTGCTGGTCAAGACCGCGCCCGGCACCAACCTCTCGTCGACGATGGTCGACTCGATCGTCCACCTGGTCGCAGGATCCGTGGCCAAGCTCGACCCCGCCCAGGTGACCGTCGCCGACGCCAGCGGCAAGGTGCTCAACGCCGCCGGTGAGAACGGTGGCGGGTCGGCCGGCGCCGACGCCCGCCAGTCCCAGCAGATCGCCGTGTCCGACGCCACCGCCGCCGCGGTGCAGTCGATGCTCGACAAGGTCGTCGGCCCCGGCAAGGCCGTCGTCCGGGTCGACGCCCAGCTCAACTTCGACCAGCAGACGATCGACCGCCAGGAGTACGTCCCGACCAAGCCGAACACCACGCTCACGCAGACCAAGAGCAAGGAGACCTACAACGGCGCCGGTGGCGCCCCGGTCGGTGGGGTCCTCGGCCCCGACAACGTCGGCACCGGGACCACGGGCTCCGGCAAGAACAACTACGTCAAGGAGGACTCGACCCAGACGAACGCCGTCGGCACCCTCAAGGAGCAGACGACCACGGCGCCCGGCAAGATCCAGCGGCTGAGCGTCGCGGTCCTGCTCGACGCCAAGTCGGCGGGCTCGGTCGACCAGACGCAGCTGAGCTCGCTGGTCTCGGCCGCGGCCGGCCTCGACCCCAAGCGTGGCGACGTCGTCCAGGTCAGCCAGATGGCCTTCGACACCACGGCCGCGGCCACGGCCAAGAAGGAGCTCGACGCGGCGGCCGCCGACAAGAAGCGCGCCGACATGATCAGCCTGGGCAAGACCGTCGGGCTCGGCGTCCTCATCCTGCTCGCCCTCGTCATCGGCCTCCTGCGCTCGCGTCGCCGTGGCGGACCGGCCGCCCCGCAGGAGATCGAGGTGTACCGGGTCCCGACCGGACCGGCGCCCGTCGACGCCCTGCTGGAGCAGGCGGAGTCGCGCTCGGCAGCACCGCACCGCGAGAGCGCCGGCGAGCTGCGTGCGCAGTCCCGCGAGACCATCGGCACCCTGGCGCGCGAGCGCCCCGACGACGTGGCCCGCCTCCTGCGCGGCTGGATCGCGGACGGCAGCTGATGACCGTGATGACGACGGAGCTCACCGGGCTCCGCAAGGCGGCCGTGCTCCTGGTGCAGCTCGGCAGCGAGGACTCCGCGCACGTCCTGCGTTCGTTGCGCCCCAGCGAGGTCGAGGCCCTCACGGCCGAGATTGCCCGGCTCGACGGCGCCGACCTGCACACGCAGGACGTCGTGCTCGGCGAGTTCACCTCGATGGTCCGCGCCCAGGAGTACTACGTCCAGGGTGGCATCGAGCTGGCCGAGGAGATGCTCGTCAAGACCCTCGGCCCCGAGCGCGCCAAGGACGTCCTGTCCCGCCTGAACACCTCCCTCTCGCAGACGCCGTTCGCGTTCCTGCGCCGCGTCGACGCGCGCCTGCTGCTGACGTACCTGCAGGACGAGCACCCGCAGACCATCTCGCTCGTGCTCGCCCACATGGCCACCGACCAGGCCGCCATCCTGCTCAGCGGTCTCCCGGAGGAGATGCAGGCCGACGTCGCGCACCGCCTGGCCGTCATGGACCGCACCGCACCCGAGATCGTGCGGCAGGTCGAGAGCCACCTCGAGCACCGCCTGGCCAACCTCGTGCAGAGCTCGGACTACACGTCGGTCGGGGGCCTCGGCCCGCTCGTCGGCATCATCAACAGCTCCGAGCGCTCGACCGAGCGGCTCATCCTCGAGGGCCTCGAGCAGCGCGACCCCGAGCTCGCCGAAGAGGTCCGGGCACAGATGTTCATGTTCGAGGACATCGTCAACCTCGACGACCGGGCGGTCCAGGCCGTGCTGCGCCAGGCCGACACCAAGCAGCTGGCCCTGGCCCTGAAGGGTGTCTCGACCGAGGTGCGGGACAAGATCACGCGCAACATGTCCGAGCGTGCGGGCGCCGGCCTCGTCGAGGAGATCGAGGTCATGGGCCCGGTCCGGCTCAAGCAGGTCGAGGAGGCGCAGGCCGTCATCATCCGCCTGATCCGCTCCCTCGAGGAGTCCGGCGACATCATCGTCTCGCGCGGGGGTGGCGGCGATGACCTCGTCCTCTGACCTGCGTCCCGCGACGGTGCTGCTGCGCAGCTCCGCCACGGCCGGGGTGCGTCCCGCCCTGTTCTCGACCCGCCAGCTCAGCCACGCCTCGGGTGTCGTGGGAGCCGGCTCCGTGTCGTCCCAGCAGTTCGAGGAGGGGCGCGACGCCGGGTACCAGGAGGGCCTGCTCGCGGCAGCCCGCGAGCAGGAGCTCTGGGTCGAGCAGGCCGCGGCCCGCGAGCAGGCCGCCCGGGCCGAGCGCGACCGCCGGTTCGCCGCCGAGCTCGACGCCCTGCGGGCCGCCGTCGCCGACGCGACCGCGTCCGCGACCGTGGCTGACGTGTATGCGGTCGCCGTGCCGATGGCGGTCGAGATCGCCGAGGCCCTGGTGGGCCACCACCTGCGCGTCGACGACTGCGCCGCCCGCGACGCGGTCGAGCGCGCCCTCGTCGGCATCCCGCGGGGCTCCGACGTGACGGTGCACGTCCACCCCGACGAAACCGAGCTGACCCCCGACTCCCTCGCGGACCTCGTGCCCGGCTGCGCCGTGCACGTCGTCCCGGACGCCTCCGTCGAGCGCGGTGGCTGCCTCGTCGACATCGGCGACCGCACCATCGACGCCCAGCTGGGCACGGCGCTCGCCCGGGTCCGGGAGGTGCTGTCCTCGTGAGCCCCGTCCTCGACGACCTGCTGCGTGCCGCCCGGCCCCGCGTGACCGGGCGGGTGACCCGTGCCCTCGGTGTGGGCATCGAGGTCTCCGGTCTCGACGTCGCCGTGGGTGAGGCGGTCGAGGTCCTGGGCGACCAGGGCCCGATCCTCGCCGAGGTCGTCGCGCTCGACGGCGACGCCGCGCGCTGCCTGCCCGTCTCCGACCTGCGCGGTGTCCGCCGCGGCGCCGTCGTCGCCTCCACCGGTGGCCCCCTCCGGGTCCCGGTCGGGGCCGGACTGATCGGCCGCGTGGTCGACGCCCTCGGCCGGCCCATCGACGGCGGGCCGGCCCTGTCCGACGTGACGTGGGAGACCTCGGACGGCACGCCCCCGCCGGCCATGACCCGCGACCGGATCGACACCCAGCTCGGCCTCGGCATCCGTGCCATCGACACCCTCGTGCCGTGCGGTCGTGGCCAGCGCATGGGCATCTTCGCCGGGTCCGGCGTCGGCAAGTCCAGCCTGCTCTCGATGATGGTCCGCGGCACCGAGGCCCCGGTCTGCGTGCTCGCCCTGGTCGGTGAGCGCGGTCGCGAGGTGCGCGAGTTCGTCGAGCACGACCTCGGCCCCGAGGGCCTCGCGCGGGCGGTCGTCGTCGTGGCGACCTCCGACGAGCCGGCCCTCGTGCGCCTGCACGCCGCCTTCACCGCCACCCGCATCGCCGAGTGGTTCCGCGACCAGGGCCAGGACGTCCTGCTCTGCATGGACAGCGTCACCCGCGTGGCCATGGCGCAGCGCGAGGTGGGCCTCGCCGCGGGTGAGCCACCGGCCACGCGCGGCTACCCGCCGTCGGTGTTCGGCCTGCTGCCGCGCCTGCTCGAGCGTGCCGGCACCTCCCACTCCGGCAGCATCACCGGCCTCTACACGGTGCTCGTCGAGGGCGACGACATGAACGACCCCATCGCCGACTCCGTCCGCTCGATCCTGGACGGCCACATCGTCCTCGACCGCCGGCTGGCGACCTCGGGCCACTTCCCCTGCATCGACGTCCTCGAGTCGGTCTCGCGGACCACCCGTGCCCTCACCGACGGGCCGCAGCGGGCGGCCGCGTCGTCCCTGCGCCAGCTGCTGGCAGCCCGTCGCGACGCCAAGGACCTGGTCGAGATCGGCGCCTACGTCGCAGGGAGCAACCCGCTGGTCGACCGTGCCCTGCAGTTCTCCGCCCCCATCGACCTGTTCCTGCGCCAGGACCTCGACGACGTCGCCGACCTCGGTGAGAGCTGGTCGGCCCTGCACCAGCTGGCAGGTGCGATGTGACCGCCCGTCGTGACCGCCTCGCCGTCGTGCTGAAGGTGCGCAAGATCCAGGAGGAGCGCCGTCAGGCCGATCTCTCCCGTGCCCTCGCCGACGCCGCCGTGGCCCAGGGCCACGCGGACGCTGCCCTCGAGCGCTACACCGACGTCACGCAGGCCCCCCAGGTGCTGGGTGCCGCGGCGTTCGTCGCTGCCCGCGCCCTGGCCAGTGGCCGCGCCGAGCAGGTCGCCGTCGCCACGAGCCGGCACGAGCTGGCCGTCGGCGAGAGCGACCGGGCGCGGGCGCTGCTCACCGAGGCGATGACCCGCACCTCGGGTCTCGAGCGCCTCGTCGAGCGCGAGGACTTCATCGCCCTCCGCGGGCTGCTGGCCGCCGACCAGCGGGCTGCCGAGGAGAGCGCCGGCGCGCTGAAGCGAGGCCTCTCATGAGCATCGACACCGTCGGCCCCGCGGGCGCGCTCGCGCGGATCGCTGCCATCCAGAGCCGGTTCACCGTCGCGGCCCCGACCGCGACCACGAGCACCTCGGCGACGTCCGCCGCCGCCACGACCGCCACCTCCGGGTCGACCGCGACGTCCTTCGACGACGTGCTCGGTAGCGCCCTCGACCAGGTCAAGGCCCTTCAGGCGCAGTCGATCTCGGGTGCCTCGAGCACCGGTGGCGACCTCGGTGCCCGGGCGGTGGACGCCGCGAAGAAGTACCTCGGCGTCCCCTACGTGTGGGGCGGCACCGACCCGGCGAAGGGCCTCGACTGCTCCGGCCTGGTGCAGCGGGCGTACGCCGACGTGGGCGTGACCCTGCCCCGTGTCGCCGCCGACCAGGCGCGGATGGGGACGGCCGTGCCGGACCTCGCCCACGCGCGGCCCGGGGACCTCGTCGCCTTCGGCAGCCCCGTCGACCACATCGGCATCTACGTCGGCGACGGCAAGATGGTGGTGGCCCCGCGGGCCGGCCAGGACGTCAAGATCCAGGACGTCTACCGCACCCCCACGGCCATCCGGCGCATCGCGGCGCCGGCCGACCCGTCCTCCGCCGCCGTGGGTGGCACGGGTGGCCCGGCCGGTGTGCCGGCCCAGCTCAAGAGCCTGTTCGCCAGCGCCGCCCAGCGGTATGACGTCCCGGTCGCCCTGCTCACGTCGGTCGCCAAGGCCGAGAGCGGCTTCAACCCGAACGCCGTCAGCCCCGCCGGTGCGGTGGGCCTCATGCAGCTGATGCCCGCCACCGCTCGGGGCCTCGGGGTCGACCCGCGCAACCCGGCGCAGGCCATCGACGGTGCGGCGCGCCTGCTCGCCAGGCACCTCGACACCTTCGGGTCCACCTCGCTGGCGGTCGCCGCCTACAACGCCGGCCCCGGTGCCGTGCAGCGGTACGGCGGTGTGCCGCCCTACCGGGAGACCCAGCAGTACGTGCAACGCGTGATCGGCTACATGGGAGGTGCCGCGTGACCCGCGTCGAGATGTTCCCCGTCGCCCCGGCGACCCCCGCCACCGCACCGGTCGGCGGCCGCAACGCCGACGACGGTGCGGGCTTCGAGGTGGCCATCCGCTCCCAGCTCGACTCCGGTCGCGGTGTCCACGCCCGCGACCGGGTCGACCCAGCGGACCCCCGTGGCCGTTCCACCGTGAGCGAGCGCAGCCAGCGCCCCACTCCTGACTCGGTGTTCGAGCGCCCGGACCGTCCGATCCAGTCGGACCGCACGGACCGCACCGACCACCCGCACCACCCGATCCGTCCCGGCCACCCTGGCCACCCCGCGCGGTTCGAGCGGCCGACCCGGGACGAGTCCCCGGCCGGGCCCGTCCACGGCAAGGACCCCTCCGCGAGCTCGTCGAAGGGCGCAGGGGACTTCGTCGCCCGCGCGTCGCAGCCGTCCTCCGACGCAGACCACGCCCCCGAGCCCGGCACGACGACGGCCGTCGGTACCCCGACGACCGGGGGCGAGGCGACGGTCGTCGCGGCGGGTGCGACCTCGTCCGCGACGTCCACCCCGAGCGCCTCCACGCCGGGTGCCCCCGACGGCACGTCCGCCGTCGCCGCGGCGACCCAGGCCGAGGCGACCGCTGCCACCGACGCCGTCCCCACCGGTGCCGGTGACGTGGCGGCAGGGGCCCCGGCTGCGGACACGACTGACGCCGACCAGGTCGCGGCTCGACCCGAGGGCGGCCAGCCCGGTGGAGCCCAGTCAGGTGGCACCCAGTCCGGTGGCACCCAGTCCGGGACCGGGCAGGGCGGCGCCGGTCAGCAGGGTTCCGGCCAGTCCGAGGGCCCCGTCCCGACCCTCGTGCACGGCCGTCCGGCATCCCTCGGTGGCGTCGCCTCGTCACGCGCCGACGCCGGCACGGACACCTCGGTGACGGGGGCGGCGCCGACCGGCCAGGTCACGCCCGTCGACGCTGCCACCGTGCCGGTCACGGCGGGCGTCGCCCCGGCCCTTGCCGCGGCGACGGTCACCTCGGGACTCACCTCCACGGCCGCAGCCGATGCCGCAGCGGCGGCATCGGCGACCGCGCCGGCCGCGCCCGCCACCGGCACCACCGCCGCGGCCCCCGCGGCGACGGCCCCGGCAGCCAACCCCGTGGTGCCGCTGCCCCCGCAGGCGCAGGTGCTCAGCGCGGTGTCGCCCCTGCTGACCGGTCCGGACGGGACGCACCGCGTCACCGTGCACCTCGAGCCCGAGAACCTCGGCAAGGTCCGGGTCCAGCTCTCGCTCAGTGGGGGAGAGGTGGCCCTGCACCTCATCGCCGCCGACGCCGCCACCCGGGAGACGCTGCGACAGGGGCTGCCGGAGCTGCGGGCGCAGCTCGAGCAGTCCGGCCTGCGGACGGCGGAGATGGACGTCCAGTCCGGACCCTCCGACCTCTTCGGCCAGGCCGGGGCGGGTGCCGGCACCAGCGGTGGCCACGCGCCGCGGACCGGGCACGGCGCCATACCGCACCACCGCACGACCACCGCCGACACCGCCCTGCCGAGCCCGAGCCCCACCACCCGCTCCCTGTCCCACGACGTCGCCCTCGACGTCAGAATGTGAGCCCGTCCATGACGACCCCGATCGGTTCGAACCCCGCGGCCACGGCCGCGGCGTTCAACGCCCAGGCTGCGGCCAACGCGGCCGCGGCGACCCAGGGAACCTCGAAGACGTCGACCGGCAACGAGATGACCGGCGACGCGTTCCTCAAGCTGCTCGTCGCCCAGCTGAAGTACCAGGACCCGAGCAAGCCCGTGGACAGCGCCGCCTTCATGGCGCAGACCGCGCAGATGCAGATGGTCGAGACCCTGCACGAGCTCGTGGCCCAGAACGCCGCCGTCATCGCCGGCCAGAACAGCCTCAACGCCCTGACCCTCGTGGGCCAGCACGTCACCTACTCCGTGGGCAGTGCCACTGCCACCGGCACCGTCGACTCGGTCAAGCTCACCGCTGCCGGGCCGAAGCTCATCGTCAACCACACCGAGGTGCCGCTCAGCACCGTCACCGAGGTCGGCACCGCCACCTCGTCCACGTCTTCCGCCCCCACCACCGCAAAGGACTGACCCATGCTTCGCTCCCTCTTCTCCGCCGTCTCCGGTCTGCGCAGCCACCAGACGATGATGGACGTCATCGGCAACAACATCGCCAACGTCAACACCACGGGCTACAAGTCCGGCCAGACGGTCTTCGAGGACACCCTGAGCCAGGCCGTGCGCAACGCCGGTGGCGCCTCCCAGGGTGGCGGCGGCACGAACGCGGCCCAGGTCGGCCTCGGTGTGCGGGTCGCCGGCATCGCCACGAACTTCAGCCAGGGCAGCACCCAGGTGACCGGCCGCCAGGGCGACATGGCCATCCAGGGCGACGGCTTCTTCGTCGTCCAGAAGGACGGCCAGGCGATGTACACCCGTGCCGGGTCGTTCTCGTTCGACTCGCTGGGCAACCTGACCACGCCGGAGGGTGCCACCGTCCAGGGCTGGCCCGCCGCCAACGGCGTCATCAACACCAACGCCTCGACGAGCGGTCTCAAGCTGCCGTTCGGCCAGGTCCTCGCGCCGACGGCCACGGGCACCATCGACATCGGTGGCAACCTGCCGTCCGACGCGGCCAACGGCGCCAGCGTCACCCACAGCATCGACATCTTCGACGCCCAGGGCCGGACCATCCCCGCCTCGACGACGTACACCAAGACCGGCACCAACGCCTGGACCGCGACGACGACCGTCCCCGGCGCCAACGGCAGCCCGGTCACCGTCGGCACGACGAACCTCACGTGGAACCAGACCAACCAGAAGTTCAACACCGACACCATGACCCTCGGCCGCGCCGCCATGGCGACCGCGGGCTACACCTTCCCCGGCGACGTCACGATGAGCATCGGTGGCGACGCGACGCCGCTGACGCAGTTCGCCGGCTCCAGCTCGGCCACCGCCCGCACCCAGGACGGCTCGACCATGGGCCAGCTGCAGAGCTTCACGATGGACACCAGCGGCATCCTCGTGGGCGTCTTCTCCAACGGCCTCACCGAGAAGCTCGGCCAGGTCGCGATCGCGAACTTCGCCAACCCCGGTGGCCTCGAGAAGGCCGGGGACTCGATGTACCGCGGCAGCGCCAACTCCGGCCAGGCCCAGGTCGGCGTCGCCGGCACCGGCGGTCGCGGCCAGCTCAACAGCGGCGTCCTCGAGATGAGCAACGTCGACCTGGCCCAGGAGTTCACCAACCTCGTGGTCGCCCAGCGCGGCTTCCAGGCGAACTCCCGCGTCATCTCCGCCTCCGACGAGATCCTCCAGGACCTGGTCAACCTCAAGCGCTGAGCCTGGCGCTGGACCACCCACCGCGGGCGGTGGGGTGCGGGAGAGCCGCGCCCCACCGCCCGTCGTCGTGCCCGGGGTCGGGAGGGTCGTCGTGCCCACCGCTGGGCCAGTGGCCGGCCCGGCGCCATACCCCGCCGGTCCGGTCCGCCGCCTGCGTCCCTTTCCGGACGTGGGCACCCAAAGCCCCTCAGGTATGGCGCGGGGCTGCCGATAAGAGGGGTGCGCGCCACGGATGGTCGCGCTTGTTTGGACCCAAGGACGGACGCACCATGATCGCTGTCACGCGCCGAAACGGCACATGTTTCGCACTCAACCCTGACCTCATCGAGCGGGTCGAGGCCACCCCCGACACCGTCATCACCCTCGTGGGTGGGACGCGCTACGTGGTGACCGAGTCGGTCGAGCAGGTCGTGGCCGAGGTGCGCGACTTCCGGGCCGCGGTCATCTCCGCCGCCGACTTCGTCCAGCACTCACCGTCGCAGCGGGCAGGCCTGCACGCCGTCCGGGACTCGGACATCTGAGATGGAGATCGCAACCCTTCTCGGCATCGTCGTCGTCTTCGGGGCGGTCGTCGCCTCCCTCATCATGGAGGGCGCCTCGCCGACCTCCATCCTCCTGCTCCCGCCGATCATCCTCGTCTTCGTGGGCAGCATCGGTGCCGCCATGGCCGGTGGGTTCATCACCGACATGGGGCTGATCTTCAAGCAGCTCACCCTGGCGTTCACCGCCAAGGAGCCCAAGAGCGACGAGGTCGTCGCCGAGCTCGTCTCCATGGCGGACACCGCCCGCCGCGAGGGCCTGCTGGCCCTGGAGGAGCGGGCCCGCAGCATCGAGGACCCCTTCCTCAAGGACGGGATCGAGATGACGGTGGACGGCACCGACGGTGACGAGATCTACGACGTCCTGCACACCCAGATCGCCACCCGTCGCAAGCGCGACAAGCTCGGCATCAAGTTCTTCGCCGACATGGGCGGCTACGCGCCGACCATCGGCATCATCGGCACCGTCATCGGCCTGATCCACGTCCTGGGCAACCTGGGCGCACCGGAGAAGCTCGGCGAGCTCATCGCCAGCGCCTTCGTCGCCACCCTCTGGGGCGTCATGAGCGCCAACGTCATGTGGCTGCCGATCTCGAGCAAGCTCAAGCGCGTCAGCGAGGCGGAGATCGCCCACATGGAGCTGCTGCTCGAGGGCGTCCTCGCGATCCAGTCGGGCACCAGCCCACGGGTCGTCGAGAAGCGGCTCCGCGCAGCCCTGGCCGACGGAGGCGGTGGCGACGTCGCTGCCGAGGCCGCATGAGCGCCCGGGCCGGTGGCGGTCGCCGCCGGGCCGAGGAGCACGAGGAGCCCGAGCACGAGAACGCCGAGCGGTGGCTCCTCAGCTACGCCGACATGATCACCCTGCTCATGGCGCTGTTCATCGTGCTGTTCGCCATCAGCCAGGTCGACCAGGCCAAGCTCATCGCCCTGTCGAACGGGCTCGAGCAGTACTTCGGTGAGCCGGCGGCGGTGTCCGCGTCGACGGGCATCCTCAACGGTGGTGTCCAGGGCCAGCCCGACAGCAAGGCGATCGGTCCGACGCCCCCGGAGAGCATCGTCCCGGTCCTCGTGAAGCCCAGCACGTCGGGCGAGGCCTCCGACGCCGGCAAGGGTGCGGGCAAGGGCGCCGGCACCGGCACCGGGAAGTCCCAGAAGGACGACCTCACCGCCATCCGGGACCGCATCGCGAAGTCGCTGGCGGCCAAGGGCCTGTCCGGGTCGGTGCAGTTCCAGGTGCGCGACCACGGCCTCGTCGTCAACGTCGTCACCGACCGCGTGCTGTTCGACGCCGGCGAGGCGACCCTGCGGCCCGAGGGGCGCAAGGTGCTCGACGCCGTCGCCCCGATCCTCAAGACCCTGCCCAACGAGCTCACCGTCGAGGGGCACACCGACAACGTGCCGATCACGGGCCAGTTCCCCTCCAACTGGGAGCTGTCGACGGAGCGGGCGACCACGGTGCTGCGGTACGTCCTCAGCCGCGGGGTCGCCGGCTCGAAGATCTCGGCCTCCGGGTACGCCGATCAGCGCCCGCTGTCCTCCAACGCCACGGCCGCCGGCCGGGCCCGCAACCGCCGGGTCGCGATCGTCGTGCACGCCCTGCCCGAGTCCACCGTGCAGACCACCTCCAAGTCCGCCTCGTCCATCCCGTCCATCCCGTCCATCCCAGGAGACTGACCATGAGCGCCACCGCCACCGCCACCGCGCCGGCCCCTGTGGCCGCCGCCCCCGAGCCCAAGGGCAAGAGCAAGAAGCTCCTGATCATGATCGTCGTGGGCGTCCTCGTCCTCGGCGGCGCCGGGTACTGGTTCTTCCTGCGTCCCTCCGGCGACAGCGAGGCCGCCAAGGCGCCCGTCCCCGGCAAGGTCGCCGACCTCGAGCCACTCACCCTGAACCTCGCCGATGGCCGTTTCCTCAAGGTCGGGCTGTCCCTGCAGCTGTCCGCGGACGCGAGTGCCGGTCACGGCGCCGACGAGTTCAACGGCGCCAAGGCGCGCGACGCGGCCATCCAGATCTTCGGCCAGCGCACGTACGCCCAGCTCCTGGCACCCAAGGGGCGCGAGGCCGCCCGCAAGGCGCTCGACACCGAGGTGAAGCACCGGTACGAGGGCGAGGTCCTCAAGGTGTACCTCACCGAGTTCGTCATGCAATGACCCCCTGACCCGGGTGGGGACGCGTGAGGTCCCCCGTCCACGCGCCCCCACCCGAACAGCTCCACCGCACCGCCGCCCACCGCGGCGGTGGTCACCCGGCCAGAGCCGCCTCCCTCGTGGGGTCGTCCTTTCGGCCGGGTTCTGGACAAAGCCTCAGGTGGGCACCCCACCTGCCGATCTGGGGCTTCGTGAGTGCCGAGCCGTTGTCCTACGACTTCCGCAGTCCGGGCCGGCTCAGTCGTGAGCGGGTGCGGGCCCTGCAGGTCGCGAACGAGACCTTCGCCCGTCAGCTGTCGACGGTGCTCTCGACGACCCTGCGGACCGTGGTCCACGCCCGCGTGCTCTCCGTGCGCCAGGTGACCTACGACGAGTACATCCGCACCGTGCCCAACCCCAGCCTCCTGGCGGTCCTCTCCTTCGAGGAGCAGCCCGGCACCGCGCTCTTCCAGCTGCCGATGGGCGTCGTCATGAGTGTCATCGACCGGCTGCTGGGCGGCGCCGGCGGCAGGGTCCAGCCGATCCGTGCCCTGAGCGACATCGAGACCACCCTCGTGCGTGACCTCGTGCAGCGGGTCGCCGCCGAGCTGACGTATGCGTTCGAGAGCCTGGCGCCCGTCCGTGCCGGCCTCGAGACGCTCGAGTCCAACACCCAGTTCCTCCAGGTCGCCGTGCCCGCGGACCCCGTGGTGGCCAGCGAGGTCGAGGTGCGCATCGGCGACCAGGCCGCGACCGCCACCCTCTGCATGACCCTCGCCACGCTCAAGCCGATCCTCGCGTCCGTCGACGCGCTGTCGGCCGTGGCCGCCGCCGACAGCCGCGTCCTTGCTGCGGCCCGCGTGGTCGAGGCCCGCCTCCAGCAGGTCGAGATCGACGTCACCGTGGCCTTCCGCGAGGTGACGCTCACCTCTGCGGAGGTCTTCTCGCTCGCGGTCGGCGACATCGTCCCGCTGCGCCACCCCGTGGCCGAACCGCTCCTCGTCGCCGCGGACGGCGTCCCCGTCGCCTCGGCCACCCCCGGCAGCCACGGCAAGCGGCTCGCCGCCCAGATCGTCACCCCCTGATCCCCGCCCCACCCGAAGGACACACCATGAAGTTTGACGAGACCCAGGTCGCCGACTCCCCGGTCGACGCGCCGGTCGACGTGCCGCTCGAGGGTGTCCCCGCGCCCGCGGCTGCCTTCCAGCCGCTGGTGGGTGGCTCGCCGTTCGCCGACGTCGACCCGCGCCGCCTGCACCTGCTGCGCGACGTGGAGATGGGCATCAGCGTCGAGCTCGGCCGGACGCGCATGAAGGTCCAGGAGGTGCTGTCGCTCGCCCCCGGTGTCGTCCTCGAGCTCGACCGCGCGGCCGGGAGCCCGGTCGACGTCCTGGTCAACGGCACGCTCATGGCCCGGGGCGAGGTCGTCGTCGTCGACGAGGAGTTCGCCGTCCGGATCACCGAGGTCGTCAGCGCAGAGGCTGACGCGCGGGGCCGGGCATGACCGACGGCTCGGTCGTGCTGGCGGTCCTGCGCCTGCTCGTCTCGCTCGCCGTCGTGCTGGTGCTCCTCGTCATGCTGGCCCGCTGGGCCTCCAAGCGCGGCCTCGGCTCCGGCCGTCCGGGGCGCTCGACGGTCGAGGTCGAGGTGCTGTCCCGTCGTTCGCTGGGCAAGGCCTCCACCCTGCAGGTGGTCAAGGTCGGCTCGCAGGTCATGGTCCTCGGGGTGACCGACCGTGGGGTCACTGTCCTCGGCGAGCTCGGCGACGAGGACGTCATCCCTGCCACGCCGCCGCTGTCCGTGGTGCGCTCGGTGCTGCCCGCGGGCGTCTCGTCGATCGCTCCTGCCGTCTCCCCGGGTGCCCCGGTCACGCCCGCCGCCCACCCGCTCGTCGCGTCGGACCCCGGTGCGTCCGCTGCGGGGCCGTTCGATCCCTCCGCCTCCGCCCAGGCCTGGTCGGCGCCCCTCACCGCCCCGGTCGCGGCGCCGGCCGTCACCCCTGCGCGCTCGGCCACCTGGGCCGAGGCCGAGAACCGCGCACTGGTCGCCGCCGGCCTGCAGACCCGCAGCAGCGCCCGCGCCGCCCGCGAGGCGAGCAGGGCCAACCGGCCCCGCCGCCTGTCCCTCGGCGCGCTCGCGCCCGCCGCCCGCCCCCGCCGCCAGCACCCGTCCCCCCAGGCGGTGCCGACCCTGCACGCGATCCAGGCCCTCCAGTCGGCCCAGGCCCTCGAGTCGGCGCAGGGTCTCCAGTCGGCGCAGGGTCTCCACTCGGTCCCGGCGGCCTCCGCCCTCCAGCTGGCCCAGCCCGCGCAGAGCCGACTGTCACGTCGGTCGCGCACCATCGTCACCCCGGTCGACTCCCGCGCGACGCGTCGGGCGGCCCAGGCACCGACCGGGTGGCCGTGGAACGCTGCCGCCGTCGTCCTCGGCGCGACCGGGATCAGCCGACGTGGCTGAGCTCTCCCGCGCGCTCCGGCGTCCTGCCGGAGCCGTCTGGCTGCGCCGCGGTGTCGCGGTGGGACTGCTCACCCTCTCGGCGGTGGGCCTGTCGGGCGCCGTCGCCGAGGCCGCGCCGTCCGCGGCCGCCTCCTCGACGCAGGTCGGCGTCGCGTCCGTGGCCCCCGGCTCGGTCACCGGCGTCCGGGCCGCCACGGCTCGGACCGCCACCCCCGCGCTCGCCGCCACGACGCCGTTCTCGGTGCCCGGCGCCATACCCTCGCTGGTCGCCGCGCCCACCCCCACCCCGTCGCCCACGTCGACCGGTGGCGTCTCCGTCGAGGTCGACCCCAGCCTGGGCAAGCCCAGCCAGACGGTCAGCATCATCCTGCTGCTCACGGTGCTCTCGGTGGCACCGGCGATCCTCGTGCTCTGCACGTCGTTCACCAAGATCATCGTCGTGCTGTCCCTGACGCGGAACGCGCTCGGCACCACGACCATCCCGCCGAACCAGGTGCTCGCCGGCCTGGCCCTCTTCCTCAGCCTCTTCATCATGTCGCCGGTGCTGTCGGCGATGAACGACTCCGGGGTGCAGCCCTACCTCAAGGGCGAGATCACGCAGAGCCAGGCGTTCGACGCCGGCGTGAAGCCGCTGCGCGAGTTCATGATGAAGCAGACGCGTCCCGCCGAGCTCGCGACGATGGTCAAGCTGAGCGACCAGGCGGCACCGGCCACCCCCGACGACGTCCAGCTCACGACGCTGATCCCCGCCTTCGTGCTCTCGGAGCTGAAGTCGGCGTTCATCATCGGGTTCGTCGTCTTCATCCCCTTCCTCGTCATCGACGTCGTCGTCAGCTCGGTGCTGATGTCGATGGGCATGATGATGCTGCCCCCTGCCCTGATCTCGTTGCCCTTCAAGCTGTTGCTCTTCGTCATGGTCGACGGCTGGAGCCTGATCGCGACCGCCCTCGTGCAGAGCTACCACTGAGGGACGGGGGACTACAGTGACCGATGCCGATGTGGTGCACATCGGCCTCCAGGCGATGATCCTGGCGGCCAAGCTCTCCATGCCCGTGCTCCTCGTGGCCCTCGGCATCGGCTTCGGCGTCTCGCTGCTGCAGGCCGTGACCCAGGTGCAGGAGGTCACCCTCTCCTTCGTCCCCAAGCTCATCGGGGTCGCCATGGTCATCCTCGTCGCGGGTCACTGGATGCTCCAGGAGACCATCGCGTTCACCAAGGCGATGTTCACGATGCTCCCGCAGCTGCTGAGCTGATGCGGGCCAACCTGTCGGCGGACACCCTCGTGGTGCTGCTCCTCGCCACGGTGCGGATGTCGGCGTTCTTCGCCATCGCCCCGCCCTTCAGCAGCCGGTCGGTGCCGGCCCGCATCAAGGCGGCGCTGGCCTTCGCCCTGGCGCTGTGCCTCCTGCCGAACCTCAAGGACCAGTCGCCCACCATCAGCCTGCCGTCGCTCGTCGGCGCCACCCTGTGGCAGGTCGCGGTCGGCATGACGATGGGGTTCGTCGTGCACCTCGCCATGGCCGCCATCCAGGCCGCCGGTGAGCTGATCGACCTCGCCAGCGGGTTCACCCTCGCCAGCCTCTACGACCCGCTCTCCAACGTCTCCAGCAGCATGTTCGGCCGGGTCCAGCAGCTCCTCGCCATCACGCTGCTGTTCGCCGCCAACGGCCACCTGATCCTGGTGCGCGGGTTGATGATGACGTTCGAGACGGTGCCGCTGCGCCCGCTGTCGATCGGTGACCTGGCCCGCCTCGCCACCGACGACCTGGGCCGGTTCCTCGCCGGCGCGCTGCAGATCGCCGCGCCCGTGCTCGTGGTGCTGTTCCTCGCCGAGCTCGCGCTGGGCCTCGTGAGCCGGGCCGTGCCCACCCTGAACATCTTCGCGATGAGCTTCCCCGTGAAGATCCTGCTCGCCATCTCGCTGGCCGGGGTGGCGTTCTCGCTGCTCCCCGGTGCCGTGAGCAAGTTGCTGGACCAGGCGACCCACGACATGGTCTCGGTGGCCACGATGATGGGGACGCGCTCGTGAGCGACAAGGCGTCCAAGACAGAGAAGCCGACCCCGCAACGCCAGCAGGAGGCCAAGAAGGACGGCCAGATCCCGCGGACCGCGGAGCTGAGCGCGTGGGTCGCCGTCATCGTCGCGTCGGTGCTGGTCCCGAAGCTGGTCCACGGTCTCGCCGACCTGTTCCGCGACCTGCTCGGGGAGCTCCAGCGCGTCATCGTCGAACCGGATCCCGCGATCGCGATGCAGGTGCTCAAGACGGCCGGCATCCACAGCCTGCTGCTGCTCGCGCCGCTGATGGGCGCCATGGTGGTCGCGGCACTCGTGAGCAACGCCGCCCAGGGCGGCATCCGTATCTATGCCAAGAAGTTCAAGCCGAAGTTCGAGACGCTCAACCCGGCCAAGGGCCTGAAGAACCTCGTGGGCATGCACGCTGCCTGGCAGCTGGTGAAGACCCTGCTCAAGTTCGTCGTGTTCGGCTGGATCGGGTACCGCGCCGTCCGCGACATCACCGAGCAGATCTCCACGAGCGGCCAGTGGTCCCTCGGTGCGTCGGTCGGGGCCGCGGCCGGCTCGGCCCTGAGCATCCTGCGCGTCATCGCCGCGGTCGGGCTGGTCCTCGCCGCGGCCGACTACGTCATGGAGCGTCGCCGCATCGGGTCGTCGCTGAAGATGAGCCTCGAGGACATCAAGCGCGAGAACAAGTCCTCCGAGGGCGACCCGCTGCTCAAGGGCATGATCCGCGGCAAGCAGCGCGAGATGAGCCGCAACCGCATGATGTCCGACCTCTCGTCGGCCGACCTGGTCCTGGTCAACCCGACGCACGTCGCCGTGGCGCTCGCCTACGAACCCGGCCGGGGCGCGCCCCGCGTCGTCGCCAAGGGGGCCGGCCTCGTCGCGGCCAAGATCCGTGAGGACGCGGCCGAGCTCAAGCTGCCCCTCGTCGAGGACGTGCCGCTCGCCCGCATGCTCTACCGCAGCTGCCAGATCGGCCAGGAGATCCCCGCCGAGCTGTATGACGCGGTGGCGGGAGTGTTCGTCTTCGTCATGGGCCTGCGCCAGCGCGGCGCCGCGCGAGGCTTCCACCGCAACCCCAACGCCGCCCGCACCGCACCGCCGGCCCTGCTCGAATCCTCAGGTGCCCGCCGTGCGGGTCGATAGGAGGCGTGCCATGACAGCTGCCGTCACCACCCACCCCGCGCAGGCCGAGGTCCGATGAAGAGCCGGATCGGCCAGATCGGCATCCCCGCGGGCATCGTCGCGATCGTCGTGATGATGGTGGTGCCGCTCCCGAGCGTGGTCCTCGACATGCTCCTCGCGGTGAACCTCACCTTCTCGGTGCTGATCCTGCTCGTGGCCCTGAACGTCAAGCGGCCCCTGGACTTCGCGGTCTTCCCGTCGTTGCTGCTCATCGGCACGCTCTTCCGCCTGGCCCTCAACGTCAGCGCCACGCGCCTGGTGCTGCTCGACGGCTTCGCGGGCAAGGTCATCGACGCGTTCGGCCACTTCGTCGTCGGCGGGTCGATCATCGTCGGCCTCGTCATCTTCATCATCCTCGTCGTCATCCAGTTCGTCGTCATCACCAACGGTGCCGGGCGCGTGGCCGAGGTCGGGGCGCGGTTCACCCTCGACGCCATGCCCGGCAAGCAGATGGCGATCGACGCCGACCTCAACTCGGGCCTGATCGACGAGGACGAGGCGCGCCGCCGCCGTGCCGACGTCTCGGCCGAGGCGGACTTCTACGGCGCGATGGACGGTGCCTCCAAGTTCGTCAAGGGCGACGCCATCGCCGCCATCGTCATCACCCTGGTCAACCTCATCGGCGGCCTCATCATCGGTGTGGCCCAGCGCGGCGAGAGCCTGAGCGACGCCGTCGCGACCTACAGCCTGCTGTCCGTCGGCGACGGCCTGGTCTCGCAGATCCCTGCGCTGCTCATGTCGATGTCGACCGGTCTCATCGTCACCCGCGCCACGACCGCGCAGGACATGGGCAGCGACCTCGTCGCCCAGTTCGGTGCCCAGCGCCAGCCGATCCAGGTCGCCGGTGTCGCCGTCGCGGCCCTGGCGGTCATCCCCGGCCTGCCCAAGCTCCCCTTCCTCATCGTCGGTGCCGCGGCCCTGCTCATCGCCCGCACGCTGCCCAAGGCAGGGGAGAAGGAGGCCGCGGACGAGCGCGCAGCGGCCGCCGCCCTGCCGCCCGGCCCGTCGGCCGACAGCCCCGAGGTGCTCGCCCACGACATCCGCGTCGAGCCGCTCGAGCTCGAGCTCGCGTACGACCTCATCGGCCTCGTCGACGCCAGTGCAGGCGGCGACCTGCTCGACCGCGTCAAGGCGTTGCGGCGCAAGCTCGCCCACGAGCTCGGCATCGTCATCCCGCTGGTTCGGACCCGGGACAACATCGACCTCCCGCAGCACACGTACGCCATCCGGTTGCACGGCGTCGAGGTCGCGCGCGGAGAGGCGCCGGCCGGCATGGTCCTCGCCATCGGTGACCACCTGGCCGCGCTCGAGGGCACCCCGACGAGGGAGCCCGTCTTCGGGCTCGAGGCCAAGTGGGTCCCGGTGCACCAGCGGGGTCGCGCCGAGGCGGTCGAGGCCACCGTCGTCGACCGTTCGTCCGTCGTCACGACGCACCTCGCCGAGGTCGTCCGCCAGCACGCCCATGAGCTCCTCGGTCGCGAGGACGTCAAGCTGCTCGTCGAGGCGGTGCGGGCCACCCACCCGGCCGTCGTCGAGGAGATGACGCCCTCCCCGCTGACCCTCGGCGAGGTCCAGCGCGTCCTCGCCGGGCTGCTCTCCGAGGGCGTCGGCATCCGCGACCTGGTCCGCATCTTCGAGGCGCTGTCGCTGCGCGCCCGGGTCAGCACCGACCCCGACTCCCTCGTCGAGGCCGCCCGGCTCGCCCTGGGCCCGGCCATCGCCTCGTCGCACGCGGTGGGCGGCGAGCTTCACGTCCTCACCTTCGAGCCGAGGCTCGAGCAGCGGCTCCTGGAGTCCCTGCGCGGCGGCGAGAACGGGGTGCAGCTCCTCGTCGACCCGTACTTCGCCGAACGCCTCGCCACCGAGGCCGTTCGGGTGTCCCAGCGCGCCGAGCAGTCGGGTGTCCAGCCCGTGCTGGTCTGCGCACAGCCGCTGCGACGAGCGGTCCGCCGCCTCGTCGAGCCCGGCGCACCGCAGCTCGCGGTGCTCGCCTACTCAGAGCTCGGCGGCCACCTGCGCCTGACCACGGCAGGGGTCGTCGACGTCGTGGAGAGCGTGGTGTCCTGACATGGCCAAGAAGTCCCGTCCCGTAGCCACCGGCGCCCCGGCGACGAACGGCTCCAGCCGGTTCAAGTCCAGCGTCCTGCTCGGCGCGATGCTGTTCGCGCCGGCGGCCTTCCTCGTCCTGCGCGGCAACCTGTCGGTCAACGAGGCGCTGGTGCGCTTCGGCTGTGCGCTGGCGTTCGCGATGATCGGGACGGCCGTCGTGATCTCGAGCCTGCCGGCCGAGGACCGCGGTCCGTCCGCGGAGGACCAGGCGCAGCGGATGGCGGACGCCCCGGCCCCGGTCACGGAGTCCACGACGTCCATGGGGGTCCCGGTGACCCAGCCCGTCGGCTGAGGCACGCGGCACACCGTCCCGCGGTGACCGCCGGGGCGAGGTCCTCGGTGGGCCTCAGACGATGCTGAGCAGCGCCTGGGCGTAGGCGCACTCGGGGTCGGCGTCGGTGAAGGTGGCCGGGCCCTCGGGGCCGGACACCTCGACGGCCCAGGAGTCCCCGTCGCGGTGTAGTCCCGCGAACCGGTCGCCGAGCAGCTCGCGCAGCTGGTCCTCGCGCGGCAGCCACAGGGCGCTGTCGAGGGTGACGGAGTCGAGGGCCCACTCGGTCGTGCCGTTGAACCCCAGCAGGGGCTGGCCCTTGAAGGTGTGCACGTCGATGGTGAGGTGGCTGATCCAGAAGACCTCCCCGAGGACGTTCGGCTGGTCGATGGTGAAGCGGTCCCCGGGCACCGGCTCCCAGAGCACCCCACCCTCACCGAGGCTGCGGGCCAGCTCGACCGTGATCATGGTCCGAGCCTACGTCCCGGTCGCGCCTGCTGCCGGGGCTCGGAACCCGGTGGCCCGCCGGCTCCGGGTGCGGCACGGTGGGGTGGTGCCCCAGCCCCCGCTGCAGACCGCCCGCCTCGACCTCGTGCCGCTCGCCGACGAGCACCTCGAGCTCGAGGTGGAGCTCGACTCCGACCCCGAGGTGCTGCGCTACCTCTGGGGTCGGGCCAGGACGCGCGACGAGGTCGAGCGCAACCACGTGCAGCGGCGCCGGCGGGCGGAGGTGGTCGACGGCCTGGGGATGTGGGTCGGCTTCCTGCGCACCGTCGAGGGCGCGCCGGAGGACCGTTTCGTCGGGCTGTGGATGCTGACGCCTCCCCATGGCCCGAGCCAGGATCGCGTGACGGGGGAGGCCGACCTGGGGTACCGCATCCTGCGCCGGCACTGGCGGCAGGGCTTCGCCAGCGAGGGGTCGAGGGAGCTGCTGCGCCACGGGTTCGAGGTGGTCGGCCTGTCGCGGATCTTCGCGCAGACGATGGCCGTGAACGCCGGCTCCCGGGCGACGATGACGAGCATCGGGATGCAGTTCGCCCGCGCGTTCCACGAGCACCACGACGACCCCGTGCCCGGCAGCGAGCAGGGGGAGGTCGAGTACGAGCTGCGCCGCGAGGACTGGGAGCTGCGCTGACGACGTCGGGGTCAGCAGGTCTTCGTCGTGGTCGCCGTGGCAGTCGGTGTCGGTGTCACCTTGGGGGCGGCGGTGAGCTTCGTGTACTTGTCGCCGAGGACGAGGTCCACGGAGGAGTCGGTGCGGCTGTCCTTGACCGCCTTCGAACCCTTGACGAGGCCGAGGACGAGCTTGCTGCCCTTCGCCCCGGTCGGTCCGAACCTCACCTCGGCGGCGATGGTGACCTTGCGCTGCAACGGGTCGTTGGCCACGGTGGAGACCCGGAACCCGCGCTTGCGCACGTCGGTGGCGGTCTTCGCGGCGAGGCCGGCGCGGTCGGTGGCGTTGTAGACGTTGACGGTCACGTCGGCCGGCAGGACGGGTCCGGCCGTGGCGGTGCAGCTCGGTCGCGGCGTCGCGCGGCGTTCGTCGGAGGCCTGGTAGTACGAGTAGGCGTACCAGAAGGCGAAGAACAGCATCAGCGCCACGATCCCCAGCGTGATGAGGGCGCGGCGACGTCTCGCGCGACGAGAGCTCGACGCCCCCGACTCCACGATGTAGCTCACACCCACCTCCGCCTACGTCACGCCCCGACGCGCAGCCTGTCGCCGACCGGGACCTGCTGCGGGGCTAGTCAAGCACGAGGACGCGCGCGTGCAGGGTAGGTCGCTGCTGAAGGGCGGCACGCAGTGCGCGGTGCAGGCCGTCCTCGAGGTAGAGGTTGCCCTCCCACTCGACCACGTGGGCGAAGAGGTCGCCGTAGAACGTCGAGTCCTCGGCGAGCAGCTGCCCCAGGTCCAGCGTCCGCTTGGTGGTGATCAGCTCCTCGAGGCGCACCATGCGCGGAGGCACCTCGGCCCAGTCGCGTGGCGAGTCCTTGCCGTGGTCCGGATACGGCTTTCCCTCGCCCACCTTCTTGAAGATCACCCAGCAACCATAGGGGTATGCCGCGGGCGGCCCCAGCCGTGCGACCGCCTCCGCGACGGCCTGCCGAGCGGCCGGGAGCCGCACTAGAGTGCCGAACGTGACCGAGAACGCGAGTGCCGACCCGTCCGCGCAGTCCTCCGAGCAGCTCGACGCCATCCGCGCCGGCTACTCCTTCACCGGTGGGGCGCTGCTGTTCGGTGCCGCGGTCATCGACGGGACGGCGCATCCCGACGCGCCGGTCAAGGTGCCGCTCGCGACGCTGAACCGGCACGGACTCGTCGCCGGCGCCACCGGTACCGGCAAGACGAAGACGTTGCAGCTCATGGCCGAACAGCTCTCCGGCCAGGGCGTCCCCGTCTTCCTCGCCGACATCAAGGGTGACCTCTCGGGCATGGCCACCGCCGGCGTGGCCAACGACCGGATCACCAGCCGCTCGACGGAGGTCGGGCAGCAGTGGGTCGGCACGGCATACCCGACCGAGTTCCTGTCCCTCGGCGGACTGGGGCAGGGCATCCCGATCCGCGCGACGATCACGTCGTTCGGCCCGACGCTGCTCTCGAAGGTGTTGGGCCTCAACGACACCCAGGAGTCGAGCCTGGGACTGGTCTTCCACTACGCCGACTCGAACGGTCTCGCGCTGCTGGACATCAAGGACCTGCGCGAGGTCGTCTCCTTCCTGACCTCCGACGAGGGCAAGGCCGACCTGAAGGGCCTCGGTGGCCTGTCGTCGGCGACTGCCGGGGTCATCCTGCGCGAGCTGATCGCGTTCTCCGACCAGGGCGCCGACGCGTTCTTCGGTGAGCCGGAGTTCGACACCGCCGACCTGCTCCGCACCGCGGCCGACGGCAAGGGGCTGGTGACCTGCCTCGAGCTTCCCGCGGTGCAGGACCGGCCGGCGCTGTTCTCGACGTTCCTCATGTGGATGCTGGCCGACCTGTTCCACGACCTGCCCGAGGTCGGCGACGCCGACAAGCCGAAGCTCGTCTTCTTCTTCGACGAGGCGCACCTGCTGTTCGCCGACGCGAGCAAGGCGTTCCTGTCGGCGATCGAGCAGACGGTGCGGTTGATCCGGTCCAAGGGGGTCGGCGTCTTCTTCGTCACCCAGAGCCCCAAGGACGTGCCGAGCGGTGTGCTCGCCCAGCTCGGCAACCGGGTGCAGCACGCCCTGCGCGCCTACACGCCCGAGGACGCGAAGGCGCTCAAGGCTGCGGTGTCGACCTACCCCCACAGCGGCTACGACCTCGAGGAGCTCCTCACCAACCTCGGCACGGGCGAGGCCGTCGTCACGGTGCTGTCCGAGCGGGGTGCCCCCACCCCCGTGGCCTGGACCCGGATGATCGCGCCCCAGTCCTTGATGGCTCCGTCCGACCCGGCCCTGGTCACGAGCCTCATCGCCGCGTCGTCGCTGTCGAGCAAGTACGCCGCGGTCGTGGACCGCGAGTCGGCGTACGAGAAGCTGCAGGCGCGTCTGCAGGCAGCCCCGGCCGCCCCCGCGGCGCCGGCGCCCTCGCCCGCTGCCCCGGCCCCCGCGCCCGCGGCCCCCAAGCCGGCCCGACCGGCCAAGGAGCAGCCCGGGATCGTCGAGCAGGTCGTGCGGTCGAGCGCGTTCAAGTCGGCCCTGCGCTCTGCCGGCACCGTGCTCGGCCGCGAGATCACCCGGTCGATCTTCGGCACCGCCCGCCGCTCCCGCTGACCGCGCGCCTTACCCCTCGTATGGCGACCGCCCGACGATCACCTCGCGTCGGTCGTTGCGGTGGTGCGCACATGTGGGATCGGGCCGGGGGCGAGGTGATCGTTGGCCGGTCCCGCTCAGGCCGCCGACCGGAGGTGCGCCCGCTGGGCGACCGCCTTGGCGAGCATCTCGGCAACCCACGCCGGACGTGTCATGACCTGCGACCACGTGAAGCGCAGGACCAGCCAGCCTGCGCACGTGAGCCTCGTGTAGCGCGCGACGTCGCGATCCATGGCATCGCGCTCACCGTGGTACTCCATGCTGTCCGCCTCGAGGGCGATCCGGAGGGACTCGTCGGCGAGGTCCACCCGGCCCACCCATCCGCGATCGTCGTCGATCCGGACCTGGCAGCGCACGTCGAGGCCCGGTACTCCCAGGGCGACAGCGCGCAGAGCCGACTCGAACGGGTTGGCCGCCAGGGGCGAGGCCTGCGCGAAGACGCGTCGGGTGCGTGATCGGTGCAGGCGAGGCACGTCGGTCAGTCGGTTCGAGAGCTGGGAGGGATGCACGGAGCGGTCCCGGAGGGCGGAGTCGGTAATGGCGAGCGCCTCGGCGAAGGGCAGCAGGGCGGCGCAGTCGAGGAGGGTGCGTTCCCTGGAGGTGACCCAGCTGTCGACGATGTCTCCCGGCGCCAGGGTGCGCCATCGCAGGTCGACCTGGGCGCGGTCGTCGCGGGAGATGTTGCGTCCGCGTGGGACGCAGATCTGCGGCTGGCGGGGCTCCCACATCCTCGCCCAGCCCCAGTGGGAGGCCGCGCTGATGAGCACCGCCGTCCCCGTCAGCTCGTGCGCCAGTCGTCGTGTCCGGTCGTCGGTCGGCAGCGCGTACCGGCCCCGGGACGCCCGGGTCACCTCGCCGCTGGCGACGGCGCGCTCGAGCTCCCCGCGGGTCACCGCGCGCAACAGCTGCTTGCGCGGGGCGATGCCACCCAGCTCAGCCACGGCTGCTGCCACGTTCATCTGTTCAGTCTCGGCGACCGGTGAGATCGATCCTGGAGTTCTCCACAGCCCCACCACCCGACGACACGCTCGCAGCGGGACTGGAGGTGGTGAGCGCGACCGTGGCCAGCGCGGTGGCGAGGTGATCGTTGGCCGATCGGCGGCCGGCAGCGTGGTGCCGGCGGGGTCAGCCGAGGACGGCTGCAGCCACCAGGATCACGGGGACCGCGCCAACGGTGGTGATGAGGATGGTGTCGCGGGCCAGGACGGTGGCCCGGTCGTAGCGGCTGGCGTGCACGAAGATGTTCTGCGCCGTCGGCAGCGCCGAGGTGACGACGATGGCGAGCAGTGCCGGCCCGTGCACCCCGAGGACGACCGCGCCGACGAACCACGCCACCGCGGGCTGCACCAGCAGCTTGATGGTCGAGGTCGTCGCGAGCTCGGCCACCGAGCCGGCCCGCCCGAGCCCGGGTCCGAGGCGCAGCGCGATGCCGTACGCGATGAGCATGCAGGGCACCGCCATGTTGCCGATGAGGGTGAGCGGGTCGCGCACGATCGGCGGCAGCGTCCACCCGGTCAGCGACAGCCCGAGACCGGCGAGCGACCCGACGGTGAGGGGGTTCCGGAACGGCCGGGCGACCACCTGCCACACCGACGTCGGACGCCCTCGCACGTCGGCGTCGAGCAGCGACAGGGCCAGCGGCTGGAGCACGAGCAGCTGCAGCAGCAGGGTCGGGGCGACCAGGGCCGCGTCGCCGAGGACGTAGCTGGCCACCGGGATGCCCAGGTTCCCCGCATTGACGTATGACGCGCACAGCGCGCCGATGGTGCCCTCACCCAGGCCGCGGTGCCAGACCCACCGGGCCAGGGCGGCGTACAGGGCGACGCAGACGACCACGGCGGCGCCGGAGGCCACGAGGTTGGCCGAGAGCACCGCGTGGACATCGGCGCGACCGAGGGTGATGACCATGAGGGCCGGGCTGGCCACGAAGAACGCGATCCGCGACAGCACCTGCTGGGCGCTGAGGTCGACGACCCGCAGGTGGGCGAGCAGCGCGCCGACGCCGATGACGACGGCAATGGTGACGAACCCGGTGAAGACTCCCTGCACACGCAGGAGGTTAGGTCGCCGGGCGGAGCACGGGCGCCAGCGTCTCAAGGACGCTGGCGTCCTCGATGGTCCCCGGGACGTTCGGGGTCTTCCCGTCGGCGATCTCGCGCATCGTCTTGCGCAGGATCTTGCCCGACCGGGTCTTCGGCAGGGCACCCACGATGTCGACCTGCCGCAGGGAGGCGACGGCGCCCACCTCGTCGCGCACCCGCTGCACGAGCTCGGCGCGGATCCGCTCACCGTCGGCGTCGACGTCCACCCCGGACCGCAGGACGACGAGGCCACGGGGGACCTGGCCCTTGAAGTCGTCGGCCACCCCGATGACTGCGCACTCGGCCACGGCGTCGTGCCCCGCGAGCGCCGCCTCGATGGAACCCGTGGAGAGCCGGTGCCCGGCGACGTTGAGGACGTCGTCGGTGCGTCCCATGACGTAGAGGTAGCCGTCCTCGTCGAGCAGGCCGCCGTCGCCGGTGAGGTAGTAGCCGTCGAACGCCGAGAGGTACCCGGCGACGTAGCGCTCGTCGTCGCCCCAGAGGGTCGGCAGGGTGCCCGGCGGCATCGGCAGCTTCAGGCAGATCGCGCCCTCGGTGCCCGCCGGCACCCGGCGACCCTGCTCGTCGAGCACGTGCACGGCATACCCGGGGGCGGGGACGGTGGGCGAACCAGCCTTGAGCGGCATGGGTTCGAGGCCGCGCAGGTTCGAGGCGATGGGCCAGCCGGTCTCGGTCTGCCACCAGTTGTCGACGACCGGGACGCCGAGGCGTTCGGTGGCCCACTCCCACGTGTCCGGGTCGAGGCGCTCGCCGGCCAGGAACACCGTCTCCAGGGAGGAGAGGTCGTGCTGGGCGATGAGGGCTCCGTCGGGGTCCTCCCGGCGGATGGCCCGGTAGGCCGTGGGGGCGGTGAACATCGCCTTCACGCCGTACTTCTCGATCACCCGCCAGAACGCGCTCGCGTCCGGCGTCCCGACCGGTTTCCCTTCGTACAGAACGGTGGTCGCGCCGGTGAGCAGGGGCGCGTAGACGATGTACGAGTGGCCGACGACCCAGCCGACGTCGCTGGCGGTGAACCACGAGTCGCCGGGACCGATGCCGTAGACGTTCTCCATCGACCAGCGCAGCGCGACCGCGTGGCCGCCGTTGTCGCGGACGATGCCCTTCGGGCGCCCGGTGGTCCCCGACGTGTAGAGGATGTAGAGCGGGTCGGTGGCGGCCACCTCGACGCAGTCGGCGGGTTCGGCATCGGCCACGAGCTCGTCCCAGTCGAGCTCCTCCCAGTCCGTGTCGCGCTCACCGACCGCTGCGCGGGCCTGCTCGCGCTGCAGCACGATGACCGACTCCGGCTTGTGGCTGCTGCGGTCCAGGGCTGCGTCGAGCATCGGCTTGTACTCCACGATGCGGGTCGGCTCGATGCCGCAGCTGGCGGAGACGATGACCGTCGGCTTCGCGTCCTCGATGCGCGCGGCGAGCTCGGCCGGGGCGAACCCCCCGAAGACGACCGAGTGCACCGCGCCGAGCCGGGCGCACGCGAGCATCGCGACGACCGCCTCGGGGACCATCGGCATGTACACGATGACGCGGTCGCCCTTCTCCACCCCGAGCGAGGCCAGCGCGCCGGCGAACGTCGCGACCCGGTCGAGCAACGCTGCATACGTGAAGGTCTGGGCGGTGCCGGTCACGGGGCTGTCGTAGTGCAGGGCCGGCTGGTCCCCACGGCCCGCGGCGACGTGCCGGTCGAGGGCGTTGAAGCAGGTGTTGAGCGTGCCGCCGGTGAACCACCGGTAGAACGGCGGCCGGTCGTCGTCGAGCACGCGCGGTGGTGGGGTGATCCAGTCGATGGCCGTCGCGGCGCGACCCCAGAACGCGTCCGGGTCGGCCAGGCTCTCGTCGTATGCCGCGCGGTAGGCACCGTTGCTCATGGCCCCATCGTGCGTCCCACCGGGCGTTCGCGCCACAGTCGGTCCGCGCCGGTGCGGTGGGAGTGCGCCGCGTCGCGCCGAGCGGTCGGGGTGGGGCCGGCTCGGCCTGCGGTGGGGGATCGTCTGGACGCGTGGCTTACGGCATTTGCATGTTGAGTCAGCCGTTCGGCCGAGGGACGATCGCCCTCCCGAGGTGCTACGACCCGTCGTCCCGGGACCCGAACAGCCTGGAGGCCGCCGTGAAGAGCACCCGAGGTCCTCTCGTCCTCGCCGTTGCAGGCGCCGTGCTCGCCGTGGTCAGCGCAGTGACGGCGCTGGCGGCCAGCCTCGGCGCGCAGGCGCGGGGGAGCGGCGCGTACGGCGTGGTCGCCCACGACGGGTGGGCGCCCGGCTCGGTGCCGGCGCTGGTGATGCTCGCCGGCCTGCTCCTCGTCGGGGTCGGTGCCGCGCTGCACGACGGCCGCCGGCTGCGAACGACGACGACGCCGCGCACCGCACCGCGGTCCGGGGCTGCTCCCGCCGCACCGCCCGCGACCGTCCGGGTGCCCCCGCCCGTCGGGCCGGTGCGCCCGGTGTACCTCATCACGAGCCTCCCCGAGCGGGTGCTCGCACCCGTCCCGACGCCGCGACCTCGGACCACGCGACCTCAGACCACGCGACCTCAGACCACGCGCCCACGGCACAGCGCGTCGGGCGCACGGCTCGAGCTGGTCGGGGCCTCCCGCCGGCGCTGAGTCGCAGGTCAGTCCTGCGGCTGGGTGGTGAAGCGGATCCAGGCGGAGGAGTCCTTCTGCCAGAGCAGGACGAGGGCCCAGGCCCCGAGCAGCAGCATGGCCAGGGCGAAGACCCGGGCGAACAGGCCCGCCGTCGGCAGGAGCCCGCCGAAGAACGCCCCGATGGCCACGGGCAGCAGGCCGCAGGCGATCCAGCGGCCCCACCTGGAGCCCCTGAGGGTGGTGCGGGCCATGACGAACCACGTGACCGCCGCGATGACCGCCCACACGACGGTGACGGTCAGGCTGATCATGACCACCCGGTCGAGGTCGTCCGCGCCGACCGCTGCCCCCTGGGCGCGGGACTCCCCGGCGAACGCGGCGCGCAGGTCGTTCCGCGTGAGGAACGCCCGGCCGATCTCCAGCAGGCTCAGCACCCCGGCGAACTGCATGACGCGCGAGGCCTCGACGATCGAGCGTGGGGGGACCACCGGACTCCCCGGGCGCCAGACCGGCCGCTCCGGGCGTCGGCCGTCGCCCGCGCCGTCTGCGCTGAGCGCGCCCCGCCACTGGATCTGTCGCGCCATGGCTGCATCATCCCCCACGGGCCAAGACTCGGCAAAGAACTCTTGCCCGGGTTGTCCGGATGTGGGTAAGTTGCAAATCATCGACCTATTGCGTCAATGGTTTACATCTTGCCCAGGAGGCACCATGTCCAGCTCTCCCTTGACCCGCCGGGCCCTCGTGGCCGGCACCGCCGGTGCGGCGCTCCTCGGTTCGCTGGTCGTCCCGGCCGCGGGAGCTGCCACCTCCAGTGGCAACGACCACGGCCCCGGGTGGCAGCACGGCTGGGTCACCTCGACGCTCAAGCGGATGACGCTGGAGGAGAAGGTCGGCCAGCTGTTCATCCAGAACGTCTACGGCAAGGACGCGACCACCCCGGACGCACGCAACATCCCCCTGTACGGCGTCGCGTCGCCGGCGGAGGTGGTGCAGAAGTACCACCTCGGTGGAGTCATCTACTTCGCCTGGACCGACAGCGTCCAGAACCCGCCCCAGATCACGGCCCTCTCCAACGGTCTCCAGAAGGCAGCGCTCACGCAGCCGCACACCAAGGTCCGCATCCCGCTGCAGGTCGCCACGGACCAGGAGCAGGGCGTCGTCACCCGCATCGGGCCCCCGGCGACGCAGTTCCCGGGCTCGATGGCGCTGGGCGCGAGCCGCAGCACCGACGACGCCCGCACCGCCGCGAGGATCACCGGGGAAGAGCTCAAGGCGATGGGCGTCAACACCGACTTCGCCCCTGACTCCGACGTCAACGTCAACCCGCTCAACCCCGTCATCGGCACCCGCTCGTTCTCCTCGAACCCCCAGCTCGCGGCGAGCATGGTCGGCGCGCAGGTGCGCGGCTACCAGGACGACGCCGGCATCTCCTCGTCGGCGAAGCACTTCCCGGGCCACGGGGACACCGCGACCGACAGCCACGTCGCCTTTCCGGTCATCACGCACAGTCGCCAGCAGTGGGAGCAGCTCGACGCCCCGCCGTTCAAGCAGGCCATCGCCGACGGCATCGACATGATCATGACGGCCCACCTCAACTTCCCCGCGCTGGACGACTCCGGGGACCCCGCGACCCTGAGCAAGCCGATCATGACCGGCCTCCTGCGCAAGGAGCTGGGCTACAAGGGCGTCATCGTCACCGACTCCCTCGCCATGCAGGGCGTCCGTGACCTCTACGGCGACCCGGAGGTCGCTGTCCGCGCCCTCTCCGCCGGGGTCGACCAGCTCCTCATGACCCCCGCCATGGACGATGCGTATGCCGCGGTGATCGGTGCCGTCAGGAGTGGCCGGATCAGCCGGGCCGACCTCGACGCCAAGGTGCGCCGGGTGCTCGAGCTCAAGGTCCACCGCGGCATGGTCGCCCACCCCTACGCCGACCCGACCGCTCTCGACCGTGTCGTCGGCACCCCTGCCCACCTCGCCACGGCGGACGCGATCACCAACCGCACCACCACCCTGGTGAAGAACGACGCGGGGACCCTGCCGCTCGCCACCGCGGGCACGAAGGTGCTCGTCACCGGGTATGGCGCGACGACGACGAAGACCCTCGCCGACGGCCTCGCCGCCCACGGGGCGACCACGAGCGTCAAGGAGACCGGCACCTCACCGACCGACGCCCAGATCGCCGGCGCGGTCGCTGCTGCGGCCACGCAGGACGCCGTCGTCGTCACGACGATGAAGGCCTGGGACAAGGCCGTGACCGACCCTCGTGGCGGCCAGCAGAAGCTCGTCGAGCAGCTCGTGGCCACCGGCAAGCCGGTCATCGTGGTCGCCACCCGCGACCCGTACGACATCGCCTACCTGACCGAGGCCTCGACCTACCTCGCGACCTACTCCTACAGCCCGGTCGCGATCCAGGCCGTCGCCCGGGTCATCGCCGGAGAGGTGGCCCCCACGGGCAAGCTCCCGGTCGACATCCCGGCCGCGGGCGACCCGTCGACCGTCCTCTACCCCTTCGGCCACGGCCTGACCTACTGATCGGACGACCGATGTCGCACCAGACCCACCTCAACCGTCGTCAGCTGCTCACGGCCGCCGGCGCAGGAGCCCTCGTCCTGCCGGCCTCGGTGGCTGCCACCGCCGGCGCCGCCACCGCCGCCGCCCCCGTGACCGCCGCCGCGACCCCGGCCGGGGCGCCATACCCGAACCGCCCGGTCGCGACGGGGGCCCAGCGGGCCGCCGCGGACGGGTGGAGGGCGCTGGCGGGTCAGAAGGTGGGCATCATCACCAACCCCACCGGCGTCCTCACCAACCTGCGCACCATCGTCGACGAGATGCACGAGGCCGGGACGGTCGACATCGTCGGGGTGTTCGGGCCGGAGCACGGGTTCCGCGGGACCGCCCAGGCGGGCGACTCCGAGGGCACGCACACCGACCCGCGCACCGGGCTGACGGTCTACGACGCCTACGGTGCCAACGCCGCGAAGATGGAGCAGCTGTTCCGCGCCGCGGGGGTTGAGACGGTCGTCTTCGACATCCAGGACGCCGGCGCGCGGTTCTACACCTACATCTGGACGATGTACACGGCGATGCGGGCGGCTGTCGCCACCGGTGCGAGGTTCGTGGTCCTCGACCGGCCGAACCCGTTGGGCGGCAAGGCCTACGGACCGATGATGACGACGGCGTACACCTCCGGAGTGGGCGCCAAGGAGATCGTCCAGGCCCACGGCATGACCGTCGGCGAGCTGGCGCGGTACTTCGACGGCGAGTTCCTCACCGCCGACGCCGGCGGTCGCGTCAGCGAGCTGTCCGTGGTCGAGGTCTCCGGCTGGCGACGGGACGTGCCGTATGCCGAGACCGGGCTCCCGTGGGTGATGCCCAGTCCCAACATGCCCACGGCAGACACCGCGCTGGTGTACCCGGGGACGGGGATGTTCGAGGGGACCAACCTGTCCGAGGGCCGCGGCACGACCCGGCCCTTCGAGCTCGTGGGGGCGCCCTACGTCGACCACCGGTGGGCGGAACGCCTTGCAGCACGGTCGATCCCGGGCGTCGCCTTCCGCGAGGCGTACTTCACGCCGACCTTCAGCAAGCACCTCAACACCGTCTGTGGTGGCGTGCAGGTGTCGGTGACCGACCCGGCGAGGTTCGACCCGGTGCGCACCGGCGTCGAGATGCTCGTCGCCGCGAAGGCGCTCTACAAGGACTTCGCCTGGCGGGTGGACAACGACCCGCGCCCCTACTGGATCGACAAGCTGAGCGGGTCCACGAGGCTGCGCGAGCAGGTCACCGCCGGAGCCGGCGCCGACGAGGTGGTCGGCGCCTGGCAGGCAGAGCTGCGCGACTTCGACCGGCGGCGCCGGCAGTACCTCATCTACCGCGGCCCGGCCGCCTGAACCGGACGGTGGACCACCATGCACCTGCGTCCGACCCTGCCCTCGAGCGTGGTGGCCTGCGCGCTCGTCCTGAGTGGTGCCCTCGTGGCCGCACCCGCCGTGGCTGAGGACTTCAGCAAGCCCTTCAAGGGATTCGCCCCACCCAACACCGTGCTGCACGACGCGCCACCGGCCGCGGTCGGGCTCGACCCCGGGCCGGTCGCGACGGCGGTCGACCAGATCCGCGCCCACGAGACGGCGCCGGTTGGCGGCCACCCCATGTACGCGGGCGCGGTCGGCCTGATGGGCCACGACGGCAAGGTCGTCGAGCGGGACGCCAGCGGGTTCGCGCTCAGGTACGCCGACGCGACGACCGAGCTTCCGCGGGACCAGTGGGTCCCCATGCGCGACGACACCGTGTTCGACCTGGCGTCAGTGTCCAAGCTGTTCACCTCGCTGGCCGTCGTCCAGCTCGTCGAGGAGGGCAAGGTCGCGCTCGAGGCCCCGGTGGCCACCTACCTGCCCGAGTTCGCCGCGGGCGGCAAGGAGGGGGTCACGATCCGTCAGCTGCTCACGCACACGTCAGCTTTCCCGGCCTGGCTGCCGCTCTGGAGCAAGTACCCCGACAAGGCCGCGCGGATCAAGGCCGTCCTGGACCAGCCGCCGACGAACCCGCCGGGTTCCACGTACCTCTACAGCGACCTCAACCTCATCACCCTCGGCGTGGTGGTCGAGAAGGTGCGCGGCAAGCCGCTCGACGAGGTCGTCGCGGAGCGCATCACACGACCCCTGGGCATGCGTGACACGGGCTACAACCCCAGCGACCGGACGCGAACAGCGGCCACCGAGTACCAGACGGCCCCGGCGCGCGGCATGGTCTGGGGCGAGGTGCACGACGAGAACGCCTGGTCCCTCGGAGGTGTCGCCGGCCACGCAGGTGTGTTCTCGACGGTCGACGACCTGGCCGTCCTCAGCCAGGCCCTGCTCAACGGAGGGACCTACAGGGGCCACCGGATCCTGTCGAAGCAGAGCGTCACGTCCCTCATCACCAACTTCAACGGTGACTTCCCGGGAGACGACCACGGCCTCGGGTTCGAGCTCAACCAGCGCTGGTACATGGATGCGCTCTCGGGCCCGCAGACGGCCGGGCACACCGGGTACACCGGCACCTCGATCGTCATCGACTTCGCCTCGCGTTCGTTCGCGATCCTGCTGACCAACCGGGTCCACCCCTCCCGCAGCTGGGGCAGCATCAACCTGGCGCGGCGGGAGTGGGCGGGAGGCCTGGCGCAGGCCATGAGGGTGCGCCCCGCGCACGGTGACACGGCGTGGTTCAGCGGCGCGAAGGACGCGACGACCAGCACACTCGCGACTCCACCCCTCGAGGTGCCGGCGAGGGGCGGGCGCCTCGGGTTCGACCTCTTCCTCGACACCGAGGAGAGCGACCTGCTCGCGCTCGAACGGTCGACCGACGGCGGGGCGACATGGGCGCCGCTGCCCTTCACGGTCCGCGACCGGGGAGAGACCACCCAGAGCGACGGCGTCGTCTCGGGGAGCGGGGACCGCAGGTGGGTGCAGGCGCGGGCCGACCTCCCCGGCGGGAGCCAGGTCCTGCGGTGGCGCTACACGACCGACGCCGCCTACCTCGGACGCGGCGTCTACGTCGACGACCTGCGGGTGGCCTCGGGCGGCCGGGTCGTGCTGGACGGGGAGAAGAGCCCCGGGGACTTCGTCGCGCAGGGCTGGATGCTGGCGTCACGATGACGCAGGAGGCGAAGCCGTACGGTAAGCCCATGCCCCCCCGTGCCGCTGACGCCACCGTGCCGACCGTGCCCCTCCTGGTGCGCCTGCGCGGGATCCGTCCCTCGTTGTCACCGGCGGAGGACCGCGTCGCCGAGCAGGTGCTCGCCGACCCCAGGGCCGCTGCTGCGCTGACGATCAGCGAGCTCGCCGTCTCCGCCCAGACCTCGGAGACGACCGTGCTGCGGTTCTGTCGTCGGCTCGGGCTCCCGGGCTACCCCCAGCTCCGGCTCGGGCTGGCGGAGGAGAGCGCACAGCCGCGGGCGGGCGGGGCGACCGACACCGACATCAGCGCCAAGGACACGATCGACGACATCATCGCCAAGGTGGCGTTCGTCGACGCCAGCGCGGTCGAGGAGACCGCCCAGCAGCTCGACCGACCCAGCCTCGCCGCTGCGGCGGCGGCCGTGGCGGCCGCGAAGCGCGTCGACATCTACGGCATCGGTGCCAGCGCCATCGTCGGCACCGACCTCCAGCAGAAGCTGCACCGCATCGGGGTCGTGGCCTTCGCCTGGAACGACCCCCACATCGCCCTGACGAGCGCGACCCTGCTGGGCAAGGGGGACGTGGCCATCGGGATCTCCCACTCGGGCACGACCTCGGAGACCATCGAGGCGCTCGACGCGGCCCGGAGCCGGGGTGCGACGACGATGGCGATCACCAACTTCCCGGTGTCCCTGCTCGCGGCTCGCGCGGACCTCGTGCTCACCACGGCTGCTCGCGAGACCAGCCTGCGGTCCGGGGCCACGGCCAGCCGCATCGCGGCGCTGACCGTCGTCGACTGCCTCTACATCGCGGTGGCCCAGCGCAACCTGCCCCGGGCCCGCAAGGCCGTCAAGGAGACCCGGCAGGCGGTGGCCAGCCACCACCTGCGTCAGTGACTCGGCACGGCCTGAGTGGTCATTCATTTACGTCGTTGACGCATCGGGCGTAAGAAACTAACCTCACGGTGTGACCAGCGACGTGAGCGTCAGCGCGCCCACCGAGGAGCGCCACCCCGGCAGCACCGCCATCGACACCCAGCCGACCCTGGAGATCCTGCGGCTGCTCAACGACGACGACGCCCGGGTCGCCCCGGCGGTGGCCGAGGTGCTGCCCGAGCTGGCCGTCCTCGTCGACCGGGCCGTCGCCGCCATCAGGACCGGCGGCACGGTGCACTACTTCGGCGCGGGCACCTCCGGGCGGCTCGCCGTCCTCGACGCCGCCGAGCTGCTGCCGACCTTCAACGCCCCCGACGGCCTGTTCGTCGCGCACCACGCCGGAGGCCTCGGCGCCCTCCTGCGTGCGGTCGAGAACGTCGAGGACGACGAGGGTGCCGGTGAGGCGGAGGCCTCGGCCCTCCGCGAGGGCGACATCGCGATCGGCCTCACCGCCTCGGGCCGCACGCCCTTCGTCGGCGGCGCCCTGCGCCGGGCCCGTGAGCTGGGGGCGATCACCGCCCTGGTGACCTCGAACCCGGAGGCCGGCCTCGCGCCATACGCCGACCACCTCCTCGTGGCCCGCACCGGGCCGGAGGTCCTCACGGGCTCGACCCGGCTCAAGGCGGGGACGGCGCAGAAGCTCGTGCTCAACTCGTTCTCGACGGCCGTGATGATCCGGCTCGGCCGGACCTGGTCCAACCTCATGGTCGACGTCGTCGCCACCAACGCCAAGCTGCGTGGTCGCGTGCTGCGCATCCTGCAGGAGGCCAGCGGCGCCGACGAGACCGACGCCCGCCTCGCGCTCGAGGCCGCCGACGGCGAGCTCAAGACGGCCCTGCTGTCGATGCTTGCCGGCACCGACGCGGCCACGGCTCGGCTGGCCATCGCCGACCACCAGGGGTCGGTCGCGAAGGCGCTGGCCGACCTGGTGCCCGGCAGCGCCGCCCTCCTCCAGACCTCCTCCCCGGAACCCACCCCTTCCCCGCGAGATGGCTCCTCGGTATCCGTGGCGCCGAATCCCCTGACAGGAGAACGTTCATGACTCGTCGCACCCACAGGTCCATCGCCTCCGTGGTCGCCCTCGGCGCAGCCCTCGCCCTCACGGCGTGCGCGCCCTCCAGCGGCGGGGACGACTCCGGCGGCGGCAGCGGCGACACCACCCTGAGCGTGTGGTCGTGGCGGGTCGAGGACAAGGCGGCCTACGACACGATCTTCGCGGCCTACGAGAAGGCCCACCCCGGGGTAAAGGTCGACTTCAAGGCGTTCAAGGCCACCGAGTACAACAAGATCCTCGCCACCGGCCTCGCCGGCTCCGACGGCCCGGACGTCCCGCAGGTCCGGTCCTACGGCCAGCTGCAGACGACGGTCGCCTCCGACTCGCTCGTCCCGCTCGACGGAAAGGTCGACCTCTCCGGCTGGGACGAGAACGTCGTCGCCAGCGCCAAGGGCAAGGAGGACGGCAAGATCTACTCCGTGCCGCTCGCCCGCCAGACCACGGTGATGTTCTACAACCAGGACGTGTTCGACAAGGCCGGGCTCGAGGCGCCGACGACCTGGGACGAGTTCATGGCCGCCAACACGAAGTTCGCCGCCGACGGCCTCACGCCGATCGCGGTGGGGGCCAAGGACGACTGGACCCTGCCGATCGTCCACGAGGTCCTCGCGGCGCCGCGCTTCGGTGGCAAGGCGTTCCAGGACGAGGTCACCACGGGGTCCAAGGACTTCACCGACCCCGACTGGGTGGCGTCGGTCAAGGTCGTCAAGGACCTCGAGAAGTTCATGCCGAAGAACGTCACGGGCGTCGCCATCACGGACGCGCAGACGCTCTTCACGGCGGGCAAGGCCGCCATGCTGCCGGGTGGGTCCTACGACCTCGCGGTGCTGCAGAAGGCGAACCCAGAGATGAAGATCGGGGTCTTCCAGGTGCCCCCGCCCCCGGGGTCGCCCAGCGGGGCCACGGCCACGACGGCCGGCTGGGCCGACGGCAACTTCGCGGTCTCCAAGAAGTCGAAGAACCAGAAGGCCGCCACCGACCTCGTCACGTGGATGTCGACCAAGGAGTTCGGCCAGATGGTCGCCGACGACGTGAAGCAGATCTCGGCCGTCCCCGGCGTCGAGTACAAGGACCCGCTGCTCAAGCAGATGAGTGAGAACTACGTGAAGTCCGGCTCGCCGTACCTGCTGCTCACGGACTTCCGCTACGGCTCGCCGTCCGGCACGGACCTGCTCGGCAAGGGCATCCAGCAGCTCCTGCTCGGTGGCAAGGACGCGTCCGCGGTGAGCAAGGAGCTCGACACCGGCGTCAAGACCTGGTTCAAGCCGGCCGCGTGAGACGTCGTACGGGGCTGCTGTTCGTCCTCCCCGCCCTGCTGCTGTTCGGGGTGTTCGTGCTCTACCCGATGGCGACGGCGTTCTCCTACGCCTTCTTCGAGTGGCGGGGCACGGCGCGCGGAGCGTTCGCTGGCCTGACGAACTTCCGCACGCTGTTCACCAGGGCGCCGTTCACGACGGACCTGCCGCGAGCTCTGCTGCACAACGTGCTGTTCTTCGGCGGGACGATGGTGTTCCAGAACACCATCGGCCTCGGCGTCGCGTTCCTGCTGCACCGTCGGGCCCGGACCCGCCGGCTGCTCCAGACGCTCTACGCCATGCCCTACCTCGTCAGCCCGATCGTCATCGGCTACCTCTGGACGCTCCTGCTCTCGCCGACCTTCGGCCCGGTCAACCAGCTGCTGACGAAGATCGGCCTCGAGTCGTGGGCCCTTCCCTGGCTGGGCGACCCCAAGACCGCCCTGTGGGTGGTGGTGCTCGTGAGCGTGTGGCAGTGGATCGGCTTCCCCGTCCTCCTGTATGGCGCCGCGCTGGGTGGGGTGCCCGAGGAGCTCACCGAGGCTGCTCGCGTCGACGGGGCGAGCCACCGCCAGGCGTTCTTCAAGGTGACCCTGCCGTTGCTCGTCCCGGCGATCGGCACGGTGTCGGTGCTGACGTTCATCTTCGCCATGGAGGCGTTCGCGCTCCCGTACGCGTTCGGCGGGTCGACCGGAAACCCGGCGGGCTCGACGGACTTCGTGTCGCTGCTGTTCTACCGGACTGCCTTCGACTCCGGCTCGATCGACGCCATCGGCAGCTCGTCGGCGCTGGCGACCCTGTTGTTCCTCGTCATCTTCGGTGGCGCCCTCGGCGCCACCTCGGTCCTGCGTCGCCACGAACGGAGGATCACCGCATGAGCGTCGTCGTCCCGCCCGTGGCCTCCACCGACCGTGAGGGCCCGGTGCTGGCCCAGCCACGCGGCCCGCGCGGCGGCCGTGGTGCCCGGTCCGGCTCCGGCGGCAAGCCGGTCGGGGGCACGACGGCGACCGTGGTGCTGTGGCTCTATGCCGCGATCGCCCTGGTCCCCCTGCTGCTCATGGTCCTCAGCTCGTTCAGGACCAACGCCGACCTCATCACCGACCCGTTGGGCCTGCCGTCGCCGATCTCGACGCAGAGCTACAAGGAGGCGTGGACCACCGGCAACTTCGCCACCTACTTCGGCAACTCGCTGCTCGTCACGGTCGGCGCAGTGGTGCTGTCGACCACGGTCTCGACGATGGCGGCCTACGCGCTCGCGCGCGTTCGGTCGAGAGCCTTCCGCTGGCTCGAGTCCCTGTTCCTGTCCGGGCTCATGCTCCCGATCCACCTCGCGATCCTGCCGATCTTCTACCTGTTCGACGGCCTCGGGCTGATCGACTCCCGGATGGGGCTCGCGCTGATGTACGGCGCGTCCGGGGTGCCGTTCTCGATCTTCGTGCTGACGACGTTCTTCCGGCAGCTGCCCGAGGAGCTCGAGGAGGCCGCCGCCCTGGACGGTGCCTCGCCGTGGCAGACGTTCTGGCGCGTCATGGTCCCGCTCGTGCGTCCGGCGCTGGCGACCGTCGCCGTCTTCCGCTTCGTGCCGATCTGGAACGACTTCCTCTTCCCGCTCGTGCTGCTGCGCCGCGAGGAGAAGTACACGCTGCCCGTCGGGCTCACCACCTTCTTCGGGGAGAACGCCACCAACTACTCGGCCGTGTTCGCGGGGCTGGTCATCACGACGATCCCCCTGATCCTGTTGTTCCTCCTCGCGACCAAGCAGATCGTCGCCGGATTGACCGCCGGCATGTCGAAGTGATCCCATCGCGGGCGTGAGCACCCTGGGCCGCGCGACGGTCGCGGCCGTGGACATCGGCGGTTCCGGCCTGCGCGTCCAGCTCTCGCACGGCACCGGGCCCGGTCCGGTCCGCACCGCCCCCGGCGTGCGGATCCAGCCGGGCGGGATCGACGTGTCTGCTCTGGCCGTGGCGGCCCGGGCGCTGGTGGCCGACGAGCTGCCCATGCAGGATCCGGACGTCGTCGTCTGGTCGATGCGGGGTCTGCTGTTCCTCGCCGACCGCACGGAGGTGATGCGGATCGTGCGCTCGTCGTTCGGTGCCCGTCGCACGGTGGTGGTCAGCGATGCCGTGGCCAACCTGGTGGGGGCGCTCGACGGGCTGCGTCCCGGCGCGGTCGTCGCCGCCGGGACCGGGGCGGTCGCCTTCGGCACCGACTTCGCCGAGACGTGGCGCCGGGTCGACGGCTGGGGCCACGTGCTCGGCGACGTGGGTTCGGGGGCCTGGCTGGGGCTGGAGGGCCTGCGGGCGGCGTTGCGGTCCTCCGACGGGCTGCCGTCCGGGTCGTCCGCGCTGCTGGAAGCGGCTCGTCCCTCCTTCGGCGAGCCCACCACCTGGCCCCGGCAGGTGATGAACGCTCCCGACGCCCCGGAACGGCTGGCCGGCTTCGCCCCGGCGGTGGCTGCGGCGGCGATCGACGGTGACCCGGTGGCGACCGCGCTCTGCGCCCACGCGGGGGAGGGACTCGCCGATGCCCTGGGGGCTGCGGCCTCCGGGCTGCCCGACCCGGTCCTGGTCGCCACCGGGGGAGTCCTCGCGGCCGCGCCCGTGCGGACGGCCCTCAAGCGGCGGCTCGCCCGCGACGGACGGGTCCTCGCACCGGCGCTGGGTGGGGCGCTCGACGGGGCCCGGTTGCTCGGCACCCACCTGCTGGAGGCGGGCATCCTGCCCGCGCACGCGGCATACCTGCTCGTCGACTGACCGGGTCGCCGTGGACGCGCCGGGAACCACCGGCGTGTTCACATCGAACCGGGGGCCGGGGCATGAGAAAGGGCCCCTCGCATGCTCGGGGCCCTACTCGTGTGGCGGAGGATTAGGGGAGCCGCCTTCGCGGCCGGCTCGTTCCTCGCCGCCCGCTCAGGCTCCCGTCATCACCTACCCACCGCCAAAGAGAAAGACCCCCGCGCAAGCTTGGGGGTCATCTCTGTGGCGGAGGATAGGGGATTCGAACCCCTGAGAGCTTTCACTCAACACGCTTTCCAAGCGTGCGCACTAGGCCACTATGCGAATCCTCCGCGGGCGAGGCTACACGGGCGGGGGCCCTGTCCTGAAATCGTCAGCTGGAGGAGCTCGCAGGGGGCCCGACGAGCAGCGCGACGGTGGTCAGGGCAGCCACGGCGAGGAGGGCGACCGCGACCGCCGCGACCGGTCGGGCGAGCATCCATGCCTGCACCTTCTCCGGCACCGAACGCGGGGACTCGCCGCCCCGCGCCAGGCGCCAGCCGCCCTCGAGCCGGCCGCGCCGCTCGGCCCTACGGTCGAACCACACCGTCATGAACGGCGGCACCGCGCTCACCAGGCCGAGCAGGGTGAGGCGGGCCGACCAGCGCTGGTTGACCGCGACGAACACCGTGGTGAGGCAGTAGGCGATGAACACGACGCCGTGCACCATGCCGAACACCTGCACACCGAGCTCGGTCGTCCTCGTGCCGTACTTGAGGACCATGCCCGTGAGCAGCAGCGCCCACGTGACGGCTTCGGCGACGGCGAGACGGCGGAACAGCACGAGCGGAGTCATGGGCACCAGTGTCGCAAGAGGGGATTGGCTGCCACGGCACGGCCCCGTCTACACTTCTCGCAGGCACCCCGCGTGGTGGTACCTCTCCGAACTCCCCCAGGGCAGGAATGCAGCAAGGGTAGGAGAGCTCTTCCAGGTACGCGGGGTGTCCCTTTGTCGTTCCGGCCCCGGCGGCGAACCGCAAAGCGGGTGTCGTTCGGGAAAGCCCCCACAAATACGTGCCGTCCTACCGAGCAACTCCCGCTTTGCCGGCGCGGCGCAGCGGCGTTCGCCAGCTGCGCCGGTGGGGCCGGGGGTCAGGCGCGGTGGGCCTCGTCGAGGAGGCGGACGCGGCGCCGGCCGAACATGACGGCGGCGTATGACGCGAGCACCAGGACCATGAAGGCGTTCGTCAGGCTCGAGCGGGTGAGCAGCGCCGTCGCGGCCACGCCGCCGATCAGCGCGAGCAGCAGCGGCCGGGAGTACCAGAACCCGACGGAGATCACGGCCGACCCGGGGGAGAACAGGGTCACCGGCGGCAACCCGCGGAACGCCGCCATGAGGTGCGTCCCGGCGACGAGCGCGGTCATCGCCACCGGCCAGAAGATCGCGGCGGGGCCGGCCGACGAGGTGGTCTCGACGACCACGCCGCACACCACGGCCACCGCGGCGAACATCGCCGACGGGGTGATGAGGTGCGCCAGGGCCTCCTCGCCGAACGGCAGCCCGATCAACGCCGGTGTCCCGGCGTTGTCGCCCTGCAGGCGCATGCCCTCGGACCAGGCGCCGTACCCGAGGTAGGCGGCCAGCACGCCGGCGAAGGCGACGATGTTGGGGACCCCGGGGGTCGTCGAGTGCGCCAGCGCCCAGCAGCCGGCAGCCGACAGGACCAGGCCGACGACGAACGTCCCGGGCGAGCGGCGCAGGCCGAGCAGGTCGCGCTCGGCGACCACCGTGACCCGTCCGCGGGCCCGCAGCCGGGTCCGGCGCAGGCGGGTGCTCGGTGCGGCGACGTCGAGGCGGGCTGCCCGCAGGTCGCCGGCGAGGACCGCCCCGCCCATGGTCACTGCACGAGCCGACTGGGTGCGCAGGCCGACGTGGTGCAGGGCCCGCAGCGAACGACGGCCACGCAGCACGGTGGTCGGACCGCGGTCGCCGGTGGGCCAGGAGCGCACCTGCCCCCAGAGCCAGGCACCACCCAGCGCGAGGCCGACGACGAGCCCGCCCAGGGTCGTCGGCAGCAGCACGACGACCGGGGCGATCCCGGCAGACACCATCCCCGTGCCGACGACGGCACCGGTGAGCAGGCCCAGGACCAGGCAGCCGGCGAGGCTGATCCGCCACCAGCGCCGGAGCACGACCGCGCGGTCGAGGGCGCTGGAGGCGACGTGGTCGAGGTAGGGCAGGTCGGGCACGACGGGGCCGCGGACCGACCCGAGCCGGTACCCCAGGAGCAGCACCCCCACGACGATCCCCCCGACGACCAGGACGCCCTGGACACCGGTCAGGTGACGGGACAGCCACTGCGGGTCGACGAACTTGAAGAACGCGCGCGACGCGGGCACGCCGTAGACGAGGGAGGCGATGACGGCGACGTACGCGGCATACACGGCGTTGCCGTTGCCCTGCTCGGGCAGGCCGCCACGGATGACCTTGCGCGCCTGGGTGAGGCGACCTTCGTCCGTCGTGGGGCCGCTCGCCCCGGCGACCGCGTCGTCCCGCTCGCTCATGCGCCCGCGACGTCGACGACGCGGTCGGCGATCGCCTCGGTCATCACGGGGTCGTGGCAGGCGATCACGAGCGTCGCGCCCGCGGCCTTGCGCTCGACGAGGATCCGGGTGAGCAGCTCGCGCTTGTGGGTGTCGAGGCGCTGCTCGGGCTCGTCGAGCAGCAACACCGTCGACGGCCGGAACAGCACCATCGCCAGGTGGAACAGCTGCTGCTGACCCGAGGACAGCTCGTGCGGGAACCGTTCCGACAGGTGGTCGATCTCCAGCGTCTCGAGGAGCGCGTCGGCCCGCTCGTCCGCGGTGGAGATCTGCCCGCCCCACGTGGAGTCGATGAGGACGAGGTGGTCGATGACGGTGAGGTCGCGGTATGCCGTGGGGGCACCCACGAGCGACGCCACCCCGGCGCGCGTGGCCGGGTCGCGCTCGTCGAGCGGGGCGCCGTTGAAGGTCGCCGAGCCCACGGACGGCTCGAGCGCGCCCGCGAGGATGCGCAGCAGGGTCGTCTTGCCGCTGCCGTTCTCGCCGCGCAGGACGACGCACTGACCGGCCTTGGCCCTGAGGTCGATCGGCGCCAGCAGCACCGAGCCCTCGATGTCCTTGCCGGCACCCTTGACCTCGAGGACGAGCGGGTTCGCCTTCGTCTTCGGGGTGGTCGTGCCCTGCTTGCCTCGCGCAGCCATGGATCTCCTGTCGTCGCCGACAGTCTGGCACCGGCTCCACGTCAGGGCTCGCAGGGTCGTCGAGGAGGGCCGGGCGGTGGCGGCGGACGCCGTCCGGCGGCCGCTGTGCCGTGTCAGGTGGGCCGACTAGGGTTCCGATCGTGAGCACCGCCCTGTACCGCCGCTACCGGCCCGAGTCCTTCGCCGACGTCATCGGTCAGGAGCACGTCACCGAGCCGCTCATGCAGGCGCTGCGCACGGGGCGCGTCAACCACGCCTACCTGTTCTCCGGCCCGCGCGGCTGCGGCAAGACGACCAGCGCCCGCATCTTGGCCCGCTGCCTCAACTGCGAGCAGGGCCCGACGCCCGACCCGTGCGGCGTCTGCGACTCGTGCGTGGCGCTGGCCCGGGGAGGCTCCGGCTCGGTCGACGTCATCGAGATCGACGCGGCCAGCCACGGTGGTGTCGACGACGCCCGGGACCTGCGCGAGCGCGCGTCCTACGGCCCGGCCCAGAGCCGCTACAAGATCTACATCATCGACGAGGCCCACATGGTCACGCCGCAGGGCTTCAACGCCCTGCTCAAGATCGTCGAGGAGCCGCCGGAGCACGTGAAGTTCGTCTTCGCGACGACCGAGCCCGAGAAGGTCATCGGCACGATCCGCAGCCGCACCCACCACTACCCGTTCCGCCTCGTCCCGCCGGGCCAGCTCTCCGACTACATGCAGAAGCTGTGCGCCCAGGAGGAGGTCGCGGTCGCCCCGGGCGTCCTGTCCTTCGTGACCCGCGCCGGCGGTGGCTCGGTGCGTGACTCCCTGTCCGTGCTCGACCAGCTCATCGCCGGCTCGACCGACGAGGGCCTCACCTACGAGAGCGCCGCGGCCCTGCTCGGGTTCACCGACGGCGAGCTGCTGGACGCCACCATCGACGCCTTCGCCGTGGGGGACGCGGCCGGGGTGTTCCACCAGGTCGACCGCGTCATCGAGACCGGGCTGGACCCCCGCCGGTTCGTGGAGGACCTGCTGGAGCGGTTGCGCGACCTCATCGTCGTGGCCGCCATCCCCGACGGCGCCTCGTCCGTGCTGCGCGGGGTGCCCGAGGACCAGCTCGAACGCATGCGCGAGCAGTCGGCGGCCTTCGGCAGCGGCGCCCTCTCCCGCGCCGCCGACATCGTCAACGCCGGCCTCACCGAGATGACCGGTGCCACCGCGCCCCGCCTCCAGCTCGAGCTGATCTGCGCGCGCGTCCTGCTGCCCGGGGCCTCCGGCGAGAGCGGGTATGCCGCGCGGCTCGACCGCCTCGAGCGTCGCCTCGACGTCGAGGGCGTCCCCTCCGGTGCCGCCCGGCCGCAGGTGCCGGTCCAGCCGGTGGCGTCCGCGGCTCCCGCCCCGGCAGCCGAGCCGAGCGCCCCAGCCGCACCGACCCAACGCCCCGAGACGCCGCTGTACGCGCCGCCCACCGTGGCCACGCCGGTCGTCGAGCAACCGGCCGCGCCGACCCGGACGGACGAGCCGACGGACCGCGGCACCGAGCCGGAGCGCCGGGGCGCCGAGCGGGAGCATCGCGATGCCGAGCCGCCGACCGGGACCGCCGATCCGGTCGCGCCCGAGCCGGCGCAGCCGTCGCCGGCGCAGCCGTCGCCGGCGCAGGCCGGGCCGTCGCAGCCTCAGCCTCCCCACCCGTCCACGGCCGCGCCGGCGTCCACACCGGCAGTGCCGCAGGACCAGCCCCAGCCCGAGCGCGCGCCCACGGGCGGCATGGACACCGCGGCGATCCGCCGGGCCTGGCCGGACATCCTCGGCTGGATCTTCAAGCACAAGCGCACCACGTGGACGCTGCTGTCCGAGCACGCGACGGTTCACGAGTTCGACGGGCGCCGGGTGGTGCTCGGCATCTCCACCGTCGGCATCGCCAACACGTTCCGCCACGGCCCGCACGCCGATCTCGTCCGGCAGGCCCTGATCGACGTCCTCGGTGTGGATGCCCGGGTCGAGGGCATCCCCGTGCCCGACGCCCGGGTGGCTGCCCCCAGCGGGGAGTCGCACCCGGTGGTCGGTCCCGAGGAGACCTCGCGCGGCTTCCACGACCAGGGGGCAGGTGGCTCCGGGAGCACCGGGTCCGCCGCGGGGGCCACCGCCGGTCGCGGTGCGGCCGGTGGTTCCTCCGACGCCGGTGGGCGCGCTGCCACGGCATACGCCGCGAGCGGTGCCGTCGCACCCTCGCCCGCACCCGAGTCCGGCGACGGTGGCTGGGCCAGCGCACCGGCGGCGCCGGGCAGCGGCCCGAGCTGGGCCACCGAACCGGCCCCGGGAGCGCAGCCCATCGCCGTGGTCCCCGCGGCGCCGGGGTCCCTGCTGGCGCGGGCCAAGGCGGAGGTCGCGGCGGAGGAGCCCGAGCGGACGCCCGACACCTACATCGCCGACGACAGCGCTGCCAGCGACGACGACGAGGACATCGAGGCCGTGGGCGACGTGGGGCGGCCGGTGATCGAGCGCCTCCTCGGCGGCAAGGTCATCGACGAGGGCTGACCACCGTGCTCACCCGACCCACTCCCGCCGAACGCAGCGCCACCCTCCCCGGTGACGAGCTGGTCGACGCGGACGTGGTCATGGACCGCGCCTTCAGCCTCCCCGCACCACCCGAGGCGGTCTGGCCGTGGCTGGTGCAGCTCGGCAAGCGCCGTGCCGGGTGGTACTTCCCGGCCCTGCTCGAACGCGCCATCCCGCCGGCCAGGCGAGGCCTGCGACACCTCGACGCACAGCACCTCGACCTCGCCGAGGGCGACGTGATCCCCGACTGGGGTGGGCGCGACGCGACGTTCACCGTGGCCTCGATCGACCCGCCCCACCACCTGCTGCACACCTCCACCCGCGGCCGCACCCACCTGACGTGGTGCCTGCGGCTGACCGCCGAGGGGAAGGGTGGCAGTCGCCTGCACCTGCGGCTGCGGATGGCCCCGGTCAAGCACCCGGTCCTGGCTGCCCGGCTGGGCGGCCTGGTCGACCAGCTCACGGTGATGGGTCTGGCCGGTGGGCTCCGCGAGCGCGTCCGGTCCGGTGGCTGACACCCGCAGGGCATAGGCTCACGGATGTGTACGAAGGTGTGGTCCAGGACCTGATCGACGAGCTCGGCCGGCTTCCCGGCGTGGGCCCCAAGAGTGCTCAGCGGATCGCCTTCCACCTGCTGCAGTCCGACGCCGTCGACGTGACGCGCCTGGTCGACTCGATCACCGAGGTCAAGGCCCGGGTGCGGTTCTGTGCGACCTGCGGCAACGTCGCGGAGGGCGAGCAGTGCAGGATCTGCGCCGACCCCCGCCGCGACGGGACCGCGATCTGCGTCGTCGAGGAGCCCAAGGACGTCGTCGCCGTCGAACGCACCCGCGAGTTCCGCGGCCGGTACCACGTGCTCGGGGGCGCGATCAGCCCGATCGAGGGCGTCGGTCCCGACGACCTGCGCATCAAGGAGCTGATGACCCGCCTCGCGTCCGGCGAGGTCACCGAGGTCATCATCGCCACCGACCCCAACCTCGAGGGCGAGGCGACCGCGAGCTACCTCGCGCGGTTCCTGCGCCCCATGGGCCTGAAGGTCACCCGCCTCGCCTCGGGCCTGCCCGTGGGTGGCGACCTGGAGTATGCCGACGAGGTCACCCTCGGTCGGGCGTTCGAAGGAAGGCGGTTGCTCGATGTCTGACGACCTGCGGATGCTGGCCGACGAGTCGGCCAACGACGCCAGGCACTACCTCGCGACGGTGACCGAGGTCGCCTCGGGCGCGGCACCCGACGCGGCGATCCCCATGACGCTGCTCGCGCTGTCGCAGGCGCTGGTCATGGGCACGCGCCTCGCCGCGATCCAGGACATCGTCCCGGCCGAGCGCTTCGAGGCCGACACGACCGACCCCGAGCTCGACCCGCTGCGCACCGGGTTCGCCAACCTCTTCGAGGGCCTCGACGAGTACGCGGACCTCGTCGACCCGGTCACCTCGGCCGAGCTGACCACGGGGTCGTTGTCCAACGACATCACCGTCGTCGCCGGGGCGCTCGCCCACGGGCTGCGCCACCACGACGAGGGCCGGCTGTCCGAGGCGCTCTGGTGGTGGCAGTTCAGCTACCTGTCCGACTGGGGTGAGCGGGCGGCCGCCGCCCTGCGCGTGCTGCAGTCCCTGCTCGGCCACATCCGGCTCGATGCCGACGAGGAGACCATCTCCGAAGCCGAGTTCGACGCGCTGCACCCCTGAGGCCGCAGCTCAGGCGATGCGGGTGCCGTTCGGCAGCCGTCGGATCGGCGTCCGGAGACGGCGCCCGGCGACCACGGCCGCACCGCTGCCGGCGACCAGCAGGAACGCGAGCCCGTACGGCCATACGGGGGCCGTCTTCAGCGCGTTCTCCGACGGGTCGGTGAATCCGGTGTCCCCGGTGTTGGTGAGCATCGCGCACTCGTCGGTGGCCTGGGCGCTGGGCCCGTTGCGCGCCGATCGGGCACCGAGGCTGATCCACCGCAGCGGGGTGAAGCCGGAGGAGTACTGGTCGCCGCGCTTGCGGGGCTCCGAGGGCGCCGCGTCGGCGACGACGACGAAGGGGTTGAGCGGCAGCATCCACCAGATCCGCTCGGTGTGGGCCAGGGTCACGGTGCGGGTGAAGGTCGTGCAGTCCGCCGGGGTCGGTTGCCCCGCCTTGTTCAGCTGGTCGATCTGTTCCGGCGTCAGGGTGGGGTCGGCCGGGTCGACCGCCGGCGGCTGGTGCGTCTCGTACCAGTTGTCGGGGATCCCGAACACCTGGATCTTCTCCTCGCCGGTGACGAGGAAGGCCGACAGGGCGAAGCCGATGGTCGTGCCGAACACCAGGGCGCCCATCGTCAGGTAGGTCAGGACGGCCGAGGCGATGGGACGCGCGGTGAGGGTCGAGAACATCAGGCCCAGGGCGCAGACCACGGCGAGCACGAGCATGAGCACGACGACGGACAGGGCGATCTTGTCGCCGCGGACCCCACCCTCGAACCACGCCCACGCCATGAACGGCATCGCCGTGACGAGGAAGGTCATCGAGATGACCCAGGCCGCCACGAGCTTCCCCATGACGATGTCCCAGTGCGTGAGCAGGGTCGTCTGCAGGGTGGCCAGCACGCCGTGCTCACGGTCGCCGTTGACGGACGTGGCCGTCAACGAGGGCACGATGAGCATGGCCAGGCCGAGCACGAAGAAGATGACGATGTCGTACATCGACTCGCCCGACCGCAGGTCGGCGTCGTTCGTCGCCCAGTAGGACAGGAACGCCACGAGCGCGATGATCGCGACCCACACGGCCAGCACGATCGGCCACTTCGACGTGCGGACCCGTTGCCGCAGCTCGAGGGTGGCGACCGTCATCATCCCGTCCCAGCTCATCGCCGGTCCTCCGTCGCTGCGAGGTAGGCGGTCTCGAGGGCTCCCTGGCTGGGGGCGAACGTCGTGACCCGGATGCCGTCACGCACCACGTCGGCGAGCAGCCGGGCCGCGTTCTCCTCGCCGGACACCTCCACCTCGGTGAGGCCGCCGCCGACGCGGCGGGCCGGGACGTGGTGGTCGGCGAGCCAGTCCGTGAGCCGGGACAGGTCGAGGGAGTCGATGCGCCACGAGGCGGTGCCGGTCGACACGAAGTCGTCGTCGAGCCGCTGGGTCTGCAGGCTCCGGCCCCGGGCGACGATGACCGCCCGGTCGGCGACCTCCTGGAGCTCGGTGAGGATGTGGCTCGACACGAGCACCGTCTTGCCCTGCGCCGCCAGGGCGCGCAGGACGTCGCGCAGCTCGATCCGGCTGCGGGGGTCCAGACCGGAGGCGGGCTCGTCGAGCAGCAGCACGCTCGGGTCGTTGATCAGCGCGCGGGCCAGTCCGAGGCGCTGCTTCTGACCCCGGGACAGGACCCGCGCGCGCCGGTCGCCGAGGTCCTCGAGGTGCACCGTCGCGAGCAGCTCCTGGGTGCGGGCGCGGGCCCGGTCCGGGGGGATCCGGTATGCCGCGGCGACGGTGTGCAGGACCTCCCTCACCGTGAGCGCGTCCCAGGTGCCGAACCCGTCGGGCATCCAGCCGATGCGCGCGCGCACCTCGGTGGGTTGCGTGACCGGGTCGAGCCCGTCGATGCGGATCGCGCCCTGGTCGGGGACGAGCAGCGTCGCGAGCATGAGCAGCAGCGTCGTCTTGCCGGAGCCGTTGGGGCCGATCAGCGCGGTGACCTCGCCCGGTGCGGCGGTGAGGCTGATGCTGTCGACCGCGAGGACGTCGCCGAACGCGCGGCGGACCCCCTGAACCTCGATGGTCATGGTTGACCGTATCCCTCCGCCGGTGCCGGTGACCGCCGTTTGACGGTGACGCGCCCGCGGGCGTTCCCGTCCGGCATACGGTTGCCGGGTCCCACGATGAGGACGGTCGATAGACTCGGCGCTCCGCGCGTGAACCCCACGCGAGAACCTGCACCGTCGTCTGGTCCCCAGGAGTTCCACCGTGCCGATCGTCGTCCAGAAATACGGCGGCTCATCGCTGGCTGACGCCGCCAGCATCAAGCGGGTCGCCCGCAGGATCGCCGAGGCCAAGAAGGCCGGCAACGACGTCTGCGTCGCCGTCTCGGCGATGGGTGACAGCACCGACGAGCTGCTCGACCTCGCCAACGAGGTCAGCCCGCAGCCGCCGCCGCGCGAGATGGACATGCTGCTCACCGCCGGCGAACGCATCTCGATGGCCCTGGTGGCCATGGCCATCGCCGACCTCGGGTACACCGTGCGGTCCTTCACCGGCAGCCAGGCCGGGGTCATCACCGACTCCACGCACGGCAAGGCCCGCATCATCGACGTGACCCCGGGCCGCGTGACCGACGCCCTCGAGAAGGGCCACATCGTCATCGTCGCGGGGTTCCAGGGCGTCAGCCAGGACACCAAGGAGATCACCACCCTCGGCCGGGGTGGCACCGACACCACGGCCGTCGCGCTCGCCGCCGCGCTGGGCGCCGACGTGTGCGAGATCTACACCGATGTCGACGGTGTCTTCACCGCCGACCCGCGCATCGTGCCGGCGGCCCGCAAGATCGACCGGATCTCCAACGAGGAGATGCTCGAGCTCGCCGCGTCCGGCTCCAAGGTGCTCCACCTGCGCAGCGTCGAGTACGCCCGCCGGTTCGGCATCCCGATCCACGTCCGCAGCTCCTTCTCAGCGAAGGAGGGCACCATCGTCACGGACGCCCCAGCCCCCACCACCCCCGCAGGAGACACCGTGGAAGCCCCCATCATCGCCGGTGTCGCCCACGACCGGAGCGAAGCCAAGATCACGGTCGTCGGCGTCCCCGACCACCCCGGCAAGGCCGCCGAGATCTTTCAGACCTGCGCCAACGCCGAGATCAACATCGACATGATCGTCCAGAACGTGTCCGCGACGGACACGGGCCTGACCGACATCTCGTTCACCTGCCCCAAGACCGACGGCCAGACCGGGGTGCAGGCGCTGAAGAAGGTGCAGGAGTCGGTCGGCTTCAGCTCGATCCAGTACGACGACCAGATCGGCAAGCTGTCGCTCGTCGGCGCCGGGATGCGCTCGCACCCCGGGGTCTCGGCCACGTTCTTCCGGGCGCTGGCCGACACCGGGGTCAACATCGAGATGATCTCCACCTCCGAGATCCGGATCTCCGTGGTGACCCGGGCCGACCTGCTCGACGACGCCGTCCGCGCCGTCCACACGGCCTTCGGCCTGGACTCCGCCGACGGGGAAGCCGTCGTCTACGGAGGCTCCGGACGGTGACCTCCCTCGCCTCCAAGGCTCCCCGCCCGACCCTCGCCCTGGTCGGTGCCACCGGAGCCGTGGGGCGGGTCACGCAGCAGGTGCTCGCGATGCGGGCCGACATCTGGGGCGAGATCCGTGCCGCGGCCGCACCCGAGGACGCCGGCACCGAGCTGGTCGTCTGCGGGCGCGAGGTCGTCGTCCAGGAGCTCACGCCCGAGTTCTTCGACGGCGTCGACATCGCGCTGGTCGACCTGCCGTCGCCCGTCGCGGCCCACTGGGCGCCGATCGCGGCAGCCAGGGGCGTGGTCGTCATCGACAACAGCTCCGCGCTGCGCGGCGACCCCGACATCCCCCTCGTGGTGCCCGAGGTCAACCCGCACCAGGTGCGCAACCGCCCCAAGGGCATCCTGGCCAACCCGGGTGCCACGACGTTGACGATGATCGACGCCCTCGGCGTGCTGCACGCCGGGTGGGAGCTCACCGAGCTCGTCGTCGCCACCTACCAGGCGGCCTCGGGTGCCGGACGAGCCGGTATGGCGCGCCTGTACGACGAGATCGAGGTCGTGGCCGGGCACCGCGAGCTGGGCCACGCGCCCGGGGACGTGCGGCGGCTCATCGAGTTCGAGCTCGGGACGGACTCGCCGTTCCCGGCCCCGCTCGCCATGAACGTGCTGCCGTGGATCGGCGTCGCCGCCGAGGACGGCTGGACCTCCGAGGAGCTGAAGATCCGCAACGAGACCCGCAAGGTGCTGGGCCTGCCCGACCTGCGGGTCTCCGCGACCTGCGTGCGGGTCCCGGTGATCTCCACGCACTCGGTGGCGGTGCACGCGACCTTCGCGCGTCCCATCGACGTCGACGAGGCACGGCAGGCCCTGGTCGAGGCGCCGGCCGTCGTCGTGCTCGACGACCCGGACACGTTCGAGTTCCCCACCCCCAACGACACGGTGGGGTCGGACCCGCGGTTCGCCGGCCGGCTCCGTCAGGCGCTGGACTTCCCCAACACCCTCGACTTCTTCATCTGCGGCGACAACCTCCGCAAGGGTGGGGCGCTCAACATGGTGCAGGTCGCAGAGCTCGTCGCCAAGGACCTCGCGGTCGTCTGAGGTCCTCTCGTCCGGGGTCTGCGGTCGCGCGGACTCAGTCCTCCAGTGCAGCCTTGAGCTCGTCCTTGGCGACGGTGATCCTCAGGTGTCCCGAGGCGGGGAGCTCCAGGGCGACGCACCCTCGCAGGACGTCGACCTGAGGGGTCTCGAGGAGCAGGCAGATGGTCCGGCGACCCGTCGTCGTCAGCGTAAACTCGCCCTTGTCGTCGATCGTCACCAGTGAGCCGCCGGCGCGCGTGACGTCGTCATGTCGCACCCGGCCACCGAGGTAGGCAAGCTCTGCCTCCGGAGGGGTGTCGATCCCTGCCGCGCCGAGGAAGTCGCGCAGCCCGCCGTCGTCGAGCACGGCCAGCCTGCCCCCATCGAGGGGCGTGCCGGCCTTGCCCGCGGCGGCTGCCGAGACGACCGTCCCCTGGAGGGTGTCCGGTCCGCCGCACGCCCCGACGGTGAGCAGCAGGACCGCGCCCGCGGCCAGACCGGGGGCCAGTCGGCCGCGCAGGGCGGTCAGCGAGGTCGGGGGGAAGGTCATGGGGCGACATCCTCGCACCGGGATCGTCACGGCTCGGTGACGAAAGCCGTCGTGAGCGTGTCGCTTGACATGTGACTGGTGTGACTGGTGTGAACATTGTGAAAAGTCGGAGCAGGAGCCAGGGGGTAGGGATGAAGGACGAGGACCGCACACCGACGCAGGTGTGGCGCAACCACCGGCTGCGCCAGATCATGCTGTTCGTGACCATCCCGGGTGTGCTGCTCGGGACGGCGAGCATGACCGCGGCCTACTCCAGCGGCTGGATGACCCCGGCGCCGCCGAAGCCGGTCTGCCAGCCGACCGTCGTCCCCGCACCGGCGCGTGGCTCGTTCACCGTCAACGTCATGAACGCCACCGGAGTGGACGGGACCGCGGCCAAGGTCGCCACCGGCCTGACCAAGCGCGCCTTCAAGGTCGGGGGGATCAGCAACGCCCCCGAGTCCTGGTACGTCACCCAGCCGGCGGTGGTCCACCACGGCCCGGCCGGCCTGGACCAGGCCCTCCTCACCGCCGCGCAGATCCCCGGCGCCAAGCTCTTCGAGGACGTCCGCAAGGGCACGTCCGTCGACGTCGTCGTGGGCATCGGCTACAAGGACCTCGTGCCCATGCCCGAGCGGCTCAAGCCGATCCCGTCCGAGGTCTCGGTCAACGTCTACAACACCACCTACAAGACGGGCCTGGCCAAGGTCGTGGCCGACCAGGTCAAGGCCCGCGGCTTCAAGGTCAAGGACGTCTCCAACGACCCGTTGCAGACCATGCAGCTCGGGACCGCCGTGATCCGCTACGGCGAGGACGGCGACCTCGCGGCAGCCCTGCTCAAGCAGCATGTGCCCGGGGCCGAGCTGCTCAAGATCGACCGCAAGGGCACCCGTCTCGACCTCGTCATCGGCAACGCCTACACCGCGCTCACCCCCGAGGCGGACGTGCCGCCGCTGCCCGCGCGACCCAGGTCCGAGGTGCCCACGGTCGCCCGTCCCTGCAAGGACGGCTGACCGCACGCCCACCGCGACACCACGGTCCGTCCTGCCGCCGCAGGGCGGACCGTGCTTGTCCGGGCGGGACGAAACGGGCACAGTGGTGCCCCGATGAGCTCCCCCCGCCGGTATGCCGTGTCCTTCCTCGCGCTGTCCCTCGCCCTGACCGTCGCACTGACCGCGGGGTGTGGGAACGATCCGTCGCCGAGGGCCTCGGGTGCGGTCCGCGCCACGACGCCGACCTCGACCGCCGTGCCGACCACGTCCGCTCCGACCACGTCTGCTCCCACCACGTCCGCGAGCACCGCCGCGACGACGACGAGCAGCACGACCACGGCGAGGCGCACGACCTCGACGCCGGTTCGCAAGGCGACCACGCGGCATACCCCGTCGTCGACGTCGACGCCGGTGAGGGCCCCAAAGCCGGTCACGGCGCTGGGGCCGGTGCCGCGGGCAGGGGCCGAGCCCTCGGTGCGGTTCCCGCGCAACGAGCCTGCCGTGGGTTCAGGGGCCAACGCGTCGGTCGGCGCCATCCCCGACGCCGCCTGGGCCAAGATGGTCGGCTACTCGTGGACGGCGGGGTGCCCGGTCGGGCGCAGCCAGCTGCGATGGGTGCGGGTCAACTTCTGGGGGTTCGACGGCAAGCGCTCGCGCGGGTCGATCGTCGTGAACGCCTCGATCGCGGACGAGGCGGCAGCGGCATTCGCCCGGCTGTACGAGCTGCAGTTCCGCATCCGGCAGATGAAGCCGATGGACTCGAGCTGGGGCCACAACCCCAAGGGGCCCGGGGCCGACGACTACGCCGCGATGGAGGCCGACAACACCTCGGCGTTCAACTGCCGCTACGTCGGGGGCGAGGAGGCCAGCAAGGTGTACAGCAAGCACGCGTACGGCACGGCCATCGACGTGAACGACTTCGAGAACCCGTACGTCGCGGACGACGGGACGGTGTACCCGGACCGGTACTTCCTCACCCGTCGCGGCCCGGCTCCGGGGGTCTTCTCCTCGAGCGGGAGTGCCGCGGTCCGGGCGTTCACCTCGCAGGGCCTGCGCTGGGGTGGGCTGTGGAGCAACCCCGACTACCAGCACTTCGACCGATGAAGCGCCCCCGCGCCTCGCTCCCTGCCGTGGCCGCGCCCGTGGTCCTCGGGCTGATGACGCTGACCGCCTGCGGCGACGACCGGCCGTCGACCACGGGGCCGACGACGGGCGCCGCGACCACGACATCGGCGACCTCCTCCTCCAGCACGGCGTCCACCACCACGGTGACTCCCACGCGCACCACCACGACCAGGGCGACCCCCACGCGGACCAGCGCCACGACGCGCAGGGCCACGCCCACCCCGATCCGCACCACGACCCGGTCCACGCCCGCGACCAGGCCCACCCCCGCGAGGACGACGCCGACGTCGAAGCCGAAGCCGAAGCCGTCGCCGGCCACGGCGACGTGCACGGTGCCCTCGGGTGTCCGAGCTGCCCAGGTCGTGCTCGTCGACTCCTCGGGGTCGTCGGCGACGGTGCGTGCCTGTCGCAGGTCCGGGGGCAGGTACCTGCTCGACCTCGGCCCCTACCAGGGGCACGTCGGACGCAACGGCGTCAGCTGGTCCAAGCGCGAGGGCGACCTGAGGACGCCGGCGGGGACGTACCCGCTCCGCGGCGGGTTCGGCGTCCGGGCCGACCCGGGGCTCGTGCAGGGGTGGTTCCGGGTCGACGCGAACGACGTCTGGGTCGACGACAGCGCCTCGTCCCTCTACAACACCCACCAGCGCAAGCCCGTCAACGGCCGCTGGAACTCGGCGGAGAACCTCCTCAACACCCCCGCCTACAACTACGCCCAGGTGATCGGCTACAACGAATCGCGCACTGCTGGCAAGGGTTCGGCGATCTTCTTCCACGTGGACACCGGGCGCGGAACCGCCGGCTGCGTCTCGCTCCCGACGGACGCCCTGCTCGCCGTGCTGCGGTGGGAACGGTCCGGCGCCGTGATGTCCATCCGCTGAGGCCGCTCTGGTCGTCCCCACGGCGACACGGCAGAGTGGGGCCATGCCTGTGAAGACCGTCGCCATGCTCACCGCCGGGGGCCTCGCGCCCTGCCTGTCGTCCGCCGTCGGCGGCCTGATCGAGCGGTACACCGAGGTCGCCCCTGATGTGCGGATCCTCGCCTACCGCAACGGATATGCCGGGTTGCTCACCGGTGACTCGGTGGAGGTCACCGAGGACGTGCGCGCGAGCGCCCACCGGCTGCACGCGTTCGGCGGCAGCCCGATCGGCAACAGCCGGGTCAAGCTCACCAACGTCGCCGACTGCGTCAAGCGGGGCCTCGTCCAAGAGGGGCAGGACCCGTTGCACGTGGCGGCCGAGCAGCTGAGCCGCGACGGTGTCGACGTCCTGCACACGATCGGCGGCGACGACACCAACGGCACCGCAGCCGACCTCGCGGCCTACCTGCACTCGAACGGCTACGAGCTCACCGTGGTGGGCCTGCCCAAGACGATCGACAACGACGTCGTGCCGATCCGCCAGTCCCTCGGCGCCTGGACGGCCGCCGAGCAGGGGGCGGTCTACGCGCGCAACATCATCGCCGAGCACTCCTCCAACCCCCGCATGCTCATCGTCCACGAGGTCATGGGCCGCAACTGCGGGTGGCTCACCGCAGCCACGGCGCTCGAGCACCACCGCTGGGTCCAGGGGTCGCAGTTCGCGGGCTGGCTCGAGAACTCGCCCGAGCGGTGGGACGTCCACGCAGTCTTCGTCCCCGAGCGCCCGTTCGACATCGCCGAGGAGGCCAAGCGGCTGCGGGCGGTCATGGACGAGTCCGACGGCGTGAACCTGTTCATCTCCGAGGGTGCCGGCCTCGCCGAGATCGTCGCCTCCCTCGAGGAGTCCGGGGCCGAGGTCCCGCGCGACCCGTTCGGGCACGTGCAGATCGACAAGATCAACCCTGGTCAGTGGTTCGCCAAGCAGTTCGCCGAGCTGCTCGGGGCGGACAAGGTGCTCGTGCAGAAGAGCGGGTACTTCTCACGCTCGGCCGCTGCCAACGACGCCGACCTCGCCCTCATCCGCCAGTGCACGGACTTCGCCGTCGATGCCGCCCTGCGGGGCGACTCCGGCGTCGTCGGGCAGGACGAGGAGCGGGGTGACGAGCTGCGGGCCATCGAGTTCGACCGGATCAAGGGTGGCAAGGCGTTCGACGCGTCGCAGTCCTGGTTCACCGGCTTGCTCGCGGACCTCGGCCAGGCGTAGGAGCTCCACCCGCTCTCTGTCTGGCCCCTGTCCACAGAGGTGGGCTGCGGGAGGTTGCCGTCCACAGGCGCGTCCGTTCCGGTTGACATCGTCGTGCCTGGTATGGCGCGAAATGTGTTGCAGTGCAACGTCTTTCATTGGTGCTTGGGTCGAGTCGTTGTCGGTGGTCGCCGCTAGTGTCGTGGCATGGATCAAGGGTTGACGTTGGAGCAGCGCCGTGAGCGTCTGGCGGCTGCCCGGGTGGCGTTGGCTGGTCTGGGGGACTGGTTGTGGCAGGCCGGTGGGGGTGTGGTTGGTGGTGTTGGCGGGTTGGCTGAGCTGTTGGGTGAGGTCGATGGGTTGGGTTCTGCGTGTGATGCGGCCAGGGTTGCGGTGGTGGGTGAGGCGATCGAGCGTGGTGAGCCCGGTAGCGGGCCGGAGGCGTTGAGTGTGGTGTCGTGGGTGCGTCGTCATGCGCCGTCGACGCGGGCGGGTGGTGCGCGGGCGGTGGTGGAGGTGGCTGCGGCGTTCGGCAAGGCGGTCAATGCGCCGGTGAGGGCTGCGGTGCAGGCGGGGGTGTTGCCGGTGCGGTCGGCGGCGGTGGTGGTGGCCGAGGCCGATCGACTGCGTCCGGTGCTGGTAGAGGGTGCTGAGCCGCATGTCCTCGATGGTCTGGTCGCGATGGCGGTCGAGCACGGTCCGCGGGGGTGTCGGATGCTGCGTCCGGCGTTGTTGGCCAGGTATGGCCGGGATGGGCAGCTGCAGTCCGAGCAGGACGTGGCGCGGCGGTTCGTGGCGTTGTCGCAGCCGGTGGAGGACGGGACCGGGGTCGCGGAGTACCGGCTGGTGCTGGACACCGAGGGCAGGGCGGTGCTGGAGGCGGCGCTCGGTCCGTTGTCCGCACCCAGGCCGGTGGACGGTGAGCGGGACCTGCGGACCTCGGACCGGCGCCGGGGTGAGGCGTTGGTGGCGTTGGTACGCCGCGCTGTCGCAGCGGGTGAGGGGGTGGGTCCGAACGCGAAGACGCAGCTGGTGGTGACGATGGACTGGGCTGCTCTGGCCAGTGGTGTGCGTGGGGCGGGGGTGAGGGTCGGTGGTCCGGACGCGGGGGTGTTGGTCGCCCCGGAGACGGTGCGCCGGTTGGCGTGTGAGGCGTCGGTGTTGCCGGTGGTGTTGGGGTCGGGTGGTGAGGTGGTGGACCAGGGCCGGGTGGTGCGGTTGTTCACCACGGCTCAGGTGCGCCGGTTGTGGTTGCGGGACGGGGGTTGTTCGTTCCCGGGGTGTTCGATGCCGCCGCAGTGGACTGATGCGCATCATCTGGTGCACTGGGCCGACTTCGGGGTCACGGACCTGGGTAACGCGGCGTTGCTGTGCGAACGGCACCACACGATCGTTCACTCCCGACGCCTGGCGGGTGAGGTGGTCCTCGACCCCGATGGCGGTGGCGGTGGCGAACGGGTGCAGTGGGACCTGACGTTGGGCAGCTATGACCAGCTCCTGGCTCGCCGGGCTGCGCAGGAACCAGCGTGACCCCGCCCCACACCCCGCCAGGGACGGTGGGGTGGTCGCCGTGCCCTTGCGGTGCCTGCGGTCCCGTAGGAGGGTCAGGTGCCATGGCCACCACACCCGCGACCGCGGCATACCGATCGGCACGTGACCAGCTCGTCAGCCTCTCCGGGCAGCACGAGCGGGCCCTAGCAGAATTCCGCTGGCCGGACGTGGGTGAGACGTTCAACTGGGCGGTCGAGTGGTTCGACGCGGTGGCGCGAGGGAACGAGCGGCTGGCCCTGTGGGTCGTGGAGGAGGATGGTTCCGAGCAGCGGATCACCTACGACGAGATGGCGACCCGCTCGGACCAGGTGGCGGTGTGGTTGTCCGGGCTCGGGGTCTCCAAGGGCGACCACGTGCTCCTCATGCTCGGCAACCAGGTCGAGCTCTGGGAGACGATGCTGGCCGTCGCCAAGCTGGGTGCCGTCATCATGCCGACCACCGCGGCGCTGGGGCCGGCCGACCTGCGTGACCGCGTCGACCGTGGCGGGGCGCGGGTGGTGGTCGCCAACCTCGCCGACACCGCGAAGTTCGAGGAGGTGCCCGGGGACTACCTGCGTGTCGCCGTGGGTGGTGGCGACGGCTGGCACGACTACGCGGACTCCCATGCCGCGCAAGGACATCCGTTCGAGACAGTCACGGCTGCGACCGATCCGCTGCTCGTCTACTTCACGTCCGGGACGACCAGCAAGCCCAAGCTCGTCGAGCACACGCAGGTCTCCTACCCCGTCGGCCACCTGTCCACCATGTACTGGATCGGCGGCCGTCCCGGCGACGTGCACCTCGCGATCAGCTCGCCGGGCTGGGCCAAGCACGCCTGGTCGTGCTTCTTCGCCCCCTGGATCGCCGAGGCGACGATCTTCGTCTACAACTACGCGCGGTTCGACGCGGCGTCGCTGCTCGACCAGATCCGCCGGGCCGGGGTGACGACGTTCTGTGCGCCGCCGACGGTGTGGCGCATGCTGATCCAGGCCGACCTCGGTGGCGGGAGCGGGGCGCTGCGCGAGCTGCTGGCCGCGGGGGAGCCGCTCAACCCCGAGGTCATCAGCCAGGTCGAGAAGGCCTGGGGCCTGACCATCCGGGACGGGTACGGACAGACGGAGACGACCCTGCAGATCGGCAACATCGCGGGGGAACCCCTCAAGCCGGGTTCGATGGGCCGGCCGATGCCCGGGGTGCCGGTGGCGCTCGTCGATCCCCTGACGGGGGTGGAGGGCGAGGAGGGCGAGATCGTCCTCGACCTGTCCAAGCACCCCGTCAACCTCATGACCGGCTACCTCGGCGACGCGCAACGCCAGGCCGACGCGATGGCTGACGGCTGGTACCACACCGGCGACGTCGCCTCCCGGGACGCGGACGGCTACATCACCTACATCGGCCGCACCGACGACGTCTTCAAGGCCAGCGACTACAAGATCTCCCCCTTCGAGCTGGAGAGCGTCCTCATCGAACACCCTGCCGTGGCGGAGGCGGCAGTGGTGCCCGCCCCCGACCCCACGCGGCTCGCCGTCCCCAAGGCGTATGTCGCGCTGGCGGCCGGGTGGGATCCGGACGCCGAGACGGCCAAGGCGATCCTCGGCTACGCGCGTGAGCACCTCGCGCCATACCTGCGGGTTCGCCGGGTGGAGTTCTTCGAGCTGCCCAAGACCATCTCGGGCAAGATCCGCCGCGTGGAGCTGCGCGACCGGGAGCAGCGCGCGTTCGACGGTGGACGGTCGCTGTCCGAGGAGTTCCGGGACGACCAGTTCCCCGAGCTCAAGGGCTGAGCCGCCCACCGATGATGGACGTGCCGCGCGGGGACGGGTCGCCGGTCGATCGCCCGACCGTCACGGACTGGTGAGGGGCGCTCCCTGCGCCACGTCGGACCCACGGTCGCCATCGTCCGAACCGCCGGAGCCGCTGCCCGAACCGCTGCGTCCGGAGCCGTCGTCCGACGAGGTGTCGTTCCCTTCGCCCGAGTCGTCATCACCCCCGTGGGTGCTGGTCCCGGTGCTCTCGTCGGTGTCGTCACCGTGCGATGCGGAGCTCGCGTCGTCGTCGGGCGACTCCGAGGTCCGGGGGACCGAGGAGGCCTGGTCGTCGTCCCCATCACCGTGCTCGCCGTCCCGGCCCTGCTCGTGCTGGCTCTCGTCGCCGTGGCGACCTGTGGTGGCCGCTGCTGCACCGTGGGAGCTCGCGTCGCGAGGAGTCGTCGCGGAGTCGCCTGCATGGTCGTCGGCGTGGTCGTCGGTGGGCTTGTCGGCACCGACGCCGGCGAGGCCACCGGTGGCCGCGGGCATCGGGGGGACGACCGGGAGCCTGCTCGGCGTCGTGCCGGCAGGGTGCGGGCTCCCGGGATGCACGACCACGGCGGGGGGCAGGGTGGGTGACGCCGGGGCCCGTTCGGCCCGGAAGCCACCGATCGCCGCGGCCGCGGTGGCCGTCACCAACAGGATGCCGGCGACTGCTGTCGTCCCCGTGGCGAGGTGACGAGCATGCCCCTGACGGCGACGGCCGAGCTCGTCAGCGGGCCGCGGCACCGCGGATCCTCCGCCGGACGCGCCGGATGTGCCGGACGTGCCGGACGCGCCGGATGTGCCGGACGCGCCGGACGTCAGCAGGACGGCGAGCTCGCCGACGGGCTCGGGAGCGGGGTCCTGGCCAAGGACCCGCAGCGCGTCGAGGGCAGCATCCAGTGCTGCGTCGCCCGTGGGCAGGTCCCCGCAGAGGATGCCCTCGGCTGTGCGCTCGTCGAGGGAGTCGTCACCGGGCTGGGATGGGAGTGTCATGTCGTCAGGTGTCATCGTCGATCCGTTCCCGGGGTTACGCCCAGGTCGTGTGCGGTGGCTCGCAGGGCCAGCAGGCCGCGGCGCTGGAGCTGTTTGACCGATCCCACGGAACGGCCGAGGGTCGTGGCCGTCTCCTCGAGACTGAGGCCGGCGACGACGCGCAACAGCACGACGTCGCGTTGTCCCTGGTTGAGGCCCTCCATGAGGGCCAGTGCCTGCTGCGTGCCCAGGGTGCGCACCGCAACGGTCTCTGCCGAGTCGCTGGTCCGCTGGTCCGTCTCGGGCTCGTACGGCACGCTGCCCGGCTGCCGTTGCCGGGCCCTCAGCTCGTCGACGACACGGGCGTGAGCCAGGGAGAACGTGAAGGTCCGCAGCCCGGCCGCACCACCGGTGAGGTCGGGCAGCCGGTGGAACAGGGTGAGGAAGACGTCCTGCGTCAGGCCTTCGGGATCGCTGGACCCGTGCGACCGCAGGTACCCCGAAACCCGGGGCGCCAGCGCCTCGTAGATCGAGCGCAGCGCCCCGGGTTCGCCGTCTGTCGCCGCGGCGACCAGCTCGTCGGTGACGGGGTGCACGGGTTCAGGGTCCCAGCGTCCGACCCGCCGTGTGCAGTCCCGGGATCAGTGGTCCCCGGTCAGTCGTCACCGCCGTGGTCGCCGCCGTGGTCGCCGCCGTGGTCACCGTGGTCACCGTGGTCACCGTCGTCACCCTGGTCGTCTCCCTCGTCGTCGTGCGTGGTGGTCGTGGAGCTGGCCGTGGGTGTCGTGGTGTGGGTGGCATCGTGGCCGTGGTCGTCACCTTGGTCGTCACCCTGGTCCTCGCCCTGGTCCTCGCCCTGGTCGTCGGCGTCCTCGCCGTTGTCGTCGCCGTTGTCGTCACCGGTCTCGGTGGCCGTGGCGGTGTGCGAGTGGCCGCTGTGCGAGTGGTCACCGTGCGTGGCCTCCGAGGTGGCAGACGTCTCGGTGGGCTCGGAGGTCTCGGTCTCGGTCTCGGTCGGCTCCGTCGTCTCGGACTCCGTGGGCTCGGAGGTCTCGGACGTCTCGGTCTCGGTGGGCTCGGTCGTCTCGGACTCCGTGGGCTCTGCCGTGTCGTCGGAGGACGTGGTGGCGGACACCGCCGGTCGGGCGTGCGAGACGGGACTGGTGGCGGCCTGGGCGGCGCTGAAGCCGATGGCGCCGAGGACGGCGGCGGCTGCGCCGGCACCGAGGACCTTGCGCCGGATGGGAAGCGTGCGGGCCATGTCAGGTTCCTTGCTGCTCGGGGGGACTGGTTCCTTCCACCGTGGTGATCGACCGTCGTGGACCCGGGGTTACGCCAGATGACGTAGTTGACCAAGTCTTTAACCGACCCGACGCGGGTGGATGCGACCACGCGCTGGTCCGGAAGGACCTGTTGCCGCGAAAGCCGGCGTGAAGGTGACAATCGGCGCGTACTGTCCCCACCAATTCACCTGGGGGAAAACATGCGCAACACCTGGACGATCAAGACAGGTCTGGCCGTCATGGTCATCGCGATGACGGCTGCATGCGGCGGGGCCGACACGGTCGAGCTGTCGGCCGACGCTCAACCGCTCGCCGCCCAGGCTGCGACGCCGTCGACACGTTCCTCGGCCACCGCCGACCCTGCCGCGGCAGCCAAGGCCGTCGCGGCCGCCCAGGCCAAGGCGCTGGCCACCGCCAAGGCCAAGGCCGAGTCGGCTGCCAAGGCCAAGGCCAAGGCTGCCGCGGCGGCGAAGGCGAAGGCGACAGCGGTCGCGCAGGCAAAGGCGAGAGCGCTTGCTGCGGCGAAGTCCAAGGCCGAGGCAGCGGCGAGGGCCAAGGCGAAGGAGGTGGCTGCGGCGAAGGCCAGAGCGGCCGCCGATGCTGCCGCGGCGGCAAGTGCTGCGCAGGCCAACGTCTACTACGCCAACTGCGACGCGGTTCGGGCCGCCGGTGCAGACCCCATCTCGGTGGGCGACCCCGGCTACTCCCGCAAGCTCGACCGCGACGGTGACGGTGTGGGCTGCGAGAACTGACCTCCCGTCGTAGGGCGGCGTGGTCGGGAGAGTCGCACACTCGTCATACCGGCACAAAGCACAACGGATCGGGCGCGAATTCGCTTGCGGGTGAATGGGATTGGCCATGATCGTTTGCTGTGGGGCCCTATCGGTGCGCTGGGGGCGCCGCTACCGTGAGTTCTGGTGGCCGGTGGGGTCACCGGGTGGTGCAGCAGGCCGGGGAACCTATGCGGACGTACCCATACGCATTTCACGTCGCCCTCGACGGCAACGGGCTGAACGGGCTCGAGGGCCGGGCCGGCGTCTGCCTCTTCCACTACGACCCCGTCACGGGCGACCACGCCTACAAGGTCACGTACTTCGCCGGTGCCTCTGGCGGGCACGCACCCAACGTGGACCCGACCCGTCGGATCGGCTTCCTGGGCAACACCGGTCAGCACCTGTTGTTCTACGACCTCGCGACGCTCGAGGAGGCCGACCGCGTCTCCACCCTGCGGTTCGAGGTTCCTGACACGACGATCAAGGGAAGCACCCACCTGGTATGGCTCGACGACACCCAGTTCGTCACCTCGATCGGTGAGCACCTGTGGAAGTTCGACGTCAACCGGCTCACCAAGGCCGAGCAGCTCGCGCCGCACAGCCTGAAGATCCCGCACGCCATGAAGCGCACGGCATCCGGCCGGTACATCGTCTACGGGGGGATGGACCACCCCACGCGCGGCGAGGCGCGAGAGGTGGGCATCCTCGACACCGTCACCGGTGACGTCAGGCGGATCGAGCTGCCGACGACCTGCTGGCACGTCGTGTGCCATCCCGTCCTCGACGTCTTCTACGCGATCTCCTTCAGGGTCAACCCTGCTGACCGCTCGGACTGGGAGCACTGGGGCATGGCCTGGCTGCGCCAGTACGCGTTCGAGATCGACGCGGAGGAGGGGCGGGTCGTGCGGCACTGGGCTGCCGACCGTGACCTGCCGGCCCACATCAACTCCGACGTGACGATCTCGGACTCCGAGCTCATCTTCTGCACCGGTGGCAGCCACACGGTGGTGTTCGTCGACCTGCTGACCCTCAGTCAGCACCGCCTCATCGACGAGCACCCCGGTGCGCTGGAGAGCCTGGCGCTCACGAGGCAGTCGGCCAGCTCGATGGCCGAGTCCTTCATGCGGGGCAACGTGTTCGGCAACGCCCACCTGTATGCCGAGTCGCTGCGGGTGAGTCGCGGCGCCCTGGTGGACGGCATCTACGCCTGCCAGCTCTCGGCCGACCAGACGCTGCTGTTCACGGCCAACCGTGGTCAGAACCACATCACCGTCTACGACTACCCGTCCCTCGAGGTGCGGGACCGGATCGTCATGCCCGAGCTGCAGGAGTTCGACCCGGGGCTCGCGCCGTGGGGTGACCCCCGGCTGGGGTTCCACCACTCCTACCTCGTCAGTCCCGAGACCTCCAGCCCGGCAGGAGCACCCTGATGGCCGACTACACGATCGACACCACCGTCTTCGGCGGGAACACCTTCACCTCCGACGTGACGGCGGACGTGAACTCGACGCTCGCCGGTCTCGACGACATGAAGCTGACCCTGGCCGGCGGGACGACGAACACCAACAACGGCGAGAACACCGTGCACACGGACTCGGCGATCACCCTGGCACCGGTCACGACGACGTCGACGGTGAACACGACCTCGCGGCTCGACTCCGCGTCGAGCGTGGACACCACCGCCTCGGTTGACCTCAAGCCGGTGGCCGTCGACACCTGTGTCCGGCTCGAGCTCGGCCCCCCGCCTGCGACCGAGGTGTGCGTGCCGTACGACCAGCAGTGGAGCTGGTCGGTCCTCGGCCTCGAGCTGTTCGCGATCACCGTGCGCGGCAGCACCACGGCCCACATCCGGCCCGAGCACCACGGACCCGTCGTCATCGACCTCTGAGCCAGGACGCCACCGTGCCGACCACCCGCCGCAAGACCGCTGCCCCGAAGCCGGGCGCCGCCCGCGCCGCCGCGAAACCGGACGCCGCCCGCGCCGCGCGCGCCGCCCGCGCTGCCACGACGGCCACGGCGGCTGCGACCGTGGAGGACGGCATCGTCCTGACCGGGCCCCCCGGGCAGCTGCGGGCCACCGTGTCGGTCGAGAACGCGGTGGACCAGCGTCTCGCCATCCGTGGGCTCGCGCTCCACCGGGAGGGGCATGACCCTGTCGTGGGTTCCGCGGCCGCGGTCATCGCCCCCGGGGCCACGGCCGAGGTGCCGTTGTCGGTACGGCTCGACCCCGGCACCCCGCCGGGGGACCACCGGGCGGAGGTGGAGGTCGGCGGCCTGCGCCGGCAGGTCGTCCTTCGGGTCGAACCCACCGTGGCACTGAGGGTGAGCCCGCGCCGGGTCCTGGCGACCGAGGGCACGCAGGAGCTGACCCTCACCGTCGGCAACGACGGCAACGTCGAGGTGCCGCTCGCCGCGCTGCAACGTGCGCGGACCGACGACGGTGGACCCGATCCCGGCCCTGACATCGACCTCGCCCTCCTCGAACCGGTCGTGGTCCAGCCCGGCACGACGGTGCGGGTCGCCGCGCACGTCATCGTGCCCAAGGGGCTCGACCCCACTCGTCGGCACACTGCCCGCGTCCCCGTCGGCACTGCCGACCTCGACGTCGTCGTCCTTCCCCGCACTGCATCGGAGAGACCGTCATGAGCACCACCGCACCCGAGTACCTCGCCACCCTGCGCGACGGCGTCACCGAGGCCGTGCAGCAGTGGGTCGACCAGTCGACGACCGCCTGGGACCAGTGGGCGCGGGCCTGGGCGCCCGCGGGGGGTATGGCGCCCTGGCTCACCCCCGCCCCCGCGGCGCCACCCGGTCCGCACCGGGGCCGGCACCACGACCACGGAGGTCGGTGCACCGAGGGCTGCGGCTGCGGCGAGCACGGGCACGGGGGAGCGGGCCGCGGTCGCCCCCACGGCTGCGGCTGCGGTGAGCACGGTGAGGGGTCCCGGGGCTGCGGCTGTGGTGAGCGCGCAGAAGGCGGCCGGGGCCGCCGTCACTCTCATGGCCGTGGTTGTGGCTGCGGTTGCGACGAACACCGCGAGGGGTCGCAGGGCTGCGGCTGCGACGACCCGTGCCGCTGCTGCGTGCCGGACGCCGACGTCATCGTCCACGCCCGGATCGGGGAGATGCGGGTCGTGCCGTTCCACCTGCGCAATCCGTGGCGGCGTGAGCGCCCCGTGTCGCTCGAGGTCGGCCCGTGGCACTCCTGCGACGGCGAGGACCTCGCCATCCGGGCGGTGCTCGAGGAGGAGTCGATCGTGCTGGCCGGGTGCGAGGACCGGGTCGTCCGCCTCCTCGTGGCCGTCCGCCCGGGGACCAAGGACGACCCCGGCACGAAGGACGACGGCACGAAGACCGACGCAGGCACCCAGGACCCTGCCGCGCCGACCAGTGCCACGAACGCCGACGAGGCGCTCAAGGCGCGGCAGGCGAGGCTCGACGCCCTGCGCAACAGCGGACAGGGCCGCGACATCGGTGACGTGCAGGGATGTGCCACGGCGTACGCCGACGTGCGGTTCGAAGGCTGCGCGCGCCCCCAGCGGGTGGCCGTGGTCGTCCTTCCAGCGGCCTGCGACGCGGTCGACGTGGGCTGTGACTGTGGATGCTGCTGCCAGGAGAGGTGGACCCATGAGTGAACGAACCGGTGGGGCCGACGAGACCCTGGCCCGCATCACGGAGCTGGCGCGGGCGGCCCTGCAGGCCCAGTCGTCGTTGGCCAGGCAGTCGATCGACCTCGGTCGGGCGACCCTGTCCGGCGAGGTCGACCGGACGGCGACCGGCCGGGCGTACGTCGACGCCGTCACGAGGGAGAGCGCCCGGTACTGGCGGGAGGTCGGAGCCCTCGGGCTCGACTACGCCGGTGAGCTGCTGGCCCTGGGCAGTCGGGCGGCGGGACGGGTGATCAGCGAGTCGACGACGGCCGGCGCGGGGTCGCGCGGGAGCCGCGCCCGGCCGGGCCAACGGACCGCCCCGCCCCCGACCGCCACCGCGACCGGTGCGGCCGACGGGACCGGCGGGACCGGCGGGACCGGCGATGGTGCCCCTGCGGTCGTGCCCGTCCTCCTGCGTGCCGCCTCCGGGCAGGTGGCGCAGGCCTCGGTGACGGTCGTGAACCGCCATCCCCGACCACGGCGGATCGAGCTCGCCGCCAGCGAGCTGCGCGACTCCACCGGCACCGTGGTGGCGCTGGAGCTGCGCGTCGACCCGGAGCGCGTGACCATCGGTGCGGGCGAGGAGCACCACGTCCGCGTGGAGGCCGACCTCGACCCGGACCTGGTCCGTCCCGGACAGCGCTACACCGGCACGATCGAGGTCAGCGGCGGCGACGAGGCCACGCTGGAGGTGACCGTCGAGGTCGCGGACTGACGGCGTCGGCCTCGACGAGGGGTGCCGGGACGAGCTCGCGGGCGGCCCGCACCTCCGGGTGCAGGCGCAGCCCCTCCCTCGCCCACCGCGGCAGGTCGGGACTCACCGCCAACCACGCCAGGGACGAGGCCACGGCGGCGCGGGCCGGCCGCGCGGCATACCCGAGGTCGGTGGCCTTCGCGCTGGAGTACCAGTAGAACCGGCCGACCGTGGTGGCCTCGTCGCGGGTCGACAGCGGCGAGGCCCCGGTGAGCGACGCCCACCACTCGCTCGCAGCCGCCACCGCCCAGGCGTTCGGTGCATCGAGCTCGGCGAAAGGTCCCGGCAGGCCAGCGAGGTCGGACACCAACGTGTGCAGCGTGCGCCACGTGACGTCCTCGCCACCGAGCAGGTAGCGCTCGCCGGAGGTGCCGCGCTCGAGCAGCGCGACGTGCCCGGCACCCACGTCCCGCGCGTCGACCACGTTGCAGCCCCCGGGGAAGGTGCTCCGCGTGGGGTCGAGCAGGTAGCGCAGCACGATGGCGTTGCTCGGGGCGAGCCGCGCGAACGGACCCCCGAGGACCACCGTGGGCAGCGCCAGCACGACGGGTATGCCGTGTGCGGACGAGGCCTCGAGCGCCACCTCCTCCTGGGCGACCTTGCTGGCGTAGTAGGCGGGGGCGGGTTCGTCACCGAGGACGTCGTGCTCGGTGCGCGAACGGGCGGCGCCGGACGACCCACGGGTCACCGAGGAGGAGGTGACGACCGCTCTTCGCACCCGTGCGCGGGCCGCAGCGGCAAGGACGGACCGGGTGCCGTCGCCGTTGACCCGGCTGACCTCCTGTGCCCGGGCTGCACCGAACGCGTAGACGGCGGCGCAGTGGACGAGCCCGTCGCACCCCTCCAGCGCAGCGACCAGCGCCCCCTGGTCGGTGAGGTCCGCGGTCCTGCGGGGGACCGGGAGTCCTCCCACCAGCAGTGGTGCTCCCGGGTCGCCCGAACTCGGCCGGGTCACGGCCACCACGTCGTGCCCCGCGGCCCGTGCGGCCTCGACGACGCGGCCGCCGACGAGCCCGGTGGCCCCGGTGACCGCCACCCTCACCGGGAGCCCCGGACGTGGTGGAAGCCGTGCAGGTCGACGTCCGCGCTGTCGGGCCGGGCGGCCTCGGGTGCCCGGTCGTCCACCCAGGAGCGGGCAGCGCCGAGCAGCAGCTCCAGGGAGCGCGTGAGGAGGGGGTCGGTCGGTGACGTGGGAGGCCTGCCGATGCGGAACTCACGTCCCTCGAAACAGGCCTCCAGGTTGTCGAACGTGGTCGTGAAGAAGCGTCGGTAGGCCTCCTCGAGCAACGGCTCACGGAGCTCGGGCAGGGCCGCCAGGTCGATCCCGGCCCACGACGGTGGCAGGCTGAACAGCTGACGCCCACGCACTCGGACCAGCGTGCCGCGGGCGCTCCGGGAAAAGGTCAGGGAGCCGTCGTCGAAGACAGCAGAACCGTTGGGGCTGTGGAGAGTTCGCCAGGTGAGGCGGTGCTCCTCGGGGCCGCGCTCGACGAGCTCGACCTTGCAGACGTCGATGGGCTCCCCACCCCACAGGGCGAGGTAGTTGGGCTGCGGGAGGTAGAGGTTGCGCTCGGCCTGGCGGGTGGTGCCGGGCGCACCACCGGGCACCGTGACCCTCCTCCCGCCGAGGTAGTCGGCCATCAGGCTGATCCCGGCCGCCACGTCGACGCGGGCGACGAACGCGTCGAAGTCCGCCGGCAGGTCACGCGTGGTCTCGAAGACCGTCGCACCGTCGACCAGCCGCCAGCGCAGGGCGTCGTCGTCACCCGCTGGAGGCGTCATGGCTCCGACGAGGGCGTCGAACTCGGCAAAGAACTCGGGCAGCCCGTCGTAGGCACTGCCGTCGAGCGACCCGGGGTCGAACCCCAGGGGCACCACGCGTCGGGGCACCGCCGACTTGTCCAGCCCCGTCTGCCAGGCGCGGACCCCGTGGGCGGCCGCAGCGACCGCGTCGACCACCCCGGACAGGGCGAACGCCCCGACCCCGTCGGCGGCCGCCTCGACCAGCGGGGTGAGCACGGCGCGGACCACCGCCAGCACCGGGTCGGCGGGGGCGGCCCCGGGGTCCGGGCCGCCGATCGAGGCCGACAGGACCCGCTCGAGCTCCGGGTCGGCCGCCAGGCGGACCGCTGCCGCCCGAGCGGCCGGGTGCGGGCCGTGCGTGCCGGCGAACGGGACGACCGCCCCGCGGACCCCGGAACGGGTCGAGGGGCCACCGCGGCCGTCCCCGAACCCGTGGACCCGGCCGTCCCCGGGTCCTGTCCCGCGCCGGGCCAACGCGCCCGCGAACAACCGCGAGCTGCTGCGGTCCTGTCCCAGCAGCCCCGCGACCGCGCCGTCCACGGCCAGGACGTCGGTCCCCACGACGAGGGCGCCGGTGTCGAGCAGCCGGGGCAGGCGCCCGCCGTCCGGACCCACGGCGGCCTCGAGGGCGTCGACGACCACGAGCTGGGGCGGCACGAGGTCGAGCAGGTCGGCGACGACGTCGGCAGGAGCGGCCCCGGCCACCTCCTCGCCGGCACGCAGGAGCGGGTCGAGGGCGGCGGCATACCCGTCGAGCAGGTCGGTCACGGCGCGACCGAGGAGCACCCGGGTGCCGGCCCCCGCCCAGACGGTGGAGACCGCGCACCCGTGCAGGACGCTCGCAGGAGGCGCGAGGGTGTGGTCCCCGTCGATGGCCAGGTCCACCACGTCGTAGGGGTGTCCGCGCGGGGTGCGTCCTCCCAGGCCGGCCAGCCGGGCCAGCTCGACGACGGAGTCGTGGCCGCGGTCGCGGTCGTGGGCGCGCAGCCGGAAGCCGATGGTGACGTCACCGGCGCCGCGCTCGACGAGGAGGTCGACCAGCTCGTGGACCACGGCGGACGCCACCGGGGTCGGCTGCGAGAGGCGGGTCAGCACCACGGCGTGACCGCCCACGGCGGGGGAGACCTGCGCAACGGCGTCGGCCAGGGACGCCAGCCCGCCACCCGCGACCACCGTGCCGGCCACAGGGTTCCCGCTCGGCACACGTGCTGGTGCCACCCGACCATGAAAGCAGCGGACCCTCGCCAGCGGTAGGGGCCGGTGCGATAGTGGGCACATGGCCGACGACATCGACATCCAGCACCACATCAAGGGACTCATCGACGAGGAGCACGGACTCCGGTCGAAGCTCGGGTCCGGCGAGATCAGCGTCGAGGAGGAGAACCAGCGACTGCGCTCCATCGAGGTCGAGCTCGACCAGTGCTGGGACCTGCTGCGGCAGCGCCGGGCCAAGCGGGAGTTCGGCGAGGACCCCGCGGCCGCGCAGGTGCGTGACCCCAAGGTCGTGGAGAGCTACCGCGGCTGAGGCGCACCCCGGGAGCGCGGCGGCGTGGCGCTCACGAGGGTGCAGGGACCCGGCGTAGCCTCGAACGACAGGGCAGGACCCGACGAGAGGGGCACGCCGATGCGCACCATCCAGCAGCTGGACCCGACCCACCACACGTCACGGTGGTGGGTGAGCCACACCGCTGTCGCCGTCGCGGGGGCCATCGTGGTCCTCTACGCCGCCGCCGTGCTCCTGGTGATGCTCGGCCTGTACGTCCTGTAGGTCTCCAGGCCCCTACGTCCTGCAGGCCTCGCGCGGGAGCGCCGGCTCAGTGGCCGCGGTCGATCCACTCCTGCAGGTGCGGTGCCTCGGCGCCGATCACGGTCGAGTCACCGTGCCCGGTGAGGACGACCGTCTCGTCGGGCAGGGTCAGGACCTTGTCGCGGATCGACTCGATGATCGTCCCGAAGTCGCTCCAGGAGCGTCCCGTCGCGCCCGGTCCACCGTTGAACAGGGTGTCGCCGGTGAACAGGACCCCGAGCGCGGGCGCGTAGAGGCAGCACGAGCCGGGGGTGTGGCCCGGCGTGTGGATGACGTGCAGGTCCACGTCGCCGACCGTGACGACCTGGCCGTCGGCCAGCTCGTGGTCGGGGGTGACGGGATACAGCTCGTCCCAGAGCATCCGGTCCGCAGGATGCAGGTATGCCGGGGCGCGGGTGCCGTCGCAGACCTCGCCGACCGCGTTGATGTGGTCGTTGTGGGCGTGGGTCGAGATGACCCCGATGACGCGGCGCTCGCGGTCGATCGACTTCACGATGGCGCGGCCGTCGTGGGCGGCGTCGATGATGACGCACTCCTTGTCGTCGCCCAGCACCCAGACGTTGTTGTCCACGTCCCAGCTGCCGCCGTCGAGCTCGAACTGGCCCGAGGTCACCAGCCGGTCGACCCGCACGCCGCCCGGGGAGGGGCCGATCGACGGCATACCGGAGTCACTCACAGGACCACGACCGAGCGGAGGACCTCGCCGCGCTCCATCTTGTGGAACGCGCCCTCGATGTCGCCGAGCCCGATCCGCTCCGACACGAAGGCGTCGAGGTCGAACCGGCCCTGGCGGTAGAGGTCGACGAGCATGGGGAAGTCGCGCGAGGGCAGGCAGTCGCCGTACCAGCTGGACTTGAGGGCACCACCGCGACCGAAGATCTCGATCATCGGCAGGGTGACCTCCTTGTCGGGGGTCGGGACCCCGACGAGGACCACGGTGCCGGCGAGGTCGCGGGCGTAGAACGCCTGCTCGTAGGTCTCGGGACGGCCGACGGCCTCCACGACGACATCGGCACCGAAGCCGCCGGTGAGCTCGCGGATGCGCTCGACGACGTCCTCGTCCTTGCCGTTGACCGTGTGGGTCGCGCCGAAGGCCCTGGCGCCCTCGAGCTTCCGGTCGTCGACGTCCACGGCGATGATCGTCGTCGCGCCGGCCACGGCGGAACCCGCGATCGCAGCGTTGCCGACCCCGCCGCAGCCGATGACGGCCACCGAGTCGCCCCGGCCGACGCCACCGGTGTTGACGGCCGCGCCGAAGCCGGCCATGACCCCGCAGCCCAGCAGGCCCACGGCGGCGGCGTCCGCCTCGGCGTCGACCTTGGTGCACTGGCCGGCGGCGACGAGGGTCTTCTCGATGAAGGCGCCGATCCCGAGCGCTGGGGAGAGCTCGGTGCCGTCCTCGAGCGTCATCTTCTGCTTGGCGTTGTGGGTGTTGAAGCAGTACCAGGGCTTGCCCTTGGCGCAGGCGCGGCACTGTCCGCAGACCGCGCGCCAGTTGAGGATGACGAAGTCACCGGGCGCGACGTCGGTGACGCCCTCGCCGACGGCCTCGACCACCCCGGCAGCCTCGTGCCCGAGCAGGAACGGGAACTCGTCGTTGATGCCACCCTCGCGGTAGTGCAGGTCGGTGTGGCACACCCCGCACGACTGGATCTGGACGACCGCCTCGCCGGGGCCGGGGTCTGGCACGACGATGTCGACGAGCTCGACGTCGGCACCCTTGCTGCGGGCGATGACGCCCTTGACGGTCTGTGGCATGGGACGACCCTATGCGCGGTGGGAGACGCCTGCCACAGCCGGGCTCGTCGCCGACCAGCGGTCGGAACCTCCTCGTCCGATCGGCTGGTACTGGTCGTCCCACGGCCCAAACAACGCTGAACCGCCGCATTCGGCGCCTATCATCGGCACGCGCGACCCGTGCCCGGGTCGCGGTCGCCCCGTAACCGCCGAGTTGGAAGGAGAGTGGTCCCGTGCTCCTGCACGCGGCGTTCTTCCCTCCCCGTGAAGCGGTCGAACAGCTCGTCGACCTCGTCCGCTCCGTCCCGGGACGGCCCGAGGAGTTCGCGCCCGTCTCGGTCGACGACATGCACGTGCACGTCACGAGCTTCGGCAACCTCGCCCGCGCCGACGCGGCCCGGCTCGTCGCCCAGCTCACCGAGGCCGCCAAGGAGTGGGCCCCGCCCCCTCGGCTGCAGATGGCGGGGTGCCTCGCGCTCACGGCGCCCGGCGACCTCTCGGTGGCCACCCCTCTGGTCGGCGACGTCGACCGCCTCGTCAGCATCGCGCGGTCCATCCCCGACGTCGTCCAGGCCCTCGGCCTGCACGTCGACCGGCGCCGGTTCCGACCCCAGCTCCCCGTCGGCCACGTCACCCCGGACACCTCGCTGCCCTACCTCGAGCGGCTCGTGGCCGCCCTCGAGGGCTACATCGGTCCCCGGTGGGTGCTGCCCGACCTCGTCCTGCTCAAGCCGAGCTGGGCGTACGACGGCGCCGACTCGAGCGCCGACATCCACGAGCTCATCCCCATCCCGGCCGAGCCCCAACCCGAGCCCCAACCCGAGACCCAACCCGAGACCCAACCCGAGACCCAACCCGAGACCCAGACCCGGACCGAGGCCCCGTGAGCCCCCGCGATTTGCCCCCGACCCTGCGCCATGTCGCGCAGTCGGCCACGGGTGCGCGCCCCCGCCGGAACGAGGGCATCGCCTTCGGTGTGCTCGTCGCCGGTTCCCTGGCCGCAACCCTGCTCCCCTCACCCCGGCTGAACACCGAGGCCGTCGTCGCCCTGGCCCTGCTCGTCTGCGGGCTCGCCCTCGGGGCGTTGTCGGTATGGCGCCGCCAGCGTTCGTGGGTCGACGCCACGGCCCCCCTGGCGGTCATGGTGTCCGTGATCCTCCTGCGGGACGCCCTCGGCGGTGCCGTCTCCGGTGTCGGGCCGCTGATCGCGGTGCCGATCGTGTGGCTGGCCCTGTTCGGGACCCTGGGCGACCTCGCAGTGGCGGCGTTCCTGTCGGTGCTCGCCTTCATCGGCCCGTCGCTCGCGACCAACCTCACCGCAGCCCCGGGGGAGACCGTCCCGCTCGAGTGGCGCCCGGCCGTCCTGTGGTCGGCGGTGGCGCTGCTCGCCGCGCCGGTCATCCAGGGCGTCATCAGGGGCTTGACGGCCCAGAACCGCGCCGAGCGCGAGGCTGCGGCCCAGCTGCGCGCCATCATGGGTGGCGCCACCCTGACCAGCATCATCAGCGTCGACGTCCACGGGGTCATCACCAACTTCAACGTCGGCGCCGAGGACATGCTCAAGTACGACGCCTCCGAGGCGGTGGGCCGCAAGGTGCACGAGCTCATCCACGACGCCGACGAGATCGTCCAGGCGGCCGGCCAGCTCGGGGTCGTGGCGGGTGTCGCCGTCTTCGCCACCCTGGCCGAGAACCACATGCCGAGCCGCGAGTGGACCTACGTCCGCAAGGACGGCCGTCGCATCTCGGTCCGACTGGCCGTGACCGAGCTGCGGTCGGAGGAGGGCGAGGTCATCGGCTACCTCGGTGTCGCCGTCGACACCACCGCGGCGGTCGAGATGCGTCGTGAGCTCAAGGAGGCGCAGGCCCTCTGGCGCCTGTCGATGGACCACCTCCCCGACACCGCGGTGCTCGTGCTCGACCGGACGCTCGAGGTCTCGCTGTCCACCGGCGGTGGTGCGCGTCGCCAGGGACTGGCCACGGCGGCCGGCCGTGACGTGTCCCAGGCGTTCACGCCGAAGAGCTTCGCGAAGCTCGAGCCGCTCATCGAGGGCGCGCTGCGGGGACGTGACGGCGTCGTCGAGCTGGTCGCCCCCGAGTCCGGGGCGGAGCACGAGATCTGGGTGAGCCCGTTGCCGGGCGCGACGACCACGTCGGGGGCCGTGCTGATCATGGCGCGCGACGTCAGCCGTGACCGCGAGCGCGAGCGACTGCTGCGCGCCAGCCACGACCGCATCCAGCGCCTGTTCGTCGACGCACCCCACGGCATCGCGGTGCTCGGCCGGGACGGCTTCGTCCGCCAGGTCAACCCGTCGCTGTGCCTGCTGCTCGGTCGCACCGAGGCCCAGCTCGTGGGCACGCCCCTGGCCGCCCTCGGTGATGCCGAGGACGACCGCATACCGACGCTCCTCGCCTGCACCACCCGTGAGGCGGGCGCCCGCACCGACTGGACGGTGAACACCCCGCTCGGGGGTGAGGTGCACCTCAACCTCTCCAGCACGGTCCTCGCCGGTGGTGGGTCGCCCGAGGAGGACGAGCTCCTCGTCAACGTCGCCGACGTCTCCGAGCGGCACACCTACGAGCAGCAGCTCGCCCACCTCGCCGACCACGACCCGTTGACCGGGCTGGCGAACCGTCGCCGCTTCGCCGTCGAGCTGGACCGCCACCTCGACTTCTGCCGGCGCTACGGGCCGCGGGGCGCGCTGCTGCTCATCGACCTCGACCACTTCAAGGAGGTCAACGACACCCTCGGCCACGCCGCGGGTGACGTCCTCCTCACCTCGCTGGCCGAGGTGCTCCGCCAGAGCGTCCGCAGCACCGACATCGTCGCGCGCCTCGGTGGGGACGAGTTCGCGGTCCTGCTCCTGGAGACCGACCAGGCGGGGACCGAGCTCGTCGCCGAGCACCTGGTGACCGCGGTCCGGGCCCACAGCACGGCGCTCGGTGCAGCGGCCGACGCCGTCACCGCCAGCGTGGGGGCTGTCGTCATCGGAGCCCAGGAGACGGGACCCGAGGGCGCCGAGGAGCTCCTGACGAACGCGGACTCCCTGATGTACCAGGCGAAGCAGAGCGGTCGCGACGGCTGGGCCGTGCTGGCTGCCGGTGGCACGGTCGGCCCGAGCGCCACGTCCACCCTGGGCTGGACGCAGCGCATCGAGACCGCGATCGCCAACGACGAGTTCAGCCTGCACCTCCAGCCGATCTGGGACATCGGCCGTGGCCGGGTCACCGGCGGCGAGGTGCTCCTGCGCTTCGGTGAGGGGCCGGACGCACTGCCGCCCGGCGAGTACCTCCAGCAGGCCGAGAAGTCCGGCCTCGTCCTGGCCATCGACCGGTGGGTCCTCGAGCGCGCGATCCCGCTGCTCCAGCGCTTCCAGGCGGTCGACCCCGACTTCGAGCTCTCGGTCAACCTCTCCGGTTGCTCGGTGGGTGACAGCCAGATCGAAGAGGTCGTGCAGGCCGCCCTGCTCCGCTCGGGGGCGAACGGCAACGGACTGGTCCTCGAGATCACCGAGACGGCGATCGTGCCCGACCTGGCCGCGGCCAGGGTGTTCGCCGAACGCCTGGGGCAGGAGGGCTGCCGGTTCGCGCTCGACGACTTCGGTGCCGGGTTCGGTTCGTTCAGCTACCTCAAGCACCTGCCCTTCGCCTACGTGAAGATCGACGGCGAGTTCGTCGCCCGATGCGACGTCGACCCGACCGACCGCGCCATCGTGTCGTCGGTGGTGCGCGTCGCCCACGACCTGGGCAAGCGCACGGTCGCGGAGTACGTCAGCGGCGCGGCCGTGCTCGACGTCCTCGCGCTCGAGGGCGTCGACCTGGCCCAGGGCCACTACATGGGTCGTCCCATCCCGGCCGAGGACTTCCTGGCCCGGTTCGCCGCCGACGGGTTCGTCGCACCGGACGGGGTCGAGCGTGCAGCCTCCACGGCCGTCGCCGTGGCCGGCGGCCACCTGTCCGCCTCCTGAGCGTCCCGCCGCCCCCGGCCGGGGAACGGTCCACATGGGGGAACGGCCCGCAGGCGGTCGAACGGCCCTCAGGCGGCGGAACGCCGCCCACGCCCAGGTATGGCGCCCACGCGCGGTGCGCGGGCGCCATACCTGGGCGGTGATCGTCAGAACCAGCCGAGGCCCTCAGCGATGAGGATGAGGCCGAACACGAGGAACGCCACCGAGGCGCCGATCTTGATGACGCGCTCGGGGAGCTTCTTGCCGAGGACCGCACCCACGCCGATGGCGAGCGCATCCGCGGCGACCATGCCGACGGTGCTGCCGATCCACGTCCCGAGCCACCCCTCCTGGGTGGCGAGGGTGATGGTGGCGAGCATGGTCTTGTCGCCGAGCTCGGCGAGGAAGAAGGCGATGCCGACGGCGACGATCGCCTTGCCGGTGCTGCGACGGGCCTTGTCGGCCTCGTCCTCGGTCAGCTCGTCGCCGCGCAGGGTCCACGCCGCGAAGGCGATGAAGGCGACGCCGGCGACGATCGAGATGATCCACTGCTTGTCGGCGAAGGAGTTGCCGACGACGGCACCGATCCCGACCGAGGCGAGGTGGACGATCGCGGTGGCGACCGTGATGCCGATGAGCACCTGGCGCACGGTGTAGCGCGTGGCGAAGGTCATCGCCATGAGCTGGCTCTTGTCGCCGAGCTCGGCCACGAAGATGACTGCCGTGCTCAACAGGAAGGCGTACATGGGGTTCGTGTCTCCTAGCCGCCAGGCCGAGGAGAACGTGTCCGTGACGTCCCTTCGACCAGGCACGTCCGAAAATGGGTTCGTGTACTGGTCGAAAGTCTCGTCCGCCACCGGTCAGATCCGGTGGCCCACCGCACCGGACCCGGGGGTCAGTGTGTCGACGCGGCGATTGGGGACTACTCCCTTTCGAGCGCCCACGATACCCGGGGTCGCGGCCGGCCCACGAATTCGTCCCAGAGCCGTCCCACGTCCCGGACCGCCGTGAGCCGCACCCTCTGCTAGGTGACGTTGCTGCCGTAGCCACAGGGCGCACCCTGTGGCTACGGCAGCAACCTGTGGCAGGTGGGTGTGGCGGCTCGTCAGTCGGCCCGGGCGAGGACCATCGCCTGGCCCTCGCGTTCGCGACCGGTCGAAGGGTTCCGGCGTCGTCGTGGGCACGGCGCATGACGGCACGTCCGGCTCGGGCCGCCGGGGTGCATGGCGCAGCCTGGTGTGCCGACAATGCAGGTATGCCGCCCGGTCCCGACGACGTGGAGGGCGGCGCCACGCCCCGTGGTCCGGCGAGCTGGTCGGACAGGTTCGGCTCGACCCCGGGCCCCGAGTCCCCCTTCCACACGCCTCCGCCCAGCACGACGGTGCTGCGCGTGGCCATGGCGACCCAGCTGGTCCTGCTGGTCATCGTCGCCGGCGTTCCCGTCGCGGGCCTCCTGAGCCACCACGGCGTCGTGGGACGGGTCGGCTACTGCGCCGTGGGGGTCGTCCTCGTCGGATGGCGCTGGTTCATGTTCCGGAACGCCTGGCGCGCCCTGGCGCGACGGCGGGCCCAGGACGGGCTCAGCGAGATGCCTTGATCGCTCGCCAGCCGCCGGCGCGGTTGTTCGCGATGACCTGACGCAGGAACTCGAGCAGCGCAGGCTCATCGATCGCGTCCCCCTCGCGGAAGCCGATCGTGCGTGCCGTGGAGTTCTGGTGCCCGGCCGTGACCAACCCGTGGGGGTCGTCGACGATCGCGCCGTCGTAGACGAACAGGTTGACGTGGTCCCGGGCAGCCAGGAGGGCGCACACGTTCCCCTCGAGCACGAAGTACGGCTGCACCGTGCGCTTGATCGTCTCGGTGAGCTCGGGGTCGGCCGCGTGGGCCAGGTCGCGCAGCCGTCGGCAGAGCACCTGCTGCCACGACGGCAGGGCATCGATGTAGGCGTCCACGCGGGGGTCCTTCTCGTACGCGGAAGAGTTCATGCGAGGTGGACCGCGGTCGGGAAGCAGACTCATCGCCAGCCCTGCGACATGGGTCGGGCGGACATGGCTGAGGCCACCAACCAGGTTGTGGTTGGTGGCCTCTGACCATGGTCGATCTGGTCGGGGTGACAGGATTTGAACCTGCGGCCTCTTCGTCCCGAACGAAGCGCGCTACCAAGCTGCGCCACACCCCGTGGCCGTCGCTCCCGAGCAGATCTGACGTGGTCAGGGACTGGTTTCGGCAGCGACAAGGAAGAATAGCCCACGGCCTGCCGCGCCTCCCAATCGGCCCAGCCGACAGTGGTCCGACCGGCGCCGGACAGGCGCGGGGCTAGCGGGGGACGAGGGTCAGCAGGGTCGCCTCGGGGCGGCAGGCGAAGCGCACCGGCGCGTACGGCGACGTGCCCAGCCCGGCCGACACGTGGAGCCAGGCGGCATCGGCCGGAGCCTGCCTCGAGGGCGCCGACCCGGCACCGGGCCACCACCGCGACAGCCCCTTGGCGCGGTTGGTGGGCAGGTCGCAGTTGGTGACCAGCGCGCCATACAGGGGGACGGCCAGCTGGCCGCCGTGGGTGTGGCCGGCGAGCAGGAGCCGTGCCCCGTCCGCGGCCATCGGGTCGAGCACCCGTTGGTACGGCGCGTGCGTGACCCCCACGGTCAGGGCGGCGGTGGGGGAGGCGGGGCCGGCGACGTCGGCGTAGCGGTCGTGCCGGATGTGGGCGTCGTCGGTGCCGACGACCTCGACAGGGGAACCGGCCACCGACAGCACCGTCCGGGCGTTGTCGAGGTCGGTCCAGCCGCCGCCGACCATGCCTGCCCGGAGGTCCTCCACCGGCAGGGTGATGCGGCTGGCGGGGGCGTGCGCGTGGCGGCGGGTGAGGTAGCGGGCAGGGTTCTTCGGCACGGGCGCGTAGTAGTCGTTGGACCCGAGGACGAACACCCCGGGGAACTCGAACAGCGGCGCCATCGCCCTCAGCGCCTCGGGCACGGCGTCGTGCGCCGCGAGGTTGTCACCGGTGTTGACCACGAGGTCGGGAGCCAGGGCCGCGAGGCTGCGGACCCACTCCACCTTGTGCTGCTGGCGCGGCACCAGGTGCAGGTCGGAGACCTGCAGGACGCGCAGGGGCTGGGCCCCGGGGGCCAGCACCGGCACGGTGAACCGGCGCAGTGCGAACCAGTTCCGCTCCACGAGGCTCGCCCACCCGAGTCCGGCCACCCCGAGGGCAGCCACCCCGCCCACCGTCCGCAGATACGTGTTCATCGCGACCCATCCTCGCAAACAACCCGCAGACAACACGGTTGGGGACCGCACCCACCGCCTGCGACACTGGCCCCATGACCGACCAGAGCCTCAAGGCCACCGTCCAGAGCGACCTCACCTCCGCCATGCGCGCGCGGGACCAGGTGCGCTCCGGCACGCTGCGCATGGCCCTCACCGCCATGACGAACGAGGAGGTCTCGGGCACCGAGGCCCGTGAGCTGACCGACGACGAGGTGCTCAAGGTCCTGGCCAAGGAGGCCAAGAAGCGCAAGGAGGCCTCGACCGCCTACACCGACGCGGGCCGCCCCGAGCTGGCCGCCAAGGAGGACGCCGAGCTCGCCATCCTCGAGGCCTACCTGCCCGCCCAGCTGTCCGACGAGGAGCTCGCGGCCATCGTCGCCGCCGCCATCGCGGACACCGGCGCCACCGGTATGCAGCAGATGGGCCAGGTGATGAAGGCGGCGGGCGCCGTCGTCGCGGGCCGCGCCGACGGAGGCCGGGTGGCCTCGGTCGTGAAGGCGTCCCTCGCGGGTCGCTGACCCCCGTACCGGCGGTGACCAGCCGCCATGTGCAGCAAGGCTTCTCACGACGAAGGCCCCCACCGGCGAACCGGTGGGGGCCTCCGTCGTCACGAGGCCGAGGTCACGGCTTCTTCGGCTTCGGCGGCTTGGTGGGCTTGCTCTTCGTGGGCGTCGGGTTGGGCTTCGGGGTGTTGCTTGCCCTCGGCGTAGGAGCCTGGGGCACGTACCCGGTCGAGAGGTAGAGACCGATCGTGTCGCCGCGCAGCGCCGTGCCGTTCGGGGACGTGTAGACGACCCGGCCCTGGCCGTAGCCGCTGTTCGTGCTGCCCGCGACCTGCACCTTGAACCCGGCGTCCGTGAGGCGCGCGGTGGCCTCGTCGACGGTCAGGCCACCGACGAACGGGACGGCGACCTTGTCACCGTTCTGGATCTTGTCGCTCGGGGTGTCGAAGTCGCGGATGGGCATGCCCTCCGACGCGCCCTTCATGATGGCCTGCCACACCGGTGCCGAGATGGTGCCACCGAAGACCTCGCCGTAGTAGGTGCCGGCCAGGCTGACGTTCTTCATGCGGAACTGCGTGTACGGCGTGCCGACCCAGACCGCGGTGGCGAGCTGGGGCGTGTAGCCGACGAACCACGACTGGTAGTGGTTGTCCGTGGTGCCGGTCTTGCCGGCGGCCGGGCGGGAGCCGAGGCTCGCGCCGGTGCCGGTGCCGTTCTTGATGACGCCGGTGAGGAGCTCGGTGGCGCCCTTGGCGACGTCGGGGTCGATGACCTGCTTGCACGGCGTCGGGTTGAGCTTGATGGCCTTCTTGTCGTTCGTCGTGATCGACAGGATGGGGTTGGGCTTGCAGTACTTGCCGTTGGCGGCCAGGGTCGCGTAGCTCGCAGCCAGGGTCAGCGGGGTCGCCGTGCCGGCGCCGAGGGTGACCGCGGCCGGGCTGCACAGGATGGGCTCGCCGTACCCGTTGTGCAGGCCCATCGTCGTCATCATGTTGCGGACGTTCGGGGTGCCGAGCTTGAGGACCAACGACGCGAACGCGGTGTTGACCGACTTGGCGGTGGCGGTCTTCAGTGGGATCGGCTTGCCGCCGATCGCCTCGTCGTTGCGCACCTCCCAGTTGCCCTGGTCACCGCACTTGCCCTGCTCCTGCGGGGAGTAGACCGCCGGCTGCTTCGTGGTGGCGAACTTCGACGGGATGGTGCCGTTGACCGACTGGCCGCGCTTGAGCGCCTCGACGATCGCGTACATCTTGGCGGTCGACCCGAACTGGAAGCCGTTCTCGCCGCCGTACTCACGGTCGACGTTCCAGTTGAGGCCGGTGAGGCCCTTGGTCTCGCTGCCCTTGCCGGTCGTGTACGTGGTGTTCTGCACCATCGCGACGACCTTGCCGGTGCCCGGCTGGACGATCGCCGCGGCGGCGCCGATGTGCTCGTCGTTGCCGACGGGGACCCGCTTGGTGAGCTGCTTGCGGGCCAGCTCCTGGGTCGTCGGGTTGAGCGTCGTCTGGATCGTCAGGCCGCCCTGGGTGATGTTCTTGATCCGCTCGGGGACCGTCTTGCCCAGCTCCGGCATGGTCTTGAGGTAGGCCATGACGTAGTTGCAGAAGTACGGCTCACGGGAGGCCGCGCAGTTGCTCAGGGGGTCCTTGCGCTTGAGCATCTTCTTGACCGGGATGGCCTTGGCGTTCTTCCAGGCCTTGTCGCCGATGATCCCCAGGTCGTGCATGCGGTCGAGCACGACGTCGCGCCTGGCCTGCGCGCGCTCGGGGTTGTTGATCGGGTCCGTGCGGCTGGGGTTCTGCACCAGGCCGGCCAGGAGCGCGGCCTGCGGGATGTTGAGGTCCTTGGCGGAGATGCTGAAGTAGTGCTGTGCGGCAGCCTCGACGCCGTAGGCCAGGTCGCCGTAGTAGGCGAGGTTCATGTAGCCCTGGAGGATCTGGTCCTTGGTCATCTCCTTCTCGAGGGTGACCGCGTACTTGATCTCCTGGATCTTGCGGGCGGCGCTGACGCGGACGGCGGCCTTCGCGGCCTCCTCGTCGTTGTTGCGCAGCGCGTTCTCCTGCAGCGTGAGCTTGACGTACTGCTGGGTCAGGGTGGAGGCGCCCTGGGTGTCGCCGCCCTGCGCGTTGGAGACCATCGCGCGGGCGATGCCGCGCGGGTCGACCCCGCCGTGCTCGTAGAAGCGGCTGTCCTCGATCGCGATCTGCGCCTTCTGCATGATCGGCGCGACGTCCTTGAGGTTGACGATGATCCGGTTCTCCTCCTGGGGGGTCGCGAGGACCTTGCCCTGGGCGTCGACGATCTTCGACTGCTGCGACAGGGCGGAGGCGGTGAACTCGCCCGGCAGGTCGTCGAAGGCGGTCACCCCCGAGGTCGCCGCCGTGCCCGTCGCCCCCACCGCGGGGATCAACAGTCCAGCCGCCAGCAGGCCCATGACCATCGCCGTGGCGACGAAGGCTCCGAGCAAACTGAGGACATTACCGAGGTTGGTGGCGCGACCGTGCATGGGCACAGGGTAACCGGCTCATCTGGATGGACCCGGGTTCGCGCGGCGGGGAGTCGCTGACCTGCGGGAATGCCCTCGCGGAGCGGACGCTACGAGGTGGTTCGGAATGACTAGTCCCTTTGGCCCTCGCAGAACTACACGAATGGGCCATGTCGTTGCAGTCCCCACCTTCCTATCGTTTCTCAAACATTGGAACAGTCATGAGGCGCAACCGCAGCCGCCTTGTTCTGCAGCATCTGGAGGCACTGAGATGACGATCGCACCAGCGCGACCCACCCGATCGGGTGCGGCGGGTACTGGATGGGTCGAGGACTGGGCGCCCTTGGGCTCCTGCTCCACCGCCGACCCCGACGCCCTCTTCGTCCAGGGAGCCGCCCAGCAGACCGCCAAGGTCGTCTGCCAGCGGTGCCCGGTCATCGCCGAGTGCCTCGCCGACGCCCTCGACAACCGCACCGAGTTCGGTGTCTGGGGAGGGATGACGGAGCGCGAGCGCCGCGCCCTGCTCAAGCGCCGACCCAACATCACCTCCTGGGCGAACCTGTTCGCCGCGGCCCGTGGCCAGTCCCGGGACGAGGAGAGCGCCTGACCCCGCGCGCACAGCACGACCCCGCACGACCGAGCCCGAGCCGGCGCCTTCCCCCCCGAGGCGGCCGGCTCGTCGGCGTTCCGGGGTGGGCTCAGCCCCCGGTGAGGGAGGCCGCCACCGCGCGCAGCCCGGCGAGGTCGTGGATGTCCTGGGCCGCGGCCGGCACCTCCACGAGGGGTATGCCGGGGTGCCCGGCGGTGAACCGGCTCACCTGCCGCTCCTGCCGCTCGGCGGTCTCGGCGAGGACGGCGTGCAGGCGCAGCAGTCCCTCGGTCTCGGCGCTGGTCGCGCTGCGGTCCGGGCCCTCCGCGTCGGCGAGCTGGTCGGCGGCGGCCAGGGCCCGTGAGGCGCGCAGCGACGGTGCGGCCACCCGCTGGATGCGGTTGACGACGAGTCCGGCGAGCGGCATGTGCTCCTCGTCGAGGCGCCCGGCGAAGTACGACGCCTCCCGCAGCGCGTCGCGTTCGGGGGCGGCCACGACGACGAACGCCGTCTCGGAGTTCTTGAGCAGCGCGTAGGTCTGGTCCGCGCGCTCGCGGAACCCGCCGAACATGGTGTCGAGCGCCGCGACGAAGGTCTGCACGTCCTGGAGGAGCTGGCCGCCCAGCAGCTTGGACATCGTGCTCGTCACCATCGTCACGCCGACGCTGAACACTTTGAAGCCGGCTCGCCCCCCGGCCTTGGCCGGGGCGGTCATCAGCCGGATGAACCGGCCGTCGAGGAAGGACCCCAGGCGCTTGGGCGCGTCGAGGAAGTCCAGCGCCGAGCGCGACGGCGGGGTGTCGACGACGACGAGGTCCCACCGCCCGGTGCGGTCGGCCTCGGCCCGCAGCTGGCCGAGCTTCTCCATCGCCATGTACTCCTGCGTCCCCGCGAACGAGCTCGACACGGCTTGGTAGAACGGGTTCGCGAGGATCTGGGCGGCCTTCTCCGGGGTGGCGTGCTGCTCGACCACCTCGTCGAAGGTGCGCTTCATGTCGAGCATCATCGCGTCCAGGGAGCCGCCCCCGGCGCCGGCGCCCTCGACGGGGCGCGGGGTGTTGTCGAGCTCGGTCAGCCCGAGCGACTGGGCCAGGCGCCGGGCCGGGTCGATGGTGAGGACGACGACCTTGCGACCGTGCTCGGCGGCCCACAGGCCCATGGCCGCCGCCGTCGTGGTCTTGCCGACCCCGCCGGCGCCGCAGCAGACGACGATGCGGGTGGCCGGGTCGGTGAGCAGCGCGGCGACGTCGAGGCCGTGCCCGGTGGTGGTGCGGGCGGCCATCAGATCATCCCCTGCTCGGCGACGGCGTCGGCAAGGACGGAGATGCCGCCGCCCTCGGTGCCCTCGGGCAGGAGCGGCAGGCGGACCGTGAGGCGTCCCTGCTCGGCGAGGATCGCGTCCTGCTCGCGTTCGAGGGCCACCCGGTCCGCGTGCTGGCCGGCGTCGACGAGCAGGCCGGCGACGACACCGGCGGTCGCCTTGACCCCCACGGACGCGAGGTCCGCGGCGACACCCTCGGCGAGCTTGGCCGTCCGGCCGCCCCGCACCGACCTCAGGGCCTTGTCGGACAGGAGCGGGTCGCGCAGCTGGTTGACGACGATCGCCCCGAGGGGCAGGTCGGCCGCCCGCAGGTCCCTGAGGGCGTCGACGGTCTCCTGGACCGGCATCTCCTCGAGCAGCGTCACCACGTGGACCGCGGTCGTGTGGCTGCGCATCATCCGGGTGATCGAGTCGGCCTGGCTGTGGATGGGCCCCACCTTGGCCACGTCGGCCACCTCGGCGTTGACGTTGAGGAACCGCACCACGCGCCCGGTCGGTGGGGCGTCGAGCACGACCGCGTCGTACGCGAGGGCACCCGAGCGCCCGGCCCGGCGCCCGGCGGCCTCGTAGACCTTGCCGATGAGAAGGACGTCGCGCAGGCCTGGCGCGATGGTGGTCGCGAAGTCGACCGCCCCGAACTTGTCGAGCAGGCCCATGGCCCGGCCCACCTTGTAGAACTTCTGGAGGTACTCGCCCAGCGACTGCTTGGCGTCGACGGAGATCGCCCAGACCTCACCGCCGCTGCGGTCGTGGACGACCCGCGTCTCGGTGTGGCCGAGCGGCGGGACGTCGAACGTCTGCGAGATGCCCTGCCGCTCCTCGACCTCGACCAGCAGGACGCGCTTGCCCTGCCGCGACAGCCCGAGGGCCAGGGCGGCTGCGACGGTCGTCTTGCCGGTGCCGCCCTTGCCCGTCACCACGTGCAGGCGGACCTTGGACAGGTCGGGCAGGGCGCGCTCTGGCATGCGCCCAGACTAGGAGGCGAGCAGGTCCACCGCCGCGGCGACCTCGGCGAACGCCGGGTGCTCCGGGTCGATCAGCCCGTAATGGCCCCCGCCGGCCACGGGGGTGAGGCGCACCGACGGGCCGCGGTGCGCCGCGGCATACCGCTCGCTCAGCTCGAAGGGCACCACGTCGTCGTCCCGCGCGTGCACGAGCACGACGGGGACGGACGGCGGCAGGACCGCCGGGTCGGCGGCGGCATACGCCTGCGGCACCTCCTCGGGGGAGCCCCCGAGGAACGCCGGTATGGCGTCGCCACCCACCTGCGTCGCCGCGCCGTGCGCGAGGTCCACGACGCCGGCGAGGCTCACGGCCCCGCGCAGCCCGTGCGCCCACGGCTGGGCGGCGGCCCACGTGACGAGCTGACCCCCCGCGGAGTGGCCGACGAGCACGGGCGGGTGGGCGAGGTCGGGGTCGCGGCGGATGGCGGTGAGGGCTGCAGCGACGTCCTGTGCGGTGCCGGGCCAGCCACCACCGGGCATGCCGGGCCTGCGGTACTCGACCACGGCGACGGGGTAACCCGCGTCGGCGAAGGCCTGGGCCTGGCGGCTGGCGTGGCCCCGGTCGTACTCCGCCCGCCAGAAGCCGCCGTGCACGATGACGACGGTCAGCGAGCGCGTGAGGCGCTTCGGGAGGCGCACGTCGTAGACCTGCGCGTCGTCGTCGCCGTAGGACGTCGTGCGGGTCGGTGCGGCCGCCCGCTCGTCGAGAACCTCGATGGGGCTCCGGTCCGCAGCAGTGGCCATGCACCCATCCTGCCAGCGGTGGCTAGGCTGCGGACCATGCAGAAATGGGAGTACGCGACCGTGCCGCTGATCGTGCACGCGACCAAGCAGATCCTCGACCAGTGGGGTGAGGACGGCTGGGAGCTCGTCCAGGTCCTCACCGGCCCCGACGGCAACGGACTGGTCGCCTACCTGAAGCGGGAGAAAGCCTGACATGAGCAGAGTCGAAGACCGTCTGGCCGAGCTCGGCCTGACCGTGCCCGAGGTCGCCAAGCCGGTGGCCGCCTACGTCCCGGCGATCCAGGACGGACGCCGGATCTACACCTCCGGGCAGCTGCCCATGGTGTCCGGAGCCCTGGCCGAGACCGGCAAGGTCGGCGTGGGCGAGGGCCTGGTGTCCCCGGAGCGGGCCGCCGAGCTCGCGCAGATCTGCGCGCTCAACGCCATCGCCGCCGTCAAGGGCCTCGTCGGCGACCTCGACAAGGTGACGCAGGTGGTCAAGCTCGTCGGGTTCGTGGCGTCCGACCCCTCGTTCACCGGCCAGCCCGGGGTCATCAACGGGGCCAGCGAGCTCATGGGCAAGGCCTTCGGGGACGCCGGCATCCACGCCCGGTCCGCCGTCGGTGTGGCCGTGCTGCCGCTCGACGCCCCCGTCGAGGTCGAGATCGTCGTCGCCCTCGCGGACGACTGAGCAGCCGAGACCCGAGGTACTGACGCGGTGCTCCGCGACTTCCCGATCAGCGAGTCACCGTCCCTGCGTGCGCGCATCGACGAGTGGCTCGCTGATCCGGACCCCTCGTCCTCCCCGACGCCACGGCTCGCGGCGACCGTGATGTTCGTCCGTGATGCGGCGGCCGGCGTGGAGGTGTTCATGCTCCGGCGGGTCGCGACGATGGCGTTCGCCCCGCGCATGATGGTGTTCCCCGGTGGTGGCGTCGACAGCCGCGACGCCGAGGAGTCGCTGCCGTGGGCGGGCCCCTCGCCCGCCGAGTGGGCCTCCCGCCTGCGCGTGGACGAGAGCCGTGCCCGGGAGCTCGTCGCCGCCGCCGTGCGCGAGGTGTTCGAGGAGTGCGGGGTCCTGCTCGCGGGCCCGACGCCCGACTCCATCGTCGAGGACGTCGCGAGCGAGCACTGGCGTGAGCAGCGCCGCCGCCTGCTCGACCGCGAGGCGTCGCTGTCCCAGGTCCTGCAGGAGCACGGCCTCCTGCTGCGCTCGGACCTGCTCGGCTACCGCGCCCACTGGGTGACCCCGGTGTTCGAGGCCCGCCGCTACGACACGCGCTTCTTCACCGCCGCCGTCCCTTCCGGCCACCGTGCCGACGACCAGACCACCGAGGCGGACCTCGCGGCCTGGGTGCGCCCCGCCGAGCTGCTGCAGGCGTGGGAGAGCGGCGAGGCGCTGATGCTTCCACCCACCGTCGTGGCCGTCGAGGAGGTGGCCGCCGCCGCGTCCGCGGCCGAGTTCATCGCCGAGCAGCCCGTCATCGAGACCGTCCAGCCCGAGCTCGTCGACACCGGTTCCGGCCTGGTGATGCGGGCCGACCTCCCGCGATGAGTGCGGTCGCGCCTGCCCCCTCGGCGGCGCCAGGGGAGTGGCGCGGAGGCCAGGTGACCGACCGGGCGCTGTGCGTCCTGTGCCCCAACCCCGGCCCGATGACCCTCGACGGCACCAACACCTGGGTGCTGCTCGAACCCGGCTCCAGCGAGGCCCTCGTCATCGACCCCGGCCCGCTGCACGAGCCCCACCTGCAGGCCGTGGTCGCGGCGGTCGCCGACCGCGGCGCCCGCGTGGCCCAGACGATCCTCACCCACGGCCACGCCGACCACGCCGAGGGTGCCGGGCGCTTCGCCGAGCTCACCGGCGCCCCCACCCGCGCGGTCGGCCGCGGCCACGACGACCTCGGCGACGGCGCCGTCGTCTCGGCCGGCGGGCTCGAGCTGCGGGTCGTGGCAACCCCTGGGCACACCTCCGACTCCCTGTCGTTCGCGCTCCCCGCCGACCACGTTCTCCTCACCGGCGACACGGTCCTGGGTCGCGGCACCACGGTGGTCGCGCACCCCGACGGTGAGCTGGCGGCATACCTCTCGTCGTTGGAGCGGATCGCGGCGCTCACCGGGGGTGGCGCCGTGACCTCGATCCTGCCCGGTCACGGACCGGTCGTGCCCGACGCCTCAGCCATGGTCGCCTTCTACCGGCAGCACCGGGCCGAACGGCTCGAACAGGTGCGGCAGGCGCTCGCGGACGGTGCTGCGCAGGCGGCCGACCCGGTCCGGGCCGTGGTCGAGACGGTGTATGCCGACGTGCCCCGCGAGGTCTGGCCGGCGGCGGCCCAGAGCGTGGCAGCGCAGCTGGAGTACCTGCGCACTCGTTGAGCGGAGCTCCCACAACCGACCAGGGGGCCGGCGGGGTTCCGAGGGCTAGCGGGCGCGGCGCTTGAGGCGCTCGACGTCCATGATGAGCACGGCCCGGGCCTCGAGCCGGAGCCAGCCACGGGTCGCGAAGTCGGCCAGGGCCTTGTTGACCGTCTCGCGGGAGGCGCCGACCAGCTGGGCGAGCTCCTCCTGGGTGAGGTCGTGGGCGACGAGGATGCCCTCCTCGACCGGACGGCCGAACCGGGCCGAGAGGTCGAGCAGCGCCTTGGCGACGCGGCCGGGGACGTCGGTGAAGACGAGGTCGGCGAGGTTCTCGTTGGTGCGGCGCAGGCGCTGGGCCAGCGCGGCGAGCAGGACCTTGGCGACGGCGGGGCGGCCGTTGAGCAGGCCGTTGAGGTCTTCGTTGCCGATGCCGAGCAGCTGGGTCTCGGCGACCGCGGTGGCGGTCATCGTGCGCGGACCGGGGTCGAACAGGCTGAGCTCACCGAACATCTCGCCCGGGCCGAGGATGGCGACGAGGTTCTCGCGCCCGTCGCTGCTGCGTCGACCGAGCTTCACCTTGCCCTCACGGATGACGTAGAGACGGTCGCCCTGGTCGCCCTCGGAGAAGAGCACGTCGCCGCGCTCGAGGCGCGTCTGCGTCATCGACTGCATCAGCGTCGAGGACGCCTCCTCGTCGAGGGCAGCGAACAGCGGGGCTCTTCTCACCACATCGTGATCCACGGGCGACAGTGTGCCACGTCGTCGTCAGGCCCGACCCGTAGGCTGAACGGGTGTCCGAGACCGCACGCAAGCCTGCCCGTACGCCTGCCCGCAAGCCTGCCTCCACACCGCTCCGGGAGGAGTCGCCGGTCGCGCTCACCCGGCGGGCCCGGCGGATGTACCGCGAGCTCCACGAGCACTATCCGTACGCCCACTGCGAGCTCGACTTCGAGAACCCGCTGCAGCTGCTCGTGGCCACGGTGCTGTCGGCCCAGACCACCGACGTCATGGTCAACAAGGTGACGCCGCAGCTCTTCGCGCGCTACCCCGATGCGGCGGCGCTGGCCGGCGCCGACCGGGAGGAGATGGAGGTGCTGCTCAAGCCGACCGGCTTCTTCCGCGCCAAGACCAACTCGGTGATGAAGCTCGGGGCCGAGCTCGTCGAACGCTTCGACGGGGAGGTCCCGCCCCGGATGAAGGACCTCGTGACCCTGCCGGGCGTCGGCCGCAAGACCGCCAACGTCGTGCTGGGGAACGCGTTCGGCATCCCCGGGATCACGGTCGACACCCACTTCGGACGGCTCGTTCGCCGGTTCGGCTGGACCGACGAGGAGGACCCGGTCAAGGTCGAGTCGGCCGTGGGTGCGCTGATCCCGCGCAAGGAGTGGACGATGCTCTCCCACGTCCTGATCTTCCACGGCCGGCGCACCTGTCAGGCGAAGAAGCCCGCCTGCGGCGCCTGCCCGATCGCGCGCCTCTGCCCCTCCTACGGCGTGGGCGAGACCGACCCGGCCAAGGCCGCGAAGCTGCTCAAGTTCGAGCTCGCCCCCGGTGCCGACAACCCGTATGCCGCGCCGGTCGCCGATGTCGTGGAAGCCGGCCGGGCGTGAGCGAGGGTTCCCCCGCGCACGCCCGTCCCGCGTGGATCGACCGTGCCCACCAGGGCATCTCCAGCGCCGACAGCGGCTTCTTCGACCAGTTCGCCCCGCCGCCGGCCGGCGGCCGGCGCTCCAGCGTCCTCATCCTCTTCGGGCCGAACCCGGCCGGTGGCGAGGACGTCGTCCTCACCGAGCGTGCCCACACCCTGCGCACCCAGCCCGGTGACATCTCCTTCCCCGGCGGCAAGCGCGAGCCGCACGATGCCTCCGACGCGGCGGCCGCCCTGCGGGAGGCGCAGGAGGAGGTCGGGATCGACCCGGACACGGTCGACGTGGTCGCCGAGCTGCCCGAGATCTACCTCAGCCCCCGCAGGTTCGTCGTCACCCCCGTGCTGGCGTGGTGGCGCGAGCCGGGGCACGTGGACGGCATCGACCCCGGGGAGGTGCACCGGGCCGTGCGGGCGCCGCTGGCCGACCTGCTCGACCCCTCGGCCCGCTTCACCGTGACCCACCCCAGCGGGTATGTCGGGCCGGGGTTCGAGTTCGACGGGCTGTTCGTCTGGGGGTTCACCGCGGGCTTGTTGTCGGCCGTGCTCGATTTCGGCGGGCTGACCCTCCCGTGGGACCGTAGTGTCGAGCGGCCGCTCCCCGAGCGCTACCAGCCCGGTGGACGGCGTGACGCCCTGACCCAGACCGCGACGGAAGGCCGAGCCTGATGTTCCTCGGACTCTCCGTCCTGGACCTGCTCCTCATCGTGCTGCTGCTCAGCTACGCCGTGACCGGGTACCGGCAGGGCCTGGTGGTCAGCGTCCTGTCGCTCGCAGGGTTCCTCAGCGGTGGGGCGATCGCCATGTGGCTGCTGCCCATCGCCATCGGTTCGTGGAACGACCTGCAGAGCTCGCCGCTGCTGCGGTCCGTCGTCCTCATCGCCGGGGTGTTCATCCTCGCCTCGGCCGGCCAGGCCCTCGCCGTGACCGTGGGTGGCAGCCTGCGCTCGAAGCTCAAGGTCAAGCCCGCCCAGCGGTTCGACTCCGCGCTCGGCGCGGTCGCCGTCGTGGTCTCGGCGTCGGTCCTCGTGTGGTTCATCGCCGGTGCTCTGCGCGGTGGCGCCCCGGCACCGATCGCCAAGGCCATCGGCGAGTCCAAGGTCCTGAGCACGATCGACTCCGTAGTGCCGCCGGGCACCTCTCGCCTGTTCGCCGGCTTCCGCGAGGTGCTCGACCGTGAGGGCTTCCCGCGCGTCTTCGACGGCCTCGAGGCCGAGCGCATCGCCCCGGTCGACCCGCCCGACGACGCCGTGGCCCAGTCGCAGGGCGTGCGCGCCGCGGCCTCGTCGATCATCAAGATCACCGGCGTCGCCACCTCCTGCAACCGCGGCCAGGAGGGCAGTGGCTGGGTGGTCGCACCCGAGCGGGTCGTGACCAACGCCCACGTGGTCGCCGGTATGGAGCGCGCGACCCTGCGCATCCATGGCACCGGCCGCTCCTACACCGGGCAGGTCGTGGTGTTCGACGCCCGCCGCGACCTCGCGGTGCTCGCGGTGCCCGGACTGCCCGCCGACCCGTTGCAGCAGGGCCCCGACCTGGCCCGCGGCGACAGCGGGGTCGTCGCCGGGTTCCCCCTGGACGGTCCCTACCAGCTCGACGCCGCCCGCGTCCGTGAGGTCGTCGACGCCCGTGGCTCCGACATCTACGGACGTCCCGGCACCAGCCGCGAGGTCTACTCCCTCTTCGCCAAGGTCCGGCCCGGCAACTCCGGCGGCCCGCTGCTGTCGACCGACGGCAAGGTCGTCGGTGTCATCTTCGCGAAGTCGCTCGACGACGACAGCACCGGTTACGCCCTGACGATGGACGAGGCCAAGCCGGTCCTCGACGCGGCCGCGAGCGCCTCGAGCCCGGTGGGCACCGGCGCCTGCGTCGCCGGCTGAGGTTCGCTCAGACGGGGAGGCCGTCGAGCCAGCGGACGAGGTGGTCGCTCACCACGTCCGGCGCCTCCTCGGGGAGGAAGTGCCCCGCGCCCGGCACCAGGGCACGCTCGTAGGGGCCCGTGCAGTACGCCTGGGAGCCGCCGGCGGTCGCCCGGAGCACGGCGCCGTCGCGCTCACCGTGCAGCTGCAGCACCGGCACCGTGATCGGCTTCTTCATGGTCGCGGCGAACCGCCAGCCGTCGGGACGGGCCTGGCTGCGCACCAGCCAGCGGTAGTACTCGGCGGCGGAGTGGGCGACGAACGGCAGGGCCATCGCGTCGGCGTAGACCTTGGCCTCCTCCGGCGAGGGCCAGATGCCCTCCGGCGAGGCCCACTCGCGCAGCAGCCGCTGCACGTAACCGCCGTGCACCGTCATCTGCCTTTCGGGGACGAACGGCCGCTGCAGCCCGCCGAGGTAGGCGTTGGCCCTGGCCTGGCGGGGACTGCTGAAGGACGCCTTCCGGAAGACGAGGGGGTGCGGCATCGACAGCGACGCGACCGCTCGCGTCACCGTGGGCTGCAGCACGGGCATGCTCCACGCGATCCAGCCGCCCCAGCCGTGGCCGACGACCGCCGCCCGTGACGCCCCGAGGGACCTCAGGACGCTGGCGACGTCCGTGGCCGAGGTCCGGGTGTCGTACCCGCGCGGGGGCTTGTCCGACGCGCCATACCCGCGCAGGTCCATCGCGCACGCGCGGTAGCCGGCGTCGGCGAGCGCCTGCATCTGGTGCCGCCACGCCCACCAGAACTGCGGGAAGCCGTGCAGGAGCAGCACGACCGGTCCCTCGCCCTGCTCGGCGACGTGGAAGCGCGCACCGTTGGCCGCGACGAAGCGGTGCTCCCACGGCCCGTCGATCAGGGCCATCGAGGCATCGGGAGTCATGCGGGGAGTATGCCGTGCGGCCGGGTCCTCAGTCGCCGGACTTGAGGGCCTGGACCGTCTCCTGGGCGTTCTTGATGGTGCGCTCGGGCTTGCCGTTGATGTTGGCGATGTTCCGCTTGCCGACCAGCGCCAGCACGGCGGCGACGGCGAAGAGCAGCCCGGTGGTGATGAGGTAGCCGGCCCACTCGGGCAGCCAGATGTCGAGCACGGCCACGATCGTGTGGAACAGGAAGATCAGGCCCAGCAGGCCGACGAAGGCCGCCGCCCCGAACATCGCCGCGCTCCTGCCCGCGGTCTTGGCCTCGGTGGTGATCTCCGCCTTCGCGAGGGCGATCTCGCTGCGGACGATCGTGGACATGTCGTGGGTGGCGTCGGCCACCAGCTGTCCGAGCGTGCGCTCGGGGCTTCCCTGGGTGGACTGGGTGGCCATAGGTGCCCTCACCTCTGCTTCCGTGGCTGCCGGGGGTTCCGGCGCCCCAACCCTAACCGCGTGGGCGGCCCGTCACATCCGCGCCCGCGTCCCTGCCCTGGAACGCGTCGGGGATGCCGTCGCCGTCGTCGTCCCGGGACTCCAGCTCCTCGAGCCGCCGGTACACCCGGTTGCGGGTCCTCAGCACGCCGGTCGCGAGCACGGCCGCGAGGAGCGACCCGGCGAGGACCCCGAGCTTGACGTGCTCGTCGCGGGGGCTGCCGGCGCCGAAGGCGAGCTCGCCCACGAGCAGCGACACGGTGAAGCCGATGCCGGCGAGCAGGGACAGGCCGACGACGTCCCACCAGGCGAGGTCGTCGTCGAGCTCGGCCCGCGTGAAGCGGGCGAACGCCCACGTCCCGCCGAAGACACCGACGAGCTTGCCCAGCACCAGCCCCAGCACCACGGCGAGCGCGGCCTCGTCGGCGAGCGTGTCGCCGAACCCGCCCCCGACCACCCGGACCCCGGCGGCGAAGAACGCGAACACCGGGACGGCGACCCCGGCCGACAGGGGCCGCAGCCGGTGCTCGAACCGCTGGGCCACGTCGACGTCCGCGTCCAGGGTGCTGAGCCGGGGCACCGAGGCACGCGGTCGCACCGGCACGACCAGGCCGAGCAGGACGCCGGCCACGGTGGCGTGGATCCCCGAGGCGTGCACCAGCCCCCACGTGGCGAGCGCGAGCGGCAGGAGCAGCCACCACCGGGCGATCCGACGCTGCGTCAGCCACGCGAACCCGGCCAGCGGCAGCAGGGCGAGGCCGAGCAGCGCGAGGTCGAGGCTCTCGGTGTAGAAGATGGCGATGATCGTGATGGCGACGAGGTCGTCGACCACGGCAAGGGTCAGCAGGAAGCTGCGCAGGGCCGAGGGCAGGTGCGTCCCGATGACCGCGAGGACGGCCAGGGCGAACGCGATGTCGGTGGCCGTCGGGATCGCCCAGCCGCGGAGGGCGTCGCCGTCGGCGCCCAGGAAGGTGACGGTCACCGCATACACGACTGCGGGGAGGGCGACGCCGCACAGCGCGGCGGCGACGGGCAGGGCGGCCTTCGCGGGGGTGCGCAGCTCGCCGACGAGGAACTCGCGCTTGAGCTCGAGCCCGGCGACGAAGAAGAAGATCGCGAGCAGGCCGTCGGCCGCCCACTGGCCGAGGGTGAGGTCGAGGTGCAGCACGTGCGGGCCGACCGTGAGGTCACGCAACGACGAGTAGGCCTCGAACCACGGGGAGTTCGCCCAGACGAGAGAGGCCACGGCGGCGGCGAGCAGGAGGGCGCCGCCGACGGTCTCGGTGCGCAGCGCGCCGGCGACGTGCTGCGCCTCGTGCCACGTGGTGCGGGCGAAGAGTCGGGGACGCAGGGGGTTCAGGCTCACGAAGGGCCTTTCGGGGTCGTCGGCAACGTCAAGACGCTGCCCACGAGCGCGGCAGCGACGCCGACCAGACTTCCCGGCTCACCACGTCAAGGGTATCGGGAGTGGCCGGCAGGGGCTGCGGCGTTCAGCTCGCGGACCGGGCGCCTGCGACCAGCTCGGCGAGCATCGCGCCGAGCGCCGCCTGCGCCGCGTCGTCCGCCCCGACCTCGCCCTCCTGGGTGAGGGTCTGCCCGAAGGAGAGCCCGGGTCCGTCGACGACCGTCATCTTCACGCGCTCGAGCGTCTGGCGCAGCGCCGACTTCGCGTACGACGCACCGTGCCAGCCGTACCCGACGAGACCGACGGGCAGTGCCTCCCACTCGGCGTAGAGGTAGTCGATCGCGTTCTTCAGGGCCGCGTTGTAGCCGCGGTTGTACTCCGGCATGACGAGGACCAGGGCATCGGTCGCCGAGATGGCCGCGGACCAGCGGCGGGTGTGGTCGTGGGCGTAGTTGCCGTCAGCGGGCTGCCCGGGCTCGTCGAGGAACGGCAGGGCGATCTCACGCAGGTCGTGGACCGTCACCTCGACCGGGCGCCCGTCCGGTGCGGTGAGGCCGTCGAGCGCCTCGACCACCCAGGCGGCGACGTGGTGCCCGATGCGGGTCGGACGGGTGCTGGCGATGACGACGGACACGCGGACGGGAGCCATGCCGGAAGCCTAGGGCCGGCCCTCCCGGCTCCCCCTCCTCGTTCGCCCCTCCTTCTCTCCGCGTTTTGGGTGCCTGGACGGTCGGGAATCCGACCGTCCAGGCACCCAAAGCGGCAAGAGAGAGCCGGGGTCGGGGTTGCCTCAACCGCGCAGACGCTGCACCCAGTCGGTGGGCCAGGGCGCGCTCGTCGGCCGGCCGGGCCCGGTGCGGTCGAGGTGGACCGTGACGTAGCGCCCCTTGGCCGCCCGGACCCGTTCGGCGCCCTCGAAGGCCTCGCCCCAGACCTCGAACGAGAACGTCATCGACGACGTGCCGAGCTCGGTGACCGCCACCGTCGTCGTCACCTCCTGCCCGAAGAACAGCGGGGCCTCGAAGTCGGCCTCGAACCGGACGCGAGGGGCGACCGGGAAGTAGCCGTCCAGGCCGCGCTCGCGCACCAGCGCGGCCTCGGTGGCCTCGACCAGCCTGGTGACCGTGCTGTTGTGGTAGATCCCGGCGGCGTCGGTGTCGATCCACTCGATGCGTGCTCGCTGCGTCGCGCTGGCGATGGGTTCCGTCACGCCGACACGGTCTCAGGCGCAGGCGTCCCCGTCGTGGACGGCCGCCAGCGCAGGTGGACGTCCTGTGCCTCGCCGTCACGCAGGAGGGCCAGCCGCGGCGGGACCTTGTCGGTGCGCGAGGTCGGGGGACGGCGACGACCGGCGGCCCACTGCACCGGCCACTGCGCCCCCGGGCCGGTGTGCTCCTGCTCGGCGGCGGCGTGCAGCGTCCACATCGGGTCGTAGAGGTGGGTGCGGCCCAGGGCGCAGAGGTCGGCGCGCCCCGCGAGCAGGATCGAGTTGACGTCGTCGTGCGACGAGATCGCGCCCACCGCGATGACCGCGACCCCCGCCGACCGGGCGACCTCGTGGCGGATCCGGTCGGCGAACGGCGTCTGGTACGACCGGCCGAACGCAGGCTTCTCGTCCTTGCTCACCTGGCCCGAGGACACGTCGATCGCAGCCGCGCCGTGCTCGATGAAGGCCCGGGCGATCTCGACGGCGTCGTGCTCGGTGTTGCCGTCCGGCATCCAGTCCGTGGCGGAGATGCGGACGGTGACCGGCACGCCGTCCGGCACGGCTCCGTGCACGGCGTCGAACACCTCGAGGGGGAAGCGCAGCCGGTTCTCCAGCGAGCCGCCGTACTCGTCGGTGCGGACGTTGGAGATCGGTGACAGGAAGGACGACAGCAGGTAGCCGTGCGCGGCGTGCACCTCGACGAGGTCGAACCCCGCCTCGATGCCACGACGGGTGGCGTCGCGGAAGTCGTCGACGATGCGGTCCATGTCGGCGCGGGTCATCTCGCGGGGGACGTGAGAGCCCTCGCCGTAGGGGAGCGCCGAGGGTCCGACGACCTCCCAGTTGTCCTCGGCGAGCGGCTCGTCCATGCCCTCCCACATGAGCCTGGTCGAACCCTTGCGCCCCGAGTGACCCAGCTGCAGCCCGATCCGGCCGGTGCTGTGGCCGTGCACAAAGCTCGTCACGCGCGCCCAGGCGTCGCGCTGCTCGTCGTTCCACAGACCGGGGCACCCCGGCGTGATCCGGCCCTCGGGCGAGACGCAGACCATCTCGGACATGACGAGGCCGGCGCCGCCGAGGGCCTTGGAGCCCAGGTGCACGAGGTGGAACTCGCCGGGCACGCCGTCGACGGCGGAGTACATGTCCATCGGGGACAGCACGATCCGGTTCTTGAGCTCCAGCGCGCCGATCCGCGTGGGCTGGAACATCGCGGGCGCCGACTCGTCGACCTCGCCGGCGACCGGGCTGCCGGGGCCGTGGGTCGTCCCTGCACCGGCACCCACCTGCCGCGCGAACGCGCCCTGGATGCGTGCGGCGAACTCGGTGTCGCGGTCCTTGAGGTTCTCGAAGGTGATCCGGCGCGAGCGGGTCAGCAGGTTGAAGACGAACTCGTCGGGGTCCTGGTCCGCGTACATGCCGATGTTCTCGAACCACTCGAGGCTGGCCTGCGCCGCACGCTGGGTCGACTCGACGACCGGCTTGCGCTCCTCCTGGTATGCCGCGAGAGCCGCCCCGACCGTGGGGTGCTCGTGCAGGCAGGCGGCGAGCGCCAGGGCGTCCTCCATGGCGAGCTTGGTGCCCGACCCGATGGAGAAGTGGGCCGTGTGTGCCGCGTCGCCGAGCAGGACGACGTTGCCGTCGTGCCACCGCTCGTTGCGGACCGTCGTGAAGCTCAGCCACTTGGAGTTGTTCGTCAGGATGTGGTGACCACCGAGGTCGTCGGCGAAGAGCTCGGCGACCCGCTCCACGGCATACTCGTCGGACACCCCGGGAGGGAACACCTCGCCCTCGGTGCGGTCGAGGCCGGCCCGGCGCCAGACGTCCTCGTGCATCTCGACGATGAACGTCGAACCCTTGTCGGAGTAGGGGTAGCCGTGGATCTGCATGGTCCCGAACTCGGTGTTCCGGACGATGAACTGGAAGGCCTCGAAGACCAGGTCGGTGCCGAACCAGATGTACTTGTTGTGGCGGCGGTCGAGGCTGGGGCCGAACACTTCGGCATACCGGGTCCGCACGGCCGAGTTGAGGCCGTCGGAGGCGACGACGAGGTCGTACTCCGCGCGCAGCTCGTCCGTGTCGGGGGCGTCGGTCCGGTAGTGGACCTCCACACCGAGCTCGGCCACCCGGGCCTGGAGGATGCGCAGCAGCTCCTTGCGGCTCATCGCCGCGAACCCCTGGCCGCCGATGGTCGACGAACGCCCGTCGATGGCGACGTCGATGTCGGTCCACCGGGCGAACTGCTGCTCCATCGCGCCGTAGATCACGGTGTCGGCGCTCTCGATCCCGCCGAGCGTCTCGTCGGAGAACACCACCCCGAACCCGAAGGTGTCGTCGGGGGCGTTGCGCTCCCAGACGGTCACCTCGTGCCCGGCGTCGAGCTGCTTCATCAGCGCGGCGAGGTACAGGCCTCCCGGCCCCCCGCCCACGATCGCGATCCTCATGAGGTCTCCTGCTCGGTGCGGACGGTCAGGTCGCGCAGCTTGAAGTGCTGGAGCTTGCCGCTGGTGTTGCGCGGCAGCTGGTCGACGAAGCGCACGCGGCGCGGGTACTTGTAGGGGGCCAGCGTCGCCTTGACGTGGTCCTGGATCTCGCGGGCCTTGGCGTCGTCGCCGACGACGCCCTCACGCAGGACGACGAACGCGCTCACGACCGATCCGCGTTCGGCGTCGGGTTCTCCCACGACGCCGGCCTCGACCACGTCGGGGTGTGCGTCGATCGCGGCCTCCACCTCGGGTGCGCCGATGTTGTAGCCCGAGGACACGATCATGCTGTCGGTGCGGGCGCGGTAGAAGAAGTAGCCGTCCTCGTCCTGCACGAAGGTGTCGCCGGTGACGTTCCAGCCGTCGACGACGTACCCGAGCTGCCGGTCGTCGTCGAGGTAGCGGCAGCCCACCGGTCCGATGACGGCGAGCCGCCCCTCGGTGCCGGGGGCGACGGGTCGGTCGTCGGGTCCGAGGATGGTGGCGCGGTAGCCGGGGACCGGCTTGCCCGTGCTGCCGGGGCGGATGTCGTCGCCGGCCGCGGAGATGAAGATGTGCAGCATCTCGGTGGCACCGATGCCGTCGACGATCGCCAGCCCGAGCTCGGAGCGGATCTGCTCCCAGACCTCCTGCGGGATGTGCTCGCCGGCGCTGACCGCCGTCCGCAGCCCGGCCAGCCTGGGCAGGTGGCCGGCCTTGATGATCTGCTTGTATGCCGTGGGGGCCGTGGCGAGGACGGTCACCCCGTGCTCCTGCACCAGCTCCGCGAGCTGGGCGGGCGTCGCCTGCTCGGTGACCAGCGCGCAGGCACCGGCCCGCAGCGTGAACACGACGAGCATGCCGAGGCCGAAGGTGAAGGCGAAGGGTGCGGTGCAGGCGACGACGTCGTCCTCGGTGAGGCGCAGGACGTGCCGGCCGAAGGTGTTGTCGATCGAGAGCACGTCGCGGTGGAAGTGCGTGGTGATCTTGGGGACCCCGGTGCTGCCCGAGGTGGGCCCGAACAGGGCGACGTCGTCGGCTGCGGTGTCGACGGCGGTGAACTCCCCGGACTTCGCAGTCACGCGTCGGGTGAGGTCCTCGTCGGTGTCGCCCCCGAAGGGGACCACGAGCAGCTCGGGGGCGACCGTCTCACGAACCGTCTCGACGTCCTCGGTGAACCGGTGGTCGACGAGCGCGATGCGGGGCCGGGTCTTCTCGACGATGGGGCCGAGCTCACGGGCCCGCAGCGCCGCCATCGTGGTGACGACCACCCCACCGGCCTTGAGGACGCCCAGCCACGCAGCCACCGTCCACGGGTTGTTGGGCGAGCGCAGGAGGACCCGGTTGCCGGGCACCAGCCCGAGGTCGTCGGTCAGGACCGCGGCGACCTGGTTGACCGTGCGCTGCAGCTCGCCGTAGCTCCAGACGGTCCCGTCGGGGGAGCGCAGGGCGGGCCGGTCCGGGCCGTGCTCGGCGATGGTGGCGTCGAGCAGCTCCACGGCGGCGTTGACCCGCTCGGGGTACTGCAGGTCCGGTGTCGTGAACTCCAGCACCGGCCACTGGTCCGCGGGCGGGAGGTGGTCACGCGCGAAGGTGTCGGTGTACCCGCTCGGCGAGAGGGCGGCGGGGGCGGGGGTGCTCGGAGTGGGCGACATCAGTGACCTCCCGGGGTGGCGCGGATCATGCCTTCCTGGACGACGGTCGCGAGGTGCTCGCCGTCGGGGGTGAAGAAGCGGCCGAGGCCGACACCGCGACCAGTGTCGGCGGCCACCGCCTCCTGCGCGTAGAGCAGCCAGCCGTCGAGCACGCCGGGCCCGGGTGCGCGGTGGAACCACATGGCGTGGTCGAGGCTCGCGGTCACGAGACCCGGCTGCGCCCACGGGAGGCCGAGGACCCGCAGCACCGGCTCGAGGATCGTGTAGTCGCACACGTAGGCTAGGGCGGCGAGGTCGCGCTGGGCGTGGGTGAGCCCCTCGACCGGACGCAACGCGTCGAACGGCTTGACCCACAACGCCTGGTGGGGCGTGCTGCCCCCGTCCACCTCGAGGTAGACCGGCCCCGGCACGTGCCGCATGTCGAAGCTGCGGCCGCCCGACCAGTACGCCCTGGACTCCTCCGTCATCGTCGAGTCCCCTCCCGGCGCCCGGTCCGCGAGGTATGCCGCAGAGCTGGGCAGCGTGTCCGGTGCGGGGACGCCGGGGGCCGGCTGCGCGGCATACGAACCTCCGGGCTCGCCGGCGGCGAAGCTGGCGAGGCAGGTGTAGGCGGCCTTGCCGTTCTGGAAGGCGCGGACCTGGCGGGTGGCGTAACCGCGCCCGTCGCGCAGCACCTCGACCTCGTAGGTGACCGGTGCGCCGATGTCGACCGGGCGCATGAAGTACGAGTGCATCGAGTGCATGGTCTTGCCGTCGGTCACGGTCAGCATCGCCGCGGCCGCCGCCTGGGCGACCATGTCGCCGCCGTACGCCTTGGGCCACGGGCACGGCTGCGTCGTCGCGGTGAAGGCGACGTCGAAGTGCTGCGCGGCGACAGGAACCAGCTCCAGCGCGCGAGTGAGGATCTCGGACGTCGGGGCGGGGTCCGGCTCGGAGCCCACGGGGCCTGCGGTCGTCACGGGCGGTCCACCCAGTGGCGCAGGTCGGTGTCGGCGACCTGGTCGAGGTTGACGACGATGTTCTCCGGGGTGCGGGTCGTCATCCAGGTCAGGGGGTTGTTGCGGTCGAGGTTGCACTCCACGTGCGGCATGAACGGCGGCACGAACACCCAGTCGCCCTCGGCCATGTCGAGGTAGTCCTCGAAGCGCTCGCCGAAGTAGATGCGGGCCCGGCCGGACAGGACGTAGCCGCCGGTCTCCGCCTCGCCGTGGTGGTGCGGCACCGAGCGGTAGCCGGCCTCGTTGCTCACCTTGCCGAACCACAGCCGCTGGGCCGGGGTGTGCTGGATGCTCACGCCGGAGATGCGGCTGGCGCCCCCGGACTGACCGGTGTCGCCGACCTCGCTGCCGCCGCGGGTGACCACGGGAACGACCAGGCCCGACTCGTTGGCGTACACCGAGTTGTCTCCCATGAGCTGGTACTTGCTGAAGTCGGGTTCCACGGTGGTCTCCTTCGTCGGGGGCGTGCGGCGGTCGGGTGGTGCGGCAGTCGGGCGGTCGGGTGCGTCGGGGTCAGGCGGTGCGAGCGGGGAGTCGGATGACGTTGCGCAACAAGCCGATCCGCTCGATCTCGGTCTCGAGGACGTCGCCGTCCGCCAGGAACCGCTTCGGGTCCCGGGCCACGCCGACGCCACCGGGGGTCCCGGTGAGGACGAGGTCGCCGGGACGCAGGGTGGTGAACGTCGAGATGTAGGCGAGCAGGTCGGCCGAGTCGAAGACGAGCGTCGCGGTGCTGGCGCGCTGGACCTCCTCACCGTTGACCCGGCACGTGATCGTGAGCCCGGCCACGGGGTCGACCTCGTCAGGGGTCACGACGACCGGACCCGTCGGGGTCGAGTCGTCCCACGCCTTGCCCTGGAACCACTGGAGGGTGCGGTACTGCCAGTCGCGCACGGACACGTCGTTGGCGACGGTCCAGCCGGCGATCGCCGCGGTGGCTGCCGCACGGTCCGCGTGGCGGATCGTCGCGCCGACGACCACGGCCAGCTCGGCCTCCCAGTCGACGTCCGTGCCGGCCGGCAGGGACACGTCGTCGGTCGGCCCGACGAGGCTGTCGGCGTACTTCACGAACAGGGTGGGGTGGCTCGGCAGCTCGCGGCCGGTCTCGCGGATGTGCTCGCCGTAGTTGAGCCCGCAGCAGATGACCTTGGCCGGCCGAGGGAGGGGAGCGACGGGCTCGGCACCCTCGAGCAGGTCGCCGAGCGGTGTCCCGGGACCGAGGGTGCCGCCGGCCGCGAGGAAGGCGGACAGGTCCGCGGTCGGTGAGCCCACGGCATACGCGTCGCCGTCCTCGGGGCGCGACGCCGGGGCGACCAGCGCGCGCCAGCCCTCGGTGGTGAGGGCGGCGGCACGGGTGCCGCCGTCGTGGGCGACGGTGCCGAACTTCATATAGCGAGATTTTCACGATCGTCGCCAAACGTCAATAGGTGGGCTACCCTCGGACCGGCACCCTGGACGCCGCCCTGTACGCCGCGCCGGGGTGGCCGACGACCACCCGCGACCCTGGAGGTTCGATGTCCGTCCACCCCTTGTCCCCGGTCCCCGTGAACCCGGCCTCGCTGCCGACGCCGAGCGGGTACTCCCACGGCACGCTGTCCGGCAACACGCTCCACCTCGGCGGACAGACGGCGCTCGACGCGGACATGAAGATCGTCCCCGGGGGGATCGTCGAGCAGTTCCGCCAGGCGTTCTCGAACGTCCTGACGACGCTCGCCGAGGCCGGCGGCGTCCCGGAGGACCTCGTGAGCATCACGATCTACCTCACCGACATCCCCGACTACCAGGCCCACGGCCGGGAGATCGGCCGAGCCTGGCGCGAGCTGGCCGGACCGGTCTACCCCGCGATGGCGGGCATCGGCACCACGGCGCTCTGGCAGCCGGAGGCCCTGATCGAGATCGTCGGCGTCGCGGTCATCCCGGACGAGCGGCTCCGGCCTGCGCGGTGACGAAGTCGTGGGCCGGCCCGGCGAGCATCCCGTGCAGCGCGAAGAACGTCTGCGCAGCGGTCGTGCCCGACCACGAGGCCGGCAGCAGGTCGGTGGGCAGGCCCGGGTCGAGGTAGGGCAGGCGGCGCCACGAGGTGAGCGCGCGGACGTAGTCGGAGAACGCCTCGCCGCCCGGCGGAACCCGGTGCTGCGCCTCCCAGTGCCGTCGCGCCGGCTCGTGGGCCTCGAGGAAGTCGGTGTACAGCTGCTCGAGCGCCTCGAGGTCCCACCACCGCGCGATCTTGGTGGCCGGGTCGCCGAACGCGAGGTACTCCGCCCGGAACAGGTCGACGTAGGGGTCGAGGCCGTCGCCGAGCAGCACCTCGCGGGCGTCGTCGGCGAGCCGACCGGGGGCGATCCACACTCCGGAGGACACGGTGCCGAATCCCAGCCAGGACAGCCGCGCCCGCAGCGCGTGCCGCTTCTGCCGCTCGGACTCGGGCACGGAGAAGACGACGACGACCCAGTCGCGCGTGTGCGCCTCGCGCTCGGCGAAGATGCGGCGGTCGCCCACCTCGAGGAGCTGGCGGGCGTACTCCGACAAGGCGTACCCGGCCGCGCCACCCCGGCGCTCGGCCTCGACGATCCCTCGCCGCTTGAGCCGGGACAGGGCCGAGCGCACGGCCTGCTCGTCGACCCCGGCTGCCGCCATGAGCCGGATCAGGGCGCTGACGCTGATCCAGCCGCCGAACTCGCGGACGTACAGACCGAGCACGGTGACGATGAGCGCACGCGGCGGGAGGGGGCCGCGTTCCGCACCCCCGTCGAGCTCGGTCGTTGTCACGAGGGGAATCTATCCGGCCGGGGCAGGGTGGGGTGCGTGCCGCCCCGGCGCGGAGGCAGCCGGTGGACGGTCCTTGTCGTCACCGCGGGGCACGCCCTAGTCTTCCGTAGGACAAAAAGATAAATCCGTATCGTGGAAGATCGAGGTCGAGCCATGTCTGCACCGAGTCCGGGCTACTCCATCACCGTGCGCGCCGAGGCGCCTGCGGCCATCGACACGACCGGGACGCTGGCGGCTGCCGTCGCCGCCGCGGGCGGCGCGCTCACCGCGCTCGACGTCGTGGAGTCCCGGGGGCAGAGCCTCGTGGTCGACGTGACCTGCAACGCCTCGGACGCCGACCACGCCGACCGCATCACCGAGCAGATCGCGGCGGTGCCGGGCGTGACCGTGCGCAAGGTCAGCGACCGCACCTTCCTGCTCCACCTCGGCGGCAAGCTCGAGGTCAACCCCAAGGTGCCGCTCAAGCACCGCGACGACCTCTCGCGGGCCTACACGCCGGGCGTCGCCCGGGTCTGCCTCGCCATCGCGGCGAACCCCGAGGACGCCCGCCGGCTGACCATCAAGCGCAACACCGTGGCGGTGGTGACCGACGGTTCGGCGGTCCTCGGGCTCGGCAACATCGGACCCGCAGCAGCCCTGCCGGTCATGGAGGGCAAGGCGGCGCTGTTCAAGCAGTTCGCCGGCGTGGACGCCTGGCCGGTGTGCCTCGACACGCAGGACACCGAGGAGATCATCATGATCGTCAAGGCGATCGCCCCGGTCTACGGCGGTGTGAACCTCGAGGACATCTCGGCGCCGCGCTGCTTCGAGATCGAGCGCCGGCTGCGCGACGAGCTCGACATCCCCGTCTTCCACGACGACCAGCACGGCACCGCCATCGTCGTGATGGCTGCCCTCACCAATGCGCTGCGCGTCGTCGGCAAGTCGCTCACGGACGTCCGCATCGTCGTCTCCGGCGTGGGTGCGGCCGGTCACGCGATCATCCGGCTGCTGCACGCGCAAGGGGCCGAAGACATCGTCGGCTGCGACCGGAACGGTGCGCTGGACGCGTCCAGCGGGCACCGCGACGAGTTCCGCGGCTGGATCGCCGACAACACGAACCCCCGCGGTGTCGAGGGCCCGCTCAAGCAGGTGCTCGCCGGTGCCGACGTCTTCATCGGTGTCTCGGCCCCCGACCTCCTCGACGAGGACGACATCGCCACCATGAACGACGGCGCGATCGTGTTCGCCCTGTCCAACCCCGACCCCGAGGTGGACCCGGTCGCCGCGAGCCGGCACGCCGCGGTCGTCGCGACCGGTCGCTCCGACTACGCCAACCAGATCAACAACGTGCTCGCCTTCCCGGGGTTCTTCCGGGGCCTGCTCGACGCGGGGGTCAGCGACATCACCGACGCGATGATGATCGCCGCGGCCACGGCGATCGCCGACTGCGTCCACGCCGACGAGCTCAACGCGAGCTACATCGTCCCGAGCGTCTTCGACCCCGACGTGGCCCCCGCCGTGGCCGCGGCGGTGCGGCACGCGGCAGGGGCGCACGAGCGCCATACCGAACGCTCCTCCTCCCTGGCAGCGGGCCGGACCGCTGACCGCACCACCTCCGACGAGACCAGCTCTCCCGACACGCACGAGGACCCCGCCCGATGACCTTCGACGTCGCCCACCTCTCCGCCGAGCTCGACGCGCACCTGGCCGATGCCGACGACGCGCTCGCGTCCGGCTTCCCCGGGGAGCGCGCCAGCCGCCAGCCCGTCCACACCGTCTACGTCCCGGCCGACCGCTACGACGCCGGGCTCGTGAGCCGTTGGGGCAGTGAGGCGCTCGCCACCCTGGACGAGCACGGCGGTGACGACGCCGCGTATGCCGCCGTGCTGGGTCTGCCTGCCGGCCTGGCCGGCGAGGTGGTGCCCCGGGTCCGGGCCAAGCTGGCGAGCGAGCCCATCGAGGACCTGCGGGTCGACTTCGAGGACGGGTACGGCAACCGGTCGGACGAGCAGGAGGATGCGGCGGTCGACGCCGCGGCGGCGGCGCTCCGCTCGTCGCTCGCCGCCGGAGGTGCCGCACCGTTCCACGGCATCCGGTTCAAGAGCTTCGAGGCGCCCACGCGGGCCAGGGGGGTGCGGACGCTGGCGAGGTTCGTCGAGGCGGTGGCCGTCGACGGGCACCTGCCCGACGGGTTCGTCGTGACCCTGCCCAAGGTCACCTCGGTCGACCAGGTCGAGGCGATGGTCGTCGCCTGCTGCCGCCTCGAAGCAGGGTTGGGGCTGGAGTCCGGGGCGATCGGCTTCGAGATCCAGGTCGAGACCCCCCAGTCCATCCTCGGTCCCGACGGCACCGCGCTCGTCGCCCGGATGGTGCACGCCTCGGCCGGGCGCTGCACCGGACTGCACTACGGCACCTACGACTACAGCGCCTCCTGCGGCATCGCGGCGGCGTACCAGTCGATGGAGCACCCGGCGGCGGACCACGCCAAGGCGGTGATGCAGGTGGCCGCAGCCGGGACCGGCGTGCGTCTCTCCGACGGGTCGACGAACCTCCTGCCCGTCGGCGACCGGGACCGCGTGCACGCGGGGTGGGCGCTGCACGCCCGGCTCGTGCGGCGGTCGCTGGAGCGGGGTTACTACCAGGGCTGGGACCTGCACCCCGCCCAGCTCCCGAGCCGGTATGCCGCGACGTACGCCTTCTACCGCGAGGGTCTTCCTGCTGCCGCCGAGCGGCTGCGCAACTACGTGGGACAGGTCGACTCGGGGGTCATGGACGAGCCGGCCACCGCGCGGGCCCTGGCCGACTTCGTGCTGCGCGGGCTGGACTGCGGCGCCGTCGACGACGCCGAGGTGCTGGAGCTGACCGGCATCGACCGCGCCCGGATGGACGTCCTGGCCCGCCGCGCGAGGTAGCCGTCGCCCGCGCGACCGATCGGCGGAGACGAAGACGGACGGAGACCGGGACGGACCGGAGCCGTGGTCGGGATCGGGCCGGGACTGGCCGGGCTGGACCGGGGTCGAGACCGGGACGGGATCACGAACGGACCGCGGGTAGGTTGACCGCATGCGCGTCCGGGTGGAGTTCACGACCGAGCCGTTCCACGGTGAGGACGACCAGCTGCCGGCCCACGTCACCGTGTCGGCCGAGGCGCTGCGCGGGGCCGGCCTGACGCCCGACCTCGGGCCCCTCGGCACCTCCGTGGAGGGCGAGGCGGGGCTCGTCGTCGATGCCGTCGGCGCTGCCCTCAAGGAGGCGCTGTCGCACGGCGCGACGCGCGTCACCCTCACGGTGAGCGACCTCGACGCCGCGGTCGCACCGCCGGCCACCGGTGTCGCCACCGACCTGTCGGACGGCCTGGCCCGCCTCATCGCGGAGGTCGAGGCCCAGCTCGGCGGCAGCCTCTCCGGGCTGCCGCGGGCGCAGAAGCAGCACGCGGTGCGGTTGCTCGAGGAGCGCGGGGCGTTCGAGATGCGGCGGTCGGCCGAGACGGTCGCGGAGGCGCTCGGGCTGACCCGCTTCACCGTCTACAACTACCTCAACCGGATCCGCGAGACCGACGCCACCGGCGCCTGAACCCGCCGGCCCCGCCGAGCCACTGACGCACGGGCTCGGCTGGTGGACGTGCTCTGGCGCCGCGAGGAAATTCTCAACAAACTGTTGACGTTGGCGTGGCGCCGTCCTACAGTTCCACTATTCGCAACATTGTTTCCGCATCGTGGAAGCATCATCGGACGCCCACCCTGCGCCCGCGGCAGGACCGGCCACCACCCGCCGGTCACCGCTTGCACCTCCAGGCCCGCCGACCACCGGCCCGCCTGGCCCGTCACCGGCACCGCAGCCCCGGCAAGGAGCACCATGAGCTTCGTCCTCGGACCCAACCAGTACGGCAAGGCGGAGAACCGCGTCGTCCGCGTCTACCGCGACACCGCCCGCCACGAGATCCGTGACCTCAACGTCTCGACCGCCCTGCGCGGCGACTTCCGCGACGCGCACGAGACCGGCGACCAGGCCAACGTCCTGCCGACCGACACCCAGAAGAACACGGCCTTCGCCTTCGCCAAGGAGCACGGCGTCACCTCCCCGGAGGACTACGCCCTCACCCTCGGGGACCGCTTCCTCGCCGTGACACCGGCCGCCGACGCGAGCCGGGTCGAGGTCGAGGAGTACGCCTGGGACCGCATCGACGTAGGTGGCGCCGGGCACGACCACGCCTTCGTCAAGCGTGGCGGGGAGGTGCGCACCACGGTGGTGACGCGCCAGCGCGTACCGGACGGGACCGGGGCCGGCACGAAGGCGTGGGTGGTCTCCGGGGTCAAGGACCTCGTCGTCCTCAAGTCGACCGGCTCGGAGTTCAAGGGCTTCCTCAAGGACGAGTACACGACGCTGCAGGAGACCGACGACCGCATCCTGGCGACGTCGCTCGTCGCCCGCTGGCGCTACGAGGACGACGCCGTCGCCGGGGGCACCGACTGGAACAAGTCCTTCGACGACATCCGCCAGGTGATGCTCGAGACGTTCGCGACGACCTACAGCCGGGCGCTCCAGGAGAGCCTCTACGCCATGGGTTCCGCTGTGCTGGCCGCCCACCCCGAGGTCGCCGAGATCAAGTTCTCCGCCCCGAACAAGCACCACTTCCTCGTCGACCTGTCCCCGTTCGGGCTCGACAACCCCGGCGAGGTCTTCATCGCCGCGGACCGTCCCTACGGCCTCATCGAGGCCACCGTGCAGCGCGAGGACGGCAGCGACCCGGGCGACGCCTGGCTCACCGTCCCCGGCTTCTGCTGACCGGCCGGAACAGGAGGCCACCGTGTCAACGACGACACGTCCCGAGGACGAGCGGCTCAAGCTCGGCCCCACCTACGCCTACGGCGTCCAGCACATCCTCACGATGTACGGCGGCGTCATCGCCCCACCGCTGATCGTCGGGGGAGCGGCCGGGCTGTCAGGCCCCGAGATCGCCCTGCTCGTCTCGGCCGCACTGTTCGTCAGCGGGCTCGCGACCATCCTGCAGAGCGTGGGCATCCCGTTCTTCGGCTCGCAGCTGCCCCTCGTGCAGGGGATCTCGTTCGCGAGCGTCTCGACCATGACCGCGGTGGCGACCGGTGACGGCGGGCTGCCGGCGGTCTTCGGCTCGATCATCGTGGCCGGGCTCGTGGGGCTGGCGATCAGCCCGTTCTTCAGCCAGGTCGTGCGCTTCTTCCCACCGGTGGTCAACGGCACCATCATCACGGTCATCGGGCTGTCGCTCTTCCCCGTCGCGGTCCGCTGGGCCATGGGCGGCAACGACAAGGCCGCCGACTGGGGCTCGATGGGCAACATCGGCCTGGCTGCCTTCACGCTGCTCGTCATCCTGCTGCTCTCGCGCCTCGTGCAGGGACCCGTGAGCCGGCTGTCGATCCTGCTCGGGATCGTCGTGGGCACGGTGTTCGCGCTGCTCCTCGGCCGCGCCGACTTCTCCGGGGTCGGCACCGGGAGCTGGGTCGCCTTCCCGACTCCCTTCCACTTCGGTGCGCCCGTGTTCCAGGTCGGCGCGATCATCTCGATGACCATCGTCATCCTCGTGATCATGACCGAGACGACCGCCGACATCCTCGCGGTCGGCGAGATCGTCGGCACCAAGACCAGCCCGCGCCGGGTTGGGGACGGCCTGCGCGCCGACATGCTCGCCACCGCGATCGCCCCGGTCTTCAACAGCTTCCCTGCCAGCGCGTTCGCGCAGAACGTCGGCGTGGTCGCCATCACGGGGGTCCGCAGTCGCTGGGTGGTCACCGCCGGCGGTTCGGTCCTGGTCGCCCTGGGCCTGTTGCCGGTCCTCGGTCGCGTCGTGGCGGCCGTCCCCCAGCCCGTCCTCGGGGGTGCGGGCATCATCCTGTTCGGGTCGGTCGCCGCGAGCGGCATCCGCACCCTGTCCAAGGTCGACTACGACGGCAACCTCAACATCGTCCTAGTGGCCACGGCACTCGGCTTCGGCATCATCCCCATCGCGGTCCCGTCGTTCTACGACCGGTTCCCCGAGTGGTTCGCCACGATCTTCCACTCCGGCATCAGCGCGGCCAGCCTCGTCGCGGTGCTGCTCAACCTGTTCTTCAACGTCATGCGCGGCGGGGTCGGCCGATCGCCCTCCGTCGTGTCCGGCGCACCGCCCGTCATGGTCACCAAGGACCAGGCCCGAGCGCTGCGAGGGCGGTGACCCCGCCTCCGCACGCGCCATACCGACGACGTGCGTCACGCCAGCGGCACCCCGGTGCCGTCCACACCCTCTCCGCACACCTCCCGCTCTGCTCCTCCCGCGAACAGAAAGGTGCCTGTCATGAGCACAGCCACCGCTGAACCCCAGTCGTCCCAACGTTCCTCACGCCACCCGGTCGACGAGGTGCTGCCCGTCCCGAAGCTCGCGATCTACGGTTTCCAGCACGTCCTGGCGTTCTACGCAGGCGCGGTCATCGTGCCGATCCTGCTCGCGAACTCGATCGGCCTCAGCACCGCCGAGCTCATCCACCTCATCAACGCCGACCTGTTCACCTGCGGGATCGCCTCGATCATCCAGTCGGTGGGGTTCTGGAAGGTGGGGGTGCGCCTGCCGCTGCTGCAGGGCGTGACGTTCACGGCGGTCTCGCCGATGATCGCCATCGGCCTCGCCGCCGGTGGTGGGACCGACGGGCTGCTCGTCATCTACGGCGCCGTCATCGTCGCGGGGCTGTTCACGTTCCTCATCGCGCCGTACTTCAGCCGGCTCATCCGGTTCTTCCCACCGGTCGTGACCGGCTCGGTGATCACGATCATCGGCCTCGCGCTCCTGCCGGTCGCCGCAGCCGACGCCGCAGGTGGCGCCGGTCCGACGCTCGACCCGAGCAGCGGCCGCAACCTCGCCTACGCGCTCGGCACCCTGGCGCTGATCGTCGCGATCCAGCGGATCTTCAAGGGGTTCATGGCCACCGTCGCCGTCCTCATCGGACTGGTCGCCGGGACGCTCATCGCCTGGCTGCTCGGTGACGCCCACTTCGACAGCGTCTCCGGATCGGGCTGGATCGGGTTCACGACACCGTTCCACTTCGGGTGGCCCCGGTTCTCCGTCGCAGCGATCATCTCGATGGTCGTCGTCATGCTCATCACCGCGGTCGAGACGACCGGTGACGTGTTCGCGACCGGCGAGATCGTCGAGAAGCGGATCGGGCGCGAGGACATCGCCCGCGCCCTGCGCGCCGACGGCCTGGCCACGACCATCGGTGGTGTCTTCAACTCCTTCCCCTACACCTGCTTCGCGGAGAACGTCGGCCTCGTGCGGCTCACCCGCGTCAAGAGCCGGTACGTCGTGGCGACCGCCGGCCTGATCATGATCGTCATCGGGCTGATCCCGAAGGCTGGTGCGATCGTCGCCGGCATCCCACACCCGGTCCTCGGCGGTGCCGCCCTGGCGATGTTCGCGACGGTGGCGGTCGTCGGCTTCCAGACGCTGTCCCGCGTCGACTTCCACGACCACCGCAACGTCGTCATCGTCGCGACGAGCGTCGGCCTGGCGATGTACGTCACCGCGCAGCCCGATGTCGCCAAGGCGGTCCCCAGCTGGGCCCAGATCATCCTCGGCTCCGGCATCACCCTCGGGTCGATCACCGCCATCGTGCTGAACTTCCTGTTCCACCACGTGGGCTCGAGCCGTGGGCCGGCCGTCGCGGGCGCCCCGGGGCGCCTGGTCCGCCTCGCGCAGGTCAACGAGATGAGCCGTGAGCAGTTCGTCGACACCTTCGGAGGGCTCTTCCAGGGTCCCCGGTGGGCGGTCGAGCGTGCCTACGAGTCAAGGCCGTTCGCCGACACGACCGACCTGCGCCGAGCCTTCCAGGAGGCGCTCTACACCGCAGGTGAGGACGAGCAGCGCCTGCTCATCGACTCCTACCCCGACCTCGGTGCCGAGAGCGTCGCGGACGGACGGGAGGGGGAGGACTCGCTGCACGACCAGGCCTTCCTCGGTCTCACCCGCCTCGACGAGAAGTCCTACGGCGAGCTGTCCGAGCTCACCTCGCAGTACCGCGAGCGGTTCGGCTTCCCCCTGGTCACCTGTGTGCGCGACCGGGACTCCTTCGACCAGGTGCTGCGTTCCGGCTGGCAGCGGCTGGAGAACTCGCCCGCGCAGGAGCACGCCGCGGCGCTGGTCGAGGCTGCGAAGATCGCGGGGTACCGCTTCGACGACCTCGTCGCCGACGCCAACCCCATCCACTCCGCCCGCACCCGATTCGTGGAGAGCCAGTGAGCCAGTCCGTGAGCGTCGAGGACTTCAACGCGCTACCGCCCGATGAGGCGGGGGAGCGGCTGGCCGCGTGCCTGCCGGTGCCCCGCTGGGTGGACACCGTCCGGGACGGCCGCCCGTATGCCGCGTGGCCGGCCCTCGAGGAGACCGCTGCCGCCGCGGCGGCCCACCTCGACGACGGCGAGCTCGAGGCGGCCCTGGCCGGTCACCCCCGGATCGGGGAACGGGCGTCGAGCCCGGACCACCAGGCGGCGTTCAGCGCCAAGGAGCAGTCGGGCGTGGACCCTGCCGACGCGGAGGTGGCGCGCGAGCTCGCCGCCGGCAACGCGGCATACGAGGAGCGTTTCGACCGGGTGTTCCTCATCCGGGCGGCAGGGCGTTCAGCCCCCGAGATCCTCGCCGAGCTCCGGCGCCGCCTCGGGAACGACGACGACACCGAACGCGCCGAGACCGTGACCCAGCTGCGCGAGATCGCGCTGCTCCGACTGCGACAGGTGGTCTCCTGATGGGCACCCTCTCCACGCACGTGCTCGACACCAGCCTGGGCCGGCCCGCCGCCGGGATCGGGGTGGTCCTCGAGGGCGTCGACGGCACGGCCATCGGTGACGGCGTGACCGACGGGGACGGCCGGGTCGGCACCATCGGTCCGGAGCGCCTGGCTGCGGGCGACTACCGGCTGCGGTTCGCGTCGGGGGCGTACTTCGCCGCGCGAGACACCGAGGCGTTCTACCCCGAGGTGGTCGTGGTCTTCACCATCGCCGAGGAGGCCCAGCACTACCACGTGCCGGTGCTGCTCAACCCGTTCGGATACTCCACCTACCGGGGCAGCTGAGCCGAAGCCACGTCGGCGCGGATATATCTGCGCCGCGTGCTGGGACAGGGCGTCGGGGCTGTTGACCCGCCGTCCGGCTTTCTCCTAACCTCTCACTAATCGGAAAAAGAATTCCACGATACGAAAGTCAGAAGGACGTCATGACCGACCACGGACTGCGTTACCTCGTGAACTGCTCGATCCTCTTCGGCGAGCTGCCGCTCCTCGAGCGCCCCGCCGCGGCCAGGGCGGCAGGGTTCGGCGCCGTCGAGTTCTGGTGGCCGTGGCCGGACCAGCCCGTCCCCTCCGACCGCGACGTCGACGCCTTCGTCACCGCGGTCCAGGACGCAGGGGTCCAGCTCGTCGGCCTCAACTTCTTCGCCGGTGACCTCGCCGGCCCGGACTGCGGTGTGCTGTCGATCCCCGACCGGGCGCAGCAGTTCCGCGACAACGTGGACGTGACCGTCGGCATCGGTGAGCGCCTCGGCGCCTCGGCGTTCAACGCGCTCTTCGGCAACCGGGTCGACGGTGCCTCGGCGCAGGCGCAGGACGAGCTGGGGCGCGAGTCGATCGCCGCCGCGGCCAAGGCCGCCTCCGCCATCGGCGCCACCGTCCTCGTCGAGGCGGTCAGTGGCCCCAAGCCCTATCCGCTGCGCACCGCGGCCGACGCGGTCTCGGTGGTCCGGGACGTGCGCGCGACCGGCGCGGACAACGTGGCGTTCCTCCTCGACCTCTACCACCTGGCCGCGAACGGCGACGACCTCGACGCCGCCATCCGTGACCACGTCGACGTCACCGCGCACGTCCAGATCGCCGACGCCCCCGGCCGAGGCGAACCCGGCACGGGCGACCTCGACCTCCAGCGCCACCTCGGTGACCTCGCCACCCGCGGGTACGCCGGGTGGGTCGGCCTCGAGTACAAGCCCACCACCGCGACCACCCCGGAGAGCTTCGCCTGGCTGCCGCGCGAACGCCGCGCCGCCACGGCCACCGCCTGACCCCCCGCCTTCCCCCGCCCTTCCCCCGCCCTTCCCCGCCCTTCCCCGGATTGGGTGCCTGAACGGTCGGAAACCCGACCGCCTGAGCACCCAAAGCGGGTCAGAAACGACCAGCAAGGAGAACGACATGACCAGCATCGCCTTCATCGGACTCGGCATCATGGGCAGCCCGATGGCCGTCCACCTGCAGGAGGCCGGCCACGACGTCGTGGGCTACAACCTGCACCCCGACAAGACCCAGCCGCTCGTCGACGCCGGTGGCCGCGCCGCCGCCTCGATCGCCGAGGCGGTTGAGGACGTCGACGTGGTGGCCGTGATGGTCCCCGACAGCCCCGACGTGCAGGACGTCCTCGTCGGCGAGGGTGGCGTCTTCGACCACGCGAAGTCGGGGACGCTCGTCATCGACTTCTCGTCGATCCGTCCCGACGTGACCGCCGAGCTCGCGAAGGCGGCCAGGGACAAGGGTTTCCGGTTGCTGGATGCCCCGGTCTCCGGCGGTGAGGCCGGCGCGAAGAACGCCGCCCTGTCGATCATGGTCGGTGGCGACGGTGCCGACTTCGAGGAGGCCAAGCCGCTGTTCGACGTCGTCGGCAAGACCATCGTCCACGTCGGGGGCAACGGCGCGGGGCAGACGGTCAAGGCAGCGAACCAGCTCATCGTCGCGGCTAACATCCAGGCCCTGGCCGAGGCCGTGACCTTCCTCGACGCCTATGACGTCGACCTCGAGGCAGCCCTCGACGTGCTCGGCGGTGGCCTGGCCGGGTCGAAGGTGCTCGAGCAGAAGCGAGCCAACATGGCCAAGCACGACTTCACCCCGGGGTTCCGGATCGACCTGCACCACAAGGACATGGGCATCGTCACCTCGGCTGCCCGCGAGGCCGGGGTCGTCGTACCCCTCGGCTCGCTCGTCGCCCAGCTCATGGCCTCCGCCCGAGCCAACGGCGACGGTGGCCTCGACCACTCCGCGCTGCTGCGTGGCGTCGAGCGGCTCTCGGGCCGCCTCGCCGGCTGACCCAAGACCTCACCCCAGACCCGCGCCACCCGTTCGAGGTGTTCCCCCACCGGATCCCGGTAGCCGAACACCTCGACCGGGCGGCACCACCATTTCGCACAGACACTGGAGCACCACCATGGCACGCATGACTGCGGCCCAAGCGGCCGTCGAGATCCTCAAGCTGGAGGGGGTGACCAACGTCTTCGGCCTGCCCGGAGCGGCGATCAACCCGTTCTACAAGGCGATGGAGACCAATGGCGGCCTCCACCACACGCTCGCCCGGCACGTCGAGGGCGCCTCGCACATGGCCGAGGGCTACACCCGTGCGAAGGCCGGCAACATCGGTGTCTGCATCGGCACCAGCGGTCCGGCCGGCACCGACATGATCACCGGCCTCTACTCCGCGAGCGCCGACTCGATCCCGATCCTGTGCATCACCGGTCAGGCGCCGGTCTCCAAGCTGCACAAGGAGGACTTCCAGGCGGTCGACATCTCGTCCATCGCCAAGCCGCTGACCAAGATGGCTGTCACCGTCCTCGAGGCGGCCCAGGTGCCGGGGACGTTCCAGCAGGCGTTCCACCTCATGCGATCGGGCCGCCCCGGCCCCGTCCTCATCGACCTGCCGATCGACGTCCAGATGACCGAGATCGAGTTCGACGTCGAGACCTACGCACCACTGCCCGTCTACAAGCCGGCCGCGACCCGGGCCCAGGTGAGCAAGGCCCTCGACCTGCTCGAGGCGAGCACGAAGCCGCTCATCGTGTCCGGTGGTGGGGTCATCAACGCCGACGCCGCCGACCTGCTCGTCGAGCTCGCCGAGCTGACCGGCGTGCCCGTCGTCCCGACGCTGATGGGCTGGGGCACCATTCCCGACGACCACGAGCTCAACGCCGGCATGGTCGGTCTCCAGACCAGTCATCGCTACGGCAACGCCACGATGCTCGAGGCGGACTTCGTCCTCGGCATCGGCAACCGCTGGGCCAATCGCCACACCGGCGACCTCGAGACCTACACGAAGGGGCGCACGTTCGTCCACGTCGACATCGAGCCGACCCAGGTCGGGCGGGTCTTCGCGCCGGACTACAGCATCGTCAGCGACGCCAAGGCCGCTCTCGCGCTGTTCGTGGAGGTGGCACGGGAGCGTCGCGACGCCAACCTGCTGTCCGACCGCACCGAGTGGGCCGAGTCCTGCCGCCAGCGCAAGCGCTCGCTGTGGCGCAAGACGAACTTCGACGTCACGCCGATCAAGCCGCAGCGCGTCTACCAGGAGATGAACCGAGCCTTCGGCCGCGACGTCCGGTACGTCTCGACGATCGGCCTCTCGCAGATCCAGGCGGCCCAGCTGCTGCACGTCTACAAGGACCGGCACTGGATCAACGCCGGCCAGGCCGGACCGCTCGGCTGGACGGTCCCCGCCGCCCTGGGTGTCGCGACGGCGGTCCCCGACGAGACGGTGGTCGCACTGTCCGGCGACTACGACTTCCAGTTCATGATCGAGGAGCTGGCGGTCGGGGCGCAGTTCAACATCCCGTACATCCACGTCCTCGTGAACAACGCCTACCTCGGCCTCATCCGGCAGGCGCAGCGCGGGTTCGAGATGGACTACTGCGTCCAGCTGTCCTTCGACAACGTCAACGCCCCGGAGCTGAACGGCTACGGCGTCGACCACGTGAAGGTCGTCGAGGGCCTGGGCTGCAAGGCGATCCGCGTCTTCGAGCCAGACGAGATCGCCCCGGCGCTGGAGAAGGCCAAGGCGATGGCGCAGGAGTACCGCGTCCCCGTCGTCGTCGAGGTCATCCTCGAGCGCGTCACCAACGTCTCGATGGGCCAGAGCATCGCGAACGTCACCGAGTTCGAGGAGCTCGCCGACGGGGGAGCCGATGCCCCGACCGCCGTCTTCGCCAACCTGGACTGAGGCCTCCCGTGACCGTCCCCACCCCGGCGCCGCGCGTCGTGATCGCCCCCGACAAGTTCAAGGGCACCCTCACCGCAGCCGCGGTGGCCACCCACGTGGCCACCGGGCTCCGGTCGGTGCTCCCGGACGTCGAGGTCGTGATGGTGCCCGTCGCCGACGGCGGGGACGGCACGTTGGCCGCGGCCGAGGCCGCCGGGTTCGAGCGGGTCACGGTGCCCGCGCACGGTCCGACCGGTGAGGACCGCAAGGCCTCGTATGGCGCCCGCGGCAGCGAGGCGGTCGTCGAGCTCGCCGAGGTGTGCGGGTTGGACCTGCTCGCCGGGCGAGGCCTGGCACCCCTCACGGCGACGAGCCGGGGGACGGGCGACCTCATTGCCTCGGCGCTGGACGACGGCGCCCGCAGGGTGGTGATCGGCATCGGGGGCAGTGCCAGCACCGACGGCGGGCTGGGGCTGCTGCAGGCGTTGGGCGCCAGGGTGACCGGTGCCGACGGGCGTGAGGTCGGGCCCGGTGGCCTCGGCCTCGAGGATGCCGTGGCCCTCGACCTGTCCGGGCTGCACCCGGGTCTGGCCGGTGCAGAGGTCGTCGTCGCCTGTGACGTCGACAACCCCCTCACCGGGGCGCGTGGCGCCGCGGCGGTCTACGGCCCGCAGAAGGGCGCCTCGCCCGACGACGTCGAACGCCTCGACGCCGCCCTCACCCGCTGGGCCGACCTCGTCGCCGCCACGACGGGGACCGACCACCGGGACGATCCCGGTGCGGGGGCGGCGGGGGGTGTGGGGTTCGGGCTGGTCGCCGTCGCAGGGGCGACGACGCGACCGGGCGCCGACCTCGTCTTCGAGCTCACCGGGTTCCACGACGCGCTCGTCGCCGCGACGCTCGTCCTCACCGGTGAGGGCGCCCTGGACCGGCAGACGTTGCACGGCAAGGCTCCTGCTGCCGTCGCCGCGGCGGCACGGGAGGCAGGCGTGCCCGTGGTCGCCGTGGCCGGGAAGGTCCTGCTCACCGAGGGCGACCTGCGCGCGGCCGGGATCGGCGCGGCATACGCGCTCGTCGAGGAGGGCTCCGAGCAGGAGGCCTTCGACGCTCCCGGGCCGCTCCTCGAACGGCTCGGGGCCCGGATCGCCCGCGAGCACCTCGGTGGTGCCCGATGAGGTTCGCGCGGGTGGGGGCGGCCGGCGCAGAGCGCCCCGTGGTGGTGTCCGCCGACGGCGGTCTGCTGGACCTGGGTGCTGCCTGGGGCGACGTCGACGCGGTCCTGGGTGACCTGGCCGCGGTCGGCTCGGCCCTCGACCGTGGGCACCTCCCGTCGGTGGGTGCGGACGACGAGCTGCGGTTCGGGTCGCCGATCCCGCGACCGGGCAAGGTGGTCGGGATCGGGCTCAACTACGCCGACCACGCCGCCGAGGCCGGCGCGGCCCTGCCGACCGAGCCCGTGGTCTTCCTCAAGGCGACGACGTCGGTCTGCGGTCCGACCGACGACATCAGGATGCTGCCCGGGTCGTCGAGCACCGACTACGAGGTGGAGCTCGGCGTCGTCCTCGGCGCGACGCTGCGCGACGAGGCCGACCCGGCGCGCGCGCTGGAGGCCGTCGCCGGGTACGTCCTGGCCCACGACGTCTCCGACCGCGCGATGCAGCTCGAGCGCGGGGGGACCTGGACCAAGGGCAAGTCGGCCGACACGTTCTGCCCGGTGGGTCCGTGGCTGGTCACCCCCGACGAGGTCGGCGACCCGGCCGCCCTGCGGCTGCGGCTGTCGGTGAACGGTGAACCGCGCCAGGACGGGACGACGGCCGACATGGTGTTCGGCGTGGGGGAGGTGCTCGCCTACGTGAGCCGCCTGATGACCCTCGAGCCGGGTGACCTCGTCATCACCGGGACCCCCGCCGGGGTCGCCATGGGTCAGGTCGAGCCCAGGCCCTACCTGCGCCACGGCGACGTGGTGGAGCTCGACGGAGGGGTGCTGGGTCGGCAGCGCAGCCGGGTCGTCGACCCCTCGGCGAACCCGACCCCCGACCACGCCGGGGTGACAGGATGACCGACGTGGCTGCGGGCGCGAACGACAGCAACGGCGCGGACGAGAGGCGAGGTGCGGCAGTGGGTGCAGACGTGGTCCTGCGGGCCAGGCGGGCAGTGGTGGGTGGTCGCGAGACCCCGGTCAGCGTGCACGTGGCCGGCGAAAGGGTCGTCGCCGTGGAGGCGTACGACGCGCCCGTCCCCGAGGGTGCCCGGGTCGTCGACCTCCCCGACGACGAGGTGCTGCTGCCCGGCCTCGTGGACTCGCACGTCCACGTGAACGAGCCGGGTCGCACCGAGTGGGAGGGTTTCGCCAGCGCCACCCGGGCGGCAGCCGCCGGCGGGGTCACGACCATCATCGACATGCCGCTCAACAGCATCCCGCCGACGGTGAATGTCGCTGCGCTGGAGGAGAAGCGGGCCGTCGCCCGGGACCAGGCGTACGTCGACGTCGGCTTCTGGGGTGGCGCGATCCCCGGGAACGTGGCGGACCTGCGGCCCCTGCACGACGCCGGGGTCTTCGGCTTCAAGTGCTTCCTGCTGCACTCGGGTGTCGACGAGTTCCCCCACCTCGAGCCGGACGAGCTCGAGGCGGCGATGCGCGAGACCGGGTCGTTCGACGCGCTGATGATCGTGCACGCCGAGGACTCCCACGCGATCGACCACGCAGCGGCCCCGGACGGCGAGGAGTACGACCGGTTCCTGCACTCGCGCCCGCGGGGCGCCGAGAACCTCGCCATCGCCCAGGTCATCGAGCTGGCCCGCTGGACCGGTGCCCGGGCGCACATCCTGCACCTGTCGAGCTCCGACGCGCTGCCCATGATCCGGTCAGCCCGCGCCGACGGGGTCCGGCTGACCGTCGAGACCTGCCCGCACTACCTGTCCTTCACGGCGGAGGAGATCCCGGACGGGGCGACGGAGTTCAAGTGCTGTCCGCCGATCCGTGAGGCGGCCAACCGCGAGCTCCTCTGGGACGGGCTGGTCGAAGGTGCCATCGACCTCGTCGTCACCGACCACTCACCGTGCACCGAGGACCTCAAGCGGTTCGACACGGGTGACTTCGGCCAGGCCTGGGGCGGCATCGCGGGCCTCCAGGTCGGGCTGTCGGCCACGTGGACCGGGGCACGCGAGCGTGGCCTGTCGCTCGCCGACGTCGTCCAGTGGATGGCGACCGGTCCCGCCGACCACACCGGGCTCACCGACCGCGGACGCATCGAGCCCGGCGCGATGGCGAACTTCGCCGTGTTCGCGCCCGACGAGGCCTTCACCGTCGAGATCGGCCACCTGCACCACAAGAACCCCGTGTCGGCGTACGCCGGCCGCACGCTCACCGGAGTCGTCCGCCAGACCTGGCTGCACGGCACACCGGTCGACCTCGGAGCCGACCCGCGCGGGCGGCTCCTGACGAGAGGACAGTCATGACCACCCCCCGCACCACGACACCGAAGTACTACGCCCCCGCCGGTGGGCTGCCGCCGCAGACGCAGCTCACCACCGACCGGGCCACCTTCACCGAGGCGTATGCCGTGCTGCCGCGCGGGACGATGACCGACATCGTCACCAGCAACCTGCCCTTCTGGGACGACACGCGGCTGTGGGTGATCGCTCGGCCGCTGTCGGGGTTCGCCGAGACGTTCTCGCAGTACATCGTCGAGGTCTCGCCGGGAGGCGGCTCCGACCGGCCCGAGCTCGACCCCGGCGCCGAGGGCGTGGTCTTCGTCGTCGCGGGTGGCCTGCGGATCACCATCGAAGGGGTCTCGCACGACCTCGGTCCCGGTGGGTACGCGTACCTCCCCGCCGGCTGCGAGTGGACGCTGCGCGCCGACTCGAAGGAGACGGCGAAGTTCCACTGGATCCGCAAGGCGTACGAGCGGGTGGATGGCATCGACGTGCCGGAGCCGTTCGTCACCAACGAGACCGATGTAGAGGGCGGCGAGATGCCCGGCACCGACGGCGTGTGGACGACCCAGCGGTTCGTCGACCCCCAGGACGTGCGCCACGACATGCACGTCAACATCGTCAACTTCGAGCCCGGCGGGGCGATCCCGTTCCCCGAGACCCACGTCATGGAGCACGGCCTCTACGTCCTCGAGGGCAAGGCCGTCTACCTGCTCAACAACGACTGGGTCGAGGTGCAGGAGGGCGACTTCATGTGGCTGCGCGCCTTCTGCCCCCAGGCCTGCTACGCCGGTGGCCCCGGTCGGTTCCGCTACCTGCTCTACAAGGACGTCAACCGGCACGCGAAGCTCAGCCGCCAGTTCGTGTAGGTGGACGGACTCGGGTGGGCATGATGGTCGGGTGACCGGGCGAGGAGGGGCAGCGTGAACCAGCCACGACGGCAGTCGGGCATCGTCAGCCTGCTCGTCCGCGAGGGCAGCTATGCCACCGGTCCGCAGGTGCTCTCGGAGCTGCGGCGGGTCATCGCGTCCGGCGCGGTCCCACCCGGCAGCCCCATCCCGCTCGACGACGTCGCAGCGTTCTTCGGGGTGTCACTCATCCCGGTCCGGGAGGCCCTCAAGACCCTCCTCGGTGAGGGCCTGCTCGAGCACCAACCCCGCCTCGGCTACACCGTCACCGCCCTCTCCGCGGCCGAGCTCGACGAGCTCTACGTCGTGCGGGGCGCGCTCGAGGCAGCTGCTCTGGACGCTGCTGCGCTGCAGTCGACCCCGGCCGACCACACCCGCGCCGCCGCGATCCACGAGCAGCTCGTGCAGGCGGTGGCGGACGGTGACGCCGCCGGCTTCCAGCGGGCGAGCCGTGAGTTCCACGAGGCGCTGCTCGCGCCCTGCCGCATGCCGCGGCTGCTGCACATGCTCGACATCGCCTGGAACCTCACCGAGCCGGTCCAGACGATGATGCGCGTCACCGAGGACGAGCGCGAGGAGATGCGCGTCGACCACCAGGCGATGCTCGATGCGTTCGTGGCCCGCGACGCGGCCGGTCTGCGCGAGGCGAGCCACGAGCACCACGACCGGCTGACCGCCTGCATCTCCCGCCTCGGCGACCAGGGCTGAGCGGCGCGCTCACCGGCGCGCCGACCCGCGCCGACCGGCGCAAGGCCCGTGTGGATATACGCAGATATACGGTTCAAGGCCTTCTTCCACCCCGGTTCCGTCCCTAGCGTTCTCCGCAGGATCCGCGGCCGACGCGGTGGACAAAGGAGTCCGGATGAGCACCACTGAGAAGCCCTTCGAGACCGAGGCGGCAGCCGCTGCAGCCGGTTTCGCGACCCACCACGGCGAGCACGACCACGGCGCCGGCGCCGGCCTGATCAAGCCGTCGTACGACGAGCGCCTGACCAACGAGGACCTCGCGCCGCTCAAGGAGCAGACGTGGTCCTGGTACAACATCTTCGCGTTCTGGATGTCCGACGTGCACAGCGTCGGCGGGTACATCACCGCCGGCAGCCTCTTCGCCCTCGGCCTGACCAGCTGGCAGGTGTTCGTGTGCCTCATCGTCGGCATCACCATCGTCCTGTTCTTCTGCAACCTCGTGGCCAAGCCGAGCCAGCGCACGGGCGTCCCGTACCCCGTGATCTGCCGCTCGGTCTTCGGGGTCCTGGGCGCCAACATCCCGGCCATCATCCGCGGCCTGATCGCGGTGGCCTGGTACGGCATCCAGACCTACCTCGCGTCGGCCTCGTTGGACATCCTGCTGGTCCGCATGTGGCCCGGGCTCGCGCCGTACGCCGAGGTGGACCAGCACGGGTTCCTCGGGCTCTCCACCCTCGGCTACGCGACGTTCGCCCTCCTCTGGGTGGCCCAGGCGGCGGTCTTCTGGACCGGCATGAACACCATCCGCAAGTTCATCGACTTCGCCGGCCCGGCCGTCTACGTCGTCATGATCGCGCTCTGCGTCTACCTGCTGTCCAAGGCCGGCTGGAACGTCAACCTCAACCTCTCGGACCACGAGCTCTCCGGAGGCAAGGTCTTCACGACCATGCTCGCCGCGACCGCGCTGGTGGTCTCGTACTTCTCCGGGCCGATGCTCAACTTCGGTGACTTCTCGCGGTACGGCCGGTCGTTCGAAGCCGTGAAGAAGGGCAACTTCTGGGGCCTGCCGGTCAACTTCGTCTTCTTCTCGCTGCTGACCGTCCTCACCGCCGCGGCGACCCTGCCGGTCTACGGCAAGCTCATCACCGACCCCGTGGAGACGGTGGGACACATCGACAACACCTTCGCCCTCGTCCTGGCGGCGCTGACCTTCACCACGGCCACGATCGGCATCAACATCGTCGCCAACTTCGTCTCCCCCGCGTTCGACTTCTCCAACGTCAGCCCGCAGAAGATCAGCTGGCGCATGGGCGGCATGATCGCCGCCGTCGGCTCGGTCCTCCTCACCCCGTGGAACCTCTACAACAGCCCCGAGACGATCCACTACACGCTGGACACCCTGGGTGCCTTCATCGGTCCGCTCTTCGGGGTCCTCATCGCCCACTACTACGTCGTGCACAAGCAGCAGGTCTGCATCGACGACCTGTTCACCCTCGACGAGTCCGGGGCCTACCACTACACGAAGGGCTACAACCCGTCGGCGATCTGGGCGACAGCCATCGCCGCGGTGTGCGCGATGCTCGCGGTGTTCGTGCCCGGCATCAACCGGTTCGACGACTACAGCTGGTTCATCGGCTGCGGAATCGGCTTCGCCGCCTACGCCCTCATCGCCCCCCGCATGGGGATCGGCGCCGAGCAGCTGGCGGCCAAGTGCGTCGGCAAGACCGTCTCGGAGTGACCGCCGTGGGTGCCAACGACACCGTCCGACTCACCGTCATCAACCCCAACACGACGGTCGCGATGACCTCGCTCATCGAGGCGCAGGCCAGGCGCGTGGCGGGACCCGCGACCGTCGTGACGGGACGGACCCCGGCGATGGGGCCGGCGTCGATCGAGAGCCACTACGACGAGGCGCTCAGCGTCCCGGGAGTGCTCGAGATCATCCGCGAGGACACGCAGGCCGACGCGTTCGTGCTCGCCTGCTTCGGGGACCCCGGCCTGGACGCGGCGCGGGAGGCCGCGTCCAGGCCGGTGATCGGCATCGCCGAGGCGGCGATGAAGACCGCGTCGCTGCTCGGCCGGTCGTTCAGCGTCGTCACGACGATGAGCCGGACGGTCGGCCGCGCGTGGGACCTCACCCGCACCTACGGTCTCGAGCGGCAGTGCGCCGGGGTGCACGCCTGCGACATCCCCGTCCTCGAGCTGGAGGAGGACCAGGACCACACGTATGCCGTGATCCTTGCCTTCGCGAAGACCGCCCTGGCCCAGGACGGCAGCGACGCCATCGTGCTCGGGTGCGCGGGGATGGCCGGCCTCCCCGAGCTGCTCACGCAACAGCTCGGGGTGCCGGTCGTCGACGGCGTCGCCGCCGGGACGTTGCTCGCGGAGTCGCTGGTGCGACAGGGACTTCGGCCCGCAACCCACGGTGAGCTCGCCCCGCCGCCGCCCAAGGCCTACACCGGCGCCCTGTCCGCCTTCGGCCGCCAGGGCTGAGGCCGCGGCATCGGTCCAGTCCGTGAAACAGCAGGCCGAAAACCCTTGATTCAACAGTTTGTAGAGGATTACCGTCGTCGCAGCACAACGCGGCCGTTGTTCTGCATGGATAACCGGCGGACCCGCTCGTCACGCAACCATGCACCCGGTCGATCTCGCCCGGGTGGATGATGGACCCCAACGGCGGGGGACGGGAGCTGCGGGTATGGCGTCACGGCACGAGGTCACGGTCAACGGGGCGGCGCGCCCCCTCACCGGGGTCGACCCGGCGACGAACGCGTTGGACTTCCTGCGGGCCCAGGGCCTGACGGGGGCCAAGGAGGGGTGCGCCGAGGGGGAGTGCGGCGCCTGCTCGGTGATGATTGCCCGACCCGACGGGGACGACGCCTCCCGGTGGACCGCCGTCAACGCCTGTCTCATCCCTGCGGCGGCACTCGACGGCCAGGAGGTCGTCACCGCCGAGGGCCTCGGCACCCCCGACGACCTCCACCCGGTGCAGCGCGAGATGGCCGTCCGGGGTGGGTCGCAGTGCGGCTACTGCACGCCCGGGTTCATCTGCAGCATGGCAGCCGAGTTCTACCGCGGAGACCGCTGCCCGGCGCCCAGCGGACCCTCCGACGACGCGGTGGCGTCCAACGGGTCGGCCCACGCCGCGCACGGCACCGACCCCGAGCACGGCGAGAACGGGTTCGACCTGCATGCCCTGTCCGGCAACCTGTGTCGTTGCACCGGCTACCGGCCCATCCGTGACGCCGCCTACGCGCTCGAGCAGCCCGCCGACGGGGACCCGCTCGCCGAGCGCTCGAGCCGTCCGGCTCCCGTCGCCGCCCACACCCGGCTCGAGGGCTGGAGCGGCGTCTTCGAGCGACCCGCCGACCTGCCGCAGGCGCTCGCCCTGCTCGCCGACCACCCGGGCGCCGTCCTCGTCGCCGGTTCGACCGACTGGGGCGTCGAGGTCAACATCCGAGGTGTCCGCGCGCCGTACGCCATCGGCATCGACCGACTCCCCGAGCTGCGCAGCTTCCACGTGGGTGACCACTCGGTCGAGATCGGCGCAGCCCTGACGCTGAGCGAGGTCGAGCGTGGGCTGGAGGGCCGGGTCCCGTTGCTGGACCAGCTGTTCCCCCAGTTCGCCTCACGCCTGATCCGCAACGGCGCCACCATCGGCGGCAACCTCGGCACCGGCTCGCCGATCGGCGACACCCCACCGGCGCTGCTTGCCCTCGAGGCCACCGTGGTGCTGGCGTCCGTCGACGGGGACCGCGAGGTGCCCCTGTCGGACTACTTCACCGGCTACCGCCAGACCGTCAAGCGCGACGACGAGCTCATCCGCGCCGTGCGGATCCCCCTGCCCGTCAGCGGGATCGCCGCGTTCCACAAGATCGCCAAGCGCCGGTTCGACGACATCTCCAGCGTCGCTGTCGGCTTCGCCATCGACGTGCAGGAGGGTGTCGTCGCCAAGGCGCGCATCGGCCTGGGCGGTGTGGCGGCGACCCCTGTGCGGGCGCTCGCCACCGAGGCCGCGCTCGAGGGGTGCGCCTGGACCATCGACGTCGTCCGCGAGGCGGCGGACGTGATGGCCCGCGAGGGCACGCCGATGGACGACCACCGGGCCAGCGCTCCATACCGCTCCGCGATGCTCGGCAACGCCCTCCTCAAGCTGCATGCCCAGACCGCGACCCCGCAGGAGGTGGGAGCATGAGCGCACTCTCCGAGCGCCCGGCGAACCCCGTTGTCGGACAAGAGATCCCGCACGAGGCGGCCGCGCTGCACGTGACCGGTCTGGCCCTCTACACCGACGACCTCGTCCAGCGCACGCACGCCGTCCTGCACGCCCACCCGGTGCAGGCTCCGCACGCCCACGCCCGGGTGACCGGCCTGCGCACGGCCCCGGCCCTCGACGTGCCCGGAGTGGTCCGGGTCCTCACCGCGGACGACGTCCCCGGGGTCAACGACGCCGGCGTGAAGCACGACGAGCCGCTGTTCCCGTCCGAGGTGATGTTCCACGGCCACGCGGTGTGCTGGGTCCTCGGCGAGACGCTCGAGGCCGCGCGCCTCGGGTCCCTGGCCGTCGAGGTCGACTACGAGCCGCTGCCCTCGATCGTCAGCGTCCGTGAGGCCATCGAGGCCGACAGCTTCCAGGGGGCGCGGCCCAAGGTCGAGCGCGGTGACATCGACGCCGGGTTCGACGGCGCGGCCCACGTGTTCAGCGGCGAGTTCGAGTTCGCCGGCCAGGAGCACTTCTACCTCGAGACGCACGCCTCGCTCGCCCTGGTGGACGAGAACGGCCAGGTCTTCATCCAGAGCAGCACCCAGCACCCGACCGAGACGCAGGACATCGTGGCCCACGTCCTCGGCGTGCCGAGCAACGAGGTCACGGTGCAGTGCCTGCGCATGGGGGGCGGCTTCGGGGGCAAGGAGATGCAACCCCACGGGTATGCCGCCATCGCCGCCCTGGGGGCGCGGCTCACCGGTCGCCCGGTGCGGCTGCGCCTCACGCGCACCCAGGACATGACGATGTCCGGCAAGCGGCACGGGTTCCACGCGCAGTGGCGGGTGGCGTTCGACGAGTCCGGGCTGATCCGGGCGCTCGACGCGACCCTCACGTCCGACGGCGGGTGGAGCCTCGACCTGTCCGAGCCCGTCCTGGCGCGCGCGCTGTGCCACATCGACAACGCCTACTGGATCCCCAACATCCGCGTGAACGGCCGGATCGCCAAGTCCCACAAGACCTCCCAGACCGCGTTCCGAGGATTCGGTGGACCTCAGGGGATGCTCGTCATCGAGGACATCCTCGGCCGGTGTGCTCCGTTGCTGGGCATAGACCCCATCGACCTGCGGAGCCGCAACTTCTACGCAGACGGCCAGAGCACGCCGTACGGGCAGCCGGTCCGGCACCCCGAGCGGACCGGCACCTGCTGGGACCAGGTCCTCACGACCGGTGACATCCGGGCCCGCCAGGCGAAGATCGAGGAGTTCAACGCGACCCACGAGCACACCAAGCGTGGGCTGGCCATGACGCCGGTGAAGTTCGGGATCTCCTTCAACTTCACCGCCTTCAACCAGGCGGGCGCCCTCGTCCACGTCTACAAGGACGGCTCGGTGCTCATCACGCACGGCGGCACCGAGATGGGGCAGGGTCTGCACACCAAGATGCTCCAGGTCGCGGCCACGACCCTCGGGGTGCCCCTGTCGACCGTGCGCCTCGCACCGACCCGCACCGACAAGGTGCCCAACACCTCGGCCACCGCGGCCAGCTCCGGTGCCGACCTCAACGGTGGCGCGGTGAAGAACGCCTGCGAGCAGGTGCTCGAACGGCTGCGTGAGGTCGCGGGTCGCAGGCTCGGGGTGCACCCGGCCGACGTCAGGTTCGTCGACGGGCAGGTGACCACGGTCGGTGGCAGCGAGTCGGTGCCGTGGGCCGACCTGGTCAACCAGGCGTACTTCCAGCGGGTCCAGCTGTGGGCGGCGGGCTTCTACCGCACCGAGGGCCTGCACTGGGACTCCTCGATCATGCACGGGTCACCCTTCAAGTACTTCTCGTACGGCGTCGCGGCCACCGAGGTCGAGGTCGACGGGTTCACCGGCGCCTACCGCACGCGCCGGGTGGACATCGTCCACGACGTCGGCGACAGCCTCTCGCCGCTGGTCGACATCGGTCAGGTCGAGGGCGCGTTCGTCCAGGGCGCCGGCTGGCTGACCCTGGAGGACCTGCGTTGGGACGAGAGCGACCGGCCGTCCCGCGGCCGGCTGGCGACCCAGGCGGCCAGCACCTACAAGCTGCCGAGCTTCTCCGAGATGCCCGAGGTCTTCAACGTGGCGCTGCTCCAGCGGGCCCACGAGGACGGCGCCGTCTACGGTTCCAAGGCGGTCGGGGAGCCGCCGCTCATGCTCGCGTTCTCCGTCCGGGAGGCGTTGCGCCAGGCTGCCGCGGCGTTCGGGCCGTCAGGCACCAGCGTCGACCTTGCCTCGCCGGCGACCCCCGAGGCCGTGTGGTGGGCGCTGGAGCAGGCCCGTCGCAGCCGTGGTGGACGCGACGAGCACGGCCACGTCGAGGAAGGCGCTCCCGGCGTGGTCCCCGACCAGCCGGCGACCAAGCCGCTGCGCCCGCACTCCGAGCTCGCGGCGCAGTCCGCCTCCGGTGGAGCCTGAGATGCACTGGCTGGCAGCCGTCGAGCGGCTCCGGCGCGAGCGTCGCGCCGGCGTCCTGGTCACCCTCGTCTCCGTCCGCGGCCACTCGCCGCGGGAGGCGGGAGCCAAGATGGTCGTGTCCGTCGACGACGCCTGGGACAGCATCGGCGGGGGCAACCTCGAGGCCACTGCCGTGGCCCGGGCACGGACCATGGTCGCCGAGGGCGTGCTCGTCCCCGAGCAGCTGTCGTTGTCGCTCAACGACAAGGCGCGTGCCGAGCACGGTCAGCAGTGCTGCGGCGGGGAGGTCGTCATCCTGCTCGAGCCGCTGGCCGTGGCCCCCTCGGTGGCGATCTTCGGGATGGGCCACGTCGGCCTCGAGCTGGCCCGCATCCTCGCGCGGCACGACCTCGAGCTGCACCTCGTCGACTCGCGCGCCGACCACGTCTCACCACGGAGGCTGGCGCCGCTCGACGACGCCGTCGCGCGGGTGCACGCCCACCACGCACCGGTGCCCGAGCTGGTGCTCGGCCAGGTGCCGCACGGCACGCACGTCCTCGTCATGACGCACGACCACGCCGAGGACGCGGCCCTGTGCGACTCCGCGCTGCGCTGCAGCCACCTCGCGTCGATCGGGCTCATCGGCTCGTCGGCGAAGTGGTCCCGCTTCCGCAAGCGCCTTGCGGCGGAGGGACATTCGGCCGAAACCCTCAGTCGTATCACCACGCCGATCGGCCTGCCCGAGCTCACCGGCAAGGATCCCGCGACCATCGCCGTGAGCGTCGCTGCCGACCTCGTGCGGGTGTTCGAGGCCGAACGGTCCTCGGCCCGTGTCGACGACCGCCAGCAGGTCACGACGTGACCCTCTACCGCGCCCGCATCGTCGACACCCCGTCCGACCCCTTCGCCGGTGGCGCCCTGCGTGCAGAGGAGGACGGCGGCCTCGTCGTCGACGAGTCGGGGCTCATCGTCGCGCGCGGTTCCTTCGCCGAGGTGCGCGCCGAGCACCCGGACGAGGTGGTCATCGAGCTGCCCGGGGGCATGCTCCTGCCGGGCCTGGTCGACACCCACGTGCACTACCCGCAGGTGCGGGTCATCGGCGGTCTGGGCATGCCGCTGCTCGACTGGCTCGACCAGTGCGCCCTCCCCGAGGAGGCACGCCTCGCCGACGTCGCCTACGCCAAGGGTGTCGCGCGCGACTTCGTCACCGGTCTGGTCGATGCCGGCACCACGACGGCGCTCGTGTTCGGCTCCCACTTCGCCACCGCCGTCGACTCGATGTTCGCCGCCGCCGACGTGGCCGGGTTGCGGGTCACCACCGGGCTCGTCGTCTCGGACCGCAGCCTGCGGCCCGAGCTGCTGTCCACCCCCGACCGGGCCTACGACGAGGCGCGCGGGCTCGCCGAGCGCTGGCACGGCCACGGTCGCCTCCGGTATGCCGTGACGCCCCGCTTCTCGTTCTCCGCCAGCGACGCGATGCTCGAGTCGTGCGCGGCGACGTTCAAGGAGGTGCAGGGCTCGTGGTTCACCTCCCACGTCAACGAGAACCTCTTCGAGGTCGCCGAGGTGAGGCGGCTCTTCGGTGGGACGAACTACGTCCACACCTACGCCAACCACGGCCTGGTCGACCGCAACTCGGTGCTGGCCCACAACGTGCACCCGGTCGACGAGGAGCTGGCCCTGCTCGCCAGCCAGGACGCCTCCGTGTCGCACTGCCCGACGAGCAACTCCGCGCTGGGCAGCGGGTTGTTCCCGCTGCAGCGGCACCTCGACCACGGGGTCCGGGTGGCGTTGGGGTCGGACGTCGGTGCAGGAACAGGCTTCTCGCTGCTGAAGGAGGGGCTGCAGGCCTACTTCATGCAGCAGCTGCTCGGCGCCGACGGCGTGGCGCTCACGTCGGCCCACCTGCTGTGGCTGGCGACGTCGGCCGGTGCCGACGCGCTCGGCCTGGCCGACGAGGTCGGCGACCTGTCGGTGGGCAAGCAGTTCGACGCGGTGTGGGTGCTGCCGCAGGCGGGCAACCCGCTCGACGTCGGGCTCGGCAACGCGAACTCGACCCTGGACGCCCTGGCCAAGGTGTTCGCGCTGGGCACGACGAGCGACATCGAGGGCGTCTGGGTCGGTGGCGACCAGGTCGCCGCCGGGCGGTTCCGTCGTCCCGCGACCCGCTGACGACGACGCCCGCACCGGGTCCGACCGGGGCGGGCGTCGTGGGCGAAGCGGTGGAGGTCAGGCCTTCTCGAGCCGGAGCACCTCGGTGTAGGCGGGGAGGGTGAGGAAGTCGGGGAAGTCGGGGTCGAGCGCGCACTCGACGAACAGCCGGCGAGCGGCCTCCCACTCGCCGTCGGCGAAGGCGTCCGTGCCGACGGACTCCTCCAGCGCTGCATACTCCTCCTCGACCAGGCGGTCGACGAGCTCGCGGGTGACCTTCTCCCCGGAGGTGAGGGTGACCTCGTTGTGGATCCACTGCCAGATCTGCGAACGCGAGATCTCGGCGGTGGCGGCGTCCTCCATGAGGTTGTGGATGCCGACCGCGCCGTTGCCCCGCAGCCACGACTGGAGGTAGGCGATGCCCACGGTGATGTTGCCGCGCAGGCCCTCCTCGGTGCGGTCGCCGGGCGTCTTGCCCGCTGCGAGCAGGTCGTCGGCGGAGACCGAGACGTCGTCGCGCTGCTTGCCGAGCTGGTTGGGCCGGTCGCCGAGGACCTCGGTGAAGACCTCCTTGCAGAGGTCGACCATGCCCGGGTGCGCGACCCACGAGCCGTCGAACCCCGCGCCGGCCTCGCGCTCCTTGTCGGCGCGGACCTTGGCGAACGCCTGGTCATTGACCTCGGGGTCCTTGCTCGGGATGAACGCAGCCATGCCGCCGATCGCGAATGCTCCGCGCCGGTGGCAGGTCTTCACGAGCAGCTCGCTGTAGGCCTTCATCATCGGCGCGGTCATCGTCACGGCGTTGCGGTCGGGGAGCGTGAACTCGGGACCGGAGTCGCGGAAGTACTTGATGATGGAGAACAGGTAGTCCCAGCGCCCCGCGTTGAGGCCGGCGGCGTGGTCGCGCAGCTCGTAGAGGATCTCGTCCATCTCGAACGCGGCCGGGATGGTCTCGATGAGGACGGTTGCCCGGATCGAGCCGTGAGGGACGCCGACGTGCTCCTGGGCGAAGGTGAAGACGTCGTTCCAGAGGCGGGCCTCGCGGTGCGACTCCATCTTCGGCAGGTAGAAGTACGGGCCGCTGCCACGCTCGAGGAGCTCCTTGGCGTTGTGGAAGAAGTACAGGCCGAAGTCGACGAGCGCTCCGACGAGCGGCCTGCCGTCCAGCTGCAGGTGCTCCTCGTCGAGGTGCCAGCCGCGGGGACGCGGCACGATCACCGGCGTGGAGCTCGGGTCCTCGAGCGAGTAGTCCTTGCCCTGCGGCGAGGTGAACGCGATCGTGCCGCGGACGGCGTCTCGCAGGTTGACCTGGCCGCCGATGACGTTGGCCCAGTGCGGGGTGTTCGCGTCCTCGAGGTCGGCCAGCCACACCTTGGCGCCGGAGTTGAGGGCGTTGATCGCCATCTTGCGCTCGGTCGGACCGGTGATCTCGACACGGCGGTCGCGGAAGTCGGCCGGCGCCTGCGCCACGGTCCAGTCGCCCTCGCGCACCTCCCGGGTCTCGTCGAGGAAGTCGAGCCGGCCGGTCTTCGAGACCTCCTCGCGGCGAGCCCTGCGGGCGGCGAGGAGCTCGTCGCGGGTGCCGCCGAAGCGGGTCTGCAGCTCGGCGAGGAAGTCGAGGGCCTCGGGGGTCAGGACCTCGTCGCTGCGCTCGACCGGGCCTCCGGTCACGGTGATGGCGGACATCGGTGGCTCATCCTCACTGTCGGGGTCGGTGCACTACGATACTTCCATGATACGAAATCTTCTTCTCATTCGCCTCATGGGGAGAGATATATGAGCACCGACGAGACCGCGATCGAGCCGGTCACGGCGGCGCCCAAGACCGGTGGGGTGCAGTCCCTCGAGCGGGCCTTCGCCATCCTCGAGACGATGGCCGACGCCGGTGGGGTGATCAGCCTCTCCCAGCTCGCGAACGACGCCGACCTGCCGCTGCCGACGATCCACCGCCTCGTGCGCACGCTGGTCGACCTCGGCTACGTGCGCCAGGAGGCCTCCCGCCAGTACTCGCTCGGACCGCGCCTGATCCGCCTCGGCGAGACCACCTCGCGCATGCTCGGCCGCTGGGCCCGCCCCCACATGGAGCGGCTCGCCCACGAGCTCGGGGAGTCGGTCAACCTCGCGATGCTCGACGGCGACCAGGTGGTCTACGTCGGCCAGGTGATGGCCTCCCGCAACTCGATGCGCATGTTCACCGAGGTGGGCCGTCGGGTCCTGCCGCACTCCACCGGGGTCGGCAAGGCGATCATGGCCGACCTCGACCCGGCCGACGTCCGCGCCCTCTTGGAGCGCACCGGGATGCCGGCCCGCACCGAGCACACGATCACCACCCCGGAGGAGTTCCTCGCCGAGCTCGAACGCACCCGCCGTCGAGGTCACGCCCTCGACGAGGGGGAGCAGGAGGTCGGCGTCCGGTGCGTCGCGGTGGCCGTCCCCGACGCGCCGCAGCTCCTGGCCCTGTCGGTCTCCGGACCCGTGACGCGGGTGACCGACGAGTTCGTCGCGCGGGCGACGGGTCCGCTGCACCGTGCCGCCGAGGCCATCTCGCGGGAGATGCGCGGCGCCCGGTAGGGGTCACCGGGTGTCCGCACGGCAGCATCGGGCGAACGGTTGTCCCTGATGGGGTGAACAGTGGTCCCAGCGGCCGTTTCCGGTCCGTGGTGGCCATTTCCTTCGGCACGCTGGTGCCATGGCCTACGGCTCCGAGTTCGGACCCATCGCCCTCGCCCACCGCGGAGGCGCCGGCCTCGCGCCCGAGAACACCCTGGCCGCGTTCGGTCGGGCTGCCGCCCTCGGCTTCCGCTACCTCGAGACCGACGTCAAGCTCACGTCCGACGGCCACCTCGTCTGCTTCCACGACAACACCCTCGACCGCGTCACGGACGGCCGCGGCCCTGTCGCCCGGCACACCCTCGCGCGGTTGCGCGGCATACGGGTGGAGGGCACTGAGCCGATCCCGACCCTGACCGAGGCCTTGGAGGCGTTCCCCGACGCCCGCTTCACCGTCGACCTCAAGGACCGCGGTGCCATTGGTCCCCTCGTGAAGGTCTTGCAGCACAAGGACTTCCGGGAGCGCGTCTGTGTGGCGGGCGCGTGGGACAGCTGGCTCGCGACCGTGCGGGCCGAGGCACCCGGGGTGCGCAGCGCCCTCGGCTGGCGTTCGCTCGCCGCCCTGGTCACGTCGTCGCGGACGGGGGTGCGGCCATCGCGGCGCCTGGCGACCGCGGAGTTCGCCCACGTGCCGCTGCGCCTGGGCCGCGTGCCGGTGTTCGTCGAGCGACTGGTCGAGGGTGCGCACCGCATCGGTGTGCGGGTGGTCGTCTGGACCATCGACGACCCGGTCGCGATGCGCCGGGTCCTCGACGCCGGGGTGGACGGCATCATCAGCGACCGGCCCGACCTGCTGCGCGAGGTCCTGGTCTCCCGCGGCCAGTGGACTCCCATGCCGGGCGCGCCCACGTTCCCGGAGGCCCTGAGCGCCTGACCACGCCGGGGCGGGGTCAGGCGCTCGAGGACTCGTCGGACAGGGTCAGGCGGTCTGCTGGAGCGCCTTGACCTCGTCGCGCGCCGCCACGATCGCGGCGTGCTGCTGCTGGACGACGGTGCGGAACCCGTCGCTGAGGTCGTCCTCCGCCAGCGCCTTCTCGTACTCCGACACCGCGTGGTCCTCACCGGTGACGGCCGCGCCGAGGACACCGGAGGCGTCGTCGCCGGTCAGGGCGTCCTTGAGGGACAGCCAGCCGCGGTGCAGCGTGGCGGCCACCGAGCCGCTCTCGTCGACGTCGTCACCGTAGTCGTGGCCCATGGACACGATGTCGCGCGCGAAGGCGGCGCGCTGCTCGGCCAGGCGCTCGAGCGTCGAGGCGGCCTCCGGGCTGTCGCTGTCACGCAGCTTCTCGGCGGCGGACGTGAAGCCGTTGCGGCCGTCCTTGAGGGTCTCCACGAGGTCCTTGGCGACCTTCTCGTCAGCTGACATGGCTGTGCTCCTTCTGTCGGTGATGGCGTTCGCCGGTCACCTACCCGCTTCCGCAGCGTCCAAACCCCGCCACGGACACAGGCGTGCCGCGGACGCGAGGTGCGTCCGCGGCATACCTTGCGCGGGGTGGTGTGGTGGAGGTCAGTCCTCCGACGAACCCGACATGCCCTGCTTGATGAGGTTCATGACCGACGAGTCGGCCAGGGTCGTGACATCGCCGACCTCGCGGTTCTCGGCGACGTCGCGCAGCAGGCGGCGCATGATCTTGCCCGAGCGGGTCTTGGGGAGCTCGGCGACCACCATGATCTGGCGGGGTTTGGCGATCGGACCGATCTCCTTGGCCACGTGGTTGCGCAGCTCCTGGACGGTCTCGTCACCGTTGTCGACGAAGCCACCGCGCAGGATGACGAACGCGCACACCGCCTGGCCCGTGGTCTCGTCCGTCGCACCGACGACCGCGGCCTCGGCGACCGACGGGTGCGACACGAGGGCCGACTCGATCTCGGCGGTGGAGAGGCGGTGGCCGGACACGTTCATGACGTCGTCGACGCGGCCCAGGAGCCAGATGTTCCCCTTCTCGTCGTACTTGGCCCCGTCGCCGGCGAAGTAGTACTTCTCGCCGAACCGCGACCAGTACGTCTCCTTGTAGCGCTCGGGGTCGCCCCAGATGCCGCGGAGCATGCCGGGCCACGGCTTGGTGAGCACGAGGTAGCCGACGGCCTCGGGGTCGTGCAGCGGCTGGCCCTCGTCGTCGAGGATCTCGGCGCTGATGCCGGGGATCGGGCGCTGCGCCGAGCCGGGCTCGAGCGTGGTGACGCCCGGCAGCGGGCTGATCATGATGCCGCCGGTCTCGGTCTGCCACCACGTGTCGACGATCGGGGCCTTGTCGCTGCCGATGTGCTTGCGGTACCAGAGCCACGCCTCGGGGTTGATCGGCTCGCCGACCGACCCGAGCACGCGCAGCGACGACAGGTCGAACTTCGCCGGGATGTCGTCGCCCCACTTCATGAACGTCCGGATCGCCGTCGGCGCGGTGTAGAGGATCGAGACCTTGTACTTCTCGACGATCTCCCACCACCGGCCCTGGTGCGGCGTGTCCGGGGTGCCCTCGTAGATGACCTGCGTCGCGCCGTTCGCGAGCGGGCCGTAGACGATGTAGCTGTGGCCGGTGACCCAGCCGATGTCGGCGGTGCACCAGTAGACGTCGGTCTCGGGGTGCACGTCGTGGACGACGGAGTTCGTGTAGGCCGCCTGCGTGAGGTAGCCGCCCGTGGTGTGGAAGATGCCCTTGGGCTTCCCGGTGGTGCCGGACGTGTAGAGGATGAAGAGCGGGTGCTCGCTGTCGTGGGCGACGGCCTCGTGCTCGTCGCTCGCACTGTCGACGACGTCGTGCCACCAGACGTCGCGCTGGTCGTCCCACTCGACCTCGCCCTCGGTGCGCTTGACGACGAGGACCTTCTCCACGGTGCTGTCACCCGTGACGGCGGCGTCGACGGCAGGCTTCAGCGCTGCCGGCTTCCCCCGGCGGAACTGGCCGTCGGCGGTGATGACGACCTTGGCCTCGGCGTCAGCGATGCGGGTGCGCAGGGCGTCGGCCGAGAACCCGCCGAACACCACCGAGTGCGGCGCGCCGATGCGGGCGCAGGCCAGCATCGCGACGACGGCCTCGGGGATCATCGGCAGGTAGATCGCGACGCGGTCGCCCTTGGCCACCCCGAGGGACTCGAGTGCGTTCGCGGCCTTCGCGACGTCCTTCTGCAGGTCGGCGTACGTGATGGTGCGGGTGTCGCCACCCTCGCCCTCGAAGTGGATGGCGACGCGGTCACCGTTGCCCGCCTCCACGTGGCGGTCGACGCAGTTGTGGGCGACGTTGAGCTCACCGCCGACGAACCACTGGGCGAAGGGTGCACCGCTCCAGTCCAGGGTCTGGTCGAAGTCCTTGGCCCAGCTGATGCGCTGGCGGGCCTGGGCGGCCCAGAAGCCCTCGTGGTCGGACTCGGCCTGGTCGAAGAGCTCCTTGGTGCCGTTGGCCTGGGCCGCGAACTCGGGGGAGGGGGACAGGTCCCGCTCCGGCGACTGGCTCGTGGTGGTGCTCGTGGTGCCGGTCTCGGACACGGGTTCCTCCTGGAAGGGCTGAAGACGGCGTTGGCTTGCTACCCCCAGCCAACCCGCCCGACCCCTGCCACTGCAAGGGGAACGGTCGGCGTGGTCGTCCGGCGGCCCACTGGGCCAGCCGAGCGGCTAGCCTCGTCGCCGTGACCACCACGACCCAGGCGTCGGCGCCGTCCTCCCCCGACGAGCCCGGCCGCGGATCCCGTCGTGGCGCAGCAGGGCTCCGCCACCTCTGGGCGCCCCTGTCGTTCGTCCTCGGCGCGCTGCTCTGGTGGCCGGTCGGCTTCCTCGGACTCGAGTCGTGGCTGCACCTGCCGCTCGACGTGTTCAAGGGCGACGTGCTCTTCCTCGGCGCAACGGCCGCCGCGGCGTCGGTGTCACTGGTGGTGCGTTCGCCCTGGCCGCGGTTCGCCATCGTGCTGGTGTTCAGCGCCCTCGGCTGGGCCCTGGACGGACCGCACACGGACACCTATCCCCACGAACGCCTCGTCCTCGTCGCGCTGCTGGGCGGCGGTGCGCTGCTCGGCATCCTGCTCGGTGCGCGCGGGGCGAAGGGAGCGCTCGCCGCCGCGACGGTGCTGGCGGTGGTTGCCGGCTTGTCGCCGACGACCTGGCCCCGCGGCCTGGCGCTGGCCCTGGCGCTCGCGCTTCCGTTCGCGGTGGCGACCTGGCAGCGGGTCGCGCCGACCGTGCTCAGCCTGCTGCGGCTGGTGGTGACCTGGCTGGTGTTCGCCCTGCTCGCCAAGGCACTGTCGTACGGCTGGGAGACGGTGCGTCCCGGCACCGGGGGCATCCCCGTCAAGGAGGAGGCGCGCACCGTCGCCGACACCGCGTGGCTCTTCGTGCGGACCCAGTGGTGGCACCACTCGCAGGCCCTGCTCACCTCGTCGACCAAGTGGTACGTCCTCGCGGCGGTCCTGGCCGTCCTGGTCGTGCTGGTGCGCGCCGGTCGCGCGGCCCTGGCGCGCCGGTCGGCCACGGCGCCCGACAAGGCCAGGGCCTGACCGACCGGCGCGCGGGCGCCATACCTCCCCCGGGCGGCACACTCCCGCGGACCTGACCGGTCGCACGGGAGGTGTGCCGCGCAGTCGCCTACCAGCGGTGGGCGACGTCGATCACGAGGCGGCTGGTGGTGCCGTCGTTGACGGTGAAGGCGCGGAACGGCAGCCGTGCCCGCACACCGAGGCCCATCGAGGTGTACCCCTCGAAGGTGCCCGCCCAGGCGACCTGTCGGAACGTCGTGTACCCGGTGACGTCGACGACCTCCTTGGGGTTCTTCGGTGCGTAGGACGTCGTGCCGTTCGGGTTGTACGCCGGGGCGTTGACGACGACGACCAGCTTGGCCCCGCCGCGCAGCGGCACGAGCTTCCCCTGGCCCTCGGTGAACACGTTGCTGACGTACTTCACCGTGTAGCCCGACGGCCTCCCCTTGAGGTCGACGACGAGCCGGTCGTAGCACGAGTGTCGGCCCGACCGGACCCCGGTGACCGGGCCGATGGCCATGGTGCTGTTGGTCTTCGCGAGCGAGCCCCACGTGATGCCGCAGTACGGCGCGGCGGTGGTGGCGGTGGTCGCGCTCGTCGGCGAGGCGAGCGCGGCGGTGACGGGGATGGCCCCGAGGGCGGCGGCGACGACGAGTGACCGGATGGCCAGGCGGGTCGTGCGGTTCGTGCGGGTGGTCTTCATGGTGTCCCCCTTTCGGACACCCCAACGACGCGGGCCACGGCGTGCAGGTTGACCGCTCGCGGGCCACTGACCGTGTCGTCCACATAAGTCCGGTCGGTCCCGGCAGCACGGTGCCGCGCCCCCTGCTCGGGGACGCGGCACCGTGGTTCGCGCAGACCGCGTATGGCGCGTGGCTCCGCGCGGTCGTCGGGCCGCCCTAGTGGGTGGTCGCCTTCTCGGCACCGTGGCCGGTCAGGGACCGGACCTCCATCTCGGCGTACTTGGCGGCGTTGAACTCCTTGCTCGTCACGGTGCCGAGCCAGCCCAGGACGAAGGCCAGCGGGATCGAGACGATGCCCGGGTTGTCGAGCGGGAACCAGTGGAAGTCGGTGTCCTGCAACATCGACAGCGACTTGCCCGTCGCCGGGTCGACCGGCTTGCCAGAGACCACGGGGCTGAAGATGATCAGCGTCAGCGCGGTGATGAGGCCGCCGTAGATCGACCACAGCGCGCCACGGGTGTTGAACCGCTTCCAGAACAGCGAGTAGAGGATCGTGGGCAGGTTCGCGGACGCCGCGATGGCGAACGCGAGGGCCACGAGGAACGCGATGTTCTGGCCGTTGGCCAGGATCCCGCCGAGGATGGCGAAGATGCCGATGACGACCGCGGTGATGCGGGCGACCCTGACCTCCTCCTCCGCCGAGGCGGTGCCCTCCTTGATGACGGAGTTGTAGATGTCGTGCGACAGGCTGGCGCTGGCGGTGATGGTCAGTCCCGCGACGACCGCGAGGATCGTGGCGAACGCCACCGCCGAGATGATGCCGAGCAGCAGCTCCCCGCCCAGCTCGTAGGCGAGCAGCGGCGCGGCCGAGTTGGCCTTGCCCGGTGCGGCGGCGATGACCTTCGGGCCGACGAGGGCGGCGGCGCCGTACCCGAGCACGAGGGTGAACAGGTAGAAGATGCCGATGAGCCAGATGGCCCACTCGACCGACTTCCGGGCCTCCTTGGACGAAGGCACCGTGTAGAAGCGCATCAGCACGTGCGGCAGGCCGGCCGTGCCGAGCACCAGGGCCAGCGACAGCGAGATGAAGTCGATCTTGGTCAGGCCGCTCTTGCCGTACTGCAGGCCCGGGTCGAGGACCTTCTTGCCGCCGGACGCCTGGACGGCGTCGCCGAGCAGGCTGCTGAGGTTGAGCCCGAACTTGCCGAGCACCCACAGGAACATCACACCGGCGCCGATGATGAGCAGCACGGCCTTGATGATCTGCACCCAGGTCGTGCCCTTCATGCCGCCGATGAGGACGTAGGAGATCATCAGCACGCCGACGACGGCGATCACCAGCGACTGGCCCGCCTTGTCGTCGATGCCGAGCAGGAGCGCGACGAGACCGCCGGCACCGGCCATCTGGGCGAGCAGGTAGAAGAAGCAGACCGCGAGCGTGGAGATCGCCGCGGCCATGCGCACCGGGCGCTGCTTGAGCCGGAACGACAGGACGTCGGCCATCGTGTACTTGCCGGCGTTGCGCAACAGCTCGGCGACCAGGAGCAGGGCGACGAGCCAGGCGACGAGGAAGCCGATGGAGTAGAGGAAGCCGTCGTACCCGTTGAGGGCGATGGCCCCGGCGATGCCGAGGAACGATGCGGCCGACAGGTAGTCGCCCGCGATGGCGATGCCGTTCTGGCGGCCGGTGAAGGCGCGGCCACCGGCGTAGAAGTCGGCCGCGCTGCGGTTGTTCTTCGACGCCCGGATGACGATGCCCAGGGTGATGAGGACGAAGATCCCGAAGATCGTGATGTTCAGGGCGGGGCTGCCGACGTTGGTGGCCATGGGGACCAGGCCGGGGGCGGCGTGCACGACGGTGGCGCTCATCGGTGGTCCTCCCCGATGGTCTTGGCGAGGGCGGCGGCGCGCGGGTCGAACTCCCGGTCGGCCCAGCGCACGTAGATGATCGTGATGACGAAGGTGGACACGAACTGCCCGAGCCCGAGGATCAGGCCGATGTTGACGTTGCCGAACACCTTGGTGCTCATGAACGCCGGGGCGTAGGTCGAGAGCAGGACGTACAGGAAGTACCACGCGAGGAAGAGCGCGGTCATGGGGAAGACGAACTTGCGGAACCGGCTCCGCAGCTCGTCGAACTCCGGCGACCCTTGCAGGTCGACGTAGGGGTCGTGATCCGTGCGAGCGTCGTTGCTCACGGGACACCTCCAGTGGCTGGCGTGGCGCGGCCGGCGGGAACCGGTCGCAGGGCGCCGCGGTGTGCGGTTGGCGCCACTGTGACGTGGGCAACAGCAGGTCGGCAGGGGTGCCGGGCGATGGCGCGCCGTACGGGGTCTGTGGTCGCCGGGTGGCCACGACCCCTGCGGTGAGCGGTCGGTGTGCTGCGACCAGCGGCAGGCTCGGCGTTCAGTCGCGGTCGAGGACGAGGTCCTCCGGGGTGTGCAGGCGGACCATGGTGCGTGCGGTGTGCAGCGGGATCCGGCCCGGCGTCGCCAGCGACACCACGACGGCGGTGGCGAACGCGAGCGGGATGCTCCAGGCCGCCGGCTGCCCGAGCAGGGCGCCGGGCCACCCGGGGATGGGTCCGGCCAGGACGGTCGCCGCCACGGCGCTCGCGGCGAGACCGCCGCCGACCACGAGCCCGGCGGCGGCTCCGACGGTGCTCAGGCCACGCCACCAGGACCCGAGGACCAGCAGCGGGCAGAACGTCGAGGCCGCGACGGCGAAGGCCAGGCTGACCATCGTCGCGAGGCCCACCGGCTCGATCAGCCGCGACGCGGCATACGGGACGACCACGCCCAGGACCGTCGCGATCCGGAAGCCCTGGACGACCGTGAAGTCGCCGCCGGTCACGCGGCCCAGCCGTCGGCGCAGGAGGTCCTGGTCGATGACCCCGGCGACCGACATCGTCAGGCCGGACGCGGTCGACAGGAACGCCGCGAACGCCCCACCGGCGAGGACCGCCGACAGGACCTCGCCGAGGTGGTCGGGCAGCATCGCCCCGGGCAGCTGGAGGACCAGCGTGTCGGCGGCGACACCCACCGGGAGCTCCGGGAGGTAGACCCGGCCGAGCACGCCGTACAGCGGGGGGAAGAGGTAGAACGCGCCGAGCAGGGCGACGACGGTGAGGGTGGTCCGCCGGGCCGCCCGGCCGTCGGGGTTGGTGTAGAAGCGCACGAGCACGTGCGGCAGGCCCATGGTCCCCAGCGCCAGCGCGAGCAGGAGGCTGTAGGTCGCGTACACGGGATGACCCTGTCCGGCGAGGCCACCCAGCGGTTCGACCCAGCTGGAGTCGCGGGCGCTCGCCGGACCGGGTGCGCCGTCGTGGAACCACACCGCGAGCAGCACGAACGCCGGTGCGGCGATCGCCGTGAGCTTGATCCAGTACTGCACGGCCTGCACCAGGGTGATCGAGCGCATGCCACCGGCGGCGACGTTCGCCACGACGACGACGGCGACGACGAGGCCACCCACCCAGCTCGGCGCTCCGGTCACGCTCGTCAGGGCCAGCCCCGCGCCCTGGAGCTGTGGCAGCAGGTAGAGCCACCCGATGCCCACGACGAGCACCGAGCAGAGGCGGCGGATCGTGGTGCTCTCGAGCCGCGCCTCGGCGAAGTCGGGCAGCGTGTAGGCGCCGGATCGTCGCAGCGGGGCGGCGACGAGGACGAGGAGCACGACGTAGCCCACGGTGTAGCCGACCGGGAACCACAGCATGTCGAGACCGTTGGTGTAGACGAGCCCGGCGATCCCGAGAAAGCTTGCGGCAGAGAGGTACTCGCCACCGATCGCGCTGGCGTTGCGGTAGGGGGTGACCGTGCGGCCGGCGACGTAGAAGTCGCTCGTCGTGCGGGAGAGCTTGAGGCCGAACGCACCGATCGCCAGCGTCACGAGGCAGATGAGTCCGATGGCAGCCAGGCCGTAGGCGGTGTTCACGGTTCCCGCCGGGCGACGACGGCGGAGAACTCCGCCTCGATGCGTTCGCTCTGGCGCACGTAGTAGCGCGCGACCACGAGCGCCACCGGGTAGACCACCACCGCGAGGATCAGCCAGGGCAACGGGACCCGACCGATCTCCAGGCTGCGCGTCGCGGGGACGAGCAGGAAGAGCAGGGGCAGCCCGCCCAGGCCCACCGCACCGAACGCCAGCACCATCGCGGCGAGCCTCAGCTGGGCCGACATGAGGCCCGACATGTAGACCTCACCGAGGTTGCTCTGCTCGTCGATCTCCCGGGTGAGCGGCCGGGCGCCGTGGCGCGTGGTGGCGTCGCGGCGGGTGCTGGTCACCCGGACCCGTGGCGGGGCCGGGGGTGGAGGTCCCGCCGGTTCGCTCACGACGTCACTCGGCGGGGCGGTTGGGGCGCAGGAGGCGGTCACGCAGCTCCCGCGTGTGGCGCCGGCTCACCTGGAGCTCGACCTCGTCGAGCACGACGCTGCACCGACCGTGCTCCATCCGCACCTCCTTGACGTGCCGCAGGGAGACGAGCGTGCTGCGATGGATCCGCACGAATCCCGCTGCGGCCCAACGTTCCTCGAGGGTGCTGAGGGGGATCCGGACGAGGTGGGACCCGGCCGGGGTGTGGAGGCGGGCGTAGTCGCCCTGCGCCTGCGCGTACCGGATCTGGCTGCGCGTGATGAACCTCGTGACACCCGCCAGCTCCACCGGGATGGTCTCGTCCTGGTCGCCGACCGGGGGCGGGGCGGGGTCGGAGCCCGTCGACTCCACCGAGGCGACCACCCGGCGCACGGCCTCCGCGAGGCGGTCGGGGCGCACCGGCTTCATGACGTAGTCCACCGCGTCGACCGCGAAGGCGTCCACGGCGTGCTGGTCGTGGGCGGTGACGAACACGACCTGCGGGCGCTGGGTGAACCGGGCGATCACGCGGGCGAGGTCCATGCCGTCGAGCCCGGGCATCGAGATGTCCGAGAACACCACGTCGATGTCGCCGGTCTCGAGCGCCCGCAACGCCTCCGCACCACTGCCGGCCGTCCGCACTTCGGCGATCCGGTCGTCCTGCCGCAACAGCCAGCTGAGCTCCTCCAGCGCCGGGACCTCGTCGTCGACGACCAGGGCCCGCAGGGCGTGCGGCGACGTGCCCGCGGCGCCGGCACTGGCGTCCTGCGGGCTGAGCAGCTCCGGGTCGCCGGAGGGGGCGCCAGCCATGGGGGGACTCTACGTGGTGGGGTGCACGCCCGGCGCGTACTTGGGCACCCGGAACGACACCTTGGTCCCCGCCCCGGGGGCCGTCTCGACGACGAGGCCGAAGTCGTCGCCATACACCTGGCGCAGTCGGGCGTCGACGTTGCCGAGCCCGACGTTGTCGCCGTCCGCCCGGCCGTCGAGCACCGCCCTGATGACCTGCGGGTCCGAACCCACACCATCGTCCTCGATGGTGATGCCGGCCTCGGCCCCCTCGTCCGTGGCGACGATCCGCACGTGGCCGCCGCCCTCCTTGGTGGCCAGGCCGTGCCGGACGGCGTTCTCCACCAACGGCTGGATCGCCAGGTAGGGAACGGTCACGGGGAGCACCTCCGGCGCGATGAGCAACGAGATGGTGAGCCGGTCCCCGAACCGCGCCTGCTCGAGGACGAGGTACCGCTCGACGTTGCGCAGCTCCTCGGCGAGGGTCGTGAAGGCCCCGCCCCGGCGCAGGGCGTACCGCGTGAAGTCGGCGAACTCGAGCAGCAGCTCGCGGGCACGCTCGGGGTCGGTCCGCACGAACGACGCGATGGCGGCCAGGGAGTTGTAGATGAAGTGCGGGCTGATCTGCGCCCGCAGGGCCCGCAGCTCAGCCTCCATGGTGCGGGTCCGCTGGTGCCCGAGCTCGGCGAGCTCGGCCTGGGTCGCCATCCAGCCGGCCACCTCCTCGGTCGCCCGGGCGAGCCCCGCCGACGCGTTCGGTCCGTATGCCGCGATGGCAGCCACCACCCGGTCGGCGCTCACGACGGGGGCGATCACCGCACCCCGCACCGGGCAGTCGGGGTCGGAGCAGCTCACCTGCCCGGCGCCGAGGACGATGGTGTGCCCGCTGCGCAGCACCTCGGTGGCGTGCTCCAGCGCGTGCGGCGCGTGGTGGTCGGCGACGCCGTCCCAGGCGAGCAGCGAGGCCGCGTCGGTGACGGCGATCGCCGGAGCGCCCAGGAGCTGGCGCAGGTGCTTGGCGGCGCGACCGACCCCCTCGGGAGTCAGGCCGTCCTGCAGGTGCCGCGCCGCCAACGACGCGGTGTGCAGGGTCGCGTGGGTGGCGTGGTCGACGTCCGACACGAAGCCACGCGAGCCGCTGCGGCCGTGGCGGACCAGCCGGACGAGCGCGTAGACGAGCACCATCGCGCCGGCGACCACGATGGCGGTGGGGAGGTGGAAGCTGCCCGACACATGCGCACTCTAGGGCGATCGGGCGTCCAAGGACGGGCGCCCTAGGCTGGCGCCGTGCCTGATGCCGTCGCCTCGCTCCGTGCCCTCGCCGAGCTCCCGGGGGTGCCCGAGCGGATCTCCGCCGCCCGCGAGGCGTGCGAACGACTGCGGTGGCACGAGGCCCTGCGTCGCAGGATCCCCGAGGCGTCCGCCGAGTCCCGGGTCCGCGGCGCGCAGGCGAGTGCTGCGCTGGAGGGTGCGACCGTCCCCCTCGAGCTCGTGCGGGACGTCATGCGCGGCGCCGCTGCCTGGCCGCTCGAGCCGGACCCGGTCGAGCGGGTCGCACGGGGGGTCGTGCAGGCCACCGCCGAGAGCGAGCACGTCCGCTCGCTGGTGGCGACGGCCCCGCTGCAGGCCCTGGCCCGGCTGCACGTGGCCGCGGCTTCGGGGCTGGTCGAGGACGCCCAGCTCGGACGCCCGCGCCTGCACGGGGAGGACTGCGAGGAGCTGGTCGACCTCGGTCCCGCGCCGTCGGCCGCTGCGCTGCGCGCCCGGCTGGACGGTGTGGTGGGCCTGCTGGCAGCGGGGGCGAAGGGTGCGCAGGTGCCGGCGCTCGTGGTGGCTGCCGTCGTGCACGCCGAGGTGGCGACGATGCGTCCGTTCGTGCGCGGGAACGGCGTCGTCGCGCGGGCGCTGGAGCGCGCCGTCGTGCAGGCGCTCGGGCTCGACCCGACCGGCGTCGCGGTCACGGAGGCCGGCCACGCGGCCCAGGGCGGGCCGGCCTACCTCGGTGCGCTCGCGGCATACGGGACGGGCACGCGGGAGGGTGTGGGGCTGTGGCTGGAGCACTGCGCCGCCGCCCTCGTCGCCGGCGCCGAGCAGGGGGAGCAGGTCTGCGACGCGGTCCGGGCCGGACGCCTGAGCTGACGCGGAACCGTTGCGGTCGCAGCGGATTCGGGCACCCGTCCTGACATGGAGCCGGTGGACGGTCACGATCGGGGGCGACACGCCGGGCGCCAGGGGACACGTCCCTGGTGAGCCAAAAGTCAAGGGTTCCCATCGCGTCCGGACCGCGGTACACATGGAGTTGACGTCGACGCACGAGAGTCCGACGACCACCGTGACCCCATCGGGCACCCACGCGCGGGCAGTCCACTGGTGGACCGATCGTGACGGGCTTGTCCCGGTGCGACAACTACAGGAAGCACGCCTGGTAACCCGAGGCGGATCACGGTCGATGGCACCCCGTTCGCGCGGGGTGCCATCCTCGTGTGGCGGGTGTGACGCCCGGGCCGGGCGTGGCGGATGTGACCGTTTGGGCTCGGTTGTTCGCGGACGTCTCCGCCTGGCCCGGCGCCCGAGACGACCCCCGCTCGAACGAGTTGCGGTTGAACGGTTAATGGTCCACGATGTTCCTGTTCGCTCCCCCTCGGGGTAGAGCGGACCGGCGTACCTGCTCCTCCCCCCCGGAGCATGGTGCGTCGACGGCCCCGGTTGTCCCCCCGACCGGGGCCGTCCCCTTTCTCCGGCCGGTTCCGTCCACAGGTCCGTATGCCGCCCGCGGCCGTCCACAGGCCCGTCGCCACCCGCTTCCGGGCCGGTCCGTGACCCCTGCAGGCTCGCCGCATGGAGCATCGCGTGCTGGGTGTCGTCGGAGCGTCGGGCGGGCTGGGGGCCTCGACCCTCGCTGTCGCCCTGGGGGTGCGTGCGGCCGCCTCGGTGGGGGCGACCGTGTGCGTCGACGGCTCGTTCGAGCGCGGCGGCCTGGACGTCACCGCCTGCATCGAGCACGAACCCGGGCTGCGTTGGCCCGACCTGTCCGACGTCCGGGGCGAGGTCGACGGCGCGGACCTGCTGAGGTCCCTGCCTGCAGACGGTGTGGCGCGCGTGCTGGCCGCCCGCGGGTCGCCGGTGCCTGACGACGTGGTCGGTGCCTGTCTGGGGGCGCTGTCCTCGATCTGCGCGCTGACGATCCTCGATCTCGGCGGATCCCTGCGGTGGGCCGGGCAGTGCACCGACGTCCTGCTGGTCTGTGGCCCCACTGCCCGGCACCTCGCGGATGCCGCGGCGGTGGCGGCGGAGATCGGCCGGCTCAGCGTCCCAGCGCGGCTGGTCCTGCGGGCGGGTCGGCGGGAGCCGGTGACGGGGGAGCAGGTCGCCCAGCACCTCGACCTGCCGCACGCCGGCACCCTGGTCGACGACAGCCAGGTCGTCGCCGACGCCGAACGCGCACGCGCACCGGGCACCCGCAGGAACGGGGCGTTCGTCACCGCCGTGGACCGACTGCTGGCCGAGCTGGAGGTCTGCGCCGGCCGCGGCGTCGACGCCGACCGGGTCAGCGCGTGAGCGGCCCGCCCCGCCCGGGCCGCGGCGCACACGTCGGGGTGTCGACGTGAACGGGGCCGAGCACATCGCCGGCCGGATCCGGCGCGGGGAGTCGCCGGACGTCGCGGCGGTCGGTCGGGTGGCGACCGTGGACGCCGTGCGGCTGGGGTCCCGTGGTGCCGAGGAGGCCCGAGCCGCGCTGGCGGCGGAGGTGTTGGGGTTCGGGCCGCTGGAGGGCCTGGTCGCGGACCAGTCGGTCACCGACGTCCTCGTCAACGGCGACGGATCCGTGTGGGTCGACCGCGGTGCCGGCGTCGAGGCGGCAGGGGTCGACCTCGCCGACGCCGCGGCCGCGCGGCGCCTCGGTGTGCGCCTGGCCGCCCTGGCGGGGCGGCGTCTGGACGAGAGCCAGCCGTGGGTGGACGGCCTGCTGCCGGGTGGGGTCCGGTTGCACGCCATCCTCCCGCCGCTGGTGGAGGGCGGGGTCCACGTCAGCCTCCGCATCCCGCGTGCGCGGGCCGACGGGTTGGCCTCGTTGCGGTCCACGAGGATGTTCGACGACTCGGTGGAGGACCTGCTGCGCGCACTGGTCACCCGTCGGCGGTCCTTCGTCGTGACCGGTGGCACCGGCTCCGGGAAGACGACGCTGCTCGCCGCCATGCTCGCCGAGGTGCCGGTCGACGAGCGGCTGGTCGTGGTGGAGGACGTGCGCGAGCTCGCCATCACCCACCCCCACGTGGTGCTGCTCCAGGGCCGTGGGGCCAACGTCGAGGGGCACGGTCACGTCGGCCTGGTCGACCTCGTCCGCCAGGCGCTGCGCATGCGGCCGGACCGGCTCGTCGTGGGAGAGGCCCGCGGACCGGAGGTGCGCGAGATGCTCGCGGCCCTCAACACCGGGCACGACGGCGGCTGCTGCACGGTCCACGCCAACTCCCCGGGCGACGTGCCGACCCGGTTCGACGCGCTCGGGGCGCTCGCGGGGATGCCGCGGGAAGCGGTGCAGCGCCAGCTCGCCAGCGCGGTGCAGGCGGTCGTGCACGTCGAACGGACCCGCACCGGCAGGCGGGTGGCGTCCCTGTCGGTGCTGCGGCGCGAGGGCGACGAGGTGGTCTGCGAGCTGGCCCTCGATGCCGTGACGGGGCGGCGGGGTCCGGCCTGGTCGGCGTTGGTGGAGCACGGGGTCCGGCCCGTGGCGCGGGCATGATGGCGGGTTCCGTGGACACGATGACGGGCTGGTCCGCCGAAGGGGTCCTGCACGTCACGCTCGGACTCGTCGTGGCTGCGGTGCTGGTCTGGCCCGGACGACGGGTCGGGTCGGGGCGGCGGGTGTGGCCGGGTCGGCAGATCGGACGGGACGCCGTCGGCCCGTCATGTCGTGACGAGTGGTCTCCGCGCCCACGTCGCCCCCACCCGCGCCGGGTGGTGGTCGCGGCGGAGGGCCGGCTGGCCGACCTGCTGGGCCTGGTCGCCGCGCCGCTGCGCGCAGGAGTCCCGGCGACCACGAGCCTGGAGGCCGGCGCTTCGGCGGTCGCCGACGACCCGGTGCTCGGGCCGCTGCTCCTGGAGCTCGTCAGCGTCGGCGCGTCCGGCGAACCGGTCTCGGGCACCTGGCGCCACCACGCCGCCCTGCTCGACAGCGAGGCCCTGCGGTTCGTCGGTCAGGCATGGTCGCTCAGCGAGCGCACGGGCGCGCCGCTGGCCGACGCCCTCACCGCCAGCGAGCAGGTGCTGCGAGCCCGGGTGCGCTCGCGCGAGCGCCTCGCCAGTGCCGCAGCCGGCCCCCGGGCCTCGATGACGGTGCTGGCACTGCTGCCGCTCAGCGGTCCTGTGGTCGGCCTCGCCTGCGGGATCAGCCCCCGTGACCTGTACCTCTCGACCACCTGGTCGACGGCCAGCCTCGTCGCAGGTGTGGTGTTCGCGGGGTTCGGCTGGTGGTGGAGCCGGTCCATCCTCGCCCGGGCGGCATGAGCTGGGCGCTCGCGCTCGCTGCCGGCGTGGCCGTCCTGGTCTGGCCGGGGCGCCTGCGGCCGGCGGTTCGGCGCGCGGCGTCGACCCCGGGCCGGAGGGTGGCCCGCGTCCGGCGCCGGTCCCGGGACGCGTCTCCTGCGCCTCAGGTCGACGAGGTGGCCGATGCGCTGGTCCTCGTCGCCCTGGCCCTGCGTGCCGGCCTCGACCTCACGCGGGCGCTCGAGGAGGTCGCCACAGGGGCGGGGGCGGCGGTGTCCAAGGACCTGTCCGCGGTCGTCGCCGCAGTGCGCTGGGGGCGCCCGGTGGACGAGGCCTGGTCGTACGCCAGCCCGGTCTGGCGGCCGGCTGCCCTCGCCTGGTCGGTGGCCGAGGCCACCGGTGCCGCTCCGGCAGCCCTGGTCGCCGACGCCGCCGCACGGCTGCGAGACGGTCGGGAGCGGGACCGTGAGCGACGAGCGGCCCGAGCCGGGGTGCTGCTCGTGCTGCCCCTCGGGCTGGGCTTCCTCCCCGCGTTCGCCTGCACGGCGGTGCTCCCCGTCGTCATCGCCCTGGCCGTGGGCGTCCTCGACACCGCGGGCCGATGAGGGCCGTCGGTCCACAGCACCGGGACGTCAGGGACGTCGTCCACAGGAAGGGACGACGACGGTGGTGGGTCGTCCTCCAGATGGCTGGACTGGTGCCGAAGACGGCACCCAGCCGTCACCGACACAAGGAGTGCAGCGTGAGATGCAAACTGGCACAGGGGTTCTCGAGGGTTCGTCTCGCAGGGGAGGCCGGCATGACGACCGCGGAGTATGCCGTGGGGACGCTGGCCGCCTGCGCGTTCGCGGCCGTGCTCCTGGCCGTGGTCCGCTCGGGAGGCGTGAAGTCGGCTTTGGCCTCGGTGATCACGGCGGCCCTCGGCATGGCGAGCTGAGCCGGGAGAGGGGGATGGCGACCGTCGAGCTGGCGGTCGCACTCCCCGCCCTCGTGCTGGTCCTGGTCCTGGCGCTGTCGGCTCTGACCACCGTGCTGGACCAGGTCCGGTGCGTCGACGCGGCTCGCGCGACTGCCCGGGCGATGGCGAGGGGTGACGCGACCGGAGCGGCGGTGGAGCAGGGTCGGCGGCTGGCTCCGCCGCGCGCCGGGTTCGCCGTGTCCGGGTCGGCCGGCGCGGTGGAGGTCACCGTGCGTGCTCCGGCAGCGCCGGCGCTGCACTGGCTGGGTGCGCGGGCCTCGCCGGTGGCGCGCGCCGTGGCGGCGAGGGAGGACGTGCCGGCCGCTGGAGCGCCCGGCCGTGGGTCCCCGTGAGCGCCCGGGAGAGGCGTGTGGTTCAGGCGCCGGGGCCGCTCGGGATCCTGAGGCGTGGCGCCCTGGGCGGGCGTGGGCGCTACCGGCGGGGGGAGCGCGGGAGCGGCACCGTCCTGGCCCTCGCAGCGATCGGCGTGCTGCTCATCGTGCTGGTCGGAGGACTCGCCCTCGCCAGCGCCGTGGTGGCGACCCATCGTGCTCGTGCTGCTGTCGACCTCGCCGCCCTGGCGGCCGCCACGGCCGTCCAGGGAGGGGCCACGACTGCGCAGGCCTGCGCCCGCGCGGCCGCCGTCACCGTCGCCAACGATGCTCGGCCGAGCGCGTGCTCCGTCTCGGTGGACGGTTCGGCACGGGTCGCGGTCACCGCCCCGGTGGGCCTGGTGCTCCCGGGCTTCGGAGCGCCCCGGGCACGAGCAACGGCGCGGGCTGGGCCCGCGCCGTCGGAGTGAGTCGTGGTCTCGCTGGGTGATCTCCCGGGGGGCCCCTGGGTCTCGCCTGCGCGTCGCCCGGGGTCTCCTCGCCGCGGTGGGCGGCCCCGCCGACGGGGTCAGCCGTGGTTCTGCGGGTCCCGGCCCATGATGCGGTCGGCCATGGTGCGGTGCGCGGGGCGGTTCTCGGCGGAGGCGTCGGTGCCGTCGCCGACCTCGGCGTCGTCGGCATTGCCGTCAGCGGCCGCCGCGTCACGGTTCGAGTGGCTGTCGGCGCTGTCACCGGGGGTGTAGAGGCGCTCGTCGGCCGAACCGTCCCCGAGCCCGGAGCCGGAGCCGGCGACATCGTCGTGGCGCTGGTCGGCGGTGCCACCGGCCACGGGGACCTCGGTGCCCTCGCGCCCGTGGTCGTGCGCCTGGTCGTGCCCGTGGTCCGCGTGGTCACCGTGCGAGGCCGCAGTGACTCCAGCGGCCGGGACAGCGGCGGCAGCAGCAGCCTGTCGAGCGCTGAACTCGCGCTCCAGGCGCTCGCGCTCGTCGGCGCGGGCGCGGTCCTCGATCTCGCGCTCGCGGGTGCGGAACTCCTCGTCGCGGGCGCGGTCCCGCTCGGCCAGGGTCGACTCCAGCTCGGCGTCCTTGGCGCGGTCCCGCTCGGCGAGGGCGCTCTGGTGGGTCTCCTCGGCGCGCTTGCGCTCGTCGGACCGGATCGACTCCTCGAGCTCGGCCTGGCGCTGCGCCTCCTTGGCCTCACGACCGGGTCGACGCCTGCGCTTCATGCTGCCTCGCACCATGCCGAGGCCGAACCACACGAGCAGCATGATCGCCGCACCTGCGATCAACAGCTGCAACGGCGTCAGCTCGAACTTGAAGATGCCGGTCTCGAGCGTCGAGGTGGCGGTCACGGGCAGGGCGCCGAGGACCAGGAGGATCGCGGCGGCGACGGCCACCACGACCAGGATCAGTCCGAGCACGATCACGGGGGACCTCCGAAAAATCTGCGGCGCGCGGTGCGCCATTCGCTTCGACCCTAGCCCGTGGCCTGCGGTTTTGCCCGTTTCGCGGCCGTCGCTCCGGCGTGGTACCCGGGCGTCGGCCGGGGCCGGGACGCAGGCGGTTCAGGCGGGTTCGGGAGCGTGGCGCAGGACGGCCTCGAGCAGCCGGACCGCCCCCGCCTTGTCCAGGGGTTCGTTGCCGTTGCCGCACTTGGGGGACTGGACGCACCCCGGGCACCCGCTCTCGCACCGGCAGGAGCGCACGGCCTCGAGCGTGGCCGACAACCACATCTCGAAGACGCCGAACGCCCGCTGGGCGAAGCCTGCGCCGCCCGGGTGCCCGTCGTAGACCATGATCGTCGGCAGTCCGGTGTCCGGGTGCAGGGCCGTCGAGACGCCGCCGATGTCCCAGCGGTCGGAGGTCGCCACCAGCGGCATCATGCCGATGGCTGCGTGCTCCGCGGCGTGGGCGGCCCCCGGGATGTCGACCTCGGCCACGCCGACGGCCTCTAGCCAGTCGACGGGCATGGTCCACCACACCGCCTTGGTGGCCAGGGTCCGCTGCGGGAGCGTGAGCGGATGGGTGCCGATGACCTCACCCCCGGGGAGCCGTCGCAGGAAGCTCGTCACCTGGTGGTGCACGCGCACGTTCCCGAACGCGACGTCGATCGGTCCCCACGAGAACTCGTCCGAGGCGCCCACGACGTCGAACGCGCTCACCGACTGCGCGAACGTGCTCCACCCCGGGTCGCCACGGACCGCCGTCGCCGTCCCCGCCTCGAGGTCGAGCTCGGTGACGACGTAGGTGCTGCCCTGGTGCACGTGCACCGCGCCGGTGTGGACCTGGGAGTGCGCCGAGGCCTCGTCGATGGTGCCGAGGACCCGACCTGTGCGGCGCTCGACGATCCCGACGACCTCCCCGCTGCCCCGGAGCGAGACGTGGTCGCTGGCGCGGTCCGACCTGGCCCAGAACCACCCCGTGGGCCGACGCCGCAGGATCCCGCGGGCCACGAGGGCGTCCACCAGGCGCCGCGCATCCGGTCCGAACATCTCCAGGTCCGCCTCGCGCAGCGGCAGCTCGGCTGCCGCGGCCGCGAGGTGGGGGGCGAGCACGTGCGGGTTGTCGGGGTCGAGCACCGTGCTCTCCACCGGCTGCCCGAACACGACCTCGGGGTGGTTGACGACGTAGGTGTCGAGCGGGTCGTCCGCGGCCACGAACACCGCCAGCGAACGCGTGCCGGCCCGCCCGGCCCGGCCAGCCTGCTGCCACAGCGAGGCCCGTGTCCCCGGCCAGCCGGCGAGCAGGACGGCGTCCAGCCCGCTGATGTCGACGCCGAGCTCGAGGGCGTTGGTGGCGGCCAGGCCGAGGATGTCGCCGTGGCGCAGGGCGCGTTCGAGCTCGCGCCGCTCCTCGGGGAGATAACCGCCCCGGTATGCCGCGACGGCGGCTGCCAGCCGCGGCTGTCCCTCCAGCGTGCGCCGGGCGCTCGAGGCCAGGGCCTCGACCCCGGCCCGGGACCGGGCGAACGCCACGGTCTGCACCTTGGCGGCGACGAGCTGGGCCAGCAGGTCGGCGGCCTCGGACGTCGCGCTGCGGCGGGCCGGGGTCTCACCGGAGGTGTCCGTGAGCTCGGCGGCGGAGAAGGACTGCCCGAAGAACTCGTCCTGCGGTCCCGACGGGACCTCGTCCGCGGGGCGGCCACCGGACCAGCCGACGTCCGCCGGCGCCGTGGCGCCGAACCCCTCGTCGAGCGGCCCGGGCTCCCACAACGCGAACGTCATCGCCTCGCGCGGGGACCCGTCGGTCGTCACGGCCGTCACCGGCAGGCCGACCAGCCTGCCGGCGTGGTCGCCGGGGTCACGCACGGTCGCGGACGCGAGGACGAAGGTGGGGGAGGCGCCATACCGGGCACAGACACGGCGCAGGCGGCGGAGCAGGGCGGCGAGGTGGGAGCCGAACACCCCCCGGTAGACGTGGCACTCGTCGATGACGACGTAGCGAAGTCGCCGCAGGAACGGTGCCCAGCGCTCGTGCAGCGGCAGGAGGGAGTGGTGGACGAGGTCGGGGTTGGTGAGCACGAGGTGGGCGTGGTCGCGGATCCAGCGGCGCTCCTCGCTGGGGGTGTCACCGTCGTACGTCGCGGCCCGCACGCCGGGCACCGCCATGGCCTGCACCCGGGACAGCTGGTCGGCGGCCAGGGCCTTGGTGGGGGAGAGGTAGAGGGCGGTGGCGCCCCGACCCGTGGGTGCAGCAGACCCCTCGACCAGGGCCGTGAGCACCGGCAGGAGGTACCCCAGGCTCTTGCCCGAGGCGGTGCCGGTCGCCATGACGACGTGCGACCCGGAGTGGGCGAGGTCGGCCGCCTCCCGCTGGTGCGACCACAGGGAGGTGACCCCGGCCCCGGCGCACGCGGCATACACGGACGGGTCCACCCACTGCGGCCACTCCGCCAGCGACGCGGGGCGGGCGGGCACCTCGTGGACGTGCCGCAGGCGGTCGGCGCGGGGGCCGGAGGCCAGGGCGGCGAGCGTCGCCTCGGGGTCGAAGGCGAGGCGCGCGCCGGGTGCGGTACCAAGGGGTGTGGACATTGCCGCTACCGTAATCCCGAGGGCAGACGGCCGAGCCGCGCGCCCGAGGGTGAAGAACTGGCGTAGTCGAGGGAAAGGGTGACTGTGGACCTGTCGGTCTCGAGCAGCGAGCAGGGTGCCGTGACGATCGTCCACGTGGCGGGCGAGATCGACGTGTACACCGCTCCGTTGCTCCGTGAGGTGCTCGACAAGCAGGTCGCCGCCGGCCGCACGACGCTGGTGGTCGACCTCGAGAACGTCACCTTCATGGACTCCACCGGGCTGGGCGTCCTCGTCGGCCGTCTCAAGCTCGTCCGCGGCCAGAGCGGCAGCCTGCGCATCGTCAGCGCCCAGGACCGCATCCTCAAGGTCTTCAAGATCACCGGGCTCGACAAGGTGTTCCACATCTACCCGTCGGTCGACGAGGCCACCGCGGCCTCCAACGCCTGACCGGAGCCTCCTCCCGCCCCACCTGCGTGACCTCCTGCGTCACGAATTCACTGTGACGCTGCTCACCGGCCGTCACATTCGGTGTGACGTGCATTACTCTCGCCAGCATCGTCCCCCGTGGTGGTGCGTCATCACGTCGTGCCCGGGGACGAGCCCGCAGTGTTCCCCATCGAGGAGGATGGAATGTCGCGCCTTGCGCCTGCCGCCGCTGCTGACCTGCAGCTGGACGGCACCAATCTCACCCTGGTCATAGCCGTGCTCGCCATCTCGGTGATCGCGCTGGTCATGGGTGTCTTCTTCCGCCAGCAGGTGCTGGCGGCCGACCCCGGCACCGAGAAGATGCAGGAAATCGGCGCCGCCGTCGAGGAAGGTGCGCAGGCGTTCCTCGCCCGCCAGTTCAAGACGCTGTCCGTGTTCGTCGGCCTCGTCTTCTTCCTCCTGCTCCTGCTCCCTGCCGACACCGCCGGCGTCCGCTGGGGACGTTCCGCCTTCTTCATCGTCGGCGCGCTGTTCTCCGCGGCGATCGGCTACTTCGGCATGAGCCTGGCCGTGAAGGCCAACGTCCGCGTCGCGTCCGCCGCCCGCGGTGGCGACCGTGACTCCGGCATGCGGATCGCCTTCCGCACCGGTGGCACGGTCGGTATGGCGACGGTGGGCCTGGGCCTGCTCGGCGCCTCCGTGGTCGTCCTGCTCTACAAGGGCGACGCCCCCAAGGTGCTCGAGGGCTTCGGCTTCGGCGCCGCCCTGCTCGCCATGTTCATGCGTGTCGGCGGTGGCATCTTCACCAAGGCTGCCGACGTGGGCGCCGACCTGGTCGGCAAGGTCGAGGCCGGCATCCCCGAGGACGACCCCCGCAACGCCGCGACGATCGCCGACAACGTCGGTGACAACGTGGGTGACTGCGCGGGCATGGCCGCGGACCTGTTCGAGTCCTACGCCGTCATGCTCGTCGCCGCCCTCATCCTCGGGTCGGCCGCCTTCGGCAGCTACGGCCTCGTCTTCCCGCTGATCGTGCCGGCCATCGGCGCGGTCACCGCCCTGATCGGCGTCTTCATCACGCGCGTCAAGCCCGGTGAGAACGCCCTCTCGGCCATCAACCGCGGCTTCTACATCTCGGCCGCCATCGCTGCCGTGCTCTCCGGTGTCGCCGCCTTCATCTACCTGCCCGACAGCTACGCCGGGCTCGGTTCGTCGAACGCCGGGATCAGCGCCCTCTCGGGCAACCCGCGCTACGCCGCGATCCTGGCCGTGCTCATCGGCATCGTCCTCGCGGCCGTCATCCTCTGGCTGACGGGGTACTTCACCGGTACCGACAAGCGGCCCACCAAGGACGTCGCCCGCACCTCGCTCACCGGTGCGGCCACGGTCGTCCTGTCGGGCATCGGGGTCGGCCTCGAGTCGGCCGTCTACACGGCCGTCATCATCGGTGGCGCCGTCTACGCGGCCTTCCTGCTCGGTGGCGGCTCGGTCATCCTGTCGCTGTTCTTCATCGCGCTGGCAGGCTGCGGCCTGCTCACCACGGTCGGCGTCATCGTCGCCATGGACACCTTCGGCCCGGTCTCCGACAACGCCCAGGGCATCGCCGAGATGTCCGGCGACGTCGACGGTGAGGGCGCGCAGATCCTCACCGACCTCGACGCGGTGGGCAACACCACGAAGGCGATCACCAAGGGCATCGCGATCGCCACGGCCGTGCTGGCCGCGACCGCCCTGTTCGGCTCCTACTCCGACGCGTGGCAGGCGAAGTTCGAGCCGATCTTCACCGCGCTGCAGCAGAAGACGCAGAGCGACCTCATCGCCAAGGTCCAGGGTGGCTCGCTCACCCAGGAGGCCGCGCAGGCGCAGTTCACGCAGATCCTGCAGAAGGCCAACGCGCCGTTCGACCTGCAGATCGTCACGCCGAGCGTCCTCGTCGGACTCCTCATCGGTGCCGCGACGGTCTTCCTGTTCTCGGGCCTGGCCATCAACGCCGTCACCCGCGCCGCCGGCGCCATCGTGTTCGAGGTGCGTCGCCAGTTCCGCGAGCACCCCGGGATCATGGACTACACGGAGAAGCCGGAGTACGGCAAGGTCGTCGACATCTGCACCCGCGACTCGCTGCGTGAGCTCGCGACCCCCGGCCTGCTGGCCGCACTCATGCCCGTCGCCGTCGGGTTCGGCCTCGGCATCGGGCCGCTCGCCGGCTTCCTGGCCGGCGCGATCGGCACCGGCTGCCTCATGGCGGTGTTCCTCGCCAACTCCGGTGGTGCGTGGGACAACGCGAAGAAGATCGTCGAGGACGGTGCGCACGGCGGCAAGGGCAGCGACGCCCACGCGGCCACGGTCATCGGTGACACCGTCGGTGACCCGTTCAAGGACACCGCCGGCCCGTCGATCAACCCGCTGATCAAGGTGATGAACCTCGTCTCGGTGCTCATCGCCCCGGCGATCGTCACGCTGTCCATCGGGGACGACAAGAACTCGCCGATCCGGTACGGCATCGCCGCGGTCGCCCTGCTCATCGTCGTCATCGCGGTCGCCGTGTCCAAGGCGCGCGACCTCGCCATCGGCGGCGACGAGGACGGCGAGAAGGCCGAGCGGATGGACGCCTCGGCGCCCAGCTCCGGTGAGGCCACCACCACTCCCGGTGAGGCGGTCGACGACGCGACCGGTCACATCGAGGAGCCGGCGAACCGCTAGCCCGCACCACCTCGCCCGAACGGCCGGTCCCACCACCACGGTGGGCCGGCCGTTCGTCGTCCACCCGGTATGGCGCCCGCGTAGATTCCGCCCATGGCCCCTCCCGCCGAAGTCACCGTCGCCACCGTCACCGAGCAGGACCTCGAGGACCTCGTGCCGTCGATGCTGTCCTACGCCCGCTTCTACCGCGAGGACCCGTCGGTGGCCGACCTGGAGGCCATGGCCCGGGCCTTCCTCACCGGCGCCGGAGGCACGCAGCTCATCGCCCGTGACGCGCAGGGGCACGCGGCAGGCCACGCGACCGTCCTGTGGAGCTGGGACACCACGCTGGGCCTGCCGCTCGCCGTGATGGAGGACCTGTTCGTCCACGCCGAGTCCCGCTCGCACGGCGCCGGGCGGGCCCTGCTCGAGGCCTGCCGCGGCCTGGCCGCGGACCGCGGGTGCCGCTGGCTCCAGTGGCAGACCGCTCCTGACAACGCCAGGGCGCAGCGGCTCTACGACAGCCTCGGCGGCGACCGGTCCGAGTGGTTCACCTACCGCCTCCCCACCGGGGTGCCTTCGGCCTAGGCTTGCCGCATGCAGAGTCCACTGTTCGAGCAGGCGAACCTCGAGGTCCAGGCGCAGCAGCGCTTCGCTCTCCAGAACCCGCAGATGCTGCGCGTCCACCTCGGCGGCGACGTGCTCGCCGTCAAGGGCGCCATGGTGTCCTACCAGGGCAGCATCCGCTTCGACCACGAGAAGGCCGGCAGCGTCGGCAAGCTGTTCAAGAAGGTCGTCACGGGCGAGGACGTCTCGCTGATGCGGGTCTCCGGCGAGGGGGACGTGTTCTTCGCGTCCGAGGCCGGGTTCGTCTTCCTCGTCGAGCTGACCGGCGACGGCATCAGCCTCAACGCCCGGAACCTGCTCGCGTTCGACTCGAGCATCGAGTGGGACATCAAGCGGGTCCAGGGCGCCGGGATGCTCAGTGGTGGGCTCTTCAACACGACCCTGCACGGCACCGGCACTGCAGCGATCCACACGGTCGGTCAGCCGGTCGTCCTCGACTGCGGTACCCAGCCGACCTACGTCGACGTCCAGGCCTGCGTCGGCTGGTCGGCGAACCTCGTGCCGCAGGTCGTCTCGAGCATGAACGTGCGCTCGATGCTCCGTGGTGGCTCCGGCGAGGCCTTCCAGTACGCGTTCCACGGCCCCGGCTTCGTCATCGTGCAGCCGAGCGAGTGGACGCCGCCGCCGGCCCAGGGTGGAGGCAGCGGGGGAGGGTTCAACCTCGGCGGCCTGCTCGACGGCTGATGGCCTCGACCCCGCCACCCACGGCCACCGACCCCGCACTCGTCGCCGCGCTGCGCACCGACCTGGCCGCCGCGGCATACACGGTCGAAGGGGTGTCCGACCTCCTCGGCCCGCTCGCCGGGGCAGCCCTCGCCCGTGAGCAGGTGCTGCCCGCGCAGCGGGTCACCGCCGACGCGGGCACGCCGCTCGCCACGCTCGTGCGGCTGTTCGGGCTCGGCGACGCGGTCGACACCGACGACGTCGCCGCGGCGCTCCCGACGCTGGGCCTGCAGGGGGCCCAGTCCCTGGGCCTCGTGCGCGATCAGGGCCCCGGCGTCGTCGCGACGTGCGACCTGCGCCCCTACGGCGACGAGGACCACGCCTGGTGGGTGGCCTCCGACCTCGCCGAGATCGCGACGCGCGAGCCGTTGCACGAGGACCACGTGCTCGGCATCGGCGGTGCCTCGACGACCCTGGCGTCCTGGACCCCGCGTCCCGTGGTCGGTCGGGCGCTCGACATCGGCACCGGGTGCGGCGTCCAGGCCCTCCACCTCGGGGCCCACGCCGGGCACGTGACCGTGACCGACCTGTCCGAGCGTGCCCTCGACTACGCCCGCTTCAATGCTGCCCTCAACGACGTCAGCTGGGAGGTCGTGGGCGGTTCGATGCTGGATCCCGTTGCGGGACGGCAGTTCGAGCTCATCGTCAGCAACCCGCCGTTCGTCATCACGCCCCGAACCCCGGACGTCCCGCTCTTCGAGTACCGCGACGGGGGTGCCTCGGGGGATGCCATCGTCGCGGGGCTCGTCCGCTCCATCGGTGACCACCTGGTCCCCGGCGGCATCGCCCAGTTCCTCGGCAACTGGGAGGTCGTCGGCGACACCGACTGGCGTGACCGGGTGCGCGGCTGGGTCGAGGGCACCGGGCTCGACGCCTGGATCGTCCAGCGTGACGTGCAGGACCCCGCCGAGTACGCCGAGACCTGGGCGCGCGACGGCGGCCACCACAGCGCCACGGTCGAGTTCGCGACGATGTATGCCGCGTGGCTGGACGACTTCGCGTCCCGCGACGTGACGGCCGTGGGGTTCGGGGTCGTCACGCTGCAGCGACCGCTCGGCGACCGGGACCCGTTCGTGCACCTGGACGAGGTCGCAGGGCCCGTCGCCCAACCGATGGGGCCCCACGTCCTGGCGGGCATCCGCGCCCGCACCTGGTTGGCCGAGCACGGTGACGACGAGCTGCTCTCCGTCGCCTGGACGGCAGCCGCCGACGTCACCGAGGAGCGGCACTCGCGCCCGGGCGACCCGGACCCCAGCGTCATCCTCCTGCGGCAGGGTGGCGGACTGCGACGCTCCGTCCGCCTCGACACCGCGGGGGCGGCGCTGCTCAGCGTCTGCGACGGCACGCTGCCCGCCCGCGCCGCGATCGCCGCCATCGCCCAGCTGCTCGAGGTCGACGAGGACGTCCTGCGGCCCGACCTCGTCGCCCTGCTCCGGGAGCTGGTGGCCGACGGTCTGCTGACGTGAGGTCGGGTCCCCACGTCATCGTGCTCAACGGCGGGTCGAGCTCGGGGAAGTCCGCGCTCTCCGCCGCCCTGGTCGACCTGTTGCCCGGCACCTGGCTGCGCCTGTCCGTCGACACGCTGATCGACGCCTTGCCGCCCGGCTTCGACCGGGTCGAGGGCGGCCTGGTGCTGCGTCCGGACGGCACGGTCGGGACCGGACCGGAGTGGCGGCGCGTGGAGCACGCGTGGATGGGCGGGGTCGCGACCATCGCCCGCGAGGTCCCGGTCGTCGTCGAGGACGGGTTCCTGTCCGGACCGGCCGCCCAGGACCGTTGGCGCGGTGCGCTCGAGGGGCTGGACGTGCTCTGGGTCGGGGTCCGGTGCGACCCCGAGGTGGCCGAGGCGAGGGAGCAGGCGCGCGGCGACCGGGTCGTCGGGATGGCGCGGGCGCAGGCGCTCGCAGTCCACGAGGGGATCGACTACGACCTCGAGGTCGACACGGCGCGGTCGTCGCCCCGGGACGCGGCCGCTTGGGTGGCCGATCAGGTCCGGGGCGCCCCGACGAAGTGAGCGCCCGCCCCGGTCGCGCACCTGATCTCCTCCATTTCCGCAGGTCAGGAAAGGTGTTGTGAGTGAGTGCTCACTCACTTAGTCTGATCGGGTGACTCCCCGAGCCCCCGCCATGGCCCCCGACGAGCGCCGCGCTGCGATCATCGCGTCGACGGTGCCGCTGCTGCGCGACAAGGGCCGGACCGTCAGCACCAAGGAGATCGCCAAGGCGGCGGGGGTGGCGGAGGGCACGATCTTCCGGGTCTTCGAGTCGAAGGACGAGCTCGTCGACGCCTGCGTCCACGACGCGTTCCAGACCGAGTCGCTGGTCCTGCGGCTGCTCGAGATCGACGACACCCTCCCCCTGCGCGAGCGCCTGGCGGCCGCGGTGGCGACGATGCAGGACTACCTGCGCGGGATCTTCTCCCTCATGACCGTCCTGCAGGCCGGCGGCAAGCCGATGCGCCCGCCCCACAAGGGCCAGGACCCCCGGCGAGAGCGGGCCAACACCGCTGTCGACGACGCGTTCGTCGCGCTGATCGGGGCGGACACGGACCAGCTGCGCCTGCCGGCGCGCGAGCTCGTCAACTACCTGCGGATGCTGACGCTCTCGAGCGTGCACCCGATGCTCCACCACCAGGGCTCCTCACCGCAGGAGCTCGTCGACGTCATCCTCGAGGGCGCCCTGCGGCGTCCCGAGGGAGGGGGGAACTGATGCTCGTCCGGATCGTCCGCGACTACCTGCGGCCCTACCAGGGGCTGGTCACCGTGCTCGTCGGGCTGCAGCTCGTCGGCACCATCGCCTCGCTGTACCTGCCCAGCCTCAACGGCCGCATCATCGACGAGGGGGTGGCCCAGGGCGACACCGGGTTCATCCTGCGCACGGGTGGCTGGATGCTGGCCGTGTCGCTGGCCCAGATCGCCGCGACCGTGTGGGCGACCTACCTCGGCGCGCGTTCCGCCGCCGGCCTCGGCCGTGACCTGCGCGCCCAGGTCTTCGCCCGGGTCGGTGACTTCTCCGCACAGGAGGTCTCGCGCTTCGGCGCGCCCACCCTCATCTCCCGGACCACCAACGACGTCACCCAGGTGCAGCAGGTCGTCTTCATGGGTGCGGCGATGATGGTCTCGGCGCCCATCATGATGGTCGGCGGCGTCATCATGGCCCTGCGCGAGGACGTCGGTCTCTCGTGGCTGCTAGCCGTGTCCGTCCCGCTGCTGGCGCTGTCGGTCGCCCTCGTGATCCGCCGCATGATCCCGCAGTTCCGGACCATGCAGGAGTCGGTCGACTGGGTGAACCGGGTGCTGCGCGAGCAGATCACGGGCATCCGCGTGGTGCGAGCCTTCGTCCGCGAGGACCACGAGCGGGCCCGGTTCGCCGAGGCCAACACGCAGTACACCGGCACGGCCCTGGCGGTCGGGCGGCTCATGGCCATGGTCTTCCCCATCGTCATGCTGATCTTCAACGCCTCGACGGTGGCGGTGCTGTGGTTCGGCTCGCACCGCGTGGCCAGCGGGCAGATGCAGATCGGCGAGATGACCGCCTTCATGAGCTACCTCATGCAGATCCTCATGTCGGTGATGATGGCGACCTTCATGTCGATGATGATCCCCCGTGCCACCGTGTCGGCCGGGCGCATCGCCGAGGTGCTGGACACCGACTCGACCGTGGTGCCCCCCGCCGACCCCGTGACCATCCCACGGGTCGGTGCCGGCATCGAGCTGCGTGACGTGACCTTCGCCTACCCCGGCGCCGATGTCCCTGTCCTGCAGGGGGTTTCACTCAGGGCCGAGCCGGGCAGGACGACCGCGATCATCGGCAGCACCGGTGCGGGCAAGTCCACGCTGCTGTCGCTGGTCCCGCGCCTGTACGACGTCACGGGTGGTCAGGTCCTCATCGGGGGCGTCGACGTCCGGGACGCGGCGCTCGAGGACGTGTGGGCGCGGATCGGGCTCGTCCCGCAGAAGCCCTACCTCTTCACCGGCACCGTCGCGAGCAACCTGAGGTACGGCGACGCCGACGCGACCGACGACGAGCTCTGGGAGGCGCTGCGCATCGCCCAGGCGGAGGACTTCGTCCGCGCCATGCCGCAGGGGCTGGACTCGCCCATCGTGCAAGGAGGCACCAACGTCTCCGGTGGCCAGCGTCAACGGCTCGCGATCGCGCGTGCCCTCGTGGCCAAGCCGGAGATCTTCCTCTTCGACGACAGCTTCTCGGCCCTGGACCTGTCCACGGACGCCAGGCTGCGGTCGGCGCTCAAGCCGGTCACGCGGCACGCCGCCGTCGTCGTGGTGGCCCAACGGGTGTCGACCATCGTCGACGCCGACCACATCGTCGTCCTCGACGACGGGCTCGTCGTCGGGGCGGGGACCCACGACGACCTGCTCGTGACGTGCCCGACGTACGTCGAGATCGTCGAGTCCCAGCAGAGCGCGGAGGCAGCAGCATGAGCGAAGGTGTGAAGACCGCCGAGGAGAAGGCGGCAGAGGCCCGTCGCGGGCCGGGTGCGCGAGCCGGCCAGCGGCACGGACCCATGATGGGTGCCGGTGTGCCGGCGGAGAAGTCGCAGAACTTCGTCCCCTCCGCGAAGCGCCTCCTCGGCCTGCTCCAGCCCGAGCGCACGCCCCTGTATGCCGTGCTGGCGCTCGCCGTCGCGAGCGTGGGCCTGTCGGCCATCGGCCCGAAGATCCTCGGCCGCGCGACCGACCACATCTTCGCGGGGGTGGTGGGCGCACGGTTCCCGGTCGGGACCGACAAGGCGCAGCTCGTCGAGGCGCTCCGCGCCCGGGGCGAGGGCAAGCTCGCCGACCTCGTCGGCGGGATGCCGTACCTCGTCCCGGGACAGGGCATCGACTTCGGCGCGGTGGGTGACGTGCTGCTCCTGGTGCTGGGCATCTACCTCGTCGCCAGCCTGCTCTCCTGGGCCCAGGGCTGGCTGCTCACCGGGGCGGTGAACCGCACGATCTTCGGTCTGCGCCGCGACGTCGAGGACAAGCTCAACCGGCTTCCGTTGCAGTACTTCGACGGCCAGCCGCGAGGTGAGCTGCTCAGCCGGGTCACCAACGACATCGACAACGTCGCCCAGAGCCTGCAGCAGACGCTCAGCCAGCTGCTGACGTCCCTGCTCACCGTCGTCGCGATGATCGCGATGATGCTCTACATCTCGCCGCTGCTCGCACTGATCGCCCTCGTCACGATCCCCGTGTCGATGGCGGTCACCGCCGCCATCGGCAAGCGCTCGCAGAAGCACTTCGTGCAGCAGTGGAAGAGCACCGGTGAGCTCAACTCGGTCGTCGAGGAGTCCTTCACCGGCCACGAGCTGGTCAAGGTGTTCGGTCGCCAGGACGAGGTGCGGTCGTCGTTCCGCGCCAAGAACGACGACCTGTATGCCGCAGGGTTCGGTGCGCAGTTCGTCAGCGGCATCATCATGCCGACGATGATGTTCATCGGGAACCTCAACTACGTCGTCATCGCCGTGGTCGGCGGGCTGCGGGTCGCGAGCGGCTCGATGACCCTCGGTGACGTGCAGGCCTTCATCCAGTACTCGCGCCAGTTCACCCAGCCCCTCACCCAGGTCGCCTCCATGGCCAACCTCCTGCAGTCCGGGGTGGCCTCGGCCGAGCGCGTCTTCGAGGTGCTCGACGCCAGCGAGCAGCGGCCCGACGCGGTCGGCGCGACGGTCCTGGACGAACCGCGCGGTCGGGTGGAGTTCGAGGACGTCTCCTTCTCCTACGACCCGGCGAACCCGCTCATCGAGCACCTCGACCTCGTCGTCGAGCCCGGCCAGACGGTCGCGATCGTCGGGCCCACCGGTGCGGGCAAGACCACGCTGGTCAACCTCGTGATGCGGTTCTACGAGCTGGATGCCGGGCGCATCACGCTCGACGGCGTCGACATCACGGCCCTGACGCGGCACAACCTGCGCAGCGAGATCGGCATGGTGCTGCAGGACACGTGGCTCTTCGGCGGCACGATCCGCGACAACATCGCCTACGGCAAGCCCGGGTCCTCCGAGGAGGAGGTGCTCGCTGCCGCGAAGGCCACCTACGTCGACCGGTTCGTGCACTCCCTGCCCGACGGGTACGACACCGTCCTGGACGCCGAGGGCGGCAACATCAGTGCCGGGGAGAAGCAGCTGCTGACGATCGCACGGGCGTTCCTGTCCGACCCGGCCCTGCTCATCCTCGACGAGGCGACGAGCTCGGTCGACACCCGCACCGAGCTGCTGGTGCAGCAGGCGATGTCAGCGCTGCGGCACGACCGCACGAGCTTCGTCATCGCCCACCGGCTGTCGACGATCCGCGACGCCGACGTCATCCTCGTGATGCGTGACGGCCAGATCGTCGAGCAGGGTTCGCACGCCGAGCTGCTCGCTCGCGACGGCGCCTACGCCGAGCTGTACGCCGCGCAGTTCAGTGGCGCTGCTGTTGACGTGGACTCCGGGGAGGCCCCCGCCCCCGAGCTGACGCCGGCGCGTGGCTGAGGTCGAGCTCGCCGCGGACTGCTCGCGGTGCTTCGGGTTGTGTTGCGTCGTACCGTCCTTCGCGGCGTCGGCCGACTTCGCCATCGACAAGCCTGCCGCGACGCCCTGCCCCAACCTGGCCCAGGACTTCCGGTGCGGCATCCACACCCAGCTGCGGCCGCGCGGCTTCGCCGGCTGCACGGCATACGACTGCTTCGGAGCCGGCCAGCGGGTCTCGCAGGTGACGTTCGGGGGACTGGACTGGAGGTCCGCGCCCGAGACCGCCGCGCAGATGTATGCGGTGTTCCCGGTGGTGCGCGAGCTGCACGAGCTCCGGCGCCACCTCGGTGAGGCGGCGCGGCTGGTGGCCGGCACCGACCTCGCCGTCGAGGTGTCCGCCCTGGACGCCGAGGTCGAGGCGCACGCCGCCGGAACACCGGTCGCCCTGCAGGAGGTCGATCTGGCCCGCGTCGGCGCAGCGGTCGGGGCCCTGCTGGCCACGGTGAGCCTGGCCTCGCGGTCTGGTGGTGGTGGCCCGGGCCCCGACCTGTCGCGCGCCGACCTGGTGGGCAGCGACCAGAGGATGCGCGACCTGCGGCGAGCCAGCCTGCGTGGTGCCCTCCTGCTGGGTGCCGACCTTCGCGGGGTCGACCTCGGACGGACGGACCTGCTGGGGGCGGACCTGCGCGGTGCGCGGCTGGACGGGGCGGACCTGTCCGGCTCGCTCTTCGTCACCGGCCCGCAGGTGGCTTCTGCACGCGGGGACGGAGCGACCCGTCTGCCCCGCGGGCTGGCACGGCCTGATCACTGGACCTGACGCCCGGGGTGCCAGGAGCAGCGCAGGCCGTGCTCCTGGCACCCCGGGGGACCGGCAGGAGGTCAGCCCCGGTGGGCCCGCAGCGGGGTGATCCAGTAGGGAGCGGTGTCCGGGTTCGCGACACCGAAGCGGGCGTTGACCGCCCACAGGGTGCCGCCGACGAGGACCGCGGTGGACGGGACGTCGAGGCTGGCGTCGGTGAGGGTGCGCTGGTACCTCGCCGACCACCCGTGGCGACTCTGCTCGAGTCGCACGACCGACACCTCGGCCTGACCGGTGCCCCTGACGTTGTAGAGGGTCCGCCCCGACAGCTCGAGGCCGTCCCCGCCGGTGATGGCAGGGCCGCCGCGGACCGGGATGGACGTCGTCACGCCGGTGCGCGGGTCGACCCGCCAGAGCCCACCGACCCGGCTGTTGTTGAGGACCGCCGAACCGTCCGACAGCTGGCGGATGCCGTTGGCGTTGTTGGCCACCCCGTCGCCGGCGGGCCAAGCACCACGCAGTGGGAGGAAGGCCGCTGCGGCCCCGGTCGGCTGCGCGTGTCGTCCGAGGGCGATGACCGTGAGCCGGTCGACCCTGGAGTCGGTGACCCAGACCGCGTCGCGGGTCACGACCAGGTCGTTGAGGAAGACGCCGCCGGGGACGACGGTGTCCGAGGCGACCCGACCCGTGCGGCTGTCGACGGCCCAGACGTGTGCGACGCTGCCGACGTTGCCGGCTGCCCAGACCAGCCCGGTGCGGTCGTCGCGGTCGAGGCCACGGATCTGGCGGCCCTCCGCTCCGGGGAGCAGCACGCGGTTCGTCCGGCGGCTGAGGTCGCCGGTGACGATGCGGCCGTCGGCGAGCGACCCGACGTAGTAGGTGTCGCCCGGACCCGCGGTGATGCCCTCCGGGCGCAGGCCGTCGGGGAGGGGGACGAGGGACGTCCTGGCGGCGCCGGCGGGTGCGGCCGCGGCGACGAGGAGTCCGAGGACGGCCGCGAGGGCCGTGAGCAGGGGTGCCGGTGACCTGAGCCATCCGGCGCGTGGGTGCACGGTGTGTTCCATCAATCCATGATGCGTGGGTTGTCCCGAAGCTGCACCGCGACGTCGTGGTCGGCGCCATGCCAAGGAGCAGCGGCGGGGAGGGGCGCGGGGCCCGGGTGCCCTTTCGCCCCACAACGCCTAGGTTTGATCCGCTGGTTTGTCGTCACCTAGGAGCCGCTGATGTCTCACCTCTCCCTCGCGGTGCCCGCCGCGACCACCTTGATCGACGCGAACTGGTTGGACTACCTGCTCGTCGTCATCTACTTCGGGTTCGTCCTGGGCATCGGGTTCATGGCCCGGCGGTCGGTCTCCGACTCGATCGACTTCTTCCTGTCGGGACGCTCGCTGCCCGCGTGGGTAACGGGCCTCGCCTTCATCTCGGCCAACCTCGGTGCCGTCGAGATCATGGGCATGTCGGCCAACGGCGCCGAGATCGGCCTGCCGACGGTCCACTACTTCTGGGTCGGCGCCATCCCGGCGATGTTGTTCCTCGGCGTCGTGATGATGCCGTTCTACTACGGCTCCAAGGTGCGCTCGGTCCCCGAGTTCATGTTCCGCCGGTTCGGCACCGGCGCCCACCTGGTCAACGCGATCAGCTTCGCGGTGGCCCAGCTGCTCATCGCCGGCGTCAACCTCTACCTGCTCGGCTCGATCGTCCACGCGCTGCTCGGCTGGCCCCTCTGGGTCGCGCTGATCGTCGCCGCCGCGATCGTGCTGTCCTACATCACCCTCGGCGGGCTCTCGGCCGCGATCTACAACGAGGTCCTGCAGTTCTTCGTCATCGTGGCCTCGCTGCTGCCGCTGACCCTGATCGGCCTGCACCGCGTGGGTGGGTACGGCGGCCTCAAGGACAAGATCGCCGCGTTCGCGGAGTCTGCTCCCGCTGCCGCGAAGGTCGCTCCCGCGGCCCAGCAGCTCGAGTCCTGGCCCGGTCAGGCGCTCTCGGGGTTCAGCTCGTCGTTCCTGTCGGTCATCGGCATCGTGTTCGGCCTCGGGTTCGTCCTGTCGTTCGGCTACTGGACGACGAACTTCGTCGAGGTGCAGCGCGCCATGGCCTCCAAGTCGATCTCCGCGGCGCGCAAGACGCCGATCATCGGCGCCTTCCCGAAGATGTTCGTCCCGTTCATCGTCATCCTCCCCGGCATGGTCTCGGCCGTCCTGGTCAAGGAGATGATCGACCTCAAGGGTGGCGGTACCCCCGCGGGTGGCGCGTCCGGCGAGGGCGTGAAGTACAACGACGCCCTGCTGCTGCTCATGCGTGACGTCCTCCCGAACGGCCTGCTGGGCCTGGCGATCGCGGGCCTGCTGGCCGCGTTCATGGCCGGCATGGCCGCGAACATCTCCGCGTTCAACACCGTCTTCAGCTACGACCTGTGGCAGCGCTACATCCGCAAGGACCACAGCGACGACTACTACCTGCGCATCGGCCGCCTCGCGACCGTCGCGGCGACCGTCATCGCGATCTTCACCGCGACGATCGCGTCGAGCTTCAGCAACGTCATGGACTACCTCCAGACGCTGTTCGGGTTCTTCAACGCACCGTTGTTCGCGACCTTCATCCTCGGCATGTTCTGGAAGCGGATGACGGCCACGGCCGGCTGGGTCGGTCTATCGAGCGGCACCATCTCCGCGGTGGTCGTGGCGTTCCTCTCCGAGGACGCGTTCGGCTCGGCCAGCCTCGGCGTGCTGGGGCTGTCGGGGCAGGGGGCCAGCTTCGTGGCCGCCTCGACCGCGTTCGTCGTCGACATCGTCGTCAGCGTGCTCGTCACGATGGTGACGGAGCCGAAGCCGGCCTCGGAGCTCAAGGGCCTCGTCTACTCCGAGACGCCCAAGGAGGACCTCCGTGATCCCGAGGAGGCCAGCCAGCCGTGGTACCAGCGCACGATGCCACTCGCCGGCATCGCGCTGCTCATGGTCCTCGTCCTCAACTTCGCCTTCTAGGAGACGCCGCCATGTCCGACAAGACGACCTCGACGAAGCCGGCCAAGAAGACCGCCGGCGCGTTCGACATCCGCAACATCATCGGCAGCCTCCTCGGCCTCTACGGCGTGATCCTGCTGCTCGCAGGGCTGTTCGCCGACCAGGCCCTGGACAAGACCGGAGGCGTCAACGCCAACCTCTGGACGGGCATCGTCCTGATCGTCGTCTCGGCCCTGTTCCTCGGCTGGGCCCGGGTCAAGCCGATCGTCGTCCCCGACGAGGTCGAGAAGGTCGGCGACGACCCGACGCGACCGGCTCCTCGGCGCCGCTCCGGCGGTCACTGACCCGCACCGCCCGTCACCGAGGGGTATGCCGTGTGGTCACCACGCGGCGTACCCCTCTGTCGTCCCTCGCCCGGGTCAGCCCCAGGACCGCCGCGGCGGCGAGGGCGAGGAGGCCTCCCACGACCCACATCAGGTGAGGTGAGGAGCTGAAGAGCGCGCCGGCCAGGGGTGGCGCGACGACCGTGCCGCCGATCGAAGCGGCGCCGTAGAGGCTCTGGTAGCGGCCGTGCATGCCCTCGGGGGCCCGGTCCGCGGCGTGCGCCGTGGCGGTCGGCTTGTAGAGCATCTCCCCGGCCGTGACGACGACGACGGCCGCGAGCACGGTCACGACTGCGGGGGAGGGGGCGACGACCAGCCAGCCGACGCCGACGAGGACGAAGCCGGCGACGATGAGCGGCTCGGGTCGTCGGGCCCGCAGGCGATGGGCCAGCCACGGTTCGAGGAACACGATCAGGGCGCAGTTGAGCGAGATGGTGCTGCCGTAGACCCAGGGCGCCGCGCCGAGCGCCTCGAGCTGCCACGGGACGGCCGAGTACGCGAACCGGTAGGCCGTGTCGGCGGCCACGACGGTGAGCAGCAGCAGGACGAACCGCGGGTCGGCCCGGAGCGCGTCGAGGACGCGGCGCGGGGCGCCGTCGGCGACCGTGGCCCGGGCGGTGGCGGGGACCACGAGGAGGACCACGGCGAGCATCAGCAGGCTGGCAACCGCGTCGATCACGAAGACCGCGCCGAAGTGGTGCACGGCGAGCAGGCCGCCCAGCGGGGGTCCGAGGACGGTGCCGGCGTTGTTGACCGACCGCATCCAGGCGCTGGCCTGGCGGCGGTCCTGCGCCGGGAGCGCGCTGGTGACCAGCGCGAAGGAGACCGGGCGCCCGATGCCACCGAGGGCGCCCATGACGAACAGGACCGCGGCGAGGCCGGTGGTCGGCGTGAGCGGGACGGCGACACAGCCGAGGGCGGAGGCGAGCGACGCGACGGCGAGCGTCGGGCGCAGGCCCCACCGGTCGCCGATCGACCCGCCGGCGAGGTTGCCGGCGATCGTGCCCACGCCCCATACGGCGGCGATCGAACCGGCGGCCACCTCGTCGAGCCCGCGGTCGGAGACGAGGTAGAGCGGGACGAACACCTAGGCCATCGAGCCGAGCGCGTTGACGAACCGGCCGACGAGCAGCCACCTCACCCAGACCGGAAGCTCGCGCACGTCGGCATCCTGTCAGGTGGTCACCACATGGCGTCGAGCTCGGTGCCTCCGAGGGCCGGGGGGTCGTAGCTGGGCTGGTAGAGCACCATCGTCCCGGCTCCGGGGACCACGAGCTGGACGGTCCGCCCCCATCCCTGGTCGACGACATCGCCCTCGAAGCGGGCGCCTCGCCCCTCGAGCTCGGTCATGGTGGCCTCGAGGTCGTCGCACATCAACGACAGGTCGAACCTCTGGTCGGTGCCACCCGAGCGCCCTTCGTGCTCCCACGAGGAGGGGTGGACGCCGAGCTCGCTCGGGCCGGTTCGGAAGATCAGCCAGCCGCCGCCGGTGTCGGCGCCGGGCAGCTGGAGGACGTCACGGAAGAAGGCGCGCGCGGCCGCGGGGTCCTCGGCGTAGACCAGGGTGTGCAGGGCAGTGATCATGGGACCACGGTAGAAGCCCGGCGGCGCTCGAGCCCCTCGAGCAGGACATCGAGCCCGAACTCGAACTCGGACTGGTCGTCGCACCACCCGAGGGTGGAGGCCGGGTCGTCGTGGGCGACCTCCGCCAGCATGCCGACGAGGTGGGGCACGTGCTCTGCCATCGCCTCGAGCATCTCCTCGGACGCGTCGTCGGCGGCCGCGCCGGGGTCGAAGAGCTCCTGCGAGAAGCCGACGACCCGGCTGCCCAGCGCGTGCAGCGAGTGGTGTGCCAGGTCGTTGCTGAACCCGCCCGCGCGCAGCACCCCCACGACGCCGTCGTAGTAGCGGACGAGGTCGAGGTTCATCGTCGTCCGGGTCTGCAGCACCCCGGGTGCCCAGCGGTGCCGCAGCATCACCTCCCGGGCAGCCAGCGCCCTCGCGCGCAGCGCCCCGCGCCAGTCCGTCGCGGGGTCCGGCGCGTCGAGCGAGGACGTCCCGGCGATGAGCTGGGCGGCCACCAGCTCCACCATCGCGTCGAGCATGGCGTCCTTGTTGGCGACGTGGTTGTACAGGGACATCGCCTCGACGCCCAGCTCCTGACCGATGCGCCGCATCGAGACGGCCCCGATCCCCTCGGCGTCCGCGACGGCGACGGCGGCCTCCCCGATCCGCCCACGACTGAGGGGGCGGGTTGCTGCGGCGGTCCGGGCGGTGTCGGTCACCAGCCAAGGGTAGCCCGCAACCGTTGACAGACTTACGGCGTAGGTCTAACTTACAGCGTACGTATTTACACCGTAAGTTGGACTTGAGGCACCGGGAGAGCGCCATGACCGACATCGACAGCAGCACCTCGCTGGACCATCGTCCGGCCGGGGGGGACGAGGGAGCCGGCACGACGCCGACGACCATGCGAGCCGCCGTCCACGAGCGCTACGGCCGACCCGAGGACGTCGTGGCGGTGCGCACCGTGCCCGTTCCCGCGGTCGGCCCGACCGATGTGCTCGTCCGTGTGGCGGCGGCCTCGGTCAACGCCCTGGACTGGCACTACGTCACCGGCCTGCCGATGTTCGCCCGACCGACGCTGGGGCTGCGCCGGCCCAAGCGGCAGGTCCCCGGTGCGGATGTCGCGGGGGTGGTGGAGGCGGTCGGCGCAGACGTCACCCGGCTCCGACCGGGGGACCGGGTCTTCGGCGAGGTGTCCGGCGGGGCCTATGCGGAGTACGTGGTCGCGCCGGCCGACTGGCTCGTGCCGGTACCGGCCGGGGTCCAGCTGGAGCAGGCAGCCACCATCGGGGTCGCGGCGGAGACGGCGCTCCAGGGGCTGCGCGACTGGGGCGGACTGCAGCCCGGACAGCGGGTGCTGGTCAACGGCGCCTCGGGGGGTGTCGGCAACTTCGCCGTCCAGCTGGCCAAGGCCCTCGGCGCCTCCCACGTGACGGCGGTCTGCAGCACCCACAACCTCGAGGCGGCGCGACGGGCGGGCGCCGACCGGGTCGTCGACTACACCCGCGAGGACCTGCGGGCGGTGGGGGACACCTTCGACCTCTTCTTCGACAACGCCGGCAGCCTGAGCCTGCGCGACAGCCGCCGGCTGGTCGCGGACGGTGGAACGTACGCCATGGTGACCTCGCCCAAGTCCACGTGGCTGCACCCCCTGCCGCGCATGCTGAGCGTCCCGTTCGTCTTCGCGTTCGGCGGTCGCACGGCGCCCGCGTTCAAGGTCGCGTCCCGCAGCCGTTCCGACCTCGAGCTCCTGATCGACCTGGTGGCCCAGGGAAAGGTGAAGCCGGAGATGGATCGGCGCTGGTCGCTGGACGACGCCGCCGAGGCGCTGCGCGTGCAGGGAGAGTTCCACGCTCGCGGCAAGTCAGTCGTCATCCCCTGACCCCAGTTCAGACCCGCCCCGCCCGCCGACCCCCGACCCCCGACCGACCCCTTCCGCGCTTTGGGTGCCCAGACGGTCGGATTTCCGACCACCTGGGCACCCAAACTCGGGCAGCGGGCGGCGTCCACATGGCTCCCGCTGCCGCCGGGGGGTCCACAGGCGTGGACGCGGACGTCGTGAGCTCGCCGGGACGTCGACCACCCTGCCGTCATGGGTGGGGAGCGGCTGTGGGAACGGCGACGGAGTGTCCAGCTGGCCGCAAGCGACAGGGACGGCGTCATCTCTCGAGCGGACCTGCGCGACCTCGGAGTCGACCGCCACGCGGTTGCGCGTGAGGTGGCGGCCGGTCGGTGGCGGCTGCACGGTCGCGCCACGGTGGCCGTGCACACGGGGAGCCTCTCGCGCACTGCCTGGTGGTGGCGTGCCGTCTGGGAGGTGGGTCACGGCGCGGCGCTGGATGGGATCTCGGCGCTGCACGCAGCCGGACTGGAGAACTTCACGTCCGACGAGGTGCACGTGGCCGTCCCCCACCCGGCGGTGCCGCGACCCGTCGACGGGGTGGTCCTGCACCGCATACGCGACCTGGACCTGGATCGGGACGCGGTCGGGGCGGGTCTGCCGCGGGTCCGATCCGAGGTCGCGACGATTCGCGCCGCGCAGTGGGCGGTCAGTGACCGGCAGGCCGCGCTCATCGTCTGCATGGCCGTGCAGCAGAGGCTCGTCCGAGCCGAGCAGCTGTGCCCCGTTCGGCACCCCGGCGCGCACTACGGCCGGACCCGGTTCGTGCGACGCCTCGTGCGCGACGTGGCTGACGGAGCGCAGTCCCTGGGCGAGCTCGACTTCGCGCGGCTGTGCCGCGAGCGGGGGTTGCCCGTGCCCAGTCGACAGGTGGTCCGTCGTGGCCATCGGGGTCGCCTCTACCTCGACGTGGCCTGGGAGGATCACGGCGTGGTCGTGGAGATCGACGGGGCGCAGCACCGGCAGGGGCTGGCCGTCACGTCGGACAACCTCCGTCGCAACTCGCTCACCCTCGGCGACGACATCGTGCTGACGATCGACCTGATCGGGCTGCGCCTGGAGGAGGACCTCTTCATGGCCCAGGTCGGGCAGGCGCTCCGTCGAGCCGCCTGACCGGTGGACTCTCCCCTTCTTCCGCGCTTTGGGTGCCCAGATGGTCGGATTTCCGACCGTCTGGGCACCCAAAGCCAGGCCGGGGCGGCGTCGGGGCGACGTCGGGGCGACGTCGGGGCGGGGTTGGGGCGGCGTCGGGGTTGGGGTGGGGCGGGCTTGGAGGGTGGGGCTACGCGAACTGCCAGGAACGCTTGCTCAGGCCGAACCAGAACCCGTCGATGACGCTCTGGTTCTCCAGCGACCCGGACTCGTATGCCGCGCCGAGACTGACGTAGAGCGGGGCCCAGTGCTCGGTGCGCGGGTGGGCCTCGAGGGCAGCGGGGGCCTTGTGGACGAAGTCGAGGATGCCGTCGACGTCCTGGCGCTCGAGCGCCTCGGCGGCCCAGTGGTCGAACTCGCTCGAGGCGGCCGGGGGAGTGCCGTCAGGGCCGGCCGCCGGGTTGAACCAGCGCAGGTTGTGGGTGGTGAACCCCGAACCCACGATCAGCGTGCCCTCGTCGCGCAGCGGGGCGAGCTTGCGACCGATCTCGAACAGGGCCCTGGGGTCCAGTGTCGGCATCGACATCTGCAGGACGGGGATGTCCGCCTCGGGGTACATCTCGACGAGCGGCACGTAGGCGCCGTGGTCCAGGCCGCGCGACTCGTCCCGGTGGACCGGGGTCTCGGACGACTGCACGAGCTTGGTGATGCTGTCCGCGAGCTCGGGCGCACCCGGGGCGGCATACGTGACGTCGTAGTACTTCTGGGGAAAGCCCCAGAAGTCGTACACGAGGGGGACGTCGCCGGAGGTCGCGCTCAGGGCGAGCGGGGCCTCCTCCCAGTGCGCCGACACCATGAGGATGTTGGTGGGCTTGCCGAAGCGGCCGGACCAGTCGGACAGCTGGCGGGTCCAGCGGGGGTCGTCCGCCAGCGGCGGCGCGCCGTGGCTGAGGTACAGCACGGGCTGCCGCTCGGGCAGGGAGGACTCGGTCATGACATCAGTGTACATCTACTTGAACTTTCAACCAAGTGCTCGAGGCAGACCGCCCACGACCAGCACCAGGCACGTCCGCGAGACCGGACGAGGCAGATTTGACGGGACCGGCTACCGTCTTTCGCGTTGCCATGTCCACGCTGCGACGAATCCGCAGCACATGGGAGCAGGAACCGAGGAAGAGAACGTGGCTGAAGGGCGCAAGCTCGTCATCGTCGAGTCGCCGGCCAAGGCGAAGACGATCGGCGGATACCTGGGCAAGGACTGGGACGTCGAGGCGTCCGTCGGTCACATCCGCGACATCCCGACCCCGTCGGAGATGCCCGCAGACATCAAGAAGGGCCCGTTCGGCCGGTTCGGCGTCGACGTGGACAACGGCTTCGAGGCCTACTACGTCGTCGACAACGACAAGAAGAAGAAGGTCGCCGAGCTCAAGCGCCTGCTCAAGAACGCCGACGAGCTCTACCTGGCCACTGATGAGGACCGCGAGGGCGAGGCGATCGCCTGGCACCTGCTCGAGGTGCTCAAGCCCAAGGTCCCGGTCAAGCGCATGGTGTTCCACGAGATCACCAAGGAGGCCATCCAGCGCGCCTCCACCAACACCCGTGACCTCGACGTCGCGCTCGTCGACGCCCAGGAGACCCGCCGCATCCTCGACCGCCTGTACGGCTACGAGGTCAGCCCGGTCCTGTGGCGCAAGGTCAAGGCGGGACTGTCTGCCGGCCGTGTGCAGTCCGTCGCCACCCGTATCGTCGTGGAGCGCGAGCGCGAACGGATGGCGTTCGTCCGTGCGTCCTACTGGGACGTCGAGGGCGACTTCACGCCCGACGGCGCGTCGAACCAGTTCACGGCGCGGCTCAGCTCCGTCGACGGCAACCGCGTCGCCATGGGCCGTGACTTCAACGACGACGGCACCCTGAAGGGCAAGTCGGTCGTCCACCTCGACCAGGCCGCCGCGACCTCGATCGCGACCCAGGTGCTCACCTGCCAGGTGGCCGTGACCAGCGTCCAGGAGAAGCCGTACACCCGGCGTCCCAGCGCTCCGTTCACGACCAGCACGCTGCAGCAGGAGGCCTCCCGCAAGCTGCGCCTCTCCTCGAAGAACGCCATGCGCGTCGCGCAGCGCCTGTACGAGAACGGCTACATCACCTACATGCGTACCGACAGCACCACGCTGTCGGAGGCCGCCCTCACCGCCGCGCGCCAGCAGGCCCGTGACCTGTATGGCGCCGAGTACGTCCCCCAGTCGCCTCGCCTCTACGAGAAGAAGGTCAAGAACGCGCAGGAGGCCCACGAGGCCATCCGTCCCGCCGGGGACCGCTTCCGGACGCCGGCGCAGGTGGCCGGCGAGCTGCGCGGTGACGAGTTCGCGCTCTACGAGCTGATCTGGAAGCGCACCGTCGCCTCGCAGATGGCCGACGCGCGTGGCTCGACCGCGACCGTGAAGCTCGGCGGCACGCTCGAGGACGGCCGGGTCGTGGAGTTCAGCGCCTCCGGAACGGTCATCACGTTCCGCGGCTTCCTCGCGGCATACGAGGAGGGTCGCGACGAGGAGCGCGCGTCCAAGGCCGCCGAGGCCGAGGAGGAGCGCCGCCTTCCGAAGCTGAGCGAGGGCGTGTCCCTCACCGTCGTCCGGGCCGAACCGGACGGCCACGAGACCACGCCGCCGCCGCGCTACACCGAGGCGACGCTCGTGAAAGCCATGGAGGAGAAGGGAATCGGTCGTCCGTCGACCTACGCCTCCACCGTCGGCACGATCCAGGACCGTGGCTACGTCAACACGCGTGGCTCGGCCCTGATCCCGACCTGGCTCGCGTTCGCCGTGACGCGGCTGCTGGAGGAGCACTTCACCGAGCTCGTCGACTACGACTTCACGGCCTCGATGGAGGAGGACCTCGACCGCATCGCGGGCGGCGACGCCCAGCGCGCGGAGTGGCTGAAGCGGTTCTACTTCGGTGAGGGTGATGGGGCGCTCGTCGGCTCCGAGCCTGGTCTGCCCGACGCCGGCAACGCGCACCTCGGCCTCAAGCAGCTCGTCGAGGACCTCGGTGACATCGACGCCCGCGCGATCTCGACGATCGACATCGGCGAGGGGATCGTCGTCCGCGTCGGCCGCTACGGCCCGTACGTCGAGGAGACCGTCCCGCGCGGTGTCGACCTGTCGACCGGTGAGATGACCGACGACGCCGACACCACGCCGCGTCGCGCCACCATCAACGACGACATCGCCCCCGACGAGATGACCCCGGCCAGGGCGCGTGAGCTGCTCGAGCAGTCCGCCGACGACGGCAAGGTCCTGGGCCAGGACCCGGAGAACGGTCGCGACATCGTGGCCAAGGCCGGGCGCTACGGGCCGTACGTCACCGAGGTCCTCGACGAGGAGACCGCGGCGCTCAAGGGCAAGAACAAGGTCAAGCCGCGCACCGCGTCGTTGTTCAAGGACATGGACCTCGCGACCATGGACCTCGAGACCGCGCTCAAGCTGCTCAGCCTGCCTCGCGTCGTCGGCACCTCCACGGAGGAGGACGGCAGCGTCGTCGAGATCACGGCGCAGAACGGTCGCTACGGTCCCTACCTCAAGAAGGGCACCGACTCCCGGTCCCTGGTCACCGAGCAGCAGCTCTTCGACATCACGCTCGAGGAGGCGCTGGCGATCTACGCCCAGCCCAAGCAGCGCGGCCGCGCCGCCTCGGCTCCGCTCAAGGAGCTCGGCAACGACCCGGTGTCCGGGCGCCCGATGGTGGTCAAGGACGGCCGGTTCGGTCCGTACGTCACCGACGGCGAGACCAACTCGACCCTGCGCAAGGGTGACGAGCCCGAGTCGATCACGCCCGAGCGCGGCGCCGAGCTGCTCGCGGAGAAGCGGGCGAAGGGTCCGACGACCCGCAAGCGCGCGGCCAAGAAGGCCCCGGCCAAGAAGGCTGCGAAGAAGACGACCGCCAAGAAGACCACCACGAAGAAGGCCGCCGCCAAGAAGGCCTGACCGGTCGGTGCGGGCGCTGGAGATTTGTCCGAATCTCTGGCGCCCGTCGCCGTCCCGCACCTATGCTCCGTCCAGCATTTTCGCTGGTTTCGGGTGGGGAGCAGGGTATGGCGGGTCGTGGCGTTCGGAGCGGCCTCACCGTCGGTGGGGTTCTCGCGGTCCTGGTGGTAGGCCTGCTGGCCGCATCGCCGGCCAGCGCGGCCGCGTCGCCGGTCGTCCGGGACATCTCGATCTCGGGGACCAGCATCTCGGCCCCGGGGAAGGTGACGCTGGGCTACACCGCGACGGTCGACTCGCCCGTCACCTACGCGCAGGCGACGTATCTCGACGCGCGTGGCACCACCCGCATCGTCGCCCTGACCATGGGGAGCTCGGGGTCGGGTGACCTGCAGGTAGTTGACGGACGCCCCAATGGCACGTGGACGCTGAAGTCTCTCGCGTTGTACAGCAACGCCGGCGGCGCGGTGGTGTGTCGCCTCGGCGACACCAGTGCCGCGTGCACCGAGCGCCGCGACCTCACTCCGTACGACGTGGTGGTGAGTGGGTCCCACGAGGACTTCGACGCGCCCCTGCTCACCTCGTTGAGCGTCTCGCCGAGCGAGGTCGTGGCAAACGGCGTTGTCACGGTCGACTGGGCGACACAGGAGGCTCACCGGACCACATCCGTGGCCTTCACGTTCGAGAACACCCGACCCGAGGCTCGCGGGGCCCGCATCGTCCTGAACACCTCGGATGTCGCGGGCAACTCCGACTCGTTCAGTCGCCGCCTCGGGTCGACCGCCTACGACGGGCCATACGTGCTCGTGCTGGCGCGCACCTACGACAGCCTCGGCAACTCTGCGACGTTCCGCCCCGACGGGACCGTCGTCCCAACCTCCCCGGCGACCGGACCGACCACCCACGACGTCGACTTCGCGTCCGTGGGCTTCACCTTGTCGGGTTCCACCCAGGACGATGCACCGCCCGTCCTCAACTCGTTCGCAGCCACGGGTGGCCCACCGGCGGTGGGTAAGCCGTACCCGGTCGCGTACTCAGCCTCGGATGCGAGCGGTCTGCGCTCGGCCCTGTTCACCTGGACCGACCTGAATGGCGTGAGCACCTCGATGGCGGCCACCGGCAACCCGCCGCCGCTGACGGGCTCGCTCGCCTACACCCCGAGGTCGATCGGCACGCACAGGTTGACCAAGGTGACCCTCACGGACCCCTACTCCTACTCGATCGAGTACCGCCGCGACGGCACCACGTGGAACGCTCTGACGGGCGAACGGGGCACCCACACCCTTGACTTCACCAAGCTCGACCTCACGACCAGGCCCAGCGCGGTCCAGGTGCTCACCGCGAGGTCTCGACCCGGCTCGGCCCAGCTGACCTGGGTGGTCTCGCCGGACGAGACCCCGGGCATCACCGGCTACCACATCGTCGTGAACCCGGGCGGCCGTGTCCTCGACATCGCACCGGCGCGCGGGGACCTGTCGTCGTACACGGTCGATGGCCTCACCAACGCCACCCGCTACACGTTCTCCGTCACCGCCCAGAGTGCTTTCGGCAACGGGCCGTCGCGGTCGGCGTCCACCGTGCCCCTCATCTCTGGCAACCTCTTCGGAGCGGGGGACGTCACGGGCGACCGCCGCGACGACCTGTGGGGGCACCTGCCCACCGGGGAGGGCGCGATGCGGCTCTACCGCGGGACGAACGTGCCCGGGTACCGGGGCGCCACGGTCGCGGAGTACCTCGGGGGCGACCGCGCGTTCCCGGCAGCGCCCAGTGGGGGGTATGCCGCCTACCTCGTCGTGGAGTCGGACGGCCGACTCAGCACCCGCCACGTCGACCGCAACGGCACCATGCAGTATGGAACCGGTTCCGGCTCGGGCTGGGGTGGCATGCGCTTCATCGACGGCTCGGCCGACCTCTCCGGCGACCGGATCGCCGACATTGTGGCCGTCACGCAGTCCGGACAGATGCGCGTCTACCGCGGACGCGGGAACGAGACGTATGCAGCAGGTACCGCCCTGGGCACCGGCTGGCAGTCGATGACCAGGGTCTTCGTCCCCGGCGACGTCACTGGCGACCGCAAGGCCGATGTCATGGCCGTCGACTCGGCCGGCGTCCTGTGGATCTACCGCGGCAACGGTTCCGGTGGGTTCAGCTCCCGGGTCAAGGTGAGCTCGGGATGGGGCGGACTGGGGGCGCTCTTCTCGGCCCGCGACGCGACGGGCGACGGCAGGGGCGATCTCGGCGCGGTGACCAAGGCCGGGGAGCTGCGGATCTACAAGGGCCGGGGCAACGGCACCTTCACCGGCGCCACCGTCGTCGGCACCGGCTGGGGCTCTTTCCTCTAGTCGGTCCGACGCGCTGCCCGGGGCTGCGTGTCTGCGCAGAATGTCCCTACTCGTCGCCGCGACACGACGTGCCGACCTATGCTCCCTCCCAGCACCGCCGGGGTTTGAAGGGACTTGAGGGGTATGGCGCTTCGTCGCGTTCGGGGAATCGTTGCTGTCGTCGGTGGGGTCGTGGCGACCCTCGTGGCGGGTCTGCTGACCGCCACACCAGCCAGTGCCGCGGCCGGACCGGTCATCACGTCCATCTCGGTGAGCACCAACGCCGTCAAGGCGCCAGGCGAGGTGGTGCTGTCCTACACCGCGACCACCACCGCCCCCGTGGACGAGGCTCTGGCCGGGTACAAGGACCCAGCCGGCCGGCTCTACTCGGTCAACCTGTCGAAGGGAACGTCAGGCTCGGGGACCCGGAAGGTGCCGGACGGGGTGCAGAACGGGACGTGGACGTTGCAGTACGTCTTCCTCACGTACTCTCCCAACGACTTCACGTACGCCTGCAACCCGTCGTACGCCAGCACTAACGCCAAGTGCACCGAGACCCGGGACCTGTCGCCGTACGACGTCGTGGTGTCGGGGTCCACCGAGGACTTCGAAGCGCCGGTGCTGACGTCCATCGGGGTGTCGCCCACGAAGGTCGAGCCAGGGACCCCCGTCACCATGCGCTTCGCCGCCCACGACCTGCACCCCGTCGTGAAGGCCACCTTCACCTGGGTCCACGGCGCGCAGGACGAGCACTTCTCTCTGACGTCGACGGATCCGGCGGAGCTCGCGGCAGGTGCGTTCACCCGCACTGTGCCCCACCTGCAGTCCAACGGCGACTACGTGCTGTCGTCGGTCGTCCTGGAAGACCCCAACGGTTTCGCCTCCCGGTACGCAGCAGACGGAACGATCGGGTACACGGCACCAGCCGGGATCTTCTTCCCCCAGCCGACGCGACCCCGCGGGACCCACAGCATCCCGTTCTCGGCATCAGGTCTCACCGTCGCGAACTCCTACTACGACGGACCCGGCCCGGTCCTCGCGAGGCTGGCGGTGACGTCCTCTGCCGTGTCCGGTGGAACAGCGACCGCCACCTACTCCACGACGCTGACCTCCTCCACGCTCCGGTCGATCTCGGCGCTGTACCTCCTGGACGGCGATCCGGGTGTTGCCACCAGCCTGTGGTCCGAGGACGGCCGGGCCGCGGGGAGCGTGACTCGCGGCCTCCCCCAGCGCGTGGGCACCTACCGGTTGCAGCGCGTGGTGCTGCTGGACGCAGCGATGCGAAGGACGGAGTACACCCGCGATGGTCGGGTGCTCGACGAGCGGGGGAAGACCATCGGCGAGCACGCGCTGGACCTCGCGGCCGAGGACATCGTCGCGAAGCCCAGCAAGCTCGACGTCTCGGGACGGAGTCGTCCGCAGTCGATCGAGCTGGGGGTCTCGACCATGCCCGACGAGGCGCAGGACCTCACGTCCTACCGGGTGGTGGTCAACCCGGGTGGTCGGGTCGTCACCGTGCCGGTGACGGGGGAGTACAGCAAGGTGGTCGTCCCCAGCCTGCGCAACGGCACGACCTACACCCTGGCAGTCACGCCTCAGAGCAAGATCGGTCCCGGTCCCACGACGACGGTGTCATTGACGCCGATGATCTCCGGGAACGTCTGGGGAGCCGGGGACGTGAACATCGACCGGCGCGACGACCTCTTCGCGCGACTGCCGGCAGGACAGGTGCGGCTCTACCGTGGCGCCGGGTTCCCGAAGTTCAAGGCCGCAACCACCGTCACGGACCTCCCTTCGAGCCGCAACTTCCCGTCGGGCCGGATCTACGGGTACACGGCGTTCCTCACGATCAACCAGGACGGTGGCCTCGAGGGAAACATGGTCGACCGGGACGGGAAGTCGCTCGGGTCGACGATCAGCGGGACCGGCTGGGGGAGCATGCGCTCCATCGACGGCAGCGCCGACTTCTCCGGAGACGGTCTGCCCGACATCGTGGCGGTGACGTCGACCGGTGCGATGCGGCTCTACAAGGGCAACGGCCAGGGGAGGTTCGCCGCGGGGACCCAGATCGGGACCGGCTGGGGCTCGATGGTCCGGGTGTTCGTGCCCGGGGACGTGACCGGTGACCGCAAGGCCGATGTCATGGCGGTCGACGCGACCGGCGTCCTGTGGATCTACCGCGGCAACGGCCGGGGCGGCTTCCTGGGTCGGGTCAAGGTGGGTCCGGGCTGGGGCGGGATGGGTGCGCTGTTCTCTGCGCGCGACGCGAACGGCGACAGCCGTGGCGACCTCGGGGCGATCACGATGAACGGTGAGCTGCGGTTCTACAAGGGTCGCGGCAACGGCACCTTCACCGGCGCGACCGTCGCCGGCACCGGCTGGGGGTCCTTCCTGTAGGTCGTCGGCTAGGTTCGGTGACCATGCCGCTCGAGACCACGACCGTCGCCGCCCTGGACCGCAGGCTCGCCGAGGAGCAGTCGACCTGCCGCCTCCCCTCCATCGCTGCTGGCCTGGTCCGCGGCGGGGAGCTGGTCTGGTCCGGTGCCGTCGGCACGGTCGACGGTCGCAAGGACGGCGCACGCGCCACCGTCGAGACGCAGTACCGCATCGGCTCGATCACCAAGACCTTCGTCGGCGTCGAGGTGCTGCGCCTGCGGGACCAGGGTGCGCTGGACCTGTCCGACCGGATCGACGCCCACCTGCCCGAGACCTCGGACAGCGAGTTCGGGCACGTCTCGGTGGCCCAGCTGCTCTCGCACAGCTCCGGCCTGCAGGCGGAGACCAACGGCCCGTGGTGGGAGCGCACCGAGGGCGGCGACTGGGCAGCCCTGCTCGCCAGCCGCCCGGGCCTGCGGTTTCGCCCCGGCGCCCGCTTCCACTACTCCAACACCGGGTACGCCGTCCTCGGCGAGCTCGTCGGCCGGCTGAGGGGAGTGCCGTGGGACGAGGCGGTCCGCACCGGACTCCTCCACCCCCTCGGTATGGCGCGGACCTCCCTTCGTCCGCAGGCCCCCAGCGCCCCGGGCTGGGCCGTGCACCCGCTGGCCGACCTCGTCCACGTGGAGCCCGAGCACGACGCCGGGGCGCTGGCACCGGCCGGCCAGCTGTGGTCCACGGTGTCGGACCTGGCGCGCTGGGCGGCCTTCCTGGGTGGGCGGACCGAGGGGCTGCTCTCGGCTGCGACGTTGGCGGAGATGTGCCTGCCGATCGTCGTCAACGACAACCCGGGGCAGGCGTGGACCGCAGCGCACGGACTCGGTTGGCAGGTGTGGAACGTCGACGGCCGCAGGTTCGGTGGCCACGGCGGCTCGATGCCGGGCTTCCTCGCCGGGCTGCGGGTCGACCTCGAGACCGGTGACGGCGTCGTCGTGTTCGCCAACGCGACCTCGGGGATGGGCACGATCACCGTCGACCTGATGACCCTGCTCGCGGAGCGCGAACCCCTCCCGCCGACCCCGTGGACCGCAGACGCCGAGCAGGTGGGCGGACTGGAGCTGGTGGGGGACTGGTACTGGGGGACGACGGCATACTCGCTGCGCCTGGCCGCAGACGGAGGACTGGTCCTGGGCGAACCCGGGCTGAAGCGTGGCTCGCGGTTCAAGCGCACCGAGACCGGCTGGGTCGGGCTCGACAGCTACCACGAGGGGGAGCCGCTGGTGGCGCACCGTGGCCCCGACGGGCACGTCAGCCACCTCGACCTCGCCTCGTTCCGGTTCAGCCGCACGCCGTACGACCCGACCGCGCAGATCCCCGGGGACGTCCACCCCGACCGCTGGCACTGACCGCACCCCGAGCGCGGGAACGCCTCACAAGGCCCTCCTGCGCCTCGATCAGGTATGTGGGGCCCGGACATGTTCTCTGGTGGCTCTGTGTCGAGGGCGGCCATGTCCGGGGTCACTGGGCGCCCCTAGTGTTCTGCAGAACCGCGACGGTCCCCCTGCCGTCGCACCAGCCGCACGAGGAGGTGCCGGTGCCCACCGAGGCCAGCCCGAAGGCATCAGGCTCAGCAGATCGAGCAGCATCAGCCCTGCTCGAGACCCGCGACCTGACCAAGGAGTTCCGCGGCTTCCGCGCCGTCTCCGACGTGAGCCTGCGGGTCGTCGAGGGCACCGTGCACGCCCTGGTCGGCCCCAACGGCGCCGGCAAGACCACGCTGTTCAACCTCCTGACCGGCTTCCTCACGCCGACGTCGGGCGAGGTCCTCCTCGCGGGCCGCGACGTGACCGGTATGCAGCCGGAGCAGATCGCGCACCTCGGCATCGCCCGCTCGTTCCAGATCACCAGCCTGTTCGACCAGATGAGCGTCGTCGACCACGTCGAGCTCGCCCTCGCCTCGCCCACCGGGCTCGGCTACCGGTTCTGGCGGTCGAGCTCGGCGATGAAGCAGTTCCGCCCGCGAGCGATGGAGCTCCTCGACGAGGTGGGCCTCACCGACCGTTCCGGCGCTGCTGCCGGTTCGCTGGCCTACGGGCAGAAGCGCGCCCTCGAGCTCGCGCTCGCCCTGGCGCTCGACCCCAAGCTGCTGCTGCTCGACGAACCCACCGCAGGCATGGGCCTCGAGGACGTCGACCGGACCATCGCCCTGGTCAAGAAGGTCGCGGCCGGCCGCACCGTCGTGTTCGTCGACCACAACATGCACGTCGTCGGCTCCCTGGCCGACACCGTCACCGTGCTGCAGTCCGGGCAGGTGCTCGCCGAGGGCACCTACGAAGAGGTCCGGAACGACGACAAGGTCATCACCGCATACCTCGGACAGGCCGGAGACCAGCATGTCTGACCAGACCCTCGAGATCGCGGGACTGTCCGCCTGGTACGGCGAGGCCAAGGTCCTCACGGACGTGGACCTGCGGGTCGAACCCGGTGAGGTCGTCACCCTCGTCGGCCGCAACGGCGCCGGCAAGACCACGCTGCTGCGCTCGGTCATGGGACTGCACCGCCAGGTCGAGGGCACCGTCACCTGGGGCGGCGACGACCTCGGCAAGGCCAGCGCCGACAAGCGCGCCCGCGCCGGCATCGGCTGGGTGCCGGACGACCGCGGCATCTACGCCACCCTCACCGTCGCCGAGAACCTCCTGCTCCCGCCGGTCACGAGCAAGGCCGATGCCTGGAGCCTGGACCAGGTCTACGAGCAGTTCCCGGTCCTGCACGAGCGCCGGGACTTCCCCGGCACCAAGCTCAGCGGCGGCGAGCAGCAGATGCTGGCCATCGCCCGGGTGCTGCGGATGGGGTCCACGCTCCTCCTGCTCGACGAGCCCAGCGAGGGCCTCGCCCCGGTGATCGTGCAGCGGATCGGCGAGATCATCCGCCAGATCAAGTCCCAGGGCGTCTCCGTCCTGCTCGTCGAGCAGAACGTGAAGTTCGCCTCCACGGTCGCCGACCGCCACTACCTGCTCGCCCAGGGCCGGGTCGTGGAGTCCCTGGACAACGACAGCTTCCAGTCCCGCACCACCGAGCTCCTCGAGTACCTCGGCATGTAGCCGGGGCTCGAGGCACCTGCACACCGCGTCACCACATCCCACACGCACCACTGAACAACCCCAGGAGGGGACATGCAGCGCACCCGGAACTCGATGTCCAGCTTCGCCCGGAGGCCCTTGGCCCTCGCGGCCACCGCGGTCACCGGCAGCCTCGTGCTCGCCGCCTGTGGCGCCGGAGGCCCGAGCTCGGGCGGCGGCAAGATCAGCGACGACAAGGTCGTCCTCGGTCTGCTCAACGACCAGTCGGGGGTCTACAAGGACCTGTCCGGCCCCAACTCCAAGGTCGCCATCGAGATGGCCGTCGCGGACTACAAGGCCAAGTACGGCGACAAGGCGGTGGCCAAGAACATCGAGATCGTCCAGGCCGACCACCAGAACAAGCCCGACATCGCCAACACCAAGGCGCAGGAGATGTACGACCGCCAGAAGGCCGACATCATCCTCGACGTCCCCACCTCCTCGGCCGCGCTCGCCGTCGCCACGCAGGCCAAGGCCAAGAAGAAGCTGTTCATCGACATCGGTGCAGGCACCACCGCGCTGACCGGCAAGTCGTGCAACAAGTACACGTTCCACTGGGCCTACGACACCTACATGCTCGCCCAGGGCACCGGCGCCACGGCCGTGCAGAACGGTGGCAAGAACTGGTCCATCGTCTACCCCGACTACGCCTTCGGCCAGGACATGACCAAGTCCTTCACCAACGCCGTCACCAAGGCCGGCGGCACGGTGCAGCAGTCCATCGCGACGCCGTTCCCCAACGACAACTTCTCGACCTTCATCACCAAGGCCGAGTCGAGCAAGCCCAACGTCATCGGGATCATGGCCGCCGGCGGCGACCTCATCAACTTCGTCAAGCAGTTCAACCAGGCCGGCCTGCAGGGCAAGACCCAGCTCGCCGTCGGCCTGATGTTCATCACCGACATCCACAGCCTGGGTGTCGACCAGTTCCAGGGCACGCAGTTCACCGACGCGTGGTACTGGAACTTCGACGACCAGAACCGCGCCTGGGCCGACAAGTTCAAGGCCAAGACGCAGACGCGTCCGTCCTTCGCCCACGCCGGCAACTACTCCGCGGCCCTGCAGTACCTCGAGGCCGTGCAGCGCGCCGGCACCGACAACTCCGATGCCGTGGTGAAGGAGCTCGAGGGCAAGAAGCTCAACGACGTCTTCCTGCGCAACGGTGAGGTCCGCGCCGCCGACCACCGCGTCCTGCACGACGCCTACCTGGTCAAGGTCAAGAGCAAGGACCAGGTCAAGGAGGAGTGGGACTACGAGGAGGTCGTCTCAACGATCCCCGCGGCCGAGGCCTTCAACCCGGCCGTGAGCACCGACTGCACGATGTGACGGCCCGGACCCGGTGGGCGACCCCCACCCACCGGGTCCGCACCCTCCCCGCACCCTTCCCGCCACCGCCGCACCGACAAACCGGAAGAGCCATGACCGCATTCATCCAGTACACCCTCCAGGGCCTGGCCCTCGGCGGGTTCTACGCCCTGGCCGCCCTGGGCCTGGCGGTGATCTTCGGCGTGCTCGGCGTGGTCAACTTCAGCCACGGCGCCTGCTACATGCTCGGCGCCGTCGGCGCCGCCCTGCTGCTCGACGCGACCGGCCTCGGTTTCTGGGCCGCCCTGCCGATCATCACGGTGGCGATGTTCCTGTTCGGCGTGCTGCTGGAACGGCTCTTCGTCCAGTGGCTGCTGCGCCTGGACCCCCTCTACAACTTCCTGCTCACCTTCGGCATCACCTTGTTCCTCGTCGACTTCGTCAAGCGCCGGTACGGCGTCTCGTCGCTGCCGTACGAGCTGCCCGCCGGCCTGCAGGGCCGGGTGAACGTCGGCAGCGTCTCGCTGTCGAGCTACCAGATCTTCGTGGCGGTCTTCTCCGTCGCCCTGTGCCTGGCGGTGTGGATGCTGCTCACCAAGACGCGGGTGGGCATGATCGTGCGGGCCTCGACCGAGGACGCCGAGCGCTCGCGGGCGCTGGGCATCAACGTCGGCCGCTGGGTCACCCCCGTGTTCGGCTTCGGCATCGCCCTGGCCGGCCTCGCCGGTGTGCTGCGGGCGCCCACGGGTTCGGTCAACGCCGACATGGGCAGCTTCTTCATCATCATCCTGTTCGCCGTGGTCGTCATCGGCGGACTCGGGTCCATCCTCGGCGCAGTGGTGGCGGGCTTCCTCGTCGGACTCGTCGAGGCCTACGGCCAGGGCTACGCCGGGTCGTTCAGCCAGGTCCTCATCTTCGTCCTCATGGCCGTGGTGATCCTGGTCCGGCCCTCGGGCCTGTTCGGTCGCGAGGAGGCCGCATCATGAGCTCCCAGCTGGTGTCCAAGGTCGACGTCGACCTCCCCGACGCCCCGTCCATCACGGCGCAGCGCCCCTACCTGCGGTGGGTGGGCCTGGCCGTCGGCCTCCTCGTCGTCCTGGCGCTGCCGTTCTTCATCTACCCGCCGGTCGCGATGGACATCGCCGCCTGGGCGCTGTTCGCGATCTCGGTCGACCTGCTGCTCGGCTACACCGGCCTGCTGTCCTTCGGGCACGCCGCCTTCTGGGGCACGTCGGCATACACGACCGGCCTCATCGCGATCCACGCCGGCCTGCCGTTCCCGGTCGCGGTGCTGGGCGGCGCGGTCTGCGCCATGATCCTGGCGGTGCCGACCGGGTACCTCGCGGTCCGGCGCACCGGCATCTACTTCGCCATGGTGACCTTGGCGTTCGCGCAGATGGTCTACTTCATCGCCAACCAGTGGCGCAGCGTCACCGGCGGCGAGAACGGCCTGCAGGGCGTGCCCAAGAACCTCGGTCCGCTGACCGACCTGATCAACCAGGACCCGTTCTACTTCTACTACGCGGCCCTCCCGCTGATCCTCATCGGCGTCGTCATCGCCTGGCGCACGGTCAACAGCCCGTTCGGCCGGGTCCTGGTCGCCATCCGCGACAACCCGGCCCGCGCCCGCGCCCTGGGTTACGACGTCGAGCGCTACAAGATCATGGTGTTCGTCATCTCGGCGGGCCTGGCCGGCCTGGCCGGTGGGGTGTTCTCCGCCAGCCACGGGTTCGCCTCGCTGCAGGAGCTCATCTGGACGACGTCGGGCAAGGTCGTGCTGATCACCGTCCTCGGCGGCATCGGCACCCTCTGGGGCGGTCCTGTCGGCGCCGCGCTCGTGGTGCTCCTCGAGGACCGGCTCGCCTCCTCGGGGTTCAACGGCATCGGCATCATCACCGGCGCGATCTTCGTGATCATCGTCCTGGCCTTCCGGCACGGCATCTGGGGCACCGCCCGCAACGGCATCGGTTCCTGGCTGCGGTCGCGGCGCCGGGCCCGCGAGGACGCCTGAGTCACGGAACGGCCTTGACCCTCACGCGGCGTGAGGGGTCACAGTGGTCGTCATGACCGAAGGCACGCAGCTGGCCAGGCTCACGGTGGGGCAGGTGGCCGAGCAGTTCGACCTCACGGTGCGGACCCTGCACCACTACGACGAGATCGGGCTGCTCACGCCCACCGACCGTTCGCGGGCGGGCTACCGGCTCTACACCCCCGACGACCTCACGCGCTTGCAGCACGTGGTGGTCTACCGGCGGCTCGGGTTCACCCTCGAGGAGGTCGCCCTCCTCCTGGACCACCCGGAGAGCGCGGAGCAGCACCTGCGTCGCCAGCGCGCAGCGGTCATGTCCCGGCTCGACGAGATGCGCGATCTCGTCGAGGCCATCGACCGAGCACTGGAGCGAGAGATGAACAACCAGCCAGCCAGCACCGAGGACATGAAGGAGCTCTTCGGAGACGGCTTCCACGACAGCCAGACCGAGGCCGAGCAGCGGTGGGGCGACACCGACGCCTGGAAGCAGTCCCAGCAGCGGACCAAGGGGTACACCAAGGCCGACTGGGCGCAGGTCAAGGTCGAGAGCGACGCCCTGCACCAGGGTTTCACCGACGCCATGGACGCAGGGGAGCCCCCGACGAGCGTCGCGGCGATGGACGCGGCCGAGGCGCACCGGCGGCACATCGACGAGCGGTTCTACGACTGCTCGCCCCAGTTCCACCGCAACCTCGCCGACCTGTACACCAGCGACCCGCGGTTCACGGCGACGTACGACGAGATCCGCCCGGGCATGGCGCTCTACGTGCGGGACGCGATCTACGCCAACGCCGACCGCCAGGAGGCCTGACCTCCCTCGCCCGACGACCCACCGGTATGGAGCCGGCTCCCCCTCGAGGGAGCCGGCTCCTCCGCGTGGGGTGGCCGGTCGGAGAAGGGCGCGTGGGTACTACGACCATCGCCCAATACCGCGTGAACCGACCTGAACCGCACAGTGGTCGCACGGTCACAGGTGGTGACCACCTCACGGAAGGACAGAGCGATGAACACCTCCACGAAGAGCGCAGCGGTGGTCCTCGGCGTCGCGCTGGTCGCCACCGTCGGCGCCCAGCCCGCCAGTGCCAAGGGCCTGGACGTCCGCGCCAGTGGCACCTGCTCCAAGGGCAGCGTCTGGAAGCTCAAGGCCAAGGCCGACGACGGCCGTATCCAGACCGAGCTGGAGGTCGACTCCAACCGGGTCGGCCAGGCCTGGTCGGTGCGGCTCTCGGACAACGGCGTCCTGCTCTGGTCGGGGAAGCGCACGACGGTGGCCCCGAGCGGCTCGTTCACCCTGGGCCGCCTCGTCGCGAACCGCGCGGGCACCGACCGCATCAGGGCCACCGCCACCACGACGTCGACCGGCGAGACCTGCTCCGCCGTCGTCGTCTTCCCCGGATAGGCCCCCTGCACCTCCATCACCCGTCACACTGGTCCCGGAAGGATCTGTCATGAAGCGCACCACCATCACCCTCGCCGCCCTCGTCGTGGCCCTCTTGCCCGCCGCCGCAGGGCTCTGGGGCAACGCCTCCTTCTCCCAGGCGGTCCCCGTGCGGGTCCCGGCCAGCGGCCAGGTCGCGACCGGGACGGCCACGTCGCCCACCGGGACCTCGACCACGGCCGACGACCACGGCGGCGACACCCCCCGTGACCAGCGCACCGAACCCGGTGACGACCGCGACCACAGCGCCACCTCGACGGGCTCCTCCACGTCCTCCGGCCACTCCGGCCACTCCGGCCGCGGGCACTCGGGTTCGGCCACGCCGAGCGGCACCTCCACCACGGCCGACGACCACGGTGGCCGCACCCCGCGCGACCAGCGGACCGAACCCGGTGACGACCGCGGGTCGGCGACGTCAGGCAGCGCGACGTCCGGCAGCTCCGGTTCGGGGTCTGGTTCGAGCGGATCGGGCTCGAGTGGTTCCGGCTCGGGCGGCCACGGTGGTTCCGACGACAAGGGCGCCGACGACCACGGCGGCCACGGAAGCGACGACTGAGTGACCAGCACCCCCAGCAGCCCGGCCGTCTCGGAGCACCCCTCTCCCGAGACGGCTGCGGCTGTGCCCGCAGCCCCCGCCGACGAGGCCGTCGCCGTGCCCGCCGACGAGGCCGTCGCCGTGCCCTGGGTGACGGTGTCGCGGCCCGTCGTCGAGGCCGAGGTGGACCCACCGGTGCGGCCCAGGCGGGTGCTGCTGCAGCTCATCGCGGGCCTGGTCGCGGTGCTCGTGGTCGTGGGGGTGCTGGGTTCCCTTGCGTCGCAACGGCTCGCCGAGCGCGAAGCCGTCAACGATGCCGCGAACACCGCGGACGTCCTCGCCGATGCCGTGATCGCCCCGTCGCTCAGCGACGCGCTGGTCGCGGGCGACCCGACCGCGCTGGCCGAGTTCGACACCCTCGTGCGCGACCGCATCCTCGGTCCGGCGATCATCCGCGTGAAGCTGTGGGCGCCCGACGGCCGGGTCGTCTACGCCGACGAGCCCCAGCTGGTCGGTCGCACCTTCGCCCTCAGCGAGGACCAGCGCATCGCCCTGTCGGACCCGCAGACCAAGGCCGAGGTCTCCAACCTCACCGGCTCCGAGAACCAGTTCGAGACCGGGGGCAAGGCGCTGGAGGTCTACCGTCCGGTGTGGTTGCCCGACGGGCGCCAGCTGCTCTTCGAGACGTACTCGCCGTACGAGCCGGTCCAGCAGCGGTCCTCCCAGCTGTGGCGCGGCTTCTCCGGGGTGACGTTGAGCAGCCTGCTGCTCCTGGTCGTGCTCATGGCGCCGATCCTCTGGCGCCTCCTGCGCCGCCTGTCCGAGGCCCAGCGGCAGCGCGAACGCCTGCTCGAGCGCACCGTCGACGCCTCCGACGCCGAACGCCGCCGGATCGCGGGGACCCTGCACGACGGTCCGGTCCAGGACCTGGTCGCGACGTCGTTCGTCGCGGCAGGGGCGGCGGCGCGCGCGCAGATCGCGGGTGACGACCGGACGGCTGCCGAGCTGCACGAGCTGGCGGGCTCGGTCCGGGGCAACATCCGGGTCCTGCGCTCGCTGCTCGTCGACATCTACCCGCCGAGCCTGGCCGGGGCAGGACTGGGTACGGCGCTCGCGGACCTCGCGGAGTCCGCGACCAACCGGGGGCTCACCGTCCACCTCGACACCGAGGGGGAGGCGGACCTCGGACTGGACGAGAGTGAGGAGCGACTCGTGTACGGAGTGGCCCAGGAGTGCCTGCGGAACGCGGCCAAGCACGCCGCACCGTGCACGGTCAGCGTCCGGCTGGCCCGCGAGGAGGGTGACCGGGACGAGGTCGTCCTCGACATCGTCGACGACGGGCCAGGGTTCGACACGGTGCTGCTGCGCGAACCCGCCGACGGGCACTTCGGCCTGCGAGTGCTGGCCGACCTCGCCAGCGACGGGGGTGCGACCCTCCAGGTGGCCTCGGCTCCCGGGGCCGGCACGCACTGGCGGCTGGCCCTGGTTCCCGGGGGTGCCGCGTGATCAGGGTCCTGGTCGTCGACGACCACGCCATGGTCCGCAGCGGCCTCACGGCCCTGCTCGAGGCCAGCGGCGACATCACCGTCGTGGGCCAGGCGCCCGACGGCCGGGTCGCGGTGACCCAGGCCGGCACGCACCAGCCCGACGTGGTCCTCATGGACCTGTCGATGCCGGTCATGGACGGTGCCGAGGCCACCCGCGAGGTGCTCGCCGTCGCCCCGGACGCCAAGGTCGTGGTGCTGACGTCCTTCTCCGACAAGGACCGGGTCAACGCCGCCCTGCGCTCGGGTGCCGTCGGCTACCAGCTCAAGGACGGGGAACCCGCCGAGCTGCTCGCGGCCGTCCGCGCCGCCGCTGCCGGGCACGCCCCGCTCGACCCCAGAGTGGCGCGGGTGCTCCTGCCGACGCCGGGGGAGCAGTCGGGTGACGGCCTGAGCCCGCGGGAGCGCGAGGTGCTGCGGCTCGTCGCACAGGGCCTGGCCAACAAGCAGATCGGCCGCGCGCTGGGCATCAGCGAACGCACCGTGAAGGCGCACCTCGGCCGGGTGTTCCGTGAGATCGGGGTGGTGGACCGGACCAGCGCGGCCCTGTGGGCGCGCGACCACCTCCCCGACGCCGCCCTCTGACCAGCAGCGTCCTGACCCCGCGCCGTCCTGCGGGTCCGTCGTCCCCTCCGGGTCCACCCCGACGCGCTCCTCGCCCGGCCGCGCCGGGTCCGTCGTGACTGCGCGCTGTCCGGATCGTGGAAAAAGTCATGACTCGTCCCTGTGCAGTGGACTGTATACAGGATACGATCCGACGGATCCGGCCCACACCCCCTGGGAGCGTCCATGACCATCCGCACCGTCCTGCGCCGCACGTCCGAACCCCGTCCACACGGCCCCACGGCTCGAGCGACCCATGCCTGGGGTCGTCCACTCGCCCTCGCCGTGGCGTTGTCCCTCGCCGCCGCGGGCTGCAGCGCCGTCCAGCCCGCGTCCGACTCCGGCTCGTCCGGTGGTTCGGCAGCCACCGGCAAGGACTCGTTCGGCGAGCCGGCGGCTGCCGACCAGGTCAAGGACGGCGGCGACCTCGTCATGGCGCTGTCCGCCGAGCCGGACCAGCTCGACCCGGCCCTGTCACGCAGCCTCTACTCGCGCTACGTGTTCCATGCCATGTGCCAGAAGCTCTACGACGTCGACCAGGACGCGAAGGTCGTGCCGCAGCTGGCGACCGCGCTCCCGACGACGAGCGCAGACGGCAAGACGGTCACCATCCCCGTGCGGGACGACATCGTGTTCGCCGACGGGACGAAGTTCGACGCGCAGGCCGTCAAGGCGACCCTCGACCGCAACCTCACGATCGAGGGGTCCGGACGCAAGAGCGAGCTGGGACCGATCACCGACGTCGAGGCCAAGGACTCCAAGACCGTCGTCGTGAGCCTGTCCAAGCCGTTCGCGCCGCTCACCGCCGCGCTGACCGACCGAGCCGGGATGATCGTCAGCCCCAAGGCCGCCAAGGCCCTCGGTGACAAGTTCGCCACGGCTCCGGTCTGCGTCGGTCCGTTCAAGTTCGCCAAGCGCGTCCCGCAGAACTCGATCGAGCTCGTGAAGGACCCGAAGTTCTACGACGCCGACAAGGTGCACCTCGACAAGGTGACCTACCGGATCATCACCGACGCCAGCATCCGTGCGGCCAACCTGCGCTCCGGCGACGTGCAGATCGCGGACTCCCTCTCGGCCCAGGACGTCCCGGCCCTGCAGAAGGAGAAGGACCTCCAGGTGCTGCAGTCGCAGTCCCTCGGCTACCAGGGCGTGACGTTCAACATCGCCAACTCCGACGGCATCGGGTCGCCGCTCAAGCAGATCGATCGGCCCGAGGCCAAGGACCCCCGGATCCGCCAGGCGTTCGAGCTGGCCGTCGACCGGGCCGGGCTCGTCAAGGTGATCTTCAACGACCTCAACACCGTCGCCTGCTCCCCGATCGCCCCCCAGAGCGAGTTCTCCACCGAGGCCGCGCAGGCGTGCACCCCGCACGACCCGGCCAAGGCGAAGGCGCTGCTGAAGGAGGCCGGCGTCACCACGCCGTTCCCCATCGAGATGATCACCTCCAACAACCCCGACAGCCTGCGCCTGGCCCAGGCGCTGCAGTCGATGGTCAAGGAGGGTGGCTTCGACCTTCAGATCAAGCCGGTCGAGTACGCCTCGCTGCTCGACCAGCAGGACCGCGGCGAGTTCTCGCTGCTCCAGCTCGGCTGGTCGGGACGCATCGACCCCGACGCCAACATCACCAACTTCGTCGGCACCGGTGGCAGCCAGAACGTCGCCGGCTACAGCAACGCGACCGTGGACGGGCTGCTCGACCAGGCGCGTGAGACGAACGACGTCGAGAAGCGCAAGGGCCTCTACGACCAGGTCGTGGCGAAGCTCCACGAGGACGACCCGCTCATCTACCTGTACCGCCAGCGCAACCTCACCGGTGTGTCCACGTCGGTCAAGGGCGTCCAGGTCTTCCCGGACGGCGTCGTCCGGCTCGGGTTCGCCGGGATGGCCAAGTAGGCGCTGTGCGCAGCTACCTCCTCAACCGGGCCTGGCAGTCGCTGGTGACCCTGGTGCTGGCCACCGTCGTCGTCTTCCTCGGCGTCCGGGCCCTCCCCGGGGACCCGGCCCTCGCCCTCGCGGGTGAGGACCGGACCCCGGAGGCCCTGGCCGCCATCCGCGAGCGCTACGGCCTCGACCAGCCCCTGCCGCTGCAGTTCTGGCACTTCGTCACCAATGCGCTGCAGGGCGACCTCGGCACCTCGGTGCGCACCGGCCAGAGCGTCAACGACATGTTGCGGACCGCGCTGCCCGTCACCCTCGAGCTGTCCCTGCTCGCCATCGCGATCGCCGTCGTCCTCGGCGTCGGGGCCGGAGTCGTGGCAGCGGTATGGCGCGGCGGGCCGGCGGAGTGGGTGGCCAACGCCTTCGCACTGCTCGGACTGTCCGTCCCGCACTTCTGGCTCGGCCTCGTCGCGATCCTCTACCTGTCGGTGGCGACCGGACTGTTCCCCGCCTCAGGGTTCGTGCCGCTGGGGGAGGACCCCGTGGACAACCTGCACCACATCATCCTCCCGGCGCTCATCCTCGGTACCGGCCTGTCCGCCGTGATCATGCGGCAGACGCGGTCCTCGATGCTCGACTCACTCGCGACCGACTACGTGCGGACGGCTGAGGCCAAGGGGCTGCGGCCGAGCGTGGTCGTGCGCCGGCACGCCCTGCGCAACAGCCTGATCGTCGTGGTGACGATCGTGGGCCTGCAGCTCGGGGGACTCATCTCGGGCGCCGTCGTCACCGAGCAGATCTTCGGGCTGCCCGGCTTCGGGAAGATGACCATCGACGCCGTGTTCCAGCGGGACTACCCCGTGATCCAGGCCGTCGTCCTCGTGACGGCGACCGCCTACATCGTCATCAACTTCGCGGTCGACCTGCTCTACTCGGTCATCGACCCGCGGGTCCGCGTCACCGGAGAGGCCTCATGAGCGTCGACACCGCCCTGCCGCCCGCGTCCTCACCGGCGGCCCCCGACCCGGCCGGGTCGAAGGACCGCGAGTCCTCGCAGCGCTCCCGGGTGCTGCGCCGGCTGCGTCGCAACCGCCTCGCGGTGGTGAGCTTCGTCGTCCTGGCCGTCGCGGTGGTGGTCGCCGTCCTCGCGCCGTGGATCGCGCCATACGCCCCCGAGCAGACCGACTTCGCCAACACGCTCGCCCCTCCCGGCACGGCAGGGCACGTGCTGGGCACCGACGACCTCGGCCGGGACGTGCTCTCACGGATCATCCTGGGCAGCCGTGCCTCGCTCGAGGTCGCCGCGCTCGCCGTCTTCACCGCGTTGGTGATCGGGGTACCGCTCGGCCTCTCCGCGGGGTACTTCCGTGCCGCCGACGCCGTCATCTCCAGGCTCACCGACCTGCTGCTGGCGTTCCCCTTCCTCATCCTCGCGGTCGGGTTCGCCGCCATCCGAGGCGCCAGCCTGGGCAACGCCGCCGTGGCCATCGGGATCGCTCAGATCCCGGGCGTCATCCGCGTCGTGCGCTCGGATGCGTTGCGGCTCAAGGGACTCGACTTCGTCGCCGCTGCTGTCGTCGACGGCGCGAGCGACCTGTGGGTGCTGCGTCGCCACATCCTCCCGAACGCGACCTCCGTCGTGCTGGTCCAGGCGACGGTCGCCATCCCGGCGGCGATCCTCGGTGAGGCGGTCCTGTCCTTCCTCGGGCTCGGCATCCAGCCGCCCGACCCCAGCCTCGGCACGATGCTCGCGAACGCCCAGCAGTTCGCCGCCCGCGCACCGTGGGCCGCGGTGCTTCCCGGGATCGCGATCATGGTGCTGGCCCTGGCGTTCAACGTGTTCGGCGACAGCCTGCGCGACGCACTCGACCCGAAGGCGAGCCGCCGATGACCGCCACCGCCACGTCGACCGAAGCCGGGACGACGACCGCGCCCGTCCTCGAGGTGTCCGGTCTGGGGGTGCGGTTCGCCACCGAGGCGGGGACCGTGTGCGCCGTGGACGGGGTCGACCTGACCCTGGCCCAGGGCGAGATCGTCGGCATCGTCGGGGAGTCCGGCTGCGGCAAGTCCGTGACCGCGATGAGCCTGGCTGGCCTCCTGCCGCGCAGCGCCACCATCGACGGCTCGGTCCGGCTCCTCGGCCGCGAGCTCGTGGGTGCCCGACCGGCGGTCCTGCGGGCGGCGCGCGGACGCGACATCGCCTACATCTTCCAGGAGCCGATGTCTTCGCTGAACCCGGTCCTCACGGTCGGCCGGCAGATCACGGAGGTCCTGCAGGTCCACGAGAAGCTCTCGCGCACCGATGCCCTCGAGCGGGCCGTCGAGCTGCTCGGCGTCGTCGGCATCCCCTCCGCGCGCGAGCGGGTGAAGCAGTACCCCCACCAGCTGTCGGGGGGCATGCGCCAGCGCGTGATGATCGCCATGGCCGTCGCCTGCCAGCCGAAGGTGCTCGTGGCCGACGAACCGACGACCGCACTCGACGTGACGGTGCAGGCCGGCATCCTCGACGTGCTCCGTGGGCTGCGGGACCGGTTCGGGACGAGCATCCTCGTCATCACCCACGACCTCGGCGTCATCGCCGACGTCGCCGACCGTGTGGTCGTCATGTATGCCGGGCGGGTCGTCGAGCGCGCCGGCGTGGACGAGCTCTTCGCCCGTCCCCAGCACCACTACACGTCGGGCCTGCTGTCCGCGTCGCCCACGCCCGGCCGGCACGCCGGAACGCACCGGCTGCAGGAGATCCCCGGCCTGGTGCCGGTGTTGTCCGAGCAGCCGGACGCCTGCACCTTCGCCGACCGCTGCCCGGCGGCGACCGACCGGTGCCGCGCGTCGGCGCCGCCGCTCGAGCCCGCGGGGGCGACCGCCGGTGCGGACCGGCACGAGCACGTGGTGGCCTGCTGGCACCCGCGGGGCGACGCGCCCCGCCCGAGCACGGAGGATCCCCGATGAGCACCGTCCCGACGCACGACGTCCCCCAGCCGGAGGTGCCACCGGCGTTCGAGGGGCAGCCAGTGGTGCTCGAGCTCGAGGACCTCGCGATGCACTACGGCGCGGTGCGTGCCGTCGACGGTGTGACGATGCAGATCCGGCGCGGCCAGGTCACCGCGCTGGTCGGCGAGAGCGGTTCGGGGAAGTCGACGGTCGGGCGTTGCATCGTCCGCCTCGTCGAGCCCACGAGCGGGTCGGTCCGCCTCGCCGGTACCGACGTCACCCACCTGTCCCGCTCCCGGATGCGCCAGCACCGTCGCGACGTCTCCATCGTCTTCCAGGACCCGGCGGGGTCGCTCGACCCCCGGATGCTCGTGGGCGACGTCATCGCCGAACCCCTGCGGCTGCAGGGGGGGCGGCTCAGTCGCCAGGAGAGGGCCCAGAAGGTCGCCGACGGCCTGGGCAGGGTGGGGCTTCGGCCCGAGGTGGCCCGGCGCTACCCGCACGAGCTCTCCGGCGGCCAGCGCCAGCGGGTCAGCATCGCGCGGGCACTGATGTCCGAGCCCACGCTCCTCGTCGCCGACGAGCCGACGAGCGCGCTCGACGTCTCGGTGCAGGCCTCGGTGCTCAACCTGCTCGCCGACCTCCAGAGGGACATCGGGTTCGCGTGCCTGTTCATCACGCACGACCTGTCGGCCGTGGAGTACCTCGCCGACGACATCGCCGTGATGTACCTCGGGCAGCTCGTCGAGCAGGGCACCCGCGAGGAGATCTTCGCCCACCCTCGCCACCCGTACACGCAGGCCCTGCTTGCGGCGGCCCCCGTCGCGGACCCCGCGAAGCAGCGGGCACGTACGCCTGTCCTGCTCGGGGACGACCTCCCCTCGGCGATGGACCCGCCCTCGGGGTGCCGGTTCCACACCCGGTGCCCGGTCGCCGTCGCCAGGTGTGCCGACGAGGTGCCTGCCCTGCGGCAGGTGGGGGGCAGCACGGTGGCCTGCCACCTCGTCGGCGACGATGGCTCCGGGCCCGACATCCGCAGGACCGAGACCGCCACGACGACAGGACCTCCCGCATGACCTTCACGACCCGGCCGACCCTCGAGGGCACCTTCGGCATGGTCTCGTCCACGCACTGGATCGCCTCGCAGGCGGCGATGCGCGAGCTCGAGCTCGGCGGCAACGCCTTCGACGCCGCGGTCAGCGCCGGCTTCGTCCTGCACGTCGTGGAGCCGCACCTCAACGGGCCCGGCGGCGACATGCCGGCGATCATCGCCACCGCGGACGACCCGACCCCACGGGTGCTGTGTGGCCAGGGCCCGGCCCCCGCCGGGGCGACGATCGAGCACTACCGCTCCGAGGGCCTGGACCTCGTGCCGGGCTCGGGTCCGTTGGCGGCGGCGATCCCCGGCGCGGTCGACGCCTGGCTGCTCCTGCTGCGTGACCACGGGACGCGCGCCCTGCAGGACGTGTTGGCCCCGGCGATCGGGTACGCCCGGCACGGCCACCCCCTGCTGGGCCGGGTGAGCGCCACGGTCGAGACGGTGCAGGAGCTGTTCGAGACGGACTGGCACACCTCCGCCGACCTCTGGCTACGGGACGGCAAGGCGCCCGCACCCGGCGCACTCTTCACGAACCCCGCCTGGGCGGACACCCTCGACCGTCTCGTCGCCGAGGGCCGGGCGGCAGGCTCGACGCGCGAGGCCCAGATCGACGGAGCCCGGCGGGCGTGGAGCCAGGGCTTCGTGGCGGAGGCGGTGGACGCCTTCTCCCGCAAGCCCTTCCGCGACTCCAGCGGTGAGTCGCACGGTGGGCTCGTCACCGGTGCCGACCTGGCCGGGTTCAGCGCGACCTGGGAGGCTCCGGCCACCATCGACTGGCGGGGTCACACCATCGCCAAGACCGGCGCCTGGGGCCAGGGCCCGGCGCTCCTGCAGACCCTGCGCACCCTCGACGCGCTGGGCGACGACACGCTCCTGGACCCCTCGAGCGCCGCGGGGATCCACGCGGCCGCCGAGTCGCTCAAGCTCGCCTTCGCCGACCGTGAGGCGTGGTACGGCGACGTCGACGTCCCACTGGAATCCCTTCTGTCCGAGGAGTATGCGGCGCGACGCGCCTCTCTCGTGGGCGACCGGGCCTCCCTCGAGGTGCGACCCGGGAGCCCGGACGGGCGCGAACCCAGGCTCGCGGCATACGTCACGGGGGCTGGTGCGCCACAGGCCGCTGGTGACGCGACGACGGGGGAGCCGACGGTCGCGCCGTCGGGGGCGACGCGGGGTGACACCTGCCACGTGGACGTCGTGGACCGTTGGGGCAACATGATCTCGGCGACACCGAGCGGGGGCTGGCTGCAGAGCTCGCCGACGATCCCCGAGCTGGGGTTCTGCCTCGGCAGCCGGATGCAGATGTTCTGGCTGGAGGAGGGCCTCGCATCCTCGCTCGCGCCGGAGCGACGCCCGCGCACCACCCTCACTCCCACGCTGGTGCTTCGAGACGGGTTGCCCTACATGGCTTGTGGCTCGCCCGGTGGTGACCAGCAGGACCAGTGGCAGCTGGTCTTCCTGCTGCGCCACCTCGTCGGCGGGCAGGAGCTGCAGGAGGCCATCGACGCACCCTCGTGGCACACGACGAGCTTCCCAGGGTCCTTCTACCCGCGGAAGAGCGAACCCGGTGTTCTGGTGGCCGAGGACCGGCTAGGGCCGGACGTGCTGTCGGGACTGGAGGCCCGCGGGCACACGGTGCGGGTGTCCGACCCGTGGAGCCTGGGTCGCCTGTGCGCTGTCACGCGCGACGCGGGGACCGGGGTGCTGCGCGCCGGGGCGAACCCGAGAGGGATGCAGGGCTATGCCGTGGGCCGCTGACCACGACGCGACCGTCGGTCAGCCAACGGACTCGTCGACGTTGTCGAGCGCGGCCCGGGCCGCAGCCGCCACGTGGGCGTGTGCCGCAGCTTCCGCCTCGTCGGGGTCACGGGCCTCGATCGCGTCGACGAGCCTGATGTGCTCCTGCCACGAGTGCGGCGCCCGGTGGGCGGCGCCGATTCGGAAGATCCAGTGCACGTGCAGGTACAGGGCGGCAGAGATCGAGGCGAGCCAACGGTTTCCGCTGATGTCGATGACCCGCAGGTGCAGGTCGCTGTTGAGCTGTGCGACCCGGGACAGGTCGTCCTCCTCGGTCGCGACCCGGGCGGAGTCGAGCAGCCTGCGCAGGTCGGCGACGTCGGACGGGGTGGCCCGTTCCGCGGCCATGCGGGCGGCGACGGTCTCGAGGCTCGAGCGCACGGCGAAGAGGTCGGCGACGGTCGAGGCGTCGGGGGTGGCCACGACCGCACCGCGGCGGGGCATCATCACGACCAGGCCGTCGGCCTCGACGATGCGCAGGGCCTCCCGCACGGGGTTGCGGGAGACACCGAAGTCGGCGGCGAGGCGCTCCTCCGTGAGCCGCTCGCCCGGCGGGTAGTCGCCGTCCACGATCCGTCGACGCAGCTCGGCGAGGACCTGCTCGCGCAGGGCCAGGTGCTGGCTGCCGATGGTGTGCCCCAAGCCGCTGGTCATGGCGTCCTCCCCCTCGCTCGTCGTCCGGTGCGCCCTCCACCTCGACCGTATACGAAAGACAATCTATGCCACTGCCCACGCTGACCCTCGCAGCCCAGCCCGAGACGCTGGCCGCCGTCCCGCCACTCACGTGGGTGCTGGCGGTGAGCCCCGTCGTGCTGCTGCTCGCCCTGGTCCTCTGGGGGAGGTTCTCGACGATCGTCAACGCGTCGGTCACCGTCGCCTACAGCGTGGCGGTCGCCGTGCTCGCCTTCGGAGCCGGCGGGCTGACCGTCGCCGTCGGACTCGGCAAGGGGGCCTGGGTCGGGCTGTGGATCCTCTACGTCATCTGGCCGGCGCTGCTCATGCACCACCTCGCCACCCACGTGGGCATGAAGGCCCTCGGCCAGGCCCTGTCGACCATGCTGCCGCGACGCACCGAGAACGTCCTGCTCCTCGCGTGGGTGCTCCCGTCGTTCATCCAGGGGGTGTCGGGGTTCGGGACGCCGATCGCGGTCGCGGCGCCGCTGCTCGTCGCACTCGGGATCGGCAAGGCCCGGGCCGTGGCCCTGCCCCTCATCGGCTACCACTGGGCGGTGGGGTTCGGCTCGATGGGTTCGTCCTTCTACATGGGGGCCCTCACCGCCCACCTCGACAGCCCCGGCCGGGCTGCGTATGCCGCGTCGGCGGCGGTGCTCCTCGGCGTCAACTGCCTGCTCTCCGGTGTGCTCGTCGCCCTGATGGACGGCGGGCTGGCGGGCCTGCGGGAGGGTTGGCGGCTGCTGGCCACCGCCGGCCCGGTGATGGCCCTCGTCCAGGCCGGGGCCGCCCGACTCGAGCCCGGGATCGCCGCCCTGTGCGCCGGTGCCTCGGGTGTTGCCGTGGTGTTCGTGCTGCGCCGGTTCTCCGCGCGCGACCGGGAAGCCACGCCCTCGGACCCGGGTGACGCGCAGATGCGCTCGCGGGCGCGAGCCGCGGCCGTGCCCTACGCCCTGCTCGGGATCGTGGCGCTCGCGGTCTTCCTGCCGCCCGCCCTGCGGTCGTGGGCCAAGGGACACCTGTTGATTGGACCGTCGTTCCCGCAGACGAGCACCCACCAGGGGACCGTCAACGACGCCGTGTCGGTCTACAACCCCATCGCCCTCCTGGGCCACCCGGGCACGTTCCTGCTCGTCGCGTCGGCGGGCAGCGTCGCGGTCTGGGCCGCACGAGGGATCTGGGCGCGTGGCGCGTGGGGGCCCGTGTGGCGGGGCGCCCTGAAGCAGGCGTGGAAGTCCTCGCCGTCCGTCGTCCTGCTCGCCTCGGTGGCCGGCGTGCTCGTGGACAGCGGCATGGTCCGCACCGTCGCCCAGGGTGCCGCGGTGGCCACGGGGAGCGCGTACCCCGCCATCGCGCCGCTCGTCGGTGCCCTGGGTTCGTTCATCACCGGCTCGACGACGAGCTCCAACGCGCTGTTCTCCTCGTTGCAGGCCGACGTCGCCCACCTCATCGGCGAACCTCCGGCCGATCTGCTCGCAGGCCAGCTGGCCGGTGGCAACATCGGCAACTCCCTGGCGCCGGTGGTCATCCTCCTCGGCTTGAGCGCCGTCGGTGCCTCCCGTCGCGCGGGCGAGGTCCTGCGCATGACCCTCGCCCCCGCCGCGGTCCTGCTCGCCTCGGCGATCGCGGGGACCTGCCTGCTGGTCGCCGTCCACCACTGAGCCCCTCGCACCGCACGGGACCAGCCGGCACCCGCTGTCCGCCGGACGGCCTAGGCTCACTGCGTGACCGACGGACTCTTCATCGCCTTCGAGGGTGGCGACGGCGCGGGCAAGTCCACGCAGGTGGCCCTGCTCCGTGACGCCCTCCAGGCTGCGGGCAGGACGGTCACCGTGACCCGCCAGCCCGGTGGCACCGACCTCGGGCACCAGATCCGCGACCTGGTGCTGCACGGCGCCCACGTGGCCCCCCGGGCCGAGGCCCTGCTCTTCGCCGCCGACAAGGCGCATCACGTCGACCAGCTGATCCGCCCCGCCCTCGACCGGGGCGAGGTCGTGCTGACCGACCGCTACACCGACTCCTCGGTGGCCTACCAGGGCGCCGGTCGCGACCTCGGCGCGCAGGAGATCCACGACCTCAACATGTGGGCCGTCGACGAGCTCGTCCCCGACCTCACCGTCATCGTCGACGTGTCCGCGCAGGAGGGGCGCCGTCGGCGGGGCGAGGTCCACGACCGGCTCGAGGCGGAGGCGGACGCGTTCCACGAGGCCATCCGTGCGCACTTCCTGGCCATGGCGGAGGGCAACCCCCAGCGCTACCTCGTCGTCGACGGCACCCTGCCTCCCGACGAGATCCACGCGGCGGTCCTCGCACGGCTGAGGTCGCTGGTGGTGCTGCCGTGACCGTCTGGCGCGACGTCATCGGGCAGGACTCCGCCGTCGCGACGCTCCAGCGAGCCGTCGCCGAGCCCGGGTCGATGACGCACGCGTGGCTGCTCACCGGACCACCCGGATCGGGACGCTCGGTGGCCGCGCGGGCGTTCGCCGGTGCGCTCGAGTGCCCGCTGAACGGCTGCGGCGAGTGCCGTGAGTGCCGCACCGCGGTCGACGGCACGCACGCCGACGTGGACCTCGTCGCCACGGAGGGCCTGTCGATCAAGGTCGAGCAGGCACGTGAGCTCGCCGCCATGTCTGCCCTGCGCCCGTCCGTCGGGCCCTGGCGCGTCATCATCGTCGAGGACGCCGACCGCCTCACCGAACGCGCCGCCGATGCCCTGCTCAAGGCGATCGAGGAGCCCGTCGCACGCACCGTCTGGATCCTGTGCGCGCCCTCGCTCGAGGACGTCGTCATCACGATCCGTTCGCGCTCGCGCCACGTGCGGCTGCGCACCCCTCCCGTCGAGGCGGTCGCCGAGCTGCTCCACCGCCGCGACGGCATCGAGATGCCGATGGCCCTGTATGCCGCGCGGGCGGCCCAGAGCCACGTGGGCCTCGCACGCCGGCTGGCCCGTGACGAGGGTGCCCGCATCCGCCGCCGTGACGTCGTCGCCCTCGCGGGCAGGATCCACGGTGTCGGCGACGCGGTGGGCGCGGCTGCCGACCTCGTCTCCATCGCGGACGAGGAGTCCTCGGCCGCCGCCAGTGAGCGGGACGTCGCCGAGAAGAAGCGGCTCATGGAGATGCTGGGAGCCGACCCCTCGGCGCGCACCCAGCCGCCCCACATCCGCAGCCAGCTCTCGTCGCTGGAGAAGGAGCAGAAGGCGCGGGCCACCCGCCACTCGCGCGACGTGCTCGACCGATCCCTGGTCGACCTGTTGTCGGTGTACCGGGACGCCCTCGTGGTGCACAGCGGTGCCGGTCTCGGGCTGGTCAACCAGGACAGCATCCGCGAGGTGCAGGCGCTCGCGCGGTCGATGACGCCCGAGCAGCTGCTCGGGGCGATGGATGCCATCGGCACCGCCCGCGAGCGCATCGGGCTCAACGTCGCACCGCTGCTGGCGCTCGAGGCGATGGCGATCACGCTGCGCGTACCCCGCTGAGGCGCGCACGCGCCGTACGCGTCCGAGGCGGCGTCTCCCAGCACGGCGGGATACCGTGCCGCCCATGACTTCTCGCACACGGATGCTCGTGGCGGCGACCGCGATCGTGACCGTCGGCCTCTCCGGGTGCTCCCTGCTCGGTGGGGGCGACTCCGGCGCAACGCCCTCGACCTCCTCGACCGCGGCGGCCAGGCCCCCGGCCGGGTCCGAGGCGCTCGCGTCGTACTACGGGCAGAAGCTGGACTGGCAGAAGTGCCGGATCTCCGAGTGCGCGAAGCTCGAGGTCCCGCTCGACTACGCCAAGCCGGACGGCGACCGGATCGAGATCTCGGTGCTGCGCATGAAGGCCACCAAGCCCAAGGACCGCATCGGGTCGCTCGTGGTCAACCCGGGCGGCCCCGGAGGGTCGGGCGTGGACTACGCGCAGGCTGCGGACTTCATCGTGGGGAAGCCGGTGCGTCAGCGCTTCGACGTCGTGGGCTTCGACCCCCGCGGCGTGCAGCGGTCGCAGCCGATCGACTGCCTCCCGGACACCCAGATGGACGCGTTCCTCGGGCAGGACCCGACCCCGGACGACGCCGCCGAGGCCGCCGCGTTCGCCGCCTCGGGCAAGGAGTTCGCGCAGGGGTGCGTGCAGCGGACCGGGGCGCTCATCAGCCACGTCTCGACCGTCGACGCCGCCAAGGACATGGACATCCTGCGGTCGGCCCTCGGGGACGAGAAGCTCAACTACCTGGGCAAGTCCTACGGCACCTTCCTCGGCGCCACGTATGCCGGGCTGTTCCCGAAGCTCGTCGGTCGGTTCGTCCTCGACGGGGTCCTCCCGCCGGACATCAGCGCCGCAGAGGTGGCCAAGGGCCAGGCCGAGGGGTTCGAGCGGGCCACTCGCGCGTATGCCGCCAACTGCGTGGACGAGGGCGACTGCCCCCTCGGCGGCTCCGTCGACGAGGTCATGTCCGGGATGCGTGCGCTGCTGACCCGGCTGGACCAGCAGCCGGTGCCCATGCAGGACGGCACCCTCAAGCAGCTCACCGAGGGGTGGGCCGCCACCGGCATCGCGCAGGCCATGTACGACCAGGGTTCGTGGGGGACCCTCACGGACGCCCTGGCCCAGGTCGTGCGCAAGGACGACGGCACGGAGCTGATGAAGCTCGCCGACCAGTACGCGCAGCGCAACCAGAACGGCGTCTACGCCGGCAACCTGCTCGAGGCGTTCTACGCGATCTCCTGCCTGGACAACCCCGACAGCCCCGACCCGGCGGTGTACGCCCAGCGGGCCGCTGACAACGCGAAGGTCGCCCCGACCTGGGGGCCGTTCCTCGCGTGGGGGTCGCTGGTCTGCGGGCAGTGGCCGGTGAAGTCGACAGAGGGCCAGACCGGCCCGCACAAGATCAGCGCGGAGGGCAGCGGCCCCATCGTCGTGGTCGGCACGACCCGCGACCCCGCGACGCCGTACGAGTGGTCGGTGCGGCTGCGTGACCAGCTCTCCAACGCCGCACTGCTGACCTTCGACGGCGACGGGCACACGGCCTACACCCGCTCCAACAGCTGCGTCGACGACGCGATCAACGACTACTACACCGACGGCAAGGTGCCCAAGGACGGCACCAAGTGCTGACCTGACGGGTGTCGTCGGGCCCGGTTCGGAGATTCCGCGGCTCATCCGTATACTCATCGTCCGTGCCTTCGGGCACCTGCCGCCTTAGCTCAGTCGGCCAGAGCGATTCACTCGTAATGAATAGGTCATCGGTTCGATTCCGATAGGCGGCTCCACAGCACCACCCCAGGAAGGCCCCCACGACTCCGGTCGCGGGGGCCTTTCCCTTGCCCGTCCGTCTGGGACGTGCGTCGACAGGTCGAGCGATGGCGCCGCCGGGCGGTGGTGGCTCAGCGGTGCTCGTCGACGCTGCGCGAGTCGGTCAGGGTGAGGGCACCCCAGCCGGCCACGAGGCCGACGACCACGGCCAGGGCGCCGTACGTGATCCGCCCACCGTGGAAGAAGGAGGCGACGAGCTGCGGGCTCCACGTGCCGGCGCCGGAGCGTGCGGTCGCCGTCAGAGCGACTCGCGAAGCAGCTGGCCCGCCCGCTCCAGCTCGGTCTCGAGCCGGTCGAGCAGGGTGGCGGCGGCCGCGAGGCCGCCCGTCTCGACCTGTCGGGCGAGCTCGGCGACCCTCACGGCCCCGATGCTCGCCGCGGACCCGGTCAGCTCGTGCGCTGCGTGCCGCAGTCCCTGCGCGTCGTCGGCGGCGGCCATCGCCCGCATCGTCGCCACGAGGACCGGCGAGGCCGTCGTGAAGGCCTCGGTCAGGGCTGCGAGGAGGTCCTGCCCCGTGGTGGCGCCGAGGTCACGCAGCGTCGCGAGCCTCGCGCTGTCCAGCGGCTCCTGCCCGGGCGAGGGGTCCGGAGCCCGAGCCGCGCCGGTCGGACCCGGCCCTGCGCCGATGGCGTCGGCCGGGCGCGCCCACGCACCCAGGACCTCCCTCAGGGTGGACTCGTCGACCGGCTTGGAGACGTAGGCGTCCATGCCGACGGCCAGGCAGCGCTCGCGGTCCTCGGTGGTCGCGCTGGCCGTCATCGCGATGATCGGCAGCCGCTCTCCGCCGACCTCCCGTCGGCGGACCTCTGCGGTCGCGGAGTACCCGTCCATCACGGGCATGTGGCAGTCCATCAGCACGGCGGCATACTGTTGCCCCGCAATGGCTTCCAGCGCCTCGGCGCCGTTCTCGACGACGTCCACGTCGTACCCGATCCGGGTCACGAGGCCCCGTGCCACGAGCTGGTTGACCGTGTTGTCCTCGACGACCAGGACCCGACCGGGGGAGGGGCGGTGGGCGGGACGCTCGACAGCGCCCGCGTCCGTCGCCGGCCCGGCGTCCTTCGTCGTGCGGCGCACGCTCGCCGCTGGTGCGCCGGCCACCAGGCGGACCAGGCGGTCGAACAGGTCGCTGCTGCGCACCGGCTTGCTCAACGCGTCGCGCACCCCGACCCGAGCCAGCTCGGCACGGTCGATCTCGCCCGTGGAAGACAGCATGATCATGAGGGTGTCGCGCAGGGAGGGGTCGGCGCTGATCCGTCGGGCGAGCTCGATGCCGTCGAGATCGGGCATGCACATGTCCAGCACCGTGATCGCGTACGGGTCGCCGGCAGCGCGCGCGGCGCGCATCAGGTCGATGACAGAGCCCGGGTGGTCGGTGCTGTCGGGCCGCAACCCCCACTGGGTGAGCTGGGACCCCAGGACCAGCCGGTTCGTGGCGTTGTCGTCGACGACCAGGGCGCGTAGCCCGAGGAGCAGGTCGCTGGCCGGGACGGGAGGAGGTGTCGTCGCGGAGACCGGCAGGGGGAGCTCGAACCAGAAGGTGCTCCCGACGCCCACGTCGCTGTCGACCCCGATGCTGCCGCCCATCGCCTCGACGAGGGTGCGCGAGATGGCCAGGCCGAGGCCGGTGCCGCCGTACCGGCGGGTGGTCGAGGCATCGGCCTGTCGGAACGAGTCGAACATCGCGGGTCGGACGTCCTCGGGGATGCCGATCCCGGTGTCGGACACCTCGAAGCGCACCCGTCCGTCGCCCGGGTCGACCATCCGGGCGCTGATCACGACCTCGCCCTTGTCGGTGAACTTCACGGCGTTGGAGGCCAGGTTGAGCAGGACCTGTTGCAGCCGTCCCTCGTCACCGACGAGGCGTGGCGGCACCTCGGCAGCGCAGTAGGCGATGACCTCCAGCTCCGGCGTGGTCGTCATCGGTGCCACGAGGGCCGCCACCGACTCGACCAGGGACCGTGGGTCGAGGTCCACGGCCTCGAGGTCCACCTTGCCGGCCTCGAGCTTGGAGAAGTCGAGGATGTCGTTGATGACGCGCAGCAGCGACTCCCCGGCGCTCTGCAGCCCCCCGACGTACTGCTGCTGTGTCTCGTCGAGGTCGGTGTGGTGCAGCAGGGTGGTCAGGCCGATCACGCCGTTCATCGGCGTCCTGATCTCGTGGCTCATCGTGGCCAGGAACTCCGACTTCAGCTGGGACGCCTCCAGGGCCTGCTTGCGCGCGGCCTCGAGCTCGATGGTGCGCAGGTGCACCCGGTGCTCGAGCTCCGAGCGGTTGGCCTCGAGCTCCTCGGCGAGCATGTTGATCCCCACGATGACCGCATCGAGGTCCTCGTCGTCCGTGCGGGGCCCGCGCGCGTCCAGGTCGCCGGCAGCCAGCCTCGTGAGCAGCTCGATGACGGCGTCGATGGGGGAGCCGCCCGGGCCCTCCTGGCCCTCCGTGTCCGTCGTGGCGCCCCCGTCGCTCATGGCTGCGCTTGCAGCCAGGTGCCGGCGTCGGCCTCGGACGTGAACATCTTCACGGGGATGGAGCCGCGCTTCAGGCCCAGGAAGAAGTTGGCCAGCATGCGGGTGGAGGCCGAGCCCGCCACGAGGGCCACGGCCCGGTAGTTGGGGTTGCGGTCCATGAAGAACTCACGGGCCGGCCGGTCGATCGAGGCGACCTCGCGCAGGTCGACCAGCGAGCGGACCTTGTCCTGCCCGAGGGCCTTGATCTCCGCGTCGACGGCGCGGGCCTCCTCGATGCCGCACACCGCACCGGGGAGCCAGTCGGTCCGGGCGATCCCCGTCGCCTCGTCCCACGTGATCTCGTAGCACTTCTCCTCCGCGGCCATCCCGCTCCCCCTCTGCAGCCGTCCACGATCTGCGGTCAAGGTACCCCAGCGGGCCGGCGAGGACCCCTGGGATCAGTCCCGACCGGTGCCGCCCACCGTGTCCAGGTCGCGCACGGCATACCGGTGGTGCTCCCACTCCTCCTCGAGGATGGTGTGCAGGCACGCCAGGGTGCTCTCGCTGTGCTCCGGAGCCCAGGGGTGGCGCCGCGCCACCGCGAGGTCCTCGGTGGTGGCGGCGGCGAGGAAGTCCCGCACCATGGCGACGCGCCCGGCGCGCACCTCCAGCACCTCGTCGAACGACGGTTGCGTGCGGGAGAAGAACGAGGCGTCGTAGCCGTCGAGCTCGTACTCCGCATGGGGCTGGCCGATGGGGTGGTACGGCTGCTCGCGTCCCAGGACGGCGCGCCCGAGCCACGTGTCGGTCGCCATCACCAGGTGTCGCAACGTCTGCGCGAAGGACCACTCGCCGTCCACCTGGACGTCGACCGTCCCCGGGGGCATCGTGCCGACCCGGTCGAGCGTCGTGGCCCAGGCCGCCTCGACCGCGGCCCACGCCTCCCGGAGGCCGTCAGGGTCCGTCGCCCTCCGCAGCGAACGCCCGGGAAAGCGGCGGTCCAGCTCCGCGTCCACGTATGGCGCCACGTCGACTCCGTTGACCCACAACGAGTTCCCGCCCTCGAGGAGCCAGGGTGCATCGATGTCGGCGCCGGTGACGTGCACCGCGCGCATGACGACGCCGGACAGGTCGCTGCGGACGAAGCGGGCCCCGCTCAGGTCGGCATCGACGAACACCTGCACCTGCGGCTGGTCGGGTGGGCTCATCGGTTCACCGTGGTGGCAGGGCCGCGCCTCGTCAAGACCGTGGGCCAGGACGGCTCGTCAGGACCGCTCGGCGAGGAGGGCGTGGATCAGGTCGTGCAGGGGAGCGGCGAGGTCCGCGGCGTCGGCCGAGGCGAGGGGCTCGAGCCCCGGCGGAGCGCAGCAGCAGGAGGACCTGGTTGGGCCGGCCGCCTGTTCCTGCTTGCGACCGTCCTGATGATGATGGTGGTTCGGTCCCGTCGCCGGGGTCATCGACCGCCGCTACGGCCCGAAGGTGCCGAGGACGATCGGTACCGCGCTCGCCGCCCTCGCCCTGCCGTCCGGCCGTGCGCGGCCCGAGGTCCCTGCGGCGACCTGACCCGCCACCCGGGAGCCCGGGACCACCCGGCCCTCGAGGGCGGTTCGGTGCCGTGGACGCCCGCCGGGGCGGCCGCGGCACCGAACTACACTCGCCGCTGTGTCGTGGTCGCTCTGGTTCACCCTGCTCGGGGCCGCGGTCCTCATCTCCCTGACGCCGGGTGCGGGGGCGATCAACACCATGGCCAACTCGATCGGCTCGGGGTGGGCCCGCTCCATCTGGGGCATCATCGGCCAGCAGCTCGCCCTCCTCGTGCACATCGCCGTGGTGGCGGCCGGGGTGGGCGTCCTCGTGGCCGAGTCCCCGTTGCTGTTCAACGTCATCCGGTATGCCGGTGCGGCCTACCTGGTGTTCCTCGGCGTCCGTCAGCTGCGTGCCCAGCCGACCGCGCAGGACGTCGAGGCGTCGGTGCCGCCGGCCTCCCGCGGGGCGATGCTCCGCCAAGGGGTGCTCGTCAACCTGACCAACCCCAAGGCCGTGGTCTTCTTCCTCGCGTTCACGCCGCAGTTCATCCGTCCGGAACGGCCCCTCGTGCCGCAGTACGTCGTGCTCGCCGCGACGGTCGTGGTCGTGGACGTCCTCGTCATGTGGTTCGTGTTCGCGTTCGCCGCGCGGTGGCTGCGTCGGCTCACCCGCAGCCGCGACGGCCAGCGTCGCCTCAACCGCGTGTTCGGTGGGCTCTTCGTCGGGGTCGGCGTGCTGCTGGCCGCCGTGCACTGACGGCACCGGCCACGCCGTCCGCGAGGATGGGGCCCATGCTGCAGGACCACTGGCCCCTCTATGCCCTGACCACCCGGACCACTGTCGCCGGTGGCGACGCAGTCGTCGAGCTGCGACTGCCTCGGGAGGAGGAGGTCGCCGAGCTGGCCGACCTGGCCGGCCGTGGCGTCCACCGACCCGGCGAGCGACCGTTCCTCACGCCCTGGACCGAGGGCAGCGCCGGTGAGCGGGCCGACGCCGTCCTGCGCGGTCACTGGGAGCGGCTCGCCTCATGGACGCCGCAGTCGTGGCGCCTCGGGATGGCGGTCCTCCTCGACGGACGCCCGGTGGGCATGGTCACGTTGAGGGCCGACGACTTCCGCGTCGTCCGGGACGTGAGCACCTCGTCCTGGCTCGGGCTCGCGCACCAGGGCAGGGGCGTCGGGACGGCGGCGCGCGCCAGCCTCCTCGCCGTGGCCTTCGACCACCTGGGGGCGGAGTCCGCCCTGACCGAGGTCTTCCGTGACAACCACGCGTCGCAAGGGGTTTCGCGACGCCTCGGCTACGAGCCGGACGGCATCTCGCGCGATGCCCGCGGCGACGAGGTGCTCGTCTCCGACCGGCTCCGTCTCACCAGGACCCGGTGGTCCGCCCGGTCACGACCGGTGGTGGAGGTCACGGGGATGGACGGCTGCCGCGGGATGTTCGGGGTCTGACAGGGGAAGTGCACGACGGAGCCCGGCCACCGCGATGGTGACCGGGCTCCACCCCTCGGGTGGTGAGGGTCAGACGGTACGGAACGCCGTGGTGCTCGCCGTGCCGTTGCTCTGGGTTCCGTTGCTCTCCGTGCCCGAGCCGGTCGAGCCGCCCGGGGCGCCGGGGCCGTCGCCGTCGGGACCGTGACCGTGGCCACCGCCGGGACCGCCGGTGCGGGCGGTGATGGTCTTGAGGTCCTTGCTCACCTCGAGCATGACCTGGGCGCCGGCCCTGGTGCCGAACACGTCGTACGAGCCGTCCTCGTCCTTGCGGACGGAGGTGACGGTCACGGCGGAGTCCTTGGCCTTGACCGCGGCGGTGACCCTGGAGAGCTCGGTGCCGGTGACCGCGGTGTGCGTGCCACCACCGGGCCCTCCACCGTGGCCGCCACGACCGCCGGTGCGGGCGGTGATGGTCTTGAGGTCCTTGCTCACGTCGAACATGACCTGGGCACCGGCCTTCGTGCCGAACACGTCGTACGAGCCGTCCTCGTCCTTCTGGACGGAGGTGACGGTGACGGCGGAGTCCGCGGCCTTGACCGCGGCGGTGACCTTGGACAGCTCCGATCCGGTGACCGCGGTGTGCGTTCCGCCGCCGGGTCCACGGCCCTCGCCGGACTGCTGCCCGTAGCCGAAGGCGTAGCCCGTGACGGCGGACGGGGACGTGCTGGTGGAGGCGTTGGCCAACGAGGCGACGGTGACGACGATCCCCGTCGCGGCGACGAGGCCGGCGGCCGCGGTGATGATGGTCTTGCTGGGCACTGTCGTGCTCCCCTCGGGTGCGGTGCCCGGCCGGGTGGCGAGGCTGTCACCACACCGTCGGCCCCCCACCTGTGGTGAGCCTGTGGTCGAACTGGCGCGACCCTAGGAGTCGGCGACCCGCCGCACAGGCGGGGTGTGGCGCATGGTCGCCCGTGCGCCATACCCGACCGGGTGGGTGCTAGCCGCGGTCCTGGGCGGAGTCGGCGCGGGGGAGCAGCACCGTGAACCTGGTGCCCTTGCCCAGCTCGGAGTCCACCGAGATCGTGCCGTTGTGCCGAGCCACGATGCGCTGGACGATGCTCAGCCCGAGCCCTGTGCCCGGGACCTCGAGGGCGTCGGGGTTGGTGCTGCGGAAGAACTCCGTGAACAGCGACTGCAGGTCGGTGCGCGAGATACCCAGGCCCTCGTCCGCGACGACCATCTCGACCTTGTCGCCGAGGGGACGCAGGGACACCGTGACCTCACCACCGTCGGTCGTGTACTTCACGGCGTTGCTCACGAGGTTCTCGACGAGACGGGCGAGCTCGTCGGTGCTGCCCAGCGCGGTCGGTGGGTGCTCCGGAGCGATGACCTTGATCGTGACGTCCTGCTGCGCCGCCCGCGGGAGGAACATGTCGGCGGCATCGCGGACGAGCTCGGAGATGTCGACGTGGTTGCGCACCAGCGGCCGGTCGGGGTCGCTCACCTTGGACAGCGTGAGCAGGTCGTCGACCAGGCCCTGGAGGCGGTGGGTGTTGCGGGCCATCACCTTCAGCGACCACGTGGCGTCCCCGGTCGGGTTCTCCTTGAGGAGCTCGACGTGGCCGACGATCGACGCCAGCGGGTTCTTGAGCTCGTGGTGCACCGTGGAGAAGAGCGTCGTCTTGGCCCGGTCGGCACGGCGCAGCTCGGCGATCATCCGGCGCTCGAGCTCGAACAGCCGGGCGTTGACGATCGAGCGGCCCACGTCACGGCCGATCTCGAGCGCGGCGACCCGCTCGGCGTCGCTCCACGGCGGGGCGTCCGGGGACCGCGTCAGCACCATGTGGCCCAGGCACTCGGTGCCGGCACCGATCGGTGCGAGGAGCAGGGAGCCGGCGCCGGTGTTGGCGAGGTAGGCCAGGAGCTCGTCGAGGTCCTCGTCCGACAGCGCGCCGGCGGGTTGGACGGCTCCGTTGCTCACGACTCCGGAGACCTGCTCGGCCCAGGCCCGCTCGGCCAGCGTCCTGGCGACCTCGACCATCTTCGCCGGCGTCCGGGTGGTGCCCTGCGCGGAGTAGGCCGCGACGCTGTCGGTCTTGGCGGCGTCCTTGGTCGCGAACGCCCGGACCCACAGGCCGAGGCAGTCCAGCCCGGTGCGGATGGGGTCGACGATGGCCTCGACGACCTTGGAGGGCTCGAGGATGCCCTGCGAGATGCGGGCGACGCTCTGCACCGTGGCGGCGAGGCGCACCTGCTCGGCGAGGGTCTGGCGCTGGCGGAAGGAGTTGATGGCGATGCCGGCCTGGTTGGCGAAGACCTCGAGCACGCCCTGCTGGACCTGTGTCGGGCGCTTGGCCGACAGCGGCAGGTCGACGGAGATCATGCCGAGCATCTCGCCGGTCGGGTCGTAGAACGGTGCGAGCAGGGTGTCCTCGGGATCCCAGGCGTCCGGGTCGCCGATGACCTGCTCGTCCCACTCGGGCGCGACCCAACCGGGACGGGCGTTGCTCGGGAGGTTGGCTGCCGGGATGAAGCGCAGCGAACCCCAGTGCTCGGCAACAGCGAACTCCCCGTCGAGGCTCTCGCGCGGTGTGCGCCGACCGACGAGCTGTGCCGTGGCGTCCGGGTGGCCCCCCACCGCGACGATCTGCAGGTCGCCGTTCGAGCGCACGAGGCTGATCGCCGCGACCTGGAAGCCCACGACATCGGCGGCACCGGCGACCACGAGGTCGAGCAGCTCCTGCAGGCTCTCCAGACCACTGGCCTGGTTCATCAGCTGAGAGAGCCGGCGCAGCGCCTGCACCTCGGCTGATGAAACGGTCGATTCCATATCGATTCCCATTGTGTACCTCGCCCCCTGACGATGACGGGGAAAACGTACCCATAGCGCAAACGCACTACGGGCAAAACACCGATCAAGACACCTCTGGGACTAGGACCGTTCCTACGTTCGTGCCTTTTTTCGTGGACAGGTTGAGACGAGTCGGATCTCGTGCTTCGCTCTGGCGTCGGTCGCATGGTGCGGGCCTCGGGGGAGGCCGTGCCACCACCGTCCCGCATGTGGACCCCGGCAGCCCTGGGGAGTGGTCGGGACGACCGCTCCCGTGGTCGTCCGAGCGGCTCTAGTCCGTTCGGCCAGACGTGCAGCATCCGAACGTCCCAAGTCGGCTTCCAACCCCGTGTCGTGGCTGTACTCCCGGCCATATGTTGCCGTTCGCCCGAGTTTTCGTTGATGAGGAAAGGTGGCTCAGTGTCCAGACTGCAGTCGGTAGCTGGCCGTGTCCCGCAAGGCTGGTCCTTCGGGCACTGGCCCCTGCGCCGAAAGCTTGCGGCGGCCGTTGCCCTGCCCGTGATCCTGGCCTTCGTGTTCGGTGGCCTGCGCGTCCAGAGCGACGTCAACTCGGCACAGCAGCTCTCGCGGGCGGCTGACACCGTCCTCGTGATCCGCCCCGTCGTCGACTACAACCTGGCCGTGCAGCGCCTCGCCGCCGCGGGCAGTGTCGGTGGCAGCGGGGTCATCTCCGCCATCACGCGCTACGAGTCGGCTGCGGCCGACCTGCGCATCGCGCTGAAGACCCCGGGCATCCCCGAGACGGTCAAGCGCAACGCGCAGAGCGCCCTCTCGCTCGGCCAGGCCGTCCGCAACGCCAAGACCCAGAACGGGTTCTCCGACGTCGTCATCGACCGGTCCGGCAACATCGCGACCCTGCTGTCGACCGCCGTGTCCGACCTGGGCCTCTCCGACGACTCGGCCTCGGCCAAGATCGTCGTCGGCCTGCAGGACACCATCGCCGCCCAGCGCGCGATGACGGGCCAGCAGCTCAACCTCTCCAACGCCGACGACGGCGCTGCCTCGCTGCGCGCCATCGGCCAGGTCGGCGCCGAGACGGCCGCCCTCACGCGTCTGCAGTCGGAGGCCGTCGGCGACACCAGCCAGATCCGTCAGCTGCTCAACGAGAACGGCCGCCGCGGGTACACCCTCCAGCAGGAGGCACCCGAGAAGCAGCAGATCGCCGACCTGGGTACCGTGATCGAGTCCAGCAACGCCGGGTACACCAAGCTCCTCGACACCCAGCTCGTCGCGCTCGAGGCCAACCTGCGTGACCGTGCCGCCACCTTCCGCGACACCGCCATCCTCAACGCCGCGCTCGTCGCCGTCGCCCTGCTGGCCGCCCTGGTGATCGTGCTTGCGCTGCTGCGCTCGCTGCTCGTCCCGATCCGTGCGGTCCGTCAGGGCGCCCTCGACGTCGCCCAGAAGCGCCTCCCCGAGGCCGTTGCCGCGATGCGTGACGGCACCGAACCGCCGGCCTTCGTCGCGATCCCGGTCCACACCCGTGAGGAGATGGGCCAGCTGGCCCGCGCGGTGGACGACCTCCACAGCCAGGCGCTCACCCTCGCCGGGGACCAGGCCCGCCTGCGTGTCCAGGTCGGGCACATGTTCGAGACGCTCTCCCGTCGAAGCACCTCGCTCATCGACCAGCAGCTGTCCCTCATCGAGCGCCTCGAGAGCGACGAGGAGGACCCCAAGCGGCTCCAGAGCCTCTTCCGCCTCGACCACCTCGCCGCCCGCATGCGCCGCAACAGCGACTCGCTGCTCGTGCTCGCCGGCACCTCGACGCGACGCGGCTTCTCGGGTGCGGTCTCCGTCTCCGACGCCGTGCGTGCCGCGGTGTCCGAGGTCGAGAACTACGAGCGCATCGACATCGGTGACACCTCGAACGACCAGGTCCTCGGCGCCGTCGGCTCCGACCTCATCCACCTGGTCGCCGAGGTCGTCGACAACGCCCTGGCCTACTCGCCGCCCACCACCCGCGTGGACATCCGTGGTGCCCGCACCCCGGAGGGTGGCCTCCTCGTCGAGGTCAGCGACAAGGGCCTCGGTATGCCGCCCAAGGAGCTCGCCGCGCTCAACGACCGGCTGGCCCACGGTGGCGACATCACGCCGGACACCGCACGCCGCATGGGTCTGTTCGTGGTGGGCAGCCTGGCCAAGCGCCACGGCATCGCCGTCCGCCTGCGCCGCAACGGCGACGAGAAGCCCGGCATCACCGTCTCGGTCCACCTGCCTGCCGGCCTCCTGGCCGACACCGCGGGCCGAGCCGACCGCCCCGCTCGCCCGACCCTGGCCGCTGCTCCGGCAGCTGCCCCCGTGGCTCCGACCGCGCCTGCCGTCCCTGCCGTCGGTGGGACCACGAAGGCCGGCCTCCCCACCCGCGTCAAGGGCGCCAGCGGGGCCCCCAGCCCGGTCACGGACGCGGCCAAGAAGGTCCTGCCGACCCGCACCCCCGGTGCGCACGGTCCGACCACCGCTGACGCCATCACGGCCGTCCCGATCAAGCCCGTCATCGAGGGTGCTGCCGCGGCCGACGCCAAGGCCGGCGCCAACGGCCACGGCACCAACGGCGACAAGCCTGCGGTGAACGGGACGAACGGCCACGCCATCAACGGCACCCAGACCGACGCCAAGGCCGCCGAGGCCAAGGCTGCGGACGACGCCAAGGCCGCCGAGGCTGCCAAGGCCGCCGAGGCCAAGGCTGCGGACGACGCCAAGATCGCTGAGGCTGCGAAGGCCGCCGAGGCCAAGGCTGCGGACGACGCCAAGGCCGCCGAGGCTGCCAAGGTCGCCGCCGAGGCGAAGGCTGCGGACGACGCCAGGGCTGCGGAGGACGCCAAGGCCGCCGAGGCTGCCAAGGTCGCCGCCGAGGCGAAGGCTGCGGAGGAGGCGAAGGCCGCCGAGGCTGCCAAGGTCACCGAGGCCCCGCGTTCGGCGGCCGGCCTCCCGGTCCGCAAGCCGCGCGCCACCGGCATCACCGAGTACCGCGAGTTCGCCGACGCGCCGTCCGAGCCTGCTGCAGAGGCAGCCGACAAGGGTGGCGACAAGGGCAAGAGCGGTCGCCGCACGAGCTGGTTCGGGGGTCGCAAGGCCGCCGAGGCTGCTCGCCTCGAGGCCGAGGCAGCCGCCGAGCCGCACCGGATGCCCTCCAACCTCTCGGCGTGGCTCGAGCACCGCAACGCGGTGACCGAGGCGCGTGCGAAGGCGGAGAACGGTGAGGGCGAGGTCGCTGAGCAGGCGACCGAGGCCGCGCCGCAGACCACCGAGCTGACCGTCCCGGACGCCTGGGTGGCCGAGGCCGAGCAGGCGCCGGTCGACCGTGCGGCCGAGCCGGCTGCCGCTCCGGAGCCCACCGAGCCGGTGCTGCCGACGCGGGTCCCCGGTGCGAGCTGTTCGACCACGCCGGTCGTGGCCGACCCGGAACCCACCACCGGTCGTCCGGCGCTGCGCGCCCACAACACCTCGTTCTTCGGCGCCCGCAAGGCTCGCGCCGTCGAGGCTCCCGAGGCCGGCGTCGTCGAGGCGCCCGTCGCGGAGCACCAGGTCGAGGCCGCTCCGGCCGAGGCCACGGTCGAGGCTCCGGTCGACCAGCCGGTCGCCGAGGTGACCGACACCGCATACACCAAGGACACTCAGGTCGACCAGGTCGAGGAGCAGATTGACGTGCAGGCTGACCCCCAGGCCGCGCCCAGCCCGGCAGCCGAGAACACGCCGATCTTCCGCTCCATGATGTCGGGGTGGTTGGCCACGGACGCCGCGGCAGCCACGCCGGAGGCGGCCTGGACCGGGACCGAGGGTGACCAGGAGCTGTTCTCGGCCGAGGCCGAGCAGGCTCCCCGCCAGGAGTCGTCCGCCGGTCTGCCCATGCGGCGCCCCGGCACCACCATGAACTCCGGCGCAGCCGACTCGCCGGCCGAGGAGCCCGTCGCCCCCGCGACGTCGCGCCGAGACCCCGAGGCGATTCGCCGCAGCCTGAACCGCCACAAGAACGGTGTGAGCACCGCACGCACCGAGGCACAAGACGGAACCCACCGAGAGGAAGCCGATGTTCACCACTGACGCCATGGCCCAGCCCAAGGGCGAGTACGACTGGCTCGTGGCCAAGTTCGCGACCGAGACCCCTGGCGTGTCCCACGCCATCCTGGTCTCTGCCGACGGACTGCCCATGGCCTCCAGCGAGCAGCTGCCCGAGGACCGCGCCGAGCAGATGGCGGCGGTGGCCTCCGGTATGGCGAGCCTCGCCTCCGGTGCGGCCCGGCTCTTCCAGGGTGGCACGGTCCTTCAGTCCGTGATCGAGATGGAGCTCGGCTTCCTGCTGCTCATGAGCGTCGGCGACGGTTCGCACCTCGCCGCCCTCACGAGCACGGAGTCGGACATCGGTCAGGTTGGCTACGAGATGGCGGTGCTGGTTGACCGCGTCGGCAAGATGATCGACGCGGCTGCCCGGGCGCCGATGTCGGGGTAAGCGCCATGGCGCCTGACGCACGCGAGGAGCAGTCCGGACCGAGGTTGGTCCGGCCCTACGCGCTGACGTCCGGACGCACCGAGTCCGTGGTGGACCTGCCCATCGAAGCCACGCTCGAGGTGCTCCCGTCCGGACGCAGCGCGACCTGGCCCGAGGGACACATGTCGGGTCGCATCATCGAGCTCTGCGCCACCTCGCAGTCGGTGGCCGAGATCTCCGCCAAGCTGCACGTCCCTCTCGGGGTCGCGCGAGTGCTCATCGGGGACCTGATCTCCGCGGGGCACCTGAAGACCCGCAAGACCATCTCCGAAAACACGACGACCGACGAACGACGTGAACTCATCGAAAGGACACTCAGTGGACTACGCGCCCTCTAACCGCAACAGCGCATCGACCAAGATCGTCGTGGCTGGCGGGTTCGGCGTCGGCAAGACCACCTTCGTTGGTGCCGTCTCCGAGATCGACCCGCTGCGCACGGAGGCCCTGGTCACGCAGGAGTCCGCCGGCCAGGATGACATCTCCAAGGTGCAGCAGAAGCACACCACCACGGTGGCGATGGACTTCGGCCGCATCACCCTCGCCCAGAACCTCGTGCTCTACCTGTTCGGCACGCCCGGCCAGCGACGCTTCTGGTTCATGTGGGACGACCTGGTCATCGGTGCCATCGGTGCCGTGGTCCTGGTCGACACCCGCCGGCTCGACGACAGCTTCGCCGCCGTCGACTACTTCGAGGCCAAGGGGCTGCCCTTCATCGTCGCGCTGAACCAGTTCGACGGCTCGGGCGAGTTCGGTCCGGACGAGATCCGTGAGGCCCTTGCCATCTCGGACCACATCCCCGTCATCGAGGTGGACGCCCGTGACCGGGAGTCCGCCAAGCACGCCCTCGTGCGGGTCACGGAGTTCGCCCTCACCCAGCTCAGCCGGGTGCCCGCCACGACCTGACGCCGCGACCTGGGCACCAGGCCGAGAGAGGCCGACAGCGCCCGACACCAGCCGACAACAGGAGCCCGACGACCCGCAGGGGTCGGCGGGCTCCTGTCGTCTGGTGGCATCATGCGCGGCATGACCAGTTCCGCGAGCACCCCGACCACCGCTGCGTACGGCTCCTGGACCTCTCCCGTGAGCGCAGCGAGCCTCGCGGGCGACCGGGTCGCGCTGGACCAGCCCTCGATCGACACCGGACACGTCCACTGGCTCGAGGGGCGCGGCAGCGAGGGTGGCAGGGTGGTGCTGGTCCGCGACGGTGTCGACCTCACCCCGCCGCCGTTCAACGTGCGGTCACGGGTCCACGAGTACGGAGGCGGCGCCTACACCGTCGCCGGCGACGTGGTCGCGTTCGTCGACTTCGCCGACCAGCGGGTGCGGGTCCTCACCCTCGGCGACGGCGAGGAGCCGCGCGCCATCACGCCGGAGAGCGACAGCCGGCTGCGCTATGCCGACCTGCGACTCGACGAAGGTCGGCGACACCTGTACTGCGTGCGCGAGGACCACCGAGGTGACGGTGAGGCCGTCGCCGCGATCGTCCGCCTCGAGGTCGACGGTGACAACGCCGACGGCGGGACGGTGCTCGTGCAGGGCGCGGACTTCCTCTCGGCGCCGCGCCTCAGCCCGGACGGCGGCCGGCTCGCCTGGCTGCAGTGGAACCACCCCAACATGCCCTGGGACTCCACCGAGCTGTGGGTCGCCGACGTCACCGACTCGGGGACCACGGGGGCAAAGCGCGTGACCGGGGGCCAGGACGTCGCGGTCACCGAACCGCGCTGGTCGCAGGACGGCGACCTGCTCCACCTCAGCGACGAGTCCGGCTGGTCCAACCTCGCGGCGGCCCGGACCGACGGCACCGTCGTCGCGCTGACCGCGGCCGAGGTCGAGCTGGGGTGGCCGCAGTGGGTCTTCGACCGCCCCTCCTTCGGCACCACCGACGACGGCACCATCGTCTGCAGCTGGTTCGACGAGGGGCACGGCCACCTCGGGACCGTCGTCGACGGCGTGGTCACCGCCCTCGACCTCGAGGGCGTGGCCTTCGACCACGTCCGGGTCGAGGGGCGCACCGTGGTGGCCCTCGTCGACCGGAGCAACCGGTCGCGCGCGGTGGTCACCGTCGACCTCGACCGGGGCGCGGTCGAGGTGGTCCGCGAGGAGTCGTCGTTCGAGCTGCCGACCGGGATGCTGTCCACGCCGGAGCTGGTCTCCTGGACCAACTCGGCCGGGCTGACGGTCCATGGCGCGTTCCACCCACCGGCCAGTGCAGGGTTCCGGGCCCCGGACGGTGAGCTGCCGCCCCTCGTCGTCCGGCTGCACGGTGGCCCGACCTCCATGACGGTCCCCGCCTTCAGCCTCGACACCGCCTACTGGACCAGCCGTGGCCTGGCCGTCCTCGACGTCAACTACGGCGGGAGCACCGGCTTCGGTCGCGCCTACCGTGAGCGGCTCCTGGGGCAGTGGGGCGTCGTCGACGTCGACGACTGCGCGACCGGGGCGCGGGCCATGGCGGAGCAGGGTCGGGTCGACGGGGACCGGCTGGCCATCCGCGGTGGCAGCGCCGGCGGCTTCACCACGCTCGCCGCCCTGACCGGCACCGACGTCTTCGCCGTGGGCGCGAGCTACTTCGGGGTCGGCGACCTCGAGGCCCTCGCGCGGGACACCCACAAGTTCGAGTCCCGCTACCTCGACAGGATGGTCGCGCCCTATCCCGAGGGCCGTGACGTCTACCGCGAACGCTCGCCGTTGCACCACCTGGAGTCGCTCAGCGCGCCGATGATCCTGTTGCAGGGACTCGATGACCGCGTCGTCCCGCCCAACCAGGCCACGGAGATGGCCCAGGCCGTCCGTGCCAAGGGACTGCCCGTCGCCCACCTCGAGTTCGCCGGGGAGGGGCACGGGTTCCGCAAGGCGGAGACCATCGTCCGGGCCCGGGAGGCCGAGGCCTACTTCTACGCGCGCATCTTCGGCTACGAGCTGGCCGACGACGTCGAGCCGGTGGAGATCGACAACGGGTGAGCCGCGCCCTGGCGGGTGGCCAGGACCGCGGCGACCCGCTCGAGGTCGTCCGGGCCCTCGAGGTCCGGCAGGGCGAGGAACACCGTCGCCACCCCGAGGTCCGCGAGCTCGCGGAACCGGCGCGCGTGCGTCGCAGCCTCACCGGCGTGGTGCCTGCGGGCGAACGACGCGGCTGCGGTCCGACCCCGCAACCGCTCGACCCGCCGCCACGTGTCGTCCCGGTCGCGGCCGAGGACGGGGACGTCGAGGACGGTGATCGCGACCTCCGCCGGGTCGCGGCCCACCTCGTCGCAGTGCCGGCGGAGCACGGAGACCTTGTGCCGCAACGTCTCCAGGTCGCTCGGAAGGTTGCAGGCATCGCCCAGTCGCGCCGCGATGCGCAGGGTGCGCACCTCCCCGGAGCCACCCACGATGACCTGTGGTCGCCCCACAGGCCGCGGGTATGCCGTCGTCTCGGGCAACGTCACCCGCTCGCCGGTGTAGGGCTTGGTGCCGGTGCCCCAGAGCGCCCGCATCGTCTCGATCGACGACTCGAGGAGGTCCAGCCGCTCGCCCGCAGAGGGGAAGGGCAGCCCGAACCCACGGTGCTCTCGCTCCCACCAGCCGGCTCCGACACCGACGAAGGCGCGTCCGCCGGACAGCACGTCCAGGGTGGCGACGGCCTTCGCGGTGATCCCGGCGGGGCGGAAGGTGACGGGGGAGACGAGGGTTCCCAGACGGAGTTCGGTGTCGAGACCGGCGAGCAGCCCGAGGGTCACCCAGGGCTCGGGGATGGGCTCCCACGCGCGGTCGACCTGCGGGATCTGGATGAGGTGGTCCATCAGGGCGATGCCTCCGCAGCCGGCCTCCGCCGCCGCGAGCGCCACCGACCGCAGCCATCCGGCCGGCTCGCTGCCCCACGGGAAGCGCGAGACCTGGAGGATGACCTCCGGCAGCCCGTCGTCGGAGGTCGCCACCGCGGGTGGCCGCCCGGTCTCCGCCAGCGGAGCGGGGGTCGCGCGATCCCCGTCCTCGTCCGAGACCACCAGGACGCCGTCCCAGCCTTCTTCGGCCAGCGCCACCCGGGCACCCGGCACGGCGGCGAGCTGCTGGGCGAGGACCCGGCTCGGGACGGGCAGGTCGCGCTGGGAGTTGCGCCGGCGGCATACGGGTGCCGGGGTCTCGAAAAGCACTGCGACACAGGGGATTCCCGCGGACCGTCCCAGGGAGAGGTACTGCGCACGGCGCGCCGGGTCGAGGCCCAGCGTGTCCACGACGACGGTGAGTCGGCGTCCGGACCTCGCGGCAACCACCTGGTCGAGCAGCGAGAACGCGTCCGCGGAGGCGTCGAGGTCGTGCTCACCGCTGCCGACGACCGCCCGCAGGGCGTCGGAGGACACCACCTCGGCGGCACGGAAGTGCCGCGCGGCCCAGGTGGACTTCCCACTGCCACTGGGACCGACGAGCACGACCAGCGACGGGTCGGGCAGCGGGAGCGAGGGGCCGCTCAGCTCTCGGCCCTCGGTGCGTGGCTGACGAGGCCGACGAGGTTGTCCTCGCTGTCGCGCACGAACGCCATCCACTCGTCGGTGCCGGCCGGGCCCAGGGTGTCGTCGGTGTGGCTGAAGATGACGTGGGGTTCCGACGCGACCGTCACACCGGCGCTGCGCAGCTCGCCGACACGGACGCGGACGTCGTCCACGCGCAGGTACAGCAGCGCGCTGGGCGCGCCAAGGTCGAGCAGCAGGCGGGTGCCGTCGCCCAGGGCGAAGAACAGCAGCCCCGGCGGGTCGAACCTGGCCAGCGGCGGTGCCCCGAGCAGGAGCTCGTAGAAGGCCGACGCGCGGTCGAGGTCTTCGGCGTGCTGCGCCACCTGGACCAGACCCATGACGACCACCTCCTGCTCGTAGGCTAGCGCCGCCCGAACCGGCCGCACGCCGGGTCGCCCGACCCCAGGACCGTCACGCATGAGCAGCCGTGCCCCCCAGCCGACCCTCGTCGAGCTCGCCGAGGCGGACCGCCACCGACCACGATTCCACTTCGTCTCGCCGGCCGGCTGGCTCAACGACCCCAACGGCCTGACCCAGTGGGACGGGACCTACCACCTCTTCTACCAGTACAACCCGACGTCAGCGCTGCACAGCCGGATCCACTGGGGCCATGCGACGAGCACCGACCTCGTCACCTGGGCGGACCAGCCGATCGCCCTGGTGCCGGGCGACGAGGGTCCCGACCGGGACGGGTGCTGGTCAGGGGTGCTCGTCGACGACGACGGCACTCCCACGGTCGTCTACTCCGGTCGCCACGACGAGCGCGAGCTTCCCTGCGTCGCAACCGGTTCGGCCGACCTGAACACGTGGATCAAGGACCCCGGCAACCCGGTGATCGCCGACTACCCCGACGGGCTCGACCTGACGGCCTACCGCGACCACTGCGTCTGGCGCGAGGACGGTCGGTGGCGCCACCTCGTCGGTTCCGGGATCGCGGGACAGGGCGGTACCGCCCTGCTCTACGAGTCCACCGACCTGCGGCACTGGGACTACGTCGGCCCCCTCCTCACCGGGGACGCGTCCACGGGCACCGTCGACGCCGGCGACTGGACGGGCACGATGTGGGAGTGCGTCGACCTGTTCCGCCCGCCGGCGGCCAGCGAGGGGGACGGGGCACGGGAGCCGGATCCCGTTGACGTGCTGGTGTTCTCGGCCTGGGACGCAGGGGTGACCCACTACCCCCTCTACTGGACCGGGCGCTATCGCGGCGACACGTTCGATCCGGACCGGCTGCACCGCCTCGACCTCGGGGGGCGGTACTTCTACGCCCCCCAGAGCTTCAGGGACGAGAGCGGCCGGCGGGTGCTGTTCGGCTGGCTGCAGGAGGGCCGCGACGACGAGGCGATGGTCGCCCACGGCTGGTCCGGCGTCATGTCGCTGCCTCGCGTCGTCACCCTCGGTCCGGACGGCGCCCTCGCCCAGGCGCCGGCGCCGGAGGTGGCCACCCTGCGCACCGACCAGCAGCGGTGCGCCGCCCAGGAGCTCGGCCCGGTGCCGCTCGGCCTGGGGGAGGGGGACCAGCGCGACCTGGAGCTCGTCATGGTCCTGGAACCCGGGGCGAGCGCCGTCCTCGTGCTGGCCTCGACCGGGGACGGCGAAGAGGCCACCGTGCTGCGCGTCAGGCGCGACGTCGGCCCGGGGCCCGGTGGGACGGTCGCGCTGGACCGGTCCCGCTCCAGCCTCGACGACTCCGTGGACCGCACGCCCCGCTCGGGTGAGGTGCCGATCGGCGCCGACGGACGGGTGGACCTCCGGGTGCTGGTCGACCACTCGGCCCTGGAGGTGTTCGTCAACGGTCGTGCCCTGACGGCCCGGGTCTACCCGACCCGTGAGGACGCGACCCGCGCGACGGTGGCCGCCGAGACGGGTGCCGTGGAGCTGCTGGCCGCCACGAGCTGGGCCATGTGCGACACGTGGGACGGGCCGCGGCCCCTCTACCCCTGAGGCGTCGGGCGCACCCGGTCCAGGACGGCGGCAGCCACGTCACCGGGGTGCGTCTCCGGCAGCCAGTGGCCGGCCTCGAGCTCGACGAACCGGTAGTCGGCCCCCACCCACAGCGCGGTGCGCTCCGCGGCGGCGCGTCCGAGCGCCGGGTCGCGACGGCCCCAGAGGTAGGTCGTCGGCACCTGGATCGGCCCGGGCGCCGGGCGGGAGGGACGTCGGCGGGCGAGGGCCGCCGGGCGGGGGCGCAGCGCCCGGTACCAGGCCAGACCGCCACGCGCGGCGCCCGGCTCACGGAAGCGGGCGACATACCTCGTGACGTGCTCGGCGGGGAGGCCGCTGCGCCGGAGCACGTCGGGGAGGCGGCGGCGCAGCACCGCCTCGGGGAGGAGGGGGAGCTGGAACGCGAGCATGTACCAGCTCTTGCGCGCCTGGCCGCCGTGGCGCAGGGCCCAGGCCATCGCGCGGTGGTGGGGGGTCGAGACGACGGTGAGACCGGTCAGCCGCTCCGGGTGCCGCTCCGCGAACGCCCACGCGACCGCCCCTCCCCAGTCGTGCCCGACGAGGTGCACGCGGTCGGCGCCGCTGGCGTCGACGAGGGCGAGGACGTCCGCGACCAGCTGCGACATCCGGTATGCCGCCACGGCACGGGGGCGGGCCCCGGGCGAGTAGCCGCGCTGGTCAGGTGCCAGGACGCGCAGTCCCGCCGTGGCGAGCCGGTCGGCCACCGCGTGCCACGCGGACCGGTCCTGCGGCCAGCCGTGCAGCAGCACGACGACCTCTCCGTCGGACGGACCGGTCTCGGTGACGTCGAAGACCAGGCCGTCCCTGCGCAGCTGTTCCACGCGGCGAACCTACGCTTCCACGCCGGCGCTCGTCCGGCCGGTGGTCCGGCGCGAGGCCGGGACGGGGGCTGCGCGAGAATGAGGCACGTGACCAGCCGCCCCGCCTCGTTCGAGCTCGGTGGTCGCCGGGCCTGGGTCGTCTACGGCGCCTCGGTCTCGATCTACGTGCTGGCCGTCTTCCACCGCAGCTCGCTCGGCGTCGCCGGGCTGATCGCCACCGAGCGGTTCCACATCGCCGCGACCCAGCTGTCGGTTTTCACGATGGTGCAGCTGCTCGTCTACGCCGCGATGCAGATCCCGGTGGGTGCCCTGCTCGACCGGTTCGGGTCCAAGCGGCTGCTGCTGTCCGGCGTCACGCTGATGACGTTGGCGCAGCTGGGGTTCGCGTTCGCCGACTCGTTCGCCGCCGGTCTCGTGGCCCGGGTGTTCGTCGGGGTCGGCGACGCCATGATCTTCATCCCGTTGCTGCGGATCGTCGCGCTGTGGTTCCCGCCCCTGCGCATCCCGATGGTCACCCAGCTCACCGGGCTGCTGGGCCAGGTGGGCGCCCTGGTCGCTGCCACGCCCCTGGTCCACGCACTCCACGCCTACGGGTGGACGCCGTCCTACGCGACCGCCGGACTCGTCGGGGTCGTCCTCGGCCTGCTGGTCCTCGTCGTCGTCCGTGACTCCCCGAACCCCGACCACGAGCTCGACGAGATCAAGGTGAGGGCCATCGCCAGGGCCGTGCGCGCCGCCTGGCGCACCCCGGGCACCCGGCTCGGGCTCTGGTCGCACTTCTCCGCGCAGTTCGGTGCCACGGTCTTCGCCCTGCTCTGGGGCTACCCGTTCCTCGTCGCCGGTCAGGGCCTCTCGCCGTCGACCGCAGGCACCCTGCTCATGCTCATGACCATCACCACGGTCGTGACCAGCCCGATCATCGGCGGCTTCGTCACGAGGTACCCGTTCTCGCGGTCGACCCTGATCCTTGCGATCGTGGCCGCGATCATGACGGTGTGGGCGGTCGTGCTCCTGTGGCCGGGCCGCGCACCCCTGCCCGTGCTGGTGGTCCTCGTCGTCGTCACCGCCGTCGGGGGCCCCGGCTCCATGGTCGGCTTCGACCTGGCCAGGACGTTCAACCCGCCCACCCGGCTCGGCAGCGCGACCGGCATCGTCAACGTCGGGGGGTTCCTCGCGTCGTTGTCCACGGTGACGCTCATCGGGATCGTCCTCGACCGGGTCGCCCCGGGAGGGCCCAGCACCTACGACGTCGACTCGTTCCGGGCCGCGATGTCCGTGCAGTACCTCGTCTGGGGACTCGGGGTGGCCCAGATCCTGCGCTACCGGCGCAAGGTCCGCCGGGAGCTCAAGGCGAACGACCCGGCGGCCTACGACGCGCTGCGCGCCGGGGAACCCCTCACCCCCTGACGACTCCGGGCGGGTCCGATTCGCGGGGGTGTGGGGGTCGGGAGAACAGCCGATTCCCGGCTCCCGGACGACGTGATCCACCGCCGGAAGGGCCTCTCACCTGCACAAACGCCGATTTCGTGACCGATTCGTGACCAAAATTGGACACCTGATCGAAGCGACCCGCCTGCCTGCTGAAAAACATGGGTGTAACTCGTCGCCCGGCGGGCAGATCTGCGGCCGGCAGGGCTCTGGAGGCGTGGTAGCGGTGTGACTCGAGGGGTTCGAGTGAAATCCAGCCCTAGTCTGCTCCGGCTGCCACTTTCCCCGGCACCACCAGCCCCACCCGCACCACCCCTGAACCACCCCTGAACCTCCCCGGTCCGTCCCGGACCGTCCCGCGTCCCCGTCCGAGAGGCATCCCCCCGTGCCAGGTACCTTCGTCGCTCGCCGCGCGCTGCGCGCAGGCTCGGCGCTGTCCCTCGTCGGTCTGCTGACCCTCGCGACGACGCTGTCGGCCACGGCCGACCCCAACCCCGTGTACCCGTCCAAGGCGCAGGTCGACCGCGCCAAGGCCGCGGTGACCGGCACGGCCGGCCAGATCTCCACCCTCGACGCGCAGTACGCCTCCGCCAGCGCCCAGCTCAGCCTGGTCCAGGACTCGGCTGCTGCGGCCGCCGAGGAGTTCAACGGCGCCCGCGTCGCGCTCGAGCAGCGGGCCGCCGAGTCCGCCGCGGCGCAGAAGCGTGCCGCCGCCGCACAGAAGATCGCCGACTCGGCCAGTCTCGAGGTGCGTCGCTACGCGGCCAACGTCTACCAGCAGGGCGGCAGCTTCGGGGAGCTCGAGGCCTACCTCGACAGCAAGGGTCCGCAGGAGCTGATCGACAAGGCCTCCGCCCTCGAGGCCGTCGGTGACGCGCGGACCCGGTCGCTGCAGCGCGCCGACGCAACCTCGATCGTCGCGAGCACGATGCGCCGCCAGGCCGCCGAGGCGCAGGCCGCCCAGGCGAAGGCGGCCCAGGCCGCCGAGGCAGCCCGCAACGCGGCCCAGGCCCGCGCCGACGAGGCCCAGGCCGCAGCGGCCCGGATCCAGCAGCAGCAGGCCACGCTGGTGACGCAGCTCGCGTCGCTGCGCAAGACGTCGGTCGACCTCGAGCGCCAGCGCCAGGACGGCCTGGCTGCCGCCGCGGTGGCCCGTGCCGCCGCCGCCGAGGCGGCCAAGCAGGCCCAGCTCGCGCAGGAGCGCGCCCGGACCGCCCGTGACGCCGCGGCCAAGAGGGCGGCCCAGCAGGCCGCCGCCCGCGCCGAGGCCGAGGCCGCCCGTCAGCGCGCCGCCGCCATCGCTGCGGAGAAGGCGGCCAAGGCTGCGAAGAACAACCGCCCCCAGCCGTCCCGGCCGAAGCCGCCGGCACCCAAGCCTGCCGACCCGACCCCTGCCCCGCCGCCCCCGAGCAGCGGTGGCGTGTCCGCGGTCATCGCCTACGCCCAGGCCCAGCTCGGCAAGCCCTACCAGTGGGGTGCCACGGGGCCGGACTCCTTCGACTGCTCCGGTCTGACGATGCGCGCCTGGCAGCAGGCCGGGGTCAACCTCTCCCACTACACCGGCGCCCAGTGGAGCGAGACCTCGCGCGTCGCCATCAGCGACCTGCGACCCGGCGACCTGGTCTTCTACGGCAGCTCGGGCGAGACCAGCCACCACATGGGCCTGTACGTCGGCGACGGCCAGATGATCGAGGCGCCGCACACCGGTGCGAACGTCCGCTACGCCTCCATCTATCGCAGCGACCTGCTCCCGTACGGCGGCCGTCCCTGACGACGAAGTGGCCCCGGCTGTCAGCCGGGGCCACTCCAGGAACCGACTTCAGGCCGCGGTGACCGTCGCGTCGGTGACGAGGGCTCCACCGGTCCGGACCGCCTTGGGCTTGCTGCTCCAGTTGCCGCCCATGCCCAGGACGGTCGAAACGTAGGCCTGACCGCCTGACACCGCGACGACCGGGACCGACTCGGCCGTCGCCGTCGCGCGGTTGGTCCAGGTGTTGGTGAAGACGGCGGTGCCGCCCTGGACCATGATCAGGCCGGTGTCCGACTGGTCGGTGAAGTCCGACGGGCGCGCCATGCCGAAGTTCAGCTTGGTGTTCGTGAACGAGGCACCGCCGCCCTTGACCACGATGAGGGCGCCCATGGCGGGGTCGTTGGCGTTCTGGCCCTCGATCACGCAGTCGGAGAAGTCGAGACCACCCTGCTGGGATGCCGGCCCCTCGACGAGGATGGCGCGCGAGCCCCCGCGGGCGGTCAGGTAGAGGTTCCGCACGCTCGTCTTCGAGACGTTCGAGAAGCGCATGAGGTACTTGCCGCCGTTGGCTCCGGCCCACCCGTAGTTCATCGAGGAGGGGCAGAACCAGTTGTCGGAGCCGCGCAACGAGAACTGGGTGTCCTGCACGCCGACGAGCGTCCAGTCACCTGCCCAGGTGTTGAGGGTTGCGGCGAACGGATCGGCCGGGGTGCCCAGGACGTGCTTGAACCCGAGGAAGGTGAGGGTGTCGAGCCGGGTGGCGTAGGACGTTCCTGCGCTGTAGGGGTGGTGGTAGAACTGCGTCACCCCGTTGGAGGACTTGAAGCAGATCCCCGAGACCGTGATGTCGTAGGTGGTCGCGGTCCCCACGAGCCACGAGCTGGCGCCGTTGCCGCAGTTGAGGGTGACGGTGCACTGCGGGAGCGCCCCGCTGGTACCGCTGATCTCGGGGTTCTGCCACCCGGTGTTGGGCCCCAGGATCCGCAGGCCGCTGAAGGTCGTGCGGGTCTGGCTGAAGGTGTGGTTCCTCGCCGCGAGCCGGATGGGCAGGCGCGGGCTCGATGCCTTGGCGGCGGCCAGGGCGGCGGTCAGCTTCTGGTCGTCGGTGCCCGTGTAGGAGTCGAGGAGGATCTCGTCGCCGGTCGGGGCAGCCTGGGCGGACGAGCCCCCTGTGAGGGTGAGTCCGGTCGTGACGAGGGCGCCGGCGCCCAGCCCTTTCAGGACGGTTCTGCGAGTGGACATGGTTGTCTCCTTCGTGCCGCGAGGATGTCGTGGCAGGGATCGGCGTGCCAGGGGCACCGGGGGTCGTCATCCGGACGTGCTGGTCCGTGATGGAGAAGGTGAGCGGTCCCGGCGAGGGGGAGGTTTCGGGACCGCTCACCGCGTTGCCCGGTTGGCCCTGCCCAGGCCCAGGCAACTGGGTTTGCGGCTTCGTCCGAGATCGCTCCCCGACTAGGCCACAACCCTCGGATGCCTGTAGGCGCGGGCCTGGAGATCCGGGCCCCGTCTGCAGCTGCACGCGCTACTTGGTCTCGTTCGCGCCACGTGCAGTTCATCCATGACCATGGAAGCCCGTCCGCGCCCCTTGTCCCTAGCCGCGCCGCGTCGTGCCCATAGCCGGATCGCGCAGTGTGGAGGTCGCGCCCCGATCGGCGCGTGGAGTAGCCGACACTGGACCCTCGATGCGTGCCTGCGACACAGATCTGTTGTGCGCCAAGGTGATTCGCGACCGACCACCGAAGAAGACCGAACCCCCGTGGCGACAGGACGTCGCCCGGGGGCTCAGGTGTGTGATGTGCGCGCCACAGCGCGCGGGTGCTACTCGGTCGGGGCCTTGGCCTCGGACATCGGCTCGGCACTCACGTCGGGCATGCGCCAGCGGGCGGTGGTCATGCCGGCGGCCCTGGCGCGCTCGATGGCTTCGCGGACGACCTTCTCGGCCTCCTCGCGACCGGCCCAGTGGGCGCCCTCGACGGACTTGCCGGGCTCGAGGTCCTTGTAGGTCTCGAAGAAGTGCTGGATCTCGAGGCGGTCAAAGCTGCTGACCTGCTCGAGCTCGGTGATGTGGGCCTGACGCGGGTCGCCGGCGGGCACGCAGAGGATCTTGTCGTCGCCGCCGGCCTCGTCGCGCATGTGGAACATGCCGATGGGGCGGACGCGCACGAGGCAACCGGGGAAGGTGGGCTCCTCGAGGAGCACCAGGGCGTCGAGCGGGTCGCTGTCCTCGCCGAGGCTGTCCTCGACGTAGCCGTAGTCCGCGGGGTAGCGGGTGGAGGTGAACAGGAGGCGGTCCAGACGGATGCGTCCGGTCTCGTGGTCGACCTCGTACTTGTTGCGATGCCCCTGGGGGATCTCGATGGTGACGTCGAACTCCACGACGCTGGTCCCTTCCGTTTGGTGCGCGCGCCTATGACCTAGGCTCGCGGACAAGTGTTCCGTATGACGCAAGTCCAGCGCTGAGGGGGTCGAGTGCGTCGCGTCCTCGCCGCCGTGGTGGCGCTGCTGGTGCTCGTCCTCGGGTATGGCGCGCTGGACGTCTACGACGTCGTCCCCGGGATCCTCACCCGGGATGCTGCCCACTCTCCCACGGCCGGCTCGCCCCCGGCGACGCCGACGGGGTCCGGCGCGACGGGCACGACCACCACGGGGAGCGCGCCCCGTGGCGGCGCGACGGCCTCGCCCACCACGGTGCCCACGGTCGACTCGGCCGCGCAGCCGCTGCAGCCGGCCTCAGCAGGGGCCCCGATCCCCGACCCGGCGGCCCTCGCGGCCGCCCTGAGGTCGGAGGCGTCCGACCCGGCGCTGGGACCGGTGCCGGGGTACCTGGTCCGGGACGCCTTCACCGGACAGGTGCTGCTGCAGAGGTCGCCCGACGTCGCCCGCACCCCCGCCTCGACGCTCAAGCTCCTGACCGCCCTGGCCGTCGGCACGACGCTCGACCCGCACGCGACCCTCCCCACGAAGGTGGTGCAGGGCGCCTCTGCCGACGCCATCGTGCTCGTCGCGGGCGGCGACACGATGCTCGCAAAGGGCAAGGGGAACGTGTCGGCGGTCGAGGGCCGGGCCGGGCTCGGCGACCTGGCCGCCCAGGTCGCGACCGCGCTCCAGGCGTCGGGCACGTCGACGGTCACCCTGCGCCTCGACACCAGCTACGCGCGGGGTTCCCGGTGGGCGCCGACGTGGCTGCAGGCCGACGTCCGGGCCGGCTACACCGGCGGGGTCTCCATGCTCGGTCTCGCGGGCCAGCGCGCCATACCGTTCCGACCGGCGCCGCGGGACCCGGAGGCGGCGACCGCGTCGGCGTTCGTGGCCGCGCTCAGGACCCAAGGCATCACCGCGAAGCTGGCCCCGGAGAAGACCTGGACCACCCCGGTCGCCGCCGGCGCCACCGTCCTCGGCACGGTCGAGTCGGCGCCCATCGGTGACGTCCTCGCCCTCGCCCTCGACGACAGCGACAACGCGCTGACCGAGGGCCTGGCCCGCCAGGCCGCCGTCAAGGCCGGGGGCCGGCCCACGTTCGCGGCTGCGGTCGCCTTCGTGAAGAAGACGGTGTCGGCCAAGGGGGTCGACCTCTCCGGTGCTGTCATCAAGGACACCAGCGGCCTGTCGTCCGGACAGAAGGTGTCGCCGCGGATGCTCTCGGACGTGCTCCAGCTGGGAGCCGACGGTTCGGTCCCGGCGATGCAGGACACCATCGCGCGGCTGCCCGTCGCCGGACTCACGGGCACCCTGGCCCACCGCTTCACCACGACCACCACCCACCCCGCCGCGGGGATAGCCCGGGCCAAGACCGGCACCCTCACGGGGACGAGCACGATGGCCGGCACGGTCATCGACGCCGACGGCCGGGTGCTGTCCTACGTCGTCCAGGCCGATCGCGTCCCGGCCGGCGTCGGAACGCTGGCGGCCCGGGCGGCGTTGGACCGCTTCGTGGCGGCGCTCGCGACCTGCGGGTGCCGCTGACCTACCGTGAGGGGATGACCGTGCCGCTGCAGTCGAGCACCCGCTACGTCGACTGGGAGTTCGCCAAGGCGACCGGCTCCCGGCTCGTCCCCGCCGGGCCCACCGTGACCGCCCGAGAAGCCGCCGACGTCGTGGCCGAGGTCCGTGAGGCCGCCCGGCGGGCGAAGCAACCGGTCGCCGACACGGCACGGATGCACGCGCCCGGTGACGCCCCGGAGGCGGTGGTCGTCGACCGACCGACCTGGATCGCGCTCAACGCCGACTCGATGTCCGCCCTGATGGACCCGGTCTTCGGCGCCCTCATCGACAAGCAGAAGAAGGTTCCCGGCGACCTGGCCAAGGCCATCGGTGGTCGGGTGACCGGTGCCGAGACCGGCGCCCTGCTCGCGTTCATGGCGGGCAAGGTGCTCGGCCAGTACGACCTGGCTCCCGGCGGCACCCCCCAGCTGATGCTCGTCGCGCCCAACATCGTCCAGGTCGAGCGCGAGCTCGGTGTCGATCCCGCCGACTTCCGGCTCTGGGTCTGCATGCACGAGGAGACCCACCGGGTGCAGTTCACCGCCGTGCCCTGGCTCCGCGACCACCTCGTCGACCGCGTCCGCGCGCTCGCCACGGACCTCGTACCCGACCCCGAGTCGCTGCAGGAGACCCTCCAGCGGGTCAGCCGGCAGCTGCCGGACGCCCTCAGGGCCGGGGGCGCGGGCATCACCGACATCATCGCGACGCCCGAGCAGCGGGCCCGGCTCGCCGAGGTCACGGCGGTCATGTCCCTGCTCGAGGGCCACGCCGACGTCGTCATGGACGAGGTGGGCCCGCAGGTCATCCCGTCGGTCGGGCAGATCCGCACCCAGTTCGACCAGCGCCGCAAGGGCGTCGGCGGGCTCGACCGCATCCTGCGGCGCCTGCTGGGCCTGGAGGCGAAGATGCGCCAGTACCGCGACGGCGCCGTCTTCGTCCGCGAGGTCACCGCCGCGGTCGGCACCGACGGCTTCAACCGGGTGTGGGAGTCCCCGGAGACGCTGCCGCGGGCCGCCGAGATCGAGACGCCGTCCGCGTGGGTCGCGCGCGTCCACGGGTGAACGTCCCCCGCGACGTCGACCCGGGACGCCCGTGACCGGCCCGCACCCCTCGACCGCCGCGGTCCGGCTGGCCGTGCGCCAGGCGCTCGCGGAGTGCGCTCCCGGCGACCTCGTCCTCGTGGCGTGCAGCGGGGGAGCCGACTCCCTGGCCCTGGCCGCGGCCGTCGCCTTCGAGGCGCCCAGGCTCGCCGTCCGCGCCGGCGCCTGCATCGTCGACCACGGGCTGGCCCCCGACTCCGCTGCCGTGGCACGACGGGTGGTTTCCCAGTGCGAGGCACTCGGACTCGCGCCGGTCGGGTCGGTCGTCGTCGAGGTCGGTGCGGGGCGTGACGGGCTCGAGTCCGCGGCGAGGGACGCGCGCTACGGCGCGCTCGACGAGGCTGCGACCCGCCGCGGCGCGCGGTTCGTGCTGCTGGGCCACACCCGTGACGACCAGGCCGAGCAGGTGCTCCTCGGTCTGACCCGCGGCTCCGGTGCCCGCTCCCTGGCCGGTATGCCGCGGGCCCGGGACCGCTACCGCCGTCCCCTCCTGACCGTGTCGAGGGCGCAGACCCGGGAGTCGTGCACCGCCGAGGGCCTCTCGTGGTGGGACGACCCCATGAACGACGACCCCGCCTTCACCCGGGTCAGGGTCCGCCGCGCCCTGGTCGACCTCGAGCGCGACCTCGGGCCGGGTGTCGCCGCTGCCCTCGCCCGCACCGCCGACCAGCTGCGCGAGGACGCCGACCTGCTCGACGACCTCGCCGACGACGCCGTTGCCGGCCTGGTCCCCTCCGCCCCTGCCGTGGTCCGGGGTGGACACGCCGGGGAGTCCCGGCGGGTCCACGTCGAGGTGACCGCGCTGGTCGCCCTCCCACGAGCCGTCCGGACCCGGGTGTGGCGCCGCCTCGCCATCGCGGCGGGCGCGCCGGCCGGGCAGGTGAGCACGCGGCATACCGATGCGTGCGACGCGCTCGTCACGGACTGGCACGGGCAGGGGCCGGTGAGCCTCCCCGGTCCGTTGGTGGCGACCCGAGCCGGTGGGCGGGTATCCATCGGTCCGCCGCCTCCGGTTGAATAGCCCCGCACCCGACCCCGTCGCACAGGTGCCCCCGGGCGCCGACCGTCAGACCACCGAGAAACCTGGAGAAGAGCCGTGGACGCTGCCCACATGGGAGCCGATCTGGAGAAGGTCCTCATCACCGAGGAGGAGATCCACGCCCGCCTCGCCGAGCTCGCCACGGAGGTCTGGGCCGAGTACGAGGGCAAGGACCTGCTGCTCGTCGGCGTGCTCAAGGGCGCTGTCATGGTCATGGCCGACCTCTCGCGTGCCCTGCCCGGCACCGCGCCCGTCGACTGGATGGCCGTCTCGTCGTACGGGTCGGGGACCAAGTCCTCCGGCGTGGTGCGGATCCTCAAGGACCTCGACACCGACATCACCGGCAAGCACGTGCTCATCGTCGAGGACATCGTCGACTCGGGCCTGACCCTGTCGTGGATCAAGTCCAACCTCGAGTCCCGCTCGCCGGCCTCGGTCGAGATCTGCACCCTGCTGCGCAAGCCGGACGCCGCGAAGGTCCACATCGACGTCAAGTGGGTCGGCTTCGACATCGCCAACGAGTTCGTCGTGGGCTACGGGCTCGACTACGCGGAGCAGTACCGCAACCTGCGCGTCGTGGGCACCCTGGCGCCGCACGTCTACGCCTAGGGCGGAACCCGTCCGTCCGTGCCTCGGGACGCGCCTGCGGCACGGGACGCGACCGGAACACAAGGTCTGCCCGGGTCGTTGTCCAGCACGAACCACGGCAGCACCTCCGTAGTACCGTCGTGGTAGAGCCGCACCCAGTTCCGGGCCGTGGCACAACAGCGTGATCGAGCAGGAGGCACGGGGCGGCCAGCCCCGCTACACACATGGATTTCAAGCGCATCCTTCGGGCCCCGTTGTTCTGGGTCGTCGCGGTCATCGCGATCACGCTGATGGTCATCTCCTTCGGCGACGCCGGTGGCTACACGCGGATCGACACGTCCGCGGCCCAGAAGCTCATCACCGAGGACAAGGTCCAGAAGGTCACGATCACGAACAACGAGATCGTCGACATCGACCTCAAGAGTGGTCAGACCTACTCCGACGGCAAGAACGTCAAGGACGCGACCAAGGTCCGCACGGAGTACGTCGAGGCGGCCGGTCCCAGCTTCGTCAAGCTCGTGGACGACAACCTGCCCCCCGGCGGCTTCAACCAGGACAACAAGGGCACCAACCCCTTCCTGGCCCTGCTCGGCTCGATCTTCCCGATCATCATCCTGCTCGGCCTGTTCTGGTTCCTCATGACCCAGATGCAGGGCGGCGGCTCCCGCGTCATGCAGTTCGGCAAGTCGAAGGCGAAGCTCGCGTCCAAGGACACCCCGAAGGTCACCTTCGCCGACGTGGCCGGTGCGGACGAGGCCGTCGAGGAGCTCCACGAGATCAAGGAGTTCCTGGCCGAGCCGTCGAAGTTCCTCGCCGTCGGCGCCAAGATCCCCAAGGGCGTCCTGCTCTACGGCCCTCCCGGTACCGGCAAGACCCTGCTCGCGCGCGCCGTCGCCGGTGAGGCCGGCGTCCCGTTCTACTCGATCTCGGGCTCGGACTTCGTCGAGATGTTCGTCGGTGTCGGTGCCTCCCGCGTCCGCGACCTGTTCGAGCAGGCCAAGGCGAACGCCCCGGCCATCGTGTTCGTCGACGAGATCGACGCCGTCGGTCGCCACCGTGGCGCAGGCCTCGGCGGCGGGCACGACGAGCGCGAGCAGACGCTCAACCAGCTCCTCGTCGAGATGGACGGCTTCGACGTCAAGACCAACGTCATCCTCATCGCCGCGACCAACCGCCCCGACATCCTCGACCCCGCGCTGCTGCGCCCGGGCCGGTTCGACCGCCAGATCGCGGTCGAGGCACCCGACATGATCGGTCGCCACCGCATCCTCGAGGTCCACTCGCAGGGCAAGCCGATGGCGACCGGCGTCGACCTCCTCGCCGTCGCCCGCCGCACCCCCGGCTTCACCGGCGCCGACCTCGCGAACGTGCTCAACGAGGCCGCCCTGCTCACCGCGCGCAGCGACGGCAAGCTCATCGACGACGCCGCCCTCGACGAGGCCATCGACCGCGTCATCGCGGGCCCGCAGAAGCGCACCCGGATCATGTCCGCCAAGGAGCGCAAGATCACGGCCTACCACGAGGGTGGCCACGCCCTGGTCGCCGCGGCGATGAACCACCTCGACCCGGTGACCAAGGTGACGATCCTGCCCCGCGGTCGGGCCCTCGGCTACACGATGGTCATGCCGACCGACGACAAGTACTCCACTACCCGCAACGAGATCCTCGACCAGCTGTCGTACGCCATGGGTGGCCGCGTCGCCGAGGAGGTCGTCTTCCACGACCCCACGACCGGCGCGTCCAACGACATCGAGAAGGCCACCGGCATGGCCCGCAAGATGGTCACCGAGTACGGCATGAGCGAGCGCATCGGCGCGATCAAGCTGGGCCAGAGCCAGGGCGAGGTCTTCCTCGGCCGCGACATGGGACACCAGCGCGACTACTCCGAGGAGATCGCGAGCATCGTCGACACCGAGGTGCGCAAGCTCATCGACGCGGCGCACGACGAGGCGTGGCACGTCATCAACGACAACCGCGACATCCTCGACCGGCTCGTGCTCGACCTGCTCGAGCACGAGACGCTCAACGCCAAGGAGCTCGCGGCGATCTTCGAGCCGATCCGCAAGCGCCCGCAGCGCCCGACCTGGCTGTCGAGCGAGACGCGCTTCCTGTCCGACCAGCCGCCGGTGCTCACCCCCGCCGAGATGGCCGCACAGAACGGCAGCGCGCACGCGCTGCAGGCCGCCGGCACCGACCGTCGCACGGCCGAGGCGATCGACAAGGCTGCGGAGGCCGGTGCGGTCAAGGCACCCGAGGAGCACCCGCCGACGCAGACCATCGAGCTCCCCGAGGGTGGCCAGGTCAACCCGAATGACCACTGAGGGGCGCTCGAGCGTGGACCAGCCCCGGGCCGAAGCAGCTGTCCGCGAGCTGCTGCTCGCGATCGGTGAGGACCCTGACCGGGACGGTCTGAAGGAGACCCCGGCACGCGTGGCCCGGGCCTACGGCGAGTTCTTCGCCGGGCTCGGGCTCGAAGCCGGGGAGGTGCTGTCGAAGACCTTCGAGATCGACCACGAAGAGATGATCCTCGTGCGCGACATCGAGGTCTACAGCATGTGCGAGCACCACCTGGTGCCGTTCCACGGGGTCGCCCACGTCGGCTACATCCCGGCCAAGGACGGTCGGGTCACCGGGCTGTCGAAGCTGGCCCGGCTGGTCGAGATGTTCGCCCGTCGCCCCCAGGTGCAGGAGCGCCTGACCACGCAGGTGGCCGATGCGCTCGTCGAGCACGTCGGGGCGCAGGGGGTCATCGTGGTCGTCGAGTGCGAGCACCTCTGCATGTCGATGCGCGGCATCCGCAAGCCGGGGTCGCGGACGATCACGTCCGCCGTGCGCGGGCAGCTGCGCGACCCGGCGACCCGCGCCGAGGCGATGGCCCTCCTCCTCGGGGGCAAGCGGTGACCGGACGCGAACCCTCGCGCTCCACGCTCTCGACCCTCTCCACCAAGATCCCGTCGAGGCTGCCGGCGGTCCTGACCGGCCGCACGGTCCCCCGGATCCTGGGCAACCTCACCTACCTCGTCGGGGTGATCGACCTCGCGACGGGGTTGCGGCACGCGTGGCGCCACCGGCTCCAGGACCTCACCGAAGTCCTCCCCGGCGCCCTGTCGGACGCCGCGGCTGCCGCGACCGTCGTCTCGGGCATCTTCCTGCTCGTCCTCGGGCACTCGCTCAAGCGGCGCAAGCGTCGGGCCTGGCGTGCCGCGGTCGTGCTGCTGGCCCTGTCGATCGCGCTGCACGGCCTCAAGACCGAGCCCGTCGCCGCCCTGGTGGCAGTCGTCGGGCTGGTCCTGCTCTGGGTCCACCGCGACGAGTTCGAGGCCCTCGGCGACCCCGGCACGAGGTGGCGCGCCGTGCGCGCGTTCGGTGTGCTCCTGAGCATCTCCGTAGTCGCGGGGACGCTGGTCCTGTGGCTCAACCGGCACGAGCTCGCCGGCGGGTTCCCCGGCCTCGGCGAGCTCGCCCGCGAGCTCCTGTACGGCTTCGTCGGCGCCGACGGCCCGGTGCACTTCCTGCGTGACCGCACGGCCGACGTGGTGGGCGCGCTGCTGCTCGGACTCGGGCTGATGACCATGCTCACGCCCGTCTACCTCGCCCTGCGCCCGCCCGAGCCGCGCCCCGAGCTCACGGACGACGACGAGGCACGCCTGCGTGTCCTGATGGCTCGCCACGGTGACTCGCTGGCCTACTTCAACACCCGGCGCGACAAGAGCGTGGTGTGGTCCGAGTCCGGCAAGGCGGCCATCGCCTACCGGGTCGTGTCGGGCGTGATGCTCGCGAGCGGTGACCCGATCGGCGACCCCGAGGCCTGGCCGGGAGCCATCGCGGCGTTCGTCGCCAAGGCCCGCGACCACGCGTGGACGCCGGCGGTGCTCGGCTGCTCGGAGCGGGCCGGCACCACCTGGGTGCGTGAGACCGGCATGTCCGCGATCGAGCTCGGTGACGAGGCGGTCGTGGACACGACGACGTTCAGCCTCGAGGGTCGGCCGATGCGCAACGTGCGCCAGATGGTCGGCCGGATCGCCCGGGCCGGGTACTCCGTCGAGATCACCCGCGTGCGCGACATCCAGCCCGGCCTGCGCGAGCTGGCCATGGCCGACGCCGCGGCCTGGCGCTCCACCGACACCGAGCGCGGGTTCTCCATGGCCCTCGGGCGGTTGCTCGACGAGTCCGACCCCGACTGCGTGTTCGTGGCGGCGCGGCAGGACGGGGTCGTCCGGGCGTTCCTGCAGTTCGTGCCCTGGGGTGCCGACGGCATGTCGCTCGACGTGATGCGGCGTGACAGCTCCGCCGAGGGTGGCGTCAACGAGCTGATGATCGTCGAGGCGCTCAAGGCGGCTCCCGGCCTCGGGGTGCACCGGGTCTCCCTCAACTTCGCCGCCTTCCGCTCGGCGCTGGAGCGCGGTGAGAAGCTCGGTGCGGGTCCGGTCCTGCGGGCCTGGCGCTCGCTGCTGCTGTTCGCGTCGCGCTGGCTGCAGATCGAGAGCCTCTACCGCTTCAACGCCAAGTTCCAGCCGGACTGGCAACCACGGTTCCTCCTGTATCCCGCCGGGTCGGACCTCCCGCGCGTCGGCCTCGCGGCGCTCGAGGCCGAGGCCTTCCTCACCTGGCCGAAGCTCGGCCGGATCGGTGGGCGGCTGTGAGCCCCTCCTGGCCGCTCCGTCGGGCGGACGGGCTCCCGGTGGTCATGGGCGTCGTCAACGTCACGCCGGACTCGTTCAGCGACGGTGGTGAGTGGTTCGAGCCGTCCGCGGCGATCGCCCACGGTCGCGAGCTGCTCGCCCAGGGGGCGGACGTCCTCGACGTGGGCGGCGAGTCGACCCGCCCCGGGGCGCAGCGGCCCTCGGTCGAGGAGGAGCTGCGCCGGGTGCTGCCGGTGATCGAGGCCCTCGCCGGCGAGGGCGCCGCGCTGTCGGTCGACACGATGCGGGCGGCGGTGGCCGCCCAGGCACTGCGAGCCGGAGCGGCCATCGTCAACGACGTCAGCGGCGGCCTGGCCGACGAGGAGATGGCCGGGGTCGTCGCGCAGTCGGGTGCCCCGTTCGTCGTCATGCACTGGCGTGGCCACAGCGCCGCCATGCAGTCTCGAGCGGTCTACGACGACGTCGTCGCGGACGTCTGTGCCGAGCTGACGGCCCGGGCGCGGGACCTGACGGCGGCCGGGATCGAGGCCGACCACCTCGTGCTCGACCCGGGGTTCGGGTTCGCCAAGCTCGCCCACCACAACTGGACCCTCCTGCGGCACCTCGACCGCGTCGTCGACCTCGGCCACCCCGTCCTCGTCGGCACCTCCCGCAAGACCTTCCTCGGACGCCTCGGCGTGCCCGACGGCGAACCCCCGCGCCCGCCGGCGCAGCGGGACGCGGCGACGGCGGCCACCTCGGTCCACGCCGCGCGGCTCGGGGCGTGGGGAGTCCGTGTGCACCACGTGCCCACGACCCTGGACGCCCTGCTCGCGACCGCGGCCATCGACCGCGCCCCCGACGCGGCCATCGACCGCGCCCCCGACACTGGCAACGACCACGCCCCCGGCGCGGGCATCCCGACCGCTGCCACCAGCACCACCGACGGAGGGTGACACCATGCCCGACCAGATCGTCCTGAAGGGGATCTCCGCCCACGGGCACCACGGCGTCCTCGACTTCGAGAAGCGCGACGGCCAGACCTTCGTCGTCGACGTCACCATGCAGGTCGACCTCGGCCCGGCCGGCTCGAGCGACGACCTGGCCGACACGGTCAACTACGCCGAGGTCGCCGGTGACGTCGTCGCCCTGATCCAGGGCGAGCCGCTCGACCTCATCGAGGCGCTCGCGGCCCGGATCGCCGACAAGGTGCTCACGCGCCCCCTCGTCGAGGCAGTCGAGGTCGTCGTGCACAAGCCGCAGGCACCCGTGGGCCACCCGTTCACCGACGTGCAGGTGCGCGTCTCGCGGGAGCGGCAGGCGCTCGTGGTCATCGCGCTGGGCTCCAACGTCGGCAGCTCGGTCGAGACCCTGCACGACGCGACCGTGGAGCTCTACGGCCTCATCGACATCACCGAGGTCTCGCCCGTGGTGGAGACCGACCCGGTCGGCGGACCCGACCAGCCGGTCTACCTCAACGCCGTCGTGACCGGCACGACCCACCTCGCGCCCTCGTCGCTGCTCGCCGGACTGCACGAGATCGAGCTGTCGCACGGCCGCACGCGCGAGGTCCGCTGGGGTCCGCGCACCCTCGACCTCGACCTCGTCCAGTACGGCGACCCGGTCTTCGACACCGACGTCGTCATGGACACCACGAGCCTGACCCTGCCCCACCCGCGAGCCCACGAACGTGCGTTCGTCCTCGTCCCGTGGCTGCAGGTCGAGCCGGAAGCCGTTCTGCGAGTCGACGGTTCGGTCCGCCGCGTCGCTGACCTCGTCGCGGGACTCGACACGTCGGGCGTGCGTCCCGGCCCGGACGTGGACCTGCTGGAGGGGCCGTGGTGAACGAGGGCCTCGGCCTGCGCTGGCCCCAGCTCGTCGCCACGGCCGTCGTCGTCGGCGCCGTGTCGTGGATCGGGTGGCGCATCTACCTCAGCACCGGGGCGCTCCTCGGACCGGCGTCGTGGATCTCCTCGGTGCTGCTCGTCGTCATGGCCGTGCTCGTCATCGGTGCCGGTCTCCCGGTGCGCCGGTTCCTGCGCGGCGAGGCGACCAAGCCGCTCAGCCCGATCCGTGCCGCCCGCACCCTGGTCCTCGCGCAGGCCGCCGCCCTCACGGGGTCCGGCGTGGTCGGCTGGTATGCCGCGCAGGTGGCCCACGCGCTCGCCGAGATCTCCCTGCCCGGCTACCGCGAGCTGCTCTGGCGCCTCGTGGCGCTCTGCCTGTCGGCAGCCGTGCTGGCGGTCGCCGGCATGGTGACCCAGCGGATGTGCCGCGTGGACCCGCCCGACCGCGGCGAGGACGACGCCTGAGCGGCTACTTGTCGACGTCGCCGACGACGAAGAACATCGAGCCCAGGATCGCCACCATGTCGGCGATGAGGTTGCCGGGGAGGACCTCGGCCAGCACGGCGACGTTGTTGAAGGATGCCGACCGCAGCTTGAGCCGCCACGGCGTCTTCTCGCCACGGGACACGAGGTAGTAGCCGTTGAAGCCGAGCGGGTTCTCGGTCGCGGTGTAGAGGTCGCCCTCGGGGACCTTGAGCACCTTGGGCAGCTTGACGTTGACCGGGCCGCGCGGCAGCGAGCCGAGCCGGTCGAGGCAGGCCTCGGCGAGGTCGAGGCTGACGTGGACCTGTTCCAGCAGCACCTCGAGGCGGGCCAGGCAGTCGCCGGCCGACCTCGTCACGACGCGTCCGGGGCCGCCGTCGGCGAACAGCTCGGCGTACGCCAGGTACGGCTCGTCACGGCGCAGGTCCATGTCGACCCCTGACGCGCGCGCGATCGGGCCCGAGACGCCATACGCGGCAATGGTCTCCGGCGTGAGCACCCCCACGCCCTTCGTGCGGGCCTCGAGGATCTCGTTGCCGACGATGAGCGACTCGAGGTCGGGCACCCGTGCGCGGACCGCAGCGACCGCGTGCGCGACGCGGCCGAGCCACCCGGCGGGCAGGTCCTCCTTGAGGCCGCCGACGCGGTTGAACATGTAGTGCATCCGGCCGCCCGACGCCTCCTCCATCACGGCCTGGAGCTCCTCGCGCTCGCGGAACGCGTAGAAGATCGGCGTGATCGCCCCGAGCTCGAGGGGGTAGGAGCCGAGGAACATCAGGTGGTTGAGCACCCGGTTCAGCTCGGCCAGCAGGGTGCGCGCCCACACGGCCCGCTCCGGCACCTCCATGCCGAGCATCCGCTCGACCCCGAGCACCACGCCGAGCTCGGAGGAGAACGCCGAGAGCCAGTCGTGCCGGTTCGCCAGCACCACGATCTGGCGGTAGTCACGCACCTCGAACAGCTTCTCGGCCCCGCGGTGCATGTAGCCGACGATGGGTTCGGCCGAGACGATCCGCTCGCCGTCGACCACGATCCGCAGCCGCAGCACCCCGTGCGTGGCCGGGTGCTGGGGCCCGATGTTGAGGACCATGTCGGCGGACGCGAGGCCGCCCGCGCCGAGGCCGACGGTGAGCTCGCGGCCTCCCGTGGTGGTCATGCCGGTCAGTCTGCCGTATGCCGCGGTGCGGGCCCGGAGCAAGGGCGGCTCAGCCCGGGCAGCCGGCGATGTTGTCGGCGGTGGTCAGCCGGCCCCGGTCGTCGAGGCCGACGACGACGGTGTCCTCCCGGTCGCCGAGGCCGGCGAGCTCCTGGATCGTCGCCGACCGGGTCTGCAGCGGCTGGTCGGCCGCGACGCAGTGGTGGTAGAGGATCCGGGCGTTCGCGGCGAGCGGGATCGTGAACGTGATCGTGTCGTTCTGGTTCGTGTAGGGGGGCTTGCCCTTGAACCACCGCTCGGGCACGCCGCTCCGGGCGAGCTTCGCGTCGTCCAGCTTCTTCCACGTGTAGCGGTCGAGCTCGATCACCGTCGCGCCGGCGACCTTGGCCACCTTGGTGATGCGCCCGTAGTCGAAGGCGCGGCCCTGCACGTCGCTGGTCGGCGCCGCAGGTCTGGAGGGGCTGCTCGAGCTCGACGAGGAACCGCTGGCGGTCACGGTCGGGGTGACCGTGACGGTCACCGGGCTTCCGGGCGTGCCGCCGCCGCAGCCCGACAGGGCAAGGGCGGCAAGGGCGGTGGCGCAGGCCGCGTGGCGGGCGTTCGGGCGCAGGGGGAGTCGCTGGTGCTTCATGGGGACAGGGGGGTCCTTTCGACGGTCAGCAACGAACCAGTGTGCCCGCGTGGGCAGCACCTGACAAAACCCGTGGCCCTGCGGCAGGCTGCTCAGGTGCCCCCCGAGAGCCCCGCCACCGCGTCCCGGACCGCCCCTGACGGCGTCGACGCCGCCGACCTGCTCGACCTCACCGATCCGGCGGTCGTCGCCGACCCGTACCCCCACCTGGCGGCTCTGCGCGCCGCCTCGCCGCTGGCCTGGCACAGCGGCATGGGCGTCTGGCTCGCGACCGGTCACGCCGAGGCGGGCGCGGTGCTGCGGGACCGTCGGCTCGGGCGCGTCTTCGGCCCGCGGACACCCGACGCCGACTGGGACACGTTCAACTGGCTGCACGCCGACTCCATCCTCGACAGCGAACCCCCCAAGCACACCCGGCTGCGCCGCCTGGTCGCCGGCGCGTTCGGGCGCGGCCACGTGCAGCGCCTCGCCCCGCGGATCGAGGAGCTGGCGGCCGGGCTGCTCGCGGACCTGCCCGACGGCGGGTTCGACGTGCTCGAGGGGTATGCCGAGCCGTTGCCAGTCCTCGTCATCGCCGAGCTGCTCGGGGTGCCGGAGTCCGAGCGCGAGCACCTGCGCCCGTGGAGCCAGGCCATCGTCAAGATGTACGAGGTCGACCGGACCCCCGAGCACGAGGCGCAGGCGAGGGCGGCGAGCGCCGAGTTCGCGGCATACGTGGAGGACCTCGCGGCCCACCGGGCGAAGGCGCCGGGGGAGGACCTCCTGAGCGACCTCGTCCAGGCCCGTGACGGGAGCGACCGGTTGTCGGCCCACGAGCTCGTTGCGACGGCTGTCCTGCTGCTGAACGCCGGTCACGAGGCGAGCGTCAACGGGTTCGGCAACGGCCTGCACTCGTGGCTGACGGCGCCGGACCGCCCGCAGGTCGACGTCACCGACGACGCGGCCCGCGCGCGACTGGTGGAGGAGTTCCTGCGCCACGACAGCCCGTTGCACCTGTTCGAGCGCACCGCCAAGGAGCCGGCCGACGTCGGCGGGGTCCACCTCGAACCCGGTGACAAGGTGGCTGCGCTGCTGGGTGCGGCGAACCGCGATCCCCAGGTCTTCGCCGACCCCGACCGGTTCGACCCGACCCGCGACCCGAACCCGCACCTGGCCTTCGGCGCCGGCATCCACTTCTGCATCGGGGCGCCGCTGGCGCGGCTGGAGCTGGAGATCTCGTTGCGGACGCTGCTCGCACGGTTCCCCGACCTGGAGGTGGTCGACGTCGAGCGCCGGCCGACGTTCGTGCTGCGCGGGTTCGAGCGGTTGGTGGTCAGCCCACGCGCTTGACGGCCCACAGGAAGTCGCCGAAGCCCCCGGGCGCGGTGAGGGCCGCGGATGCCGTCGAGCACTCGAGGGCGCTCAGGTAGGCCTGCGGGTCCTCGGCGGCGAGGGCGAAGGGCGGGTTGGCCCCGTCGACGCCGAGCCCCCGCAGGGCGGTGCGCTGGTCGAGCAGCTCGTCGTGGTCGAGGGTGTCCATCGCGACGTGGGCGGTGAGGTCGCACGTCCCGTCCGGGACCGGGTCCACCGCCCGCCCCTGCCGGTATGCCGCGAGCGTGCCCTGCAGCGGCCGTGACCCACCGCGGTGCCCGTAGTCCACCGCCACCGCCAGACCGCTGTGGATGCGGTCGAGCAGGGCGGTCCACGCCTCGTCACGGCTGAGCCCCACCTCGACGCGGTCGCCGGGTGCCTCGGTGGGCCAGTGGGCCGTGGCCCAGGCCAGCTCGGCGCCGTCGAGGGGCTGCCCGAGCGTCTCGGTCCCGGTGCCGGGTTCGACCTCCAGGGTGCGGAGCACCCCCTCGGCGTCGACCTCGCCGACGGTGCACGGGACGACGTCGAGCCACTCGTGGGCGAGGACGAGGGCGCCTGAGAGCTGGTGCAGGCCGGCGGGGAGGTCACGCCCACCGGGGGAGCTGACCCACTCGACCGGTGCCGACAGCGAGGCGGGTCGCTCGACCACGTCGACGCCGGTGAGGCGCAGGGTGGGATCCGCGACGTGGAGCTGCTCCAGCAGCTCGCCACGCCCGGCGCCGACGTCGACCACGTGGGTCAGACCCTGCTCACGGGCGAGGAGGGCCAGGGCTCCTGCGAGGACGGCGCCGGCCGTGCCGTGGGTGGCCGTCGTGAAGTGACCGCGCGGCCCCCGCTCGTCACGGTAGAACCCCCGCGGTCCGTACAGCGCGTCCTGCCACGCGTCGCGCCACTGCACCCCTGCCATTCGGCACACGCTATCGAGGTCGGGGCGAGCCGCGGGTCCGTCAGAAGGACGGTCTGTCACCCGTCACGTCCGGCTCCGCCGAGGGCCTTCACCCGTGGGGACCCCACGAGCCGTCCACCCTGCCACCGCCCCACCACCACCCGGTCGCGCGGGCGCCGCATGGGGTGGGGCTCGGCGGGGGTAGCGTGCTCGCGTGAGTTCGGCCGACGAGCGTCCAGCACGGCTGGCCGTCGGCGTGGTCGGGACCGGCCGCGTCGGCGCCGTCCTCGGTGCTGCGCTGCGCCGGGCCGGGCACAAGGTCGTGGCGGCCTCGGGCGTGAGCGAGGCCTCCCGCCACCGCGCGCAGGAGCTGCTCCCCGGCATACCGGTCCTCCCGGTGGAGGACGTGGTGGCGCGGGCCGAGCTCGTCCTGATCGCGGTGCCCGACGACGCGCTCGCCGACCTCGTGGCCGGGCTGGCGAGCACCCGCACCTGGCAGGCGGGTCAGCTCGTCGTGCACACGTCGGGGCGGCACGGGCTCGAGGTGTTCGAGCCCGCGCTCGGCCAGCACGTCCTCGGGCTCGCGCTGCACCCCGCGATGACGTTCACGGGCACCGCCCTCGACCTCGACCGGCTGGTGGACTGCTGCTTCGGGGTGACCGCCCCCGAACCCCTGCGAGCCGTCGCCGAGGCCCTCGTCCTCGAGATCGGGTCAGAACCCGTCTGGGTCGAGCAGGAGATGCGTCCGCTCTACCACGCAGCCCTGGCGCACGGCGCGAACCACCTCGTCACCCTCATCGCCCAGTCCCTGCAGGCGCTCGCTGCGGCCGGCGTGGAGACGCCCTCCAGGGTCCTCGGGCCCCTCGTCGCGGCGGCCCTCGACAACTCACTGCGCGCGGGTGACGCTGCCCTCACCGGACCGGTCGCGCGCGGCGATGCCGGTACCGTTGCCGAGCACCTGCGACAGCTGCAGGGGCTCACCCCCGACATCCGGCCGACGTACGTGGCGCTGGCGCGGGCCACGGCGGAGCGGGCCCTGGCCAGCGGACGGTTGCGACCGCAGGCCGCCGAGCCACTGCTGGACATCCTCGCGAGCGATCAGGAGCAATGAGTGAGTGACCCCCGCCCCGTCGGCACCGTCGACGGCCCCGTCGTCGCCCGCACCCGCGCGGAGCTGCGGACCGCCCGCGCGCGCCTCACCGGTGGCGACGTCGCCGTCGTGATGACCATGGGAGCCCTGCACGAGGGGCACGCGACGCTGATCGAGACGGCCCGCCGCAAGGCCGCCCACGTCGTCGTCACGATCTTCCTCAACCCGCTGCAGTTCGGGCCGCGCGAGGACCTGTCCCGCTACCCGCGCACCTTCGACTCCGACATGGAGATCTGCCGCAAGGCCGGAGTCGACGTGGTCTTCGCCCCGACCCCGGACGTGATCTACCAGGACGGCGACCCGGGCGTCCGCATCTCCGCCGGTCCGCTCGGCAACGTCCTCGAGGGCCAGGCCCGACCCGGTCACTTCGACGGGATGCTCACGGTCGTCGCGAAGCTGTTCCACCTCACCGGTGCCGACAGCGCCTACTTCGGCCAGAAGGACGCCCAGCAGCTCCTCCTCATCCGCCGTATGGTGCGCGACCTCGACTTCCCGGTCGACGTGGTCTCCGTGCCGACCGTCCGCGAGTCCGACGGCCTGGCGATGAGCAGCCGCAACACCTACCTCACCGACTCCGACCGCGAGGTCGCGCTGTGCCTGTCCCGGGCCCTGGAGGCCGGAGCTGCCGCCGCGGCCGAGGGCCCGTCGGCGATCCGGCGAGCAGCCCGGTCGGTGCTCGTGCGCGAACCCCTGGCCCTCGTGGACTACCTCGTCCTCGTCCACCCCTACACGCTCGAGGACGTGCCCGAGTGGTACCGCGGTGAGGCGCTGCTCGCGGTCGCCGGACGCGTCGGCACGACCCGGCTGATCGACAACCTGCCGGTGCTCGTGGGACCCGGTGGGCGGGCCCTCGAGGTGTTCTCCGACGTCGACACCGCGACGCCCGCCGTCCCTGCGACGCCGTCCGTGACGGGTCGCCCGGATGGCGACTGAGCTGACGGTCCCGCGCTGGCTCGTGGCGGGGGAGCCCGGCTGGACCGCCTCGGCTGACGTCATCGTCGTCGGCTCGGGCATCGCCGGCCTCACCACGGCCCTGCGGCTGCGCCAGCGGGTCGACCGCGTGCTGCTCGTGACCAAGACGGTGCTGAACGAGGGGTCGACCCAGTGGGCCCAGGGCGGCATCGCCGCGGCCCTCGACCCCGCCGACTCCCCGGAGGAGCACCTGCACGACACCCTCGTCGCGGGCTGCGGCGTCTGCGACGTCCCGGCCGTGACCGCCCTCGTCAACGAGGGACCTGAGCGGGTGCGAGAGCTCGTGGCGCTCGGCGCCGAGTTCGACCTCGACGACGAGGGCGAGCTCAAGCTGACCCGCGAGGGCGGCCACCACCGCGACCGCATCGCCCACGCCGGCGGCGACGCCACCGGCAAGGAGATCTCCCGGGCCCTCATCGCGGCCCTGCACGCGGTGCAGGACGACCCGGGCATCGAGGTCATCGAGCACGCCCTCGTGGTCGACCTCCTCCAGGACGCGCGGGACCGAGTCTGCGGAGTCACCCTGCACGTCATCGGCGAGGGCCAGATGGACGGCGTCGGGGCAGCCCTGGCGCGCGCGGTCGTCCTCGCGACCGGCGGCCTCGGGCAGGTCTACTCCGCCACGACCAACCCCTCCGTCGCCACGGGCGACGGGCTGGGAGCGGCCCTGCGCGCCGGAGCCGTCCTGGCGGACGTCGAGTTCGTGCAGTTCCACCCGACCGTGCTCTGGCTCGGCGAGGGGTCCAGCGGTCAGCAGCCGCTGATCTCCGAGGCGGTGCGCGGAGAGGGTGCGTTCCTCGTGGACCGGGACGGCGTGCGGTTCATGCAGGGCCGGCACCCGCTGGCCGACCTCGCACCGCGCGACGTCGTCTCGCGCGCGATCGTCGACCGGATGCACCAGACCGGCGACAACCACGTCTTCCTCGACGCCCGCCACCTCGGTCGTGAGTTCCTCGAGGCGCGGTTCCCGTCGATCGTGGCCCGCTGTCGCGAGCTCGGGTTCGATCCCGTGACCGACCTCCTCCCGGTGGCTCCCGCCCAGCACTACGCCAGTGGCGGCGTGCGCACCGACCTCGTCGGACGCACCTCCCTCGACGGCCTCTACGCCTGTGGCGAGGTCTCCTGCACCGGTGTCCACGGCGCCAACCGGCTCGCCTCCAACTCGCTGCTCGAGGGCCTGGTCTTCGCCCACCGCATCGCCGACGACATCAGCGCCCGGCTCGCCGAGGGCCAGCTGCCGCAGGTGGACCCGGTCCGCCCGACCGCCGACACGGCACTGCTCGACGCCTCGGCCCGGGTGCAGGTGCAGGCCACCATGACGACCGGGTCCGGCGCGGTCCGTTCGGCCGACTCGCTGGCCGCCGCGGCCGCCGCGCTCGTCGAGCTCGCCGCCGCCGCGACCTCGGGCGAACCCGGACCGCTGTCGTGGGAGACGACCAACCTCCTGCACGTCGGACAGGTGCTGACCCTGGCAGCGGCCCTGCGCGAGGAGACCCGCGGGGGCCACGTCCGCTCCGACTTCCCCGAGCAGGTCGACCCGTCGTGGCGCGGTCACACCCAGCTCGTCCGTGGCGTCGACGGTGCCGTCACGACGACGTTCGTCCCCGTCCCCGAACAGGACCTGGCATGACCGACCTGCAGTTCCCGAAGACCGACGCCCTCGAGGTGGTCCGCGTCGCGCTCGACGAGGACCTCGGCGGCCCCGACGGGGTCGACGTCACCACGTCGGCGACGATCCCCCCGGACCAGGTGAGCACCGCCCACGTGGTGGCGCGCGCGGCGGGGGTGCTCGGCGGCATACCGGTCGTCCCGCTGGTCTTCGACGAGGTCGCGCGACGCCTCGGGGCCGCGCCGGTCCACGTCGAGGTCCTGCGCGCCGACGGTGACCGGCTCGTCCGCGGCGACGTCGTCGCGACGGTCGAGGGCTCCACGCAGGTCGTCCTCGTCGGCGAACGCACCATGCTCAACATCGTCTGCCGGCTGTCCGGCATCGCCACGCACACGCGCCAGTGGGCCGAGGAGCTCGAGGGCACCGGGGCGACCGTCCTCGACACCCGCAAGACCACGCCCGGGCTGCGCGCGCTCGAGAAGTACGCCGTGCGAGCCGGCGGCGGCACCAACAAGCGGATGGGCCTGCACGACGTGGCCATGATCAAGGACAACCACAAGCTCGCGGCCGGTTCCCTCGCCAAGGCGTATGCCGCGGTGCGGGCCCGCTACCCCGACGTGCCGGTCCAAGTGGAGGTCACCACCACGGCCGAGGCGCTCGAGTCGGTGGGGGTCGGGGCGCGGTTCCTGCTGTGCGACAACATGTCCGTCGACCTGCTGCGCGAGACGGTCGAGGCGGTGCGCGCGACCGGCGAGGACGTCGAGCTCGAGGCGACCGGCGGCCTGACGCTCGACGTGGCGCGCGAGTACGCCCTGACCGGGGTCGACTACCTCAGCGTCGGTGGGCTCACCCACTCCTCGCCGATCCTCGACCTCGCCCTCGACCTCGTCTGACCCAGGCCGTCGTCGTCGCCGGTCCCGCCGGTGGCCCGTTACCCGTGCCGCGTTGCCCGTGCCCCCGTGCCTGTGCCCCGTTGCCCGCGCGAAGCGGGTGTCGTTCGGTGAACCGGCACTTATTTCCCATGGTTTCCCCGAAGGACACCCGCTTTGCGGGGAAGCGGGGCGGACGCCGGGCGGGGTGCAGGGACCGGGTATGGCGCTGGGTACCCTTTGCTGGTGAGTGAAACCCCCAGCGCCACCACCGCCAACCCCACCGACGCCGCCGCTCCCGAGACCGACCTGCCCGAGCAGATGCAGGTCCGTCGGGACAAGCGCGACCGGCTGCTGGCGCAGGGCAAGCAGGCCTTCCCGGTCACGGTGCCGCGGACCCACTCGCTCGGCGAGGTGCGCGACCAGTGGGGCCACCTCGAGACCGGTGAGGAAACCCAGGACGTCGTCGGGGTCGCGGGCCGCGTGATCTTCGTCCGCAACACCGGCAAGCTGGCGTTCGCCACCCTCCAGGAAGGGATCGGGACTCGTCTGCAGGTCATGCTCAGCCTCGCCGAGGTCGGCGAGGAGGCGCTCGCGGAGTGGAAGTCGACCGTCGACCTCGGTGACCACGTGTTCGTCGAGGGGCGCGTCATCAGCAGCCGCCGCGGCGAGCTGTCGGTCATGGCGACCAGCTGGGAGATGGCGTCCAAGGCGCTGCGCCCGCTGCCGGTGCTGCACAAGGACCTGTCCGAGGAGGCGCGGGTGCGTCAGCGGTACGCCGACCTCATCGTGCGGCAGGAGGCTCGCGACATGGTCCGCACCAAGGCGCAGGTGCTCTCCTCGATCCGCCACGTGCTGGAGGGCCAGGGGTACCTCGAGGTCGAGACGCCGATCATCCAGCTCGTCCACGGCGGCGCCGCCGCCCGTCCGTTCAAGACCCACATGAACGCGTTCGACCAGGAGATGACCCTCCGGATCGCGTTGGAGCTCAACCTGAAGAAGGCCGTCGTCGGCGGGGTGGACCGCGTCTACGAGATGGGCCGCATCTTCCGCAACGAGGGCGTCGACGCCACGCACAGCCCCGAGTTCACGATGCTCGAGGCCTACCAGGCGTACGGCGACCAGACGACGATCGCGGCGCTGATGCGCGACATCTTCGTCGGGGTCGCCGACTCCCTGGGCTCCCGGCAGGTCGAGACCGCGGCCGGCACCATCGACCTCGACGGTGAGTGGCGCTGGCTGCCCGTCTACCAAGGAGTGTCCGAGGCGGTCGGCGAGACCGTCACCCTCGACACCGACGTGGAGACCCTGCGCGGGTATGCCGCGAAGCACGACGTCGCGATCGACCCGGCCTGGGACAAGGACAAGGTGTTCCTCGAGCTGCTCGGCGAGCTGGTCGAGCCCGGCCTGCTGCAGCCCACGTTCCTGTGCGACTACCCGGCGGTGGCGCAGCCGCTGGCGCGCCCGCACCGCAGCGAGCCCGGGCTGATCGAGGCCTGGGACCTCATCATCGGTGGCGTCGAGCGCGGCACCGGGTTCTCCGAGCTCGTCGACCCCGTCGTGCAGCGCGAGGTGCTCACGGCCCAGTCCATCAAGGCGGCCGGTGGCGACCCGGAGGCGATGCAGCTCGACGAGGACTTCCTGCGTGCCCTCGAGTACGGCGCCCCGCCCATGGGTGGCCTCGGGTTCGGTGTCGACCGGCTGGTCATGCTCTTCACCGACGCGAACATCCGCGAGACCATTCTCTTTCCCCACCTGAAGCCCGAGGTCTCCCGATGAACATCTGGCCCTACGTCGCGGCACTCATTCCGTCCGCAGGGGTCGGATTCCTCTTCTACCTCGTCATCAAGAACATGATCGAGGGGGACAGAAAGGAACGTCTCGCGCATTCCCAGTGGGAGAAGGCGCACGCGGAGAATGCCGACAATTCAGCTCCCGCGACAGATGTCGACAATTCTCGCTGAGGGTCGTCTTTTGCCTTGAGCGGGAATAGCGAATACTTTCAGGTGCAAACCCCTGCACCGAACCCCGAGAGGAATTCGCCATGGCACAACGCGTCAACATCGTTCTCGAGGACGACCTCGACGGAAGCCCGGCCGACGAGACGGTGACCTTCGCCCTCGACGGCGTCACGTACGAGATCGACCTCACCGCCGCGAACGCCACCGCCCTGCGCGAAGCGCTCGCCCCCTACGTCGGGCACGGCCGTCGCTCCGCGGGCCGTCGCACGACCAGCCCCCGCACCGCAGCCCGTCCCGCTGGTGCCAAGCGCGACCTCGGGGACGTCCGCGAATGGGCCCGCAAGAATGGCCACAAGGTCAGCGAGCGCGGGCGCATCTCGGCCGAGGTCCAGGCCGCCTACGACAAGGCGCACTGAATCCTGGTCCAGTGACCGGGCCGTTTGCGTGGTCCTTTTCCAGCGGGTGGCATTTTCGGGGTCGGCCCGGAAATTCCACCCGCTGGCCTCGTGACCTGCAGCGATGCCGTGGATGAATCCCTGAGCGCCCTCGTGCGCGTCGTCCAGCCGCACCTGTTGTGGCAGGTCGTCGCGGCCGACGACAATTCCCCCGACCTTCCCCTCGTGTGGTCGCACCTGGCCGCGGCGGGACCGGGTGATCCCACGGCGCGGTGGCGGGCGGCGTTCTCCGCGGCGACCGAGCGCTACTACCGCAGCCCTCCGCCGCCCGCGATGCCGGCCGCCTTCGTCCTCCAGTGGTGCCTCGAGCTGCCGGCCGCGCTCACGGCCACGGCCGCCCTGTTCGGCCCGTGGTCCCTGGACCCCCGCACCATCGGGCTGAGCTTCGCCGTCGAGCCGTCGGCGGCCTACCCGACGACCCTCCAGGTCCGCTCCGCCGGTGCGCTCGTCGCGGACCCGGGGCAGCGGCTCGAGTCCGCCAGGGCCGCCTACCTCGATGCGGGGCGTGAGCTCGCCGCGAACTTCCGCCCGGGGGTCAACCTCGGCCGCCACCAGCGCCTCGCCATGGTCGAGGACCTCTGGGAGATGTCCGTGGCGAGGGTGCGTCGCCTGCCTCCGGTGGAGCGCGACTCGTGCTGCTACCTGTATGCCGTGCCCGGCACCCACGAGTGCGCCGGCTGCCCGAGGCTCCGCCGCCGCTGACCGGGCCGTCCTGCGCGTGGCGCGGTTCGTGCGACCGCCCGCCGGCCTGGCGGTGGTGGTGCTCGTCCTGGGCGCGCTGGTGCTCGCCCTCACCTGACCCCCGGCGAGACCGGTCAAGCTCGTCGGCCGTCAGAGGAGGTCGGCCACGAGGTCGCCGTCGGCATCGAGCCGGTCGAGGACCTCGTCGAACATCAGCTGCTCGAGCTTCTTCCCGGCCGCCCCGGCCTCGACCTCGTCCCACGTGCGAGGCGCCGCGACGGTGGGGGTCTCCTTGCCTCGCAACGAGTACGGGCAGATCGTCGTCTTGGCGGCGACGTTCTGGCTCCAGTCGAGGAAGATCTTCCCGGGGCGCAGCGACTTGGTCATCTTCCAGACGACCAGGTCGGGGTGCTTCTTCGTCAGCTCCTGGGCGAGCTGCTGGGCGAGGTCGCGGGTCTGGTCGGACGAGAGGTCGCCCGGCAGGCCGGCATACAGCTGCATCCCCTTGCTCCCGCTGGTGACGGGGAACAGCTCCAGGCCGAGCTCGGAGAGCCGGTCGCGCACCATCACGGCGACCTGTGCGCACTCGCGCAGGCCGGCACCCGTGCCCGGGTCGAGGTCGATGACCAGCCGGTCGGGGTGCAGGCGGTTCCCGTCCTCGTCGATCCTCCACTGCGGCACGTGCAGCTCGATGGAGTTGAGGTTGACCAGGTAGGTGAGCTGGGCCAGGTCCTCGACGAGGGGATAGGTCACGTCGTCGATCCGCACCCGGGGCAGCCACGAGGGAGCGCCCGACGGGAGGTTCTTCTCGAAGAAGCTCTGGTCGCCGGTGCCGTGCGGCCAGCGCACGCGGGTCAGCGGCCGTGACGCGAGGTGGGGAAGCAGGACGTCGGCGACCTGCGCGTAGTAGTTGAGCACCTCGCCCTTGGTCGTCTCGGTGGAGGGGAACAGCAGCTTGTCGAGGCTGGTCAGCTTGAGCTTGCGGCCCTCCACGACGACGGAGGTCGACTCAGACATCACCGGCCTCCTCGTCGGCCCCGGCAACCTCGGAGAGCAGGTCCTCCGGGGTCAGGTCGGTCCGGACCCCGAGGTAGGCCGGCTGTCGCAGCCGACCGTCCCTGGTCACCTCCAGCGTCCGGGCCTCGACGACGACCCGCGGCTCGACCCAGAACGCGCCGTCGGCATCGATCCGGGGAACCTGCGTGACGAACGGCGACGTCTCGCGCGCCAGCGGCGCCAGCACCTCGGCCAGCTGGCGCTGGGCCCTGCCGGCGATCCCCGAACCCATCCGCCCGGCATACCTCCATCCCTGGGGGGAGGGCACGCCCAGCAGGACCGCGCCGAGGCGGTCGGTCGTGCCGACCTCCGGGCGCCACCCGCCGACCACGGCCGAGACGGTGAGCTTGTGGGGTGACTTGAGCCAGTCGGTGGACCGCCGACCCGGCAGGTACGGCGCGGAGAGCCGCTTGCTCACGACCCCCTCGAGCCCCTGCTCCAGGGTCGCGGAGAACAGCTCCTCGCCGTCGTCGTAGACGGGCGGCACCTGCCAGTGCCGGCCGGCGAGGTCGAGCCGCTCCAGCAGGTCCCGGCGGGCCGACAGCGGCTGCGAGGTGAGGTCCGAGCCGTACAGGCGCAAGAGGTCGAACACCATGAGGGTCACCGGCCGCACCGCGGCCAGGCGTTCGGCCTTGCGCCGGTCACGCACGTGCATGCGCTCGGCGAGGGCGCCGAACGACGGGCGGCCGCCGTCGAGGGCCACCACCTCCCCGTCGAGGAGCATGTCGTCGTACGCCTCGGCGAGCGGGGCGAGCTCGGGGTAGCTGGCCGTGACGTCGTTGCCGGTGCGCGACGTCAGGGTGAGGTGACCGTCCCGGATGTCGGCGAGCACCCGCATGCCGTCCCACTTGACCTCGTGGACCCAGCCGTCGCCCTGGGGGATCGCGGTGGCCGGGCTGGCCAGCATGGGGCGCATGGGGCCATCCTGACGCATAGGCTTTGCCGTGGAAGGCAACCGGGGACAAGGAGCGTGTGGCATGCGAGCGATCTGGAAGGGCGCCGTGTCGTTCGGCCTGGTCAACGTGCCGATCCGGCTGTACTCGGCGACGGAGAACCACGACGTCCAGTTCCGCCAGGTGCACCGCGAGGACGGCGGTCGCATCAAGTACCAGCGGATCTGCAGCATCGACGGCGAGATCGTGTCCTACGACGACATCGCCAAGGGGTACGAGACCGAGGACGGCGACATGGTCGTGCTCACCGACGAGGACTTCAAGGACCTGCCGTCCAAGAGCTCCAAGGAGATCGCGGTCGAGAAGTTCGTGCCCGCCGACCAGATCGACCCGATGCTCCTGGACAAGTGCTACTACCTCGAGCCGGACAAGGCCTCGACCAAGCCGTACGTCCTGCTGCGCGACGCCCTGGAGAAGGAGAACCGCATGGCGGTCGTCTCCGTCTCCATCCGCACGCGGATGACGATGGCGGTGCTGCGCGTGCGCGACGGCGTGATCGTCATGCAGACCATGCTGTGGCCCGACGAGATCCGCAAGCCGGACTTCGCCCACCTGGACGACGACGGGAAGGCGACCAAGCAGGAGCTGGCCATGGCCGACCTGCTCATCGAGCAGCTCGCCGGCGACTACGTGCCCGACGACTACGAGGACGACTACGCCACCGCCCTGCAGTCGCTGGTCAAGGCGAAGGTCGAGGGTGGCGAGGTCCAGGTCGCCGAGGAGTCCAAGGACGAGTCGGGGGAGGTCGTCGACCTGCTGGCCGCGCTCAAGCGCTCGGTCGACAAGGCGAAGGCGGCGCGCGGCGAGTCGACGTCCGACGACGCGCCCGCGACGAAGAAGGCGGCGTCCAAGTCCGCGTCGAAGTCCACCGCGGCGAAGTCCACGACGAAGAAGGCCGCCGCCAAGAAGACCGCGAAGAAGGCCAGCTGACGTGCCCACCTCCACCACGGCAGAGATGCCCACGCAGGACGACTGCGACATCGTCAAGGACTGCGAGCTGGCCCTGCTGCGTGGGGCGGTGCGGGGTGACCGGACCTCGGCGACCTTGTTGCTGCACAGGGACTTCCACGAGTTCGGTGCCTCGGGTGTGGTGTGGGACCGCGAGTCGGTCCTCGACATGATGGAGGCCGAGGCAGCCGAGGGCCCGGTGGACGTCAAGGCCGTCGACCTCGTGACCACCGGGCTCGGCCCGGGCGTCGTCCTCGTCACCTACGACTCGGTCACCCCGACCCGTCGCGCCCACCGCAGCTCGGTCTGGCTGCGGGAGGCCGGCCGGTGGCAGGTGCGCCACCACCAGGGCACCGTCGTCGCCGACTGACGACGGCGCCCCGGCGGGCTAGGCGTTCTCCTTGCGGAAGGTGGACGTCCCCCACGCCACTGCCAGCACGAAGAGGACTGCTGCCCACACGGTGCCCCAGATCATCGGCGACGAGGCGAAGTCGCCCGAGAAGGCCGTGCGGACCGCGTCGACGACCCACCGGAACGGCATCCAGGCCGAGATGTCGAGCAGCCACTTCGGGCCGATCGTCATCGGCAGGAGGATGCCGGACAGCAGCAGGACGGGCATCATCACCATGTTGATGACGGGGGCCATCACGTCCTCGCTCTTGGTGGTCAGCGCCAGGGCGTTGGAGGCCGCGGCGCAGGCGCCACCGACCAGCAGGGTGAGCAGGATGCCGAAGACGATCCCGCCGGCGGACCCGCGCATCCCCATGGCGTAGCCGAGCGCCACGAGGATCAGGGCCTGCACGAAGAGCTGGAGGATGTCGCGGATGAGGCGCCCGACCAGCAGGGCCGTCCGGCTCGCCGGGGTGACCCGCTCGGCTTCGATGACCCCTTCGCGCCACTCGCCGATGAGGCTGAAGCCGGCGAAGAAGGCCCCGAAGATGCCCAGCTGCACGAGCATCCCGGGCACGAAGAACGTGTAGGCGTTCGTCGCGCCGAACTGCTTGATGAGCGGCTTGAGCAGCGGCCCGAAGAGCAGCAGGTAGAGGATCGGCTGGAGGAGCCCGATGATCACCCACGCAGGGTTGCGCAGGTTCATCCGCAGCTGTCGCCGGAACACGATGTAGGACTCGCGCCAGAACCGCATGTCAGTTCTCCTTCGTCGTGGCGCCGGGTGCTCCGGCGGGACTGGTGTCGGCGGCGTCGCGCAGCGAGCGTCCGGTCAGGGTGAGGAACACGTCGTCCAGGGTCGGGCGGTGCACCTCGATGGACTCCAGCGAGATGTCGGCGTCGTGCAGGTCGCGGAGCAGGCCGGGGACGGCCTTGCCGGCGCGCTGGACCCGTCCGCGGACGTGGTTGCCCTCGATCTCGACGCCCTGCAGCACGTGCCGGGGTGCCTCGGCGATGGAGTCGAGGCGCTGGGCCGCCGCGGTGACCAGCTCGGCGTCGGAGACCTCGAGATCGACCAGGTCGCCGGCCACCTGGGCCTTGAGGTTGTCGGAGGTGTCGGCCGCCACGATCCTGCCGTGGTCGATGATGATGATCCGGTCGCTCAGGGCGTCGGCCTCGTCGAGGTAGTGCGTGGTGAGGAACACCGTGGCCCCTCGGCGGCGACGCAGGTCGGCGATGTGCTCCCAGAGGTTGGCCCGCGCCTGCGGGTCCAGGCCCGTGGTGGGCTCGTCGAGGAAGACGAGCGTGGGCTCGTGGATCAGGCCCATGACGATGTCGAGCCGCCGTCGCTGGCCACCGGACATGTTCTTGGGCATCCGGGTCCACAGGCCGTCGAGGTCGAGCTGGGTGAACAGCTCCTTGCCCCGACGCTCGGCCTCGGCGCCCTTCATCCCGTAGAGCATCCCGTGGTCGACGACCTCGTCGCCCGCGCGCGCGCCGCTGAAGGCGCCGCCCGCCTGCGAGACGTAGCCGATGCTGCGGCGCACCTGCTCGGAGTCCTTGACGACGTCGTACCCCGCGACCGTCGCCGTGCCCTCGGTCGGGCGCAGCAGCGTGGTCAGCATGCGCAGCGTCGTGGTCTTGCCGGCGCCGTTCGGACCGAGGAAGCCGACGACCTCCCCCTCCGCGACGTCGAGGTCGACGCCGTCGACGGCGCGCACCTCGGTCTTCTTCTTGCCCTCCCGTGTCTGGAAGGTCTGCACGAGCCCCCGTGCGTGGATCATCTGCCGCTCCCTTGATCTGTCGGCCGCGTGGGTCGGTGGTCCCGCGCGACCTGACCAGTGTTCAACATTGAATAGTGCCCGTCAACAGCGCTGGCCGCCCGGATCGGAGGACGACCCGACGGCGCGCACCGCAACGTAGACCCCGGCACCGACAGGAACTCATCGCTGACGGGTGCGCAGAGAGGGTGGAGGCCTACTCGGCCAGCATCGCCCGGTAGCGCTCGCGGTCGGCCTGCATCTGCCAGCCGGGGTCGTCGGCGGCGGGCTGCCACCCCATCGGCTCCCCGGCATACGCGAAGTCGCCGGCCCGCACCCGCCGGACGGTCTCGTCCAACCAGTCGTGCTGCGTGGCCGCGAGGCGGCTCCAGAGGTCCACCAGGGCGACGACGTGCGGCGGCAGGGAGTCGCCCGCTGCGGCCTGCGCGGCGTCGGCGGCCATCTTCTCGCGCATCGCGCCCAGGGTCGCGAGCCGCTTCTCGAGGTGGCCCAGGACGATCGGGCGGGGGACGAGCACGCTCATGCTCAGCGCGGTCTGGAGGCCGATCGAGTCGTAGGCGTCGACCGTCTCCAGGGCCTCCCCGAAGAGGCGGTCCAGCTCGGCGCGACCGGCCGGCGACACCGTGTAGACGGCGACGGTGCGCCCGCCGTCGACGAGGTCGTGGCGGACGAGGTGCTGCTGCTTGGTCAGGGTGGTGAGGGCGGAGTAGATGGAGCCGGGGTTGATGTGCGCCCACTGCTCGACGTCCCACGACAGCAGCTCGCGGCGGATCTGGTAGCCGTTGACCGGCTCGAAGAGGGCGACGGCGCCGAGCACCAGAAGCCGGGTCTGGGTGGCTGCCATGCCCGCAGTGTAGGAGTGCCGCATGATGGCCCCATGCCCGAAGGCCACACGCTGTACCGCCTCGCCCGAGACCTCGACACCGCATACAGGGGAACGCAGCCCGAGGCGAGCAGCCCGCAGGGCAAGTTCGCCGCCGGTGCCGCCCTGCTGTCGGGCCGCACCTTCGTCCACGCGACCTCGTGGGGCAAGCACCTGTTCGTCGAGTTCGACGGTGACGCCTGGCTGCACGTCCACCTCGGGCTGATCGGGACGTTCACGATCGACGAGCACGCCTACATCGGGGAGGTGCCTGTGGTCGGCCAGGTGCGCCTGCGCCTCGCGAACGACGCGCACGTCGCCGACCTGCGCGGCCCCAACCTGTGTGCCGTGATCACGCCGGAGCAGGTCGAGTCGGTCACGGCCCGGCTCGGGCCGGACCCGTTGCGACCCGAGCCCGACCCGGAGCTGGCCTGGCGCAAGATCTCGCGCAGCGCCCGGTCGGTGGCCGAGCTGCTCATGGACCAGGCGGTGCTGGCCGGGGTCGGCAACGTCTACCGCAGCGAGGTCCTCTTCCGGCAGCGCATCGACCCCTTCCGGCCCGGGAAGGAGCTGCGCCGCTCGAGCTGGGACGCCATCTGGCTCGACCTGGTCGACCTGCTGCCGCTGGGGGTGGCGACGGGGAAGATCGTCACGGTCGCGGAACAGGTCGAGCAGGTGCGCGCCGAGGTGGCAGCCGGCCGGGTCGACCCGCTCCAGACCCGGACCTCCTACGTGTACAAGCGGCAGGGTGAGCCGTGCCTGGTGTGCGGGTCGCGCATCCGGACCCGTGAGGTGGCGGGCCGCAACCTGTTCTGGTGCGGTCGCTGCCAGCGCCGCCGCTGACCCTGCTCCGCGTCAGTCGAGGGCGTCGCAGACGTTCTCGGCGCTGCCGTGCCGGCCGAGGGTGAAGCTGCGCGTCCCGTCGGCGGCGAAGGTCACGCGGGTTCCCTTGCCCGACAGCACGAACAGCCCGGTCGCCGGGGTGCTCCCGGCAGGCAGCGTCGCCCCGAACGGCCCCTTGAGCGACGTGAGCGACGCGGGCGACCCGTCCGGGTTGTAGGCGAACACCGCCGTGGCGCTGAGGTCCCGGACGACCGATCCCCCGGTCGACAGGTTCGTGTAGCGCTCGACGAGGGTGCCGCGGAACAGCTGCTCCCTGGGCGTGCCGTCGGGGTACGTCGCCGTGGTGCGGTACTCCTCGTCGTCCTCGACGACGGAGATCCGCACGTCGAACGCGCACGTCGAGCGAGCTGCCGTGACGGTCACGTCGCTGGACCGGTATGGGGTCCAAGGACTTCCGGTCCCGCCCGCGGCAGCCGGGGTGCTCCCGAACCCGAGGACGGCGGTGGTCGCCAGCAGGGCGGCGGGGGTTGCGGCGAGTCGTCGCATGATCGTCTCCTAACCAGATAACATGCTTTGAATGGTTAGCAGTCAAGCGGTGACCTCCGCCGAGGTCAAGGGCGGCCACTGGTTCGTGGTGGACGGACTCGCCCTGCCCCGGGCCGTCGGCGGACACCCCGGGCTCGACTTCGTCAACACGCTGGCCGGGTGGGCGGAGGCGGAGCCCAGCGACTACCTGAAGACCTACGACCACCTCGCCGTCTGGGCTTCGGTGTCAGGGCTCCTCGAGGCGGACGCGGCCACGGCGCTGCGTCGTCGGGCGGCCAGCCGGAAGGCCGAGGGCGACGCGATCCTCAAGGACGCCAAGCGATTTCGCGCCGACCTGCGCGCACTGGTCCTCGACCCGGCGGACAGTCGTGCTCTGCGCCGTGTCAACGGCGTGGTCAGCAGGGCCGCCGCCCGGGCCGAGCTGGTTCCCGGCCCGGGACCGGCACCACGGTGGTCCGTCGGGGGCGGGCTCGAGCGCCCCCTCCTGGCGGTCGCGTGGGCCGCGTCGGAGCTCCTCACCCAGGAGGACCTGTCAGCCGTCGGCGCCTGCCCGGGGGACGGTTGTGGATGGGTCTTCCTCGACCCGAGGGGTCGTCGGCGGTGGTGCAGCATGCAGTGGTGCGGCAACCGTTCCAAGGTCCGCGCCCACGCCGAACGCCACCGCGCCTGAGCCCCCACTCGGCCTGCCCGGCGCGCGAACCACCCGTAATCGCCGGAAAGCCGCCAGATGTAGGTGTTCAGGACGGCATCACAGGAGTACAAGGGACACACGGCGTCACTGGGGAGGCACCATGCAGGGCACTCGAGTCCGTGGTCGGGTCGCGGTGACAGGGCTGCTGGCCGTCACCGTCGCGGCGTGTTCTGGGGCGCCGGTCGACCCGGGTCCAGCCACCTCGGCAGGGTCCACGACCACGACTGCGCCGACCACCACGACAGCGCCAACCACCACCACACCGGTGTCCACGCCCACGTCCACGACCAGCGCCGAGAGTGCCGGCCCCGTCGACTGGGCGAAGCTCGTCGCCGATGCCCGGCCCGGCGTGGTCCGGCTCGAGGTCGCCTCGTGCGATGCGCGGTGGATGGGGACCGGCTTCGTGGTCGGGCCGCACCAGATCATGACGGCGGCCCACGTGGCGATCGACGCGCAGACCGTCAGCGTGCAGGGCGACGGCTTCAACACGACCGCCGACGTGGTGGGCCTGGACCGCGGTTCGGACTCAGCCCTCCTCTGGTCGCCCGAGGACCTCCAGCATCCGCTGAAGCTCGCACCGGTCGGGCCGCAGCTGGCCGCCCCGGTCGCGTTGCTGGGATTTCCGCAGGCCGTGAGCGACCTGCGCGTCACGCAAGGGATCGTCAGCGGGCTGCAGGCGTCAGCCGACTACTCCGACGTCGACATCCACCTGGCCGGACTCATCGCCACCGATGCCGCGATCAACGGCGGCAACAGTGGCGGTCCGGCGCTGGGCCGTGACGGGTCTGTCATCGGCCTCGTCACCGGCAAGCAGGTCTGGAACGTCGAGGACGATCCCGTTGAGGGCACCGGGTTCCTGGTGCCCGCGGCGCAGCTCGCCCCCCACCTGCGCGAATGGCGTGACCTGACGCCCCCGGACGGTGGACGCGGATGTGACGGTGACAACCAGGCCCCCGAGGCGCAGGGCTCCATCCTCGAGGTCGAGGTGGTGCCCGACTCCGCCGAGGCCGGGGATGTCGCGCGCTCCCTCGTGCTGCACGGCGAGAGCATCAACCACGGCGACTACGAGATCGCCTGGGGGCTGTTCACCCCCCGCCTGAAGCGTGACCTCGGAAGCCTGAGCACCTGGGAGTCCGGGCTGGGGTCGTCGTACTGGACCAACCTGACCGTGGGATCGGTCGAGGTCTCCGGTGACGAAGCCGTCGTCGAAGCAGCCCTGCGGACCGAGCAGGATGCCAAGGACGGGTACCGCGGCCAGACCTGCTCGATCTACTCGCTCACCTACTCGATGAAGAGGGACGGAGCGGCCTGGCTGATCGACCACGCGAAGAATGCCCAGGGTTCCCCACGCGCCTGCCCCTGACGTCGGTCAGCTGGGGTTGGACCGCCAGCGGCTGCCGAGCCACAGACCGCCGAGGAGCAGCACCGCGGCCATCGCCGCGAACGCGACGCTCACGTCGACCGACTGCTCCTGGGTGACCACGTGCTTGGGCAGGTCCGCCAGCACCCCCTGGAGCTGGTCCGCGTCACTGGCGGTGAAGTACTCGCCCCCCGTCGTCGAGGCCACGGCGCGCAGGGCGTCCTCGTCGACGACGAGGAAGTTGCGCCCTCCGGGACCGATGCCGCTCAGCCCCTGTCCGGGCCCGTCGTACAGCCCGCCACCGAGCTGTTCGCGGGTGCAGACCATCTGCGTGGGCTCGGTCGTGCCGAACCCGATGGGGTAGACGCGCACCCCTCGGGCGGCGGCCTGGGCCGCTGCGTCCTCGGGGGTGACCCCGCGGGTGTTCGCCCCGTCGGTGAGCAGCACGACGATCTCGGGCGCGGTCTGCGCCGCCTTCGGGGTGGGGGTCGTCGGGTTGCCGGGGGTGCCGGGCTGTCCGGGCAGCCCGCCCGGAACCCCCGGCACCTGGCCGCCCGCGCTGGTGTCTGCGGGGGCGACCTGGGGGTTGATCTCGGCGATGGCGTCGATGGACTTCAGGATGGCGGCGCCGATGGTGGTGCCGCGTCCGGTGGTGAGGCCGTCGACGGCCTTCGTGAGCTGGTCGTGGTCGGTCGTCGGTGCGACCGCGACCTGCGCGAACCCCGAGAACACCACGAGCCCGATCCGGGTGCGGTCGTCCTGCTTGTCGATGAAGGAGCGCACCGCGTCCTGGGCTGCCGCCAGCCGGTTGGGGGTGACGTCGGTGGCGCACATCGATCCTGACACGTCCACAGCGAGGATCACCGCGGAGGAGGAGATGGGCACCTCGGCGCGCACCTGCGGCCGGGCGGCGGCCGTGCCGAGGGCCGCGAGCGCGGCGAGGACGAGGGCGATCGGCACGTGCCGACGCCACATCCGCTGCCTGGGCAGCGCCGCGCGGATCAGCGCGACGCTCGAGAAGGCGACCGCCTGCCGACGACGTCGGCGCAGCTGCCACAGGTAGAGGCCGACGAGCAGCGGCACGGTCACGAGCGCGACGAGTGCGTAGGGGATCGCGAACGACATCTAGACCACCCGTCCTGCTCGGAGCACCGACACGGCCGCGCCGAGCAGCAGCAGGATCGCCGCCGCCGTGGCGAACCACGACGTCACCTCGCGCTCCTGGGTGCGCGCGGTCCACGCCAGGTCGATGGAGCTGTAGACCTTCGAGAGGGAGGCGGCGTCGTCGGCGGCGTAGTAGGCGCCGTCCGTGGTCTCGGAGATCTTGCGCAGCGATGCCTCATCCAGCGCGGTGGAGATCTGGAACCCGTCCACCTGCAGGACCGTGCCCCGGGTGCTGCCCACGCCGATCGTGTAGATCTTCACGCCGGCGCTCGAGGCGAGGTCGGCGATCTCGAGGGGGTCGGGATCGGTGGTGTTCTCGCCGTCCGAGAGCAGCACGATGGCCGCGGAGCCGTAGTAGCCGATGTCGGCGTCGTCCCCGGCTCCGGGCGTGGCCCCCACCTCGATCGGCTTGCCTGCGATGGCGCTGAGCGAGGACACGATGCCCCGGCCCACCGCGGTGGCGCCCTGCGGCGTGAGGCGGTCGATCGCCGCGAGCACCTCGGTGCGGTCCTCGGTCGGCTGCTGGGAGACCAGGGCGCTGTCACCGAAGGCGACCACCCCGATGCGGATCGTCGACGGCTGGCGCTCGACGAACTTCCGCGCGGCGGCCTTGGCGGCGTCGAGCCGGGTGGGGGAGATGTCCTTGGCTGCCATGCTGGTCGAGATGTCGAAGGCCAGCATGACCGTCCCCTCCCGCCGGGGCTCGGCCACGGTGGCGGTGGGCCGGGCCAGCGAGACCAGCAGGACCGTGAGCGCTGCCAGCATGAGGGCCGGGGCCAGGTGCCGCCGGCGGTCGCGGCGCCGCGCCGGGGAACCGGCTGCGCCCCATACCTGTCCCGGCCCGGCTGCGCCGGCCTCGGTCGGTATGCCGCCCACGGGCACCAGCCCCATCGCGGCCAGCTCGTCGCGCCGTGCGTCCTGACGGCGCTGCTGCGCCCGGTAGGCGACCACGAGCGCGGGCACCGCGAACAGGCCCAGCAGCATCCACGGCCAGGTGAAGCTCATCGGCCCTGGCTCCTGCGCAGGGCGGAGATCCGGGCCAGGGCCCGGACCAGGTCGTCGTCGGTGGCGACGGTGTGGATCATGGTGCCGGCCTTGCGGGCGGCGGCCTGGAGGGACTCCTGGCGTTCTGCGGCCAGGACCGCCAGGCGCTCGCGGAAGACCGGGTCGTCGGTGTCGACGAAGATCTGTTCTCCCGTCTCGGAGTCCTCGACGTAGACCATCCCCACCGCCGGCAGCTCGGACTCGCGCGGGTCGACGACCTGGATGGCGACGACGTCGTGCCGTCGGGCCAGCAGCGACAGGTGCTTCTCCCACCCCGGCTGGGTGATGAAGTCGGAGACGATGACCAGCAGCGAACGTCGACGCGCCAGGCCGAGGGCGGCGCGCAGCAGCACCGACAGGTCGGTGGTCCCGGGGGTGGCCGGTTCCTCCGTGTGGGACCGGCCCCAGCGGCGGCCGGTGCGACCGGTGCGTGAGACGGGGGCGGCCGGCGGTGGGCGCAGCAGGGCCTGGGCGATCCGCAGGACCTGGTTGCGTCCCTGGCCGGGAGGGATGGTCGCGATGGTGCCGTCGAACAGGGCCGCGCCGATCCGGTTGCCGCCGCGGGACAGGACGTGGGCCAGGGTGGTGGCGACCTCGGCGAGCACGAGCGACTTCTGCCGGTCGACGGGGCCGAACCCCATGGACGCGGTGCGGTCGAGCAGCAGCCAGCAGGTGACCTCGCGGTCCTCGATGTACTCGCGCACGTACGGGGTGTCCATCCGCGCGGTGACGTTCCAGTCGATGTGGCGCAGGTCGTCGCCGGGGGCGTACTCCCGAAGGTCGGTGAAGTCGACACCGGACCCGCGGAACAGCGTGCGGTAGTCGCCCTGCAACCGGCCGTCGAGCCGGCGGATGACGCGCCACTCCAACCGCCGCAGCAGTCGCTCGGCGGTGAGCGGGGAGGCCGTGGCCCCCGGCTCGGTCAGCGTGGCCCGGCGGTCCACGGTGCCTCGGTCTGCTGGGGGCGGCGGTCCCGGAGCGGGACGTCGGGCATGGAGACGGCGCGCAGGATGGGCTCGAGCAGGTCGTCCGGTCCGATGCCCTCGGCCAGGGCCTCGTAGGACAGGACGAGGCGGTGCCGCATCACGTCGAACGCGAGGTCGCGCACGTCCTGGGGTCGGGCGAAGTCGCGACCACGCAGGAACGACAACGCCTTGCCCGCGAGGACGAGGTTGATGGATGCGCGCGGGCTGGCCCCGAACGACAGGTACCTGGCCAGCTCGGGCAGCCCGACCGACGCCGGGTTGCGGGTCGCGCCGACGAGCCGCACCGCGTACTCGATGACCGCGGGGTCGACGTAGACCGCGTCTGCCTGCTGCTGGTACTCCACGAGCCGCTCCGGGTCGAGGACCCGCTGGGTCGGTTCGAGCCGCGTGGTCATCCGCTCGACGACGACGAACTCCTCCGAGGGCGTGGGGTACCCGATGACCGTCTTGAGCATGAACCGGTCGACCTGCGCCTCCGGCAACGCGTAGGTGCCCTCGGACTCGATGGGGTTCTGGGTCGCCATGACCAGGAAGGGGTTCGGGGCCTTGAAGGTCTCGCGGCCGATCGTCACCTGGCGTTCCTGCATCACCTCGAGCAGCGCGCTCTGGACCTTCGCCGGCGCGCGGTTGATCTCGTCGGCGAGGACGAGGTTGGCGAACACCGGCCCGAGGGAGACCTGGAACTCGCCCTCCTTCTGGTTGTAGATCCGCGTGCCGATGACGTCGGCCGGCACGAGGTCGGGGGTGAACTGGATCCGCTGGAACTCCCCACCGATCGCCTCCGCCAGCGTCTTGACCGCCATCGTCTTGGCCAGCCCGGGGACGCCCTCGACGAGGAGGTGTCCACGCGCGAGGAGGGCGACGAGCATCCGCTCCACCAGCAGGTCCTGCCCGACGATGGTCTTCTTCACCTCGTAGAGCGCCTGCTCCAGCGGGTGCTGCGGGCGACCGGGCTGCGGGCGGTGCGGGTCCATGGGCTCTCCTGGGTTCACTGCGGCGGGCTGCCGGCGACGCCGCCGGCCGTGGCGATGGGAACGGCGAATCCGATGCCCACGAAGAAGTTCTGCTCGGACGGGTTGGCCAGCCCGGTGACGATGCCGATGACCTGTCCGTCGCGGTTGAGCAGCGGGCCACCGGAGTTGCCGGGGTTCACCGCGGCGTCGAACTGGATCAACCCCTTGAGGGTCTGTCCGGAGCCGACGCTGATCGAGCGGTCCAGCGCCGACACGAGGCCGCCGCTCAGGGACTGGGTGAGGCCGAGGGGGTGGCCGAGGGGGAAGACCTCGTCGCCGACCTGCGCACCCCCGCCCAGGACGGCGGGGACCACGACCTGGGGCAGCGTGTCCGGCGTCAGGACGGCGGTGTCGCTGGCCGCTTCCTGCTCCTTGATCGAGGCGCTGGCCCGGGTGCCGTCGGTGAACCGAACGCGGATGGTGTCCGCACCGTCGACGACGTGCAGGGCGGTGAGGATGGTGCCCTCGGCGCTGACCACCACCCCCGCTCCCGTGCCGTTCTGGGATCCCTTGGCACCCACACCCGTGGTGGTGATGGTGACCAGCGAGGGCAGGGCGGCCCGGTAGGCCGTCGCCGCGTCGGTGGGGGCCTTGCGGGCGTTCTCCTGCGCGTCGGCGATGCCCTTCTCGACCTGCTTCTGGACGTCTGCCTGCGTCAGGGGAGGGACGTCCGGTCCGCGGGTGAGGGCGAAGCCCGTGCCGGCGGCCACGACCACGGCCAGCACCGCGGCGAGGACGATCCAGCGGCGGGCCGGACGGGACCGGCCGGCAGGCGGAGCCACGTCGCTCACCGGTCCCGAGGGGGTGTCGACGACCAGCGGCGACTGCACCCGGTCCACCTTGGCGAGCGTACGTCCGATCCCCGGTGGGCGACACCGGCATCCGGCATTCACGGGAAACTCTCAGGTTCGGGGGCCGTGGGCCGCTGCACGCCACTGCGCGGGTGGCAGTGCGAGGATCGCTGCCATGGACAACGTCGTCTCGTCGGTGGAGGAGCTGCGCGCCCAGCAGCTGGAACGGCTGCGCTGGAGCCTGCGTCATGCCTATGACCACGTCCCGCACTACCGCGGGGCCTTCAACGCCGCCGGGGTGCACCCCGACGACGTCCACGAGCTCGCCGACCTCTCCCGCTTCCCGTTCACGGCCAAGGCCGACCTGCGCGACAACTACCCCTTCGGCATGTTCGCGGTGCCGCGGGAGCAGGTCTCGCGCATCCACGCCTCGAGCGGCACGACGGGCAAGCCCACCGTCGTCGGCTACACCCGCGAGGACATCGACACCTGGGCCGAGGTGATGGCCCGCTCGATCGAGGCCGCCGGCGGCCGTCCGGGCGACATGGTCCACATCGCCTACGGCTACGGCCTGTTCACCGGTGGCATCGGTGCGCACTACGGCGCCGAGCGGCTCGGCTGCACCGTCGTGCCGGTCAGCGGCGGCATGACCGAGCGCCAGGTCCAGCTCATCCAGGACTTCAGGCCCCGCATCATCATGGTCACGCCCTCCTACTTCCTCGCGATCCTCGACGAGATGGAGGCCCAGGGCATCGACCCGAAGGACACCTCGCTGGAGATCGGCATCTTCGGCGCCGAACCCTGGACGGAGCAGATGCGCGAGGAGGTCCAGCGCCGTAGCAACCTCCGGGCGGTCGACATCTACGGGCTGTCCGAGGTCATGGGCCCGGGCGTCTCGCAGGAGTCGGGGCAGACGCAGGACGGGCTGCACGTCTGGGAGGACCACTTCTACCCCGAGGTCGTCGACCCGATCACGGGCGAGGTGCTCCCGGACGGCGAGGAGGGTGAGCTCGTCTTCACGTCGTTGACCAAGCAGGCGATGCCGGTGGTCCGCTACCGCACCCGCGACCTCACCACCCTCCTGCCCGGCACGGCCTACCCGCAGTTCCGCAGGATGGCCAAGATCACCGGGCGCAGCGACGACATGATGATCGTCCGTGGGGTCAACGTCTTCCCGTCGCAGATCGAGGAGCACCTGCTCGCCATCGAGGGGCTGACCCCCCACTACCTGTGCGTGCTCACCAGGCCCGGACGCATGGACGAGCTGACCGTCCAGGTGGAGTCGGCGCACCCGACCGACGAGGCCGCCCGCGCGGCGATGGCCTCCGCACTGCGTTCGCGCGTGAAGGACCACGTCGGCGTGACGATCGCCGTCGAGGTGCTCGCGCCCCACGCGCTCGAGCGCTCCCTGGGCAAGGCCAAGCGGATCAGCGACCGTCGCGACCTGCGCTGAGCCGAACCGTTCGCCCTGAGCGGACACGTCTGGTGGCGTGGTTGTAACGGTGTAATCATCATTACATGACTACCAAGACCACAGCAGAAGCATGGCTTGCCGGGCGGCTCCCCGCCGACTGGTTCACCGGGCCCGTCGAGGTCACCCGTGACCGCGACGAGCTCGTCATCGTCGGCACCCTGGCCGAGCCCGCCCTCGAGACGGACGCCGACGACACCACCGCCCGCGAGATCGCCGCGCGCGGCCGCATCACCTCCTTCCGGGAGGACACCCGCGAACGCCGCATCGAGATCGCCCGCGAGCTCGAGCACCTCTCCGGCCGCAAGGTCTCCTGGGGCGTTCGGGTCGGCGACACCGAGGCGATGTTCACCCACCTCGCGGCTCCGGTGATGACGCGGCTGCGCCAGCCGGAGCGCCGGGTCCTCGACACGCTCGTCGAGGCCGGCGTCGCCAAGTCGCGTTCCGAGGCCCTCGCCTGGTGCGTCCGCCTGGTCGGGGAGAAGTCCGACAGCTGGCTCGCCGAGCTGCGGACCGCGATGGAGCACGTGGACGAGGTCCGGAAGAAGGGTCCGGGGGCCTGATCACCCACCACCCGGGAGGTATGGCGCGGGGCCGGTCGCGCGCCATACCCAGCCCGGAAGGGCCCGAGGGGGCCTCGACCACGCCCGGAGTCCGTCCGCCCACGGCGAACATGAGCCGACCCGGCTCAGGGTGGGGAACAGGCGGCCACGCACGGGCGTTCCCCGAACAAGCACCACGAGCAGGCTGGAACCGTCCCGATCAGGTATCGGTCGGCGGAAGGCGCGCGCGGGGCGCGTGTCGCACGGATAGCATCGAGGATGACTCGATAGGCAGGAGCAGAAGAGATGTTTGAACGGTTCACCGACCGGGCCCGTCGGGTTGTGGTGCTCGCGCAGGAAGAGGCGCGCATGCTCAACCACAACTACATCGGCACGGAGCACATCCTGCTCGGCCTCATCCACGAGGGTGAAGGCGTCGCCTCCAAGGCTCTGGAGAGCCTCGGTATCTCGTTGGAGTCGGTCCGCGAGCAGGTCCAGGAGATCATCGGCCAGGGCCAGCAGGCCCCGAGTGGACACATCCCCTTCACGCCGCGGGCGAAGAAGGTCCTCGAGCTCAGCCTCCGCGAGGCGCTGCAGCTCGGCCACAACTACATCGGCACCGAGCACATCCTGCTCGGGCTCATCCGCGAGGGTGAGGGCGTTGCCGCGCAGGTCCTCGTCAAGCTCGGGGCCGACCTCAACCGGGTGCGCCAGCAGGTCATCCAGCTGATCTCGGGCTACCAGGGCAAGGAGGGCCAGGCCACCGGCGTCGGCGGCGGCGTCCAGCAGGAGGGCACCCCCGCAGGGTCGCTCGTGCTCGACCAGTTCGGCCGCAACCTGACGATGGCCGCCCGGGAGGGCAAGCTCGACCCGGTCATCGGGCGCGAGAAGGAGATCGAGCGGGTCATGCAGGTGCTGTCCCGCCGCACCAAGAACAACCCGGTGCTCATCGGTGAGCCCGGCGTCGGCAAGACCGCCGTCGTCGAGGGCCTCGCCCAGGACATCGTCAAGGGCGAGGTGCCCGAGACCCTCAAGGACAAGCAGCTCTACACCCTCGACCTCGGCGCGCTCGTGGCCGGCAGCCGCTACCGCGGTGACTTCGAGGAGCGGCTGAAGAAGGTCCTCAAGGAGATCCGCACCCGCGGCGACATCATCCTGTTCATCGACGAGATCCACACCCTCGTGGGTGCGGGTGCCGCCGAGGGAGCGATCGACGCCGCCAGCATCCTCAAGCCGATGCTGGCCCGTGGCGAGCTCCAGACCATCGGGGCCACGACGCTCGACGAGTACCGCAAGCACATCGAGAAGGACTCGGCGCTCGAGCGTCGTTTCCAGCCGATCCAGGTCGCCGAGCCCACGCTCAGCCACGCGATCGAGATCCTCAAGGGCCTGCGCGACCGCTACGAGGCGCACCACCGCGTGTCCATCACGGACGCTGCGCTGGTCTCCGCGGCCAACCTCGCCGACCGCTACATCAACGACCGGTTCCTCCCGGACAAGGCGATCGACCTCATCGACGAGGCGGGCGCGCGGTTGCGCATCCGCCGGATGACCGCACCGCCGGACCTGCGCGAGTTCGACGACAAGATCGCCGCCGTGCGCCTGGAGAAGGAGTCGGCCATCGACGGCCAGGACTTCGAGAAGGCCGCCAGCCTGCGCGACGACGAGAAGAAGCTGCTCGCCCAGAAGGCCGAGCGCGAGTCGCAGTGGAAGTCCGGCGACATGGACGTCGTGGCCGAGGTCGACGAGGAGCTCATCGCCGAGGTCCTGGCTGCCAGCACCGGCATCCCGGTCTTCAAGCTCACCGAGGAGGAGTCCTCGCGACTGCTCCACATGGAGGACGAGCTGCACAAGCGCGTGGTCGGCATGGACGACGCCATCAAGGCGATGTCCCAGGCGATCCGGCGCACCCGCGCCGGTCTGAAGGACCCGCGTCGTCCCGGTGGCTCGTTCATCTTCGCCGGTCCGACCGGTGTCGGTAAGACCGAGCTGGCCAAGACGCTCGCCGAGTTCCTCTTCGGCGACGAGGACAGCCTGATCCAGCTCGACATGTCGGAGTTCTCCGAGAAGCACACCGTGTCGCGGCTGTTCGGTTCGCCTCCCGGCTACGTCGGCTACGAAGAGGGCGGGCAGCTCACCGAGAAGGTGCGCCGCAAGCCGTTCTCCGTGGTGCTGTTCGACGAGGTCGAGAAGGCCCACCCGGACATCTTCAACTCGCTGCTGCAGGTGCTGGAGGACGGCCGCCTCACCGACTCCCAGGGTCGGATGGTCGACTTCAAGAACACCGTCATCATCATGACGACCAACCTGGGCACACGGGACATCTCGAAGGGTTCGCTGGGCTTCTCGGCGGGCGCGGAGACCCGCAGCGACTACGACCGGATGAAGAACAAGGTCACGGACGAGCTCAAGCAGCACTTCCGCCCCGAGTTCCTCAACCGCGTCGACGACATCATCGTCTTCCCCCAGCTCACGCAGGACGAGATCGTGCAGATCGTCGACCTCGAGATCGCCAAGCTGGACAAGCGCCTCAAGGACAAGGACATGGGCATCGAGCTCACGACCGAGGCCAAGAACGCGCTGGCGAAGAAGGGCTACGACCCCGTGCTCGGTGCGCGACCGCTGCGTCGCACCATCCAGCGCGAGATCGAGGACGTGCTGTCCGAGAAGATCCTCTACGGCGAGCTCAAGGCCGGCGAGCTGGTGCTCGTCAACGCCGAGGGCGAGGGCAAGTCGGCGACGTTCACCTTCGTCGGCACCCCGCACCCGAGCGGGATCGAGCTCCCGATCGTCGAGACCGTGGGCGACTCCTCGGAGTGACCACCGGTATGGCGCGCGGGTGACCTCGCGCCATACCCACCGCCAGAGGGCGGCACCCCCACGGGTGCCGCCCTCTCGTGCTGCCGGGGCCTCGCCTAGCTGTCGGCGCCCTCGGCCCGCAGGGAGCGGGTCATCTGCGCCAGGAGGGCGAAGGCCTGGGCGCGCTCCACTGGGCTAAGGTCGGCCACCATCCTGACCTCGACGTCGCGGACCGCGGCCGAGGCCTTGGCGAGGATCCTGCGTCCCCGGGGTGTCAGGCGGGTGGGGAGCGCCTTGCCGACGGCCGCCTCGGTCGCCCTGGTGACGTGGCCGATGCGCTCCAGGTGCTGCAGCAGCACGTTCATCGACTGCCGGGTGACGAAGGCGCCCCGCGCGAGCTCGGAGTTCGACAGGCCCGGGCGCTGGGCCAGGAGCTCGAGGCACGAGTAGTGCGTCACCGTCATGTCCAGCGGGCGCAGCACCGCCTCCATGGCTTGCCGCAGGGCACTGGAAGCCTCCTTGAGGAGGTAGCCGAGGGAGGTCTCGAGGTCGATGCCGGCGTCACCTTGACTCATGTCAGCATTCTGACATACATTCTCGCGTGTCAGAAGACTGACACACACGAACCGAGGAGCACCCATGCCTGTCACCGGCCCTGACTTCATCTCCCTGCAGGCGCGCGACCTCGCCGCCTCGCGGGCGTTCTACGAGCGATACCTGGGCTTGGTGCGTGCAGAAGTCGGCCCGCCGCACGCCGTCGTCTTCGCCACCGAGCCCATCGCCTTCGCCCTGCGCGACCTCGTCCCCGGCACCGATCTCGAGTCGGTGGCCCAGCCCGGCATCGGTGCGGCCATCTGGCTGCGCGCCACCGGGGTGCAGGACATCCACGACGCGCTCGTCGCCGACGGCCACCCCATCGTGTCGGCGCCGGTCGACGGGCCCTTCGGCAGGACGTTCACCCTGGCCGACCCGGATGGCTACCACATCACGCTCCACGACCGCGGGTGAGCCGCCGTTTGGGTCGGGTCAGGTGAGGCGGTCGAGCATCTCGCGCATGTAGCCGATCTGGACGGACTGGGTCACGTGGATCTCGTCGCCCAGCTGGGTGACCACGTCGTCGGTGCCGTCGCGGTGCTGCTGGACCACCATGGCGAGGGCGCCCTCGTGGTGGGCGGTCATGAGCCGCAGCCAGAGCGTGTCCGCCTCCGGGCCGCTCGCGTCGGCGAGCTGCGCGAGCTGGGCAGGGGTGGCCATGCCGGGCATGCCGCGGTGGTGCGAGGAGGCCGCGCCGGCCTCGGGATTGGCCGCCTGCGGGGGAACGGTCTGGTCCCTGTCCTCCAGCCACTTGGCCATCGCGTCGATCTCCGGGCGCTGCTCGTCGGCGATGCGCGCCGCGAGGGACTTCACCTGCGTGTCGGCGAGGCGGTCCCTGACGAGGGAGACCATGACGATCGCCTGGGCGTGGTGGACGATCATGTCCTGCATGAAGCGGACGTCCGCCTCGAGGGGCTCGCCCCTGGTCGTCGGGAGGGCTGCCGACCCCGTGAGGGAGGCGTTGGGCTCGCCGGGGGATCCCGGCTGGAGCACCGGGGCGGTGGGGGACGTCGCGGTCGTGGTCGGCGGGGCCGGGTCCGGGGAGCACCCGGACACGAGCAGCGCCAACCCGACGGACAGCCCTGCGACGACACGGATGCCGGGCGTCCGGGCACGGCGAAGAGCCTCGTGGTGCTCGTTCCTCATCGCCTCACCCTAACCGGAATTTTTTACCGGAAGCAGGGCAAAGCACCCTTGAGATGCGCACCCGAACCCGGGCAGGGTGGACGGATCGTCATGATTCCGACGCTGAAGGGGCGCCGGAACGGACGCCTCTACGGCAGGAGCCTGCGAGATGAGAATGCGTCACACGGTGCTGGCCACCGCTGCCGCGCTCGCCCTCACGATCCCAGCGACTGCGGCCTACGCCGCGGACGGGGTCGGCAAGTCCGGCACCCAGCTGGGACCGGACGAGATCGGGCGCAGCGCCAACGTCGAACACCTGATCAACCTCCCGAGCAGCGGCCCCCTCGCGGGCGCGACCGGGACCGACATCGCCTTCCAGGACGACATGGCGTTCGTCGGCAACTACAACGGGTTCGTCATCTACGACGTGAAGAAGCCCGAGAAGCCCCGCATGGTCGCCCAGGTGAGCTGCCCGGGCTCCCAGAACGACGTCACGGTCTCGGGCAACCTGCTCTACCTGTCCACCGACTCCTCACGATCGGACGACTCGTGCACCTCGGTGCCGCAGTCCGCGACGATCAAGGAGTCGTGGGAGGGCATGAAGATCTTCGACATCTCGGACGTGCGCAACCCGAGGTACATCAAGTCGGTCGAGACGGCGTGCGGTTCGCACACGCACTCGCTCATCCCCGGCAAGAAGACCGACTACCTCTACGTCTCGAGCTACTCGCCCAGCGAGACCTTCCCGGACTGCAAGCCGCCGCACGACTCGATCTCGATCATCGCGGTGCCGAAGAAGGCGCCGACGAAGGCCGCGGTCGTGGCCGAGCCCAACCTGTTCCCCGACGGCGGCTACACCAACACCTCCGGTTGCCACGACATCACCGTCAACCCGGCCCGGGGCATCGCGGCCGGTGCCTGCATGGGTGACGGCATCATCATGGACATCACGAACCCGGTGGCGCCCAAGGTCATCGACCGCGTCAGGGACACGACGAACTTCGCCTTCTGGCACTCGGCGACGTTCAACAACGACGCCACCAAGGTCGTCTTCACCGACGAGCTCGGCGGCGGCGGTGCGGCCACCTGCAACGCGGCCATCGGCCCGAACCGTGGCGCGAACGGCATCTACGACCTGGGCAAGGACCGCACGCTGACGTTCCGCTCGTACTACAAGATCCCGCGGCACCAGTTCGACTCCGAGAACTGCGTGGCCCACAACGGCTCGCTCATCCCGGTCAAGGGCCGCGACGTCATGGTGCAGTCCTGGTACATGGGCGGCACGAGCTTCTGGGACTTCACCGACAGCTCGAACCCCAGGGAGATCGGGTACTTCGAGCGGGGCCCGGCCGGCCCGGCCGGTGGTGGGGGCGGCACGTGGTCCTCCTACTACTACAACGGCCACGTCTACTCCTCCGACCTCGGCAAGGGGTTCGACGTCCTGCGCATCACGGACAAGTCCCTGAGCAAGGCGGCCAAGGTCAAGATGGACCAGCTCAACGTCCAGACCCAGCCGATCTACAAGGTCAAGTAGCCCGGCCGCACGACCCCGCCGGCGCGCGCCCGGCGGACCGGGTGGCCCGGACCCCGACGGGTCCGGGCCACCTCACTGTGCGCTCGCACCCGTCATACCGGTGCGCGGCGGTGGGGGACGCGCGGGGGGTGAGTGGTGCACACCGGGTATGGCGCCGCGACGTACCCTGTTGCGCGTGGTTCCTCCCCTCGTGCGTGACTCCCTGCCCGGTCTCTCCCTCTTCCGTCGTCCCGTGCCCCGTCGCTCCCTGCTGCTCGGCCTGCTCGGCGCACCGTTGACGCTCGCGGCGTGCACGAAGGACGAGAAGAAGGCGGCAGCCCCCTCGTCGTCCTCGACCGCCGCAGCTCCACCGGCGCCCGCCAAGCCCGCCGCGACCGGCAAGGGTCTGCCGGCGGACCTGCTCGCCGTGATGACCAAGGTCTACCTCGGCGGAACGGTGCCGGCGTCCGGGGCGGTGGCCACGGCGCTGTCCAAGCGCAAGCCGGGCACCAAGGGCGTGATCGTGATCGGGTCGACCGGGAACTGGAAGGGCGTCGCGGTCGCGTCGGTCGTGCGGGGCAAGGACGTCACCCTGCTCGTGAAGGACAAGACCTGGAAGGTCGTCGGCGGCTGGTGGCCGTCGCTGGGAGTGGCGCGCCCGCCGTTCGCGACGATGCGGGTGCTGGCCATCGGGTCCGACGCCCGGACGCCGCAGCCGGTCGAGAAGTGCCGTGGCGACGCCCTGCACATCATCGGTGTCGATGCCAAGGGTGTCGGCGGCATCGTCGGCATCCCCCGCGACTCGTGGGTCCCGCTCGCGGGCGGGGGCAACGCCAAGATCAACGCGGCCCTGGTGTTCGGCGGGGTCAAGGGCCAGGTCGCCGCGGTGTCCAAGGCCTCCGGGGTGCAGATCGACGGCTACGTCATCGCCGGCTTCAAGGGCTTCAAGGACATGGTCCGGGCGATCGGCGGCATCGACTACGTGGCCGACAAGGCGCTCAAGAGCGTCGACAACATGCAGATCACCAAGAAGGGCGCGAACCTGCTGGACGCACAGCGGGCCCTCGCCTTCGCCCGCGAGCGCAAGCACCTGCCCAACGGCGACTTCGGACGCTCGGCCCACCAGGGCGAGCTGATCAAGGCCGGTGCGGTGATGGCCCGGAAGATGGGCCCTGCGCGGCTCGCGTCGCTGCTCGGCCGGATCGCACCGCACCTGGCCACCGACCTCTCGCCGGCCGAGGTGCTGAACCTCTCGGCCAGCGTGTTCGTGTCCGACCCGGCCTCGATCCGCAACACCGTCGTCCCGGGTGCGATCGGCACCCGTGAGCGCCAGTCGGTGGTCCTGCTGGGCTCGGCCGCCCAGAGCACGTTCAAGGACATGCGGAACGGTCGCCTTGGCGCCTGAGCCCGGCCTGCGCACGACGGGCGCCGGCCCGACCGGTGGGTTGGTCGTCCGCAGGGCCCGGACCAGCGACATCCGTGCCATCCGCGACCTCGTGCGCCCGCACGCCGAGTCGCGGGTGCTGGTCTCGAAGGACGCCGTCACCTACTACGAGGCCGTCCAGCAGTTCCGGGTCGCCGAGGTCGGGGACGGGTCCCCGCTGCTGGGCTGCGGTGCCCTGCACGTGATGTGGGAGGACCTCGCCGAGATCCGCACCCTGGCCGTGAGCCCGGCCGCCAAGGGCAGGGGCGTCGGGTCGCAGCTGCTGGAGGCGCTGATGGCCGATGCCCGCGAGCTCGGGGTGCAGCGGCTGTTCTGCCTCACCTTCGAGGTCGACTTCTTCACCCGGCACGGGTTCGAGGTGATCGAGGGGCAGGCCGTCGAGCCCGAGGTGTACGCCGAGCTGGTGCGCTCCTACGACGAGGGTGTCGCGGAGTTCCTCGACCTCGAACGGGTCAAGCCCAACACCCTGGGCAACACCCGCATGCTCCTCACCCTCTGACCGCCCGGGGGCCGAGCGGGGTCAGACTGCCGGGGCGGGGTGGGCCAGGTGCCGTCGGGTCATCCTGATGCGGATCGAGGCGGCGAGCACCAGCACGAGCAGGCCGGCGATCACGCCGAAGCCGAGCTGGGGGATCAGGGGCAGCCCGATGCCGATGCCGCCGCCGACGACCCAGGCGATCTGGAGCACCGTCTCCGACCAGGCGAAGACCCGCGTGCGCACGCTCTCGTCGATGTCGCGCTGGACGACGGCGTCGCTGCTGAGCTTGATGAGCTGGGCGGCGAGTCCGGCGACGAGGCCCAGCACGAGCAGCGTGACCAGCGAGTAGAAGACGGCCGCCACGAGGGCGGCGAGCACGTCGGCGATCAGGGCCACGGCGATGATCACGTCCGGGCGCAACCTGCGCAGGGCGTTGCCGATGACGGTGCCGAGGGCGTTGCCGGCGCCGGCCGCCCCCACCACCAGACCCAGCACGAGGGTGCCGCTGTGCCCCGGGATCGGGTGCTCGCGCATGAGGAACGCCATGAACAGCGTGAGGAATCCGGTCAGCAGCCGGGCCCCGACGGCGCTGGTGAGGGCCACGAGGACGGTGGTCGGCAGTGCGGCCACCCGCGCCCGCAGCCGCCGGAGCACGCCGGTGCGGCCCGCGTCACGACGAGGTATGGCGACCGGCCCGGTGTCCTCGATGTCCAGCTCGCCGGTGCTCGAGTCGACCCGCGCCGGGAGCCTGATGGCGAGCACCGTGCCCACGACGTAGATGAGGAACGCCAGCCGCAGCGACCACTCGGGGCCGACCTTGGCAGCCGCGCCGGCGAGACCGCCGCCGACGGCCATGCCGGCGACCCCGGCCAGGGCGTTGCGGGAGTTGGCGTTGACGAGGCTGAACCCCGCAGGGAGCAGGCGGGGTACCGCGGAGGCGCGGGTGACGCCGTACGCCTTGGACGCGACGAGGCATCCCAGGGCCGCAGGGAAGAGCCACGGCGAGTCGTTGGCGACCGCCCCCGCGAGCACCCAGCAGAGGAAGGCGCGCAGGGCCAAGGTGGTCCCGATCGCCCAGCGCCGGCCGTGCCGGAACCGGTCCAGCAACGGGCCGATGAACGGTGCGAGCAGGGCGAACGGCGCCATCGTCAGCGCGAGGAACTGCGCGACCTGCCCCCGGGCCTCGTCGGTCGGGATCGCGAAGATCGTGCCCGCGAGGCTGACGGTGAGGGCGGCGTCGCCCGCGAGGTTGACGAAGTGCAGCTCGATGATCCGGGCCAGGCCGGTCTCCCCGGCACCGGAGGAGCTCGTGTAGGCCCTGGCCCTGCGGGCTCCCGCCCGACCGCCCCGGCCGGCCAGACGCGCCCCCGCCACGGTCCCTCGTCCGATGGCCCGTCCGGTGGCAGAGGCGCCGTGCCGCAGCGCCTTCGCCGCCCTCCGGTTGCGCGGCCGGTCCCCGGTGCCGGGCGCGGCCCGTCCCTGGTCGGAACCCACCGGAGGCGTGGTCATCTCAGCTCCCAAGCGCGCCGGGCAGCCGGAAGAAGTCTCGGGCGAGGGGCTCGACCAACCCGTCGGCGACGAGCGAGTCGAGGCACCGCTCACGCTGGACGACGTTGTCGGACACGCCCTCGAGGACCGACCTCGGCACCGGTCCGGGGCTCTCCCGCAGGCGCCGCAGCAGGGCTCCCCGCATCTGGCGGTCGGTGCCGGCCCAGGCCTGGCCCCGTCGTGGTGGCCCCTCGTGGGCGGGACGGCCCAGCGACTGCCACCGGCACAGGTCGAGGATCGGGCACTCGCCGCAGCGGGGTGCCCTGGCGGTGCAGACCAGCGCTCCCAGCTCCATCACCGCGACGCTCCAGGTCCGCGCGCGGTCGGAGTCCTCGGGGACCAGGCTCGTGGCCAGGGTGTGCTCGGCCCGCGTCGGTGAGGCCGCGGCATACTCGTCGCCGGTGACCGCGCGGGCGATCACCCGGCGCACGTTGGTGTCGACCACGACGGTGCGCTCGCCGAACGCGAAGGTGGCCACGGCTGCGGCGGTGTAGGCGCCGACCCCGGGCAGGGTGGACAGCTCGGCCTCGCTCATCGGCACCTTGCCGCCGTGCCGTTCGGTCATGGCGACCGCTGCAGAGTGCAGGCGCAGCGCACGACGCGGGTACCCGAGGCGGCCCCACGCGCGGACCGCCTCCCCGGGGGCCTCGGCCGCCAGGTCGGCCGGCTCCGGCCAGCGCTGCATCCACTCGGTCCAGACGGGAAGGACGCGCGCCACCGGGGTCTGCTGCAGCATGACCTCGGAGACGAAGATGCCCCAGGCCGACGCGTCGCCGTGCCGCCACGGCAGGTCGCGCTGGGCACCGGCGTACCACTCGAGCACGCGCTCGTGGAGTCGCTCGGGGGCGACGGCCTGCGCGAGCGCCCCGCGGGAAACCCCCGCGGCCGGCCGCGGGTGGGACCCGGTCACACGTAGCGTTCGAGGATGCTGGACTCGGCGAGGCGCGACAGGCCCTCGCGGACGGCGCGGGCGCGGCCCTCGCCGACCCCCTCGACGTCCATGAGCTCCTCGAGGTTGGCGGCCAGCAGCTTCTGCAGGCTCCCGAAGTGGTCGACGAGGCGGTCGACGATCGCCCCGGGCAGGCGCGGGACCTTGCTCAGCAGGCGGTACCCGCACGGGCTCACCGCGGAGTCGAGCGCATCGCCGCCGATCGCGAACCCGACGGCCTTGGCCCCGGCCGACAGGTCGAGCAGCTCGGTCGAGGTGAGCTCCTCGAGCGCCGCCATGGCCTGGTCGAGGGTGAGGCCGCCGCGGCTGACGGGGAGGTAGTCGCGGATGACGAGCTCGCGGTCGTTGCCGAGGCCGCCGGTGAGCTCCTCGAGCTGGAGGGTGAGGAGGCGCCCGTCGACACCGAGCTCGACGACGTACCCCGAGATCTCGTCGCGGATCCGTCGCACCATCTCGAGGCGCTGCAGGACGCTGGCGACGTCGCGGACGGTGACGAGGTCCTCGATCTCGAGCGCGGACAACGTGCCGGTGACCTCGTCGAGGCGGGACTTGTAGCGCTCGAGGGTCTGCAGGGCCTGGTTGGCCCGCGACAGGATCGCGAGGGAGTCCTCGAGCACGTGGCGGCGGCCGTCGACGTACAGCGCGACGATGCGCATCGACTGGCTCACCGAGACCACGGGGTACCCGGTCTGCTTGGCCACGCGCTCGGCGGTGCGGTGCCGCGTGCCGGACTCGCTGGTCTCGATCGAGGGATCGGGCACGAGCTGGGTCGCGGCACGCAGGATGCGGGACACCTCGCGGTCGACGACGATGGCGCCGTCCATCTTGGCCAGCTCGCGCAGGCGGGTCGCCGAGAACTCGACGTCGAGCGGGAACCCGCCCGTCGCGAGGCTCTCGACGGTGCGGTCGTAGCCGAGGACGATCAGGGCGCCGGTGCGGCCGCGCAGGATGCGCTCGAGGCCGTCACGGAGTTCGGTGCCCGGCGCCACTGCGGCGAGGGTCGCGCGGAGCGCGTCGTCCTCGCGAAGATCCACTTCTCAAGCCCCTTGGTATGCCGCCGGTCAGGTGTGCCGCGAGTCTAACCGTGCGAGGCCTGCAGAGCGGCGTGCACCGCGCTGCGGATGTCGGCGCACTCCACGACGTCCATCCCAGACGGCATGGGCCCGTTGCCCAGGACACCGGCCGGGACGTACGCCGTGCGGAAGCCCAACCGGGCCGCCTCGGCCAGTCGGCGCGGGATGCCGGCGACCGCCCGGAGCTCGCCGGCGAGCCCCAGCTCGCCGAACGCGATGGAGTTCTCCTTGAGCGGGCGCTCCATCACCGAGCTCGCCACGGCGAGGGCGATGGCGAGGTCGGAGGCCGGTTCGGTCAGCCGGACCCCGCCCACGGTCGACAGGTAGACGTCGGAGCTGCCGATCGGCGCTCCGGCACGCTTGGCGAGCACGGCGATGATCATGGCCACCCGGGCCGAGTCGAGGCCGCTCGTGGCCCGGCGCGGCGTCGGGATCTCGCTCTTGGCGACCAGCGCCTGGACCTCGGTCATCAGCGGCCGGCGGCCCTCGAGGGTCACGGTGACGCAGGTGCCGGGCACCGTGAGGGTGCCCCGCGAGAGGAACAGCGCGCTGGGGTCGGGGAGCCCGACGATGCCGACGTCGGAGAGCTCGAAGCAGCCGACCTCGTCGGTGGGGCCGTAGCGGTTCTTCACGGCCCGCACGAGCCGCAGCTGGGAGTGGCGGTCGCCCTCGAACTGCACGACCACGTCGACGAGGTGCTCGAGCACCCGCGGTCCGGCGATCGAGCCGTCCTTGGTGACGTGGCCGACGAGCAGCGTGGCGATGCCGCGGGACTTGGCGACCTGGATGACGGACGCTGCGACCTCACGGACCTGGCTGACGTTGCCCGCCGAACCCTCGACCTCGCCGCTGGAGATGGTCTGCACCGAGTCGATGACGACGAGATCGGGCTTGATGGCCTCGATCTGGCCCAGCACCGTCGCGAGATCGGTCTCCGAGGCGAGGTAGAGCGTCTTGGCCATCGCCTCGATGCGCTCCGCGCGCATGCGGACCTGGGCTGCGGACTCCTCCCCGCTGACGTAGAGGACGGTGCGGCCCTCGCCGGAGCGAGCGGCCCGGGCGGCGACGTCGAGCAGCAGGGTCGACTTGCCGATGCCGGGCTCCCCGGCGACCAGCACCACGGCCCCGGGGACGAGCCCGCCACCGAGCACCCGGTCGAACTCACCGACCCCGGTCGGGTGGGCCTCGGCGCGGCGGACGTCGACCTCGCCGATCGGCAGGGCAGGACGCTCGACCCGGGCCGCGGCCGTCGTCCGGACGGTGACGGCACCGACCTCGCCGACGGTGCCCCAGGACTGGCACTCGCCGCAGCGACCGACCCACTTGGGCGCGGTCCAGCCGCACTCCGAGCAGCGGTAGCCGCTCGACTTCGTCGATGCCTTGGTTGCCATGGGCGACAACCTACGTGGCCGCCCCGACAGCGCTCAGAAGCGGCGCCACCAGAGGTTCACGGCGTAGTCGACCCCGGTGCCCTCGTGCTCGGCGAGGATCCCCTCGGCCGCGGTCTCGGGGAACTCGATCCCGACCACCGCCTCGAGGTCGGCCCGGCTGTCGAAGTCCCAGCGGATGGTCAGGCGCTCGCGGGACCAGCCCTGCCGGCCCCAGAACCGCTCGACGGCCAGGGCGTCGTACCCCGGGTAGGCCCGCGAGAACCAGTGGCCGAACGTCGAGCGGGTGGCGTCGTTGTCCACGACGAACGCCGTCCCTCCCGGTCGCAGCACGCGCTCGAGCTCGGCCAGCCCGGGCTCGCAGCCGGCGCCGAAGAAGTACGCCCAGCGCGCGTGCGCCACGTCCATGCTGTCGTCGGCCAGGGGCAGCGACTGGGCGACGCCCTCCTCGACCCGCACCCGCGGCATACCGGCGGTGCGGTCCCTCGCCACGTCGACCAGGGGAGGGTGGGGCTCGACGCCGACCACGCTCGCGCACCCCAGGCGCACGAAGCGGGGCAGGTGGAAACCGGTCCCGCAGCCCACGTCGACGAGGTCGGTCCCCTCGAACGGGTGCAGCGCCGCCATGGCGGCCTCGATGAGGCCGTCGCGGTCGACGCCGAGGTTCTCGACCTCGTAGACGTCGGGGGAGTCCCAGATGTTCGGGCTGCGGGTCGGCTCGTGCGGCGTCCCGCCCGTGGTCGGCTCGGTCACCGGCGCTTGCGGCCCTCCTGGGCAGCCAGCGTCGCCGGGTGCACGAGCAGGGGAAGCATCTTGCGGGAGTAGGCGTTCCGCGCAGCCTTGACGCTGGCCAGGTGGGCCTCGCAGCGGATCTCGAGCTCGGCGTAGGCCTCCTCGCCCATGAGCTCGACGAGCTCGCCCCTGTTGCTGCGGAACACCGGCTCGCGGCCGACGTGGGCCTCGGGGTTGCTCGAGCAGTACCAGTCGAGGTCGTGGCCGCCGGGGCCCCAGCCGCGACGGTCGTACTCGGTGATGCTGACCTCCTGCCACGACGAGCCGTCCGGCATCTCGACCTTGCGGTAGGTGCGGCGGATCGGCAGCTGCCAGCACACGTCCGGCTTGACCGTGTGCGGCTCCTTGCCGTGGAGCACCGCGTGCTGGTGCAGGGCGCAGCCGGCGCCCGCCGGGAAGCCGGGGCGGTTGAGGAAGATGCAGGCGCCGTCGACGACCTTGGTCTTGGTGGCGTCGTCCTCGGGCTCGGTCCAGGCCGAGACCTTGGTCGAGCCGGGGTGCAGCTGCCACTCGTCCTCGCCGAGCTCCTTGACGACCTTCTTGACGCGCTGGAGGTCGTCGTCGTCGGTGAAGTGCGCGCCGAGCGTGCAGCACCCGTCGTCGGGGCGGTCGGCGTAGATGCCCTGGCAGCCGCTGCCGAAGATGCAGGTCCAGCTCGACGTGAGCCAGGTCAGGTCGCAGCGGAACCGCTGACCGGAGTCGGTGGGGTCCGCGAACTCCACCCAGATGCGCGCCGTGTCCAGCGGGGTCTCAACCACGGGGGCAACCCTACGTGGCGTGGTGGCCTCCGGCGGGGACGGTCCGGCGCGGGACCAGCCGTCGAGCGCGCCGGGAGCGTGCCGCCGAGACGGCGGGGAGGACCAGCAGCACCGCTGAGAGCACCCATCCCGGTCGCAGCAGCTCGCTGCCGAGGTCGGCCCAGGCGAGTGGTCGGTCGGGCCAGGGCTCCCGGCCGATCCCGCTGCGGCTGGCCCACTCCAGGCCGAGGGGGACCAGGAGACAGGTCGGCGCGGCGAGCAGGAGGATCCCCCACCTGCTGCCCCAGCGCACGGCCAGCACGCACAGGAGGGCGAGTGGCACCGCGGCCGTCGCCAGGGCCAGGCCCGACTCGATCTGTTCGTCGCGGGTGGGCTGCTCACCGAAGAAGGGGGCCGAGTTGATCGCCGCGACGAGCAGGACCCAGGCGAGGAAGCACCACCCGAGCAGGACGGCGGCCGCGGTGACGGGCCAGGTGCGGCGGGAGGGGTGGGGAGGGTCGGGCTGGGAGGGGTGGGGGAGATCGGGCTGGGAGGGGGCCGGCGGCATACCGGGCAGTGTGTCCCGGCCACGGACGGCGACGCATGGGTGCGGGTACTCACCACTAGCGTGGGCGCATGCGCCTCGGAGTGGTCGACGTCGGATCCAACACGGTGCACCTCCTCGTCGTCGACGCGCACCGCGGGGCGCAGCCGCTGCCAGCGACGTCGCACAAGATCGAGCTGAGGCTCTCGGAGCACGTCACCGACGACGGCCACATCGACGAGTCCGGTGAGCGCGCGCTGTCGGGCTTCATCGGGGAGTGCCTCACCGTCGCGGAGGACCAGGGCGTCGAGGAGGTCCTGGCGTTCGTCACGAGCGCCGTCCGTGAGGCGCCCAACGGGGAGGACGTGCTGGCCCGGGTGCGCACGGAGCGTGGGGTCGACCTGCAGGTGCTCTCCGGGGAGGACGAGGCGCGGCTGACCTTCCTCGCGGCGCGACGCTGGTTCGGCTGGTCGAGCGGCACCCTGCTCGTCGTCGACATCGGCGGTGGCTCGCTCGAGCTCGCTGCGGGCATGGACGAGGACCCCGACGTGGCCGTGAGCCTGCCGCTCGGTGCGGGCCGGCTGACCCGCGACCTCCTGCCCGGGGACCCGCCCGACGCCGACGTCATCCGTGAGGCGAGGCGCGCCATCCGTGTCCGCCTCGCGGGCGACATCCGCCCGCTCACCAAGGCCGGGGTGCCGGACCGCGCGGTGGGCACGTCCAAGACCCTGCGCTCGCTCGCCCGGATCACGGGTGCCGCGCCGAGCAGCGAGGGCCCGTATGCCGCCCGTCACCTCGAGCGCGCCGCTCTCGCCGACCTCGTCCGGACCCTGGCGGGGAAGACCGCCGCGCAGCGGGCCGGGCTCCCCGGCGTCTCGGCGGGGAGGGCCCGCCAGCTGCTCGCCGGCGCGCTGGTCGCCGAGGCCGCGATGGACCTGCTCGACCTCGAGCGCCTGGACATCTGCCCGTGGGCGCTGCGCGAGGGCATCATCCTCAACCGGCTCGACAGCATGCGCTGACGCGGGTGACCCGTGGCCGGGGCGTCTCGCGGCTGCGTCGGTAGGCTCGGTGACATGTCCTCGGCGGTCAGGGTTCCCGGTGCCACGGTGGCGCTCTCGACCGCCTCGGTCTACCCCGAGAACTGCGCAGCCGCCTTCGCGCTGGCCGCCCGACTCGGGTACGACGCCGTCGAGGTGATGGTGTGGACCGACCCGGTGACGCAGGAGGCGGGGGCGCTGCGGGCGCTCAGCGAGCTCCACGGCCTCCCGGTGGTGTCCGTGCACGCCCCGACGCTGCTGCTGACGCAGCGGGTGTGGGGTCCGGAGCCGTGGACCAAGGTCGACAAGTCGATCGAGCTCGCCCAGGAGCTCGGTGCCTCGACGGTGGTGCTGCACCCGCCGTTCCGGTGGCAGAAGGAGTACGCCCGCGACTTCGTCGAGGGGGTCGCGTTGCGCGAGCACGAGACAGGCATCCGGCTCGCCGTCGAGAACATGTTCCCGTGGCGGGCCCGGCAGCGGGAGTTCGAGGCGTACCTGCCGCACTGGGACCCGGTCTCCCAGGCCTACGACAACGTCACGCTCGACCTGTCGCACACGGCGACCGCGGGCTCCGACGCGATGGAGATGGCCCGGGTGCTCGGCCCGCGCCTGACCCACGTGCACCTCGCCGACGGGCTGGGCTCGCTCAAGGACGAGCACCTCGTGCCGGGGCGTGGCCTGCAGCCGTGCGCCGAGTTCCTCGAGATGCTCGCCGCCCGTTCCTACTCCGGCGCGGTCGTCGTCGAGGTCGGCACGAGGAAGCTGCTGCCGGAGGAGCGCGAGCTCGACCTCGCCGAGGCACTCGCGTTCGCGCGGCTCCACCTCGCGACCGCCTCGGTCGCAGGGGCGTCGTGAGCCCTCGCGGCCGGCGTCCGGGCGCCTCCGACACCAAGGCGTCCATCCTCGCCGCCGCGCGGGCGGACTTCGCCGAGCAGGGGTATGACGCCACCTCCGTCCGCGGTGTCGCCCGCCGGGCCGAGGTCGACCCCGCCCTGGTGCACCACTACTTCGGCGGCAAGGCGGCGTTGTTCGCCGCCGTCATGGACATCCCCGCCGACCCGGCCGTCCTCATCGCCGCCATCGTGCACGGCCCGCGCGAGCGGGTCGGGGAGAACCTGGTCCGCACCTTCCTCCGCGTCTGGGACGGCGAGGAGGGCAAGGAGCGCTTCCAGGCCCTGATCAGGTCGGCGCTGACGCACCACGAGGCGACCGTGATGCTGCGGGAGTTCCTGACCCGCGAGGTGTTCGGCCGGGTGCTGCGCGAGCTGGCACCGCAGGGGGAGCCGCCGCACGAGCTGGAGCTGCGGGCCGGGCTGGCGGCCTCGCAGATGGTCGGGCTCGCGGTGATGCGCTACATCGTGGAGTTCCCCGCCGTCGCCGACGCGTCGCACGACGAGCTCGCTGCCCAGCTCGGCCCCACCATCCAGCGGTACCTCACCCCACTGGACTGAGTGTCGGCGCTACGTCACTGATCGCACTGCGCGATCAGTGACGTAGCCCCCGGCGCACCTGCCGCCGAACCTGTCGTCGCAGCTGTTGCCGCACCGCCGTGGCACCCGTCCGCGCACCCATCCGGCGCACCCATCCGGCGCACCTTCCCGCGCGCGCCCCCTTGTCGGGCGCCCGAACCGGGAGTACATTTCATCGCATGATGAATAACGCCGTGGAGATCGACGGGCTCCGGGTCGTCCGAGGAGGGCGCACGGTGATCCCGGGGCTGTCGGTGCGTGTCCCCGCCGGTCAGGTGGTGGGCCTGCTCGGCCCGAGCGGGAGCGGGAAGTCCACCCTGATCCGCGCGGTCGTCGGGGTCCAGGTCGTGGCAGCCGGGTCGGTCCGTGTCCTCGGCGAGCCCGCCGGGTCGCCGACCCTGCGCCACCGGATCGGCTACGTCACCCAGAGCCCCAGCGTCTACGACGACCTCACGGTCCGGGCGAACGTCCGCTACTTCGCCTCGATCCTGGGGGCCCCGCGCACGTCGGTCGACGAGGCCATCGCCGCCGTCGACCTCGGCAGCCACGCCGACTCGCCCGTGGGTCGGCTGTCCGGCGGCCAGCGGTCCCGGGCCTCCCTGGCCTGTGCCCTCGTCGGCGACCCGGAGCTGCTCGTCCTCGACGAGCCGACCGTCGGTCTCGACCCGGTCCTGCGACGCGACCTGTGGGACCTGTTCGGCCGCCTTGCGGCACAAGGCCGTTCGCTGCTCCTCTCGAGCCACGTGATGGACGAGGCCGCGCGGTGCGACCGGCTCCTGCTGCTGCGCGACGGCGAGGTCCTGGCCGACGCGACGCTGCCCGACCTGCTCCAACGCACCGGTGCCACCGATGCGGAGGGCGCCTTCCTGGCCCTCATCGACCGAGCCGAGGAGGCTGCCCGATGAACGTGCACCGCACCGTCGTCACCGCCGGCCGGGTGCTGGCCCAGCTGCGGGCCGACCACCGGACCATCGCCCTGATGCTCGTCGTGCCCTGCGTGCTCATCGGGCTGCTGGCGTGGATCTTCCAGGACACCCCCGTCTTCGACGCCCTGGGCGCGCCACTGCTCGGGGTGTTCCCCTTCGTCGTGATGTTCATCGTGACGAGCGTGGCCACCCTGCGCGAACGCACCTCGGGCACCCTCGAGCGACTGCTCGCCACCCCGATGGGCAAGGGTGACTTCATGCTGGGGTACGCCCTCGCCTTCGGGGTGATGGCGGTCCTGCAGGCCCTGGTGGCAACGGGTTTCGCGGTCTGGGTGTGCGGCCTCGACGTCGCCGGCCCGGTGTGGCAGCTCGTCGTGGTGGCCGTCCTCGACGCCCTGCTCGGCTCGGCCCTCGGCCTGCTCGCCAGCGGGTTCGCCCGCACCGAGTTCCAGGCCGTGCAGTTCATGCCGGCGTTCGTGCTGCCACAGTTCCTGCTGTGCGGGCTGCTCGTGGCCCGCGACCGCCTGCCCATCGTCCTGCACGTGGTGTCCGACGTGCTGCCCCTCTCGTATGCCGTGGACGCCATGAAGGTCGTCACCACCAGTGCCAGCCCCGGCCAGGACGTGACGGCCGACGCGACGGTGATCGTCGGCTGGGTGGTCGCCTCCCTGGTGCTCGGCAGCCTCACCCTGCGGCGACGCACGGCCTAGGACCTTCCCGACGCCCTACGACGATCGCAGGAGTTGCGACCCGTGGGGCGTGGCTAGCGTGATCGACGTGCAGTGGGTTCCGGCGGCCCCGCCGTCCCGACCTTCGCCGTCAGCGTCGCAGCAGGGGGCCACGATGGGATCCACCCGATCGCCCCGCGCGCGGCCCACCCTGGTCCTCACCACGGTCGTGACCACCGTCCTGGCTGCGGTCCTTGCTGCGGTCGCCCTCTGCCTCGCGCCCCTGCCGGCCGTCGCAGCGCCGGCGCCGGTGGTCCCGACCCCCGCTGACACCGTGACGGCCGACGCCCTGCCCACGGTGCAGGTCGACGGCGTCGTCTGGTCGCAGGTCATCGTCGGCAACACGGTGTACGTCGGGGGGTCCTTCCTCAACGCCCGACCGGCGGGGGCCCCACCCGGCACGAACCTCACCCGCCGGACCCACCTGCTCGCCTACGACCTCACCACCGGTCGGCTGGTCCCGGGTTTCGTCACGACCCTCAACGCCCAGGTGCTCTCGCTGGCGGCGTCGAACGACGGTCGTCGCATCTACCTCGTGGGGGACTTCACCACGGTGAACGGACAGGCTCGCCGCAGGGTGGCTGCCGTCGATGCGGTCACCGGGGCCCTGGTGACGGCGTTCAAGCCCGTGGGGGTGAACTCGCAGGCGCGGGCGGTGGCCGTGACGGCCGACACCGTCTACGTGGGTGGTGGCTTCGCCGGCCTCGGCAACGGGTTGCTCCGCAGCAACCTTGCGGCCTTCCGTGCCTCGGACGGCGCGACGAGGGCCTGGAACCCGGGTGCCGACTACACGGTCTGGGCCCTCACGGTCTCGCAGGACCAGCAGTGGGTCATCGCGGGTGGCTCGTTCCAGAACGTCGGTGGGCAGGCGGCATACGGGCTGGCCAAGATCGGCGCGGGCAACGGGACGCTCGACCCCACCTGGCGCCCCGCGGTGCGCAACGCGGGCGTGGACGCGGGCATCAGCAGCCTCCGGGTGCAGGGGGCCTTCGTCTACGGCACCACGTGGCACTTCGGTCCCGGTGGCAACCTCGAGGGCACGTTCAAGGTCCCGGTGACCACGTCCACCCTCGAGTGGGTGACCGACTGCCACGGCGACAACTACTCCGCCTACATGGCCCACGGGATCGTCTACACCACGAGCCACACGCACTACTGCGGCACGCAGGGCGGCGGGATGCCGCAGGACAGCCCGACGCGTTTCCAGCGTGCGATGGCCTGGACCGACACGGCGAAGGGCGACATCCTCACCGACGCCCTCGGCTATGCGGACTGGCGCGGCAAGGCGCGGACGCCGTCGATCGTCAGCTGGACGCCGAGCATGACCAGCGGGACCGTCACCGGCCAGTTCCAGGCGGGCTGGAGCGTCGTCGGGAACGACGACTACATCCTGTACGGCGGTGAGTTCCCGAAGGTCAACGGCGTCGGCCAGCAGGGGCTGGTGCGCTTCGCCCGCAAGCCGATCGCGCCCGCGAAGCAGGGACCGCTGTTCGCCACCGGGGTGTTCACGCCGCGGCTGGTTCCCACGTCGTCGTCCGCCGTGCGGGTCAGCTGGGCGGCCGGGTACGACCGTGACGACCTCTTCCTCACCTACCGCGTGGTCAGGGGCGGCGCCTACGGCAGCCCGCGGTACACCACCACGGCACCGTCGAACTGGTGGAACCTCCCGGCGCTCGGGTTCGTGGACACCGGGCTGACCCCGGGAGCGACGTACACGTACCAGCTGGTCGCGAACGACGACGACGGCAACACCGTCTACGGCGCCACCACCACGGTGACGATGCCCCTAGCCGTGCCACCGAGCACTCCGTACGCCCAGGCCGTCCGCGCGGCCGGTGCGCGGCTGTACTGGCCGATGGACGAGCCGGCCGGACTGCAGGTCACCGACCGCGCAGCCGGCACCACGACCTCGACGGGGGTGGGCGTCACCGACGGGCTGGCGGACACCGACAGCACCGGCGCCAGCGGGATCGGGTGGGGGCGTCCCGGGGCTATCGACGGGAGCGCGGCCGTCCAGCTCACGGACAGTGCCTACAGCCGCATCCACGCGCTGGGGACGGAGACGGCCCCGGACACGTTCAGCGTCCAGGCCTGGGTGCTCACCTCGACCACCCGGGGCGGCCGGATCCTCGGCTTCGGGGACCTGCAGTACGCCAACTCCCACCACGCGGACCGCCAGCTGTGGATGGACAACGCGGGACGCATCAACTTCGGCGTCCGCGCCCAGGACGGCACGACCAGGGTGGTCACGAGCACCGGTCCCTACAACGACACCCGGTGGCACCAGCTGACCGCGACGATGAGCCCCGCCGGGATGCGGCTGTACGCCGACGGGGTGCTCGTGGGCCAGCGGACCGACACCACGTCGGGCGAGGCCTACCTCGGCTACTGGCGGGTGGGCAGCGACCTGCTCACCGCGGCACGCGGGAGCATCGCCTGGCCGAACCTGCCGACGTCGCGGAACTTCGTCGGGGGCGTCGACGAGTTCGCGGTCTACCCGAGCGCCCTCACCCAGGCGCAGGTGCAGGCGCAGTACGCCCTGCGCGGCACCGGCACCCGGTAGCTGCCGCGGGGGACTGCTACCACTGGCGGTCGGGGTCCTACGACGATCGCTCGATCCGGTGCCCGGCGTCCGTGGCTAGCGTGGTCGTGTCCGACAGCGCACGACGTGTCTCGCAGGGGAGGCCCGACGCGACCTGGCGTCCGCACACCGGATCCGAGGTTCCCTCATGGTGCCGACCCGCAGGCTCACCGCCTCCCTGGCCGCCCTCGGGCTGGCGCTCGGCCTCCTCGTCGCGGCAGGGACACCCGCCGGCGCGGCCCCCGCCCCGGTCGTCCCCGCGCCGGCGAGCTCGGTCACGGCCGACGCACTGCCGACCGTGCAGGTCGACGGTGTCGTCTGGTCCCAGGTCATCATCGGCAACACCGTCTACGCCGGCGGCTCGTTCGCCAACGCCAGACCACCCGGCGCGGCGCCCGGCACCAACCTCGTCCCCCGCAGCAACCTCCTGGCCTACGACCTGACCACCGGCCAGCTGGTGACGGGTTTCGCCCCGGCCCTCAACGCCCAGGTGCTGTCCGTCGCCGCGGCCCCCGACGGCAGCCGCCTCTACGTCGTCGGCGACTTCACCGCCGTCAACGGGCAGGCCCGTCGACGGGTCGCAGCGCTCGACCCCGCCACCGGTGCGGTGGTGACGGCGTTCAACCCCACCGGCGTGAACTCCCAGGCGCGGTCCGTGGCGGTGACCGCCGACACCGTCTACGTCGGGGGCGGTTTCGCGGGGCTCGGCAACGGTCAGCTGCGCAACAACCTGGCCGCCTTCCGCGTCTCCGACGGCGCGGTGCTGCCCTGGGACCCCGGTGCCGACTACACGGTCTGGGCGGTCACGGTCTCCGAGGACGGGCAGTGGGTCTTCGCGGGTGGCTCGTTCCAGAACGTCGGTGGGCAGGCGGCATACGGGCTGGCCAAGATCGGGGCCGTCAACGGCGCCCTCGACCCGACCTGGCACCCGGCCGTCCGGAACGCCGGGGTGGACGCCGGGGTGAGCAGCCTCCGGGTGCAGGGGTCGTTCGTCTACGGCACGACGTGGGCCTTCGGTCCGGGCGGCAACCTCGAGGGCACGTTCAAGGTCCCGGTGACCACGTCCACCCTGGAATGGGTGACCGACTGCCACGGCGACAACTACTCGGTGTTCACGGCCAACGGCATCGTCTACACCGCCGAGCACTCGCACTACTGCGGCACCCAGGGCGGCGGGATGCCGCAGTACGAGCAGTGGCGCTTCCTGCACGCCATGGCGTGGACGGACACGGCACAGGGCGACATCCTCACCGACGCCCTGGGGTACCCCGAGTGGCGGGGCAAGGCGCGGACTCCGTCCATCGTGACCTGGCTCCCGGACATGACCATGGGGACCTACACGGGCCAGTTCCAGGCGGGGTGGAACGTCACGGGCAACGCGGACTACGTCCTCTACGGCGGCGAGTTCCCGACCGTCAACGGCGTCGGCCAGCAGGGGCTGGTGCGCTTCGCCCGCAAGCCGATCGCCCCCGCGAAGCAGGGCCCGCTCTTCGCCACCGGGGTGTTCACGCCGCGGCTGGTTCCCACGTCGTCATCCACCCTGCGGGTCAGCTGGACGGCCGGCTACGACCGTGACGACCTGGCCCTCGCCTACCGGGTCATCCGCAACGGTGCGTTCGGCGCCCCGCGGTACACGACGTCGAGCAGCTCGAACTGGTGGAACACCCCCGCGCTCGGGTTCGTGGACACGGGGCTGACGCCGGGAGCGACGTACACGTACCAGCTGGTCGCGAACGACGACGACGGCAACACCGTCTACGGCGCCAGCGTGGGCGTGACCATGCCGACGACCTCGCCGACGAGCACGGCCTACGCGCAGGCAGTCCGGGCCGCGGGTGCGCGCCTCTACTGGCCGATGAACGAGACCTCCGGACTCCAGGTCAGCGACCGGGCAGCGGGCACCACGGCCAGCCCCGGCGTCGGCGTCACCGACGGCCGGGGCAACACCGGGATCAACTGGAACCAGCCGGGAGCCATCGTCGGTGACACCGCCGCCCAGCTCACCGACAACGACTGGAGCCGGGTCTACGCACTCGGCACCGAGACGGCCCCGGACACCTTCACGATCCAGGCCTGGGTGCGCACCACGAGCACCCGCGGCGGACGCATCTTCGGTTTCGGCGACCAGCAGTTCGGCGACTCCGACCACCGCGACCGCCAGCTCTGGATGGACAACGCCGGACGGGTCAACTTCGGCGTCCGCGCCCAGGACAACTCGACCCGGGTCGTCACGAGCGCGGCCGCCTACAACAACAACCAGTGGCACATGCTCTCCGCGACGATGGGGGCGGCCGGGATGCGGCTCTACGTCGACGGTGCCCTCGTCGGCCAGCGTGCCGACACCACCGCGGGGGAGGCCTACCTCGGCTACTGGCGGGTGGGCGGCGACTGGTTCACCATGGCCGGCGCCACGCCCCCGTGGCCGAACGTCCCCACCTCGCGCAACTTCGTCGGCAACGTCGACGAGTTCGCGGTGTACCCGACGGCCCTGACCCAGGCGCAGGTGCAGGCGCAGTACGCCCTGCGCAACGGCGGTGGCGGCGGCAACCAGCCCCCCACCGCGTCCTTCACCTCCGGTGCGACCGGCCTGACCGCCACCTTCGACGGCTCCGGCTCGAGCGACCCCGACGGCTCGGTCACGAGCTGGGCGTGGACCTTCGGCGACGGTGCCACCGCCACCGGCGTGACTCCCAGCCGGACGTATGCCGCGCCCGGCACCTACACGGTCACCCTCACCGTCACCGACGACGCCGGGGCGACGGGGACGACCAGCAGCCAGGTCGTCGTGGCCGACCCCGCCGTCATCGCCGCTGACGACTTCGAGCGCACCGTGACCGGCGGCTGGGGCTCGGCGGCCACGGGCGGTGCCTGGACGCTGACGACGGCCGCGACCAACTTCTCGGTCTCGGGTGGCAGCGCCACGATGCAGCTCGCCGCGGGCAGCGGGCCCTCGGCCTACCTGGGTTCCACCTCGGCGGTCGGCGCCGACGTGCGGACGGCGATGCGGTTCGACAAGGCGACCACCGGTGGTGGCGTCTTCACCTCCGTCGTGGCGCGGCGGGCAGGCACCTCCGACTACCGGCTCAAGGTGCGGGTCACCGCGACCGACACCACGGCATACCTCGCGCGCACGGTGGGGGGAGTGGAGACGGTCCTCGCGACGGCGCCGCTGACGGGGCTCGTCGTGGCGGCCGGCGACAGCCTCGACCTGCGGCTGGTCGCCTCCGGCACGAACCCGACGACCCTGACCGGGAAGGTGTGGCGGTCCGGGGCCGCCGAGCCGGCGGCCTGGACGGTCTCCTCCACGGACGCCACGGCCTCCCTCCAGTCGCCCGGCGCGGTCGGCGTCTACGCCTACCTGTCCGGTTCCGCCACGAACGGTCCCATCACCCTCGGGCTGCCCTCGTTCGTCGCCACCGCGCCCTGACGTTAGCCTTGTGGGCGGCCTCCGGGCCCCCACATCGTCGTCGGAAGGACCCCTGTGGACGCCAGTGACCTGCTGCGCAACTCCCTGCTCCAGCTCTCCAAGAGCGGAACGGTCCGCCAGACCATCGAGAAGGCGCCGGTCAGCCGCAGCGTCGTCCGGCGGTTCGTCCCCGGTGACGCCACCGCGGACGCCGTGGCCGCCGTCGCGGAGCTGCGGGCCACCAACCGGCTCGCGACGATCGACTACCTGGGCGAGGACACGACCGACCTCACGCAGGCGATCCGCACGCGTGACCACTACGTCGAGCTGCTCAAGGCGCTCGCCGACGCGGACCTCTCCCAGCACGGGATGGGCGAGGTGAGCCTCAAGCTCTCCGCGCTCGGCCAGTACCTTCCGGGCGACGGCCACAAGATCGCCCTCGACCACGCGCGCGAGATCTGTCAGGCGGCCGCGAACGCCGGCACCACCGTGACCCTCGACATGGAGGACCACACGACCACCGACGCCACGCTGGAGTCCCTGCGCGAGCTGCGCCAGGACTTCCCGTGGGTGGGCGCCGTCATCCAGTCGTACCTCAAGCGCAGCGAGGGTGACTGCCGCGACCTCGCGCACGAGGGGAGCCGGGTCCGGCTCTGCAAGGGCGCCTACAAGGAGCCCGAGTCGGTCGCGCACCAGTCGTCGGCCGACGTGGACCAGAACTACGTGCGCTGCCTGAAGATCCTCATGGCGGGCGACGGCTACCCCATGGTGGCCAGCCACGACCCACGGCTCATCGAGATCGCGGGCGCGCTCGCGGCCCACCACCACCGCGACGCCGACTCCTTCGAGTACCAGATGCTCTACGGGATCCGCCCCGAGGAGCAGAAGCGCATCGCCGACCGCGGCAACCAGATGCGCGTCTACATCCCCTACGGCGAGGAGTGGTACGGCTACCTCATGCGCCGCATGGCCGAGCGTCCCGCCAACACCATGTTCTTCCTGCGCGGTCTCGCCTCGAAGAACTGACGCGCCCGAGCGCCTGCGCGGCTGACAGACTGCCCCCATGGGAACTGTCGCGATCCTCGGTGCCGGCACGATGGGGGAGACGCTGCTCTCCGGGTTGATCAGGTCCGGCCGACCGGCCGGGGACCTCGTGGTCACCGCGCGACGCCCCGGGCGGGCCGAGGAGCTCGCCGCGCAGTACGGCGTGCGCGCGCTGTCCAACACCGAGGCCGCGGAGGCCGCCGACACCATCGTCCTCGTGGTGAAGCCGCAGGACATGGGCCAGCTCGTCGAGGAGATCAGCGACCACGTCTCGGCGGGCAACCTCGTCGTGAGCCTCGCCGCCGGCATCCCCACGGCCTGGCTGGAGAGCCGGCTCCCCGCGGGGGTGGCCGTGGTCCGCGTCATGCCCAACACCCCGGCGCTGGTCGACCAGGGCATGGCCGCGGTGAGCCCGGGGCGCAGCGCCGACGCCGTCCACCTCGAGGAGGCGGCCGAGCTGCTGCGCTCCTGCGGGCGGGTGGTCCAGGTCGCCGAGAAGCACCAGGACGCGGTCACCGCCATCAGCGGCTCCGGCCCCGCCTACATCTTCTACGTGGTCGAGGCGATGATCGAGGCCGGCGTGGTGCTGGGCCTGCCGCGGCCGACGGCCACGGAGCTGGTCGTCCAGACGTTGTTCGGCGCCGCGACGATGATGCGCGAGACCGGCCAGCACCCGACGGTGCTGCGCGAGCAGGTCACCTCCCCGGGCGGCACGACGGCGGCAGCCCTGCGCCAGCTGGACGACCACAAGGTGCGCGCCGCGTTCATCACGGCGATGGAGGCGGCCGCGAACCGTTCGCACGAGCTCGCCTCCGGGCATGAGTGACCTGACCATCCGCAAGGTGCTCCCGGAGCACTGGCCGGTGCACCGCGCGGTGCGCTTCGCCATGCTCCTGGACCAACCTCGTGCCTACGGGAGCACCTTCGCCCGCGAGATCGCCTTCGACGACCAGGTCTGGCACGACCGGGTCAGGGACGGCGCGGCCTGGCTGGCTCTCCACGGCGACCTGCCGGTGGGGACCGTGACGCTGTGGGCGGTGCCGGACCGTCCCGCCGACGAGGCCTGCCTCGTGGCGATGTGGGTCGCGGCGCACGCCCGAGGGACGGGGGTCGCGGACGGCCTCGTCGAGGCGCTGCTCGCGCACGCGACCGGGCTGGGGCTGCGCCGGGTCACCCTCGACGTCGCCGAAGAGAACCCCCGGGCCGCTGCCTTCTACGAGCGGGTCGGGTTCGTCCGCACGGGACGGACCGGCGAGCTGCCGCACTACCCGGGGGTGGGCGAGTTCGAGATGGAGCGCCTTCTCAGGAGGCGCACAGACGCCTCACGGTGAACTCTGGGTGACCTCGCCCCACCAAACCGCTCCCGTCGTGCGAGAGTGTCCGCATGAGCGAGATCTCCGTGCGCCGGCTGGGCGAGGACGAGTGGGAGCAGTACAAGACTGCTCGCCTCAGTGCTCTCGAGGAGTCCCCGGAGGCCTTCGCGGCCTCCCTGGACGAGGAACGCGGCTACGACGAGGACTTCTGGCGCACCCGGCTGCGCCGCTCGCAGCGGCTGCTGGCCGAGGTCGAGGGTCAGACGGTCGGGGTCGTCAGCGTGGGGCAGGCCCAGGAGGGCAACGACCGCGTGGCCGAGCTCTTCGGGCTGTGGGTCACCCCCGCGGCCCGGGGGACCGGGGTCGCCACCCAGCTGGTCCAGGCCGGCGCCGACGAGGCGCGCGCGCAGGGACGCAGCCACCTCGCCTACTGGGTCGGTTCGGACAACGGCCGCGCGGTCGCCTTCGCCAGCGGCGCCGGGTTCCGCCCGACGGACAGCCGCCGTCCCATGCGGGTCCAGCAGGGTGAGGACGAGGAGGACGAGGTCGCCATGGTGCTGCCGCTCGGCGAGGACCGCGGGACCCCCTCGCTCTGACGCAGGTGGCGCACCATGGTGCGTCGGCGCCTTCCCTGACCGTCAGGGGCGGGAGGCCAGCCGGTCCAGCAGGTCCGTCGGACCACTGACGATGAGCGTGTCGTGGGCGGTGACCTTGGTCTCCGGCACGGCATACGTGAAGTCCTGCTCGGGTGCCTTGACGCCCACCACGGTGACGCCGTACTTGCTGCGGATCTGGCTCTGCGCCAACGTGAAGCCGATGGCCTCCTGCGGCGGCTTCATCTTGACGATGGCGAAGCCGTCGTCGAACTCGATGTAGTCCATCAGCTTGCCGTTGAGCAGGTGCGCGACGCGGCGGCCGCTCTCGGCCTCGGGCGAGATGACGTGGTGCACACCGATCCGCTCGAGGATCCGCGCGTGCTCCGGGCTCAGCGACTTGGCCCAGATGGTGGGGATCCCCGCGTCCACGAGGTTCATCGCGCAGAGCACCGAGGCCTCGACCGAGGAACCGATGCCCACCACCGCGAGCTTGAAGCTGCGCGCCTTGAGGTGCGCCATGGACTGCGGCTGGCTGGCGTCGGCCTGGACGATCTTGGTCACCTTGCCGAGGAACGTCTCGGCCAGCTCGTGGTCCCGCTCGACGGCGACGACGTGGTGCCCGAGCCGCTGCAGCTCGACGGCGACCGAGCCGCCGAAGCGCCCGAGCCCGATGACGAGGACGTCGTCCTCGTACAGCTTCTTACCCACCTGAGCAGCCCTCCGCGGCGTCGTCGACGTGAGCAGGCCACGCTACCGCGTCCCTGCTGGTGGGACCGTGCTGTCCACCGGAGGCTACGCACGGGTAGCGTTCCCGCATGCCCTCACAGGTGCGGGTGGTCTGGGACCCCGGCTTCACCGCCTACGACTTCGGGCCGGGTCATCCGATGAGCCCGGTTCGTCTCGACCTGACCGCGCGGCTCTGCGACGCGCTGGGGGTCTTCGACGGGGACGGGGTCGAGGTCTTCAGCCCCGAGGTCCCGGGCGACGAGGTCCTCGAGACCGTCCACGACGTCGACTACATCGCCGCGGTGCGGGCCGCCTCGCTCGACCCCGCGGTCGCCGACCCGGCCTTCGGCCTGGGCACGGAGGACGACCCCGCCTTCGCCGGCATGCACGAGGCAAGCGCGCGGGTCGCCGAGGGCACCAGGGCCGTGTGCGCCGACGTGTGGGAGGGCCGCGCCGAGCACGGGGTCAACTTCTGCGGCGGCATGCACCACGCCATGCCGGGGAGCGCCGCCGGCTTCTGCATCTACAACGACATCGCCGTCGGCATCCAGTGGCTGCTCGACCACGGCGCCGAGCGCGTCGCCTACGTGGACGTCGATGTCCACCACGGTGACGGCGTGGAGCGGGCCTTCTGGGACGACCCGCGCGTCCTCACCATCTCCCTGCACGAGTCCGGGCGGGCGCTGTTCCCCGGCACCGGCTTCGCCGGCGACATCGGCGGCCCCGCGGCGCAGGGCGATGCCGTCAACATCGCCCTCCCTCCCGGCACCGGCGACTCCGCCTGGCTGCGTGCCCTGCACTCGACGGCGCTGCCCCTGGTGCGGGCCTTCAAGCCCGACGTCCTCGTGACCCAGCACGGGTGCGACACCCACGCGCAGGACCCGCTGGCCCACCTCTCCCTGTCGGTCGACGCCCAGCGGGCGGCCGCCGACGCCCTGCACCGGTTGTCGCACGAGGTCTGCCGGGGGCGCTGGGTCGCCCTCGGCGGTGGCGGCTACGAGATCGTCGACGTCGTCCCGCGGTCGTGGACCCACCTCACGGCGATCGCGGCGCACCGGCCGGTGCCGCTCACCGAAGCCGTCCCGCAGGGCTGGCTCGACCACGTGCGGACCCTGCTCGGGCGTGAGGGCCCACGCCGCATGGGCGACCTCGACCCCGCCGAGGGGCCGATCTGGCACCAGCCCTGGGACATGGGCTACAACCCGCACAGCGAGGTGGACCGGGCGGTGATGGCCACCCGCCAGGCGGTCTTTCCCCTCCACGGCCTCGATGTCTGGTTCGACTGAGGGCGGTCCGTTCGGGCGATCTGTTCCATCCGTACGGCGTGTCGACTGGACAGTGGGGATTTAGTTTTCACATTGACTTCCCCATGAGTCACATCAGCCCCTACAGTTCCCCTTGCACGAGCGTAGAGGTCCGCCGGAGGGGAAGCCGGCGATGCGCGCGTGTAGAAGATCGAGGTTCACAATGTCCAACGAGCGACAGCTCGCCGAGGTGCGGTTCCTGACCGTCGCCGAGGTGGCCTCGATCATGCGCGTGTCGAAGATGACGGTGTACCGCATGGTGCACGCAGGTGAGCTTCCCGCCATCCGCGTCGGTCGGTCCTTCCGGGTCCCGGAGGATGCCGTGCACAAGTACCTGCGCACTTCGTACGTCGACACCGCCTGATCGGTCGGCTGCAGCAGACAGCGAGGGCGGACCGGGACGAGGAGTCCCGGTCCCCCCTCGCTGTGCGTCGCGGCCGCCAGGTCGCCGCCCCGCAGGGACGCCCCGTCAGCGGTTGTCGACCGCGGTGACCGCCACCTTGACGTTCGCGCCGGTGTAGAGCTGCGTCACCAGGTAGACCGAGCCGGGTGGGATGACCGCCGACTCGTCGCCGGCCGCGGTCGCGACCGACCCGGTGGGCTGGCAGGAGCTGTCGAGGAAGTACAGGTCGAGGTCGTGCCCGACCGTGGCGTCCGCGTCGCTCGTGCCCTTGACCGACACCGAGTGCAGCCCGTCGGAGAACCCGGCCGGGAACTTGCTCACCCAGCCGTCCACCCCCTGGCTGGCCGGCGGGAACGTGCAGGCGGTGTTCATCTCCGTGCCCGTGACCCCGAAGACGTTCTGCAGCCCGGTGGCGTCACCCGCGGCGGGGTTCGGGGCGGTGATGGTGCCGGAGTCCGTGAAGGGCTTGTCAGGGGTGACCGAGCCGTTCTGGACGACCGCCCCCGACCCGAACACCTCGATGTCGGCGACCTGCGCCTGGGTGGCGGTGTTGCCCTGCACCGAGTCGACGAAGAACCGCACGTACCCCGCCTTCACCGGCGTCGACAACGCGAACGTCGTGAAGTTGAGGTCGGGCGCCGTGGGCCGCGGCGCGGCATACGCGAAGGCACCGGTGCGGGCCGTCGTCCAGGTGACCCCGTCGGTCGAGGTCTGCACGGTGAAGCCCTTGAGGGCGCTGAACCGCGAGGCGTTGGTGGCCTTGAACGCGCTGACGCGCACGCTGCTCACCGTGGCGGGAGCCGCGAGCTTCACGGTCACCCGCTGGTCCGGTCCCTGGTTGTACGGCGTCGTGCCCGCCTTGGTCGCCCAGACCGACGCCGCGGTGTCGTCGAAGGCGAACTTCGCCGGTGCACCGTCGTCCTGGCTGGACGCGCTCACCACCGTGGCACCCGCCGAGGTGGAGGCGAGGTTGGGGGCCAGCTTGATGGTGCGGGCCGCGTTCCTGCCCGCAGCGACGGCGAACCCGTCGATCGTCTGCACGCCGAACCCGGGGGCCTGGAGGGTCAGCGGGTAGGTGCCGGCGACGGCCTTGACGGAGAAGCCGCCGGTGGAGCCGGTCCGGCCGAGCGGGCTCACCCGCGCCTCGAAGCGACCGAGGATGACCTTGGCGTTCGGGACGGCCTTGCCGGTCGTGGCGTTGAGGACGGTCAGGGCGACCGTGCCGTTGCGCGCCGCGGCCGGGTGGTCGAAGCCGGGGGTCGGGTCGGTGTCGTCGCCCGTGATGCTCCTGGCCGAGGCGCCGGCGCCACGCTTGGCGAAGACCGACCAGATGAGGTCGGTGTTGGCGCCGTGGAAGCGGTCGAGGTCGGCGGACAGGATGCCGTCGCGGGCGTCGAGGAAGGACGGGTCCGGTGCGGTCAGCGGCATGCCGTCGGTCACGAGCCGGGCCGCCACGTCCGCGCCCTTGGCCGCGCCGTAGCGGGCCACGAGGGCCTTGCGCAGGTCCCACAGCGTGGCCGTCCAGATCTCACCGTCGGCGTGCACCTCGGGCCCGGTGAGGTCGTAGCCGATGTCGCCGAACGTGGTGGGGTTCTGGTCGTAGTTCCAGTTGCGGATGCCGCGGGTCGCGTTGCCGGTCACGTAGTCGCCGACGATCGGCTTGGTGAGCAGGCCGGCGTTGAACCCGTGGTTGAGCGCGTACCAGTCGGACCAGCCCTCACCCATCGACCCGGCCTGCTGCGAACCGAGCGCACTGCCACCCGCGACGTACCGCGTCGACAGGCCGTGGGTGTACTCGTGCTGGATGACGCTCATGTCGAACGAGCCGTCGCGGTAGGGCCCCTCGAACGCGTCGTCGATCGGCTCCCAGAGGAACATCCCGCTCCACGGCGGGATGCCGTCGTCGAGCGTGAGCATGTAGGCGTTGTCCCGACCGGTGTAGGTGGGGCTGCCACCGGAGGCGGCGCCGGCCTGGACGAGGCCGCGGATCGCATCGCCGCCCATGCCCCCGTTGCTGCCGTTGTCGAGCTGGAAGTTGCCCGCGGTCTCGGTGAAGCCGAGCGCGTAGTACTCGTCGTGGATCCGGTTGTGCTGGAAGAACAAGTTGGTCGCGGCGGGGTTGAGGTCCTGGGCGTACGACGGGGGAGTCGTCTGGCCCTTGGTCGCCGCCCACTGGTTCGTGTAGGTGTAGCTGAAGTTGCCCGTCGGAGCGACCGGCCGGGGCGCATTGTCAACAGGCGCAAGGAAGTTCGACCAATTGGCGTAGGTGTCGGCGTTGTTGCCGTACGTCGTCACACCGGTGCCGACGAGTCCTGTCGGGTCCACCCAGCCCTTGGGGGACTGGGCCGTCGGCCCGAACGACTGCTGTCGGGGCGTGCCGCCCTTCGCGGCCCCCGGGTGGTTGTCGTACACCGTGCCCTGGGGGTCCTCCGCGTGCTGGACGACGCTGGTGCGGTAGAGGATCCGACCCGTGGTGCCGTCGACGACGACCTCCCAGGCCTGCGTCGTGCTCTTGAGGAAGTACACCTTGTATGCCGCGACGGGGCCAGCCTTGGTGCCGAACGTGACCTTCTTTACGTACGACGGGCCGCCAAACGGTCCCCGGGCGAAGGTGGTGTACCCGGCCTGCCTGCCGTCCGCCTTCGGCGTGAAGGCGGTCCCGGGTGCGAGGACGCCGGCGGTCCGCAGCAGGGCGCCGGTCTCACCCAGCACCCAGCCGCCCGTGAGGGTCGCGCCGGGGGTGGGGTCACCGGCATACGAGAGGACCCGACCGTCCTGGGTGACCGCGATGTTGAGCCGACCGCCCCGGGCGGCGGCCACCCCGGCGGTGGTCTGCACGAGGTCCACGACGTGCGTCCCCGTGCCGGGGAGCGTGTGGTCGCGCACGACCGCGAGGCCGTCGACCTGGCCGGCGGTGAGCCCGAACGCCGGAGCGTTGGACCGCACCCAGCCGCGGGCCACGGCGACGGCGGACCCGGTGGCGGGCGCCGTCAGCGGCTGCGACCCGCGCAGGGACCGCAGGGTCCCGAAGCGTTCGTCCCAGGTCGCACGCGCACCGGCGCCGCTGCGGGCGAGCATCGCGCTCAACGCGTTCTTCGCGGCGGTGGTCGGGACGACGGGACGGGCCACGGCCCGGGTGTCGAGCGTCCTGGCGAGCGCGTCGACGGTGTCGCCGAGTGCCGGCAGCGTCGGCGAGCCGACGGCGTCGGGGACGGCGGCGGGGGCGCCCGCCGCGGAGGAGAGGGGGAGGGCGGTGGCGGCCGCGGTCAGCAGGCACACCCCCATGGCGATCGAGTGCGTGCGGGACGTCTTCACGGGATCTCCTGCGGACGGGCGGGTCCTCTGTGACCCGGTCGCCCTGTCAACGAGGCCCCTGACGTGGGGTTACTCGGCCTGCGTGGCGGACTGCCGTCGTGGTCGCGTCGGATCCCCGCCACGGGTCGCGCAGAGGGCGAGTTTGGGTGGGACGTGTCGGGCCGCTAGAGTGGCCACCACTGTTCGGCGTGGTGCGTTGGTTCGTTGCCCCGTCCGGCAACACACCACGACCGCAAGGACACTCATGGGCTCTGTCATCAAGAAGCGCCGCAAGCGGATGGCGAAGAAGAAGCACCGCAAGCTGCTTCGCAAGACCCGCCACCAGCGTCGCAACAAGAAGTGATCGAAGGCCCCCGCAGCGCGGGGGCCTTTGCTCTGCCCGGACGCGCCGTCCGGTCCGCGGCCGGGGGGCCGGGTGGTCCGCGGGCCCACGCCCCCTCGCGGCGCCCCGAGTGTGACGAGCGCCGCGTCCACGACGAGGACGCACCCCTCGACGGACGGGCCCGGCTGGATAGGGTGGCATCGGCTGCGAGGAGTGGGACGGCTCGTGACCGCACCAGTTCGTGACTGCGAGATCCAGGGGAGGTGGCCATGGCTGATGTCGTCCTCGTGACCGGCGTCTCCCGCTACCTCGGCGGCCAGTTCGCCCGGCAGCTCACCCAGGACCCGTCGGTCTCCCGGGTCATCGGCGTCGACGTCATCCCGCCCCCGCACGACATCGGTCGGGCGGAGTTCGTGCGGGCCGACATCCGCAACCCGATGATCGGCAAGATCATCGCGCAGTCCGAGGTCGACACCGTCGTCCACATGAACGTCATCGCGACGCCCACGCACGCCGGCGGACGGACCTCCCAGAAGGAGATCAACGTCATCGGCACCATGCAGCTGCTCGCTGCGTGCCAGAAGGCGCCGAGCATCCGCCGGCTCGTCGTGAAGTCGTCCGCAGCCGTCTACGGTTCGAGCCCCCGTGACCCCGCGATGTTCACCGAGGACATGGGCCCGAAGGCGTTGCCCCGGGCCGGTTTCGGCAAGGACTCGGTCGAGGTCGAGGGGTACGTGCGCGGGTTCTCGCGGCGCCGGCCCGACGTCGAGATCTCCATGCCGCGGTTCGCCAACATCATCGGCCCTGGCATCCGCACCTCCCTGACCGACTACTTCGCCCTGCCCGTCGTGCCGGTGCCGTTCGGGTATGACGCGCGCCTGCAGTTCGTCCACGAGCGTGACGCCGTCGGCGCCCTGCTGCTGGCCACGACCGGCCCGGCCGCCGGCATCACGAACATCTCGGGCGACGGCATCATCACCGTCACGCAGGCGGCAGGCATGGCGGGGCGTCCCGTGCTCCCCGTGCCGATGCCGGCTGCCGGGGTGTTCGGCCTCCTGGTCAAGCGCTCGGGCCTGGCCGACTTCAGCAGCGACCAGATCCAGTTCCTCGCCTACGGTCGAGGTCTGGACACCCGCCGGATGCGCGAGGTGTTGGGGTTCGAACCCGCGTTCACCACCCGTGAGGCCTTTGCCGACTACGTCCGCGGCATCGGCTCGGCCCTGCCCGGGGGGGCGGCCCTGGGGGCGGCCGTGTCCGGTGTGGCCGGTTCTGCCGCGACGGCGATCGGTCACGTGTGGGCGGCAGGGAGGAACGACTGATGGCGACCAGCGAGCCCACGAAGAAGGCCACCGCGGCGACGCGGACCACGGCCGCGAAGCGGTCGGCGGCGACCACGAGGTCCGCCGCGAAGACGACGGCCGGGAAGTCCGCGGCCAGGAAGTCCACGACCACGAAGTCCGCGGCCGCCAAGAGGTCGTCGGCGTCCACGAGGTCCGCCGCGAAGACGGCGGCGCCCCGCCGGGGTGCCCTGGCCGCCGGGGCGGCTCGTGCCTCGGGCGAGCGCGCGCGCCGCCGCAGCACCCCCCTGATCCAGGCGCCCGCTGCAACGACCCGCACCACCGCCCCCGAGACGGCGGTGACACCCGCACCCGCACCCGCGACCGCGAGCGCGCCGACGGCTCCCGCCAGGGCCACCGCGACCGCGTCGAGCGCGAGCAAGCACCGGCCGCGTCCGGTCGCCAAGGCCGTCCCGAGCCGCAAGGCGGTGGCGCGGTCCGGGGCCCGCACCGGACGACCGGTCAGGGCGCGGACCGCCAAGAAGTCGGCAGCGTCCAGCGCGACCCGCCCGACCCGGGTGCTCAAGGCCGTGCCCGACGAGGTCGTGCTGCCCCCGGAGCTCGTCGTGCCGACCCCCGACCGCACCTCCCGCAGCATCGCGCCCGGGGTGGAGGAGCTGCTCACGGCCGGCATCGCCGCGATCCGGGTGGCGGCCGAGGCCGCCGGGGTCTCGCCCGATGACGTCGAGCGGCACCTCGCCGCAATGCTGTCCTACCTGCGCCGGCGGATCACCGGCGACTACGCGGTGGACGAGTTCGGTTTCGACGAGGACTTCACCCGCCACTTCTACCTGCCCGTGCTGCGCCCGCTCTACCGGTCGTGGTTCCGGGTCGAGGTGCGCGGCATCGAGAACATCCCGGCGACCGGTGGCGGCCTCGTGGTCGCGAACCACTCGGGCACCATCGCGATGGACTCACTGATGACGCAGGTCGCCGTCCACGACGAGCACCCGGCCCACCGCCACCTGCGCATGCTCGGCGCCGACCTGGTGTTCCAGACGCCCGTCGTCGGGCAGGTCGCCAGGAAGTCGGGGTCGACCCTCGCGGCGAACCCCGACGCGGAGCGGCTGCTGTCCAACGGCGAGCTGTGCGGCGTCTGGCCCGAAGGCTTCAAGGGGGTCGGAAAGCCGTTCAGCGAGCGCTACAAGCTGCAGCGCTTCGGCCGTGGCGGGTTCGTCTCGGCGGCGCTGCGCACCGGTGCGCCGATCATCCCGTGCTCCATCGTCGGGGCCGAGGAGATCTACCCGATCATCGGCAACATGAAGGCCGTGGCCCGGCTCTTCGGCGCCCCCTACGCGCCGATCACGCCGACGTGGCCGCTGCTGGGTCCGCTGGGGCTGATCCCGCTGCCCAGCAAGTGGATCATCGAGTTCGGGCGCCCGGTGGAGACCGCCGACCTCGGACCGGGTGCGGCCGACGACCCCATGCTCGTGTTCGACCTCACCGACCAGGTGCGCGAGACGATCCAGCAGACGCTGTACTCGCTGCTCATGCAGCGCCGCTCGGTCTTCTTCTGACCGACTGCCCCCGGGAGGGGCCTGCAGAGCGTGCGCGAGAAGGTGCGTGGCGTCGCGACAGTGGCGGCCGTGCAGCCGCGCCCAGGGGGTCAGCGGGTCAGCGGGTCAGGGGAGCTTGATCGTCGACCCGGGGAGCGTCACCGGGCCGAGCGTCGACCCCGGGACCGTCGCGGTGATGCCGCCGGTCCCGACCGTGGCCGAGGGGAGCGGGACCGTCACCGTCGCGGACGGCAGGGGGAGGGTCGCGCTGATCGTGGGCAGGGTCGCGGTCGCGCCACGGGTCGACAGGGTGGCCCCGACGCCGCCGCCACCGATGGTTGCCCCGCCCGTGCCCGCGGTCGCGCCGGGAGCCGGCCCGTTGCCGCCGACGCCACCTGCGCCACCTGCGCCGCCGGTGACCGGGGCGTCGGGGACGGTGATGCCGCCGCCACCGGCGGTCGCCGGGGAGCTCGACGAACCCGAGCGGACCGGGCCGGACGTGGAGCTCGCGGTGCTGGTGACGTTCGGCAGGGACGACGGCTGGAGGCTGGTCCGCAGCACCTCACCACAGTGCCCGCCGCAGGCGGCGATGCGCCTGGCGGTGGCCACCTGGGAGTCCCGCAGCAGCGCCTCGAGCCGGTCGAGCGACGCGCGGGAGCCGAGCGGGACCTCGTCGCGGAGCGCGTCGACCTGCGGCAGCGCCCGGTCGGTGAAGTCGCGCTGGGCGAGCAGCGCCTGCGGGTTGCCGGTGGCGGCGTAGTCGCGGTCGAGGGCCCGCTGGCCGGCCTGCACCGAGTCGGCGGCAGCGGACAGGGCGGTGTTGATGTCGCCGACGTCGGGGTCGGTGCGAGCAGCCAGGTCTCGGCTGTCGGAGATGTGCTCCTGGGCCTGTCCGAGGTACGTCGTCCCGCGCTGGAAGTCGCTGGTCGCCAGTCGGACGGCCACCCCGTCGAGCCAGCCCTTCACCGGGTACAGGGACTCGCCGGGCACGGCCGAGCGCGATGCGACGCCGACGATGCCACCGACCAGGAGGGCGGAGGCCGCGGCGCCGACCAGGGCCCGCGGCAGCCCGCGACCGACGACGACCACGACGGGGGCGGTGCGGGCGGCGGCCCTTCGCGCCGTCGCGGCGCGGGCCGCGGCCGGCGTGGGGGCGGGCAGGGACCGCGCCTCGACCATGAGGCGCTCGCGCAGGGCGGCGACGAACTCGGCGTCGGGCCCGGGAGCGACGGCGCCGACCGACAGCAGCTGGTGGCTGGTCTCGAGGAGGGCGCGAACGCGCGGGTCGTCGGGGTGCTCTCCCTCGAGCGCACGCTGGAAACGATCTGCCGAACGGTTCAGGACTGCCATGCCGACACCTCCCTCCCCAGCTCGGTCGCGGTCTTACGTGCTGAGAACGACGCGGAGGGGCGGAAGTTACGCAGGGAAACCCGTGCGAACCGGGCGGACCGCACGGGGCCGGGCCCGGGCGTCATCGACCGCTCAGAGCGCGACATCGGCGAGCTCCCGGTGCAGCGAACGGACGGCCCGCAGCTGGAGCTGCTTGACCGCCCCCTCGGACTTCCCGAGGACCTTGGCGGTCTCTGCGAGGGTGAGCCCCTGGAGGAAGCGCAGCACGACGCACTCGGCCTGCTCCGGCTTGAGGTTCTTGACGGCGGTGAGCAGGCGCTCGTCACGGAGCCGGTCGAGCACCTCCTGGTCGGGGGCGTCCACGCGCCGGTCGGCGTCGAGCATGTCGGCCGTGGTCACCTCCATGCGGAAGCGGGCCGACTTGGCGTTGTCGGTGATGAGGTTGCGGGCGATGGTGATGAACCAGGCCGCGATGTCACGGCCCTGCCAAGAGAAGGAGTCCATCCTGCGCAGGGCCCGCAGGAACGTCTCCGAGGTGATGTCCTCGGCGAGCTGCTGGCCCCCGACGCGGACGTAGACGTAGCGGTAGACCACGTCGACGTAGCGCTCGTAGAGCATCCCGAACGCCTCGGCATCGCCGCGCTGGGCCAGCTCGACGAGGGCGCTGATCCGCTCGAAGTCCTGGGGCGCCTCGCCCGGACCGAACCCGGCGCGCGCCGCCGGACCGGAGTCCTCCCCGCGGCCACCACCCGAGCCGTCGAGGGTCTCGCCACCGGCGACGCTGAGGGCGACCCGGAGCTGGTCGAGGAACCGCTGCGTCGCCGGGCCCATGCCGTGTCCGGCCAGTCCGACCCCTGCCGCGGCCGGGACGAGGCCGCCGAACGGGTCCGTGCCCAGGGCAGCGCGCAGCCCCGCGAACGGGTCCGCGGCACGGCGACGTGGGCGCATCCAGATAGGGGGAACCTCCTGACCGGACAGTTTTGCCGAAATCACGGCGTTTGTCAGGAGACCTCCACCACACCCGGACGCACCCGGAGCCCGTCGCAGGGCAACTCACGTACCGACGGGTAACCCTCGCGTCGACCGGAACCCCGGCACGCGGCATACGCTGGTCACGTGCCCGACCACGCAGAGACCGACGGGGCCGTCGCGCCGCGGATCCGACTCCTCGGCAAGCCCGGCTGCCACCTGTGCGACGACGCCCGGGCCGTGGTCGCCAGGGTCGCCGCCGACCTGGGGGTGGGGTGGCGCGAGGACTCGGTGCTGGACGACCCGGCCCTGATGGAGCAGTACGGCGAGCAGATCCCGGTGACGTTCGTCGACGGGCGGCAGCACGACTACTGGCGGGTCGACGAGACCCGGCTGCGCGCCGCCCTGCAGCCCTGAGCGAGGGTGCCGTGAGGGCCCGTGGTGACGTGGCTCACGCGGCGCGTGAGACGGCTGCTTGTGACTTTGTGCATCGGTTCACAAAGGCGTAATCTCGGTTCGCAGCCCGCGTCAGCCAGGTGCGGACCTTGCATGAACTGAAGGAGCCGGAGAAGACGTTGTCTGCCGACCCGAGCGCTCGTCGGGGCATACCCGACGCCACGGTGGCACGGTTGCCGGAGTACCTGCGCGCCCTGACGGGGTTCGCCGAACGCGGCATCACGTCCGTGTCCTCCGAGGAGCTCGCGGCTGCCGCGGGGGTCCGCAGCGCCAAGCTGCGCAAGGACCTGTCGCACCTGGGGTCCTACGGCGTCCGCGGGGTCGGCTACGAGGTGGACCACCTCGCCTACCAGATCTCCCGCGAGCTCGGACTCACCCAGGACTGGCCCGTGGCCATCGTGGGGATGGGCAACCTCGGGCACGCGCTCGCGGCCTACAGCGGGTTCGCCACGCGGGGGTTCCGCGTCGTCGCCCTGCTCGACCAGGACACCGTCCTGCACGAGCAGGAGATCGCCGGCCTCCCGGTGCAGCCGATGGAGGCCCTCCCGTCACTGGTCACCGACCAGGGCCTGGCCATCGGGGTCATCGCGACCCCGGCCGCGTCGGCCCAGTCCGTGTGTGACCAGCTCGTCGCTGCCGGGGTCCGCTCGATCCTCAACTTCGCACCGTGCGTGCTCGTCGTGCCCGAGGGCGTCGACGTCCGCAAGGTCGACCTCTCGACCGAGCTGCAGATCCTCGCCTTCCACGAGCAGCGCAAGTCGCTGGCAGCCCAGGGGGCCCTCGACGCCGTGGCCGAGGCGGTGTCGCGATGAGCCTGGTCATCCTGGGCCTGTCCCACCACACCGCACCGCTGAGCCTCCTCGAGTCGATGTCCCTCGACGCCGACGGGCGCTCCGCCCTGGCGGCCAACCTCTTCGCCCGCGACAACCTCTCCGAGGTCACCGTGGTGTCCACGTGCAACCGCACCGAGGTGTATGCCGAGTCGCTCACCTTCCACGGCGCCGTCACGGACCTCACCGACGCCCTCACCGAGGTGACCGGGGTGTCGCGCGACGAGCTGCGCGAACACCTCTACGTCCACTACGAGGACCGGGCCATCGCCCACGCCTTCACGGTCGCCTGCGGCCTGGACTCGATGGCGGTCGGCGAGGCGCAGATCCTCGGCCAGATGCGCACGTCGCTGCGCGAGGCCCAGCGCGCCGGGCACGCCGGGCCGTCCCTGAACACCCTCTTCCAGCAGGCGCTGCGGGTGGGCAAGCGGGCACACACCGAGACCGGGATCGACTCGGTCAGCGTCTCGCTCGTCGAGGCCGGGCTGGCCCGCGCCGAGCGTGAGCTGGGTTCGCTCGGGGGCCTCGACGTGCTCGTCGTCGGCGCGGGCGGCATGAGCTCGCTCGCGGCGACCACGGTGGCCCGGCGCGGCGTGCGTTCCCTCACCATCGTCAACCGCACGCTGTCCAAGGCCACGCGGCTGGCCGAGCGCACCGGGGCGAAGGCGCGTCCCCTGGACGAGCTCCACCGCGCCCTCGCCGGCGCCGACGTGGTCATCTCCTGCACCGGCTCCACCGGGGTAGTCGTCGACCTCGCCGGTGCCGCCGACGCCCAGGTGCTGCGTGCCGGTCGTCCCCAGGCGTACGTCGACCTGGCCCTGCCGCACGACGTCGCCCCCGAGGTCGACTCCCTCAACGGTGTGACCCTGGCCGGGCTCGCCTCCCTCGGTGCCGACCTGTCCGGCGGCGAGACCTCGAGCGAGGTGCAACAGGTGGCCGACCTCGTGATCGGCGAGGTCGCGGCGTACCTCACCTCCCGTGCGGCGGAGACCGTGGCCCCGACGGTGGCTGCCCTGCGCTCGCACGCCGCCGACGTCGTCGCCGGTGAGCTCTCGCGCCTCGACCAGCGCCTTCCCGACCTCGACGACACCGAGCGGGCCGAGGTCCAGCTCGCGGTGCACCGCATCGTCGAGAAGCTTCTGCACACCCCCACCGTCCGCGTGAAGGAGCTCGCCGTGGGCGGTCATGGCGACGGGTACGCCCAGGCCCTGCGCGAGCTGTTCGACCTGCGCCCCGGCGAGGCCGCCACGATGTCCGTGCCGCCCGAGCGGGGAGGTATGCCGTGAGCTCCACGACCGCATACGCGACCGGCTCCCAGCCGGCCACCCGCCCGCTCACGCTGCGTCTCGGCACCCGGCGCAGCGCGCTCGCGACGACGCAGTCGTCGTGGGTCGCCGACCGGTTGCGCGCCCTGGGCCACACGGTCGACCTCGTCACCATCGTCACCGAGGGCGACACCTCGACCGCGTCGCTCTCGACACTGGGCGGGACGGGCGTCTTCGCCGCGGCGCTGCGCCGCGCCCTGCTGGCCGGCGAGGTCGACTTCGCCGTCCACTCGCTCAAGGACCTGCCCACCGCCCCCGAGCCGGGCCTGACCATCGCCGCCGTCCCGGTCCGCGAGGACCCGCGCGACGTCCTCGTCGCCTCGGAGGGCCGCACCCTCGGCGAGCTGGGGGAGGGCGCCGTCGTCGGCACCGGCTCCCCGCGCCGGGTCGCGCAGCTGGCCGCCCTCGGGATGGGCCTGTCCTTCAAGGACATCCGCGGCAACGTCGACACCCGCATCGCCATGGTGCACGACGGTGCCCTCGACGCCGTGGTGCTCGCGCGCGCCGGCCTGGCCCGGCTGGGCCGGTTGGACGAGGTGACCGAGTCGATCGACCCGCTGCAGATGCTGCCCGCGCCCGGTCAGGGCGCGCTGGCGGTCGAGTGCCGTGAGGACGACGACGCCACGCGCTCGGCCCTGGCCGTCCTGGACCACGCCGACACCCGCGCCTGCGTGACCGCCGAGCGGGCCGTGCTGGCCCGGCTCGAGGCGGGGTGCTCCGCCCCGATCGGCGCGCTCGCCGAGGTCGTCGAGGGTGAGGACGGCCTCGAGCTGTCGCTGCGCGCGTTCGTCGGCGCGGTCGACGGCTCGGTCGACCTCCGTCGCTCCGTCGTCGGCCCCGTCGACGACGCCGCCGCGCTCGGACACCGCCTCGCCGAGGTCCTCCTCGAGGACGGTGCCGACGTGCTGCGCGGGCCCGAGGAACGACCACCGGCTGACACCGGGGGCCCGGACCCGACGGGCGACCGCCCGTCCGGCCCCGGCCAGCCCCCCGACCCACCCGGGGCGAACGGAGCTACTCCGCTCGCCGCCCCCGACCGCCGCCCAGAAAACGACAGCACGGAGCGTGCCACGTGAGCCCCACGCGCACCCAGCCCACCACCAAGCCCACCCGCCAGCCGGGTCGTGTCGCCTTCGTCGGCGCCGGCCCGGGTGACGCCGGCCTGATGACCGTCCGCTCGATCGAGTTCCTCGCCAAGGCCGACGTCGTCGTCATCGACCAGGTCGCCCGCGAGGACGTCGTCGCCCGTCACTGCCGTGCGGACGTCGAGGTCGTCGACGCCGGTCACGGCGACCACGGCCAGCCGCTGACGCACGCGATGCGTGCCAAGCTCGTCGTCAAGGCGGCCAAGGCCGCCCACGGCGGGCTCGTCGTCCGCCTCATGGACGGCGACCCGGCCACCTTCAACGGCCTCGCCGAGGAGGCGCTGGCCTGCCAGAAGGCCGGCATCGGCTTCGACGTCGTCCCCGGTGTCAGCGCCGTCTCCGCGGTCCCGGCCTACGCCGGCATCCCGCTCACCTCGAGCAGCTCGCCGGCCGTGCACGTGATCGCGGCGAACGACCGGAGCGTCGACTGGTCCGCCTCGGCGACCGAGTCGGTCACCGTGGTGCTGCTCGGCGCGCCCGACGACCTCACCGGCGCACTGGCCAAGCTGCTGGCCGCCGGCCGGTCCGAGTCGTGCCCCGTCGCCCTGACCGAGCGCGGTACGACGATCCGCCAGTCGACCCGGGTCACCACGCTCGGTGAGGTCGCCAAGGTCATGAAGACCGTGGAGTTCCCGGCCCTGGCCGTCGTCGGCTCAACCGTCGCCCTGCGCGAGCAGCTGTCGTGGTTCGAGACCAAGCCGCTGTTCGGCTGGAACGTCCTGGTCCCGCGGACCAAGGAGCAGTCCGGCTCGACCATCTCCCGCCTCGAGTCCTACGGCGCCACCGCCGAGGTCGTCCCGACGATCAGCGTCGAGCCGCCACGCACGCCCCAGCAGATGGAGCGCGCGGTGAAGGGCCTGGTCACCGGTCGCTACGAGTGGATCGGCTTCACCTCGGTCAACGCCGTCAAGGCCGTCCGCGAGAAGTTCGAGGAGTTCGGGCTCGACGCCCGCGCCTTCGCCGGGCTCAAGGTCGCGGCCGTCGGCGGGGTCACCGCCGAGGCGCTGCGCGAGTGGGGCATCGTCGCCGACCTGGTGCCGTCGGGGGAGAAGTCCGCCAACGGCCTGCTCGCCGACTGGCCCCCCTTCGACGAGGTGCTCGACCCGATCAACCGGGTCTTCCTGCCCCGCGCCGACATCGCCACCGACACCCTCGTCGCCGGACTGGTCGAGATGGGTTGGGAGGTCGACGACGTCACGGCCTACCGCACCGTCCGTGCCGCTCCGCCCGCCGCTGAGATCCGTGAGGCCATCAAGGGCGGCCAGTTCGACGCCGCCGTCTTCACGTCGTCCTCGACGGTGCGCAACCTCGTCGGCATCGCCGGCAAGCCGCACCCGTCGACCGTCATCGCCTGCATCGGGCCGGCGACCGCCAAGGCGGCGGAGGAGCACGGCCTGCGGGTCGACGTCCTCGCCCCCGAGGCGTCCTCCGACTCCCTCGTCGACGCGCTGGCCGACTACGGGCTGGGCCTGGCTGCTGCTGCGGCCGAGGCCGGTGAGGACGTGGTGCGACCGAGCGCCAAGAAGGCCTCGTCGCGTCGTCGGGCGAAGTGACCGACGTGACCGACGCGCGTCTGCCTGCGGGACCGGTCCTCCGGCCCCGCAGGCTGCGGCAGTCCCCGGCCGTGCGCCGGCTGGTCGCCGAGACCCGCCTGCACCCGGCCGAGCTGGTGCTGCCGGTGTTCGTCCGCGAGGGGATCACCGAGCCGGTCGCGATCTCGGCCATGCCCGGGGTCGTCCAGCACACCGTCGAGTCCCTGGTCGCCGAGGCGCACCGCGCCGTCGAGGCGGGTCTCGGTGGCCTGATGCTGTTCGGGGTGCCGGAGCACAAGGACGCCACCGGCTCCGGTGCGGACGACCCGGAGGGCATCCTCAACATCGCCCTGCGTGCCGTCGCCGACGCGGTCGGTGACCGGCTCGTCGTCATGGCCGACCTGTGCCTCGACGAGTTCACCGACCACGGCCACTGCGGTGTCCTCACCGCGGACGGGCGCGTGGACAACGACGCGACCCTCGAGCGGTATGCCGCGATGGGCCTCGCGCAGGCCCGCGCCGGCGCAGCCGTGCTCGGCCTCTCCGGGATGATGGACGGCCAGGTGGCGTTCGTCCGCGACGCGCTCGACGCGGAGGGCTTCACCGACACGGTCATCCTGGCCTACTCGGCGAAGTACACCTCCGGGTTGTACGGGCCGTTCCGCGAGGCCGTGCAGTCCTCGCTCCAGGGCGACCGCGCGACCTACCAGCAGGACCCCGCGAACGCCACGGAGTCGTTGCGCGAGCTCGAGCTCGACATCGCCGAGGGCGCCGACATCGTCATGGTCAAGCCGGCCGGGCCGCACCTCGACATCGTCGCCGCGGCGGCTGCCATGTCACCGGTTCCCGTTGCGGCGTACCAGATCTCGGGCGAGTACAGCCAGATCGTGGCTGCCGCCGAGAACGGCTGGATCGATCGTGAGCGGGTGATGATGGAGTCGCTCATCGGCATCCGTCGCGCCGGCGCGCAGATCATCCTGACCTACTTCGCGTTCGACGCCGCCGCCCTGCTCCGAGACTGACCCGCAGCGGCCGCCCCGCGCCATACCCCTCCCCACGACCCCGCGAGCTTGAAGCGGTGGCGACGTCAGGGCGTCGCCACCGCTTCAAACTCGCGGGGTGGGGGAGGCGGGGCGGAGGCCGGGGGAGGTCGCGCGTGGGTGAGCGGTCAGCGGGTGAAGACCGCGTCGACGGCGGGGATCCGCGCGCGGTAGCCGCGCAGGAGCTCGCGGGCGACGGTGACCGAGTCGACCAGCGGGTGCAGGGCGAACGCCTCCACGGCCTGGCGCTCGTCGCCGGTGGCCGACGCGGAGATGGTGAGGCGCTCCACCCCCTTGACCTGCAGCACCAAGCCGAGCTGGTGCGGTGTCAGGGGGCTGACCGGCAGCGGCCGCGGCCCGTCGGAGTCGACCGTGCACGGCACCTCGACCACCGCGTCCTCGGGCACGCCGGGGACGGCTCCGCGGTTGCCGACGTTGAGGATCAGCGAGGCGGGCTCGCCGCGGGAGATCGCCGCCATGATCGCGAGGGCGACGCCTTCGTAGCCACCCCCCTGGACGTCGTGCTCGTCCCGCTCCTCGCCCTCGTCCCTGGCCTCCTTCATGTAGGTGGCGTTGCGCTCCATGCGGACGCGGTCCCACTCGCCGAGGGCGTCGGGGGGTGAGGCGGCCATCGACGCGTAGAAGCCACGCTGCTGGTCCAGGAGGTACTCGCCGCGGGTCTGGTCCGCGGCCCGGATCGAGGCCACCGCGTCACGGTTGAAGTAGTAGTAGTAGAGGTACTCGTTCGGTATGGCGCCCAGGGTGCGGATCCAGTCGAGGCCGAAGAGCTGCCCCTCCTCCATGGAGCCGAGCAGCCGGTCGTCGGCGAGGAGCCGGGGCAGGACGTCCTCGCCGCCGGAGTGCACGCCCCGCAGCCAGCCGAGGTGGTTGAGCCCGACGTAGTCGACGCTCGTCGTGAGCGGGTCGAGCCCGAGGGTCGCGGCCGCCCGCCGGCCGAGGCCGATGGGGGAGTCGCAGATGCCGACGACCCGGTCCCCGAGGACCTGCTGCATCGCCTCGGTGATCATGCCGGCGGGGTTGGTGAAGTTGATGACCCAGGCGTCCGGGGCGACCGCGCGAACGCGTTCGGCGACGTGCCGCGCGACCGGGAGGGTGCGCAGCCCGAACGACAGCCCGCCGGGCCCGGTCGTCTCCTGCCCGAGCAGGCCGAGCTCGAGGGCGACGCGCTCGTCCTGGGTGCGCCCCTCGAGGCCGCCGACGCGGATGGCCGAGAAGACGAAATCGGCGCCCTCCAGGGCCTCGTCGAGATCGGTCGTCGTGAGCACCGACGGCGGGTCCTCGTGCGCGGCGCCCATCTGGGTCAGGACGCGGCCGATCGCCTCGAGCCGTGACTCGTCGACGTCGTGCAGGCGGACCTCGTCGACCCGCTGCTCGTGGTGGTCGGTGAGCAGGGCCCCGTAGACCAGCGGCGTCCGGAACCCCCCGCCACCCAGGATCGCGAGCCTCATACGACGTGGACCTCCGTGCCTGCCGCGCGAGCGGCGTCGAGGGTGGGGCCGTGGGCCCCGGTGGTGGTGATGACGGCATCGAACTCGTCGAGTCCGCAGACCCGCAGCGCTCCGGTGCCGGGGAACTTGTGGCGGTCGACGAGCAGCACCGACCGCTGCGAGGTCGCGAGCAGGGTCCGCTTGACCGGCACCTCGACGAGGGTGGTGTCGAGCACCGTGCCGTCGGTGGCGACCCCGCTCGCACCGAGGAAGGCGCAGGTGGCCCGCACCTGGCGCAGGGCGTCCTCGGTGAGGGTGCCGACGAGCGAGTGGTAGGTCCGGCGGACGATCCCGCCGAGCAGGACCAGCTCGACCGCCGGGTCGTCGCGCAGCACGTCGAGCACCGCGAGGCTGGCGGTCACGACGGTGACGGGGCGGCCGCGCAGCTCGCGGGCCAGCATCATCGTCGTCGTGCCGATGTCCAGGATCACGCAGTCGCCGTCGGCGACCATCGCCGCGGCCCGGACCGCCACGGCCCGCTTGTCGTCGGCGTCGCTCGCGGCCACCTCGGCGAACCCGCGCACCGCGTCGGCGTCGGTCTCCGGCGAGTCGCCGGTCCCGACCCCGGCGCCCCGGCCGTCCGCCGTGTCGAGCACCGCCCCGCCGTGGACCCGGCGCAGCGCACCCGCCGTCTCGAGCTCGATGAGGTCGCGGCGGACCGTGGCCAGGCTGACGTCGCAGAGCGCGGCCAGCTCCTCGGTGGAGGCAAGGCCGTGGGAGTGCAGCCGCTCGACGATCGAGCGTTGCCGGGTGACCCGCATGGAGGCAACATAACAATCACTTCCGCGCAGCGATATGCACAACGCTGAAGAATTGTGATCGTTCTTGCTTGTCTAGGCCGGACCAACAGGGCATTCTGGCCAGCAGGCCCACCGACGAACAGGAGCCCGCAGGTGCCCGACCAGGTGCCCCACCCGCCGTCCGACGCGCCCCCCGTGCCCGACGACACGGCGGCCGCGCACGAGGAGCAGGTCTACGACCCCCTCGCTGCCCTGCGCACCCCCGGGACCCCCGAGCTCGACGTCCTCATCTGGGGCACGGTCTTCCTCGACATCATCTTCACCGGGCTCGACGCCCTCCCCGAGGACGGCCAGGAGGTGTGGGCCGACGGTATGGGGTCGTGCCCCGGCGGGATCGCCAACCTCGCCGTCGCCGCGCGTCGCCTCGGCCTGCGCACCTCCCTGGCCGCCGCCTTCGGCGACGACGCCTACGGGGACTTCTGCTGGGAGACCCTGGCCGACAACGAGCACGTCGACCTGAGCCGGTCGCAGCGCTTCGAGGGCTGGCACTCGCCGGTCACCGTCTCCATGGCGGTCAACCGCGACCGCGGGATGGTCAGCCACGGGCACGCCCCGCCCCTCGGCCCCGCCGAGCTCATCGGCACACCGCCGCCCACCCGGGCCGTCATGGTCGAGCTCTCCGAGCAGCGTCCGCTCATCGGCGCATCCGAGCCCACCTGGGTGCAGCAGGCGCAGTCGGCCGGCTCGCTCGTCTTCGCCGACGTCGGCTGGGACCCCACCGGGCGCTGGTCGGGCGAGGTCCTCGACCAGCTCGCGGTCTGCCACGGCTTCCTGCCCAACGCCGGCGAGGCGATGGCCTACACCCGCACCAGCACCCCGCACGAGGCGCTCTACGCCCTCGCCGACCACGTGCCGCTCGCGGTCGTCACGAACGGCGAGTCCGGCGCGCTCGCGATCGACTCGGCCACCGGCGAGGAGGCCGTCGTCCCGGCCCTGCGCGTCCCGGCGATGGACCCGACCGGGGCGGGTGACGTGTTCGGCGCCTCGATCGTCCTGGGCACCCTCGCGGGCTGGCCGCTGCAGCAACGCCTGGCGTTCGCCGCCCTCTGCTCCTCGTTGTCGGTGCAGCAGTTCGGCGGCAGCCTGGCCGCCCCCGGCTGGGGTGACATCGCGGACTGGTGGACCCAGCGACGGGCGTCGGGCGACGCCAGCTCCTACCACCAGTCGCTGCTGCGCCGGTACGGCTTCCTCGACGACCTCGTCCCCACCATCCCGCTCGGCGCAGGTCGCCGCGCCACCGCCACGATCGCCCGCCACGTCGACGTCGAGGGCTACCCGTGAGCCGCCCGACCCCCGCACCGCACACCTCCAGCACCGCCGGCCCTGCGCCATACCCATCAAGGAGAACGCCCATGAGGAACCGCCCCACGATCCTGCTGGCCACCGCCGGCCTCGTCGGTGCCGCCGCGCTCGCCGCCTGCACGCCGGGCTCCAACGCCGACACCTCGGGCACCACCCCCACGGGCCAGGTCTCGACCGACGCCTCGAAGCTCGGTGACGTGACCCTGACCGTCTGGGACCAGGAGGTCCGTGGCGGCCAGGCGGCGCAGATCGAGGAGCTCAACAAGGAGTTCCAGGCGAAGTACCCGAACATCAAGCTCAAGCGGGTCACGCGCTCCTTCGACGACCTCAAGACCACGCTCAAGCTGGCGCTGTCGGGCAACACCCCGCCCGACGTCTTCGAGGCCAACAACGGTCGCCCGGACATGGGGTCGTTCGTCCAGGCCGGCCAGCTGCTGGCGCTCGACAAGTACGCCACCGCCTACGGGTGGGACAAGCGCTACCCGGAGTCGGTGCGCAAGTACTCGTCGTACACCCCGGACGGCAAGACCTTCGGCTCGGGCAACCTGTACGGCCTCCCGCAGGTCGGCGAGGTCGTCGGCATCTACGCCAACACCGACATCCTCAAGAAGGCCGGCGTCAACGAGGTCCCCACGACGTGGTCCGACTTCGAGTCGAGCCTCGGCGCCATCAAGTCGGCCGGCGAGCAGCCGCTCGTCCTCGGCAACCTCGACAAGTGGCCGGCCATCCACGTCTTCGGCACGGTCCAGGCCCAGAACGCCAAGCCGGACGCGATCCGCACCCTCGGCTTCGGCCAGAAGGGTGGCACGTGGAAGACCCCGGAGAACGCGAAGGCGGCACAGACGCTCGTCGACTGGGTCGACAAGGGCTACTTCGCCAAGGACGTCAACGGCCTGGGCTACGACCCGGCGTGGCAGGCGTTCTCCAAGGGCAAGGGCGCCTACCTCATCGCGGGCACCTGGCTGCAGGCCGACCTCGGCAAGGCCATGGGCGACAAGGTGACCTTCACCCTCCCGCCGGCTGCCTCGGGCACCCCGGTCGCGACCGGTGGCACGGGCCTGCCCTGGGCGGTCTCCAGCAAGTCCAAGCACCCTGACGCCGCCGCGGCCTACATCGACTTCATCACGAGCAAGGACGCCATGGGCGTGCTCGCCAAGAACGACAACCTGCCCATCGCCGACACCGCCGACCAGACCGCCGGCGACGCGCTCGGCAAGGACGTGTTCGCGGCCTTCGGCACCGCGGTGAAGGACGACTCGCTCGTGCCCTACCTCGACTACGCGACGCCGACGATGGCCGACACCCTCGGCGCCTCCTTGCAGGACCTGCTCGCGAAGAAGGCGACGCCGGACAAGTTCCTCGACACCGTCGAGAAGGACTACAGCGGGTTCGTCTCCTCGAACGGCTGAGGGTGGCCACCCCCTCCGGTCCGCCGGGTGAGCCGCGCAGGATCGCGTGGCTCTACCTGCTGCCCGCCTTCCTCGTCTACGCCGCGTTCCTGCTCTACCCCCTCGGGCGCGCGGTCCAGATCTCGTTCTACGACTGGAACGGCAACACCCTGGCCACGTGGGCGGGGCTGTCCAACTACGCGGACGTCGTCACCGACCCGGCTCTGCGGGCGTCGTTCGGGCACGCGCTGGTCCTCATGCTGTTCTACGCGGTGCTGCCCACCGTCATCGGTCTCGGTCTCGCGGCGATCCTCAACCGCGCCAAGGTCCGTGGGCTCGCCTTCTTCCGCACGGTGGTCTTCCTGCCGCAGGTCGTGGCGATGGTCGTCATCGCCGTGGCCTGGCGCCGGATGTACGCCCCCGACGGCACGGTCAACGACCTGCTGGGTGCCATCGGCCTGGACTCGCTGACCCGCGGCTGGCTCGGCGACTACACCGCGGCCCTGCCCGCGGTCGGGTTCATCGGCACGTGGTTCGAGATCGGCCTCGTGACGGTCCTGCTCCTCGCCGGTATGGGGCGCATCCCCGGCGAGCTGTACGAGGCCGCGCGCCTCGACGGCGCCGGCCCGTTCCGCGAGTTCTTCGCCGTGACGCTGCCGTCGGTGCGTGGTGAGATCTCGGTCGCGTTGACGCTGACCGTGATCGCGGCCCTGCGGACGTTCGACCTCGTCTACGTCACCACCCGCGGTGGGCCGGGGACGAGCACGTCGGTGCCGTCCTTCGAGGTCTACAACCGGGCGTTCCAGCAGGGCCGGGTCGGCTCCGCTGCGGCCATCGCCGTCGTGCTGACGCTGGTCATCTTCGCGATCTCGTTCGGCATCACCCGCATCGCCGAGAGGGACGACCGGTGAGGGTCTCGCGCGCCGAACGCACCGGCAACTACGTCATCCTCATCGCCTTCGCGGTCTTCGCGCTGACGCCGATCCTGACGGTCCTGGGTGCCGCCCTCGGCCCCGACGACGCCGCCGGGGGCGTGACGTCCGGGGGAGTGCTCGGACTGCACCCGGGCAACTTCGGGCAGGCCTGGGACATCGGCCACTTCGGCAGCTACCTGCGCACCAGCCTGCTCGTCTCCACGACCGTCGTGGTCGTCAGCCTCGTGCTGTCGATCCTGGCCGGGTATGCGTTGGGCACCATGCGTTTTCGCGGCGCGACGGTGGTGTTCTACCTCTTCCTGCTGGGCATCATGATGCCCAGCGAGGCCGTCCTCGTCCCCCTGTACTACGACCTGCGGGCACTCGGTCTGACCGACACCGTCTGGGCCGTCGTGCTGCCACAGGTGGCGCAGTCGGTGGCCTTCGGGACGTTCTGGATGCGGGCCTACTTCCGCAGCTCGAGCCGGGCCCTGGTCGAGGCCGCGCGCCTCGACGGCGCCTCCACGTGGCGGATCCTGTGGCAGGTGCTCGTCCCACTGGCGCGGCCCGCCGTCGTCACCCTCACGGTGCTGGTCTTCATGTGGACCTGGAACGAGTTCCTCATCCCGCTGGTCATGGTCACCTCGGAGAACCTGCGCACCGCCCCGCTCGGGCTCGCGTTCTTCCAGGGCCAGTACACGCAGGGCTTCACGCTCCTCGCGGCGGGCGCGTGCATCGTCGCGACCCCGGTCGTCCTGCTCTACGTCTTCCTCCAGCGCCACTTCATCGCCGGGATGCTCGAGGGGGCAGTCCGGGAGTAACAGACCGCAACCCGACCCAGGAGGTCAACGATGATCGCAGGGAATCGCCCACTGGCCAGAGCGGCAGCGGCGTCAGCCGCAGCCCTCGCCGCCGCAGCAGCACTCGGACTCGCAGGATCCGGTCCGGCGCAGGCGTCGCCGCACGACCGCGGCGGACCCAGGCCACCGGACCGCACCACCTCGGCCGGGTCACCGGTCGACCTGGGAGCGCTGTTCATCGGGGCCCACCCCGACGACGAGGCGGGACAGCTCTCGGCGTACGGCGAGTGGAAGGAGAAGTACGGCCTGCGGACGGGCGTCATCACCGTCACCCGCGGCGAGGGCGGCGGCAACGCGGTCGGCCCGGAGGAGGGCCCGGCCCTCGGTCTCCTGCGCGAGAAGGAGGAGCGCGCAGCGGTCGGCAAGGCCGGCATCACCGACGTCTTCAACCTCGACAAGGTGGACTTCTACTACACGGTCTCGGCTCCGCTGACCCAGCAGATCTGGGACCACGAGCAGACGCTGGGCAAGGTCGTGCGCATCATCCGCCAGACCCGTCCCGAGATCCTGTCGACGATGAACCCGGCCCCGTCGCCGGGCAACCACGGCAACCACCAGGAGGCGGGGCGCCTGGCCATCGAGGCGTTCACCGCAGCGGCCGACCCCACGCGCTTCCCGGAGCAGCTCAGCAAGGAGGGGCTGAAGACGTGGGCGCCCTTGCGCCTGCTGGTCCGTGGCTCTGCCGCGACCGCCCCGAACGGTGCCGCCTGCGCCACCGGGTTCACCCTCAAGGACACGACGCAGAACGTGTACGGGGTGTGGTCCGGTGAGCGCGCGAAGTCGGGGAAGACGTGGGCCGCCATCGAACGTGACGCCCAACGGCTCTACGCCTCGCAGGGCTGGGCGACCTTCCCCGACGTGTCGAGCGACCCGAACGCCCTGGGCTGCGACTACTTCCAGCAGGTCGACTCCCGCGTGCCGTTCCCCGCGCCCGGCTCCGCAGCCGCGGGCCGGCCGTCCGCGTCCCTCGACGGGGCGGTGACGCACGCCGCGGGCACGGTGCCGCTGGGAACGCGGATGCGGGTGGCCACGACGAGGTTCGGCGTCCTCGCCGGAGCGCCGTTCACGGCGACGGTCGAGGTGACCGCTCCGGCCAAGGGCCTGCACGACGCCCGGCTGGTGCCGTCCGTGCCGTCCGGCTGGACGGTCGCCGGGAGCGGGGCGATCGGCACGCTCAAGGCCGGTCGCACGGTGACGAAGACCTTCACGGTGACCCCGGCAGCCGGTGCCGCCGTGGGAGACCGCGCCCGCGTCGCCGCGACGCTGCGCTCCGACGAGGGCAGCGGCTACTCCGACCGCCCGGTGCAGGTGGTTGCCCCGGTCGCAGGCACCCAGGAGCTGCTCCCGCAGGTCGCCGACTTCGAGAGGTGGACCGGTGCTGCTGCCGGACAGCCGCAGCTGAGCGGCACGGTGAGCCCGGTGCTCACCCTCCCCTCCGGTGGTTCGCGCCAGGTGCGCGTCGACCTGCGAAACAACTCCGCGTCGGCCCAGTCCGGCACGGTGGCGCTCGCCCTCCCGGCCGGGTTCACGGCGTCGCCGGGCACGGCGGCATACGGGCCGGTCGCGGCGGGAGGGACAGGTTCGGTGACGTTCACGGTCACCAACTCCGATCCCTCGCTGAAGACCTCGAACCAGGGCGGCACCCCGGGTGCGCCTGCGGGTGACTACGCCTACACGATCCGGACGACGTCCTCGGCCGGGTCGAGCACGGCGTCCGCCGCGCTCGAGCTGGTGCCACGGACGACGATCGCGCAGGCGCCGACCGCGCCGTCGGTCGACGGCGTCGACACGGCAGGGGAGTACCCCGGTGCCGCGATCGACATCTCCAGGCTCTGGGAGGGGACGGCCTGCGACTCGGCGGCCGACTGCTCGGCGACGGCGAAGCTGGCGTGGCGCGACGACACCCTCTACGTGCTGGTCGACGTCACCGACGACACCCTCGGCACGAAGCTCGACGCCGCCGACTGCAAGCGGCACTGGCGCACCGACTCCGTCGAGCTGGCCATCGACCCGAGGGGCACGTCGGAGAACACCTCGACGACGTTCAAGGCGGCGATCCTCCCGGTGACCGCGGAGGGTGGTCCCTGCTACGAGCGGGACGCCGACAACCACCAGGGTCCTGGTGCCCAGACGGCACCGGGCATGGAGGTGGCCTCGCAGGTCCGGTCCGGCGGGTACACCGTCGAGACCTCGATCCCGATGTCGCTGCTGCCGGGAGCGGTCGACCCGGAGCACCTGGGGCTCAACCTGTTCGTCTACGACTCGGACACGCAGGACCTGACGGGCCAGACGCGGATCGGCTGGTCGACGTGGGGCGGGGTGCAGGGTGACCCCTACCGCTGGGGCCGGGCGACGGTCGCGGGCTACACGCCGCCGGCCGGTCGTCCGACCACGGCACCCGAGCCGGTCATCCCGCTCAGTGCGCTGTCCTCGCTCGACTCCCCGCAGAGCCTGCGGCAGGCGGTGGCCATCGACGTCCCACTGGCCGGGGGAGCGGCGAGCACGCGGGCGGCCAGTGGCTGGGTCGACAAGGCACGGCTGCGGGGCGACACCGCCCTGGTGCGGATGAGGGCGAACGCCGCCGGGACGGCGCACGTCCACGTGGTCGACTCGTCCGGGACCGTCGGCAGCCGCACGGTGCAGGTGGCGGCAGGCAGGCACGAGTACGGCGTCGTGCTGGACCGGGCGCCCAAGGGCTCGGTGACGGTGTACGTCGGGTGGCAGGACGCCGCCGGCGGCACCCTGGCCTCCAAGGCGGCCGTCCGCTGAGGTGAGGCCGGCCGGCGGTCAGGACCGCCGGTGGGTGCGCGGAAGGGGCCGGTTCCTCGCGGAACCGGCCCCTTCTCGTGCGTCAGGTGTGCGTGTCGGGCTCAGGCAGCCTTGACGAGCTGGATGTCCAGGTTGATCTTGATCTTCTCGGAGACGAGGACGCCGCCACCCTCGAGGGCGACGTTCCACTCGAGGCCGAAGTCCTTGCGGTTGATCTCGGTGGTGGCCTCGAAGCCGGCCTTCTGGTTGCCCCACGGGTCGGTGGCCAGGCCGTTGAACTCGAGGTCGAACTCGACGGGCTTGGTGACGCCCTTGATGGTCAGGTCGCCCTTGAGGGTGTCGTCGCTGACCTCGGTGGAGGTGAAGGTCATGGTCGGGTTGTTCTCGACGTCGAAGAAGTCGCCGGACTTGATGTGGGCGTCGCGGTCGGCGGAGCCGGTGTCGACGGAGGCGAGCTGGACGGTCGCGTTGATCGTGGAGGCGGTGACGTCCTCGGGGACCGTCGCGGTCGCCTCGAACTCGTTGAACTTGCCGCGGACCTTGGTGACCATGAGGTGGCGGGCGGTGAAGCCGAGCTCGCTGTGCGAGGCGTCGACGTTCCAGGTTCCGGCGGAAAGGTCCTTGATGCTGGCCATGGGGTGTATCTCCTGTGTTGAGGGGGTCTCCGCGGGACTTTCCCGCGGGGTCACTGTGTTGAACATAGCAGAACTGATTTATATTTCAACGACACCGAAGAGATGGAATACTTGACCACCATGAGCACCGCAGTGACCGCGCCACCGCGCTGGCTGACCCCTGAGCAGCAGGAGGCCTGGCGCGCCTACCTGCGTGGCAGCCGCCTCCTCGAGGCCGCCCTCGACCGTGACCTGCAGTCCCACGGCGTCCAGCTGTCCGAGTACGAGATCATCTCGATGCTGTCCGAGTCGCCGGGGCGCCGCCTGCGGATGTCCGGCCTGGCCGACCTCGTCGTGCAGTCCCGCAGCCGCCTCACGCACACCGCTGCCCGGCTCGAGAAGCGTGGCTGGGTGCGCCGTGAGTCCTGTCTGGAGGACCGCCGCGGTGTCGAGCTCGTGCTCACCGAGCGTGGGCTCGCGGCCGTCGAGGAGATGGCGCAGGTCCACATCGAGAGCGTGCGCCGCAACATCGTCGACACCATGACGCCCGAGCAGTTCGCCACGCTCGGGGTGGCCATGGCTGCGATGCGCGACGCGATCCTGGCCGGCGGGCTGCCGTCCTGCAGCGAGGTCTGACCCACCCACCCTCCTCCCCGGGTGTGACCCTGCGCACGCCCCCAGCCACACCCGTCCGTCCGTCCTCAGGAACGGCTGTGACAATGGGTGGCATGACGGCACACCCCTTCGACGCCCCGGCTTCGCAGGCCCTCCTCGAACGCGCGCTCGCGGTCACCCCCGGTGGCGTGAACTCCCCGGTCCGGGCCTTCCGCGCCGTCGGCGGAACGCCCCGGTTCATGGCCTCCGGCTCCGGCCCGTACCTCACCGACGTGGACGGTCGCGAGTACGTCGACCTGGTCTGCTCGTGGGGTCCGATGATCCTCGGCCACGGTCACCCGGCCGTCGTCGACGCCGTCAGCACCGCTGTCTCGCAAGGGTTCTCGTTCGGCACCCCCAGCGAGAACGAGGTCGCGCTGGGCGAGGAGATCGTCGCCCGGGTCGAGCCCGTCGAGCAGGTCCGCCTGGTCTCCAGCGGCACCGAGGCGACGATGAGCGCCATCCGCCTCGCCCGGGGCTACACGGGCCGCTCCCTCGTCGTGAAGTTCGCCGGCTGCTACCACGGCCACGTCGACTCCCTCCTCGCCCAAGCGGGCTCGGGTGTCGCGACGTTCGCCCTCCCGGACTCCGCGGGGGTGCCCAAGGAGATGGCGGCCGAGACGATCGTCCTGCCGTTCAACGACCTGGCGGCGGTCGAGGAGGCGTTCGCCGCCCGTGGCTCCGAGATCGCCGCGGTCATCACCGAGGCCTCGCCCGGCAACATGGGCGTCGTCCCGCCCGCACCCGGCTTCACCGACGGGCTGCGCCGGATCACCGCCGCGCACGGTGCCCTGCTCATCTCCGACGAGGTGATGACGGGCTTCCGCTGCTCGGCTGCCGGCTGGTACGGGCTCGAGGGCCCGTATGCCGCCGGGGCGCCGGACCTGTTCACGTTCGGCAAGGTCATGGGAGGCGGCTTCCCCGCGGCAGCCTTCGGCGGCCGGGCCGACGTGATGGCCCTCCTCGCACCGGTCGGGCCGGTCTACCAGGCCGGGACGCTGTCGGGGAACCCCGTCGCCACCGCGGCCGGACGCGCGACGCTGCAGCAGTGCACCCCCGAGCTCTACGCCCGGCTCGACGAGGTCGCCGACGCGATCACCGGCGCCCTCGACACCGAGCTCGGCAGGGCCGGCGTGCCGCACACCATCCAGCGCGCCGGGAGCATGTTCAGCGTCTTCTTCCGGGACGGCGCCGTGACGAACTACGACCAGGCCCGGGCCCAGCACGTGCCGGCGTTCGCGGCGTTCTTTCACTCGATGCTCAGCCAGGGCGTGTACCTGCCGCCGAGCGCGTTCGAGTCGTGGTTCGTCAGCGGCGCGCACGACGACGCCGCGGTCGATCGCATCGTCTCGGCGCTGCCCGCCGCGGCGTCGGCGGCCGCCAAGTCGTTTGCGACAATCGACTCATGAGCCCTGCCCCCCGCACCGTGGTGCACCTGCTGCGCCACGGCGAGGTGCACAACCCCGACGGCGTGCTCTACGGGCGGCTCGACGGCTACCACCTGTCCGAGCTCGGCCGGGAGATGGCACAGGCCGCCGCCCGCCACCTCGAGGACCACGACATCACTCACGTCGTCGCCTCGTCGCTGACCCGGGCCCAGGAGACGGCCACGCCGATCGCGACGTCGCACGACCTGCCCATCACCACGGACGACCGCGTCATCGAGGCGGGCAATTCCTTCGAGGGGGAGCACGTCGCCGGGATGCGGGCCTCGGCCTTCGCGCACCCGCGCTACTGGGGGCGGTTGACCAACCCCTTCAAGCCGTCGTGGGGGGAGCCCTACGCCGAGATCGCGACCCGCATGGTCGAGGCGATCGCGGACGCCCGTGAGCAGGCCCGCGGTCACGAGGCGGTGCTGGTGTCCCACCAGCTGCCGATCTGGACCGCCCGCAACCAGCTCGCGGGGCGCCACCTCTGGCACGACCCCCGCAAGCGGGAGTGCCGCCTCGCCTCCCTGACCACGCTCACCTACGTCGGCGACGAGCTCGAGGCCATCGCGTACTGCGAGCCCGCTGCCGCCCTGCTCGTCCGCTCCCACGGGGGAACCGGATGAGCCACCGCACCTCCCGTATGGCGCGCGCCTCGGCGATGCTCGCCATACCGGTCCTCGCACTGTCGCTCGCGGCGTGCTCGCAGGACCCGAACTCCATCGCGGCCCAGGCCAAGTCGGGCAACCGTCAGGGCTACATCTCCGGCGACGGCACGGTCGAGGCCATCCCCGTCGCCCAGCGCAACAAGCCCGTCGTACTGTCCGGGAAGACGCTGGACGACCAGTCGTGGTCGGTGGCCGCCCAGGCAGGCAAGGTCGTCGTGCTCAACGTCTGGGCCTCCTGGTGCCCGCCGTGCGAGAAGGAGGCGCCCGAGCTCAAGGACGCCGCCGAGAAGGTCGCGGCTGCGAGCAAGCCGGTGGTGTTCATGGGGATCAACACCCGGGACAACCCCGACTCGGGCAGGGCGACCGCCAAGCGCCAGGGCATCCCGTACCCGTCCCTGGACGACCAGGACGGCCGGATGATCCTCGCGCTGCAGGGGAAGGCCCCGACGCCGCCGGTCACGCTCGTCCTCGACCCCACCGGCCGCATCGCGGCCCGGGTCGTCGGTGAGGTGACGTCCTCGACGCTCACCGGCCTCGTCGACGACGTGCTGGCCGAGAAGTAGGTCGACCACCCTTGACTGCTGATGTCGCGGACACGGTGACCTCCGGCGCCCTCCCGGTCGCCGTCGTCGTCGCCCTGCTCGCCGGGATGGTGTCGTTCGCCTCACCCTGCGTGCTGCCGCTCGTGCCCGGATTCCTGGGGTACGTCACCGGGCTGTCGGACGAGTCGCTGGCGCAGCGCTCGCGGCACCGGATGGTGGCCGGAGCGCTGCTGTTCGTGCTCGGATTCACCGTCGTCTTCATGGCGACGACGGTGTTCCTCGCGAGCCTCGGTGCCACCTTCGTCGAGCACCGTCAGCTGCTCATGCGCGGAGGGGGCGTCCTCGTCATCCTCATGGCCCTGGTCTTCCTCGGTGTGGGGACCCGCGCAGGGTCGCAGCGCGAGCTGAAGATCCACCGCCGTCCGGCCTCGGGACTTGCGGGCGCGCCCCTGCTCGGGGCGGTCTTCGGTCTCGGCTGGGCGCCCTGCACGGGCCCCACGCTGGGGGCGGTGGTCGCCCTGGCCACCATCACCGGCGACCAGTCGGCGGTGACGCGCGGCACCATCCTCGCGCTGGCCTACAGCCTCGGTCTGGGCCTGCCCTTCCTCCTCATCGCCGCGGGGTTCGAGCGGTTCGGGCGGGTCTCGGCCTTCCTGCGCCGCCACCAGCGCGGCATCCAGCTGTTCGGCGGCGCCCTGCTGCTGGTCATCGGGGTCCTCCTCGTGACCGGCGTCTGGGAGTCCTGGACCCGATACCTGCAGACCTCGCTGGTCAGCGGATTCCAGACGGTGATCTGACGTGGCCGACACCATCACCCAGCCGAGGCTGGGCCTCGTGGGCTGGCTGCGCTGGATGTGGCGCCAGCTCACGAGCATGCGCACCGCCCTCTTCCTCCTGCTGCTCCTCGCGATCGGCGCCCTGCCGGGCTCGATCTGGCCGCAGCGCAGCATCGACTCGGCGCGCACCGCCGACTACATCGCCAACCACCCCAAGGCCGGGCCGTGGCTCGACCGGTTCGGGTTCTTCGAGGTGTACGCCTCGCCGTGGTTCGCGGCGATCTACCTGCTGCTGTTCGTCTCCCTCGTCGGCTGCGTGCTGCCCCGCAGCAGGGTGCACTGGACCGCGATGCGCTCCCGGCCGCCGCGGGCGCCGGCGCGGCCCGAGCGGCTGCCGTCGTCGGGTCGGGCCGAGCTGGAGGCCACCTCCGAGGAGGTGCTCGACGCGGCTCGTGAGGTGCTGCGCGGCAAGCGGTTCCGCACCGACTCGCACGACGAGACGTCGGTGAGCGCGGAGAAGGGCTACCTCAAGGAGACCGGAAACCTGGTCTTCCACCTGTCGCTGATCTTCGTCATCATCGGCGTCGCCGTGGGCCACCTGTGGGGCTGGAAGGGCGACGTGATCATCCCCGTGGGCAAGACCTTCTCGAACACGCTGCTGCAGTACGACACGTTCGCCCCCGGGCCCTGGGTCGACCCGCAGAAGCTGTCCCCGTTCAGCCTCAAGGTCGACAAGCTCGACGCCACCTTCGAGGAGAACGTCACCGGGCGCGGCCAGTTCGGCCAGCCGCGCGACTTCACCGCACACGTCACGACCGAGGCCGTGCCCGGCGCCACGCCGAAGCAGTCGACGATCAAGGTCAACCACCCGCTCGAGATGACCGACGCCGGGGTCTTCCTGCTGGGCAACGGCTACGCCCCGGTCGTCACCGTGCGCGACAAGGACGGCAACAAGACCTACAGCGGACCGGTGCCGTTCCTCGCGCAGGACAACAACTACACGTCGGTCGGGGCTATCAAGGTGCCCGGTGCCGGGCCCAAGCAGCTCGGCTTCTCGGGCCTGTTCCTGCCGACCGCCATCATCGACAAGGACAAGGGTCCGACCTCGATCTTCCCCGACGCCAAGAAGCCGGCGCTCGCACTGACGCTCTTCGAGGGAACCCTCTTCCCGGGTGGTCGGCCGCAGTCGGTGTACGTCCTCGACACCGCCGAGATGACCCAGGTGAAGACCGACAAGGACCAGCCCCTGCGGATCTGGCTCGAGCCCGGCAAGACCTTCGAGCTCCCCGGCGACCGGGGGTCGATCACCTTCGACAGCGTGGACCGGTTCGCCGGGCTGTCGATCCGGCACGACCCCGGCAAGTTCATCACCCTGGCCGCGGCGCTCCTCGCGCTCGCGGGCCTGATCTCCTCGCTGGTGGTGCGGCGACGTCGGGTCTTCGTGCGGGTTTCCCCTGCACCCGAGGCGGGACGTACCGTGGTCACCGTCGGCGGGCTCGCCAAGGGCGACGACGACGGGCTCCAGGAGGTGGTCGAGGACATCCTCGCCACCGTGCAACGACGATTGGGCAGCGCATGACGAACGAGACCCTGGCGGGCTACGCCAACGTCAGCCTCTACTCGGCGATGGCGGTCTTCACGATCGCCATGCTGTGCTACGCCGTCTACCTCGCCGGTCTGCTCCCGGCCCGCGACCGCGCCGGCGACCGGGCGCCGGAGCTCGCGGTCGACCGCGAGCTCGTCTCCGCCGGTGCCCCCTCGGAGACGGCCGGTGCGCCTGTGTCCGGGACCCCGCGCCCCGGGCGCCCCGACGAGTCGGACGTCCCCTCGCGGGCCCGTGCCGCGGCCGGCATCGGTGCGACGACGACCTGGCTGGGCGGGATGCTGCTGGTCGTGTCGATCGCCCTGCGCGGCCTGTCGGTCGACCGGTGGCCGCTGGGCAACATGTTCGAGTTCGCCGTGATGGGGTCGATGTTCACTTCGATCGCCTTCTCGGTCTGGGCGACCAAGCGGGACCTGCGCTGGCTGGGACTGTTCATCACCGGCCCGATCCTGCTCGTCCTCGGCATGGCCGTCCGGGTCTGGTACACCGAGGCCGCCGAGCTGCTCCCGTCGCTGCAGAGCTACTGGCTCGTCATCCACGTGACCGTCGCCGTGCTGGCCAGCGCCATCTTCACCCTCGGCGCCGCCGCGTCGGCCGTCTACCTCGTCAAGGACGCGTTCGCCCGTTCCGGCCGCAGCAGCTTCCTCGACCGGTTCCCCGACGCGCCCTCGCTCGAGCGCACGGCCTACGGCCTGCACATCGTCGCGTTCCCCCTGTGGACCTTCACCCTCATCGCCGGGGCCATCTGGGCCCGCCAGGCGTGGGCGTCCTACTGGAACTGGGACCCCAAGGAGGTCTGGACCTTCGTGATCTGGGTCGTCTACGCGGCATACCTGCACTCGCGGGCGACCAGCGGGATCAGCCGGCAGACGGCGACGTACATCGCCCTGGCCGGCTACGCCTGCATCATCGTGAACTTCGCCGTCGTCAACGTGTTCTTCGTCGGCCAGCACTCCTACTCAGGCCTGTAAAGGAACCACCCGAACCATGCTGCGGTACTCCGTCCTGCGACTGCTCGTCTTCTTCGGGGTCCTGTCGTTGCTCTGGCTGCTCGGCCTGCGTGACAAGGACCAGCAGTGGATGCTGCTCGTGCTCAGCGCCCTGATCTCGATGGTGCTGTCGTACTTCGTGCTCGCGCGGTTCCGCGAGGAGAGCACCCGGCAGCTGGCCGAGCGCGTGCAGCGCCGCACCGAGGCGAAGCAGGCCGCGGCGGCGGCGGGCGTGGGCACGGTCCACGGGCGCGACGAGTCCGCCGAGGACGCCGAGGACGAGGGCGGCCCGGTCCAGTACCGCTGACCCGCTAGCCGGGGGTCGCGGCCGAGGGTTCGGGCAGCGAGGGCCCGTCGGTGGGGTAGACGCCGACGGCGAAGCCGTAGACGGTGTCGCCGGACCGCGGGAGCTCGTCGAACTCCCGCACGAGGGCGGCCATCCGCTCCCAGAACTCGCCGACCCGGTCCTCCGGAAGCCGGGCGTGGCGGATGAAGCCCCAGAGCTTCCCGTCCCGGAACGCGGCCGCGGACTCCTGCGCGGCGACCTCGAAGTCGTTGAAGTCGCCCGGCGGGTCGGGCTCGCCGGCGCCCCGCTCGACGGCGACGTGGAACATCCGGGCGGTGCGGCCGTAGAAGCGCTCCTCGACGGCGCGGACGCGACGGGTGCGCACGACGCGGACCAGACCCGCGTCGGCCAGGACCTTCACGTGGTGGGCCATCGTGCTCTTGGGGCGGCCCACCGCGGTCGCCAGCTCGGTGACCGTGGCGGCCCGCTCGTGCAACAGGCCCAGGACCGAGGTGCGCAGGGGGTTGCTGATCGCCCGGACCTGGGCCGGGGTGGTCAGCGCGAGCCGGTCGGCGAGCTCGTAGTCGGGAGGGGTGTTGTCAGCCATGGCCCGATCAGACTACTCTCACAGAACGTTCCATACTGTTGGATCGTTGGAGGAGGAAGTCATGGTCGAGGTCGTCGTGTTCCACCACGTGCAGGGGCTCACGCCGGGGGTGAGGGCGTTCGCGGACGAGCTGCGGCAGGCCGGGCACACCGTGCACACGCCGGACCTGCTCGACGGCCGCACGTTCACGACGCTCGACGAGGGCATGGCGCACGCGCGCTCCGTCGGGTTCGACACCCTCCTCGATCGTGGAGTGGCCGCCGTCGATGACCTGCCGCCGGACCTGGTCTACGCCGGGTTCTCGCTCGGCGTGATGCCGGCCCAGAAGCTCGCCCAGACCCGGGCAGGGGCGCGCGGCGCGCTGCTGCTGCACGGATGCATCCCCGTCTCCGAGTTCGGGGAGCGCTGGCCCGACGGCGTGCCCGTGCAGGTGCACGGCATGGACGCGGACCCCTTCTTCGCCGAGGAGGGTGGCGACCTCGACGCGGCCCGCGCGCTCGCCGCGTCGACCGACCAGGCAGAGGTCATCCTCTACCCGGGGGAGGAGCACCTCTTCACCGACTCCTCGCTGCCCGCGTATGACGCGCAGGCTGCGGACCTGCTCACGCAGCGGGCCCTGCAGTTCCTCGACCGCGTGGGGCGTACCGCGGACGAGGTGTAGGCCCGCGGCCGGCGCCCTGGCCGAAAGCTCGCTGGACGGGCGGGTTCGGTGGCGCATCCTGACCCGCGACACGGCGGATTCCCGCTGCTAGTGTCCCAGCACCTCCATCAAAGGGGGTGGGGGCAAGGGGAACACGGGGACAGGGGACACGTATGTTCAGCACGCTCAAGCGGGTCGGGGTCGTCGCAGCACTGGTCGGGGGATCGGTTCTCGCGCCGACCCAGGCCTACGCCGCGGACGGGTGCGGCACCGACTACTACAAGCACAGTGACGGCTACCTCACGGCGGACCAGCACTGGACGCAGTCCGGGCGCAGCGCCTGGATCTACCACTCGGGCAGGGTGCGCTGGTGCACCCAGAACGACCCGTTGAACGACGACGAGCGACGCCGTGCGGTCGTCGGCTACCCGTCGTCGGACTACCCGTTCGAGAGCTGGATCATCAAGGGCAGCAACTACCGGGCCTTCTGCGTGAGCCAGAAGATCCGGATCCACATGACGGGGATCAAGTCGTCGTCGTCCTGGAGCCTCGGCGGCACCGTGTCCAAGGACGGACCGGGCGTGGGCTACACCTACAGCTCGAGCTCGGACACCGTGACCGTGACGGTCAACCGTTCGGGGGCCAAGGCGTGCAGCGCCACCAACAACGTCATCGCCCGCACCAGCGGCATCGTCGCGACGGCGCAGGACGAGTCCGGCAAGGTCGACTGGGTCGAGCTCCAGACGACGATCAGCGGGTCCTACGTGGTCAGCGGGACGGTCGTCGGTTTCAGCCACACGTTCTCGGAGAAGGACTACAGCTAGTCGCTCCACGGTGTGCGGCCACGGGCCGTGCGGTCCTCGCACCTCGGGGGGATCGCACGGTCCGTGCCCTACCCGACGGGGCCCGGGTCACATGAGCTCGGCCAGTCGGGCCAGCCCCGGTCCCGTGTGGGTCGCCAGGCGTTCTCGGGCGTCGTCGAGGGCGGTCGACCCGGGGTGGCCGGGCGGAACCCTGGCCGGGTTGAGGGCGACGCCTGTCGACCACTCCCGGATGTCGTCCTCCGCCGAGAACGACAACGTGCTCCGGGTGCCGTGCACGATCATCCGCGCCCAGTCCTGGAGGGTGTTCCCGTACTGCGACGGGGGGCAGATCCGGTTCTTCTCGGTGTCGTCGCCTCGGGTCGCCTCGACGTAGCCGGTCAACGCGGCCCCGAACGAGGGGAACCCCGCCCTGATCGTCTGCAGCGTGATCGCCTCGGGGCGCCAGACCGGCACCCGCCCGGGGACCTTGAGGCCGTCGGCCGCGCAGTGGACCACCAGGGCGTCCGGGGCGACCGCGACCGAACCGTGCTCGAAGGTGAGCCGGCCCCGCTCGACGGCCCGGAGGTGTCCCCGGCGCACCACGTTCTCCACCGTCCGCAGCTCCTCGAGCTCCCACGTGGCCAGGGTCGGCGCCTTGGCCATGGCCGGGGTGACGGCAGGGTCGAGGCGCAGCATGATGCCGCGGTCCTCGAGCCGCAGGAACAGCTCGTCCAGCGATCGGGTGTGCCGTGCAGCCTGCATCAGGTCGGCCAGCATCCCGAGGAACACCGCCGGGTCCGGCTGGATGACCGCTCGGTTCAGCATCCAGGGATCCCGTGGCCTGACCCAGCAGATCGCATCCGGGTCGACGCCGCGCGCGAGGAGCCAGACGCACGCGTCGGTCGCGGTCTTGCCCGACCCGACGACGACGTACTGGCTCGGTGCCTCGTCCACCCTGACGAGGTCGTTCACCGACACCACCCGGGCGCCCTCGGCCACCGCGAACGGTGGCGGCGTCTCGGCCGGGATGCTGGGGGACAGGTAGTGGGCGTCGACGATCCGGCACCCGGGCCGCACCTCGGACCGTGCGCCCGAGACCCGCGAGACGAACGTGCGGTTGCCGACGTACTCGGTGGCGGGGTGGAACTCGACCCGCCCGCTGCTCACCAGCCGGTCGAGGACGTGGGCGTAGTACGTGCAGATCTCCGGTTGGGTGGCCCGCTCCTGCAGGCCCTTCTCGGGACCGTCCTGCTGGACCTTGCCGCCGCCGAGCAGGGTCGACGCCACCCCGTAGAAGCACGACGACTGGTGCAGTCGCACGAAGGGGTATGCCTCGAGCCAGTGCCCGCTCACACCGTGGCGACGGTCGACCAGGACCACGCGGACATCGGCGTGGTCGACGAGCGCATCGGTGAACGCCATGCCCATGGCGCCCGCGCCCACCACGAGGTAGTCGGCTTCGACGACGCGGGTCACGGGGCCACGCTGCCACTCCCCGGGTGGCTCGTCCATGGTCAGCGCAAGGACACCTTCGGCTCGATGCCGAGGATCTCGGCCAGGCGCGCCACTTCCTGCCGGAGTGCGCGGTCAGGGCGCGGGCTCCCGTCCAGCCAGGTGACGGTCAGCTCGCTCGCCTTCGTCGCCCAGGTGCCGCACACGAGACCGCCCCGGACGACGGGGTTCGCCTTGCGCGTCATCAGCTCTCGCAGGGGAGCCGGAGTGACGTGGACGTCCTTGGTGCCGGGGCCCATGACCCACTGGTCGTGACCCGGCAGGAACCGGACCGCGTCCGACGGCTCCGCCGCGAGGAGGTCGTCGACGTCTGCCGCCAGGACCAGGGCCCGGGTGCCCGCCAGGTCGACCGTCGCCAGGTCGTCGGCCAAGGCCGCGAGCCAGCCGTCGATCCGCCTGCGCCCGGCGCTGAGGCCGTTGCCGAGCCAGTAGTGGACGTGGTCGCGGGTGGCCGGGCCGTACACGCGCAGGTAGGCCGACACGGCATACGCGCCCGCCTCGTCGAGGTCGGGGATGCCGCGCCAGCGCGGGTTGGTGTCGAGGCGCTGGAGCGTGAGGCGGCCGTCGCGGGCGGGCGCGATGCTCACGTCGCCCTGCCAGGTCAGTGGCTTCACGAGGGTGCCGGCACCCTCGTCGAACACCGGACGGAGGTGGCGGTACGCGCGGTTCCCGGCCAGGGCCTCCCCGAGCTCCCGCACGGTGAGGGGACCGTCCGCGACCGCCTCACGGACCGCGGCCCGGAAGTCCGGCCACGCTTCTGGAGTGAGCCGGTAGTGCTCGACCCAGCTCGAGCGTTCCCACTGTCGCCCCGCGGACCGGAGTGCGAGGTAGGCGCCGCCCTCCTCCGGCGACAGGTGGTGCACCGCGCCGCGGAAGGCGAAGGCCTTGATGACGGTGCCCTCGGCCAACGCCTCCGCGAGCCCACCGGGGGTCGAGGACCTCTGGCGCGTCCGGACCGCCAGCTCGGCGAGGGACTCGTCCATCGACGGTATGGCGCCGAGCCGGCGCACGACCTCCGCGACCCCCTGCGTGCCGACGGGATCGAGGAGGTGTCGCCGCAGGCGCCACGACAGGGCCTGCGCCCACGTCGTCGACGCCTCGGTGCTCGTGCCCATCGGTGCGCCGACCCCTCAGCCTGCCGCTGCCACGGTCTTGGTCATGACGCAGTTCTTCGCGCCCTTGGGGCGGTCGTAGGTGAAGCCGGCTCGCTCGAACAGGGCGCGGGTCCCGTTGTACAGCACCGACATCTTCTTCCCGTCGTTGTCGTGCGGGTACCCCTCGACGACCCCGCCACCGGCCGCCGCCACGAGGTCCAGGACTCCCTGCAGGGCGATCGCGGAGATGCCGGAACGTCGGTAGCGCTTGTCGACGAACAGGCAGGTGATCCGGAAGTCGGGCAGGCGCTCGCTCGTCTCCTCGTACTGCTTGCGGTGGTAGATGTTGGGCAGCTCGTCCGGCGGGCCGTACTGGCACCAGGCCACCGCCTCGTCGCCGTGCAGGACGACTGCGGCGTGCGCCCGGTCGCAGTGGACGAGCCGTTCCTTGAGGGCGCGGTTGGAGTCCGCGTCGTACGTCTTCTCGCCGGCCATGGTGTGGAAGTACGTGCACCAGCACCCGCCGAACACCCCGTTGTGCCGCTCCATGAGGGCCGCGTATGCCGCCCACGTGTCCGGTCCGAGGGCCTCGACCCTGAGCTCGTCCGTGGCCACGGGAGACCTGGTCGTCCTCGTGGTCGTCGTCTTCGTCGTCGTGGGCCTTGCTGTCCCCGCCATGGCGACACGGTAGACCTCGAAGCGGACGATCGGCTTCCGGAAAGTTGTCGGTCCCGGCTCCGGCCGCGTGTCCACAGGGCGGCACGTCACGTCTCGTTGTCCACAGGATGGGTCCTGGCGGGTTGCGTTCCCGGACAGGTCTGGCAGTCGGGATCCGTTGGGGTGCAACGGGTTTGGTGTCTCGGCGGAGTTCGATGGCTGTCGGTGGTCGGGGCTAGGGTTGTCGTATGGATGCGGGCCAGACGCTGGTGCAGCGACGCGAGTCGATCGCGGCCGCCCGGGTGGCGTGGGCCGGTCTGGGGGACTGGTTGTGGCAGGCCGGTGGGGGTGCGGTTGGTGGTGTCGGCGGGTTGGCTGAGCTGTTGGGTGAGGTCGATGCGTTGGGGGCTGCGTGTGATGCGGCCAGGGTTGCGGTGGTGGGTGAGGCGATCGAGCGTGGTGAGCCCGGTAGCGGGCCGGAGGCGTTGAGTGTGGTGTCGTGGGTGCGTCGTCATGCGCCGTCGACGCGGGCGGGTGGTGCGCGGGCGGTGGTGGAGGTTGCTGCGGCGTTCGCCAAGGCGGCCAATGCGCCGGTGAGGGCTGCGGTGCAGGCGGGGGTGTTGCCGGTGCGGTCGGCGGCGGTGGTGGTGGCCGAGGCGGACCGGTTGCGTCCGGTGCTGGTCGCGGGTGCTGAGCCGCATGTGGTCGATGGTCTGGTCGCGATGGCGGTCGAGCATGGTCCGCGGGGGTGTCGGATGCTGCGGCCGGCGTTGTTGGCCAGGTATGGCCGGGAGGGGCAGCTGCAGTCCGAGCAGGACGTGGCGCGGCGGTTCGTGGCGTTGTCGCAGCCGGTGGAGGACGGGACCGGGGTCGCGGAGTACCGGCTGGTGCTGGACACCGAGGGCAGGGCGGTGCTGGAGGCGGCGTTGGGGCCGTTGTCGGCACCCAGGCCGGTGGACGGTGAGCGGGACCTGCGGAGCTGTGACCGGCGCCGGGGTGAGGCGTTGGTGGCGTTGGTGCGCCGCGCTGTGGCAGCGGGTGAAGGGGTGGGTCCGAACGCGAAGACGCAGCTGGTGGTGACGATGGACTGGGCCGGGTTGGCGAGTGGTGTTCGTGGGGCTGGGGTGACGGTCGGTGGTCCGGATGCTGGGGTGTTGGTGGCCCCGGAGACGGTGCGCCGGTTGGCGTGTGAGGCGTCGGTGCTGCCGGTGGTGTTGGGGTCGGGCGGTGAGGTGGTGGACCAGGGCCGGGTGGTGCGGTTGTTCACCACGGCTCAGGTGCGCCGGTTGTGGTTGCGGGACGGGGGTTGTTCGTTCCCGGGGTGTTCGATGCCGCCGCAGTGGACTGATGCGCATCATCTGGTGCACTGGGCCGATTTCGGTCGCTCGGACCTGGGTAACGCGGCGTTGCTGTGCGAACGGCACCACACGATCGTTCACTCCCGTCGCCTGGCGGGTGAGGTGGTCCTCGACCCCGATGGCGGTGGCGGTGGCGAACGGGTGCAGTGGGACCTGACGTTGGGCAGCTATGACCAGCTCCTGGCTCGCCGGGCTGCGCAGGAACCAGCGTGACCCCGCCCCACACCCCGCCAGGGACGGCGGGGTCGCAGGCGTGTCCATCACGAAGGAGTGAGCGCGTTCAGCCAACCTCTCGCCACATGGCTCCGCTCTCGATGAGACTGACCCCGTGGACAGCACCGCATACGACGCCTGGAGGGCACTGCCCTTTCCCGCAGGATCGGCAGTCGGTGCAGTTGAGGGGCCCACGCTGAGCTCGCGTACTGGGATGCCATGACGGCGGAGTCGGTGATCCCCGTCGTCGAGTACTCCAGCACGTACGACTCGGGCGCAATCGACTTCCGATCCGGGCTCAATGCGCTGCGTGAACGGCTCGTCGATCTCCGGGAGGGAGCGGCCAGGTCAGAGGCGGAGACGTTGACCTCATACATCCGATACGCCGACGCGCTTTGTGCCGTGAACCGTTGGGCCGCCGCCACCTGACGCGCCTGGCGCTGCCGGACCGGGCTGAGGCGTGGCGGTCCCCGGACGACGATGGTCATGTCCTCGGGCTCAGGAACGACTGAGCGAAGACCCGCCAGGCAGAACGGTCCGAGCGGACGGCGGTCGACTCCATCGATGCCGCCGCGCCGCGAGGACGTCCCCGGGAGAGACTGGAGGCATGCCCCGTCACCCCTTGCCGTCCAAACCCTGCGCCCGATGCGGTCGAACCATCACCTGGCGCAAGGTCTGGGCTCGCGACTGGGAGTCCGTGCGCTGGTGCTCGGACAACTGCCGCAAGCACGGCGTCGGCGATGTCGACCGGAAGCTCGAGGCCTCCTTGGAGTCCCTCCTGGACGGCCGCTCGACCAGTGCCTCGGTGTGCCCGTCGGAGGCGGCGCGCGCCGTCGGTGCCGACGACTGGTCCGAGCTGATGGAGCCGGCGCGGATGGCCGCCCGACGACTGGTGGCGGCGGGGCGGGCCGAGATCACCCAAGGCGGACACGTCGTCGATCCCAGCAGGTTCAAGGGCCCGATCCGGGTGCGCCGACCACGCTGAGGGCGCCTGGCCGCGCATCGCCACAGGTCACCTGACCGACGGACGCCGGTCGGAGGCATCCGCTCACCGGGCCGTCCGGTGGACGCCCTCCGGGCGCGGAGCCGTGGACGTGGCACACGTCGGCGACACCGCGCGGTGCCGGCAGGCTCAGCCCACGCTGAGGCTGAGGGCGATTCCGGCGGCGAGCAGCACGGCATACACGATCTCGAAGATGCCGGTCGACGCGAGGACGGGCACGAGGTCGCGCCCGGTGGCCCCGGCCAGTAGCCCACGGATCGGGCGCGCGACCACGGCCAACGAGAGCAGGGCGATCAGCGCGAACACCTGCTGGGTGCTGATGAGCACGACCATGACGACGGCGACGACGACCAGCGCGACGTAGAGCATGCGGGTGCCGCGGTCCCCGAGGCGCACGGCCAGGGTGAGCTTGCCGCTCTCGCGGTCGGTGGGGATGTCGCGCAGGTTGTTGGCGACGAGGATCGCCGAAGCGATCGCGCCCACGCCGACGGCCCCGTAGACGCCGAGCGCGGTGATCTCGTGCGCCTGCGTGTAGAGCGTGCCGAGGGTGGCCATCAGGCCGAAGAAGAGGAACACGTAGAGCTCGCCGAGACCTCGGTAGCCGTAGGGGTTGTCACCGCCGGTGTACTTCCAGGCCGCGATCACCGCGAGGGCGCCGAGGGGGATCATGATCCAGGTCTGGCTGATGGCGACGAGCGCGAGGCCCACGAGCGCCGCCGCCCCGAAGAACGCGAACGCCATGAGCTTGACGTTCTGCGGGTCGGCCTTGTGCTGACCGACCAGCCGGATGGGCCCCACCCGGTCGGCGTCGGTGCCGCGGATGCCGTCGGAGTAGTCGTTGGCGTAGTTGACACCGACCTGAAGCCCGAGCGAGACGAGCACGGCCAGCAGCCCGAGGCCGAGGTTCGCCTCGTCCAAGGGGGCTGCGGCGGCGGTGCCGACCACGACGGGGGCGACGGCGGCGGGGAGGGTGCGCGGGCGCGCACCGGCGATCCACTGGGACAGGGTGGCCATTCGGTGTGTGTTCTCGCTTGCCGGTGGGGTGCTGGGTGGGGGCTGGGTGGTCTTGGCGCGGGTTCAGCGCCGCAGTGCTGGGTGCAGGAGCCGGGCCGGGTATGGCGCGGGCTGCTCGGGCGCTCCCGTCAGGACCGCTGCTCAGAGCCTACGGAGGAAGTCCGGGTCGTCATCGGGGCCACGCGGTGGACGAGTCTGCGGTCTCGGGCCCTGGCCCTGTCCGGGGGTGGACCTCGGCGGTCGGCCGGCGACGAGCCAGGCGATCGGGCCGACGAGGGGGAACAACAGCACCAACAGGATCCACAGCAGCTTGGGCAGGTTGCGGACCCGGGACTCGTCGGTCTGGATGCAGTCCACGACGGCATAGACGGTCAGGGCGACCGTCGCGAGCCAGGGGAGCAGCCGGAGCATGTCCCCATCGTGTCATGGCCGGGTGTGGAACAAGGCAGCGATCCCCGCACGGTCCGGTTTGCCGGGGCCACGCACGGGCAGCTGCTCGAGGACGACGAGGCGCCGGGGAAGGGCGTGGTCGGCGAGGCCACCCCGCAAGGCGTCCCGCAGCTGCACGACCGAGGGGTGGCGCACGCCAGGCTGGACGACGACGGCGGCCGCGACGACCTGCCCCCACTCGGGGTCCTCCAGACCGAGCACCACGGCCTCCGCGATGTCGGGCAGGGAGGTCAGGGCCTCTTCGACGACCCGTGGGGAGATCTTCATCGCGCCGGTGGTGATGACGTCGTCGATGCGGCCGTCGACGTGCCAGCGGTCGGTCTCGGGGTCACGGTGGCCGAGGTCGTCCGTGCGGAACCAGCGGACCCCTTCGTCGTCGGTGACGAAGGCGTCGGCAGTGAGGTCGGGGCGGCCGAGGTAGCCGCTGGCCAGGGTGTCGCCGCCGAGGTGGACGCGTCCTTCCTCGTCGGTGCGGATCGCGGTGGTGGCCAGGGGCGTCCCGTCGTAGACGCAACCGCCACAGGTCTCGCTCATGCCGTAGGTCGTGACGACGGTGGCGCCCGCTTCCCGGGCGCGGACGAGCAGGGCGGGCGATGTCGCGGCTCCCCCGACGAGGACGGCGTCGAACCCGGCCAGGGCTCGGGTGGCTCCCGCGTCGTCGAGCACCCGGAGGAGCTGGGTCGGGACGAGGGCGGTGTAGCGCCGGTCGCCGTCGAAGGAGTCCGCCGCCGCCGCGAAGGCGGCTGCGGTGAACCCGTCGGACAGGTCGACGAACCCCGGCTCGGTTCCCGCGGCGACGCAGCGCAGCAGCACCTGGACCCCGGCGATGTGGTGCGGCGGCATCGCGAGCAGCCACGAGCCGGTGCCGCCGAGGCGTTCGTGGGTGGCCCGGGCGCTGGCTGCCAGAGCCGTCGCCGGGAGCATGGCCAGCTTGGGGCTCCCGGTCGACCCCGAGGTGCCCACGACCAGGGCGGTGCCTTCGTCGGGGACGGCACCGGTGGGGACGGGAACGGGGTCCCCTCCCGCGGCATACGGGAGGACGGCGAACTCGCCTCCCACGGCGTCGCGCAGCACCGGAAGGGCGTGCGCGGCCGCTGGTCCTGCGGCGATGGGAAGTGGGCGCAGGGACGTCACGAGGTCAGGCTAGACCCGCGCTGGACGGCGGCACCCGGCGGCGGGACGATGGCTGCGGGAGGTGCCATGGACGCGGACTTCGCGGCATACCTGGAGCGCGTGCGGCACCACCGTGCCGAGCTGCGCGACTCGGTCGCGGCGGTCGACGAGGCGTTGGCCTCCCCGATCGCGAGGGGCGGCGCGTGGCGCGAAAGGGTGCGGGCTGCCCTGGCCGAGCTGGCGCACGACTTCCGGGACCACGTCGACCTCACCGAGCGACCCGGAGGGCTCTACGCCTCGGTCCGGCGCGACTCGCCCCGGCTCACGGGACGGGTGGAACGGCTGCTGCGGGAGCACGAGCGGTACCGCGAGGACATCGACGCCTACCTCGCCGTCCTCGAGCACGGGGGGACGATGGCGGACCTGCCGGTGTTCCGGGAGGAGGTCACCACGCTGATGGGGCAGTTGGTACGGCACCGGCAGAAGGGCGCCGACCTCGTCTACGAGGCGTACGACGTCGACCTCGGCGGTTCCGGCTGAGGCCCGCCCCGGCCAGGGCGGCGGGTCACCCCGACCTGGGGGCCACCCCGATCAAGGGGCCAGCCCGATCAGGAGCGTTGGCTCAGAAGTACCAGGGGTAGGGGGACCAGTCGGGGTCGCGCTTCTCGAGGAACTGGTCGCGGCCCTCGACGGCCTCGTCCGTCATGTAGGCGAGCCGGGTCGCCTCCCCGGCGAACACCTGCTGGCCCATCAACCCGTCGTCGAGCAGGTTGAACGCGAACTTGAGCATGCGCTGCGCCTGCGGGCTCTTGCCCATGATCTCGCGGGCCGCCTGGAGGGCCTCGGCCTCGAGGGTGGCGTGGTCGGCGACGATGTTCACGGCGCCCATCCGCTGCATGTCCTCGGCGGTGTAGGTCCGACCGAGGAAGAAGATCTCGCGGGCGAACTTCTGGCCGACCATCTTCGCGAGGTAGGCGCTGCCGTAGCCGCCGTCGAACGAGCCCACGTCGGCGTCGGTCTGCTTGAACCGCGCGTGCTCCCGGCTGGCGATCGTGAGGTCGCAGACCACGTGCAGCGAGTGGCCGCCACCGGCCGCCCAGCCGGGGACGACGGCGATGACGACCTTGGGCATCGTGCGGATCAGGCGCTGCACCTCGAGGATGTGCAGCCGTCCGCCCTCGGCCTTGACCCGGCGGTCGTCCACCCCCGCAGCCGTGTCGTCGGAGTTGTCCTTGGCGTACTGGTAGCCGGAGCGGCCTCGGATGCGCTGGTCGCCGCCGGAGCAGAACGCCCACTTGCCCTCCGCGCCGGTGCCAGCGGGGCCGGGGCCGTTGCCGGTGATGAGGACGACGCCGACGTCGGGGGTGCGGCGCGCGTGGTCGAGCGCCTGGTAGAGCTCGTCGACTGTGTGCGGCCGGAACGCGTTGAGCACCTCGGGCCGGTCGAACGCGATCCGCACCGCACCCAGGCCGTTGGCTCGGTGGTACGTGATGTCGGTGAAGGCGAAGCCGTCGACCTGTTCCCACGCGCTCGGGTCGAAGGTCTCGCTGACGGTCGGCTGCTCGCTCACGCCGCGAGGCTACCCGCGCGGGCCTTCCGCGAGCGGGGCAGGGACGACGCGGGGCGCCCCACCCATCGGGTGGGGCGCCCCCTGGAGCAGGGGGACGGCGTCAGGCGGCGAGGGCCTTCTCGATGTCCTTGGTCAGGTTGCTCGGTTCGGTGGTGGGGGAGAAACGCTTGATGACCTGGCCGTCGCGGCCGACGAGGAACTTGGCGAAGTTCCACTTGATCTTCTTGCCGAGCAGGCCACCCTTCTCCGACTTGAGCCAGTCGTAGAGGGGGTGGGCGTCGTCGCCGTTGACGTCGACCTTGGCGAACATCGGGAACGTGACCCCGTAGTTGCGCTCGCAGAACGACCCGATCTGCTCCTCGGTGTTGGGCTCCTGGCCACCGAACTGGTTGCAGGGGAACCCGAGGACCACGAGGCCCTGGTCGGCGTAGGTGCGGTAGAGCTCCTCGAGGCCGCCGAGCTGTGGCGTGAAGCCGCACTGGCTGGCGGTGTTGACGACGAGGACGACCTTGCCCGCGTACGCGGACAGGTCCTGGTCGGATCCCTCGAGGGTGGTGGCGGCGAAGTCGGACAACGTAGGCATGTCCGACACGCTACGTGCCCCCGGGGACCGCTGCCCGCGATGGACCGTTATGTCCGTTTCCGGATAGCGTGGGGCGCTCCTTGTCAGCGCCGACACCGGAGTGACCCATGGCCAGTGCCACCGACACGACCACCTCGACCACGACCGGCGGGCGCAGGCCCGGCTGGAGCCTCGTCGGCCCGGGGCTGGTGGTCGCCGCCACGGGCGTGGGTGCCGCCGACCTCGTCGCGACCCTCATCGCCGGCAGCAAGTACGGCTACGCCCTGCTCTGGACCGTGGTCGTCGGCTGCATCATGAAGGTCGTCCTCGTCGAGGGCGCCGGCCGGTACTCCCTCGCGACCGGCCGCACGATCTACCAGGGCTGGTCCACGCTCGGCCGCTGGACGACCTGGTACTTCGGGCCGTACATCGTCATCTGGGGCTTCGTCTACGGCGCCGCGGCGATGGCCGGCACGGGACTGCCGCTGCACTCGCTCATGCCGTTCCTCCCGGTGGCGGTGTGGGGCATCCTCTCCGGGCTGCTCGGGCTCGTCCTCGTCTGGTGGGGCCGCTACGCGTTGTTCGAGAAGGTCTGCGCGGCCCTGGTCGGCATCATGTTCGTGACGATGGTCGGGGCCGCGATCCTGACCGTGCCCAACCTGCCCGAGCTCGCAGCAGGCCTGGTCCCCCTCATCCCGGACGGTGCCCTCGTCAACGTCCTGTCGGTGGCCGGAGGCGTCGGCGGCACGATCACCCTGGCCGCCTACGGCTACTGGATCCGGGAGAAGGGCTGGACCACGCCCGGCCACATGCGCGTCATGCGGATCGACAACGGCGTCGCCTACGTCGTGACCGGCATCTTCGTCGTCTCGACCCTGATCGTCGGTGCCGAGCTGCTCTACTCCGCCAACATCGCCATCAAGACCGGTGACGAGGGCCTGCTCAACCTCTCCGACGTCCTGGCCGCCCGGTACGGCTCGTGGGCGGGCAGCGTGTTCCTCGTCGGCTTCTGGGCAGCGGCGATGTCCTCGCTCGTCGGGGTCTGGAATGGCGTCTCGATGATGTTCGCCGACTTCGTGGGCCACGTGCGAGGGCTCCGCGAGAACCACCCGGACGTCCGGCTCGGCGGCAAGTGGTACCGCGCCTACATCCTCTGGCTGACCTTCCCGCCGATGCTCATGATGTTCCTCGGCAAGCCCGTCTACCTGATCCTCGCGTACGGCGTGCTGGGTGCGTTCTTCATGCCGTTCCTGTCGATCACGTTGCTGTGGCTGCTCAACACCGACCGGGTGCCGCGCGAGTGGCGCAACCGGCTGCCGTCCAACATCGCCATGGTGCTGTGCGCGGCGGCCTTCATCGCGCTCGCCGCCAACGAGGTGCAGAAGGCCGTCCGGGCCGCCTGAGGTTCACCGTCGGCCGGGAGAGCGGTTGGATGGGCGGGTGAGCGACCACCCCGCCGGCCCGGACGTGCCCCCGCTCGGCGACCTCCTCGCCGACCTGCGCGTGGTCTCGATCCCGATGCGGGTCCGCTTCCGCGGCGTCGAGCTGCGCGAGGCCGCCCTGCTGCGTGGTCCGTCGGGCTGGGGTGAGTTCTCGCCCTTCCTCGAGTACCAGCCGCCCGAGGCCTCACGGTGGCTGGCCGCCGCGGTCGAGGCGGCGTATGGCGCGTGGCCGGACCCGCTGCGAGAGCGCGTCCCCGTCAACGCGACGGTCCCGGCGGTGGCCGCCGACCGGGTCGGCGAGGTCCTGGCGCGGTTCGACGGGGCGACGACGGCGAAGGTGAAGGTGGCCGAGCGCGGCCAGTCGGTGCAGGACGACGTCGACCGGGTGGCGGCCGTGCGCGACGCGCTGGGTCGGGCGGGGCGCATCCGCGTCGACGCCAACGGCGGGTGGACCGTCGAGGAGGCGACCGAGGCGCTCCGACGGCTGGCGCCCCACGGGTTGGAGTACGCGGAGCAGCCCTGCGCCACCGTGGAGGAGCTGCGGGAGCTGCGACTGGTCCTGGCGCGCAACGGGATCGACGTCCTCGTCGCGGCCGACGAGTCGATCCGCAAGGCCGAGGACCCGATCCGGGTGGCCCGGCTGGAGGCGGCGGACCTCGTCGTCGTCAAGGTCGCCCCGCTCGGCGGCGTGCGCCGAGCCCTGGCGGTGGTGGAGGCCTGCGGCCTGCCCGCGGTCGTCTCGTCGGCCCTGGACACCTCCGTGGGGATGTCGGCGGGGGTGGCGCTCGCGGCGGCCCTGCCCGACCTGCCGTACGCCTGCGGCCTGGGCACGGTCGCACTGCTCGACGGCGACGTCACGGCCCCGTCCCTCCTGCCGGCCGGGGGCGCCCTGCCCGTGGGCCGGGTCGAGGCGGACGACGCCCTGCTGGACCGGTGGAAGGCTCCCGCCGACCGCATCGCGTGGTGGCGCGAGCGCGTCACCGCATGCCACGCCCTGCTCGGCGGCGCTACGGTCGACCCGTGAACGTCATCTTCGTCGAGCCCGGGTTCCCCGCCAACCAGCGCCGGTTCGCCCTCGCGCTCGCGTCGGTCGGTGCCAACGTCATCGGCATCGGCGAGTCGGAGGAGTGGCAGCTCGACGACGAGCTCCGCGACGCGCTGACCGGCTACTACCGCGTGGGGTCGGTGACGAGCCTGCACGAGATGACCGAGGCGGTGCGCTTCATCCAGACCAAGGTCTGGGTCGACCGGCTCGAGGCCACGGTCGAGGCCCACACGATGACGGCTGCGCACGTGCGCGAGGCCACCGGGATCCCCGGCACCTCCGTCCGCACGACCTGGCTGTGCCGCGACAAGCCCTCGATGAAGCAGGCGCTCCGCGAGGCCGGGGTGCCGACGGCGGCCTCCCGAGGGGTCGACCACGCCCACGAGGTGTGGGCCTTCGCCGAGGAGCACGGCTACCCGCTCATCCTCAAGCCGCGCGACGGCGCCGGGGCCAAGGACACCACCCGGGTCGACGACGATGCCCAGCTGGCGCGGGCCCTGGTGGACTTCGGCAGCCACGGCGCCGAGTCGATCGCCGTCGAGGAGTTCGTCGAGGGCCACGAGGGCTTCTACGACACCATCACCAGCGACGGCCGGATCGTCCACGACTGGACCACGCACTACTACCCCAACGTCCTCGAGGCGATGCGCACGCGCTGGATCTCGCCGCAGTTCGTCACCACCAACCGGGTGGCCGACTCCGACTTCTACCGCGAGGTCGCCGACATGGGCCAACGCGTGATCACGGCCCTCGGGATCGGGACGTCGGCGACCCACATGGAGTGGTTCCACGGTCCCAAGGGCCTGAAGTTCTCCGAGATCGGCTGTCGCCCGCCGGGGGTGGGCTGCTGGGACCTCTACTCCGCCAGCAACGACGTCGACGTCTACCGCGAGTGGGCGCACGTGATCGTGCACGGCGTCCCCGAGCGGCAGATGCTGCGCCCCTACTCCGCAGGCATCGTCGCGCTGCGGCCCGACGCCGACGGCCAGATCCGGGGCTACAGCGGCATCGACGAGATGCAGGCACGGCACGGGGAGTGGGTCATCGACGCCCACTTCCCCCCGGAGGGCCACCACACCCAGGCGGTCGAGGCCGGCTACATGGCGAACGCCTACGTCCGCATGCGCCACCCCGACTACGACACCCTGCGGGCCATGCTCGACGACGTCGGCAGCTCGATCCACGTGTACGCCGGCTAGTCACGAAATCCCTTGATGCGCACCATCCTGCTCGGACCCCAGCGGTTCATGACCACGGCCGGCACAGCCCTGCGCTCGCTCGGCGTCGACGGTCCCGTGGCGACCGTCAACGCCGGGTGGGAGGAGCGCGAGGACGTCGTCGACGAGCTCGACACGGTGCTCGAGGGGCGTGCGTCCCACCTGCGGCTGTACCACCGGACGTTCGACGTCATCGCCAAGGACGAGGTCTTCGCCGCCGCCGCCCTCGCCTTCCGCGACCACCACGACGCGCTGCTGTCGCTCTACCGGCTGCGCCTGCAGCACGCCATGGACGGCGTCCACGCCGTGGTCCGGCGCACCCGCGACGGGGAGTCGCGCACGTGGGGCGCGCAGGCGGCATACGGGGCGGTCGACGACGCCATCGAGGGCGTGCGGCACGTGGATGCCTGGTATGCCGCGCAGCTCAAGAACCTCTACGCCGACCTCGACGCCGCGGCGCCCCTGGACTCCAGCGGGGTCATCGCGTGGCACCGCGGCGAGATCGAGGCGGCCCTCGCCGACAGCGCGGCGCTCGTGCTGACCGGCGGGCACGTCGGCACGTTGCTGCGAGCGTTGCGGTTGTTCGCGATCCGCATCCCGGACTCGATGCCGGTGATCGCGTGGTCGGCCGGGGCGATGGCCCTGACCGAGCGGGTGGTGCTGTTCCACGAGTTCGGGCCGGAGGGCGCGACCGAGGCCGAGGTCTTCGACCGGGGGCTCGGACGGGTCAAGGGGGTCGTGGCGCTGCCGCACGCCCGGCGTCGCCTGCGGCTGGACGACAAGGACCGCTGCGCCGTGATGGCCCGACGCTTCACCGATGCGCACTGCGTGCTGCTCGACGACGGGACGGCCCTCGAGCTCACGCCTGACGGCGGGCTGCCCAAGGGGGCGCGGATCCTCGGGGTCGACGGTGCCGTCCACGAGCTGGGGGCGACCGCGTGAACGAGCGCAGGCTGGCCGTGAACCGGCTCAGGGAACGGCTGCCGGTCGACGGTGCCGCCATCGACCGCTTCCTCGCCCGACACCCCTCGCCGGTCATCGAGGGGGAGCGGGCGACGTTTCTGTTCCGCGGGGACGCCGACGAGGTGCGGGTGCGGCACCGCGTCGTCGGGCTCCCCGACCCCCTGCCGATGCGGCGCCTGCCCGACACCGACCTGTGGGCGGCGACGACGGTGCTGCCGAGCGGGTCCCGGGTGGAGTACCAGCTCGAGACGCGACGCGGCGACCACTACGAGACCTTCAACGACCCGCTCAACCCCAAGGTCGCGCACTCGCCGATGGGGTCGAGCTCGGTCTGTGCCGCGACGGGGTACGAGGTACCCGACTGGGTGCACCACGACCCCGAGGCGCGCCAGGGCGAGATCGTCGAGGACGTGCTGCGCTCCAAGGCACTTCGCCGCGAGCAGGAGGTCAAGCTCTACCTGCCGGCGCGGTACAACACCGCCCTGCGCTACCCCCTCCTCGTCGTCCACGACGGCAACGACTACCTCGACTACGCGGCGATGAAGACGGTGCTGGACAACCTCATCCACCGCCTCGACGTCGCGCCGGTCGTCGTCGCGTTCGTGCCGCCGCGGGACCGGCTCAAGGAGTACCCCAACCACGCGCCGCACGCCCGGTTCATCGCCCGCGAGCTCGTGCCCCGCCTGGCCGAACGCCTCTCCCTGCTCGACGACCCGCAGGGCCGTGCCCTGATGGGATCGAGCTTCGGCGGGATCGCGTCCCTGTCGACGGCCGTGCGGTACCCGGGCGAGTTCGGGTCGCTGTTCCTGCAGTCCGCGTCGATGGTCTTCACCGACATCGGGACCGACCACGGCGGTGGCCCCTACTTCGACCCGGTGGTGAAGTTCGTCAACCGCTACCGCGAGAAGCCGACCCGCCCGGTCGAGCGGATCTTCATGTCCTGCGGCACGTACGAGCCGCTCATCACGCCGAACCGCTCCATGGTCCCGGTGTTCCGTGGCGCCGGCATGACCGTGAAGTACGTCGAGGCCCGCGACGGGCACAACTGGGAGGACTGGCGCGACCGGCTGCGCGACGGCCTGTCGTGGATCTTCCCCGGCCCGCAGAAGTTCGTGTACGAGTGAAGCCGGCCACGCCGGGTACCCGCAGCACCAGGAGGAGGCACACGTGAAGGTCAGCGAACGCTGGTGGTCCGACCGGATGGGGCAGGAGCTGTCCCTGGTCCGGTGGGGGCACTACGGCGTGCCGGTCCTGCTCTTCCCCACCGCGGGTGGTGACGCCGAGGAGGTCGAGCGCAACCACCTCGTCGGCCGGCTCGCACCGATGATCGACGCCGGGCGGATCAAGGTCTACTCCTGCGACAGCGCCGCCGGGCGCGCGATGGCGCAGAAGGCGGGTTCCGCGGAGTACCGCATGTGGCTGTTCAACGCCTACCACCAGGCCGTCGCCGAGGAGGTCGTCCCCGCGATCCACGCGGACAGCAGCGGACCCCAGCCGATCGTCACAGCCGGTGCCTCCATCGGGGCGTTCAACGCCGTGGCGATGGTGTGCCGCTACCCCCACCTCTTCAGCGCGGCCATCGGCATGAGCGGCACGTACGCCATCGAGCAGTTCATCGGCGGCCCGGGCACCGACGACCTCTACTTCTCCTCGCCCCTGCAGTTCGTGCCCGGCCTCGGGGGCGAGGCGCTCGAGACCCTGCGGCACCGCTTCGTCCTGCTGGCCTCGGGCAGTGGTGACCACGAGGACGTCGGCGAGTCCTGGGCGGTCGCTAAGGTGTTGGGGGACAAGGGGATTCCCAACCGGGTGGACGACTGGGGGCCCGGCTACATGCACGACTGGCCGACCTGGTGGGAGATGCTGCCCCTCTACCTCGACGACCTGGTCCCGTGACGGTTTCCGTCGGCGCCTCCGCGACCTCGTCCCTCGCCGACCTCCTCGCGGCTGCCGTCCAGGCCGGTATGGCGCGTGGGCGCGACGACCTGGAGCGGCTGGTCGCGCTGCGTTCGGTGGCGAACCCGGCGATCGAGGCGGCGTCGGAGTGCGCGGCCTCGGCAGCCCTCGTGGCGTCCCTCCTCACCGAGGTGGGTGTGGAGGGTGTCGAGCAGGTCGAGGCCCCGGACGGCTCCGTCGCCGTGGTGGGTCGGTCCCCGGGGCCGGCAGACGCCCCGTGCGCCCTGCTCTACTCCCACCACGACGTCGTCCCCGTCGGCGACCTCGACGCGTGGTCGACCCCGCCGTGGGAGCTGACCGAACGTGACGGCCGCTGGTTCGGTCGAGGGTCGGCGGACTGCAAGGGCAACCTCGTCGCCACGTTGGTCGCCCTGCGGGCCGTCCGTTCGGTGCTCGGGATGTGGCCCGTCGAGGTCGCCGTCGTCTGCGAGGGCTCCGAGGAGCAGTCCAGCGGCGGCATGGAGGCCTTGGCCAGGGCCCGCCCGGAGCTGGTGCGCTGCGACGCGTTCGTGCTCGCCGACACCGGCAACGTGGAGCTCGGGGTCCCGACCCTGACCACGTCGCTGCGCGGTACCGGCAGCGTCCTCATGACGGTGCGCACCATGGGTCATCCCGCTCACTCCGGCATGTACGGAGGTGCCGCCCCGGACGCGCTGCAGGCCCTGCTGACCGCCCTGGCCTCCCTGCGGGACGCCGACGGAGAGACGACCATCGACGGCCTCGACCACGACGGCACCTGGGAGGGCGCGGAGTTCGACGAGGCGCGGTTCGAGCAGGACGCCGCGGTGGTGCCCGGGGTGGCACCTCTGTCGGGGGGACGCGGAGGCGCGGGGATCGCCGACCGGCTGTGGGCCAGGCCGGCTGCCACGGTGCTGGCGATCGACTGCCCACCCGTCGCGCAGGTGACGGCCGCCGTGCAGGGGCAGGCCACCGCGGTGGTCAACCTGCGGGTGCCTGCGGGGACCGATCCCCGCGCCGCGCAGGAGCTGCTCATCACGCACCTGCGGGCCCACACGCCATACGGGCAGGTGGAGATCCGGCCCGTCTCGCTCGGGCAGGGGTTCCGCGCCCGCACGGACGGACCCGCGTACGCCGCGATGGTCAGGGCGATGGAGCGCGCCTTCGGGCGCGAGGTCGTCACCGCCGGGCAGGGTGGCTCGATCCCGCTCGCGACCGCGCTGGCCGAGATCGTGCCCGATGCGGAGGTCATGCTGCTCGGGGTCGAGGAGCCGGCCTCGCGCATCCACGGTCCGGACGAGAGCGTGCACCCCGACGAGCTGCGGCGCACCGCTCTGGCGCAGGCGCTGTTCCTGGTGGAGCTGGCCGGGCTCGACCCCTCGGCTGCGCCCTGACCGTGGAGGTCACGTGGGCGTGGGTGTTCCTCGACCTGCCGCAGGACGGGTTCGACGAGCAGCTCGGGTTCTGGCAGCAGGTGACCCGCTCGACGCTCTCGCCGTGGCGGGGTGGCCGCGGTGAGTTCGCGACGCTCCTGCCGGCCGAGGGCGACCCGTGGGTCAAGGTCCAGCGGGTCGGTGGAGCGGGTGGGGTGCATGTCGACCTCGAGGTCGACGACGTCCCCGAGGCTGCCGGCCGGGCCCGCGACCTCGGTGCGGTCGTGCTGGACGACCTCGGCACGTTGGTCGTCTGCCGCTCGCCCGGCGGTTTCGCCTTCTGCCTGGTCGCGGCCGCTGCCCGGCCGCGGGTCCAGGTCCGTTCCGGTCAGCCGAGCCTGGTCGACCAGGTCTGCCTCGACGTCCCCACCGACCGGTATGCCGCCGAGCTGGCCTTCTGGACCGACCTCACCGGATGGGCGGCACCGGGGACCGAACCGGGGGAGTCCGGCCTGCTGCCGTTGACCCGGCCCGACGGCCTGCCCCTACGCCTGCTCACCCAACGGCTCGGACGGCCCGACGGCACGGTCACGGCTCACCTCGACCTCGCCTGCGCGGATCGGGTGGCCGTGACACGCGAGCACGAGGACCTCGGTGCCCAGGTCGCCTCGGTCCACGAGCGCTGGACCGTGCTGCGGGCCCCCGGCGGTGCCCGTTTCTGCCTGACCGACCGCGACCCCGGCACCGGTCTGCTCGCCTGAACCGATCGTCCACACCCGGCCGTCCACACCCGGTCGTCCACACCCGGCCGGGACCGGGCGGGGCATCCACAGGGTCGTGGTCCTGCGCTGGAGAGCGGTCGCCACCGGCGCGACGGTGGACCCATGGTGGGGAGCAGCGAGGACGTGCGGGTGGTCGCGCGCCAGGTGCGGCGGGATGCCGAGCGGGTGCGGCACGTGGCGGCCCGCGTCGGGGCGACGAGGGGAGTGGCCTGGCGGTCCGCCGCGGCGACGAGGTTCCGCGAGGTGGTGACGGACCGGGTCGTCGCCCTGGGCCGGGCGGTCGGTGGTCTGGAGTCCGCCGCGGACGCTCTGGAGTCGCACGCGCTGGCGCTCGACCGCGCCCGGGACGCGCTCCGCGCGTTGCTGGGCGAGGTGCCCGGACCGGGCGGTCGTCGGTGAGCCCCGGTCTGTCCAGCCCCGACCCGTCCGGCCCCGGCCCGTCCACCACCGGCCATTCCGGGGGTGACCCGTCCAGCACCGACCCGGTGATCGAGGTCCGGGGTGGGGTCGGCGGCACGACCGTCGGGGTCGACGAGCTCGTCGGGGCGGCCGGACAGCTGGTCCAGGCGGCGGCCGACCTCGGTGGCGTCGTGGTCGGGTTGGTGGCGGCGGCGGCCCGGGTGGCGGCGTCGTCGAGCACCGGGGCCGCGTTGAGCCCCCTCACGGCCGTGCGGGCCGAGGCCGAGGTGCTCGAGGCCGCCCGGGCGCTGGTCGTCGAGGCGGCGGCCCTGGAGGGTGTCGCGCTCGCGGTCCGGGCTGCCGCACGGGCCTATGGGGAGGTGGAGGACGAGGTGGTCCGGACGGCGTCGCTCGCCCAGGACGTCGTCCTGGCCCTGGCCGGGCACGCCGCCCCGACCCTCGTCGTCGGGGTGGTCGCGCTCGAGGCCGTCGGCGTGGACGTCGCAGACCTGCTGGACCGGGCAGCCTGGGCACTGCCCGAGGTGGCCGAGCTCGGGGGAGGCAGCGGCGGTCTGGTCGTCGGGCTGCGTTCGAACCCCCTGACAGCACCGCTCCTCGCTCCACCGCTCCTCGCTCCACCGCACCGGGTGAGCAGCAGCCCGTGGGCTCGACCCGACCTGGCCCGGCCGGCCGACCGCGACGAGCAGGCGGTCGGGGTGCTGGCGGACTCCGCGGCAGCCCGGGGCCTGCTCGACGACGCGGGTGCGGTCCGCGTGACCGAGGCCGCGGTCCCTGGGGGCGGGGGTCGGGCCACCGTCGGGCCGGTGGGTGTGGCGGCGCTCGCCGGCGACCTCGCGGAGCTGCCCGGCGACGGCCGGGTCCGGGTCGTCGAGGTCGCGGGTGACCGGGGTCCGGCCTGGATCGTGGAGATCGGCGGCACCCAGGTCTGGGACGCACGGGCGGGGGAGAACCCGTTCGACCTCACCACCGACGTCCGCTCGATGGCGGGGGAGTCGACCCTCCTCGCAGCCGGGGTCCAGCAGGCGCTGGCGACGGCGCAGGCTGGTGCGGCCGCGGCGGGTGGCCGTGACGTCGCCGCGGAGCCGGTGATGCTGGCCGGACACAGCCTGGGCGGCATCGTCGCGGCGGGGCTGGCTTCGTCCGCGGAGTTCAGGTCAGCCCACCGCGTCACCCATGTCGTGGCCCTCGGGTCCCCGATCGGCAAGGCTCCCGTGCCTCCCGGGGTGCAGGTGCTGGCCCTCGAGCACCGGCAGGACCCCGTTCCCCGGCTCGAGGGACGCGCCAACCCCGACCGGGTCGACTGGGTGACGGTCTCGCGCGACCTCGCGGACGATCCCGGGCAGCGGCACCGCGCCAGCGCAGCCCACCCGGGTGAGCTCTACGTCGGGACCGGAGCGGCCGTCGACGCCTCCGACGACCGGTCCGTGGTGCGCTGGCGAGAGGGCGCGTCCTCCTTCTTCGAGTCGTCGGGTGGCCCGGGGACGGCGGTGGTCCGCGACTACCGCATCGCCCGCGTCGGTCCCGAGCCCTGATGGCACAATCCGACCCGTGAACCCGTCCACCGCCATGGCCACCGTCCTCGTCGACGAGCTGGTCAGGCAGGGGGTGCGGCACGTCGTGCTCTGCCCGGGGTCCCGGTCCGCGCCCCTCGCGTATGCCGTGCAGGAGGCCGAGCGCGTCGGGCGCCTGCAGCTCCACGTCCGCGTCGACGAGCGGTCCGCCGGGTTCCTCGCCCTGGGACTGGCCAAGCTCACCCGGGTGCCGGCTGTGGTCGTCACGACATCCGGTACCGCCGTCGCGAACCTCCACCCGGCCGTGCTCGAGGCCCACCACGGCGTGGTGCCGCTGGTCGTCCTGTCCGCCGACCGGCCGGTGGAACTGCGCGGCACCGGGGCGAACCAGACGACCGTGCAGCCGGGCATGTACGGCGAGGCGATCCGGTGGTCGGTGGACTCCGCGGCGCCGGACCGCCGCCCCGGCGAGGTGGACCGCTGGCGCGCGGTGGCCGCGGCCGCGGTCGGGCACGCGACCGGGACGGTCGGCGGTGGCGAGCCGGGTCCCGTGCACCTCAACGTGCAGCTGCGCGAGCCGCTGGTGCCGGCAGCGGGCGAGCCCTGGCCGGAGCCACTGGATCACCCGCAGCCCAACGACTGGTCCACGTCCGCGCCCTCGACCACATCCGCGTCGTCGGCCACCTCTGCGCCGTCGACCACGTCCGCGCCCTCGAGCACGCCGGTTCGCCATGGCCAGGAGCCGGCCACGGGGGTGCAGGACGTCGCCCGCACGGTCGTCGTCGTGGGTGACCTGCCCGAACCCGAGCAGTTCGAGCGGGTGGTCCGGTGGGCGGGGCGTCGCGGGTGGCCGGTCGTGGCCGAGCCCTTCGGCACCCATCCCCGCCCCGCCGTCCTGCCGCACGGGCCGCTCGTCCTGACCGACCCCGGCTGGCTCGACGAGCACGCGCCGGACCGGGTGATCGCCGTCGGGCGGCTCACCCTCTCCCGGCCGGTCGCAGCGCTCCTGCGCCGTCCCGGGGTGCGGGTGGAGGCCGTGGGGACCCACGCGTGGATCGAGTCCCGCCCCGACATCGCCGCCGTGCACCCCGTCGAGGTCATCGACGAACCGACCCCCGAGCCGACCCCCGAGCCGGCCAGGACCGACGCCGACCTGGAGTGGGCCCGTGCCTGGGAGGCCGCGGGCTCGCGCCTGACGGCCGCCCTCGCACCCGGCGCGGCAGTGGGTCGAGCCTGGCCGAGCGGGCTGGCCGTCGCGGAGACGGTGACCGAGGCACTCCCTGCAGGGTCGACGCTGTTCGTCGGGTCGTCGAACTCGGCCCGGGACCTCGACCTCGGCCCGGCACGCACCGAGGAGCTGCGCGTGGTGGCGAGCCGCGGGCTCGCCGGCATCGACGGCTGCGTCTCGACGGCGGTGGGCCTGGCCCTGGCCGGCGACGACCCCGTCTACGCCCTCCTGGGCGACCTCACGTTCCTGCACGACGCCAACGGGCTCCTCATCGGCCCGCTGGAACGACGGCCTGACCTGACGATCGTCGTCACCAACGACGACGGCGGCGGCATCTTCACGCTCCTCGAGCCCGGTGAGCCCGAACGCACCGCCGACTTCGAGCGCGTCTTCGGCACCCCCACAGGTGTCGACCTCGCCTCCTTGTGCGCCGCGCACCACGTGGCGCACCGACGCATCTCGACCCGGGACCAGCTCGTCGACGCCCTGGCCCAGCGACCGGACGGCCTGCGCGTCCTGGAGGTGCCGCTCGACCGCTCCGGCCACCGCGAGCTGCACGCAGAGCTGCGCCGAGTGGCGGCTGCCGCGATCAGGGCAGGTGACGCAGCGGCATACCCCGCGCGATGAGGTCCTCGCGCAGGTGGTCCGGGTTCGTGAAGTGGATGGCGTCGAGCCCGGTCTCCTCGGCGGCGAGGACGTTCGCCGGGCTGTCGTCGATGAAGATGCAGTCGTCCAGCCCTGCGCGGTGACGGACCCGTTCCTCGAGCACCTCGAAGATCTCGGGGTCGGGCTTGGCCACCCCCTCCTCACCGGAGACGATGATGTCCTCGAACAGGTCGAGGAACCCGAACCGCTCGACGGCCACGGGGAACAGGTCGGCCGACCAGTTGGTCAGGGCGAACAGCGGCACCTTCGCCGCGTGCAGCTCCTCGAGGATCGCGACCGTGCCCTCGATCTCGCCCATGAGGGACGCGTCGAAGTGGCGGCGGTAGGCGAGCACCTCCTCCGCGTAGTGCGGGTGCGACGCGAGCGCCGACTGCTCCGCCTCGTCGAGGGTGCGGCCTGCGTCGTTGGCGTGGTTCCACGCGGCGAAGTCGAAGTCGGGGTCGGCCACGAACGCGGCCGCCCGCTCGGGGCCGACGGCGACGGCGATGGCCGGCACCGGGTCCCACCGGATCAGGACGTTGCCGAGGTCGAAGACGACGACGTCCGCAGGACGTGGCGCGAGGTCGCCGGCCGACACGTCAGCTCCGCGCCGTCAGGGCGTCGCGCATCGGCACGAGCTTGGCGTCGGACTCGGCGACCTCCGAGTCGGGGTCGGACCCGGCGACGATGCCGCACCCGGCGAACAGTCGCATCGATGCCGCGTCGTCGGGCTCGAAAGCGCCGCAGCGCAACGCGATCCCCCACTCGCCGTCACCGGAGGAGTCCATCCAGCCGACCGGTCCGGCGTACCGGCCGCGGTCCATGTGCTCGAGCTCGGAGATCACCGCGTCGGCGACCTCCGCGGGTGTGCCGCACACCGCGGCCGAGGGGTGCAGGGACGCGGCGAGGGTGAGCGAGGTCGCGCCGTCGGCGACCACCCCGGCGACGTCGGTGGCGAGGTGCATGACGTTGGACAGGTGCAGCACGAACGGCGACTCGGGGACGTTGACCGACGAGCAGTGCGGGCGGAGGGCGTCGGCAACCGAACGCACGGCGTACTCGTGCTCCTCGAGGTCCTTGCTCGACCGGGCCAGCGATCCCGCGAGCGCCAGGTCGTGCTCGTCGTCGCCGGTGCGCCGGATGGTGCCGGCCAGGACGCGCGACGTCACCAGGCCCTTCTCCAGCCGGACGAGCATCTCCGGCGTCGCCCCGACCAGGCCGTCGACGGCGAACACCCACGTGGTGTCGTACCGCTCGGCCAGCCGCTGCAGCAACCAGCGGGCGTCGATCGGCTCGGACGCGGTGACCCGCAGGTCACGCGCCAGGACCACCTTGTCGAGGTCGCCGTCGGTGATGCGGGCGACCGCCTCCTCCACGGCTCCGGCCCACTGGGCCGGTGACAGCGCCCCGTCGGCGAACGCGACGCCTGTCGGCTCGAGGGGGGCGGACTGCTCGGGGAGCACGGGCGAGGGGAGCTCGGAGGTGGTGCCGATCGTGGTGACCCACCAGGCGCCGTCACGGGCGCCCACGACCACCTCGGGCACGACGAGCGTTGCGCCCGAAGGGGATCCGGCGGCATACGCGACCGAACCGAAGGTGACCGGACCGGAACCGGGGCGGCCGACCTCGTCGCGCACGACGGCGGAGGCGACGACGTCGCGCCACCACTCCTCCGCGAGGGCGAACCGGTCGGGTCCGTGCGCCGTGAACTCCAGCGCACGCCCCCAGCCCACGAGCCCCTCGCCGCGACGGACCCAGCTGGCGATCTCGCGCGGGTCACCGAGGTCGGGCAGCAGGGTGAGCAGGCTGCCCGGGTCGGTGAGCGCCACGGTGCGGGCGACGAGGTGGGTCCCCTGGCGGGCAGCCGCGGCGGGAGTGGGCAGGGTGCTCATGTCGGGGGCCAGCCTACGACCGACCGGTATGGCGCCGGTCCCGGGCCGAGCCGGGGCGGGGCTGCCCCTCCGCGCGGGGTGCGGGAGGATGGCGCCATGACGCGTGCCAGCCTCGACAAGGACCCCCGTGACGTCGCCGCGATGTTCGACGACGTGGCCGGCAAGTACGACCTGACCAACGACGTGCTGTCGCTGGGGCAGGACCGCCTGTGGCGCCGGGCCGTCCTCAAGGCGGTGGCGGCCCAGCCGGGGGAGACGGTGCTCGACATCGCGGCCGGCACGGGCACGAGCAGCGAGCCGTTCGCCGACGGTGGGGTCAACGTCGTCCCGGCGGACTTCTCGCTCGGCATGCTGCGGGTGGGCAACCGGCGTCGCCCCGACCTCGGGTTCACCGCGGCCGACGCGATGAGGCTGCCGTTCGCGGACGACAGCTTCGACGCCGTCACGATGTCGTTCGGGCTGCGCAACGTCGCCAGCGTCGAGGCGGCGCTGGGGGAGTTCCTGCGGGTGGTGAAGCCGGGCGGACGGCTCGTGGTCTGCGAGTTCAGCCAGCCGGTCAACGCCGCCTTCCGCAAGGTCTACACCGAGTACCTCATGCGCTCCCTGCCGCCGGTGGCCCGCAAGGTCAGCAGCAACCCGGAGTCCTACGTCTACCTCGCCGAGTCGATCCAGGCGTGGCCCGCGCAGCGCGAGCTCGCCACGACGATCGCGGCGGCCGGCTGGTCGCAGGTGGGCTGGCGGAACCTGACCGGCGGCATCGTCGCGCTGCACCGAGCGGTGAAGCCGGCGTGACTCGCGCAGCGAGGCTCGCGCCGAGCCGGTGCCGAGCTGGAGCCGGGGCGGCAGGCGGTTAGGGCTGCCTTACTAGGAGGGCCGCGGAGGGCGGGAATAGACTCCGCATTTGAAGTTCGTGAAGTCGTTCACAAGCGGGTGAGGCAGGCGTGACACACAGCATCAGCGAGGTCGTCGGAGGCAGCTCCACGATCGGCGCAGCCACCGAGACCGCCGACGTCATCATCGTCGGCGCGGGTCCCGCGGGATCCGCGACCGCGGCATACCTGGCGATGACGGGACTGGACGTCCTCCTCCTGGAGAAGACGACCTTCCCGCGCGAGAAGGTCTGCGGGGACGGACTGACCCCGCGAGCGGTCAAGGAGCTCATCACCCTCGGCATCCCCACGCCCGAGGAGGACGGCTGGATCAAGAACCACGGGCTGCGGATCATCGGCGGCGGGATGCGCCTGTCGCTGCCGTGGCCGGACCTCGCGAGCTTCCCGCCCTACGGCCTGGTGCGCACGCGCCAGGACTTCGACGACATCCTGGCCAAGCACGCCGTGAAGCACGGTGCGCGACTGCGCGAGGGCACCAACGTCACCGGCCCGATCGTGGACTCCAAGGGGTCCATCGTCGGTGTCACGGCCAAGGCCACGGACGAGAAGGGCCGGGCGACCGGACCCGAGCTGCGCTACACCGCACCCCTGGTCGTGGCGGCCGACGGCAACTCCTCCCGGTTGTCCCTGGCGATGGGCCGCGAGAAGCGCGAGGACCGCCCCATGGGTGTCGCGGTCCGCACCTACTACACGAGCCCGCGCCACGACGACGACTACCTCGAGTCCTGGCTCGAGCTGTGGTCGACCGACGCGAACGGCAAGAAGGTGCTCCTGCCCGGCTACGGCTGGATCTTCGGTGTCGGTGACGGCACCTCCAACGTCGGGCTCGGCATCCTCAACACCTCCAGCGCCTTCGGCAAGACGGACTACAAGGACGTCATGCGCCGCTGGGTCGCCACCATGCCGCAGGAGTGGACCTACTCCGACGAGACGATGGTCGGCCCGATCCGCGGAGCCGCGCTCCCGATGGGCTTCAACCGCCAGCCGCACTACGACCAGGGACTGCTGCTCGTCGGCGACGCCGGCGGCATGGTCAACCCGTTCAACGGCGAGGGCATCGCCTACGCCATGGAGTCGGGTCGGCTCGCGGCCGAGGTGATCGCCCAGGCGTTCGCCCGCACCGACGACGCCCAGCGCGAGCGGGTCCTGCAGTCCTACCCGGGTGTCATGGCCGACTCGCTGGGCGGGTACTACACGCTCGGCCGGTACTTCGCGAAGATGATCGGCAACCCCGAGATCATGCGACTGGCCACCAAGTACGGACTTCCGCGCACCACGCTCATGAAGTTCCTCCTCAAGGTGATGGCCAACCTCGCCGAGCCCCGCGGGGGCGACGCGAGCGACCGCCTCATCACCGCCCTGTCGAAGATGGCGCCCGACGCATGACCCGTCGTGCAATCTCGGAGGCCACCCCTAGGATTGGGGCGCGCACGTCGCGGCCCGGCTGCACGTCCCGCCCCGACGCCGCCCACGGCGTCAGCCACGACGTCGAGCACGACGTCACACATGAGCTCACAGATGACTTCGGAAGGGGAGTGGCACGGCGATGAGCAACCCCTACGTCCCCCTGCTTTTCCTGTTGGCGATCGGTGGCGGCTTCGCCGTGTTCTCGGTCTTCGCCGCCTCGATCGCGGGGCCCAAGCGCTACAACCGCGCGAAGCTCGACGCCTATGAGTGCGGCATCGAGCCGACCCCGCAGGCCGCCGGCGGCGGACGCGTGCCGATCAAGTACTACCTGACCGCCATGCTGTTCATCATCTTCGACATCGAATCGGTGTTCCTCTACCCGTTCGCCGTCGCGTTCAACCAGCTCGGTCTCTTCGCACTCGTCGAGATGGTGCTGTTCATCCTGACCGTCTTCGTGGCCTACGCATACGTGTGGCGCCGCGGCGGCCTCGAGTGGGACTGACGAGGACTAGGACAAAGCAATGGGAATCGAAGAGAAGCTGCCCGCAGGCTTCCTGCTGAGCACGGTCGAGCAGGTCGCGGGCTACATGCGCAAGAGCTCGGTCTGGCCCGCCACGTTCGGTCTGGCCTGCTGCGCCATCGAGATGATGGCCGTCGGCACGCCCGACTACGACATCGCCCGGTTCGGCATGGAGCGGTTCTCCGCGACGCCGCGCCAGGCCGACCTGATGATCGTCGCCGGCCGGGTCAGCCAGAAGATGGCCCCCGTCGTGCGCCAGGTCTACGACCAGATGCCCGAGCCCAAGTGGGTCATCTCCATGGGTGTCTGCGCCAGCTCCGGTGGCATGTTCAACAACTACGCCATCGTGCAGGGGGTCGACCACATCATCCCGGTCGACGTCTACCTGCCGGGGTGTCCGCCCCGCCCCGAGATGCTCCTCAACGCGATCCTGACGCTGCACGAGCAGATCCAGAACAGCAAGCTCGGCGTCAACCGCGTCGCTGCGGCCCGCGCGGCCGAGGCGGCCGCCCTCTCGGCGACGCCGACGCACCAGATGACCGGCCTGCTCGCCCAGGGTGCGGGCACCAGCCTTCCGCTGGCCGCTGCCGGCCCGTCGCACGCCCACAGCCACTCGCACAGCCACGACCACGGCGCGCACGGAGGTGTCGCGTGAGCGACGAGAAGGACCCGAAGCAGGCCACCGCCAACAGCGACGTCCTCGGCAACAAGGCCGCTGACGCCGCCGCCGACAAGGGCGACGGACCCGACCAGCCGGCCGCCGTCGTGGCCGGGGCCACCGTCGGGGCCGAGCCCGGCGCCGTGACCGACCGCGAGACCGGGGACCGGCTCCCCGCCGCCCCCGGCACCACGCCCGACCCCGTCCAGGTCGGTGAGCGCCGCGGCATGTTCGGTGCCACCGACACCGGTGACACCACCGGGTACGGCGGCATGGTCAGCCCGATCCTCTTCCCGGCCGCCGCGGTGCGTCCGTACGGCAGCTACTTCGACGAGATCGCCGACCGGCTCGAGCAGGGGCTGGTGGGCGGCTCCGCCTCCTACTCCGAGGCCGTCGAGCGCGCGGTCGTCGACCGGGGCGAGCTGACCCTGTTCGTCCGGCGCGAGCACCTCCGGGCCGTCGCGCGGGCGCTGCGCGACGACCCCGCGCTGCGCTTCGAGATCTGCACCGGTGTGTCCGGTGTGCACCACCCGCAGGAAGAGGGCCGAGAGCTCCACGCGGTCTACCACTTCCTGTCGATCACCCACGGCGGACGCCGGGTCCGCGTCGAGGTCACTGCCCCCGACGCCGACCCGCACATCCCGTCGATCGTCGAGATCTACCCGGCGAACGACTGGCACGAGCGCGAGACGTGGGACATGTTCGGGATCCAGTTCGACGGGCACCCCGCGCTGACCCGGATCCTCATGCCCGACGACTGGCCGGGCCACCCCCAGCGCAAGGACTACCCCCTCGGCGGCATCCCCGTCGAGTACAAGGGGGCCACGGTCCCGCCGCCGGACCAGCGGAGGTCTTACAACTGATGAGCACCGACACCACCGACATCTACGCGACCTCCGGAGCCGACGCGGCTGCGGCCGAGGGCGCGCACATCTTCAACGCCACCGGCGGCGACTGGGACCAGCTCGTCGACGAGGCCGCTGCCCTCCACGAGGAGCGGATCGTCGTCAACATGGGTCCACAGCACCCGTCGACGCACGGCGTGCTGCGCCTCATCCTCGAGCTCGACGGCGAGACGGTGACCGAGACCCGCGCGGGCATCGGCTACCTGCACACCGGCATCGAGAAGAACATGGAGTTCCGCACCTGGACCCAGGGCGTCACGTTCTGCACCCGCATGGACTACCTGACGCCCTTCTTCAACGAGGCCGCGTACTGCCTGTCCGTGGAGAAGCTGCTCGGCATCACCGACCAGATTCCCGAGCGCGCCAACGTCATCCGCGTCCTCATGATGGAGCTCAACCGCATCACCTCCCACCTCGTCGCCCTTGCGACCGGTGGCATGGAGATGGGGGCCAGCACGGTCATGACCGTCGGCTTCCGTGAGCGCGAGCGCATTCTGGCCATCTTCGAGATGGTCACCGGGCTGCGCATGAACAACGCGTTCATCCGCCCCGGCGGTGTCGCGCAGGACCTGCCCCCGGGCGCCATCGACAAGGTGCGCGACACGGTTCCGCTGCTGCGCAAGGGACTCGGCGAGCTCGAGCTCCTGCTCAACGAGAACCCCATCCTCAAGGGACGCACCGTCGACGTCGGCTACCTCGACCTGTCGGGCTGCATGGCCCTGGGCATCACCGGTCCGGTGCTGCGCTCGACCGGCCTGCCGCACGACCTGCGCAAGCTCGACCCCTACTGCGGCTACGAGACCTACGAGTTCGAGGTCATCACCCGCACCGAGGCCGACGCCTACGCCCGCCTGCGGATCCGCATCGACGAGATGTACGAGTCCCTCAAGATCGTCGAGCAGGCCATCGACCGCCTGCAGTCGAACCCGGGCCCGGTCATGGTCGCCGACAAGAAGATCGCGTGGCCGGCCCAGCTGGCCATCGGCGGCGACGGCATGGGCAACAGCCTCGACCACATCCGCGAGATCATGGGCACCTCGATGGAGTCGCTCATCCACCACTTCAAGCTGGTGACCGAGGGCTTCCGGGTGCCGCCCGGCCAGGCGTATGCCGCCGTGGAGAGCCCCAAGGGCGAGCTCGGCTGCCACACGGTGTCCGACGGCGGGACGCGCCCCTACCGCGCGCACTTCCGGGACCCGTCCTTCAACAACCTGCAGGCCACTGCCGCCATGTGCGAGGGCAGCCAGATCGCCGACGTCATCGTCGCCGTGGCCTCGATCGACCCCGTCATGGGAGGCGTGGACCGCTGATGAGCGGAGACAACTTCGGACTGCAGACCGCCTCAGGTCACCTCAACGTCCCCGTCGAGTCCAAGGAGCCCTACCCGGCCGACGTCCTGGCGGGCCTCCACGAGGACGCCGCCCAGGTGGTGGCGAGGTACCCGCAGAAGCGTTCGGCGCTGCTGCCGCTGCTGCACCTGGTGCAGAGCGTCGACGGGTACGTCACGGGCCGCGGCATCGACTTCTGCGCGGAGGTCCTCGACCTGACCACCGCCGAGGTGTCGGGCGTCGCGACGTTCTACACGCAGTACAAGCGCCACCCCAACGGTGAGTACACCGTCGGCGTCTGCACCAACACGCTCTGCGCCATCATGGGCGGCGACCAGATCTGGGACGAGGTCTCCGAGCACCTCGGCATCGGCCACGACGAGACGACGGCCGACGGCAAGATCACCCTCGAGCGGGTCGAGTGCAACGCGGCCTGCGACTACGCGCCGGTGGTCATGGCCAACTGGGAGTTCTTCGACAACCAGACGCCCGACTCGACCAAGCAGCTCGTCGACGACCTGCGCGCGGGCAAGGACGTCGCCCCCACGCGCGGCGCGGCGAAGGTCTGCAGCTTCAAGCAGGTCTCCCGCGTCCTGGCCGGCTTCCACGACGGCCTCGCCGACGAGGGTGTCGGCGCCGGTCCCTCGTCCCTCGAGGGCCTGCGGGTCGCCAAGGACCGCAACTGGACCGCCCCGGGCGCCAAGCACGCCGCTCCCGCCGACGGCGACGCCGGCACGGCCGGCCTGGCGCCGGGGCGCAGCTCCTCCACCGACACGCCGTCCAACGCCGCCGACGAGCAGGCGGGCTCCAAGCCCGCCGAGGGGAAGTGACAGCCGTGGCCACCACGCTCACCCCGATCCTCACCAAGTTCTGGGACGACCCGCAGTCCTGGACCCTGGAGACGTACGAGAAGAACGAGGGCTACCAGGCGCTGAAGAAGGCGCTGTCGATGGCTCCCGCCGACCTCGTGCAGATGACCAAGGACTCCGGACTGCGCGGTCGTGGGGGCGCAGGTTTCCCGACCGGCATGAAGTGGGGCTTCCTGCCCCCGCCGGACGGCGGCCCCCGCTACCTCGTCGTCAACGCCGACGAGTCCGAGCCGGGCACCTGCAAGGACATGCCGCTCATGATGGCGGCACCGCAGTTCCTCATCGAGGGCTGCGTCATCACCTCCTACGCCATCGGCTGCAACCACGCCTTCATCTACCTGCGCGGCGAGGTCGTGCACGTCTACCGCCGCCTGCTGCGCGCGGTGGAGGAGGCGTATGCCGCGGGCCACCTGGGCAAGAACATCCACGGCTCCGGCTTCGACCTGGACATCACCGTGCACGCGGGTGCGGGCGCCTACATCTGCGGCGAGGAGACGGCGCTGCTCGACAGCCTCGAGGGCCGTCGCGGACAACCGCGCCTCAAGCCGCCGTTCCCGGCCGTCGCAGGCCTCTACGCCCGCCCGACCGTGGTCAACAACGTCGAGTCGATCGCCTCGGTCCCGCCGATCCTGCTGCACGGCGCCGACTGGTTCTCCGACATGGGCACCGCCAAGTCCCAGGGCTTCGGCATCTTCAGCCTCTCGGGCCACGTCAAGCGCCCCGGCCAGTACGAGGCGCCCCTGGGCATCACGCTGCGCGAGCTGCTCGACATGGCCGGTGGGATGCGCGACCCCAACCACAAGCTGAAGTTCTGGACGCCCGGTGGCTCCTCCACCCCGCTGTTCACCGACGAGCACCTCGACACCCCGCTCGACTTCGAGTCGGTGGCGGCCGCGGGCTCGATGCTCGGCACGCGCGCCCTGCAGATCTTCGACGACACCACCTGCGTGGTGCGGGCCGTCGACCGCTGGACCGACTTCTACAAGCACGAGTCCTGCGGCAAGTGCACCCCGTGCCGTGAGGGCACCTGGTGGCTCAAGCAGATCCTCGGCCGGCTCGAGCACGGCGAGGGGTCCGAGGAGGACCTCGACAAGCTGCTCGACATCTGCGACAACATCCTCGGTCGCAGCTTCTGCGCGCTGGGTGACGGTGCCACGTCGCCGATCACCAGCAGCATCCAGTACTTCCGCGAGGAGTACCTCGCACACCTCACCAACGGTGGCTGCCCCTTCGATCCGAGGGAGTCGTCGCTGTTCGCGAAGGAGAAGGCCACCGCATGACGGTCCAGACCAGTCCCAGCGCCGGCGGCAACGCCGTCAGCAAGGGCGGCGACGCCTCGCCGCCCGCCACCGTCGACCAGGTCAGCCTGACCATCGACGGCGTGGAGGTGTCGGTCCCGAAGAACACGCTGGTGATCCGCGCCGCCGAGGAGGTGGGCGTCCAGATCCCGCGGTTCTGCGACCACCCGCTGCTCGAGCCCGTGGGCGCCTGCCGCCAGTGCCTCGTCGACATCGCCACCCCGGGCCCCGACGGCAGCATGCGCGCCATGCCCAAGCCGCAGGCCTCCTGCACGATCACCGTGTCGGAGGGCATGCAGGTCAAGACCCAACAGACCTCGCCGGTCGCCGACAAGGCGCAGCAGGGTGTCATGGAGCTGCTGCTCATCAACCACCCGCTCGACTGCCCGGTCTGCGACAAGGGCGGCGAGTGCCCCCTGCAGAACCAGGCGATGAGCAACGGTCGCGCGGTGTCCCGCTTCGAGGACGTCAAGCGCACCTACCCCAAGCCCATCAACATCTCGAGCCAGGTGCTGCTCGACCGCGAGCGCTGCGTCCTGTGCGCCCGGTGCACCCGCTTCTCCGACCAGATCGCCGGTGACCCGTTCATCGCGCTGGTCGAGCGCGGCGCCCTGCAGCAGGTCGGCATCTACGAGCAGCAGCCGTTCGAGTCCTACTTCTCGGGCAACACCGTGCAGATCTGCCCGGTGGGCGCCCTCACCGGTGCGGCCTACCGCTTCCGCAGCCGTCCGTTCGACCTGATGTCGACGCCGAGCGTCTGCGAGCACTGCGCCTCCGGCTGCTCCATCCGCACCGACCACCGTCGTGGTGTCGTGCTGCGTCGCATGGCGATCAACGACCCGGCGGTCAACGAGGAGTGGAACTGCGACAAGGGTCGCTGGGCCTTCCAGTACGCCACCACGGGCGACCGGATCCAGTACCCGATGGTGCGTGACGAGTTCGGTGACCTGCAGGTCGCGTCGTGGCCGGAGGCCCTCGAGGCAGCGGCCAACGGCCTGCGCGCCGCCAAGGGCGTCGGGGTGCTCGTCGGCGGCCGCGTGTCCGCCGAGGACGCCTACGCCTACTCCAAGTTCGCCCGCACGGTCGTCGACACCAACGACGTCGACTTCCGGGCCCGCCCGCACTCGCAGGAGGAGGCCGACTTCCTCGCCTCCACCGTCGTCGCCACCGGCCCGCACGGTGCCGCCGTGACGTACGCCGAGCTGGAGACGGCCAGGACGGTCGTCCTCGTCGGCTTCGAGCCGGAGGAGGAGAGCCCGATCGTGTTCCTGCGGCTGCGCAAGGCGCACCGCAAGAACAAGACGGCCGTGTATGCCGTGGCCCCGTTCGCCACGCGCGGCCTCGAGAAGCTGGGCGGCACGCTCATCCCGGCCGCTCCCGGTACCGAGGCCGAGGTGCTCCGCGCCCTCGGTGACGGGGTCACCGGCGACGGTGCCGCCGCCAAGGCCGCGCAGGCCCTCGAGGAGCCCGGCACGGTCGTGCTCGTCGGCGAGCGCCTGGCCACCGTCCCCGGTGCGCTGTCCGCCGCGGCGGCCCTCACCTCCTCGGTCGGTGCCCGCCTCGCGTGGGTGCCCCGCCGGGCCGGTGAGCGTGGTGCGCTGGAGGCCGGTGCGCTCCCGACCCTGCTGCCCGGTGGCCGACCGGTCGCCGACCCGGCTGCCCGCCAGCAGGTGGCCGAGGCCTGGGACGTCGTCGGCCTGCCCGACACGCCCGGCCGCGACACCGCCGGCATCATCGCCGCGGCGACCACCGGTGACGTCAACGCCCTCGTCGTCGGTGGCGTCGACGCCCGCGACCTCGCCGACCCGCGCGCGGAGGAGGCCCTGGCCAAGACGTTCGTCGTGTCGCTGGAGGTCCGGCCCTCGTCGGTCACCGAGGTCGCCGACGTCGTGTTCCCCGTCGCCGCGCACGCGGAGAAGGGCGGCACCTTCGTCGACTGGGAGGGGCGCACCCGGCCCTTCGCCACGGCGATCGACACCGCGCACAACTCCGACTACCGCGTCCTGGACATGCTGGCCGGCGAGCTCGGCTCGTTCCTGGGTGCGCGCACGCTCACCGAGGTCCGCGCCGACATGTCCGCGCTCGGACCGTGGGAGGGCCAGCGGCCCGCCGCGCCGTCCGTCGCCGCCGGTGACGTCCCGCACCTGCCCGAGGGCAAGGTCGTCCTCGCCACCTGGCACCACCTGCTCGACCGCGGTTCGCTGCAGGACGGTGAGCCGTTCCTGGCCGGCACCGCCCACGCCACGCGGGCGCGCGTCTCCGCCGCCACCGCCGAGGCCCTCGGGCTCGTCGACGGTGACACCGTGCGGGTGGCGGGCGACCGGGGTGCGATCAGCGCACCGGTCGAGGTCACGCCGGACATGGTCGACCACGTCGTGTGGCTGCCCACCAACTCCGAGGGCAGCCGGGTCCGTGCCACGCTGGGCGCCGACGCGGGAGCCCTCGTGTCCCTCACGAAGGCCGCGAACACCGTGGACAGGAAGGTCACCCAGTGAGCACCGTGACGTATGCCGCCCAGGCAGTCACCGCCCTGCCGCACCTCCCGGCCGGGCTGGCGAGCGCGCCGTTCGCCGACAACCCCAGCGCCGACTTCAGCGACACGCCGTGGTGGCTGCACCTGGTCAAGGCGTTGCTCGTCTTCGTGTTCCTGCTCGTCAACACGCTGATCGTCATCTGGTTCGAGCGTCGCGTGATCGGTCGGATGCAGCAGCGTCCCGGACCCAACCGCACCGGCCCGTTCGGGCTGCTGCAGACCCTCGCCGACGGCGTCAAGCTGGCCCTCAAGGAGGACCTGACGCCCAAGAACGCCGACAAGGTCGTCTTCGCACTCGCCCCGGCCATCGCGGGTGCCATGGCGTTCGTGTCGTTCGCGATCATCCCGCTCGGCCCGACCGTCTCGATGTTCGGCCACCGGACGCCGCTGCAGCTGACCGACATCCCCGTGGCGGTGCTGCTCGTGCTCGCAGTCGCCGGTGTCGGCGTCTACGGCATCGTGCTGGCCGGCTGGTCGTCGGGCTCGACCTACCCGCTGCTCGGTGGACTGCGCTCGACCGCCCAGGTCATCTCCTACGAGATCGCCATGGGCCTGTCGCTCGTCGCCGTGTTCCTCTACTCCGGCTCGATGTCGACCTCGCAGATCGTCGCCTCGCAGAAGGACCTCTGGTACATCATCCCGGCGTTCTTCAGCTTCTTCGTCTACGTCATCACGATGGTCGGCGAGACCAACCGACTGCCCTTCGACCTCGCCGAGGGCGAGGGCGAGCTCACCGGTGGCTTCCACACCGAGTACTCGTCGCTGAAGTTCGCGATGTTCTTCCTCGGCGAGTACGTCAACATGTTCACCGTCGCGGCGCTGGCCACGACGATGTTCCTCGGTGGCTGGCAGGCGCCTCCCGGCATCGCCGCCATCAACGACGGCATGTTCAACCACGGCTGGTGGGGCCTGCTCTGGTTCGTCATCAAGCTCTGGCTCTTCATGTTCTTCTTCGTCTGGCTGCGCGGCTCCCTGCCGCGTGTCCGCTACGACCAGTTCATGCGGTTCGGCTGGAAGTTCCTCATCCCCGTCACCCTGGGCTGGGTCGTCGTCGTCGCCTTCATCCGTGGCAGCCAGCTCGGCTACTTCGGTGACGCCGCCCTGACCCTGGGCAACCGGCAGTTCCCGGTCTTCAGCATCGTCTTCGTCGTCATCGTGTCCCTCGCGGCACTGCTCGCGGTGTGGATCTGGGACAACAAGAAGATCGAGAAGGACGCCGCCCGCTCCGCCCCCGCACCGGAGGAGATCGACCCGTTCGCGGGTGGGTACCCGGTGCCACCCCTGCCCGGACAGCGCCTGAAGGAGCCGACCATGGCCATCAGCGACCGCACGGACGCAACCCAGAAGGAGGCCGCTCGTGGCTGACCGAGCAGCTGGTCGACCAGCTGACGACAAGAAGAGCGGGTTCTTCGCCGACCTCTTCGCCCCGGTCGGCGGGTTCGGCGTCACCTTCGCCACGATGTTCCGCAAGCTGGAGACCGAGGAGTACCCCGAGGAGAAGCGTCCGACGCAGCCTCGCTACCACGGTCGCCACCAGCTGAACCGGCACCCGGACGGCCTCGAGAAGTGCGTCGGCTGCGAGCTGTGCGCGTGGGCCTGCCCGGCCGACGCGATCCTCGTCGAGGGTGCTGCGAACGACGACAGCGAGGGCGGTCTGGGCCGCTTCTCACCCGGCGAGCGCTACGGCCGCGTCTACCAGATCAACTACCTGCGCTGCATCTTCTGCGGCCTGTGCATCGAGGCCTGCCCGACGCGCGCCCTGACGATGACGAACTTCTACGAGCTCGCCGACGACAACCGGGCTGACCTCATCTTCACCAAGGAGCAGCTGCTCGCGCCGCTCTCCGAGGGGATGCTCCCCGCGCCGCACCCGATGGTCGACGGCCTGGAGGAGCGCGACTACTACCAGGGCAAGGTCGCTCGGTCGACCCCCGAGCAGGAGGCATGGGTGAAGGAGCACGACACCGCCCCCCGCGACGGCGTCGCTGCCAGCGGCGACCCCGTCGAGGGCGTCGACACCGTGGTGACCGGTCAGGCCACCCGCGACAGCAGCGGAGAGGCGGTGCGCCGATGACCGGGCTCGGTGAGCAGGTGCTCTTCTGGATCCTCGCGCCGGTCTCCGTCGTGGCGGCCACCGGGCTGCTCTTCGCGAAGAAGGCGGTGCACGCCGCCATCGGCATGGCCCTGGTGATGATCAACCTCGGCATCTTCTACATCGCGCAGGAGGCGGACTTCCTGGGCATCATCCAGATCTTCGTCTACACCGGCGCCGTGATGATGCTGTTCCTCTTCGTCCTCATGCTCGTCGGCGTCGACTCCTCGGACTCGCTCGTCGAGACCCTCAAGGGCCAGAAGTGGGCGTCGCTGCTGCTGGCGCTCGGCCTCGGCACCCTGGTCTTCACGGCTGTCGGCCGCGTGGAGTTCGGACCCATGAAGGGCCTGGCCGGTGTCAACGACAGCCCCGGCAACATCACCGGTGTCGCCGAGCTGATCTTCGGCAAGTACGTCTGGACCTTCGAGGTCACCTCGGCCCTGCTCATCACCGCTGCGCTCGGCGCGATGGTGCTGGCCCACCGCGAGCGGATCGGCGCCAAGCCGAGCCAGCGGCTGTGGTCCGAGCGGCGCATCCGTGACAACCGCAACGTCGCCGGCCTCCCGGCGCCGGGTGTCTACGCCCGCAGCAACGCGGTCGACACCCCGGCCCTGCTGCCCGACGGCACCCCGAGCGAGCTGTCCGTCTCGCGCGTGCTGACCGCCCGCGAGCAGATCGTGACCCCCGTCCCGCACATCGAGTCCGAGCACGACATCGAGCACGAGATCGAGGAGGGCTCACAGCGATGAACCTCGTCAACTACATCTACCTCGCGACGATCCTGTTCGCGATCGGTGGAGCCACCGTCCTCATGCGGCGCAACGCCATCGTCGTGTTCATGGGTGTCGAGCTCATGCTCAACGCGACCAACCTGATGTTCGTGACCTTCGCGCGGATGCACGGCTCCCTCGACGGCCAGGTGATCGCCCTGTTCGTCATGGTGGTCGCGGCCGCCGAGGTCGTGGTCGGCCTCGCGATCATCATGGCCATCTTCCGTGCCCGCAGGTCGGCCTCGGTCGACGACGCCAACCTCCTGAAGCTGTAGAAGGGGCCTCGAAGGTGACTTCCCTCGCAACTCTCGCCGCCGCCGACGGTGCCGCCACCGCGGCCACCGGCATCACGGCATACGCGTGGCTCCTGGTGGCTCTCCCGCTGCTCGGTGCCGCCGTCCTCCTCCTCGGGGGACGCGCCACCGACAAGTGGGGGCCGCTGTTCGCGACCGCCATGTCGTGGGCCGCGTTCCTCGTCGGCGCCATCATCTGGATCTCGATGATCGGGCGCGACCACGAGTCGCGCGCCGCGTCGCTGCACCTGTTCAGCTGGGTGCCGGCCGGGTCGTTCAACGTCGACGCCGGCATGCTCATCGACCAGCTGTCCGTGGTGTTCGTGCTGCTCGTGACATTCGTCGGCTCGCTGATCCACGTCTACTCCCTCGGCTACATGGAGCACGACCCGGACAAGCGCCGGTTCTTCGCCTACCTCAACCTGTTCGTGGCCGCGATGCTGCTGCTCGTGCTGTCCGACTCCTACCTGCTGCTGTACGTCGGCTGGGAGGGTGTGGGTCTCGCGTCCTACCTGCTCATCGGGTTCTGGAACCACAACCCCGCGTACGCGACGGCTGCCAACAAGGCGTTCGTGGTCAACCGCGTCGGTGACTTCGGCCTGTCCGTCGCGATCATGATCATGTTCGCGGCGTTCGGGACGGTCTCCTTCGCCGGGGTCCAGCAGGCGGCGGAGGGTGGTGCCGGTCAGGGTGTGCTCACCGCGATCGGCCTGATGCTGCTGCTCGGTGCCTGTGGCAAGTCGGCGCAGTTCCCGCTGCAGAGCTGGCTCGGCGACGCGATGGCCGGCCCCACGCCGGTCTCGGCGCTGATCCACGCGGCGACCATGGTCACCGCCGGCGTCTACCTCGTCGTGCGCAGCGGCTTCATCTTCAACAACGCGCCGAACGCCCAGCTGGTCGTGGTCATCGTGGGTGCGATCACGCTGCTCTTCGGTGCGGTGGTCGGTTGTGCCAAGGACGACATCAAGAAGGCCTTGGCGGCCTCGACCATGAGCCAGATCGGCTACATGATGCTCGCCGCTGGGCTCGGCCCGGTCGGTGCGGCGTTCGCGATCTTCCACCTGCTCACGCACGGCTTCTTCAAGGCCGGGATGTTCCTCGGTGCCGGTTCGGTCATGCACGGCATGAACGACCAGGTCGACATGCGTCGCTTCGGTGGCCTGTCCGGCCTGATGAAGATCACCTGGGTCACGTTCGGCCTCGGCTGGCTCGCGATCCTCGGCGTCCCGCCGTTCTCGGGCTTCTGGTCCAAGGACAAGATCATCGAGGCGGCGTTCATCGGTGAGGGCTGGCGTCCGTGGGTCTTCGGCCTCACTGCCATGATCGGCGCGGGCATCACCGCCTTCTACATGTCGCGCCTGTTCTTCATGACCTTCCACGGCAAGAAGCGCTGGACCGAGGACGTGCACCCGCACGAGTCCCCGCTGACGATGACCGTCCCGATGATGGTGCTGGCCGTCGGCTCGGCCCTCCTCGGTGGCGTGCTGTCCATCGGTGGCACCTTCACGCACTGGCTCGCGCCGGTGGTGGGGGAGCACGGCGAGGAGCACCCGGTGCTGGCCGTCCCGGTCATCACCGGCCTGACGCTCCTGCTCGTCCTCGGCGGTGCCGGCCTCGCGTGGATGCGGTACTGGCGCGACGAGGTGCCGCAGGCCCAGCCGACCGGTTCGCTGGTCACCCGGGCCGCGCGCCGCGACCTCTACCAGGACGACGTCAACGAGGGCGTCTTCATGCGCCCCGGCCTGCACCTGACCCGTGCCCTCGTCTTCGCGGACAACCGCGGCGTCGACGGCGGGTTCGGCGGCCTGGCTGCCCTCGTCGGCGGCACGTCCAGCCGCCTGCGTCGCCTGCAGAACGGCTTCGCACGTTCCTATGCCCTGACGATGCTTGCCGGCGTCGTCGTGATTCTCGGTGCTCTGTGGGTGATCCAGTGATGACGAACTTCCCCTGGCTGACCGTGATCGGGTTGATCCCGCTCATCGGTGCTGCCGTCGTGGCCGCCCTCCCGGCAGGGGTGACCGACCGTGCCAAGCACGTCGCGCTGGGCTTCTCGCTCGTGACGTTGGTGATGGGCATCGCAGCTGCCCTGCAGTTCACGACGAAGTCCGACGCGCAGTTCCAGCTCACCGAGCAGCACGAGTGGATCCCGCAGTTCGGTGTGTCCTACGCGCTCGGTGTCGACGGCACCGCGCTCGTGATGATCCTGCTGGCCGTCATCCTCACGCCGGTGTGCGTCCTCGCCGCGTGGAACGACGTGCCCGAGGGCGGCAAGCGCGAGAAGAACTACTTCGCCCTGATGCTCGTGCTGGAGACGTTCATGGTCGGTGTCTTCGCCGCCACCGACGTGTTCCTGTTCTACGTGTTCTTCGAGGCCATGCTCATCCCGGTCTACTTCCTCATCGGCTCCTACGGTGGCGCGCGCCGCCAGTACGCCGCGGTGAAGTTCCTGCTGTTCTCCCTCGCGGGTGGACTGGTGATGCTCGTGGGCGTCCTGGCGCTGTACCACTACGGCCCGGGCGGCTCGGACGGCTTCCTCGTCACCAAGCTCACCGGACTCGACCTCGGCACCACGCCCGAGCGCCTGATGTTCGTCGCGTTCTTCTTCGCCTTCGCGGTGAAGGCGCCGATGTGGCCGGTGCACACCTGGCTGCCCGACGCAGCGACCGAGGCGCGCCCCGCGACCGCGGTCCTGCTCGTCGGTGTCCTCGACAAGGTGGGCACCTACGGGATGATCCGCTTCTGCCTCCAGCTGTTCCCCGAGGCGTCGAAGTGGGCGACCCCGGTGGTCCTCACCCTGGCGGTCATCTCCATCATGTACGGCGCGCTGCTGGCCATCGGCCAGACCGACGTGATGCGCCTGATCGCCTACACCTCGGTCAGCCACTTCGGCTTCATCGTGCTGGGCATCTTCGCCCTCACGACGACCGCCGGGGCCGGCTCGACGCTGTACATGCTCAACCACGGCTTCTCGACCGCGGCGCTGTTCCTCATCGCCGCGATGCTCGTGACCCGTCGGGGGAGCAAGCGCATCCCGGACTTCGGCGGCTGGCAGCGGGTGACGCCCGGCCTCGCCGGCGTGTTCCTCGTCGCCGGCCTGTCGGGCCTGGCGCTGCCGGGTCTGAGCTCGTTCGTCTCGGAGTTCCTCGTGCTCGTCGGGACGTTCCAGCGCTACAAGTTCGCGGCGGTCGTCGCGACGGCGGGCATCGTCCTCGCCGCGCTCTACATCCTGCTCATGTACAAGCGGATGATGACCGGCGCGAAGCCCGAGCTCGACGCCCCGGTCCGTGACATCTCCTTGCGCGAGAAGATCGTCGTGGCCCCGCTGATCGCCGCGTTCATCGTCCTGGGCTTCTACCCCAAGCCGGCGCTGGACGTCCTCAACCCGGCGGTCGCCAAGACCCTGAGCTACGTCGGTGTCACCGACCCCGCCCCCACCTCCGCTGACGGGAGCACGAAGTAATGCCCGCCGTGACAGTCCTGTCCACGCCGATGGTGCCGGCTGCCTTCCAGGCCGCCGACTTCAACTACGGCGCCATCGCCCCGATGCTCATCGTCATCGGCGGTGCGCTCGTCGGCGTGCTCGTCGAGGCGTTCGCGCCGCGGCGGATCCGCCACACCACCCAGGTGGCACTGGCCCTCGCGACCCTCGTGGCCGCCCTCGTGGTCCTCGTGACCGTGTCGGCCGACGCGAAGAACCGCGGCGGCACGCTGGCCCAGGCCGTCATCATCGACGGGCCGTCGCTGTTCCTCCAGGGCGCCATCCTGGCGATGTCGATCCTCGGTGTCCTGACGATGGCGGAGAAGTTCGGTGGCCAGGGCGCGGACGCGTTCACGCCGATGGGTGCCGCCGTCCCCGGTTCGCCGCACGAGGCCGCGGCCCTGCGTGCCGGCCTGGCGACCAGCGAGGTCTTCCCGCTGACGATGTTCGCCGTGCTCGGCATGATGCTCTTCCCGGCCGCTGGCGACCTGCTGACGATGTTCGTCGCGCTCGAGGTCCTGTCGCTGCCGCTGTACCTGCTCTGCGGCCTGGCCCGACGCCGTCGCCTGCTCTCGCAGGAGGCGTCGCTGAAGTACTTCCTCCTCGGCGCGTTCAGCTCGGCGTTCTTCCTCTTCGGTGCCGCCCTGCTCTACGGCTACGCCGGCTCGCTCTACATCGCCGACATCGCCAAGGCCGTCACGGCGGCCCCCGGCAACCTCGAGGGCCTGCTGCTGCCCGGTGTGGTGTTCGTCCTCGTGGGCCTGCTGTTCAAGGTCGGTGCGGTGCCGTTCCACTCGTGGACCCCCGACGTCTACCAGGGTGCGCCCACCCCGGTCACGGGCTTCATGGCCGCCTGCACCAAGGTCGCCGCCTTCGGCGCCATCCTGCGGATCGTGTACGTCGGCATCGACGCCAACCGGTGGGACTGGCGCGGTGGCGTCATCGCCGTCGCCGCCCTGACCATGGTCGTCGGCGCGGTCCTGTCCGTCACCCAGACCGACGTCAAGCGCCTGCTGGCGTACTCCTCGATCGCGCACGCCGGGTTCATCCTCGTCGCCGTGCTGTCCTTCGACCGGACCGGTGTCTCGGGCACGATGTTCTACCTCGTCGCCTACGGCTTCATGACCATCGCCGCCTTCGCCATCGTCTCGATGGTGCGCCAGGGCGGGTCCGAGGCCTCGCACCTGTCGCAGTGGGCAGGCCTGGGCCGCAACCACCCGGTGGTCGCCGGGGTCTTCGCCTTCCTCCTGCTCGCGTTCGCGGGCATCCCGCTCACCTCGGGCTTCACCGCGAAGTTCGCCGCCTTCTCGCCGGCCGTCGCCTTCGGTGGCCGCGCCGGGGTGTGGCTGGTCGTCATCGGTGTGCTGTGCAGCGTCATCACGGCGTTCGTCTACGTCCGCCTGATCGTGCTCATGTACTTCACCGAGCCGCCGGCCGGGGAGACCGTCGTCGCGGAGACCGCGTCGCCGTTCACCACCGTGGCGATCACCATCGGCACCCTCGTCACGCTCGTCCTCGGCGTGCTGCCGTCGCAGGTCCTCGACCTCGCCGCGCGCTCGTCGCAGTTCCTGGTGAAGTGACCCGGGTCGGCCACGTGAGCCCCACCCCGCCGGTCCTGGCCCTTCCGGCCACGTCCGACGAGCTCAACGCGCGGCTCGCCGATGGCCTCGAGGCCGTCGACGCGCTGCTGCGGCGCGAGGTGGACCACGAGGACCCGTTCATCGCAGGGGCGAACATCCACCTCGCCGAGGCGGGGGGCAAGCGGTTCCGCCCGCTGCTCACCCTGCTCGCCGCTGAGGTGGGCTCGGGGGTGAACGACGACGTGGTCGCCGCGGCGACCGGTGTCGAGCTCACCCACCTCGCCTCGCTCTACCACGACGACGTCATGGACGAGGCGGAAGTGCGACGCGGGGCTCCGAGCGCCAACGCGAAGTACGACAACTCCACGGCGATCCTCGTCGGTGACCTGCTCTTCGGCACCGCCTCGTCGATCATCGCCGACCTCGGCCCGGAGGCCGTGAAGATCCAGGCCCGCACGTTCGTGCGGCTGTGCTCCGGCCAGATCCGTGACACCCGCCGCGCGCCCGAGGGGGTCGACGCGACCGACTACTACCTGCAGGTCCTCGCCGACAAGACCGGTGTCCTCATCGCCACCGCGGCCCGGTACGGCGCGATGTTCAGCGGCTGCGACGCCGCCACCACCGAGACGCTGCGTGAGTACGGCGAACGGCTCGGTATGGCGTTCCAGCTCGCCGACGACCTCATCGACATCGCCTCGGACTCCGAGTCCATGGGCAAGATGCCCGGGACGGACCTGCGCGAGGGCAAGCGGACCCTCCCCGTCCTCTACGCGCTGGCCTCCACCGACCCGGCGGACGCCCGGCTCCAGGAGCTGCTGCGGTCGGAGATCCAGGACGACGCGTCCCTGGCCGAGGCCCTGGAGCTGCTGCGGGTGCACCCGGCGATGGACCGGGCCCAGGAGCGGACGAACGCCGTGGCCGCCGAGGCCACCGCGGCCCTCGCCGGGCTGCCCGACAGCGAGGCCAAGGACGCCCTTTCCGCCCTGGCGACCAGCGTCGTCACCCGCGTCGGCTGAGCCACCGCCCTCCTCGAGCGCTCGGCACGCCGGCCCGGCACGTCGGGTCGGCACCGTGGGTTTCGCCCAGCGCCCGGCGGAGCCGGACCGCCCACGGGCGCAGCGCGACCGAGGCGCCATACCGCCCCTCGACGGGGACCGTATGGCGCCTCGGCGGCACCACGTCGGGTCAGCGCTGGCGGATCTGGATCACGCTGGGTCGGGGCTGGCCGTCACCCTGGTAGGGGAACTGGCTGGCCGGGGCCGACGGTGAGGCGCCCTCGGTCTCGCCCGGGTGCTGCACCGCCGCGAGGACCGACTTCTGGTCCCAGGTGACGAGCGGGCCACAGCACTCGGAGTACGCCGGCACCGACAGGAACTGCTGCAGGTGGCCCTAGTGCGGACCGGAGAGCGGGTACAGGTACATCCCGTCGCAGGCGCCGAGGGCGTTGCCGTCGGTGGCGATCCACATGTTGCCCTCGTGGTCGAAGGCGATGTTGTCGGGGCAGGAGATCGGCGAGACGTCGGACCGGTCGTACCCGTTGAAGTAGGTCGTCGGGTCGTTCGGGTCGCCGGCGATGAGGACGATCTTCCAGGTGAAGGTGGTCGTCGTGTCGTCGCCGCGGGACGGGACGAGCTCGACGATGTGCCCGTGCTTGTTGTTGGCGCGCGGGTTGGCCTCGTCGATCTGGCTCGGCTGGCGGCTCGTGTTGTTGGTGCACACGACGTACGTGCGGCCGTTGACGAGGTTGGGCTCGACGTCCTCGGGGCGGTCCATCTTCGTCGGGCCGACCTTGTCCGCGGCAAGCCGCGTCCAGATGAGCACCTCGGCGACGCTCATGCCGGCCACGTACGACGTGTCGTCCACGACGAGCGGCAGCCAGTAGCCGGTGCCGTCGCTGATGCCGTCCTCGAACCCGTCGCCGGTGAACTTCGCGACGTAGAGGTCGCCGGAGGACAGCAGTGAGAGGTTGTTGGCCCGGGCCTTGCGGGAGTCGCCCTTCTGGTACTTCCCGCGGGAGACGAACTTGTAGAGGTAGTCGAAGCGCTCGTCGTCACCCATGTAGGCGACGACCCGCCCGTCGGGCGCGACGGTCACGTTGGCGCCCTCGTGCTTCAGGCGACCCATCGCGGTGTGCTTGACGGGCGTCGAGGAGGCGTCGGACGGGTCGAGCTCGACGACCCAGCCGAACCGGTTGACCTCGTTGGGCTCCTGCGTGGCGTCGAACCGCCGGTCGGCGCGCTCCCAGCCCCGGCCCTTGGACCCGGTCAGCCCGTAGCGCTTGTAGGCGTCGGCCTGGTCGGCCGGTGCCGTGGGTGCGGCGAAGTAGCCGTTGAAGTTCTCCTCACCGGACAGGACCGTCCCCCACGGGGTGACGCCGCCGGAGCAGTTGGCGAAGGTGCCGAGCACGCGGCGGCCGGTGGAGTCCGCCGAGGTCCGCAGCAGCGGGTGGCCGGCGGCAGGACCGTCGAGCCGGAACGGCGTGGTCGCGGTGACGCGGCGGTTGACGCGGTCGATGCGGACGTGGCGCCACTGGTCGCGGGCGTTGCGACGGCGCAGCGCGACGACCGACATGCCGTGGGCGGCCATGCTGATCCGCAGCTGCTCGGTGGTCAGGCCCGCCGAACCGGTGTAGCCACGGAACATCAGCTCGTCGTTGGTGTACTCGTTGTTGCAGACCAGGGTTCCGCGGTTCGCGTCGCGGCCGGGGATGAGCACCGTGTAGTCGTTGTTGTAGCCGAACTGGCCCTCCTGGGCCCTGGCGCTCTGCTTGTCGAAGTCGAACTCGGGTGCGCCCGAGATGATCGGGTCGCCCCAGCTGATGATGGTCGACCACTCGAACCCCTGCGGGACGACGACCTTGTCGGTGCCGGCCGGCTGGGGCTGGATCGGCGTGAAGCCGAACGGTGACTTCGAGCCCCGGGCCCCTCCCTTCGCGCCGCCGGCGGGGGTGCCGGACGGGGCGGCAGCCGCCGCGCCGGTCCCGGCGAACGCACCGAGGCCGACGACGGCAGCGGCGAGGCCACCGCCCTTGAGGACACCACGGCGCGAGGCCAGCGAGGAGACGAGGTCGCCGAAGTAGGAGTTGTCGCTGGTGTTGGGGACGGGCTTGCTGCACGCGTCGTCACACTTGAAGTGGCAGGTCATGGCAGACCTGCCCCCCTGGTGGGTGCGCAGCAGGGGCAGCAGCGGGCGGTGCGTGGGCGCAGGCGATGGTGCGGACATCGGTTCCTCCGTAGGGAGCGTGGGCGCCCGCTTCCGGGTGAGCCGGGCCGCCTCGCCCACGCTAGGAACCGGGGCTGGAGCCCGGGCGGCGGCTGGATGAACGCTGGGTGATCTGCGGTGAACAGCGGGTATGGCGCTAGTAGGGTCGTCGTGTGACCCTGCACCGGGACGTCGATCCCGCCGTCGACCCGGACGACCCTGCGCGCACGGGTGCGGTCGAGCCGCTCGAGACCGCTGCCCCCGCGCCGCCGCGGTCCTGGGACGTCGCCACGGTCGGTCTTCCCGCGCCCCTGGCCGTGGTCGACCTCGACGCCTTCGACGCCAACGCCGAGGACCTGGTCCGGCGGGCGAACGGGGTGCCCATCCGGGTCGCCTCCAAGTCGGTGCGCTGCCGCCCCCTCCTGCGGCGGGCGCTCGCGCGTCCCGGCTTCTCCGGGGTGATGGCGTACTCCGTCCGCGAGGCCTCCTGGCTGGTCGACTCCGGTTTCGAGGACGTCTACGTCGCCTACCCCAGCGTCGACGTCCTGGCCCTGTCGGAGCTGGCCCTCGACGGGTTGGCCGCCAGCCAGGTGACGGTGACCGTGGACAGCCTCGACCACGTCCGGATGCTCGCCGCCCTCACCCGACCGCACGGGCTGCGGGTCGCCGTCGACGTCGACTCGTCGCTGCGGGTCGGCCCGGTCCACATCGGGGTCAGGCGCTCGCCGGTGCGCAGCCCCGAGGACGCGGTCGCGGTGGCCCGCGCCGCCAGCGACGCCGGGTTGTCGGTCGTGGGCCTGATGTTCTACGACGCGCAGATCGCCGGGCTGCCCGACACCTCACCCGCGGTCCGCTTCGTCAAGGCGCGGTCGGCCGCCTCGCTGGTCGATCGCCGCCGCGCCGTCGTGCGGGCGGTCCGGGACGTCGCCGACCTCGAGTTCGTCAACGGCGGCGGCACGGGCTCGGTCCACCTCACCGCCCTCGACCCCGTCGTCACCGAGGTCGCTGCCGGGTCTGGGCTCTACGGCCCGACCCTGTTCGACGGGTACGACGCCTTCAGCCCGAGACCTGCGGCGGCCTTCGCCCTGGCCGTCACCCGGCGCCCGGGACCGGGGTTCGTCACCGTGTCCGGGGGCGGGTACATCGCGTCGGGGCCGCCCGGGTGGGAGCGGCTGCCGGCACTGTTCGGTGGACGCGACCTGCGGATGGTTCGGCGCGAGGGGGCGGGCGAGGTGCAGACCCCGTTGCAGGGCAAGGGCGCTCGCGACCTGCAGATCGGGGACCGCGTGTGGTTCCGCCACGCGAAGGCCGGCGAGCTGTGCGAACGCTTCAACGCGCTCCACCTCGTCAGCGGCACCGACCTCGTCGAGACGGTGCCGACGTACCGGGGTGAAGGACGCAACTTCGGATGAGCTCGCCGACCGCCCACACCTGGACCAACTGGGGTGGCAACCAGACCTGCCGTCCTGCCGAGGTCGCGGTACCCCGCGACGTGGACGAGCTCAGGGCCACGCTCGCGCGGTCCCACGCCCGCGGCATACCGGTCAAGGCGGTCGGGTCGGGACACTCGTTCACCCCGGTCGCCGCGACGGACGGGGTGCAGGTGCGCCTCGACCACCTCACCGGCATCACCTCGGTGGACCCGGCCGCCCGCCGGGTCACGGTGGCGGCGGGGACGCCGTTGCACGTGCTCAACCCGGCGCTCCAGGTCCTCGGGCTCGCCCTGCCGAACCTCGGTGACATCGACCAGCAGACCATCGGCGGCGCGATCGCCACCGGCACCCACGGGTCCGGGCTGCACCGCCAGGGGATCGCGGCGGCCGTGTCCGGGCTGACGATCGCGCTGGCCGACGGCGGGCTGCTGCGCTGCTCGGCCGACACCGAGCCCGACGTGTTCGGGGCGGCCCGCGTCGGCCTCGGCGCGCTCGGGGTGGTCACCGAGGTGGAGCTGCAGTGCGTCCCCGCGTTCCGGATCCACGCTCGCGAGTTCAGCGCCGACCTCACGGAGGTGCTGGCCACCGTCGCCGCCGACGTCGAGCGGCACGACCACGTCGACATGCACTGGTTCCCCCACACGACGCGGGTGCTGGTCAAGCACAACGACGACGTCGGCCCCGACCACGCCGGGCGCGCCCTGCCGCCGTGGCGCGCGAGGCTCGACGACGACCTGCTGGCCAACGACTTCTTCGAGGTGGTCAACCGGGCCAGCACCCGGTGGCCGCGCATCGTCCCCCGGCTCGCCCAGCTGACGGCCAGGACGCTGTCGGCGCGCGAGTTCACCGATGACTCGTGGAAGGTGTTCTGCTCGCCGCGGCGGGTCCGCTTCCGCGAGATGGAGTACGCCGTGCCGCTCGGCTCCGTCGGTCCGGTGGTCACCGCGCTGCGCTCCTGGATCGACTCCCACGACGTCTCGCTGCCGTTCCCCGTCGAGCTGCGGTTCACCGGGGCCGACGACGTCTGGTTCTCCACCGCCTACGAGCGGGACAACGCCTACGTCGCCGTCCACCAGTACCACCGGATGGACGACGGGGGAGTGTTCGCCGCCTTCGAGGCGATCGCGGCCGAGCACGCGGGACGCCCCCACTGGGGCAAGCTGCACACCCTCGGTGCCGAACGACTGCGCGAGCTCTACCCCAGGTTCGACGACTTCCGTATGGTGCGTGACCGCCTCGACCCGGACCGCACCTTCACCAGCGAGCACGTCCGCCACCTCCTGGGCGACTGACCCCCCTGGTTCCGAGCGCTCGGGGCCGGGTGTCCGCGGTGGTCGCTAGCCTGCCGGGGTGACGAGAGACGAGCCGCGGACCGGTGACGAGACGACCGTCCTGCTGGCGGCCTTGCAGAGCCACCGCGACGTCATGCTCTGGAAGCTCGACGGCCTCACCGACGAGCAGCAGCGCTGGTCGCCGGTTCCCAGTCGCACCAGCCTGGTCGGTCTGGTCAAGCACCTCGCCAACTCCGAGTACGGCTGGTTCTGCGAGACGTTCGGGCGACCGCACGAGCCTCTCACCGACATCTCCGAGGACATCGAGGCGGACATGCGGGCCGCGCCCGGGGAGACGACGCAGGAGATCGTCGACTTCTACCGGCGCTCGTGGACCGCGGCCGACGCCTCGGTCCGGGAGCTGGGGCTCGACGCGACGGGTACGTCCTACGCCGGCACCACCGTGAGCATGCGCTGGGTGCTGGTCCACATGATCGAGGACACCGTCCGGCACGCCGGGCACGCCGACATCATCCGGGAGATCGTCGACGGCGGCACCGGTCACCACCTCCCGCCTCGCTGACGCCCGTTGCCCCCCGTTGCCCCCCGTTGACCCTCCCCTCCATCGGGTTCGAGGTGTTCCGCGACCGGATCCTGGTAGCGGAACACCTCGAACCGCCGCAGGAGGTGGGAGGAGGGGAGGAACAGGGAAGGGGCTAGGAGCGCATCGCGACGCCCTCGCGCCAGTACCCCATGAACGCGACGCGCGACCTCTCGACCCCGAGCTCGGTGACCAACACGCGGCGCAGCGCCCGGACGCACCACGACTCGCCGGCGATCCACGCGTACGTGTCCTGCAGGTCCGGGCGTTCCCGCACAGGAGACGACCCGGCGTCGGGGACCGGGACGCCGAGGTCCTCGCCGGCCGAGGAGTAACGGGCCGTCTCCCACACCTCGACGTCGAGGGTGCTCGGCACGTCGGGCAGCGGGGCGTCGAGGTCGGTGGGAGGCAGCCCGAGGTGGGAGCGCACGGCGGCGACCAGGGTCCGGCCCTGGCGAGCACCGCCGCGCACCAACCACGTCACGTCCACCAGGTCGTGCTCGGGCAGCACAGGGATGTCGGCAGCGGTCGGCACCTCGACGAACGCGTGTCCCGTGAAGCCCGGGCCGACGTCCTCCAGGATGCGCGCGATCGCCGGGAGGGCCGTCTCGTCTCCGATGAGGAGCAGGTCGCGCAGGGCGCCCGGGTCGAACTCGGTGCCGCCGTACATGGGGGAGCGACGGTGCGGCCCGACGATGTGGACGAGGTCACCGGGTCGCGCGGTCAGCGCCCACCGGCAGGCGGGGCCGAGGGCCGACTCGTCGCCGGTGGCAGCCTCATGGACGACGAAGTCCGTGACGAGACGGACCGCGTCGCCGCCCGTCGTGATCTCGCGGATCGTGTACGTGCGCATGGGCGAACGCTCCGCCTCGGGCATGGCGCGCCACGACTCCTGCCACTGCTCGGGGGTGGACGTCGACCCGGGCAGCAGCCCGGTCGGTCCCGGGAAGACCACCTTGAACCGTGTGTCGAACCCGTCCGCCGTGCTGAGGTCGACGAGCCCGGGCCCACCGAACGTGACGCGCACGAAGGACGGACTGATCCGTTCGATCGCCTCGACGAGCACGGGCGTGACCAGCGTGGTCGGGGCAGGCCGGGTCTGGGTCGTGGCCGTGGCCGAGGTCACCGGGTGCCTCCACCGGGGGTGGAACGGGGCGTGTGCACCTGCGGTCGGTGACGACCGACGGGCACCACCATGGGGGTGTGCGCCACCGGGTCGGGCACCACGCGGCACCGCATGCCGAAGACCCGGAGCACCGACTCCTCGGTGATGACCTCCGCGGGAGGGCCCGAGGCGACGACCGTGCCGTCGAGCAGGGCGACGACGTGGTCGGCGTACCGGGCGGCGAGGTTGAGCTCGTGCAGGACCATGACGACGGTGGTCCCCCGGGTGGCGTTGAGCTCGGCGAGCAGGTCGAGCACGTCGACCTGGTGGGCGACGTCGAGGTACGTCGTGGGTTCGTCGAGCAGGAGCAGGTCGGTCTCCTGCGCCAGGGCCATCGCGATCCAGACCCGTTGGCGCTGGCCGCCGGACAGCTCGTCGACGACGCGGTCGGCCAGGTCGAGGGTGTGCGTGGCCTCCAGCGCCCGGGCGACCGCGAGCTCGTCGTCGGCCGACCATCGTTGGAACCGCCCGTGGTGGGGCGTGCGGCCGCGACCGACCAGGTCGACCACCGTCACGCCCTCCGGGCAGACGGGGTTCTGCGGGAGCAGGCCCAGCCGCCGCGCGACCTCACGGGTGGGCATCGCGTGGATCGACGCCCCGTCGAGCACGACCTGGCCCGACGAGGGCGTGAGCAGCCGCGCCATACCTCGCAGGAGGGTGGACTTGCCACAGGCGTTGGCGCCGACGACGACGGTGATCTTCCCGTCGGGGATCGCGGTCGAGACGTGGTCGACCACGACCCGGTCGCGGTAGCCCAGGGTGACGTCCTCGGCGCGCAGCCGGCTCCCGGTCGCAGCCGAGGGGTCTGCGGAGTCGGTGGCGTCGGCGACGGTGGGTTCGTGGGAGGTGACGACGGTCATGAGGTGCTCCTGGAGGTTCGGCCGGTGGCGAGCAGCCACAGGAGGAAGGGCGCACCGAGGGCGCCGGTGACGACGCCCACGGGCAGGTTGGTGTCGGCGACGAGGTAGGCGCCGACGTGGTCGGCACCCGTGACGAGGGCGGCCCCGGTGAGGGCGGCCGCGAGCAGCGATGTGCGGCCGGCGTTGAGCGCCCGGGCGATCGGCCCGGCGAGGAACCCGGCGAACGAGACCGGACCCGCCGCGGCGACCGCGACACCGACCAGCAGCACCGCGAGGCCGAGCAACAGGTCCGTCCGCCGGGGGGAGGAGCCCAGGGCGGTGGCCGTGTCGGGGCCGAGCTCGGTGAGCCGCAACGACCTCGAGCACCAGGCGACGAGGGGCAGCAGCACGGCCAGGGTGGCGCCCAGCTGCCCGATGAGCGTCCAGTCGGCGGGGGCGAGGCTGCCCGTCAGCCAGACCAGGGCCGTCTGGGCGTCGTAGATGTCGGCGCGGGTGAAGAGGTACTGGACCACGGCGGACAGGAAGGCCGCGGACCCCACCCCGACGAGGACGAGCCGGTATCCCGCGTGGTCGCCGGCGACGAGCCGGATCACCGCACACACCGCGAGGGCGCCGACGACGGCGAACCCCGAGACGGCGGGCCCGGACAACCCCAGTGTGACGATCGCGAAGACCGCCGCAGCGCTCGCGCCCATGCTCACGCCGATCACCTCGGGGCTCGCGAGGGGGTTGCGCAACGTGGTCTGGAAGATCGCCCCGCCGAGCCCGAAGGCGGCGCCGACGAGCACGCCCAGGGTGGCCCGGGGCAGGGTCGAGTCGAGCACGATGAAGGTGGCCCCCGGGATCTGTGCGCCGGCGAGGATCCGCACGAAGTCGGCGACGGTGACCGTGAAGTCGCCGAGGAGCACCCGGACGAGGAACGTGCCCACGGTCAGGGCCGCCAGCCCCGCCACCACGAGGCGGCGACGACGGGTCGTGTGCCGTCGCGCGCCCCGGACGACGAGCGCAGCGGCGCTCACAGCGAACCCATCCGGCCACGGCGCACCAGCACGAGGAACACCGGCACCCCGACGACGGCGGTCATGATGCCGACCTGCACCTCGGTGGGGGGAAGCACGACGCGTCCGGCGGTGTCGGCGAGGACGACCAGCGTGGCGCCGAGGGCGAGGCTGGTGGGCAGGACCCGGCCGTAGTCGGCACCCACGAGGATCCGCGCGAGGTGCGGACCGAGCAGGCCCACGAACGCGACCGGTCCGGCGAGCGCGGTCGAACCACCGCACAGCAGGACGATGGCGAGTCCGGCGACGACCCGGTCCAGACCGGCCCGGCGACCCAGGCCGCGGGCGAGGTCGTCGCCGAGCGCGAGGACGTTGAGCAACCGGCCCCCCACCAGGGCCAGGACGGCACCGACGGCCAGGAAGGGGAGCACGGGCCACACGACGTCCAGGGCCCGCCCGCCCACCGTGCCGACCTGCCAGAAGCGGAAGGTGTCGAGGGTCTGCCGGTCGGTGAGCAGCAGGGCGGTGGTCCAGCTGGACAGCCCGGCGGTGAGCGCGGCCCCGGCCACCGCGAGCTTCACCGGGGTGGCGCCGCCGTGGCCGAGCCCGGCGATCGCGTGGACCGTGACCGCCGCGACGGCCGCCCCGAGGAACGCGAACCCTAGGTACCCGCCCAGCCCCGTGACCCCGAGGACGGAGATCGCCAGCACCATCGCGAGCGCGGCTCCGGCGTTGACACCGAGCAGTCCGGGATCGGCCAGCGGGTTGCGGGTCAGCCCCTGCATGGTCGCCCCGGCGAGCCCGAGGGCACCCCCGGCGAGGAGCCCGACGACGGTGCGGGCGAGGCGGGCGGCGACGACCGCCTGGTCGGCGTTCGCGGGGTCGTGGGCCGTCAGGGCCGCCCACACCTCGTGCACCGGTATGGCGCGGGAGCCCACCGTGAGCGACAGGGCCGCCCCCACGGCGACCATGGCCACGAGGGCAGTGGTCGCCGTGGCTGGACGTCGACGACGGGTCGTCGGTGTCACCAGCGTGGTCATCGTCAGGCGGCGCGGTCGACCGCGGCGGCGACGAGCGGGACGAACTTCTCCATCGCCCACGGGATGGCCAGCGGTGAGGGCGCCGAGAGGCCGAGCGAGTCGGTCTTGTCGGACGCGTCGACCCAGCCACCGGACGCGAAGGCCGGGATCTGCCGCAGCAGCGGGTCCTTCAGGTACTTCTCCATCTCGCCGGCGCCCTCGGTGTAGGTGACGAACACGTCGGCGTCGAGGGTGGCGGCCTGTTCGGACGAGATCGTCCTGAAGAACTCCGTGCTGCCCTTGCTGAGCCGCTCGACCACCGGGGCGTTCACCATGCCGAGGTCGACGAGCAGCCGCGGCCGGTTGTCCAGCGGCGTGTAGTAGCTGATGGACGAGGTGTCGGTGGGGGTCAGCGAGCCGAAGATGAAGGTCTTGCCCCGAGTCTGCGGGTACTTCGTCGCTGCGGCGGCGATCGACGCCTCGGTCTGTTGCGCGAGGGTCGCGGCCTGCGAGGTGCGGCCGAGGGCCTTGGCCACCAGGTCGAGCGAGGTCTGCCACGAGGTGCCCCAAGCGGCTCCCGGGTAGGCGACCACGGGGGCGATCTTCGACAGCTTCGCGTACTCCTCCTTCGTGATCCCGGAGTTCGTCGCGAGGATCAGGTCGGGGGCCAGCTTGGCGATCTCCTCGACGGGCGCGCCGTCGGCGTCGCTGTACCGCGTGGGTTGTGCCGCGCCCACCTCGGCGAGCTTCGCGTCATACCAAGGGGTCGAGCCCTGGGCGTTGCCACCCCACGTGATCTTCACGGCCCCCACGGGGGCCACGCCGAGGGCGAGCGCGAAGTCCTGGTCGGACCAGCCGAGGGTGGCCACGCGCGTGGGCGCCTTCTCGATGGTCGTCGACCCGTGGACGTGGTTGATGGTGACGGGGAACGCGTTCGGGTCCGCGCCGGCGGAGGTGGGAGCGGCCGTGTCGGTGGAGCCGGTGCTGCACGCAGCGACGGAGAGGGCGAGGAGAGCCCCTGCGGAGGCGGCCACGAGGCGAAGTGGTCTCATGTTAGGGGAGCCTAACCTTACCTACCGCGATTAACGCAAGCCGGGTATGCCGTTAATCGCCTCCGCTCGTCGGCCCCGCCGCGCCCTACGGTGCGAGCTGCGCGACGGGGGCGCGCGAGCGCCCGGGGAGATGGCGCAGCGAGTCCACGGTGAGCACGGCGAGAGCCACCCACACGATCGCGAACCCGATCCACCGGCTCGTCGACATGTGTTCGTGCAGGAGCAGCACGCCGCACAGCAGCTGGAGCACCGGGGTGATGAACTGCAGCAGCCCGATCGTCACCAACGGCACCCGGCGGGCGGCTCCGGCGAACAGCAGCAGCGGCAGGGCGGTCGCGGCACCGGCAGCCACGAGCAGCGCGGTGTGGAACGCCCCCTCGGTGGTGAACGTGGTCTCGCCCCGCACGGTGAGGACCACAAGCATGACCGCCGCGACGGGAGCGAGGACCGCGGTCTCGGCGGTGAGCGAGTGCATCGCCTGGAGGGAGACGCCCACCTTCTTCTTGACCAGGCCGTAGAGCCCGAACGACATTGCCAGGGTGATCGCGATGACGGGCACCGAACCGGCGGCGACGGACAGGTAGACGAACGCGAGGGCGCCGATGGCGACGGCCACCCACTGCAACGGGCGCAGCCGCTCCCGCAGGACGAACACCCCGAGGGCCACGGTGACGATGGGGTTGAGGAAGTAGCCCAGTGCCGCCTCGGTGGTGCGCCCACCCAGCACCGCTGCGACGTACACGACCCAGTTGACGGCGATGAGAAGGGCGGCCACGGTGACGCCCATGCCGAGGCGTGGCCGCTGCCACAGCTGGCGCGCCCACGCGAGGTCGCGGCGCAGGAGCAGGATGACGGCGCAGAGCAGCAGCGTCCAGAGGATCCGGTGCGCGAGGATCTCCCACGCCCCGGCGGGTTTCAGCGCGGCGAAGTAGAGCGGGAAGACCCCCCAGATGCCGTAGGCGAGGAGTCCCTGGAGCGACCCGCGACGGGTCTCCTCGTGGCCGGTCAGGGGAGCCGGGCCGCCGGCGCTCAGGCCACGGTCCAGGTGTCGCGTCCGTGGATCAGCGCATCGAGGTCCTCGTCGGTGGCCGGGCCACCGCCGGTGTCGACAGCGGCGTCGACCTGAGCACGCACGAGGTCGTCGTAGGTCGGGCGGACGACGTTGCGGAAGATCCCCATCGGCACGTGCGTCATCTGCGGGGAGTCCAGCCGCGACAGCGCGAAGGCCTGCGTCGGGTCGCCCGCGGTCGCGTCGTGGACGACGACCTCTCGCTCGCCGACCTCGGAGGCGGGCACGAACTCCATCGCACCGCCGGCCGCGCGCACGAGCACCTGTCGGTCGTCCTCCGGGCCGACCTGCACGCGCTCGCCGTCGGTGAGGTGCACGATCCGCGCCTCCTGCTGGCTGCGGTCCTTGATGAGGTCGAACGCGCCGTCGTTGAAGATCGGGCAGTTCTGGTAGATCTCCACCAGCGAGGTCCCGCGGTGCGCGGCGGCGGCCTTGAGGATGCCGGTGAGGTGCTTGCGGTCGGAGTCCATGGTGCGCGCGACGAAGGTCGCCTCGGCACCCAGTGCCAGCGAGACCGGGTTGAACGGGTGGTCCACCGAACCCATCGGCGTCGACTTCGTGACCTTGCCGACCTCGGAGGTGGGTGAGTACTGGCCCTTGGTCAGGCCGTAGATCTGGTTGTTGAACAACAGGATCGTCATGTTCACGTTGCGGCGCAGCGCGTGGATCAGGTGGTTGCCGCCGATCGACAGGGCGTCACCGTCACCGGTGACGACCCAGACCGACAGGTCCGCGCGACTGGTCGCGAGGCCGGTCGCGATCGCCGGCGCACGCCCGTGGATCGAGTGCATGCCGTAGGTGTCGAGGTAGTAGGGGAACCGCGACGAGCAGCCGATGCCCGAGACGAAGACGATGTTCTCGCGCTTGAGGCCGAGCTCGGGCAGGAAGCCCTGGACCGACGCGAGGATGGCGTAGTCGCCGCAGCCGGGGCACCAGCGCACCTCCTGGTCGGAGGTGAACTCCTTCTTCGTCTGGGGCGTCGCGTCCTCGCCGAGTCGCGGGACCCCGGCGGTGCCGTGGGGGACGCCGAGCGACGGCATCCCGAGTTCGGTGCTCATGCGGGGCCTCCGTGGCTGGTGACGGTCTCGTGGGCGGTGTCGGCGTTCGGGTCGCCGTCCGTGCCGAGGCCGACGATGGCGTCGGCGAGCTCGACCGTGGTGAACGGCAGTCCGCGCACCTGGGTGAACGAGTGCACGTCGACGAGGTACTTGGCCCGCAGCAGCATCGCGAGCTGGCCCATGTTCATCTCGGGGACGAGCACCCGGTCGTAGCGACGCAGGACCTCACCGGTGTTGGCGGGGAACGGGTTCAGGTGGCGCAGGTGAGCCCGGGCGACCTTCGCACCGGTGTTGCGCACGCTGCGCACCGCCGCGGCGATCGGGCCGTAGGTCGATCCCCAGCCGAGGACGAGGACCGACGCCTCGCCGCTCGGGTCGTCGACCTCGAGGTCCCCGATGGTGTCGGCGATCCGCTCGATCTTGCCCGCGCGCAACCGGGTCATCAGGTCGTGGTTGTCGGGGTCGTAGGAGATGTTGCCGGTGACGTCGGCCTTCTCGATGCCGCCGATGCGGTGCTCCAGTCCAGCCGTGCCGGGGACCGCCCACGGGCGGGCCAGGGTGGCCGGGTCGCGCAGGAACGGGTGGAAGACCGGCTCACCCTTCTCGTCGGTGGCGTTCGGCTCGGAGGCGAACTCGACGGTGAGGTCGGGCAGCTCGGCGACCTTCGGGAGCGACCACGGCTCGGAGCCGTTGGCGAGGTAGCCGTCGGAGAGGATGAACACAGGGGTCCGGTAGGCCGTGGCGATCCGGACCGCCTCGATGGCCGCGTCGAAGCAGTCTGCCGGCGACTGCGGCGCGATGATCGGCACCGGCGACTCGCCGTTGCGGCCGAACATCGCCTGCAGCAGGTCGGACTGCTCGGTCTTGGTGGGCAGGCCGGTCGAGGGCCCTCCGCGCTGGACGTCGACGATGACGAGCGGGAGCTCGAGGGAGACGGCGAGGCCGATGGTCTCGGACTTCAGGGCGACACCCGGGCCGGAGGTCGTCGTCACGCCGATCGCACCGCCGAAGGAGGCCCCCAGTGCCGCACCGATCCCGGCGATCTCGTCCTCGGCCTGCAGCGTGGTCACGCCGTACCGCTTGAGCCCCGAGAGCGTGTGCAGGATGTCGGAGGCAGGGGTGATCGGGTACGACCCGAGCAGCAGCGGCACCTTCGCGCGGTGGGAGGCGGTCACGAGGCCGTAGGCCAGCGCGACGTTCCCGGTGATGTTCCGGTAGGTGCCCGCCGCCATCGGCGCAGGGGCGATCTCGTAGGAGACCGCGAAGTCCTCGGTCGTCTCGCCGTAGTTGACGCCGGCCTTGAGGGCGGCGAGGTTGGCGGCGAGGATGTCGGGCTTCGCGCCGAACTTCTTCGTCAGGAAGTTCTCGGTGCCGCTGGTGGGACGGTGGTACATCCAGGACAGCAGCCCGAGCGCGAACATGTTCTTCGCCCGCTCCTTGTCCTTGCGGGACAGGCTGTCGAACTCGGCCAGCGCCTCGACGGTGATCGAGGTCAGTGCCACCGGGTGCAGGTGCCACGAGTCGAGCGAGCCGTCCTCGAGCGGGTTGGTCGTGTAGCCGACCTTGCCGAGGTTGCGCTTGGAGAACTCGTCGGTGTTGGCGATGATCGTCGCCCCGCGCGGCAGGTCGCGCAGGTTGGCCTTGAGGGCCGCCGGGTTCATCGCGACGAGGACGTCGGGGGCGTCGCCGGGGGTGAGCACGTCGTGGTCGGCGAAGTGCAGCTGGAAGCTCGAGACCCCCGGGAGGGTCCCCTGGGGCGCCCGGATCTCGGCGGGGAAGTTGGGCAGCGTGGACAGGTCGTTGCCCAGGGCGGCGGTCTCGGACGTGAAGCGGTCACCGGTCAGCTGCATGCCGTCGCCGGAGTCCCCGGCGAAGCGGATGACGACGCGGTCCAGCTTCTGGACGGTCTTGCTGCTCATGCGGTCCTGACGGTCGTGGACGAACAGTTCTGGAGACTGTCGCCGCGGCGCGTCCGGTGCCGCTGGGCTCACGGACGACGCTGAGCGCAGCCTGTGAATCCATCGTACGTCCGGTCAGGTAAGGGCAACCTGCCCACCCTGCTTTTGAGACGGGTAACACGCCGTTATGGAGGCGCCGCCCCCGGCGCCCGTGCTCAGGCGGTGACGGTGATCTCGTGGATCTCGTCGTAGGGGTGGCCGGCGCGCTCGTGGACGCGCTGGATCGCCTCGCGGTCCGGCCCCTCCGACAGGCAGAACACGTGACCGGTCACGGGATCTGCCCAAGCCTGCTTGAAGTCCACGGACTCGTCGCCCTGGATCGCGAGGTCTGCCTGGTGCGCCTCGTACAACGCCTCGGCGGTGACCCCCGGCATGTTGGTGTGGACATCCATGAACTGGGCCATGGTGACGCTCCCTCCGTGTGGTGGTCTCGCCACGCTACGCCGGGCCGCAGCACGTCTCCTCCGTCAAAGGGACGGCAGTTCGGCGGCCCATCGTGCCCAGGTCCCGGGCAGGTCCGAGTCGTGCGCGTCGGTCACCAGCCGGCGCGCCAGCGCACCGGGTTCGTGCAGCGTGAACACGGTGGCGCGCGGCCCCGGGGCGTCCTCGGTATGGCGCGGAGCCGGGTCCGCCGGCGGCGTCACCACCGTGTCGGGACGCCAGCCGAGGGCGGTGACGGAGTCGACGACGCGGGCACCTCCGAGGACGCCGACGCCACCCACGGTCGACCTGCCGCCGAGGGTGAGCTCCTCGACGAGGGCCGGCCGCGCGGCATACGCCATGGTCGTCCGGCAGGTGAGGTCGCCACCGACCTGGCCGCTGCGGCCCAGGGCGACGTGGTCGCGCAGCAGCAACCGGCCCGTCCCGGCCACGTCGACGTCCATGGTGCGCACGACCTCCGCCCCGTCGCACACGACGAGCGGTTCGCCGGCCCAGACGAGGACGGCACCCGGGTGGACGGTCAGCGACACCGCGACGAGGCACCGCAGCCCCCGCCCGTGGTACGCCACGGTGCCTGCGACGTCGCGCAGGTCGAGGCGCAGGCCGGGCCCGACCTCGACGGCCAGGCGCAGCTCGTCGCCCCCGAGCAGGGTCGCGGTCGTGGCGATGAGGGCCACCTCGGCGCTCGCCGCCCCCTGCCGCACGACGCGCGGGGAGACGAGGCCGCCGCGCAGCTCCAGGCGGGCCCCTCCTCCCGGGCGGCTGTCGGTGGGGAGGAGGGCGACCCGCGCGGTACGGACCTCAGTGCGTGTGGGCACCCTCACCGCCGGCGTGGGAGTGCGGGGCCATGGGGCCCGGGTCGACGGGGATGTGGCCCCCGCTGCGGTGGTCGTCCAGCACCCCGAGCACCCAGTCCGTGAGCGCCGTGACCGATGCGCGGTCGTGGCGGGACAGGGCGATCACCGGCCGCCCGTCCCGGGCCTCGCGGCCCTGGCGGGCCATGAGCTCGGCGTCGACCCCGACGTACGGCGCGAGGTCGGTCTTGTTGACCACGAGCAGGTCGGCCCGCGAGATGCCGGGGCCGCCCTTGCGCACGACGTCGCCGCCCCCGGCGACGTCGAGGACGAACAGCTGCGCGTCCACCAGGGCGGGCGAGAACGTCGCCGTGAGGTTGTCGCCACCGGACTCCACGAGGACGAGGTCCAACGGTGCGAAGTCGGCCTCGAGGTCCTCCACGGCGAGCAGGTTGGCGCTGACGTCGTCACGGATGGCGGTGTGCGGGCAGGCACCGGTCTCGACCGCGCGGATCCGCTCGGGGTCGAGCACTCCTGCGGCACGCAGCATGCGGGCGTCCTCGTCGGTGTAGATGTCGTTGGTGACGACCCCCAGCTCGAGGGTGTCGCCGAGCTCGCGGCAGAGCATGCCGATGAGCGAGGACTTCCCGGTGCCGACGGGCCCGGCGACGCCGAGCCGCAGGGCGCGGGTGGTGGACGGGCTGGCGTCAGGCACTGAACAACCTCCGTGGGTGGGTCGGGTGGTGGTGCGCCCACTGCTCGAGCAGCGGGGCAGCCGGAGCGGGTATGGCGCCGGGCTCGGTGAGGTGCGCGACCGCGGCGACCACGGCCTCGACGTCACCGCCTGCCGCCAGCAGCCACGCGGTCGCGTCCGAGGGGTCGAGCGGGCAGAGCTTGAGGGCGGCGGCGCAGAGGGTCTGCACGTCGTCGTAGGCGACGAGCCGGGCCGTGCGCGCAGCGTCCAGACCTGCTGCGGCAGCCATCGCCCCGACGGCGACCGGTCTCGACGGCAGGCACAGGTCCTCGAGGGCGGCGGCGGCTGCCGAGCCGGGCCAGAGCCGCAGGGTGAGTCGTCGCTGCCCGCGTCCCACCGCGACCGAGGCGGCCCGCGAGACCTCGCTGGGGGTCCGGGCGGCCCACGCGTCCTGCACCTGTTCCAGGGGGAGCCCGGCGAGGACGTGGTGGCGGGCAACGACCGCGACGGCGGCCTCGACGCGGACCACCGTGCGCAGGCGGGTCCGCACCAGCGCGGGGACGTCGCCCTCGGCCAGCCCGCCGAGCAGGGCGGGTTCGAGGCCGGAGGACTGGGTGTGACCACCGACGGGCAGCCGGCCGTCGGCGAGCATCATCGCGGCGAACTCGGGGTGGGGGAGGACGGGTGGCCCGACGGCCGGTACCTGCGAAGGCGAACTCGGCATCAGAACAGCGAATACCGTTGGGCCAGCGGGAGCTCCGTCGCGGGCGACGGCATGACGACCTCTCCCTCGACGCGGATCTCGAACGACTCGGGGTCGACCTCGATCGCCGGCGTGGCGCTGTTGTTGACCATGTCAGCCTTGGTGACGTCGCGGGTGGGCCGCACCCCGACAAGGGTGCTCCGTAGCCCCAACGTCTCGGCCAGCCCGGCCTCCAGGGCCGCGGGGGCGACGAAGGTCAGCGACCGGTCCGCTCCCGCACCGCCTTCGCCGACGAGGGCCGGACGCATGAGCACCGGCTGCGGGGTGGGGATGGACGCGTTCGGGTCGCCGAGGGCGGCATACACGATCGCGCCCGCCTTGATGACGAGGTCCGGACGCCACCCGAAGAACTTCGGGTCCCAGAGCACGAGGTCCGCGAGCTTGCCCGGCTCGACGGAGCCGACCTCGTGGTCGATGCCGTGCGCGACGGCCGGGTTGATCGTGTACTTCGCGACGTAGCGGCGGGCCCGCTCGTTGTCGGCCGGGAGGCTGGCGCCGAGCGCGCCGTAGCGGGCCTTCATCACGTGCGCGACCTGCCACGTGCGCGTGACGACCTCGCCGATGCGGCCCATCGCCTGGGCGTCCGAGCTGGTCATCGACAGGGCCCCGAGGTCGTGCAGGAGGTCCTCGGCGGCGATGGTCGTCGCGCGGATCCGGCTCTCGGCGAAGGCCAGGTCCTCCGGCACCGCGGGGTTGAGGTGGTGGCAGACCATGAGCATGTCGAGGTGCTCGGCGACGGTGTTGACGGTGTGGGGGAGCGTCGGGTTCGTCGAGCCGGGCAGGACGTTGGCGTGGCTCGCGATGGTGATGATGTCCGGGGCGTGGCCGCCACCGGCGCCCTCGGTGTGGAACGCGTGGATGCTCCGCCCGCCGATCGCCCGCAGCGTCGAGTCGACGTAGCCCGCCTCGTTGAGGCTGTCGCTGTGCAGCGTCACCTGCAGCCCGAACTCGTCGGCCGCGCGCAGCGCCGCGTCGATGGCCGCCGGGGTGCTGCCCCAGTCCTCGTGCACCTTGTACGCCGCGGCGCCGGCCAGCGCCTGCTCGCGCAGCCCCGCGGCGCTGACCGTGTTGCCCTTGCCCATGAGGAGCACGTTGACGGGCAGGTGGTCGAGTCCGCGCAGCACCGACTGAAGGTGCCACGGACCGGGTGTCACGGTGGTGGCCTTGGAACCCTCGGACGGCCCGGTGCCGCCACCACCCAGGGTGGTCAGCCCGGCGGCGAGCGCCTCGTGCACCTGGCTGGTCGACAGGAAGTGGACGTGCAGGTCGATGCCGCCCGCGGTGAGGATGCGGCCCTCGCCGGAGATGACGTCGGTGCCGGGGCCGATCTCGAGGTCGGGGTGCACGCCGTCGGCGATGTCGGGGTTGCCGCTGCGGCCCAGGGCCACGATGCGCCCGGCGCGGATGCCCACGTCGGCCCGGACGACGCCCCAGTGGTCGAGGACGATCGCGTTCGTGATGACGGTGTCCAGCGCGCCGTCCGCATTGGTGCGCAGGCCCTGCGCCATCGACTCGCGGATCGACTTCCCGCCACCGAAGACGGCCTCCTCTCCGCCGAAGGTGAGGTCCTGCTCGACCTCGACCCAGAGGTCGGTGTCGCCGAGGCGGACCTGGTCTCCCGCGGTGGGGCCGTACAGCGCGGCATACCGCTCGCGGTCGAGGTCAGCCATCGTGGGCACCTCCCTCGGCACGCTCGTGGGTTTCGTCGAGCCGCCCGTCGAGCCGCCTGTCGGCCGGGCCGTCGAGGCGCCCGTCGGTGCGGCCGTCGACCTGGAGGCCCGGCACCCGACGGCGGCCCGTGAGGGCCACGGCGTCGACCTGGCGGCTGACGCCGGGCTCGAACCGGACCGACGTGCCGCTCGGGATGTCGAGACGGAAGCCGTGGGCGGCGTCGCGGTCGAAGGACAGCGCGGTGTTGCTGTCCGGCAGGTGCAGGTGCGACCCGATCTGGACCGGGCGGTCACCGGTGTTGACGATGACGAGGCTGAGGCGTTCGGCCTCGGTGCGGTCGGCGTTGATGGTGACGGTGCCCGGCTTCACCCGCACCGCTCCCGGTCCGGAACTGTTGCTGCTCAACGGATCTCCTGCTCTCGGCTGTCTCGGTCAGGCGATCGGGTGGTGGAGGGTGACGAGCTTGCGGCCGTCGGGGAACGTCGCCTCGACCTGCACGTCGGCGATCATCTCCGGCACGCCCGCCATGACCTGGTCGCGGTGCAGGACCGCCCGGCCCTCCTCCATGAGGTCGGCGACCAGGGCGCCTTCGCGGGCGCGCTCGATGACCCACGTGGAGAGCAGGGCGACCGACTCGGGGTGGTTGAGCAGGACGCCGCGCGACAGCCGGTCGCGGGCGACCATGCCGGCGACGGACAGCAGCAGCTTCTCGGTGTCCGCGGGGGACAGGTGCACGGCAGCCTCCTCGGTGTCGTGGTCGGTCTCTGCCGGTCAGTAGACCAAGGCAGTGTTTCAAGCGCGTTTCGCCACGGCTACCCGGGACGGGTGCGCGTCTCCCGCGCTGTCACCGCCCACGTCGGGCTAGCGTGCCGAACGTGTCCGTCGACGTGCTCGTGCTGCCCAGCCCGCTGCTGGGGCCGGTGGCCTACGGCCCGCTGGCGGGAGCCCTCGACGCCCGCGGTGCGTCGACGGCGGTCGCGGACCTGCCCGACGGCGTGCTGACCCCGGCGGCGGTGCTGGCAGGGTTCGTCGACCAGCTCGTCTCGTCCGGGGCGTCCCTCCTGGTGGCCCACAGCAACGCGGGGTACCTCGTCCCGGCCCTGCGCGCAGCGGTCCCTGTCGGTGCCGTGGTCCTCGTCGACGCGGCCCTGCCCCTCGCTCCCGGGCCCACGACCGTGCTGGCGCCCCCGGCGTTCGCGGACTTCGTCGCCGGGCTGCCGAAGGTGGACGGCCTGCTCCCGCCGTGGCCGCTGTGGTGGGACCCCGCCGACGTCGGGCCGCTCTTCCCGTCGGAGGACTGGCTCTCACGCGTGACCGACGGGGCACCCCGGCTCCCGCCGTCGTGGTTCACGACCCCGGTGGAGGTGCCGGGGGGCTGGGAGGCGCTGCCCGCGGCATACCTCGGCTTCGGTGGGACGTATGCCGAGGAGCTCACCTTCGCCCGCGGGGCCGGCTGGCCGGTCGAGGTCGTCGAGGGCCACCACCTGCACCTTCTCTCGGAGCCCGGCGCGACCGCCGAGGCGGTGCTGGCGCTGCGCGAGCGGCTGCGGTGAGGGCTGCCTAGGGTGGTGGGCATGGACCGACCGGCGCTCCAGGACGCCCTGAGGAACCGCGACGCCGTGCTCCGGGCGTTCGTGCGCCCCGACGGCAGCCTCGTGTCGATCCCGACGAAGATCACCAAGCGCCTCGTCGTGCTCGACCTCATCGCGCAGGAGTTCGCCGTGGGAGAGGTGTACGAGGAGACCGAGGTCAACGCCACGCTGCGGGCGTTCCACGACGACGTCGCGGCGCTGCGGCGGTACCTCGTCGAGGAGGAGTTCATGGACCGGCGCGACGGCCGCTACTGGCGGGCCGGCGGGACGGTCGACGGGGTCTGACCGAGGCGCGGGCAACGCCGTGCCAGACGCGCGCGGGGCTGCCACACTCGGCGCATGCTTCGGCTCGAAGACCACTGGGTCTGGGACTCCTGGATCGCCGACGACGGCGACCTCTACCACCTGTTCTTCCTCCAGGCGCCGAGGTCGTTGGTCGACCCGGGCAAGCGGCACACCGCGGCGACGGTGGGCCATGCGACCTCGCGGGACCTCGTCACCTGGGACTACCTCGGCGAGTGCTTCGGCCCGGCGGAGACCGGGTTCGACGACCTGGCGATCTGGACCGGGTCGGTCGTGCGCGACGGCGAGCGCTGGCGGATGTTCTACACGGCGGTCTCGACCTCGGGGCACCACGTCTACGACCAGCGGGTCGGTTCAGCGGTCTCCGACGACCTGCACCACTGGGAGCGGGTCTCCTCCGAGCCCGCCCTGCGCGTCGACGGGCGCTGGTACAAGAACCTCGCCAACACGCCGGCGCCGACGCAGGGCCCGGACCTCGAGGGGGCGAGCGAGACGTGGCGGGACCCCCTGGTGTTCGCCGATGCCGACGGCGACGGCTGGCACCTCCTGCTCGCCGCCCGGGCCCGTGAGGCTGCCCGCAACGACGACGGCGTGGTGGCCCACGCCACCAGCCCCGACCTCGAGAGGTGGACCCTCCAGCCGCCGCTGTGCGAGCCGGGCGCAGGGTTCGGTCAGCTGGAGGTGTTGCAGGACAAGCAGATCGCCGGCCGCTGGGTGCTGGTCTTCACGTGCCACCCGCAGGAGATGACCGCCGAGCGCAAGGCCCGCACCGGCGAGTACTGCACGTGGTCGGTCCCCGGACCCGGCCCGCTCGGGCCCTGGGACATCGACTCCGCCCGTCCGTTCACGGCCGAGCCCCACCTGTTCGCCGCGCCGCTGGTGCAACGGCGGGACGGTTCGTGGGCGCTGATCGGCTTCCGCAACGTCGAGCCGGAGGGCTTCGACGGGTTCGAGATCATCGACCCGGTCCCCGTGACGCTCGACGACGACGGCTACCTCGTCGCCGCCGACGACTACGTCCCCTGGCCCTCGAGCTACGCCGCCCTCCCCAAGGCGCCCTGACTCCCGACTTCTCGGCTCCCCGGCTCCCGGCTCCCGGCTCCCGGCTCCCGGCTCCCGGCTCCCGGCTCCCTCGAGTTTGAAGCCCGTCCTGCGCCAGAGCGCGCTCAGCGCTTCAAACTCACGGGAGTGTGCCGGCTCTGTGGGGTGTCGGGACCGCGTGCAGCGTATGGCGCGTGCGGAAATCGGGAGGCGGCGCGACCGTGCGCGTGGCTAGGGTCGCGTGCATGCTGATCCGCCGCGAGCTGCCGTCCGACGCCGACGCGATCAGGGCGGTGCACCTCGCGGCATTCGCCAAGCCGGCCACCGACGATGCGCCGGCTCGCGAGGGGACCCTCGAGGCCGACCTGGTCGACGACCTTCGCGCCGACGGCGACCTCGTCGGGGAGTGCTGCCTGGTGGCCGAGGTCGATGGGGTCGTCGCGGGGCACGTGGCGATCAGCCGGGCCTTCGTCGCAGACCAGCCGGTGCTGGTCGCGCTGGGTCCCCTCGGGGTCCTGCCCGAGGTCCAGCGGGTCGGCATCGGCTCGGCCCTCGTGCACGCCGCGCTCGGCGCGGCGGACGCCCTGGGCGAGCCGGCGGTGGTGCTCCTCGGCCACCCGACCTACTACCCGAGGTTCGGGTTCGGACCGGCCGTCGACCACGGCATCACGCCGCCTCAGGACTGGGGGCCGCAGTACTTCCTGCTCCGCCGGTTGCACGCCTGGGGCGACGGACTCTCCGGTCCCTTCCGCTACGCCCCCGCCTTCGAACGCCTCGACGACTGACGCAGCGGCAGGACCCGGACGTTCTCGGTCACCGCGACGACTCACCAGCAAAGCGGGTGTCGTTCGGCGAAACCGTGGGAAATAACTGCCGTGGTGCCGAACGACACCCGCATTGTGCGGAGGGAGCGCCGGTCGGGAGAAGCGGGGACGCTCAGTCGCCGATGCGGCCGTCGGCGAGCTCGCGCAGCAGGTCGAGGTGGCCGTTGTGCCGGGCGTTCTCCTCGATCAGGTGCAGGATGACCCAGCGCAGGGTCGGGTGGTCACCACCCCGGAACGGGGTCACCGAGCGGTCGTCGAGCTGCAGGCCCGCGATCAGGGCGTCGGTGCGGACGGCCTGCGCGGCATACTCCTCCAGCGTCTGGGCGATCGGCGTCTCGGCACCCACGGTGAACTCGCGGTCCGGCTCGGTCGCGGTCCACGGCCCGAGGTCGGGGCCACCGACGAACCGGTTCTCGATCCAGGAGTGCTCGACCCAGCGCAGGTGGTTGATCACCCCGCCGATGGACATCAGGGGCGACCCCGGCAGGGGTGCGGCGCCGACGTGGTGGGTGGCGAGGTCGCGGGCCTTCCCGGCGGCGACGTCACGGGTGTACTGCAGCATCGTGAGGAGGGTGGTGCGCTCGTCCCACGCGCTCGGGGTGTCGTCCGGTGTCATGCCCCGACCCTGTCGCACGGGTGGGACACCCGCCACCGGGTTTCCGCGGGGCGCCCCGCGTCAGTTGAGGTTCCAGGGGCGGTCCGGCGACGGCGGGACGACGCCGAGGGTCTGGGCCAGCCCCTGCTCCCGACGGACCAGGCGCAGGCCGAGGCGCAGCCGCGTCTCCGTGTCGGGGGCGGCGAGCAGCCGCTGCCGGTCGCCGAGGTCGAGCCCGACGGCGGAGCCGACGGTGTGCGACAGCTCGACGGGGTCGTGCGGCCAGTCGGGCACCTCGGCCCCCAGGGTCCTGGCGTAGCGGTTCAGGGCGTCGTGCAGGCGCGTGACCAGCTCGGCCACCTCCTGCGCGTCGCCCGGGTGCTCCTCGAGGACCGTCACCTCGCCGGTGAGGTAGGCCGAACCCGTGTCGGCGAGGCCGTCGAGGTGGAACCGCTCGGTCCCCGTGCTCACCACGAGGTACCGCCCGTCGCCGATGGAGGCAGCCTGCAGGACCCGGGCCAGGCAGCCGATCTCGTGCAGGTCGCGGGCCGAGCCGACACCCACCTCGTTGCCCTGCCGGATCGCCACCACCCCGAACTCGGGGACCTCCATCGCGTTGACGAGGTCGCTGAGCATGACGACGTACCGCGGCTCGAAGATCTGCAGCGGCAGGGAGGCTCCGGGGACGAGGACGGTGCCGAGGGGGAAGAGCGGGATCCGCGCCATGGGTCCACGCTAGGTGCGGACGGCGCTTCCCGACACCCCACCGACGACGTATGCCGCGCCACCGCCTGCGGGGGCCCGGCCACTAGGCTGCCCACGTGTCGCCCTACGTCGTCGTCGCCGCAGTGGTCGTGGTCGGACTGCTGCTGTTCGTGGCGGCCATGGGGGCGCGGCTGCTGCTCGCGCCGAGCGCCCCGACCAGGGCCAAGCTGACGACCTACGAGTCCGGCGTCGACCCGGTCGGGCAGGACTGGGCGCAGACCCAGATCCGCTACTTCGTCTACGCGTTCCTCTACGTCATCTTCGCGGTCGACGCGGTCTACCTGTTCCCCTGGGCGCTCGTCCTGCGCTCGGCCGACCTCGGGGCCGCCTCGCTCGTCGAGATCGCCGTCTTCATCGGTGTCCTGCTGGTGGGACTCGTGCACGCCGCGCGCCGCGGTCTGCTGAGGTGGCTGTGATGTCCGAGTCCACGAGGGTCGCCCTGCCCATGCCGCGCGTCGGCGCGGGCAACGAGCACGCACCCCAGCCGATCCGCGTCGTGCTCAACTGGGGCCGGCGCTACTCCCTGTGGGTCTTCAACTTCGGCCTGGCCTGCTGCGCGATCGAGTTCATCGCCGCCTCGATGGCCCGGCACGACTTCATCCGGCTCGGGGTCATCCCGTTCGCGCCGGGGCCGCGCCAGGCCGACCTCATGGTCGTGTCGGGGACGGTGACGGACAAGATGGCGCCGGCCGTCCGACGGCTCTACGACCAGATGCCGGAGCCGAAGTACGTGATCTCGTTCGGGGCCTGCTCCAACTCCGGTGGCCCCTACTGGGACTCCTACAGCGTCACCAAGGGCGTCGACACGATCATCCCCGTCGACGTCTACGTGCCCGGCTGTCCGCCGCGGCCCGAGTCGCTCCTGCAGGGCATCATCAAGCTGCAGGAGAAGATCGCGTCGGAGACCCTGTCCACCAAGGGAATCCGGGCGAAGTACGCGGGACACCGCACCGCGTCCGCCGGTGAGGTGACCCGTGGTCTCGTGGGCCCTCCCGTCCACGCACCGCGCTCGAAGACCGGGGACCTGTCGTGAACGACCCGGCCACCGTGCAGCGCCGTGAGGTGTCGCCGCCGGAGTGGGTCTCCGCGGTCGAGGGCGCGCGCGCCGAGGGCTTCACCTTCTTCGACTGGCTGACTGCCGTCGACCAGACCGACTCGGCCGAGGACCCCGGGTTCGACGTGGTCTGCCACCTCATGGACGGGTCGACGCCGAAGTCGTTGCGCCGCATCATGATCCGGACCCGCGTGCCCGATGGTGGGACGCTCGCCAGCATCACCCCGGTCTTCCGCGGTGCAGCGTGGCACGAACGCGAGACGCACGAGATGTTCGGGCTCGGGTTCGACGGGTTCGACGACGGCACCGGCCAGGACCTGCGGCCGCTGCTCCTCCCGGACGGGTTCGAGGGGACCCCGTTGCGCAAGTCGTTCGTCCTGGCCGCCCGTGCCTCCAAGGCCTGGCCCGGCGCCAAGGAGCCCGGCGAGAGCGAGCACACCAAGCCCACCGGGCGCCGCCGTGTGTCCGCCCCCGGTGTGCCCGATGCCGAGTGGGGTCCGCGGTGACCGCGCTCGAGGCCCTCGAGGTCGTGCTCCGCTCGGTCGCCGTGCTCGCGGCCTTCCTGGTGCTGCCCCTGCTCGTCGGGCAGACCGAGCACAAGGTCATGGCCCACATGCAGGGACGCCTCGGACCCATGTATGCCGGTGGGTTCCACGGGTGGGCCCAGCTCGTCGCCGACGGGGTCAAGTTCGTGCAGAAGGAGGACATCACCCCGGCCGCTGCCGACAAGGGCGTCTTCCGGTTCGCCCCGGCCGTCGCGCTCATCCCGTACCTCGTGGCCATGGCCGTCATCCCGCTGTCGCCCGACGTCGTCGCGGCTGACGCCCCCGCCTCCGCGGTGCTCGTCCTCGCGGTGACGGCCGTCGGGATCCTCGGCACCCTCATGGCGGGTTGGGCCAGCGCCAACAAGTACTCCCTGCTCGGGGCGATGCGGGCGGCCGCCCAGCTGCTGTCCTACGAGCTGCCGCTGGTGCTGTCCGTGGCGTCGGTCTGCCTCGCGGCCGGGTCGCTGTCCCTCTCCGGCATCGCCGCCGCCTGGTCCCCGTGGTGGCTGCTGTGGCAGCTCCCCGGTGCGGTCGTCTTCCTCGTCGCCGCCGTCGCAGAGCTCCAGCGGCCCCCGTTCGACATGCCGGTCGCCGACAGCGAGATCGTCTTCGGCGCCTACACCGAGTACACCGGACTGCGGTTCGCGTTCTTCCTGCTGAGCGAGTACGCCGGCATTGTCGTCATGTCGCTGCTGTTCGCCGTGCTCTACCTCGGCGGCTGGCAGGGGCCGTTCAGCGACCAGCTCGGCTGGGTCTGGACGATGCTGAAGGGGTTCATCATCGCGGTGGTCGTCATCTGGCTGAGGGTGTCCTGGCCGCGACTGCGCGAGGACCAGCTCCAGCGCCTCGCCTGGCTCGTCCTCGTGCCGCTCGCCCTCGCGCAGCTGGCCCTCACCGGTGTCTGGGTGGTGGCGAGCGCATGACCGAGCCGACGACACCGAGCACGACACCGGAGCCCACGACACCGGAGCCCACGACACCGGAGCCCACGAAGCGCAGCAGCGGGGGCGCCATACCGGGGATCCTCAAGGGGCTGGCCACCACGGCACGCACCCTGGCGAAGCCCTCGCACACGGCCGAGTACCCGGACGTGTCGCCGCACCTGCCCCCGCGCAGCCGGGGCGTCATCGCCCTGCTCGAGGAGAACTGCACCTCGTGCATGCTCTGCGCCCGCGAGTGCCCGGACTGGTGCATCTACATCGACTCGCACAAAGAGACGATCCCCGCGACGACCCCCGGTGGACGCGACCGCCAGCGCAACGTCCTCGACCGGTTCGCCATCGACTTCAGCCTCTGCATGTACTGCGGCATCTGCATCGAGGTGTGCCCGTTCGACGCGCTGCACTGGAGCCCCGAGTTCGAGTACTCCGAGCTCGACATCCGCGACCTGCTGCACGAGAAGGACCGGCTCGGGCAGTGGATGCCCACGGTCCCGCCACCGCCCGCGCTCGACGAGCACTCCGCCGAACCGGCCGAGATCGCCGCGACCAACAAGCCGGCCCGCCCCGTCCGCACCCCCGCGGCCCGTCCGACGCGGGTGACTCCCCAGCCGGAGGCGGAGGCGTGACCGGCCTCGACGTGGCGTTCGCCGCGGTGGGGCTCGTCGCCGCGGCCAGCGGGCTGCTCGCCGTGACGACCCGCCACGTCGTGCACGCGGCGCTGTGGCTCGTGGTCTGCCTCGGCTCGGTCGCCGGGTGCTACCTCGTGCTGGGCGCGGAGTTCGTCGCGCTGGTGCAGGTCCTCGTCTACGTCGGTGCCGTCGTCGTGCTCGTGCTCTTCGCCCTGATGCTGACGCGCGCCCCCATCGGGCCGCACGCGCAGATCGCCACGAGCCGCCTCCACCGGGTCCTCGCGGCGGTCCTCGGCGCGGGCGTGACCGCGATGCTGGCGGCGGTCCTCCTGCCGCTCGCCGTTCCGGTGTCCCGTCGGGAGACCGACACCACCGAGCTGGCGAGCCAGCTGTTCGGCACGTGGGTGTGGCCGTTCGAGCTCTTGTCCCTGCTGCTGCTCGTGGCGCTGGTCGCAGCCCTGGCGGTCTCCCGCGTCGCCGGGCGCGGAGCCCGCGAGGCCGGGCGGAGCGCCCCGTGATCCACCTCGCCGGCCCCTACCTCCTCGCCTCCGTGCTGGCCGGTCTCGGCGCGTACGGCGTGCTGGCCCGCCGCAACGCGGTGCTGGTGCTCATCGGGGTCGAGCTGATCCTCAACGCCGCCACCCTGCTGCTCGTCTCCGTCGGCGCCTCCGGCGGGGACCGCTGGGCGGCCGGCAACGTCCTCACCCTGTTCGTCATCACCATCGCCGCGGCCGAGGTGTGCGTCGCTCTCGCCGTGGTCCTGGCCGTCTACCGCCTGCGCGGCGACATCGACCTCGACCGGACCCGCTCGTGAGCGCCGCCGCGGCCCGGCTGGTCGTGCTCGTGCCGGTCGTCGCCGCCGTGCTCGGGCTCTTCCTCGCCCGACGACGGGAGGGCCTGGACCCCCGAGCCACCCGTGCGGTCGCGGTCGGTGGGTCGCTCGTCACCCTCGCTGCAGCCGTCGCCCTGCTCGTCGGGGTGCACACGACCGGGCAGGACCGCGCCGTCGGCACCCTCCCGGCCCTCGCCGCGGGCGAGTTGCGCATCCCCTTGCTGCTGCAAGCGACCACGGCGACCGCCCTGATCGCACTCGTCGTCGCCGTCGTCGGCTGGGCCGTCCAGGCGTTCGCGGGCTGGTACCTGCGCGAGGACGACCGCTACGGCGTCTTCGCGGCCACGGTCTCGTTGTTCACCGCAGGCATGCTCGTCGTGGTCACCTCCGCCGACCTCGTGCTGACCCTCGTCGGCTGGGAGGTGATGGGCTGGTGCTCCTACCTGCTCATCGGTCACTGGAGCCGCAAGGAGTCCGCGCGCCGGGCCGCCCTCAAGGCCTTCCTCGTCACCCGGCTCGCCGACGTCGGGTTCGTCCTCGGGGTGGTGCTCCTCGCCGCGGGAGCAGGCTCCACGGCCTACCGGGCGGTGCTGGCGCACTGGGCGCCGGCCACCGAGTGCGCGGACTCGCTGGCGGCGGCCTGCGCTGCGCCGGACGGCACGCTGCGGACGGTGGCCATGGTGCTGCTCGTCATCGGCGTCCTCGGCAAGTCCGGCATGGTGCCGTTCCACGACTGGCTGCCCGACGCGATGGAGGGCCCGACGCCCGCGTCCGCCCTCATCCACGCGGCGACGATGGTGGCGGCCGGGACGTTCGTGCTGGCCCAGCTCTTCACCCTCCTCGCGGCCAGCGACGGGGCCCGCTGGGTGCTGGCGGTCAGCACCGCCGTGACCATGGTCTGGGCCGCCCTGCTGGCGTTCGGCCAGAGCGACCTCAAGCGCTTGCTGGCCTACTCCACCCTGAGCCAGGTCGCCCTCATGCTGTCGGCGCTCGCAGTGGCGCCGGCCGACGAGGGCCCGGGTGCCGGGGTGCTGCACCTGTACTCCCACGCGTTCTTCAAGGCGTTGCTGTTCCTCACGATCGGGTGGCTAAGCGTCACCGTCGGGGGCACCGCGGCGGCCACGCTCAAGGGGGGCCTGCGTGGCCACCTGCTGCTGCGCCCCGCCATGTTCGTCGGGCTGCTGTCGCTGGCGGGGGTGCCGCCCCTCGTGGGGTTCGTCTCCAAGGAGCACGTCCTGTCCGCTGCCGAGGCGGGCGCGTCCGACGCCCCCGTCCGGGCGTGGCTGGTCCTGCTCGCCGGCCTGCTGACGGTCGCGCTGACCGCGGCGTACTGCATGCGCGCCTGGCTCGTCCTCGACGACCTCGGGACCGCCGACGTCGCACGCCACGAGACCGACACGGCCACCGGGCCGGTGCGGGCGGCGGTGGCCGTCCTGGCGGTCCTCACCGTCCTCGGCGGGATCGTGGTGTTCACGCCGCTGATCGACCTCGAGGGCTACCTCGGGTGGTTCGTCGCGCTGCTGAGCCTGCTGCTCATCGCCGGTGCCGCCCTGGGGGTGCGCCGCGTCACCACCAGCCGGTACGGCGCGGGGGAGGACCCCGCCCGCCTCGTCGGAGCACGGCAACCTGCCTTCGACGGCGGCTTCGGGGTGGACCGCCTGTATGTCGTGCTCGTGGCCCGGCCCGTGCTCGCCACCGCCCGGCTCGTCGTCTTCCTCGACCGCGAGGTCGTCGACGCGTACGTCCGGGGCGCCGCCGTCGGCGCCCTGCTGGCGGGGCGTGGCGGCGACCGGGCCCACCGCGCCGAGCGGGCGGCGACCGGGTTGGCCTGGGTCGTCGCCGGTGCCGTCACGGTGGCCCTGGCGGGGGTGGCGCTGCGGTGATCCTCCTCGCCCTCGTCGTGCCGGCTGCGGTGGCCACGTGGCTGCTCACCGCCGGTCGGAGCCTGCCGCACCGTGCCACCAACCTCACGTCCGCCGTCGCCAGCGTCCTCACGCTGGCGTTTGTCGTCACGAGCGTCGTCCTGCGGCCCGAGGTGGACCGGGCCTGGGTGCCGTCCCTCGGGCTGCGGTGGCACCTCGCCGTCGACGGCATCAGCGCGCCCCTGCTCCTGCTCACCGCCCTCCTGGGTGTCGCCGTCGTGCTGCACACCCGGGAGCGGCCTCCGGTGGGCGGCACCAGCGCCGCGTTCCACGCCTGCCTGCTGCTCGTCGAGGTCGGTGCCCTCGCCACGTTCTTCGCCCGCGACGCCGTGCTGTTCTTCGTGGCGTTCGAGGTGGTGCTCGTGCCCATGTGGGTGCTCATCACGCGCTTCGGCGACGCCCACCACCCGGCGGCGCGGGCCGAGGCCGGGGCACGCTTCGTCCTCTACACGGCCTTCGGCTCCACCCTGATGCTCGTCGGGATCCTGGCCCTCGTGACCCGGGCCGGCACCTCCGACCTGGGGGTCCTGGCCCAGGACGCCGGGCGCGGACTCCCGCCGACCACCCAGCTCGTCGTGGCCTCGCTCCTCGTGGCCGGCCTCGCCGTCAAGGTGCCGGTCTTCCCGCTGCACACCTGGCTGCCCGCGGCCCACACCACCGCCCCCACCGCCGGCTCGGTGCTGCTCGCCGCCGTCCTGCTCAAGATGGGCACCTACGGCCTGGTCCGCCTGCCGCTGGCCACCGTGCCCGACGGGTTCGCCCGGGTCGCACCGTTCCTCGCCGTCCTCGGTGCCGTCGGCATCCTGTGGGGAGGCCTGGCCTGCCTCGTCGAGCGTGACCTCAAGCGCCTGGTCGCCTACTCCTCGGTGGCACACATGGGGTTCGTCGCCATCGGGCTCGCGAGCGGCACGCGCACCGGTCTGCAGGCGGCGCTGTTCGCCAACGTCGCCCACGGCGTCGTCTCAGCCCTGCTGTTCGTCGTCGTCGGCGGCCTCAAGGAACGCTGGGGGAGCGCGGACCTCGACACCGCTCGAGCCGCGGTGCGCGAGGTCGCGCCTCGCCTCGGTTTCGCGCTCATCCTCGGCCTGGCCGCCTCCCTCGGGCTGCCCGGCCTGGCCGGCTTCTGGGGCGAGTTCCTGTCCGTGTATGCCGCGTGGTCACCGGGCGACGACCGGTCGCTCGGGCTCTTCCGCGCCGTCGCGGTGGTCGCCGCGCTCGGCACCGTGCTCGCCGCCGCCTACGCGCTCCGGGTGGCGCGACTCGTGTGGGCCGGCGACCGGACCTCGCCGCCCATCGAGGACACCCGCGGCAGCGAGTGGGACGTCGTCGTCGTCCTCGTCCTGCTCACGGTGGTCCTCGGTGTCGTCCCCGGTCCGTTGCTGTCCCTGACGCACGACACCGTGAGCACGCTGGTCGGAGCCGGGCCGTGAGCACCGTGGCCAGCCTCGACTGGCCCGTGCTCGGTCCGGTCCTGGCGCCGGCGGCGGGTGCCGTCGTCGTGCTCGTCGCCGACGCCGTGGCCCCCAGGGTCGCGCGGCTGCACGCCGTCGTCGGGGTGCTCGCCCTGCTCGTCGGTGCGGCCCTGGCTCTCCCCGCGGCCCTCGGGTCGACCGACGTGCCACGGCGCTCGCTGTGCCTGCCCGCGCCCGACGGCTGCCTGTACGAAGCAGGACCGGTCGTCGGCGCCCTGCAGGTGGGGGCCCTGCTCGCCGCCCTCGTCGTCCTGCTCCTCGTGTGGCCGCCGCGGTCCGGGACCCGTGACCAGCTCCTGCGGGGAGGGCCAGCCGTCCTCGTGGCGCTCCTGCTCGCCGCCACTGCCGGGGCCACCGGCGTCGCCGCCGCCCACGACCTCGGCTCGTGGCTGGTCTGCCTGGAGCTGGCGACCCTGCCCGCCATCGCCCTCGTCGCGCTGCGGGCGACCCCGGACGCGGGACGGGGCGCCCTGGCCCTGCTGACGACCTCGCTGGTGTCGTTCGCCCTCGTCGTCCTGGGTGCCGCCCTGTGGCTGCTGTCGACCGGGGCCGCGGTCTTCTCCGGACCGGCAGTGGCGACCGCGCTCGCCGACCCGCAGCGGCGTGCCGTGCTGCTCCTCGGGCTGCTGCTCCTGCTGGCAGGGGTCGGCTTCAAGCTCTCGCTGGTGCCGTTCCACGTGTGGACGCCCCAGGCCTACGCCGGCGGCACCGAGCCCGTCGCTGCGTTCCTCGCGGCCACGTCCAAGGTCGCCGCGCTGGCGGCCCTGCTCGTCGTCCTGCGTCCACTGGCGGGCTCGGGCCACGGCTCCGGGGCAGCCCCGGTCCTCGTCGTCGTGGGCATCGTGGCCGCGGTGTCGATGACCGTCGGCAACCTCGTCGCCCTCGTCCAGGACGACCCGGTCCGGCTCCTCGCGTGGTCGACCGTCGCCCAGGCGGGCTGGGTGGTGCTGCCGTGGTCGGTCGCGACGACGCAGGCCGACCAGGCCTCCGGCGCCTACCTCCTCGCCTACGTCGTCGCCACGCTCGTGGCGTTCGTCGTGGTCCACCTCGTCGCCCGGTCGGCCCCGACCTCCGACGGCGGTGACGGACCGTCCCGCGGCCGGACGCTCGCGGCATACACGGGACTGCTGCGGGAACGACCCCTCCTGGGCGGTGCGCTCGGGCTGGCCCTGCTCTCCCTCGCCGGGCTGCCGCCCGGCGTCCTCGGGCTGGTGGCCAAGGTCGTCGCCCTGCGTCCCGTGGTCGGGGACGGGCAGTGGGTGCTCGCCCTCGTCGCCGTCGCCAACGCCGTCCTCGGCATCGCGGTCTACCTGCGGTGGTTCGCGGTGCTGCTGCGCGATCCCGCGCCGGTCGGGCGGGGTGCTGGGGACCCGGAGGGTGCCGGTGACGGCGACGAAGGTCCCGTCGAGGAGCTCCTCGGAGGACCAGTCCCACGGCCCGCCCTGGCCGCCCTCATCCTGTCGGGAGGGGTCCTCGTCGCCGCGAGCGTGCTGCCCCAGCTGGTGCTCGGCCTGCTGGGCTGACCAGGGAACGCCCGAACCTGAGGGAGCGTTGAGGCTGACATGCACAACCACTTCAACGGACTCAAGACCGCGGCCCTGTTCGGCGGGATCTTCGCCGTGCTGCTGGCCATGGGCTCCGTCATCGGCAGCGGCCGGTACATCTGGCTGTTCGCCCTCCTCGGTGTCGGGATGACGGCCTACGGCTACTGGAACTCCGACAAGCTCGCCATCAGGGCCATGCACGCCTACCCGGTCAGCGAGGCCCAGGCGCCCGCGATGTACCGGATCGTCCGGGAGCTGTCGACCGCCGCCGGCAAGCCGATGCCCCGCCTCTACGTCAGCCCGACCTCGGCGCCCAACGCCTTCGCCACCGGACGCAACCCCGAGAACGCCGCCGTCTGCTGCACCGAGGGCATCCTCGGCCTGCTCGACGAGCGCGAGCTGCGCGGCGTGCTCGGCCATGAGCTGATGCACGTGTACAACCGCGACATCCTCACCGGCTCGGTCGCTGCCGCGATCGCCGGTGTCATCACGTCCGTGGCCCAGATGCTCATGTTCACGAGCATGTTCGGCGGTGGCGGCAACGACGAGGACCGCCCGAACCCCTTTGCCCTTCTGGCCATGGCGCTGCTGGCACCCTTCGCCGCGATGATGATCCAGATGGCGATCAGCCGCACCCGCGAGTACGACGCGGACGAGGACGGCGCGAAGCTGACCGGCGACCCGCTCGCCCTCGCGTCGGCCCTGCGCAAGCTCGAGACCGGCGTCGCCCGCGCCCCCCTGCAGCCGACCCCGGCGATCCAGAACTCCAGCCACATGATGATCGCCAACCCGTTCCGGCCTCAGGACGTGTCGCGGTTCTTCTCGACGCACCCGCCGATGGCGGAGCGGATCGCCCGCCTCGAGCAGCAGGCCTACGGCTTCCGCCAGAGCTGAGGGCGCCCGTCGGACGCACTCCGAGGGTGCGTCCGACGGGTCCTGCGACAGGCCCGCCGGGGGTGGTTTCGGCAAACGGCTCCGGCACGGTATGGTTGGCGCAGTTGCAGTTGCAGTTCCTCGTCTGAGTGGGCCCGCCAGTGTGCGGGCCTTTTTTCTTCAGCGGCTTGTTCCGTGTCGTGGTGGTGTGCGCAGCTGGTGAGTCGCGTCCGCGACCCACCTCGGCCAACAGGAACGAGAAATCCCATGGCACAGGGAACTGTCAAGTGGTTCAACGCTGAGAAGGGCTTCGGCTTCGTGGAGCAGGACGGCGGCGGCCCCGACGTCTTCGTGCACTACAGCGCGATCGAGTCCAGCGGCTACCGCTCGCTCGACGAGGCACAGCGCGTGGAGTTCGACATCACGCAGGGCCCGAAGGGCCCGCAGGCCGAGAAGGTCCGCGTCATCTGAGCCACCGCAACCGGTGAACTCCACCGAAGCCCCCGACCAGCTCTGGTCGGGGGCTTCGGTCTGTCCGGGGGCCGGTGCTGGTTGAATCGCTCCCATGCCGTCCCTCACCAGGTCCGAAGCCCGCGAACGTTCAGCCCTGCTGCAGGTGACGCGGATGGAGGTGGACCTCGACCTCGACCAAGGGGAGGAGCGGTTCGGCTCGTCGACGCGGATCACGTTCTCGTGCAACGACCCGGGCGCGTCGACCTTCGTCGACGTCAAGCCTGCCGAGCTGCGCTCGATGGTCCTCAACGGCGAGCCTGTGGACGTCACGACCCTCATTGACGGCCGCGTCACCCTGAGCGGCCTCGCCGCCGACAACGTGCTCGAGGTCGAGGCCCAGATGTCCTACAGCCGGGACGGGCAGGGACTGCACCGCGCCGTCGACCCTGCCGACGGTGAGCACTACGTCTACGGCCACCTGTTCCTCGACGCCGGCCCGCGCGTGTTCGCCTGCTTCGACCAGCCCGACCTCAAGGCCCCGTATGCCGTGACCGTCGCCGCCCCGGAGGCGTGGACCGTCCTCGGCAACGGTGCCGCCACGAAGGTGGCCCCCGGTCGGTGGGAGCTCGCCGAGACCAAGCCGCTGGCCACGTACTTCGTCACGGTCTGCGCCGGTCCCTACGCGTCCGTGCTCGACGAGCACGACGGCATACCGCTGGGCATCCACGCCCGTGCGTCCCTCAGGGAGGCCCTCGAGCGGGGGGCGCCCCAGATGCTCGAGGTCACGAGGGCGAGCTTCGACTACTACCACCAGCTCTTCGGCATCCGGTACCCGTTCGGGGAGTACCACCAGGTCTTCGTGCCCGAGTTCAACGCGGGCGCGATGGAGAACCCCGGTTGCGTGACCTTCCGCGACGTCTACGTCTTCCGTGGGGCGGCGGCCCGGGACGAGATCCTCACGCGCTCCAACACGATCGCCCACGAGATGGCGCACATGTGGTTCGGCGACCTCGTGACGATGCAGTGGTGGGACGACCTGTGGCTCAACGAGTCCTTCGCCGAGTACATGTCGCACCGCACGCTGGACGCGGCGACCGAGTTCGGGACCGAGGCGTGGGTGGACTCCACCATGGCCCGCAAGGCCTGGGGGTATGCCGCGGAGCGCACCCCCTCGACCCACCCCGTCGCCGGCTCGGCCGCGCTCGACGCGCAGTCGGCCCTGCAGGACTTCGACGGGATCTCCTACGCCAAGGGTGCCGCGACGCTGCGCCAGCTCATCGCCCACATCGGTGACGACGCCTTCATCGCCGGCGTCTCCGCCTACCTGCGCGAGCACTCGTTCGGCAACGGCACGCTGGCCGACTTCATGGGGTTCATGGAGCGCGCGAGCGGCAAGGACCTCGGCGCGTGGACGCAGGCCTGGCTGCTCACCGCGGGGGTCGACGTCATCTCGCTGGACCGCGCTGCCGGTGCCGTGGACCGCACCGTCCCGGAAGCGTTCCCGGCCGACCGGCCGCACACCTTCGACGTGGCCGGCTTCTCGGCCGGTGCCGAGACCTTCCGCGTCCCGGTGACGACCTCGGGCGACCGGACCGTCGTCCCCGAGCTGGCGGCGGCGCCCGCCGCCGACCTCGTGGTGCCGAACGCGGGAGACCTCACCTGGGCCACCGTCACCCTCGACCCCGACTCGATCGCCGCGGTGCCCGAGCAGCTCGCGCTCGTGCCCGACCCGCAGGCGCGCGCGGTCGTGTGGGTGTCCCTCATCGACGGCGTCTGCCTCGGCACCGTCGACCCCCGGGTCATGGTGCGCACGGTGGGTGCGGCGTGGCCGCACGAGGACAACGCCTCGATCCTCAACCGCTCGGCGGGCAGCCTGCTCGGCCGGATCATCCCGACGTTCCTGCCGCACGAGGAGCAGGGTGAAGCCGAGCAGGTGGTCGTTGCGGCAGCAGCATCGGTCCTCGCAGCGGCGGAGCCCGGGTCGACCCGGGCCCTCGTGGCGGCCCGCGCCGTCGCGCGCACCTCCGCCGACGAGGAGCTCCTGCGGGCGTGGGCGGCCGGCGAACGCCGCCCCGTCGGGCTCGAGGGCGACTCGGACTTCGGGTGGATCGTGGTCCGCAACCTCGCCTCCCACGGACTCGCCGGTCGAGAGCTCATCGAGGCCACCCGCGAGCGTGACGACACGCTGCAGGGACGGCTCAGCGCGCTCATGGCCGGTGCATCGATGCCCGACGCCGAGGCCAAGGCGTGGGCCTGGGGTGAGATCACGACGAACCGTGAGCGCTCCAACTACGAGCTCAACGCGCTCGCCCAGGGCTTCTGGTCCTCCGGGGAGCTCGACGTGCTCCGCCCGTATGCCGCGCGCTACTTCAGCGACGTCCCGGCCATGAGCGCCTGGGTCGGCGACGACGCGCTGGCACGGGTGGCCCAGCTCGGCTTCCCGTCGCGGGTCGTCGAGGAGGCGACGGATGACATGGCCAGGGCGGCACTGCAGCGCACCGACCTGACGCCGGCGGTGCGCCGGGGCATCGTCGACGCGCGGTCCGAGCTGGGGGAGGCGCTGCGCTCGCGCGCCACCTTCGGGTAGCCCGTGTGGCGGGTGGGACGGACGGTGCCATGGACGGCGTCGTCGCAGGTCAGGCGGGTCGCCGGGCCCGTTCCCTTGGCGCGCGGTTTGTCCGGATGGGGCCTACCATTGACGTCGCGAGGTTCTTGAGATGTCAATCGACGTACACCTCGGTCGACGGAGGTCTCCTCGTGGAGCTCGCAGCGTGAACAGGTTGTCTGAGGGGTTCGTCCTCGGCGACCGGTACCTCCTGGGGGCCCGTATCGCCTCCGGCGGCATGGCCGATGTCTGGGCCGGCGCGGACCAGGTGCTCCAGCGGGCGGTGGCCATCAAGGTCATGCGGCCCGACACCGGTCACGAGGAGCTGTTCGCCAAGCGCTTCCGCGACGAGGCCGTCCACTCGGCGGCCCTGCTGCACACCAACATCGCGACCCTCTTCGACTACGGCGAGGACGACGGCCTGGCCTTCCTCGTGATGGAGCTGGTCAAGGGCGAGCCGCTCTCGCTCCTGCTGCGCCGCCGTGGCGCCCTGCCCCCGCCCGAGGTGCGCTCCCTGCTCGGGCAGGCAGCCCTCGCGCTGGGCGTGGCCCACGAGGCGCGCGTCGTCCACCGCGACGTCAAGCCCGCGAACATCCTCGTCCGTCCCGACGGGCTGGTGAAGCTCACCGACTTCGGGATCGCCCGGGCGCTGGACGCGGCCGGTCACACCCGCGCCGGCGAGATGCTCGGGACGCCGCACTACATCAGCCCCGAGCAGGCGCTCGGCGAGGCCGCCACCGGAGCCAGTGACCTCTACGCCCTCGGGGTCGTGGCGCACGAGATGCTCACGGGCCAGCGCCCCTTCGACCGCGGAACCCCGGTCGCGACGGCCCTCAGCCACGTCAACGAGCCGCCCCCGCCGCTGCCCGACGACGTGCCCAAGGACCTCGCCGACCTGGTCAACGACTGCCTGTCCAAGGACCCGGGCGACCGTCCGTCCAACGCCCGCGAGGTGGCCAGCCGCGTCGGCATCGGCGACCACGAGATGGCGGGGCTGGCGCTCGGTCTCGCGATCGCCCTCGACGGCTGGAACGACGACTCTCCGGACACCGACTCGGACGGCTCGGTGCTGCGGTTCCCCGACCTCGGTGGCCCCACCATGGCCCTGGAGGCCTGACTCGACCTCCGTGCGCCCCCTCCGGTGCGAGGGTGCCCCAGACAGACGTGTGCCGCCGTGCCCGACTCGGGCACGGCGGCACACCTGTCCGGCCGCGTGGGTCAGCGGTAGTTGGTGAACTGGATCGCGAAGTCCAGGTCGTCCTTGCCCTTGAGCAGCGCCTGGACGGCCTGCAGGTCGTCACGGGACTTGCTGGTGACGCGCAGCTCGTCGCCCTGGATCTGGCTCTTGACCGTCTTGGGCCCCTCGTCGCGGATGATCTTGCCGATCTTCTTCGCGTTCTCCTGGGAGATGCCCTCCTGGAGGCCGAGCTCGAGGCGGTACTCCTTGCCGGAGAGCTGCGGTCCGCGCTCGGGGACGTCGAGGTGCTTGAGCGAGACCTTGCGCTTCACGAGCCAGGTCTGGAAGACGTCGAGGACGGCGTTGGCACGCTCCTCGGTGTTGGCCTTGATGACGACCTTGTCCTCGCCGCTGGCCTCGATGGAGGCGCCGACGTTCTTGAAGTCGTAGCGCGTGGCCACCTCACGGGAGGCGCTGTTGAGGGCGTTGGCGACCTCCTGGTGGTCGATCTTGCTGACGATGTCGAACGAGCTGTCGGCCATGAGGGCGTGTCCTTCCTGGGCACCGCTGACGGGCAGCTGGTGCCGGTTTCAGCAATCGCGGTTGTCCTTGCTATTCTTCCACGCGCACCAAGGCAGGTTGCCCGAGCGGCCAATGGGAGTGGACTGTAAATCCATCGCGAAAGCTTCGAAGGTTCGAATCCTTCACCTGCCACCCAGTGCGAACGAAGGGCCTCCGACAGCAATCGCTGACGGAGGCCCTTCGTCGTCCACCTTCGCGCCGCGCGCCGATGGTCGGCGCGACGCGCGCCCGTGGTCGGCTGCGACGGTCGGGTCCTCACACGGCGGGGGCGACCTCGGCCCGGGCGGCGCGGGGGGTGCGGTGGAGCTGGGACACGACCACCACGGTCAGGAGCAGCAGCCCGGCGGCGACGGTCAGGGCGGTGGACGCCCCGGCGACGAAGACGTGCTGGGACTGCTCCACCACCGAGCGACCATGGCTCGGAGCGGCCGCGGCGTGCCGGCTGGCGGTGCCGAACACGGTCACGAGCAGGGCCAGGCCGAGCGACCCGCCGACCTGCTGGGTGACGTTGACCAGGCCCGAGGCCGCTCCGGCGTGCTGCGGCTCCACCTCGTGCAGCGAGGCGCCGGTGAGCGGCACGAACGCGGTGCCGTTGCCGAGCCCGAGCAGGACGAGGGGCACGAGGATCGACCAGTAGCTGCTGGTCTCCGACATCCGGCTGAGCAGGGCCAGCGCGGTGGTCGAGAGCAGCGTCCCCACCACCATGACGCGCCGCGGCCCGAACTGCTCGACGAACCGTCGAGCGCTCAGCTGGGAGGCGAGGAACAGGGCAGCGGTCAGCGGCAGGAACCCCAGGCCGGTCTGCAGCGGGCTGTAGTGGAGCACGTCCTGGAGGAAGAGGGTCGTGAAGAAGAACGTCCCCATGATCCCGGCGACGAGGAGCAGGCGTCCGGCGTACGAGCCGGCACGAGTGCGGTTGGCGAACAGCTCGAGCGGCACGATGGGGTGTGCTGCGCGACGTTCGACGAGGACGAACAGGACGAGCAGCGCCGCTGCCGCCACGAACGAGGCGATCGTCTCGGTGTCGCTCCACCCGGCCTCGGCCGCACGGACGAACGCGTACACCAGGGCGGTCATGCCGAGGGTCGAGCTGAGGGCACCGGCGACGTCGATCCGCCCGGTCGACCTCGGGGTCTCCGGGACGACGAGGAGGGCGGCGGCGATCACGGCCAGGCCGATCGGCACGTTGACGAACATCACCCAGCGCCACGAGAACCACTGCACGAGCAGGCCCCCTGCGATGAGCCCGATGGCGGCACCGCCGATGGAGACGCCGGTGAACAGGCCGAGGGCGCGGGTGCGCTCGCGGGCCTCGGGGAAGGTCGACATGAGCAGGGCGAGGACCGCCGGTGCGGCCAGGGCCGCCCCGACGCCCTGGGCCGCCCGGGAGGCGACGAGCCAGGTGGCGGTGGTGGCGAAGCCGCCGGCGAACGACGCGGCGGCGAACAGCGCCATACCGGTGAGGAAGACCCGGCGCCGACCGAACAGGTCGCCGGCCCGCGCACCGAAGAGCAGGAGCCCCCCGAAGGCGAGGGTGTAGGCGGACAGGACCCAGGACAGGCCGGTGGGGGTGAAGTCGAGCGCCGTCTGCATCCGGGGCAGGGCGACGTTCACGATGGTGGCGTCGAGCACGACCATGAGCTGGGCGGTGAGGATGACGCCGAGGACGACGGTCGGGGAGACGCGCCGACGGGGGCCGCGCGCCGTGGGCGACGCGGGGGTGGCCGCGGGAGCGGCAACAGTCTGGGCAGACACGATGGTCGTGCTCCTTCAGGTACGATGGTCGGAGAAGTGGAAGGTCCCTCCGGATACGACGATACGGAGGCTGCCTCCGCTTTGCAAGTCATTCCCGTGATGGAGGTGCGTGTCAGGTGGTCCCGACCCCCGCTGCCGGTCAGCTCGCCGCGGAGCGGCCGATGCGTGCCGATGCCCAGCGCAACCTCGAGCGACTCCTGCTGGCCGCTCGCGAGGTCCTGCGCGAGTCCGGCGCGGACGCCTCGCTCGAGGAGATCGCCCGCCGGGCCGGGGTCGGCATCGGCACGCTCTACCGGCGCTTCCCGACCCGGCTCTCCCTGCTCGAGGCGGTCTACCGCGAGGACGTCGACGCGCTCGGCGACCGCGCCGAGCTGCTCATCGAGGGTGAGGAGCCGTGGCCCGCGCTGGAGAAGTGGGTCTGGGCGCTGCTGGACTACGTGGCGACCAAGCGGGCGCTGTTCCAGGAGCTCGTCGACGCGGTCGGCCGCGACTCGGAGCTGCTCACCCACTCCCGCCAGGCCGTCAACGACGCGGCGGGGGCCGTGCTCCGCAACGCCCAGGACGCCGGCGTCGCGCGCACGGACGTCGAACCGTCCGACCTGCTGCGCCTCGTGGGGGGCTGCACGATGATGGGCGAGCTCGACCCGGCGCAGCAGGAGCGCGTCGTGAGCATCGTCCTGGGCGGTATCCGCGCGGCCTGACCGGTGCGACGGGGCGCGGCCTGGGGCGTGCGGCTGCGGACCTGACCGGCGCGGCGGGGGGCTGCACGCGGTTTCCCTGGGGGAGGGGCTTGCCCCGGGTGTTACCGTCAAGGTCTCGGCGTCTCCCCAGGAAACGAGACGCGTCGTGACGAAGTCGTCCGACAGGCCCGAGCGTGTCGACTCCGCGAGGGCCACAACGCACCGTGCGTGCACGTCGCCGCCCCTCATGGGTGGTGGTGCTCCACGTCGGCTCGCGACGCGGGGGTAACCAGGAAGGTTCGCCCATGTCCGTGTCCCACCGGGTCCTCAGCCCGTCCTCCCCGGCCGACACTGCGCCGGGAGGGGTCTCCTTCCAGCACCTGGCCCACCTCACCGACGACATCGGCGTCTTCGAGGGAGCCGTCCTGACGGTCCCCGTCCGCGAGGGCGGGTACTGCGTGGACGACGTGGCACGGGCGTTCGTCGTGACGGCCAGGGAGCCGGAGGGCTCCGCCGCGCTCACCGAGCTCGCGACGACCTACCTCTCCTACGTCCTCGACGCCCAGGCCGACGACGGCGCCTTCCGCAACCGCCGGGCCGTGGACGGCTCCTGGTCGGACGCCGCGGCGGTCGATGACGGGTGGGGGCGCGCCCTCTGGGCGCTCGGCACGGGGGTCGCTCGCGCGCCCGAGCTGTCCGACTGGCGGGCCCTCGATGCGTTCACCAAGGGCGCCGCCCTGCGGTCGCCCTCGACGCGCTCGATGGCGTTCGCCGGCCTGGGTGCCGCGGAGGTTCTCGCCGTGCGGCCACGGGACGTGGTCGCGCGGGAGCTGCTGTCCGACGCCGCCACCCTGATCGCCCCGCCCGACCCGCTGCTCGGCCGTCGACCGACACCGGCCGAGGGATGGCACTGGCCCGAGCCGCGACTGAGCTACGCCAATGCCGCCCTGGCCGAGACCCTGCTGGCGGCGGGTTCGCTGCTGGGCGTCTGGAAGTGGCTCACCGAGGGGCTGGCGATGCTGAGCTGGCTGGTCGAGACCGAGACCACCGACGGCCTCGTGTCGGTCTGCCCCCCCAGCGGGTGGGGGCTCGGTGAGGCCCGGACGCCCTTCGACCAGCAGCCGGTGGACGTGGCGGCCCTGGCCGACGCGTGTGCGCGGGCCTTCGACGTCACGGCCGACCCCCGGTGGAGTGCCGCGGTCGGCCGCTGCTCGGCATGGTTCGAGGGCGCGAACGACGCCGGGACCGTCCTGCACGACCGCGACAGCGGCGGTGGGTGCGGTGCGCTCGCCGGACGCGTCGGCCACGCGGACCAGGGTGCAGAGTCGACCATCGCGATGATCTCGACGTTCCAGCAGGCGAAGCGGCTCGGCGTGGACGGCGGCACGGCCTGAGACGGTCGCTGCCCGCGTGGGCGCCGTCCGGCGGCCGCGGGTAGGTTCGCAGCAGTACGGCGCGGTCGGCGCCGACCGGTCGGGAGGTGTTCGTGCGCGTCGTCGTCACCGGTGCGGGCGGGTACATCGGCAGCCGCCTCGTCCCGGCCCTCCTCGAGGCGGGCCACGAGGTCACGGCGACGTTCACCCGGATCGCGTCCGCCGAGCGATTCTGGTGGGCCGACCGGGTCACCGTCGTGCAGATGGACGTGCTCGACCGGGCCTCCGCCCGGGCGGCGGTGGCCGGGGCGGACGCGCTGTTCTACCTGATCCACGGCCTCGGCGGCGACGACTTCGCGACCACCGACCGCGAGGGTGCCTACAACGCCGCCCATGCCGCGGTCCGCGCCGGGGTCGGTCGAATCGTCTACCTCGGTGGCCTCGTGCCCGACCTCCCGGACGAGGACCTGTCGCCGCACCTCCGCTCGCGCCTCGAGGTCGAGGAGGTCCTCACCGACTCGGGGGTGCCGACGCTGGCGCTGCGGGCGGCCATGGTCGTCGGGAGCGGGTCCACCTCCTTCGAGGTGATGCGCCAGATCAGCGAACGGCTTCCCCTCCAGGTGCTCCCGACGTGGATGCGCAGCAGCCGGGTCGAGCCCGTGGCCGTGACCGACGTGGTGGCCGCCCTCGTGGGCGCCCTCGGTGCCCCCGCGACCAGTCGCGCCTACGACGTGGGCAGCGGAGAGCCCCTGGCGTATGCCGGGTTGCTGCGACGCTACGCCCGGCTCGCCGGACTCACGCGGGTCCAGGTGACCGTGCCGATGCTGCCGACGGCCCTGGTGTCACGGCTGGCGCCGGTGCTCACGGCGGCGCCGGCCTCGACGGTGCAGACCCTCGTCGAGAGCCTGCACCACGACATGGTCTGCCGGGAGGACGACTTCCGCCGCGAGCTGCTGCCGCCCGGCCACCGGCTCACCGGGGTCGACACGGCCCTCGAACGGGCCCTGCTCGTCCCCGCGGACGTGGTGCCCGACGTCGACCGCGACGTCCTCGGCCCCCTGCACTCCGATGCCGAGTGGGCCGGCGGACAGGTGTCGCGCCGCGACGGCCTACCGGTGCACCATGCCCGCGGCGGGTGGCGCGGGCTGCTGCTCGGTCCGCCCCCCTCGCGCTGACCGGCCACACCGCCATACCGCCTCTTGCACTCGCCGCACCCTCGCGCCCTCGCCAGCGACACGGCAAACCGCTGGTGGCGAGGCAAGACGGGAGTTACTTCCCCGAGCCTTGCCTCGCAACCGCCGTTGTGCCCGGCGGGTCGGGTCGAGGCGTCAGGTCGGGGCGTCAGGTCGGGTCGGTCGTGCGGGCCCCGTCGACGCGTCAGCGGCGGGACTTGAGGTGGCGATCGAGGTTGTGGGCGAACCCGGCCCCCATCGCCGCGATGACCCCCTGCATGGTGGTCTGCACCGCGGGCTTGGCGATCCTCGGGAACGGCAGGTCGACGTGCACCCCGAGGTCGATCGCCAGCAGGGTGCCCTCACCCTTCTCGGTCAACGTGTAGGTGCCCTCGACCCCGGCGCGTTCCTCGCCCCTCGGGGTGTGGGTGAACTCGATCCGCTCGGTGGGCTGCAGGTCCATCTGCTCGGTGAAGGCCAGGCCGATGTTCTTGCCGAGGACCTCGATGGGGGCCAGCTTCCACAGCCAGGTGCCGCCGTGGTCCTCGATGGAACGCACCATCGGAGTGAGCTTCGCGACCTGTCCCGCGTCGCTGAGCACCGACCACACGGCCTCCCGGGAGAACGGCACCACGGCCGTGGAGCGCTTGGAAGCCGAGAAGACCGTCATGGTCCCGAGTCTGGTGCATGGGCGCCCCCGCCGCGTCCGGGGCCCGAACGGCAGACTGGGGCCATGGTCGAGCGCAACTGGTCCGGCAACGTCACCTACCGCGCGGAGCGCGTCGAGCGCCCGCGCTCGGTGCCCGAGCTCCAGGAGCTCGTGGCCGGAGCTGGTCGGGTGCGCGCGCTGGGGTCGCGGCACTCGTTCACGGCCCTCGCCGACACCGAGGGAGTGCTCGTCTGCACGTCCGAGCTCGTGGACCCGGCGGCCCCCGGGGCCGTGGTGGTCGACGCGGAGGCGGGGACGGCCACGGTCCCCGGCGGCGCGTCGTACGGGGTGGTCGCGGCCGAGCTCGAGCGGCAGGGGTGGGCGCTCGCCTCCCTCGCGTCGCTGCCGCACATCAGCGTCGCCGGCGCGGTCGCGACGGGCACGCACGGGTCGGGGGACCGGACGGGTTCGTTGTCCGCGGCCGTGGCCGGGCTGGAGCTGGTGACCGCCGACGGTGCGCTGCTGCGCGTGTCCCGCGGGGACGGGGGGTTCGACGGGAGCGTCGTCGCGCTCGGTGCCCTCGGCGTCGTCACCCGCGTCACGCTCGACGTCGAGCCGACCTACCTGGTCCGGCAGGACGTCTTCACCGGGGTGCCGTGGTCGGTGGTGGAGGCGGACCTCGACGCGATCACCGGCGCGGCCGACAGCGTCAGCCTGTTCACCCGGTTCGACGACACGGCGGTGCGCCAGGTCTGGTGCAAGAGCCGCGGCGCCGACTCGCCCACCGACTTCTTCGGGTCGCCTCGCGCGACGCGGGTCATGCACATGCTCGACGGCGCGCCGACCGAGTCGGTGACCGACCAGACCGGGACGCCCGGCCCGTGGCTCGAGCGGCTGCCGCACTTCCGGCTCGAGTTCACGCCGAGCCGCGGAGCCGAGCTGCAGAGCGAGTACCTCGTGCCGCGCCGCAACGCCCTCACCGCGATGGAGGGCCTGCGGCGGCTCCAGCCGGTTTTCGGCCCGGTCCTGCAGAACGCCGAGATCCGCACGGTGGCGTCAGATCCGTTGTGGCTCAGCGGTTCCCACGACGAGGACGTGGTCGGGTTCCACTTCACCTGGGAGCTCGACGAGGCGGGTGTGTATGGCGTCCTGCCGGACATCGAGGCCGTCCTCCTGCCGCTCGGGGGACGGCCGCACTGGGGCAAGTGCTTCGTGGCCGCCGCGGCCGACCTCGCACCGATGTACCCGCGGTGGGACGACTTCCAGCGGTTGCGGGACTCGCTCGACCCGGAGCGCAAGTTCGGTGGGGCGTTCGTCGACCGCGTGCTGGGGTGAGTCCTGTCTCCGCCTGACCGTGGACCGCCGGGCCCTGTGAGAGTGTGGCCGCGTGAGTGACGCGGCGGCTGGAGCACCCCGGCGTGGACGACCCGGGTACGACCAGGAGACCGTCCTGCGCCGGGCGATCGAGCTGTTCAACGAGCAGGGCTACGACGGCACGAGCATGGGTGACCTCGCCCGCGAGCTCGGGTTCAGCAAGTCCGCGATCTACCACCACGTGCCGAGCAAGACGCACCTGCTCTCGCAGGCGCTCGACGAGGCGCTGGACGGCCTCACCGAGGTCCTCGACGAGGCGAGTCGCGAGGTCGCCGGTGCCACGGCATACGACCGGTTGCGTCGGGCCGTGCGGCTCAGCGTCGCGGTCCTCGTGGACCACCAGCCTGCGGTGACCCTGCTGCTGCGGGTGCGGGGCAACAGCGAGGTGGAGCTGGCGGCGCTGCGGCGCCGGCGGGACCTCGATGCACGGTTCGCCGGGCTGGTGCGCGAGGCCGTCGAGGAGGGCTCTCTGCGCTCGGACGTCCCGCCGGCGCTGGTGAGCCGGCTGCTGTTCGGCATGGTGAACTCGCTCGTGGAGTGGCACCGCCCCGGCGGAGCCGTCGACGCCGAGCAGCTGTCCGACGCCATCACGACGCTGGCGTTCGACGGCCTCGCCCTGCGCCCGCCGAGCCTGTAGGCAGCCGGGGCAGCCGGGGCTGCCGCCGAGCCTGTAGGCAGCCGGGCAGCCGGGGCATCGGGGCGGCCACATCCCCGCCCACGGTGGGTGATCTGCCGCCTCAGAGGTCCCGGAAGGGGCAGGTCGCCACCCCACGGCGGGTCACCAGTCGTAGAAGCCGCGCCCGGTCTTGCGGCCGAGCTCGCCGGCCGCGACCTTGTCGCGCAGCACCTGCGGCGGCTCGAACCTCGGGCCCAGCTCTCGCGTGAGGTGCTCGGCGATCGCGAGCCGTACGTCGAGGCCGACGATGTCCGTCGTCCGCAACGGGCCGACCGGGTGGCGGTAGCCCAGGGTCATGGCCGTGTCGATGTCCTGCGCGGACGCGACGCCCTCCTGCACCATCCGCATCGCCTCGAGCGCGATGGCGACCCCGAGGCGGCTGCTGGCGAACCCGGGGGAGTCCTGCACGGTGATGCCGGTCTTGCCCAGCGCGGTCACCCAGCCCCGGGCCCGGTCGACCAGGGCCGGGGCCGTCTGCTCGCCGACGACGACCTCGACGAGGTCGCTCGCCGGGACGGGGTTGAAGAAGTGCAGTCCGATGAAGCGTTCGGGCGCGCGGAGTCCGGCGGCGAGGGCGCTGACCGACAGCGAGCTGGTGTTGGTGGCCAGGACGGCGTCGGGTGCCGAGTCCTCGGCCCGCCGCAGGACCTCGAGCTTGAGGGCCGTGTCCTCGGGGACGGCTTCGACGACCAAGGAGCAGCCGGCCAGGTCGGACGTGGTCGTGGTGACGGTGAGGCCGGCCAGGGCCTCGTCGACCGTGCCGGTCAGCAGACCGCGCTCGGCGGCCTTGCCGATGCTCGTGGTGACCCGCCCCCGTGCAGCGTCGGCGAGGAATTCGTCGCCCTCGACGACGACGACCTGCGCACCGGACACGAGGAACGCATGGGCGATCCCCGCCCCCATCCGCCCTCCGCCGTAGACACCGACGACCGCGGGCAGCATCGACTCCGAGCTCATGTCAGACCCTCTCCACCAGCAGGGCGGCACCTTGGCCGACCCCGACGCACAGCGTGGCGAGCCCGCGACGGGCCTGCGCCCGCTCCAGCCGGCCGACGAGGGTCAGCAGGATCCTCGTCCCGGAGGCCCCGAGCGGGTGGCCGAGCGCGATCGCGCCGCCGTCCGCGTTGACGATGTCCTCGTCGAGGCCCAGGTCGCGGATGCAGGCAAGGGACTGCGAGGCGAAGGCCTCGTTGAGCTCGACGGCGTCAAGGTCCCCGATGGCCCAGCCGGCGCGGTCGAGGGCCTTCTGGGTGGCCGGCACCGGGCCGATGCCCATGACCTCCGGCGCGACCCCGGCGCTGGCCGAGGCCACCAGCCTTGCGCGCGGCTCGAGTCCGTGGCGGGTGATGAACGCCTCGCTGGCCACGACGACCGCAGCCGCCCCGTCGTTGAGGGAGCTGGAGTTGCCGGCGGTCACGAGGCCGTCGGGGTGGTTGACCGGGCGGAGCCTCGCGAGCCGTTCGAGCGAGGTGTCGGCCCGTGGTCCCTCGTCGACGGAGAACTCGCCGTCGCCCACGGGCACCGCCACGATCTCGTCGGCGAACCTCCCCGCCTCGATCGCCGCGACCGCCCGCTGGTGCGACCGCAGCGCGAACTCGTCGAGCTCCTCACGCGTCAGCCCCCAGCGCTCGGCCACCCGCTCGGCGGTCTGCGGCATCGACAGCGTCGTGTCCGCGTCGAACCTCGGGTTGGTGAACCGCCACCCGATCGAGGTGTCGAAGGTCGCCCCCGGGCGAGCGAACGCCTTGGACGGCTTCTCCATCACCCACGGCGCGCGCGTCATCGACTCGACCCCACCGGCCACGACGAGGTCGGCGTCGCCGGACGCCACCATCTGCCGCGCGGTGGCGACCGCGGTCAGCCCCGAGGCGCAGAGCCTGTTGACCGTGAACCCCGGCACCGACTGCGGCAGCCCGGCGAGCAGGGTGGCCATGCGCGCGACGTTCCGGTTGTCCTCGCCGGCCTGGTTCGCCGCACCGAGGACGACCTCGTCGACCAGCTCGGGGTCGACGCCCGCACGCTCGACCGCCTCACGGACGACGAGCGCCGCGAGGTCGTCGGGGCGCACGGTGGCGAGCCCGCCGGCATACCGGCCGATCGGGGTCCGGGCTCCGTCGAGGAGGAAGGCCTCGGTCACGGTGGTGCTCCTTCAGGGTGTTCGTCGGTATGGCGCGGGGCCGGGAGGTGCCCGGGCCGGTCCGGGTCAGGCGTCGAAGTCGACGGTGACGGTGTCGCTGACGGGGTGGCTCTGGCAGGTGAGCACGAAGCCCTGCTCGACCTCGCGCTGCTCGAGGGCGTAGTTGCGGCGCATGTCGACCTCGCCGTCCCGGACCAGGGCGCGGCAGGTGCCGCAGACGCCGCCCTTGCAGGCGAACGGCAGGTCGGTGCGGGTGGCCTGGGCGGAGTCGAGGATCGACTGCCCCCGCGGCATCGGTGTGGTCGAGCTCAACCCGTCGAGGACGACGGTGACGTCGCTGGTCTCGCCCTCGACGACGGCGTCGGCCCGGTGCAGCTCGGGCGGCGGCTCGTCGACGTAGAACAGCTCGAAGTGCACCTTGTCGGCGGGGACGTCGAGCTCGGCGAGCACCTCGCGGGCCGACTCGATCATCGCGAGCGGGCCGCAGAGCCAGACGTGGTCGACGTCGTGGACCGGCACGAGGACGTCGAAGAGTCGACGCAGCCGGTCGGCGTCGAGGCGGCCCGAGAAGAGCTCGACGTCGCGTGGCTCGCGGGACAGCACGTGCACGAGCTGGAAGCGCGAGCCGTGGCGGTTCTTGAGGTCGGCGAGCTCCTCGGCGAACATCACCGACCCGGTGGTGCGGTTGCCGTAGAGGAGGGTGACCTCGGCCTCGGGGTTGGCCAGGACCGTGCTCGCGATGGACAGCATCGGCGTGATTCCCGACCCCGCCGCGATGCACAGGTGGCGGCCGCCCTCGGCAGGGTCGGCGCGGAAGGTGCCGTGGGGCGTCTGCACCTCGACCTCGTCGCCGGGCCGCAGCTCGTGCAGGAGCCACTGGGAGAACAGGCCGTCAGGGATCTCGCGGACCCCGATGCGCGGCCGGTCGCCCACGGTGGCGCAGATGGAGTAGGTGCGGCGCTGCTCGACCCCGTCGACGTACCTGCGCAGCGTCAGCGACTGGCCGGCGTCGAACGCGTACGACTCGGTGAGCTCGTCCGGCACCTCGAAGCTCACGGCGGCGGCGTCGTCGGTCAACGGCTCGACGGCGTGCACGGTGAGGGTGTGGAACGTGGGGGCGGGGCGTCGGGGCTTCTTCAGCAGCAACGAGGGGGCGGCCGAGGTCAACTCAGATCTCCTTGACGTGCTCGAACGGCTCGAGGCAGCCGGTGCAGCGGTAGAGCGCCTTGCAGGCGGTGGGTCCGAACTCCGACGTGAGCTCGGTCTGCGCGGATCCACAACGGGGACAAGCGATCTCACGTCGCGTCGGCATGAGGGACAAGGTCACGGGGCCGCCACGGGCCGGGGCCCGTCCGGGTGCGGACAGGCCGTGGTCTCGCAGCGCCTGGCGGCCGCGCTCGGTGATCCAGTCGCTCGACCACGCGGGGGTGAGGGACACGCGGACCCGCGCGCCCGGCATACCGGCGTCCTGCAGCGACCGGACGAGGTCGTCACGCATGGCGGCCATGGCAGGGCACCCGGTGTAGGTCGGGGTGATCGCCACGACGACGTGGCCGTCCTCGTCGACCTCGACCTCGCGCAGGACGCCGAGGTCCTCCAGCGTGAGCATCGGCATCTCGGGGTCGGTGACGGTGCGGGCGACGGCGACCGCCCTCTCCTTGAGGGTGGTCACCACTGGCCCATCGGGTGGGCGCGGGCGACCACCTGCATCTCGGCGAGCAGGAGGCTGAGCGCCTCGGTGTGGAGTCCGTCGCGGCCCTGCCTGCCCTGGACTGCGGCCAGCGCTCCCTGGGTCGGCTGGTCGACACCGCTGACGGCGAAGACCTGGGCCAGCACCACGGCCACGTCGTCGGCGGTCGTCGCGGGGTCGACCCCGACGCCGGCAGCCGCCACGCGGGCCTCGACCTCGTGGGTCGCGAACAGCTCGGCCTGGAACGGCCACACGGCCGCCAGGGCCGCGTCGAGGCGGCGGCGCGACTCGTCGGTGCCCTGGGCCAGCGTGAGGAACCAGCGCCCCGCGTAGTCGCGGGTGTAGGTGAGCTCCTTGACCCCCTTGGCCGCCACGGCGGCCAGCACGTGGTCGCGGCTCGCGGACAGCCGCTCGAGCAGCGCCAGCCGGGCCGTCGCGAAGACGAGCAGCTTGACGACGGTCACCGCGAAGTCGCCGTTGTCGGTCTCGACGAGCCGCACGTTCCGGAACTGACCCGCCTCGCGGAAGAACGCCAGGGCGTCCTCGGGCGGCACCGGCGAACCCGACGGCAGCGCGGGCACGAGCGACGGGTCGGCGGCGGCAGCGCGGGCCAGCAGCAGCCGCGCCTGGCCGAGGAGGTCGAGCGCGATGTTGGCCAGCGCGATGTCCTCCTCGAGGTCGGGCGCACGGCTGGTCCACTGCGAGAGCCGTTGCGACGCGACGAGGGCGTCGTCGGCGAGCATCAGGCAGTAGGTGCCGAGGTCACCGGCGTCGACGCCGTCCGGCACGGTCGTGTCGACTCCCGCGAGCGGGTCCTCGAAGTCGGTGCCGAAGGCCCAGTGCGAGGGGTCGCCACCGAGCAGGCCGTCGTAGACGGACCCGTGGGCGTCGGAGGGGTCCGGTGCCGGGTGCGAGGCGGAGTCAGCGGCGGGGTGCGAGGCGGGCTCGACGTGGTCGGTCATCACTGCCTCACATGTGGGGGACGTTGTCGGGGATCTCGTAGAACGTCGGGTGCCGGTAGACCTTGTCGTTGCTCGGGGCGAACATCGGGTCCTTCTCGTCCGGGCTCGACGCGGCGATGTCCTTGGACTGCACCACCCAGATGCTCACGCCCTCGTTGCGTCGCGTGTAGACGTCGCGTGCGTGCCGCAGCGCCATGTCGTCGTCGGCCGCGTGCAGCGAGCCCACGTGGACGTGGTTGAGCCCGCGCTTGCCGCGCACGAACACCTCGTAGAGCGGCCACTCCGCCCTGACCTCGCTCATGCCGGACCCTCCTGGCCGTGCGCCGCGGCAGCCTGCTGGGCGGCATACGCCGTCGCAGCCTCGCGCACCCACGCACCCTCCTCGTGGGCCTTGCGGCGGTGGGCGATCCGCTGGGTGTTGCACGGGCCGTTGCCCTTGACCACCTGCATGAACTCGTCCCAGTCGGGCTGGCCGAAGTCGTGGTGCCCGCGCTCGGCGTTCCAGCGCAGCTCCGGGTCGGGGAAGGTCACCCCGAGCGCCTGGGCCTGCGGCACCGACATGTCGACGAACCGCTGGCGCAGGTCGTCGTTGCTGTTGCGCTTGATGCCCCACGCCATCGACTGCGCCGAGTTCGGCGACTCGTCGTCGGGCGGCCCGAACATCATCAGTGCCGGCCACCAGAACCGGTTGACCGACTCCTGCACCATGGCCCGCTGCTCCTCGGTGCCCCGCATCATCGTCATGAGCAGCTCGTAGCCCTGCCGCTGGTGGAAGGACTCCTCCTTGCAGATGCGGATCATGGCGCGGCCGTAGGGACCGAACGAGGTCCGGCAGAGCGGCACCTGGTTGCAGATCGCGGCCCCGTCGACGAGCCAGCCGATGGTGCCCACGTCGGCGTAGGACAGCGTCGGGTAGTTGAAGATCGAGGAGTACTTCTGCGCCCCCGAGATGAGCTTCTCGGTGAGCTCGCCGCGGCTGACCCCGAGGGTCTCGCAGGCGGAGTAGAGGTAGAGCCCGTGACCGGCCTCGTCCTGCACCTTGGCGAGCAGGATCGCCTTGCGCCGCAACGACGGGGCGCGGCCGATCCAGGCACCCTCGGGCTGCATGCCGATGATCTCGGAGTGCGCGTGCTGGGCGATCTGGCGCACCAGCGTCCTGCGGTACCCGTCCGGCATCCAGTCGCGCGGCTCGATCCGGTCGCCGTGCCCGATGGTCGTGTCGAAACCGGCCTGGAGCGGGTCGGTGGCGGTGTCGGTCATGGGTCCTCCACGAGGTCGGGGGCGCCGGGGCAGTCAATTACTGACCGAACGGTCGGTAACAGTTTCGCAGATGCCCACCGCCCGGGCAACCACCGTATGCCGCCGCGCAGCCAGCTCCCAGCCCTGCACCAGCCCCGCACCAGCCCTGCACCGGCTCGCTCAGTGAGCGCGAACTGTCGTCATGTCCGCGCGATACCGACAGTTCCGGCTCAGCGAGCTCAGCGGCGACGGCGGTTGCGGTGGGCGATCGTGCCCGACAGCACGGTCGCGAAGCCGCACCACGCGGCATACGCCCCGATGGCCACGGCCTTGCCACGACCCGCGGCACCGGCCCGCCGGGCGAGATCGGCGGAGGAGGCGGTGAGCACCGCGCACTCGGCGGTCGCGAGCCAGGGCCGCTTCGCGCGGAAGAACAGTCCGGTCCAGGCGGTGTTGAGGGCCATGTTGAGCGCGAGGGCCTGCTCGAGCTCCTGGGCCTCCTTCTCCCGGCCCGCCTCGGCGAGCCAGGAGGAGGAGACCGCGCTGACGAGGGCGACGTCGGCGTACAGGCCGGTCCAGACGACTGGGAAGGCCGCGGGCGGGGGCTCCCACGAGGGCTTGTCGAGCCTGCGGTACCAGCGCGACGTGGGGTCGGTGAGCAGGGAGCCGGTGACGGCTGCCGCTCCGACCATCGCGCTGGTGCGCGCCAGGGTGCGGCGCCAGCGGAAGGGGTCGATGCCGCGGTTGGCCGCCCGGATCGCGTCGTCGAACCCGGTGCGACCCCCGGGCGGCGGGCCGGTGACGTCGAGGATGTCCTGCTCGTCGCAGACCGCCTCGTGGACGAGGCTGCCGATGAGGGGGCGGCCGATGCCGCGGGAGATCGGGGTGACGATGTCGATCCACAGCCCCGCGAGCTTGGGCGTGAGGACCGGGACCGTCGTGATGAAGCGGCGACCCAGCCCGACGATCTCGGCGTAGCGCTGCATCATCTCGGCGTAGGTGAGGACCTCGGGGCCACCGATGTCGAACGTCCGGTTGACCTCCGGACCCATGTCCGCGGAGCCGGCGAGGTAGTGCATGACGTCGTCGACCGCCACCGGCTGGATCCGGTTGCGCAGCCACCGCGGCGCGACGACCGCCGGGAGGCGCTCGGTGAGGTGGCGCAGCATGTCGAACGACGCCGAGCCGTCGCCGAGGACGATCCCGGCCTGGAGCACGGTCGCGGGGACCGGCCCCTCCAGGAAGATGTCGCCGACCTCGACCCGCGACGCGAGGTGGTCCGAGAGCCGCCCCTCGGGGTGCAGGCCGCTGAGGTAGACGATCCGGCCCACGCCACGGTCCTTCGCGGCGCTGGAGAAGGTGTGGGCCATCTCCCGGTCGCGCTGCATGAAGTCGCCCTTGCCGTCCATCGAGTGCAGCAGGTAGTAGGCGACCTCGACGTCCTCGAGCGCGCGGCGGCAGTCCTCGGGGGAGCTGGCGTTCCCCTCGACGACCTCCACGCGTTCGGCCCAGTCGTGGCCCTCGAGGCCGCGGCGGCTGCGGGTGAGGACACGCACCGTCCAGCCGCGGTCGAGCAGGACCGGGACGAGTGCGCCCCCGACGTAGCCGGTGGCACCGGTGACCAGCACCCGGCGGGTGGAGGACGAGGACGTGGGGGACATGGGTCAGCTTCCGGACGAGAGGACGGTGGGCAGGAGGAAGAGCATCCCGAGCGACCACGTGAGGTGCGTGATGACCGGGCCGAGGATGCCGCCGGTGACGCGGCGCTGCAGGCCGGTCAGCAGTCCGAGCAGGGCGGCAGCGAGGACGAGCAGCGGGATGCCGGATCCCACGGTGGTCAGGGCGTAGACCACGGTGGTGACGAGCACCGCGTGGCGGCGGCCGATGGCCGAGTAGAGGGCGCCGCGGAAGTAGAGCTCCTCGGAGACGCCGTTGACGGCGGTGATGAGCGCGACGACGGGCAGCGAGCCGAGGCGGGCGTGGTCGAGCAGGTTGGTCACCGGGTCGCGGAGCAGCGGGATCCGGGCGATGACGAGCCCACCGAGCAGGAAGACCGCCAGGAGCAGGGCGCCGAGGGCGAGCGACTGGACGATCGGCCGGGCGTCACCACCGGAGCGCGTGCGTGCCCGCCCCAGGTGCAGGGGCCCGGACGCGAAGGCCCCGACGGTCCAGACCAGCGCGAGCCCGACGGTGGCCGCGTAGAACGCCGGGTCGCCGGGCGCGATCCGCAGGGCGAGGGTGAGGACCGCCGTGCCGACGAGCAGCGTGACCACGGCCACGACGCGTCGGCGGCGGAAGGCTGCGTCGGACTCGGTGTGGTCGCGGGGCACCGGGGTGACCAGGGCCGCCCTGACGAACGAGCGCACCTCGCTCGCGGGGTTGATCACGCCGAGCCCCGCCCGCCGGACCCCGAGGACTGCGCACCCCGCGCCGCCTCGTACCGCCGCAGCGCCTCACGTCGCTCCTCGGCGTGGTCGACGACCGGCTCCGGGTACCCGTGGGCGTATCCCTCGTCGTGCTTCCACGGCTCGTGCACCGCCTTGCCGGGGACGTGCGCGAGCTCGGGGACGTACCGGCGGACGTAGTCACCCTGCGGGTCGAACCGCTGCCCCTGGGTGATCGGGTTGAAGACGCGGAAGTACGGGGACGCGTCGGTGCCGGTGCCCGCGACCCACTGCCAGCCGTGGTTGTTCGAGGCGATGTCGCCGTCGAGCAGGTGGTCGAGGAAGTGCCGTGCGCCGACCGGCCACCAGACGTGCAGGTCCTTGGTGAGGAAGCTCGCCGTGACCATCCGCATCCGGTTGTGCATCCAGCCCTCGGTGAGCAGCTGGCGCATCGCGGCATCGACGACGGGGTAGCCGGTGCGGCCCTCCTTCCACGCCGCGACCAGGTCCTGGTTGTCCTCGTAGGTCATCCCCGACAGCGCCGGTCGCAGGTCGTGCCACGCCGACCTCGGGTGGTGCCAGAGGACGTCGGCGTAGAACTCGCGCCAGCACAGCTCCGTCGCGAACGTCTGCGCCCCCTGCCCGGTCCGGCCCTCGAGCTCGGCGAGCAGGGTGCGCGGGTGCACGGCCCCGATCTTGAGGTAGGGGGACAGCCGCGAGGTCCCGGGCCGGTCGGCCCGGTCGCGGTCGTCCTTGTATGCCGTGAGCGCGTCGTCGAGGAACTCGCGCCACCGCGCGAGGGCGGCTCCCTCGCCGGCGGCCGGCAGGTCGGGCAGCCCGTCTGCCGACGCAGCGGACCGGATGGTCCTCCAGCCGTCGTCGTCGGAGGCGACCCGGGCGAGGGTGAGCCCGGTCGGCTCGGTCGCCGGCGCGGGCCAGCCCTTGTCGCGCCAGGCGCGGCTGAACGGGGTGAAGACCTTGTACGGGTCGCCGCTGCCGTTGACGATCGAACCCGGCCCCACGGCATACGGGGTGCCGGTCTCGACCCAGTCGACGCCTGAGGCGGCGAGGGACGCGGAGACCGCCCGGTCGCGACGGACGCCCGCAGGGGTCGTCTCCCGGGAGACGTGGACCGACCGCGCGCCCACCTCCTCGACGACAGCCGGCACGACCTCCGCGGGGTCGCCGACCCGTAGGCACAGGCGGCCGTCGTAGGCCTCACGGGCTGCCTCGAGCGTCGCGGCGAGCCAGGCCCGACGCACCGGTCCGGCGCCCTCCCAGAGCTTGGGGTCCAGGACGAACAGCACGAGCACGGAGGCACCGTCGGCGGCAGCGGCCGCGGCTCCCAGGGCAGGGAGGTCGCCCCGGCGCAGGTCGCGGCGGAGCCAGAGGACAGCGGCTGCGCGGGACATGTCCTCAACCCTAGGTCGGGTCGCACGGGCATGCCGCGGCGAGGGCCGCCACCGGTCGGACCTCCCGTCGACCGGACCCGCGCAGGTCGACGCGCGCAGGTCGGACCGGGCATTACTCGCGAGTCACCGACGATCGGTGGCAGGCTCGGGGCTCGGCGGCGTGCGGTCTGCGCCGCCAGCCGTCGTCCGTCCGTGCTGGGAGGCCCACTCGATGTTCTCGCGCATCGCCATCGTCAACCGGGGAGAGGCCGCGATGCGGCTCATCCACGCCGTGCGCGACCTCAACGCGCAGGCGGGGGCCGACGGGCACCGCATCGAGACCGTCGCCCTCCACACCGAGGGGGAGAAGCGCGCGATGTTCGTGCGCGAGTCCGATGTCGCCTACAACCTCGGCCCGGCGGCCAACCGGCCCTACCTCGACTACGCGGTGCTGGAGAAGGCGCTGCGCGAGACCGGCGCCGACGCCGCCTGGGTCGGCTGGGGCTTCGTGGCCGAGGACCCGAACTTCGCCGAGCTGTGCGCCCGCATCGGCGTGACCTTCATCGGACCGAGCCCGGAGGCGATGCGCAAGCTCGGCGACAAGATCGGCTCCAAGCTCATCGCCGAGGAGGTCGGTGTGCCCGTCGCCCCCTGGAGCGGCGGCGGCGTCGACACCCTCGAGGACGCCAAGGCGGCGGCGGCGAGGATCGGCTACCCCCTCATGCTCAAGGCCACCGCGGGTGGTGGTGGCCGGGGCATCCGCATGGTCGCCTCCGACGCCGACCTCACCGACGCCTACGAGCGGACCCGGGACGAGGCGCAGCGTGCGTTCGGCTCCGGTGTCGTCTTCCTGGAGCGCCTGGTCACCGGTGCCCGGCACGTCGAGGTCCAGGTCATCGCCGACGGCCAGGGCACGGCGTGGGCCATCGGCGTCCGCGACTGCTCGGTCCAGCGCCGCAACCAGAAGGTCATCGAGGAGTCCGCCTCGCCCGTGCTCGGTCCCGAGCAGGTCGCCGAGGTCAAGGCCAGTGCCGAGCGGCTCGCGATCGCCGTCGGGTATGCCGGCGCCGGCACCGTGGAGTTCCTCTACCACCCGGGCGACAAGTTCTTCGCCTTCCTCGAGGTGAACACCCGGCTCCAGGTCGAGCACCCCATCACCGAGTCGACGACCGGCACCGACCTCGTCAAGCTGCAGATCCACGTCGCCGGCGGTGGCCGGACCGAGGGGGAGCGCCCGGTCGAGGAGGGCCACGCCGTCGAGGCCAGGCTCAACGCCGAGGACCCCGACCGTGACTTCGCGCCCTCCCCGGGCCGCATCGCGCTGCTGAACCTGCCGTCGGGCCCCGGCATCCGGGTCGACACCGGTGTCGGCGAGGGCGACTCGATCCCGGCCGACTTCGACTCGATGATCGCCAAGATCATCGCCGTCGGCAGCGACCGGGACGAGGCGCTCGCGCGGCTGCGTCGCGCCATGTCCGAGACCACCGTGGTCATCGAGGGCGGCTCCACCAACAAGAGCTTCATCCTCGACCTGCTCGACCAGCCCGAGGTCATCGACGGCAGCGCCGACACCGGCTGGATCGACCGCGTCCGCGGCGAGGGCCGCCTCGTCTCGCACCGGCACTCCGGCATCGCCCTGGTGGCGGCCGGCATCGAGGCCTACGAGGACGAGGAGGGTGTCGAGCGCACCCGCCTGCTGGAGACCTCGCGAGGGGGACGCCCCCAGGTCCAGCACCGCACGGGCCGGGCCATCGACCTGAAGCTGCGCGGCACGGCATACAAGGTCACGGTCTGGCGCATCGGGCCGCACCTGTTCCGTGCCACGGTGGCCAACGGTGTCACCGAGCAGACCGTGGACGCCGAGCTCGACCGCCTCGACGAGTACACCAGCCGGCTCACCACCGGCGGTCGGACCCACCGCCTCATCACGGCCACGCACGGACCGGTCCAGCTCGTCGAGGTCGACGGCGTGACCCACCGCGTGAGCCGTGACGAGGGCGGCGTCCTGCGTTCGCCGGCACCCGCGCTCGTGGTCGCGACCCCGGCCCCCGTCGGCAGCGAGGTCGCGGCGGGAGCCCCGGTCCTCGTGCTCGAGTCGATGAAGATGGAGACCGTGCTCCCGGCGCCGTTCGCGGCCCGCGTCAAGGAGCTGCTCGTCTCCACCGGCAGCCAGGTCGAGACGGGCGCGCCGATGGTGCGCCTGGAGCCGCTCGGTGACCCGGACGACGTCGCCGAGGCGGCCCCCGAGAACGTCGTCGACCTCGACCTGCCCGAGCTCGACCACAGCGGTGCGGGGGCGCAGGAGGTCATCGAGCGTTCGCGGGCCTCGCTGTGCGCCATGCTGCTCGGCTACGACGTCGACCCGCGTGACGGCGGGAGCACCCTGCGGTCCTACCTCGAGGCCCGCGACGAGCTCGTGGCGTCGGGGCACCCCCAGATCGGCGACGAGGTCGCCGTGCTCGAGGTGTTCGCCGACTTCGCCGAGCTGAGCCGCAACCGGCCGGCGGGCGAGGAGGACCACGTCGAGAACCGCGTGCACAGCCCGCGGGAGCACTTCCACACCTACCTGCAGAGCCTCGACGTCGAGCGTGGAGCGCTGCCCGAGCAGTTCCGCAGCAAGCTCTCGCAGGTGCTGCGGCACTACGGGCTCGACAGCTTGGACCGCACGCCCCAGCTCGAGGAGGCGGTGTTCCGGGTGTTCCTGGCCCAGCAGCGCTCGGCCCCCGAGGTGGCCCTGGCTACCGCGCTGCTCCAGCACTGGATCGTCGAGCCGCGACCCGAGCCGCCGCTGGACGCCAGCGCCCGCGACGTCCTCGACCGGCTCGTCGTCGCCACCCAGCTGCGCTACCCGGTGATCGGTGACCTCGCCCGGAGCGTGCGGTTCCGGTGGTTCGACCAGCCCCTGGTCGACGCCGACCGCGCCACCGTCCTCGGCGGCGTCCGCGACGAGCTCGCCGCCCTCGAGGGCGTCCCCGGTGGGGACGAGCGGGCGGCTCGCATCGACGCGCTCGCGGCGATCCCGGAGCAGATCGTGCAGTTCCTCGCCGAGCGCCTCGAGGACGGGGTCCCCACCCGCGAGCCGATGCTCGCCGTCCTCATCAAGCGCCACTACCGCGAGCACGACCTCACCGGGCTGCGTGAGCTGCAGGTCGACTCGCGGCCGTTCGCCGTCGCCGACTACTCCCTCGACGGCCGCCCCACGCACCTCGTGACGTCGGTGGGCCGGGTCGACGAGCTCGTGCCGGACTCCACCCTCGTCGCCGGTGTCGTCGAGCAGCTGGCCCAGCGCGGGGACGGTGACGAGGCCGTGGTCGACCTCTACCTGTCGTGGCCCGACGAGCCGTCCTCCCCGGAGGAGTCCTCCGCCCGGCTCGGTGCCGCGCTGGCCGCCATGCCGTTCGCCCAGCAGGTGCGCCGGGTCGCGGTCGCCGTCTGCCCCGGCTCCGGTCGTCCCGTCAGCTACTTCACGTTTCGGCCCGAGGCCGACGCGATGGTCGAGGACCGCCTCGTCCGCGGGGTGCACCCGATGGTGGGTCGCCGCCTCAACCTGTGGCGGCTGCGCGACTTCGACATCACCCGGCTCGACGCCCCCGACGACGTCCTGCTCTACCGGTGCGTCGCGCCGGGCAACGAGTCCGACCAGCGCCTCGTCGCGCTGGCCCAGGTCCGCCAGCTCGCCGTCGTCCGCGACGAGCGCGGCCGGGTCACCGCCCTGCCGCACGCCGAGCGGGCCATCGCCAACTGCCTCGAGGCGATCCGCCGGGCGCGCGCCGCGAGCGGCTCAGCCGGGGCCCGCCTCGACATGAACCACGTCTGGGTGCACATCTGGCCGCCCATCGAGGCCGACCTCGACCAGCTCACCGCGCTCCAGGCCAAGATCTCGCCGCTGACCGCCGGCGCCGGGATCGAGGAGGTCCTCGTCCAGGGCCGCATCGCCACCCCGGACGGTGCCAGCGCCCCGCTCGCCGCGCGGTTCCACTACCAGCCGGGGTCCGGGGTCGTCACCTCCGTCGAGGAGCCGCCGACCGAGCGGCTCAAGCCGCTCGACGACTACGCGCAGAAGGTGGTCCGCGCCCGCCGCCGTGGGGTCGTCTACCCCTACGAGCTGCAGGCGATGATCGCCGGACACGGTGGGACCGCCACGGAGTACGACCTCGACGACCGCGGCAGCCTCGTCCCGGTCGACCGCCCCTACGGCCTCAACAAGGCCGGCATCATCGCCGGCGTCATCACCACGCCCACGGAGCGCTACCCCGAGGGCATCACCCGCGTGCTGCTCTGCGGAGACCCGCTCAAGGCGCTCGGCGCCGTGGCCGAGGCCGAGTGCATGCGGGTCATCGCGGCCCTCGACCTCGCGCAGGAGATGGGGGTGCCGGTCGAGTGGTTCGCCCTGTCCGCCGGTGCCCGCATCTCGATGGACTCCGGCACCGAGAACATGGACTGGGTGGCCCGCGCCCTCAAGCGGATCGTCGAGTTCACCCAGGACGGCGGCGAGATCAACATCGTCGTCGCCGGGATCAACGTCGGCGCCCAGCCCTACTGGAACGCCGAGGCGACGATGCTCATGCACACCAAGGGCATCCTCGTCATGACGCCGGACAGCGCGATGGTCCTCACCGGCAAGCAGTCGCTGGACTTCTCCGGCGGCGTCTCGGCCGAGGACAACTTCGGCATCGGCGGCTACGACCGCGTCATGGGCCCCAACGGCCAGGCGCAGTACTGGGCCCCCGACCTCGCGGGTGCCCGTGACGTCCTCATGGCCCACTACGACCACACCTACGTCCACCCGGGCGAGGACGGTCCGCGCCGGGCGAAGACCACGGACCCCGTCGACCGCGACGTCACGACGTTCCCGCACACCCTCGCGGACTCGGGCTTCACGACGGTCGGCGACATCTTCTCCTCGGCGACGAACCCGGACCGCAAGAAGCCGTTCGACATCCGGACCCTCATGGCCGCCGTCGCCGACCAGGACCACGAGACGCTCGAGCGCTGGGCCGGCATGGCCGACGCCGAGACCGCGGTGGTGCAGGACGCCCACCTCGGTGGGATCCCCGTGTGCCTGCTGGGGATCGAGTCCAAGACCGTGGCCCGCCGCGGGTTCCCGCCCACCGACGGTCCCGACACCTACACCGCCGGCACGCTCTTCCCCCGTTCGTCCAAGAAGGTCGCGAGGGCGATCAACGCCGCCAGCGGCAACCGCCCGGTGGTCGTCCTGGCCAACCTGTCCGGCTTCGACGGGTCACCCGAGTCGATGCGCAGCCTGCAGCTCGAGTACGGCGCCGAGATCGGCCGCGCCATCGTCAACTTCGACGGCCCGATCGTCTTCACCGTGGTCTCGCGCTACCACGGTGGTGCGTTCGTCGTGTTCTCGAAGGTGCTCAACCCCCGGATGACGGTGCTCGCCGTCGAGGGGTCGTTCGCCTCCGTCCTGGGTGGTGCGCCGGCGGCAGCCGTCGTGTTCTCCCGTGACGTCGACGCCCGTACGGCATCGAACCCGCGGGTGCGCGACCTCGAGGCCGCGATGGGCGAGGCCGACCAGGCCCGCCGGGCCGAGCTGGCGACCGAGCTCGCCGAGGTCCGCAGCGCGGTCCGCTCGGAGAAGCTGGGCGAGGTGGCCTCGGAGTTCGACAAGGTGCACAGCATCCACCGCGCCGTGAGCGTCGGCTCGGTCGACGCCGTCATCTCGGCCCAGGAGCTGCGGCCGCGGATCATCGCCGCGATCGAGGCTGGGCTCAAGGGCTGACGGTGACCGTCCCCCGGGAGCAGCCGCGCCAGGTGGCGGGGCTGCTCCTCGCGGCCGGGGGAGGGCGGCGGATGGGCCGACCCAAGGCGCTGGTCGCCGATCCCGGGGGTGGCACCTTCCTCGAGCGTGGGCTGCGGGTGCTCAGGGAGTCCGGGTGCGGACCGGTGGTCGTCGTCCTCGGCGCGGGCGTGGAGGAGGCTCGGCCGCTCGCGACGGCCGGGACCGCACCGGCGGACGTCGTCGTCGAGGCCACCGACTGGGCCGACGGCCAGAGCGCCTCGCTGCGTGCCGGCCTCCGGGCCTGCCTGGACACCGACGCCGAGGCAGCGCTCGTCCTGCTCGTCGACCTCCCCGACGTCGGCCCGCCCGTGGTGGTGCGGCTCCTGGCCGAGACGGCGGGTGAGGGGCCCGCGGTCCTGGCGCGGGCGGCATACGCGGGGGTGCCCGGGCACCCAGTCCTCCTGGGGAGGGACCACTGGGACGAGGTCCTCACCTCGGCCACCGGCGACAAGGGGGCGCGCGACCACCTCGCCCGCCACCCGCACCTCGTCGTCGAGTGCGGTGACCTCGCCACGGGTCGCGACGCGGACACCCCGGCCGACCTCGTCTGAGACCGCGCCGATGTCCAGCCCGCGGATGGTGCGTCCGGCTCGCACACCGCTGACCGCGGCGAATGCCCCTCTCGTCGTTCACACATCTGCGTTCCCCTTTCGGATCGGGCCCACGTGGGTGATGATCGGCACATGGAGCCACGGGAGGCCTTTGCGTCGGCCGGGGAGCTGACAGGTGGCCTCGGTGGGACCGGGTACCTCGCTGACGCCTCTCTCGCCACGGTTGCGTGGCTCGCCCTGCGCCTGCAGCGTCCACTGCTGCTCGAGGGGGAGCCCGGCACCGGCAAGACCGCGCTCGCGGAGGCCCTCGCCGAGACGCTCGACCTGCCGCTGATCCGGCTGCAGTGCTACGAGGGGATCGACGCGACCCAGGCCCTGTACGACTGGGACTTCCCGCGCCAGATCCTGCACCTGCGGGCCGTCGAGGCCGTCGCCGCCGACCAGGCGCGCGACGTCGCGCAGGTCGAGGACCAGCTGTTCGACCAGCGGTTCCTGCTCGCGCGGCCGGTGCTCCGGGCCCTGCGTGAGTCGCCGGCCGTGCTCCTCGTGGACGAGATCGACCGGGCCGACGACGAGTTCGAGGCGTTCCTGCTCGAGGTGCTCTCGACCTGGCAGGTGACGATCCCCGAGCTCGGGACGGTGACCGCCGCCACGCCCCCGGTCGTCATCCTGACGTCCAACCGGACCCGCGAGCTGCACGACGCCCTCAAGCGTCGGTGCCTCTACCACTGGATCGACCACCCCGGTCTGGCCCGGGAGCTCGAGATCGTCCGGAGCCGGGCACCCGAGGTCTCCGAAACCCTTGCGGCACAAGTGGTCTCAGCGGTCCAGACGCTGCGCCAGGACCACGACCTGATCAAGCCGCCAGGGGTCGCCGAGACGCTCGACTGGGCCCGGGCCCTGCACGAGCTCGGCAGCACCAGCCTCGACCTCGAGACGGCCTCGGCCACGCTGGGCGTCGCCGTGAAGTACCGCGAGGACTCCGAGCGGGTCCGTGCCGCCCTCGACCGGATCCTCACGTCATGAGCGTTCCCGAGGCCGCCACGCTGCACGCCCCCGATGCCGTCCTGCTCGGGTTCGCGCGCGCCCTGCGGGCCTCGGGCGTGGCCGTGACCGCCGACCGCGAACGCACCTACCTCGAGGCGGTGGCCGCGGTCGGGCTCATGGACCCCTCAGGGGTCTACTGGGCCGGGCAGGCGACGCTCTGCTCGTCACCGGCCGACCTCGAGCGCTACGACCAGGTGTATGCCGCGTGGTTCGGTCTCGAACGAGCCGGCACCCGGCCCCGGCAGGAGACCTCGCCGACCCTCACCATGGCGCCGCTCGAGGGAGACCAGGGCTCGGGGGAGACCCAGGAGCAGGAGGAGGACGCCGTTCACGCGCAGGCGAGCGCGACCGAGGTGCTGCGGCACCGCGACATCGCGACGCTCGGCAGCGCCGAACGCGCCCGCCTCGCGGCCCTGTTCGCCGCACTGCGGCCGCGCGCCCCGCGCCGCCGGGCGCACCGGCCGACGCCCGCGGCCCGAGGGGTGGTCGATGCCCGGCGCACCCTGCGCGACCAGCTGCGACGGATGGGCGAGCCCGGGCCGATCGCCTGGCGACGGCGCGGCACCCGGCCGCGACGGGTCGTGCTGCTCGTCGACGTCTCCGGCTCGATGAGCCCCTACGCCGACGCGCTGCTGCGCCTGTCCCACACCTACGCCGCCACGGGTCTGCCCGTCGAGGTGTTCACGCTCGGCACCCGGCTGACCCACGTCACCCGGCCGCTGCGCCAGCGCGACCCCGAACGCGCCCTCGTGGCCTGTGGCAACGCCGTCCCCGACTGGTCCGGCGGAACCCGGCTGGCCCAGGGCATCAAGGTCTTCCTCGACCGCTGGGGCCGTCGGGGCATGGCCCGCGGCGCCGTCGTCGTGGTCTTCAGCGACGGCTGGGAGCGTGAGGCGCCCGAGGCGCTCGGCGAGCAGATGCGCCGGCTGCGGGCGCTCGCGCACCGTGTCGTCTGGGTGAACCCGCACCGGGGCAAGACGGGGTACGAACCGGTGCAGCAGGGCATCGTCGCGGCCCTGCCCCACATCGACGACTTCGTCGCCGGGCACTCCATGGCGGCGTTCGAGGAGCTGGTGGAGGTGGTGGCCCGTGCGTGAGGTGATGCCCGAGCTGCTCCGGTGGTGGCGTGCGGGTGCGACGATCGGTGTCTCCACGGTCGTGGCGACCTGGCGGTCGGCCCCCCGTCCTGCGGGGGCGTCGATGCTCGTCGGACCCGGCGGTGAAGCGGTGGGGTCGGTCTCCGGCGGCTGCGTCGAGGGCGCGGTCTACGAGCTCGCCTCGACCGTCGTCGCCGACGGGACGCCGGTGCTGCAGCGCTACGGCGTCAGCGACGACGACGCCTACTCCGTCGGGCTGACGTGCGGCGGGATCCTCGACGTCTTCGTCGAGCCGGTGAGCCGCGAGTCCTTCCCCGAGCTCGGCGAGGTCGCCGACGACGTGGAGGCGGGGCGCCCGGTCGCGGTCGCCACGGTCATCGAGCACCCCGACCCGGCCTGGCTGGGTCGTCGCCTCGTCGTCCGCCCGGAGGGGTCCGCCGCCGGTGACTCCGGCTCGCTGGGCTCGGCCCGTGCGGACGACGCCGTCACCGACGACGTCCGCGGACTGCTCGCCGCGGGCCGTACCGAGACGCTGACGTACGGGCCCGACGGCGAGCGCCGCGGTGAGGGGCTGCGCGTCTTCGTGTCGTCCTTCGCGCCGCGCCCGCGCATGCTCGTCTTCGGTGCCATCGACTTCGCCGCGGCCGTCGCCCACGTCGGCCACTTCCTCGGCTACGAGGTGACGGTCGTCGACGCCCGACCGGTCTTCGCCACGAACAGCCGCTTCCCCTCTGCCGACGAGGTCGTCGTCCAGTGGCCGCACCGCTACCTCGAGGCGGAGCGCGATGCCGGCCGCCTCGACGCGCGGACCGTCATCTGCGTGCTGACCCACGACCCGAAGTTCGACGTCCCCGTCCTCGAGATCGCGCTGCGCCTCCCGGAGGCGGCGTTCATCGGGGCCATGGGCTCGCGCCGCACGCACGAGGACCGGATGGCGCGGCTGCGCGAGGCCGGACTCAGCGAGGCCGAGCTGGAGCGCCTCTCCAGCCCCATCGGGCTGGACCTCGGCGCCCGCACGCCGGAGGAGACGGCGGTGAGCATCGCGGCCGAGATCGTCGCCCTCCAGTGGGGTGGCCGCGGCGACCGCCTGGCCCACCGGGACGGCCCGATCCACCACCACGGAGCGGGCCCGCACGAGCCGCACGAGGCCGCTGGGGCCACCCCCACCCACGCAGGGGGTGGGGCCGGGACGTAGCCGGGTTGGACGGTTGTCAGAGCAGGGCAATGCAGCAAGGATCCGAAGAGGCACCGGCAGGTGCAGCTCGAACACAAAGGAGTGTTGGATGACCCGCATCAACGTCACGGTCGACGGAGTCGGCTACGAGGACGAGGTGGAGCCGCGCACGTTGCTGGTCCACTACCTGAGGGAGAGCCTGGGCAAGACCGGCACCGTCATCGGCTGCGACACGAGCAACTGCGGGGCGTGCACCGTGCACCTCGACGGGCGCAGTGTGAAGTCCTGCAACGTGCTGGCGGTCCAGGCCGACGGGCACGAGGTCACGACCATCGAGGGGCTGGCGCAGGACGGCGAGCTGCACCCGATGCAGAAGGCGTTCCACAACTGTCACGCCCTCCAGTGCGGCTACTGCACCCCCGGCATGATCATGCAGGCCATCGACGTCCTCAACGAGAACCCCGACCCCTCCGAGGAGCAGATCCGCGTCGGGCTCGAGGGCAACCTCTGTCGCTGCACCGGCTACCACAACATCGTCAAGGCGGTGCAGGAGGCCGCGGGCTCCGGCGCCAAGGAAGGTGCCCAGTCATGACCGCTGTCGACGACCGCCCGAAGACCGAGATCGGGTCCGCGCGCAAGCGCAAGGAGGACCAGCGCCTCATCACGGGACGCACCAAGTGGACCGACAACATCCAGCTCCCCGGGATGCAGCACCTCGCCATGGTGCGCAGCCCGTTCGCGCACGCGAAGATCACCGCGATCGACACCTCTGCCGCGAAGGCGGCACCGGGCGTCTCGCTCGTGCTCACGGGTGAGGACGTCAAGGACATCCAGGGCTCGCTGCCCAACGCCTGGCCGATCACGGCCGACCAGAAGGCGCCGCCGCACCCGTCCATCGCCGTCGACCGGGTGGCGTTCGCCGGCGAGATCGTCGCCGTCATCGTGGCGCGCTCGGCCCGGGCAGCCCGCGACGCCGCCGAGCTCGTCGACGTCGACTACGACGAGCTGCCGGCTGCGCTCGACCTCAAGGAGTCGGCCGAGGACGCGGTCCTCGCCCACCCCGACCTGGGCACCAACAAGAGCGCGTTCTGGCAGTTCGACTCGGCCGACGCCGGCACGGGCACGGCTGTGGACGACGCGATCGCCACGGCCCGCGACGGTGGAATCCTCATCGAGCGCGAGTACCGCCAGCAGCGCCTCATCCCGGCGTTCATGGAGCCGCGGTCGTTCGTCTGCGACCCCACGGGTGAGCAGCTGACGATCTGGTCCTCGACGCAGGTGCCGCACTTCGTCCGCATCTTCACCGCCGCGACGCTCGGCATCCCCGAGAGCAAGGTCCGGGTCATCGCGCCCGACGTGGGTGGGGGCTTCGGCGGCAAGCTGCAGTACACGCCGGAGGAGGTCATCGTGACCCTCGCGGCGCGCAAGACCGGCAAGCCGTGCAAGTACACCGAGACCCGCAGCGAGTCGCTCCTGTCGGCCCACCACGGCCGCGACCAGTGGCAGCGCCTCACCCTGGCGGCCACCAAGGACGGCACGGTCACCGGACTCAAGGTCGACCTGCTCGCCGACATGGGTGCCTACCTCGGCCTCGTCACCAGCGGTGTGCCGATCCTGGGTGCGTTCATGTTCAACGCGATCTACAAGTTCCCCGCCTACCAGTTCAACTGCACCAACGTCTTCACCAACAAGACGTGGACCGACGCCTACCGCGGCGCAGGCCGGCCCGAGGCGACGTTCGCCATCGAGCGGCTGATGGACGAGCTGGCGGCCGAGGTCGGGGTCGACCCGATGGAGATCCGCGAGAAGAACTGGATCAAGCACGAGGAGTTCCCGTTCACCTCGGTGTGCGGCCTCGAGTACGACTCCGGCAACTACGAGGCGGCCACGGCCCGCGCGAAGGAGCTGTTCGACTACGACGGCCTGCGGCGCGAGCAGCAGCAGCGTCGTGACAGCAAGGACCGGGTGCAGCTCGGCATCGGCATCTCGACCTTCACCGAGATGTGCGGCCTCGCCCCCTCCCGCGTGCTCGGCAGCCTCTCCTACGCCGCAGGTGGCTGGGAGCACGCCGAGGTCAGGATGCTGCCCACCGGCAAGGTCGAGGTCGTCACCGGGTCCAGCGCCCACGGCCAGGGCCACGAGACGGCGTGGAGCCAGATCGTCGCCGACCGGCTCGGGATCCCGTTCGACGACATCGAGGTGCTGCACGGTGACACCCAGGTGGCGCCGCGTGGTCTGGACACGTACGGCTCCCGCTCGCTCGTCGTCGGGGGCCAGGCGCTCGTCATGGCGGCCGACCGGGTGATCGAGAAGGCCAAGCCGATCGCCGCGCACATGCTCGAGGCGTCGGTCGACGACATCGAGTTCAGCGCCGGCACCTTCAAGGTCAAGGGCACCGACAACGGCAAGGCGATGGCCGAGGTGGTGTGGGCCGCGTTCACCGGCCACGACCTCCCCGAGGGCACCGAGCCCACGCTCGACGCCGAGGCGACGTTCGACCCGTCGAACTTCTCCTTCCCCCACGGCACGCACCTGTGCGCCACCGAGGTCGACACGGAGACGGGCGCGGTGAAGATCCGCAGCTACGTCTGCGTGGACGACATCGGCAACATCATCAACCCCCTCATCGTCGAGGGGCAGATGCACGGTGGCATCGTCCAGGGCATCGCCCAGGCGCTGTGGGAGGAGGCGGTCTACGACGACCAGGGCACGCTCGTGTCCGGCTCGTTCGTCGACTACACGCTGCCCACGTCGGCCGACACGATCTCGTTCGTCACCGACAACACGGTCTCGCCGTCCACGTCGAACGACCTCGGCGCCAAGGGCGTCGGCGAGGCGGGGTGCATCGCGTCCACGCCGGCGGTCGTCAACTCCATCGTCGACGCCGTCCGCCCGTTGGGGATCAACGACATCCAGATGCCGTGCACCCCCGAGCGGGTCTGGCGGGCGATCCAGTCCGCCGGCAGCACCCAGGCCGACCCGACGACGGGGAGTGCCCAGCCGCACTTCGACGAGGGTGCTCCCAACCAGGCCCCGCCGGACCCCAGTAGCAGCGCCTCCGCGGAAGGAGCGGGCCAGTGATCCCCGCACAGTTCGACTACCTCGCGCCCACGTCCGTGGCGGACGCGCTCAGCGCGCTCGCCGAGGCGGGTGACGACGCCAAGGTGATGGGCGGTGGGCAGAGCCTGCTCCCCATCCTGCGGATGCGGCTCAACGCCCCCGAGAAGATCATCGACCTCGGTCGGATCGAGGAGCTGCGAGGCATCCGCGACGAGGGCGACCACGTCGTGATCGGTGCGATGACCACGTATGCCGACGTGCTGGCGAGCGACCTCGTCCGCCAGCACGCGGGGGTGCTCACCGATGCCATCACCGAGGTGGCCGATCCCCAGATCCGGCACCGCGGCACGGTGGGCGGGGCCCTGGTCCACGCCGACCCCGCGGGCGACGTGGGCGCACCCGCGCTCGCGCTCGACACCGAGTTCGTCATCACCGGACCCGGTGGTGACCGCACGGTCGCGGCCGCCGACTTCTTCGTCGACCTCTTCGAGACGGCCGTCGGCGAGGGCGAGCTGCTCACCTCGATCCGCATCCCGAAGCACACGGGCTGGGGGAGCCGGTACGAGAAGTTCGTCCGGGTCGCCCACCAGTGGTCGATCGTCGCCGTCGCGGCGACCGTCCGCGTCGAGGGCGGCACCATCGCCGAGGCCAGGATCGGGCTGACGAACATGGGCTCGACCCCGCTGCGGGCGACCGCGGTGGAGCAGGCCCTGGTCGGCAGGGCGGCGACCGACGACGCGGTCCGGGAGGCCTGCGCGGCAGCCGCCGACGGCACCAACCCGCCGTCGGACCTCAACGGCGACGCGGACTACCGCAAGCACCTGGCCACCGTCCTCACCCGGCGCGCGGTCCTCGCCGCGGCAGGCGGGTGAGCCCGTGGAGCTGAGCCACACCTTCACGGTGCCCGCGTCGGTCGACGAGACGTGGTCCACGTTCATGGACCTGCAGGAGGTCGGGAGCTGCTTCCCGGGCGCCACCGTCACCGAGGTGACCGACGCCGGGTTCTCCGGCACGGTCAAGGTCAAGCTCGGACCGATCGCACTGGTCTACTCCGGTTCCGGCTCGTTCATCGAGCGTGACGACGCGGCCCACCGCGCCGTCATCGAGGCCAAGGGCAAGGACAAGCGGGGCAACGGCACCGCCGGTGCGACCGTGACGATCCAGCTGACCGACGCAGGCGACGGCAACACCAGGGCCGACGTCCAGACCGACCTCAACGTCACCGGGAAGCCGGCGCAGTTCGGCCGTGGGGTCATGCAGGACGTGTCCGACAAGCTGCTCGGCCAGTTCGTCGCGTGCATCGAGGGCAAGGTCGGCGCGCCGGCCGAGCCCGAGGTGGGCCCGTCCGCGGGTGCTGCGGCGCCGGCCGACGGTGGGGTGGCGACCGCGGCTCCCGGCGCCGGGAGCCCGACGCCGGTGCCGACGGCCGCAGCAGCCGCCCGGACCCCCACGCCGGCGCGGGAGGCGGAGGCGCTCGACCTGGGCACGGCCGTGCTCCCCGTGGTGCTCAAGTCCTACGCGAAGCAGATCGCGGCCGGACTCGTCGCCCTGCTGGCCGGGATCGGGCTGGTCCTGCGGCGGCGCCGCAAGGGCTGACCGCGCCATACGCACGACCGCAGGGGCTCCACCCGCTCGGGTGGGGCCCCTGCGCGTGGCCCCCGTGGGTATGGCGCCTGCTCACCTACGCTGGGCCGCATGAGCGGTATGACCGGCACGAACGAGCCCACCGTCGTCGTCCTCAACGGACCGAACCTCAACCTGCTCGGCGAACGTGAGCCCGAGGTCTACGGCCACGACACCCTGGCCGACATCGAGGCCCTGTGCCGTGAGGTCGCGGGGGCGGCCGGTCTCGCCGTGGACTTCCGGCAGAGCAACCACGAGGGCGTGCTCGTCGACGCGATCCAGGAGACGCGGGCGAGCGCCGCCGGGTTCGTGGTCAACGCCGGCGCGCTGACGCACACCTCTATCGCGCTGCGCGACGCGCTCGCGACGGTGAGCGGACCGGTCATCGAGGTGCACCTGTCGAACGTGCACGCGCGCGAGGAGTTCAGGCACCACTCGTACCTGTCGGCCATCGCGTCCGGCGTCATCGTGGGGTGCGGCCCGAGCGGCTACGCGTTCGCCGTCACGCGGATCGCCGAGCTCGTGCAGGCGCGCGACTGAGGCTCGGAGGGGCAGGATGGGGCCATGGCCTCCTCGACCCGCCGCCCGCTCGACCCGATGGACCTCGCCGGGATCGACGACCTGCTCAGCGACGAGGAGAAGGCCGTGCGCAGCACGGTCCGCACCTTCCTCGACCAGCGCGTCGAGCCGTACGTCGCGGACTGGTTCGAGCGGGGTGAGGTCGACGACCTCCGCGGCCTGACCAAGGAGCTCGGGGCCCTCGGGCTGCTGGGCATGCACCTCGAGGGGTACGGCTGCGCCGGCATGAGCGCCGTCGACTACGGGCTGGCCTGCCTCGAGCTCGAGGCGACCGACTCCGGTGTCCGCAGCCTGGTCTCCGTGCAGGGCTCCCTGGCGATGTTCGCCATCCACCGGTGGGGGAGCGAGGAGCAGAAGCAGCAGTGGCTGCCCGCCATGGCGACGGGCGAGGCGATCGGCTGCTTCGGCCTCACCGAACCCGACCACGGCAGCGACCCCGCGTCGATGCGCACGCGCGCCCGCCGCGACGGCGACGACTGGGTGCTCGACGGCTCCAAGATGTGGATCACCAACGGCTCGGTCGCCGACGTCGCCGTCGTGTGGGCGCAGGTCGACGAGCAGGGCGACGGCGCCAGCACCATCCGGGGCTTCGTCGTCCCCACCGACAGCCCCGGCTTCTCGGCGCCGCAGATCAAGCACAAGATGAGCCTGCGGGCGTCGGTCACCAGCGAGCTGGTCCTCGACGGGGTCCGGCTCCCCGCGGACGCGGTCTTCCCCGAGGCCCGTGGGCTCAAGGGCCCGCTGTCGTGCCTCTCCGAGGCGCGCTACGGCATCGTGTGGGGCTCCCTCGGGGCGGCCAGGTCCAGCCTCGACACCGCCCGGCGCTACTCGATGGAGCGCGAGCAGTTCGGGCGGCCCCTCGCCGCGTTCCAGCTCACCCAGCAGAAGCTCGCCGACATGGCGCTCGAGCTTGTCAAGGGCCAGCTCCTCGCGCTGCACCTCGGTCGGCGCAAGGACGCGGGCACCCTGCGTCCGGAGCAGGTCAGCCTCGGCAAGCTCAACAACATCCGCGAGGCGCTCGACATCTGCCGCACCTCGCGAACCATCCTCGGGGCCAACGGGATCAGCCTCGAGTACCCCGTGATCCGGCACATGAACAACCTCGAGTCGGTGCTCACCTACGAGGGCACGGTGGAGATGCACACCCTCGTGGTGGGGCAGGCGATGACGGGCGAACAGGCCTTCCGGTAGGGGCCCGAACCACACGCCATACGCCCTCCGGACCCTCGATTTTCGGTCCGGGCACCGGAGCGTGTAGTCTCACCGTCGCACTTCCGCGCGGCTCCCAGAGCCCCGGTGTGCAGGCCCCCTTAGCTCAGTCGGCAGAGCGTTTCCATGGTAAGGAAAAGGTCGTCGGTTCGATTCCGACAGGGGGCTCTGGGAGAGGCATCGCGAGGTGCTGCACCCCATGGCGGGGTAGCTCAGCTGGTTAGAGCGCACGACTCATAATCGTGAGGTCGCGGGATCGAGCCCCGCTCCCGCTACAACCGCGATTTCAGGATCAGCCTGAATTCGCGTAGCCTGATGTGTCGCTGCCCGATGTCGTTGGATGTCGCGCGCGGCGTCCAGACTTCACCACCGTCAGTTCCGAGAGCAGGTTGCCCCGTGGCTAGCAAGAGCGCAGACGTCCGCCCCAAGATCACCTTGGCGTGCGTGGATTGCAAGGAGCGCAACTACATCACCAAGAAGAACCGTCGGAACAACCCCGACCGTCTCGAGATGAAGAAGTTCTGCCCCCGCGACAAGAAGCACACGGTCCACCGCGAGACCCGCTGACCTGACGCGTTTCGACAGCCGCCCCGGACTACAGTCCCCGGGCGGCTTTGTCGTGTCCCCGTCCGACCGGCACCCCGCGCCGCACCATAGGGTGGGTGCCATGGCCGTGAACGCAGACTTCGTGGGGCGCACCTACCCGCCCAGTGGCCCGTATGCCGTGACGGCAGAGGGCCTCGCGGCCTTCGCCTCCGCGGTGGGTTCGACCGACCCCGTGCACACCTCGAGCGAGGCCGCGCGGGCCGCCGGGTACGCCGACGTCATCGCCCCGCCGACCTTCGCCGTGACCATCGCGCAGCAGTGCGACGCCGTGTTCGTCCAGGACCCGGAGGCCGGGATCGACTACAGCCGCGTCGTCCACGGCGAGCAGCGGTTCGTGCACCACCGCCCCATCACCGCCGGTGACGAGGTGCTCGGCACCCTCACCGTCGACTCGGTCCGCGCGGCGGGCGGCCACTCGATGGTCACCACCCGCACCGAGCTCACGACCACCGACGGCGCGGCACTGTGCACGTCGACGTCCACCATCGTCATCCGGGGAGGGGAGTGAGCATGGGCGTGCGCACCCTGGCCGACACCTCTGTCGGCGACACCATCGAGGCCCGCACCATCCCCGTGGGTCGCGACAGCCTCGTGGCCTACGCGAACGCCTCCGGCGACCAGAACCCCATTCACCAGGACGAGGAGTTCGCCACCTCCGTCGGCCTGCCCGACGTCATCGCCCACGGCATGTGGACGATGGGTGCCGCGGGCTCGGTCGTCGAGGAGTGGGCCGGCGACGGCGGACGCGTCGTCGAGTTCGGCACCCGCTTCACCAAGCCGGTCGTCGTGCCCCAGGGCGGCGGCGCCGTCGAGGTCGCGGGCGTGGTCAAGTCCGTCGATGAGGCCACCCGCCGCGCGACCGTCGAGCTGACCGTGACGAGCGGTGGGGACAAGGTCCTCGGACGCTGCCTGGCCGTCGTCCTGCTCGACTGATCGCCCCGGCATGAGCGAAGAGCACGACGTCCCCCTGGCCGACCTGACGACGATGCGCGTCGGGGGCCCGGCGGCTCGCCTGGTGACGGCGACGACCACCGACGAGGTGGTCGACGCCGTCCGGGAGGTCGACGACGCCGACGAGCCCCTGCTGGTCATCTCCGGGGGCAGCAACGTCGTCGTCACCGACGCGGGTTTCCCCGGCACCGTCGTCAAGGTCGCCTCCGACGGCATCGACGTCGAGTCGGCGGACCTGTGCGGCGGGGTGATGGTGCGGGTCGCGGCCGGTGTGCCGTGGGACGACCTCGTCGCCCGTGCGGTCGTCGAGGGGTGGTCCGGCATCGAGGCGCTCTCGGGCATCCCCGGTGGCACGGGGGCGACGCCGGTGCAGAACGTGGGCGCCTACGGCCAGGAGGTCGCCCAGACGATCGCCTCGGTGCGCGTCTGGGACCGGCACGAGCAGCGGGTCCGTACCTTCGCCTCGCTCGACTGCGCCTTCACCTACCGGCACTCGATCTTCAAGGCCACGAGCCGCTTCGTCGTCCTCGACGTGCTCTTCCAGCTCGTCCCGAGCGAGCTGAGCCAGCCCGTCGGGTACGCCGACCTGGCCCGCCAGCTCGAGGTCGCCGTCGGCGACAGGGTGCCGCTCGCCGACGCCCGTGAGGCGGTGCTGCACCAGCGTCGCCGACGCGGCATGGTGCTGGACGCCGACGACCACGACACCTGGTCCTGCGGGTCCTTCTTCACGAACCCGATCCTGTCGGGTCCCCACTTCGCCGACCTCGAGTCCCGCGCCGCCGCCCGCCTCGGCGTCGACGGGCCGACACCGCCGCGGTTCGCCGACCCCGACGGCAACATCAAGACCAGCGCAGCGTGGCTGATCGAGCAGGCCGGGTTCGGCAAGGGGTTCAGCCTGCCCGGCAGCTCGGCAGCGATCTCCGGCAAGCACACGCTGGCGCTGACCAACCGCGGCGGCGCCACGGCCGCACAGGTCGCCGCCCTCGCCCGCGCGGTGCGTGACGGCGTCCACGAGGCCTTCGGCGTGGTGCTGGTCAACGAGCCCGTCCTCGTCGGACACGGCCTCTAGGCCGACCTCGGCCGACCTCGGCCGACCTCGGCCGACCTCGGCCGCCCCTGGCGGCCGACCCGGTCCGGTGTCAGGCCGGAGCGGCCAGCCAGGCGTCGACGTCGGCCAGGGCCGCGTCCCTCACCGCGGCGGGCGCACGGCTGGCCCGCAGCGAGCCCCGGGCCAGCTCGGCCAGCTCCTCGTCGGAGAACCCCAGCACCTCCCGGGCCGTCTGGTACTGCGCGGCCAGCCGCGACCCGAACAGCAGCGGGTCGTCGGCCCCGAGTGCGACCGGTATGCCGTGCTCGACGATCGCGCGCAGCGGCACCTCCTCGGGGGAGGAGTAGACGCCCAGCGCCACGTTGCTGCGGGGGCACACCTCGAGGGCGACCCCCGACTCGGCGACGCGCTCGAGCACCCGGGGCTCCTCGACGCAGCGCACGCCGTGGCCCAGCCGGTCCGGCTCGATCGCGTCGAGGGTGGCCTCGACGGCCGCCGGTCCGAGGAGCTCGCCGGCGTGCGGCACGAGCGCCAGGCCGGCACGGCGCGCGAGGGCGAAGGCCGGGGCGAACTCGGCCGTGACCCCGCGGCGCTCGTCGTTGCTCAACCCGAACCCCACCACGGTGCCCGGGCCGTCACCGGCGTACTGCGTCGCCAGCCGGGCGAGCGTGCGAGCGTCGAGCGGGTGCCGGATCCGGCTGGCCGCGACGACGACCGCGACCCCGGTGTCCTCCTCGCGCGACGCCGCTGCGGCCTCGTCGAGGACGATCTCCAGGGCCGGGGTGATCCCCCCGACGAAGGGTGCGTAGGACGTCGGGTCCACCTGGATCTCCAGCCAGCGTGAACCCTCCGCCGCGTCGTCCCGGGCCGCCTCACGGACGATCCGCCGCAGGTCGGACTCGTCGCGCACGCAGGCGCGCGCCGCGTCGTACAGGCGCTGGAACCGGAACCAGCCACGCTCGTCGCGCGCGCTCAGCTGTGGCGGCCACCCGCTCGTCAGGGCGTCGGGGAGGTGCAGCCGGTGCTTGACGGCGAGGTCGCGGACCGTCTCGACGCGCATCGAACCGGTGAAGTGCAGGTGCAGGTGCGCCTTCGGGAGGGACTCGACCGGGCGGGGCATGGCGTGCAGTCTGGCACCGCCCGGGACGACGAGAGGCGCCGACCCACGGGGGTCGACGCCTCTCGTCGGTGGCTGGGCCTGGTCAGTCGCCGTCGACGACGTGTATGGCCTGCTCCTCGGGGCTCAGGTCGCCCGAGCCGCCGCTCTCGTCCCCGAGCAGCTCGGCGTCGACGTCCTCGCGGGCGCCCTCGTCGGGGTCGGTCAGCGTCCCCACCGGGCCGTCGCCCACCTCGGCGTCCCCCAGGAAGTCCTGGTCGGCGTCGATGCTGTCGGGGTCGTCACCGCCGACGCGCGGCTCCTCGTCGAGCCCGGACTCGTTGTCGGGGGCGCCGTAGGCCGAGTCGGGGTCGGGCACCTCCTGCATGATCCGCTGGTCGATGCTCTCCTCGAGGCCCTGCTCGGTGGCCGTCGTGCCCCACTCGGTGTTGCGGGGCTGCTGGTCGGGCGGGGACCAGGGTTCGTTGTCGCCCTCGCTGGAGTCCAGGAGGCCCTCCTGGCCGCTGCCTGCGTCGACGGAGTCGTCCACGCTGTAGCTGCCGAGGTCGTCCTCGATGCTTTCGGTGCCGGGCTGATCGCTCATGTCACCACCCTGCGGCAGCGGAGGGGGTGCCGCAAGGCCAAGGGTCCCGTTCGGCGTCCTGCGGCCCGAGCCGGCCCGCCGGTGTGGCGGTGCGCCGACTCAGGCGGGGTGCGCCGCGGTCGCCTGCTCGGCGGCCGCGAGCAGGACGCACGTGGCGACGGCCTCCATCGCCTCGGTGACCTGGCCCAGTGGCGGGAAGGTCGGGGCGAGGCGGATGTTGCGGTCGCGGGGGTCGTCACCGAGGGGGAAGGAGGAACCCGCGGGCGTCAGGGCGATGCCGGCCTCCTTGGCCAGCTGGACCACGCGTGAGGCGGTGCCGTCGAGCACGTCGAGGCTGACGAAGTACCCACCGGTCGGGCGCGTCCACGTCGCGACCTGCAGGCCGTCGAGGCGCTCGGTGAGGATGCGCTCCACCTCGGCGAACTTCGGCGCGATGATCTCCCGGTGCTTGACCATGTGGTCGCGCACGCCCTGGGCCGAGCCGAAGAACTGCGCGTGGCGGAGCTGGTTGACCTTGTCGGGGCCGATCGACCCCTTGCCGAGGTGGCCCAGGTACCACTTCACGTTCTCGACGGACGCCGCCAGGAACGCGACCCCGGCACCGGCCCAGGTGATCTTGGACGTCGAGGCGAACATGATCGGCCGGTGCGGGTGACCGGCTGCGGCGGCGAGGCTGAGGACGTCGGCGCTCTTGGCTTCGTCGGCGGTGAGGTGGTGCAGCGCATAGGCGTTGTCCCAGAAGATCTTGAAGTCCGGCGCAGCGGTCTGCATCGAGGCGAGCCGCGCGGCCACCTCCTGGGTGACGACCGAGCCCGACGGGTTCGCGTAGGTCGGCACGATCCACATGCCCTTGATGCTCGGGTCGTCCGCCACCAGGGCTGCGACCGCCTCGGCGTCCGGGCCGTCGTCATGCATCGGGACGGTCACCATCTCGATGCCGAACGACTGGAGGAGGGTGAAGTGCCGGTCGTACCCGGGGACGGGGCAGATGAAGGTGACCTTGTCCTCCTGGCCCCACGGTCGCGGCGAGTCCACGCCACCGTGCAGCAACAGGTCGACGAGGGTGTCCTTCATCATCGTCAGGCTGGAGTTGCCGCCCGCCACGACCTGCTCGGGCCGGACCCACAGCAGCTCGGCGAACATCTCGCGCAGCTCCTTGATCCCGTCGAGGCCGCCGTAGTTGCGGGTGTCGGTGCCGCTCGCGTCGGTGAACCCCTCGGGCAGGGTGAGCAGGGCGTTGGAGAGGTCGAGCTGCTCGCTGGCCGGCTTGCCGCGCGTGAGGTCGAGCTTGAGGCCTCGCTCCTTGAGCGCGGCATACGCCTCCTGCTGCTCCCGCGCGAACGACGCGAGGTCGGCGGCGGAGCGCTCGGCGAGGGGGGTGGGGCGGCTGGTGGCGGTCTGCTCGGTCACGCTGCCATGCTCCCAGAGGTGCGTGATGCCGCGCAGGCGGCGTCCGTATGGCGCACAGCCGCCACCCGGGCCGCGTCACCGCCGGGGACCCACCCGTCGGGGACGTGGTCGAGCGTGGTCGGGCGTGGTCGGCGGGGTGATCGGGCTGGTGGTCGGGAGCGAGTTCGCATTCCGGGTCACGGCTCACGTATGCTTGCTCCTCGGTTGACTTCGACCATGCTTCCGACGTGCCCTCGGGCAGGTTCGGCGTGGGCGGTGACGACCACCGGAACCTCCCGCTCCCCGTGGGTCGTTCCGTAGGGCAGTGGCTCAATTGGTAGAGCACCGGTCTCCAAAACCGGCGGTTGGGGGTTCGAGTCCCTCCTGCCCTGCGTTGCAGGACCTGCGGCCGACCCGGCAGCACGGCAGACATCAGCGAGAAGAGGCATCGTGACGGACGTGAGCGCGGAGACCCGCGGCTCTGGTCGCACCAGCCGCAAGGGCGGAAAGGGCGGCAACCCGGTTTCCCGGCTCTTCCGCTCCATCTCGCTCTTCGTCAGCCAGATCCTCGACGAGCTGCGCAAGGTCGTCCGGCCGACGCGCAGCGAGCTGGTCAACTACACGATCGTCGTGATCGTGTTCGTCGTGTTCGTGATGGCGCTCGTCTCCTCCGTGGACTTCGGCTTCACCAAGCTCGTCCTGTGGGTCTTCGGCGGCTAGTCGCCGCAGTGCCGCACTGACCCGGGGTTCCTCCCGGTGAACACCAGAAGGAAGTAGGTCATCAGCGTGTCCGACCAGTGGACCACCGACAACGCGGAGCCGCAGACCGACGAGGTCACCGCGAGCACCGACGCCGCCGAGCTCGAGCAGCCCGGGACGGACCCTGTCGACGACTCCGTGGACACCGAAGCCACCCCCGAGGCCGCCTTCAGCGACAGCGACGACAGCACCGACACCGAGGTGTCCGACGAGGTGGGCGACGAGGCGACCGACGAGGTCGACGTCGACGCGCCGCCGGCCGACCCGGTCAAGGAGTTCAAGGACACCCTCGCCAGCAAGTTCGGCGACTGGTACGTCGTGCACTCCTACGCGGGTTACGAGAACCGCGTCAAGGCGAACCTCGAGAACCGCACGACCTCCCTCAACATGGAGGACTTCATCTTCGAGGCCCAGGTCCCGATGGAAGAGGTCACCGAGATCAAGAACGGCCAGAAGAAGCTGGTCAAGCGCGTCCGGATGCCCGGGTACGTGCTGGTCCGCATGGACCTCACCGACGAGTCGTGGGGCGCCGTGCGCCACACGCCCGGTGTGACCGGCTTCGTCGGCAACGCCCACCAGCCGGTGCCGCTCAGCCTCGACGAGGTCTACACGATGCTCGCCCCGGCCGACCTCGAGCAGCAGGCTGCGGCCGCTGCCGGCGGTGCGGGTGGGGGCAAGCCCCGCGAGGTCGCTGTCGTCGACTTCGAGGTCGGCGAGTCCGTCACCGTCATGGAGGGGCCCTTCGAGACCCTTCCCGCCACGATCTCCGAGATCAACGCCGACACCCAGAAGCTCAAGGTGCTGGTCTCGATCTTCGGCCGGGAGACCCCGGTCGAGCTGTCGTTCAACCAGGTCGCCAAGATCTGAGGGTTCGGCTCCTGCCCCCGGTCCTCGGGGGTACTGCAACCGGGTCATCGCCCACGGCGTAGGCCCAACCACCACAGAAGGAACACCAGCACATGCCTCCCAAGAAGAAGAAGATCTCCGGCTTCATCAAGCTGCAGATCCAGGCCGGCGCCGCGACGCCCGCACCCCCCGTCGGCCCGGCCCTCGGTCAGCACGGCGTCAACATCATGGAGTTCGTCAAGGCGTACAACGCTGCGACGGAGTCCCAGCGCGGCAACGTCATCCCCGTGGAGATCACGGTCTACGAAGACCGTTCCTTCACCTTCATCACCAAGACCCCTCCGGCCGCCGAGCTGATCAAGAAGGCTGCCGGCGTCCCCAAGGGCTCGGGTGAGCCGCACAAGACCAAGGTCGCCAAGCTGTCGGCCGACCAGGTCCGCGAGATCGCCACGATGAAGATGGAAGACCTCAACGCCAACGACGTCGAGCAGGCCATGAAGATCATCGCCGGCACCGCGCGCTCGATGGGCGTCGAGACCAGCCTCTCGTAACACCCCCGTTCTCCTTCGGTGTGCCGCTGCAGGCGGCACACCGAAGACCCGTGGCAGGACCGCGCTGGTCCGTACCGACCACAACTCCACCGCACCACCTGAACCGTTCGACACAGGAGCAGAAATGAAGCGCAGCAAGGCTTACCGCGAGGCCGCGGAGAAGATCGACGTCACCAAGGTCTACGCCCCCCTCGAGGCCGTCCGCCTCGCCAAGACCGCCGCCAAGGCCAAGTACGACGAGACCGTCGAGGTCGCCATGCGCCTCGGCGTCGACCCGCGCAAGGCCGACCAGATGGTCCGCGGCACCGTGAACCTCCCCCACGGCACGGGCAAGACCGCCCGCGTCCTGGTGTTCGCCAACGGCGACAAGGCCGAGGCCGCCCGTGAGGCCGGCGCCGACTTCGTCGGTTCCGACGAGCTCCTCGAGAAGGTGGCCGGCGGCTGGCTCGACTTCGACTCCGTCGTCGCCACCCCGGACATGATGGGCAAGGTCGGTCGCCTCGGAAAGGTCCTGGGCCCGCGTGGTCTCATGCCCAACCCGAAGACCGGCACCGTCACCATGGACACCGCCAAGGCCGTCACCGACATCAAGGGCGGCAAGATCGAGTTCCGCGTCGACAAGCACGCGAACCTCCACTTCATCATCGGCAAGGCCTCCTTCGACGAGACGTCGCTCGTGGAGAACTACGGTGCCGCGCTGGAGGAGATCCTGCGTCTGAAGCCGTCGGCGTCCAAGGGCCGCTACATCCTCAAGGCGACCATGACCACGACGATGGGCCCCGGCATCCCGCTGGACTACAACCGCACGCGCAACCTGCTGGTCGAGGACGAGGCCAACGCCTGAGTCCCGCCGCACCGTGCAGAGCCCGTCACCCCGCGAGGGGTGGCGGGCTCTGCCCATGAGGGCGGCACGCAGCAGGGCGGTTATGGTGGACAGGTCAGTGCGCGCGTCGCACATCCGCACCACATCTTCTGGGGGACCCGCATGAAGACCACCTCGATCGCCGCCGTCGCCCTGACGGCGGCACTGGGCCTGAGCGCCTGCGGCAGCTCCGACTCCAACTCGCCCGGCTCGTCCAGCACGTCGTCGTCGAGCAGCGCCAGCTCCTCCGCCTCTGCCGCCAAGGCGGGCGAGTCCGTGGACGGTGCAGCCCTGGCGACGCGCATGACCGACGCGATGCTCAAGGCCGGCTCCGGCACGGTGACCATGGACCTCGGCACGCAGGGGAGCGCCAAGGGTTCGTTCACCATGAAGGACGGAAAGATGGAGCAGTCGATGGAGATGGGGATCCAGGGCCAGACCCTGCAGATCGTCTCCACCGGCGGCATCATCTACATGAAGGGCCTGCCCGGCTCGTCGAAGCCGTGGGTGAAGATCGACCCCAAGGGCACCGACCCGATGAGCAAGATGTTCGCCGGCCTCACCGGTGACATGGGTGACCCGCGCCAGCTGGCGACGGCCCTCAAGGGCAGCAAGGCCACGGTCGTGAGCAGCTCGGCCGACGAGAAGGTCTACGACGTCACCATCGACCCGACGGCCCTCCTGGGCGGCAGCACCGCCACGGCCTCGCCCTCGGTGGCACCGGTCAAGGCGCGCTACACCCTCGACAGCCAGGACCGCCCGACCAAGATGACCGTCGACTCCCAGGGTCAGACCATCAACATCGTCTTCTCGGACTGGGGCAAGCCGGTCACGATCACGGTGCCCCCGGCCGACCAGGTGGGCACCTTCCAGCTGCCGACCAGCTGACACCTCCCCACCGGGTCGGGTGACCACCCGACCGCTGTCGCGCCACCGTCTCCCCTCGGGGGCGGTGGCGCGATTTGGTCCCCGGGGTGGGCAGCGCCTACTCTGGTCCCTGACCACAGACCGCTTGGTTGTCGCGTGCCACCGCAAGAGGCAGCACGTGACCGAAGGTCCCACCGAGGTGGGCATCCAGCGCAGGCCACGATTCACCCGCAGGACCGGCTCCTCGAGCCTGTCAGCGTGCGAGCCCCGTGCCTGTGCACGGGGCTCTTCTCATGCCGGGCCCTCATCTCCGAACGGTCGAACACACGGAAGGGAGGCCCCATGGCCAAGGCTGACAAGGCTGCCGCCATCGCCGAGCTGTCGGACAAGTTCCGCACCTCCGGCGCGGCCGTGCTGACCGAGTACCGCGGGCTCTCGGTGAAGCAGATCACCGACCTGCGCAACTCGCTGCGCGGAAACGCCACCTTCGCCGTCGTGAAGAACACGCTCACCGAACTTGCTGCCAAGGATGCCGGAGTCACGGCATTCGACGGTCAGCTCGTCGGCCCGTCCGCCATCGCCTTCGTTGACGGTGACCCGGTCGAGGCCGCAAAGGGCCTGCGTGACTTCGCCAAGGCGAACCCCCTCCTCGTGATCAAGGGCGGCGTCCTCGACGGCAAGGCCCTCACCCCCGAGGAGATCACGAAGCTCGCGGACCTCGAGTCCCGCGAGGTTCTCCTGGCCAAGCTGGCCGGTGCCCTCCAGGCGTCGCTCAGCCAGGCTGTCTACCTCTTCGCTGCACCGCTGTCACAGACCGCTCGGGTCGTCGACGCGCTGCGTGCCAAGGTCGAGGCCGAGGGACCGGTGGCTGACGCCGCTGCTCCCGCTGCCGAGGCCGAGGCCGAGGAGACCCCCGCCGACGCCCCCGAGGCCGAGGCAGCTGCAGACGTCGCCGAGGGTGGCGACGCGAGCTGACCCCGTCCGGGGGTGACCCCGGTCAGAGTCCGGCTCACACACCAAACCGCCACTCACGGCATACCGAAACACACGAAAGGACGCCCATCATGGCGAAGCTCTCCACCGACGAGCTCCTTGAGGCCTTCAAGGAAATGACCCTCATCGAGCTCTCCGAGTTCGTGAAGCAGTTCGAGGACACCTTCAACGTCACCGCTGCTGCCCCCGTGGCCGTTGCTGCGGCCGGCGCCCCGGCTGGCGGCGACACCGCTGCTGCCGAGGAGCAGGACGAGTTCGACGTCATCCTCGAGGCCGCTGGCGACAAGAAGATCCAGGTCATCAAGGAGGTCCGCGCGCTGACCTCCCTCGGCCTGAAGGAGGCCAAGGACCTCGTGGACGGCGCCCCCAAGCCCGTTCTCGAGAAGGTCGACAAGGCTGCCGCGGACAAGGCCAAGGACGCCCTCGAGGGCGCCGGGGCCACCGTCTCCGTCAAGTGATCTGACGCTTCCTCCGCCTCGGCGAGGAAGCACAGCACGACCGCCGAAGGCGGGTCCGACTCCGGTCGGGCCCGCCTTTCGGCGTCCCCGGGAATGCGGTTCCGGGGACGCCGTGGTGGGGTAGCCTCTGGCCGCTCCCGGGTCCGTACCGGGGCGTAACTTCGAGGCCCCGGCCTCGTTGAGCCATGCGTACCGGGTCGGCCGATCGTGGCCACCCGGCGGTGTACCCCAACCACGACGAGGTGAGCAGTGGGCGTTGAGATCAAGGTCGAGGGCCTGACCAAGCGTTTCGGGTCCCAGGTGATCTGGAACGACGTCACGCTGACCCTCCCGGCCGGTGAGATCTCGGTGATGCTCGGCCCCTCGGGCACGGGCAAGTCGGTGTTCCTCAAGACCCTGGTGGGGCTGCTCAAGCCGGATGCCGGGTCGATCATGATCGCCGGCAGCGACCTGACCCGGCTGCGCGAGCACGACCTCTACGAGATCCGGAAGCTCTTCGGCGTCCTGTTCCAGGACGGCGCCCTGTTCGGGTCGATGAACCTCTATGACAACGTCGCCTTCCCGCTGCGCGAGCACACCCGCAAGAGCGAGTCCGAGGTGCGCACCATCGTCATGGAGAAGATGGACCTCGTCGGCCTCACCGGCGCCGAGACCAAGCTGCCGGGGGAGATCTCCGGCGGCATGCGCAAGCGCGCCGGCCTCGCCCGCGCGCTGGTCCTCGATCCCGAGATCCTGCTCATCGACGAGCCCGACTCCGGCCTGGACCCGGTGCGCACGTCGTACATCAACCAGCTCTTCATCGACCTGAACGCCCAGATCGACGCGACGTTCCTCATCGTCACCCACGACATCAACACCGCGCGCACCGTCCCCGACAACATCGGCCTGCTCTACCACAAGCACCTCGCCATGTTCGGGCCGCGCGAGATGCTGCTGAGCTCCGAGGAGCCGGTGGTGCGCCAGTTCCTCAACGCGCAGACCATCGGCCCGATCGGCATGTCCGAGGAGAAGGACGCCGAGGAGCTCGCCTCCGAGGTCGGCCAGGAGCTGCCGCCGCTGCCGCCCATCCCGTTGCAGCTGCGCACGAGCAACGGCACCACCCGCCACGCCGAGCGTCCGGCCGGGCAGTGGTGCCGCGACAACGGCATCACCCCGCCGCCCGGGTCGTTCGAGTCCGGCAACGCCGGCGTCCCCGGCGTCCGTTCGGGCACGAGCTCGGTCGCCGCACCGGCGGCCGAGACCCCGGCGGAGACCCCGGCCGAGACCCCCGCTCCCGCCCCCGCGGAGGAGTCGGTCTGATGGGTAACCCGGTGACCGGGGCGCTGCGGCAGAGCGGGTCGCTCTTCGCCCTCGTGCTCGACGTCGTGCGGTCCCTGCCGAAGCGACCGTTCCAGACCAAGGAGTTCATCCAGCAGTGCTGGTTCATCGCCTCGGTGACGATCGTCCCGACGGCGCTGGTCTCGATCCCGTTCGGCGCGGTCATCGCCCTCCAGCTCGGCACCCTGACCCGGCAGCTCGGCGCCCAGTCCTTCACCGGTGCGGCCTCGGTCCTCGCCGTGATCCGTGAGGCCTCACCCATCGTCACGGCGCTGCTCATCGCGGGCGCCGGGGGGTCGGCGATCTGCGCCGACCTCGGCTCCCGCAAGATCCGCGAGGAGATCGACGCCATGGAGGTGCTGGGCATCAGCCCGATCCAGCGCCTCGTCGTGCCCCGGGTGCTCGCGGCGATGCTCGTCGCGGTCCTGCTGAACGGCCTGGTCTCGGTCGTCGGCGTGGCGGGCGGCTACTTCTTCAACGTCATCATCCAGGGCGGCACCCCCGGTGCCTACATCGCGTCGTTCACCGCCCTGGCGCAGCTCGCCGACCTGTGGACCAGCGAGATCAAGGCCCTGATCTTCGGGTTCATCGCCGCGGTCGTCGCGTCGTACAAGGGCCTGACGGCCGGCGGCGGACCGAAGGGGGTCGGCGACGCGGTGAACCAGAGCGTCGTCATCACCTTCATGTTCCTGTTCGTCGTGAACTTCGTGGCCAGCGCCATCTACTTCCAAGTCGTCCCCCAGAAGATCTGAAGGAGGTGCAGGGATGAGCAAGGTCCAGGAGCTCGCCGGTCGACCCGGCCAGGCGCTCGACAGCCTCGGCGAGCAGATGCGGTTCTACGTCCGCTCGCTGGCCTGGAGCCCGCGCACGATCCGCCGGTACAAGAAGGAGGTCCTGCGTCTCCTCGCCGAGGTCTCCCTCGGCTCGGGTGCGCTATCCGTCATCGGCGGCACCGTCGGCGTCATCGCCTTCCTCGCGTTCTTCACCGGCAGCCAGGTCGGCCTGCAGGGCTACTCCTCGCTCAACCAGCTCGGGACCGGCGCCTTCACCGGCTTCGTCTCGGCCTACCTCAACACCCGTGAGATCGCCCCGCTCGTCGCCGGCCTGGCGCTCGCCGCGACGGTCGGCTGCGGCTTCACGGCCCAGCTCGGCGCGATGCGGATCTCCGAGGAGGTCGACGCGCTCGAGGTGATGGGGGTGCCGTCGCTGCCGTTCCTCGTGACGACCCGCATGATCGCCGGCTTCGTCGCCGTGGTGCCGCTGTACGTCCTGGGCCTGTTGTCCTCGTACGGCGCGACCCGGTTCATCGTCACCGAGTACTTCGGGCAGTCCAAGGGCACCTACGACCACTACTTCCACCTGTTCCTGCCGCCGATCGACGTGCTCTTCTCCTTCCTCAAGGTCATGGTCTTCGCCGTCGTCATCATCCTGATCCACTGCTACTACGGCTACAACGCCTCTGGTGGTCCGGCCGGTGTGGGCGTCGCCGTGGGCAAGGCCGTGCGCACCTCGATCGTGGCCATCAACATCGTCGACTTCTTCTTCTCGCTGGCGGTGTGGGGCGCCACCACGACCGTACGGATCGCGGGTTAGCGCATGGCCACCACCTCCTCCGGTGTCATGTCCCGGCTCGGCAACCGCGCCTACGGCGTGGGGTTCATCGCCGTCGTCGCCCTGCTCGTGGGGCTGAGCATCGCCTCCTTCCAGAAGCGGTTCACGCCGGTCGTCACCGTCACCCTGCTCACCGACCGGATCGGCTCGCAGCTGCAGGCCGCCTCCGACGTCAAGCTGCGCGGCCTCATCGTCGGGGAGGTGCGCTCGATCCGGACCACCGGCAACGGCGCGAGCCTCGAGCTGGCCCTCAAGCCGGAGATGGCCACGTTGATCCCGGCGAACGTCTCGGCGCGCCTGCTGCCCAAGACCCTGTTCGGTGAGCGGTACGTCGACCTCGTGTCGCCGGACGCCGGCGGCAAGGGCCGCGCGATCGCCGACGGCGACACCATCGGCCAGGACCGGTCGAGCGTGGCGATCGAGCTGGAGAAGGTGTTCGCGGACCTGTTGCCGTTGTTGCGGGC
>NZ_BAAGSF010000003.1:298320-623039 GCF_054782575.1 Pedococcus soli | reverse complement strand
GGCGACCACCACGACGATGAGCAGCCCCGCGACGGCGGCACGAGGACCGCTCAGCCGCGCGCCCACGAACGACTGGGGCAGGGCGAAGAACCGCGGGCCCGGGGGCGTCGGCCGACGGTGCCGACCACCCGTCGAGGGCCGCTGCGGCGGGCGTCGGTCGACAGCATGCGGACCCCCTACGTCCTCGAGCCAGTCACGGTCGGGCTGCCACGCGGTGACCGGTGGGGCCGCCGACGAGATCCGAGCCGGCGGAGGCTCAGCCGTGCCCCCAGCCGGCGGAGGGTCAGCCGTGCCCCGAGCCGGGAGGGCGCTGCCGGAGGCGAGCAGGGCCCGCAGTCGTGGAGAGGGCTCGGGCGGGCGGCGGCGCAACGGCATACGGGCACGCTAGGAAGCCCATCGCGGCTGGCCGAACCCGAAGGTTGGTCGTTGTGGACAGGGATCGCGGGGAGCTCAGGCTGTGGACGAGGAGCCGTCGCCGGACGTCGCGTCGCGACGGGCCGAGATCCACAGCTCGATGTTGCGCCGGTGGCGGTAGATGACGAGCAGCGCCAGCACGACGCACCAGGCACCCGTGTCACGCGAGCCGAACGGCACCCACCGCAGCCACGACACCAGGCCGAGGGCGAGGAGCAGCAGGCAGGCCGAGACGGACGCCCCCGCGACCCACCGCAGTCGCCACACGAGCAGCACGAAGACCAGCACCATGACCAGCCCGAACCACGGCTCGACGGCGAGGATCGCCCCCAACGACGTCGCCACGCCCTTGCCGCCCTGGCCCTTGAGGAACGGCGACCAGATGTGGCCGAGGACGACCGCGAGCCCGACGACGAGCGCCGTGACGGCACCGAGGAAGTGCGCCGCGAGCAGGACCGGCAGCAGCCCCTTGAGCACGTCGAGGACGCCGACCACCACACCCCAGCGGGCGCCGAGGACGCGGCCGGCGTTCGTCGCCCCGGGGTTGCCCGAACCCGACGACCGCAGGTCCTTGCCCAGGAGCCTGGCGAGGATGGTCGCCGGGTTGACCGCCCCCACGACGAAGGCCACGGCCGCGGCGATCGGTACCTTGGCGAGCTCCCAGGAGGAGGCGTGCCCGAGCGTGACGAGGGTGTCCACGACGGCTCAGGCCTCCACCGGGGGCTGGCCGTCGGCCGCCGCCGCGGAGCGCGGGGAGGGCTCCGCCTCGGAACGCGTGGATGGCTCCGTCGCAGGGCGCGGGGAGACCGCCACCGCCAGCGTTCCCGGACCGACGTGCGCCCCCACGACGGCACCGAGCTCGACGACCGACACCTCGTCGGCGCTCTCCACCCGCGACCGCAGCCGCTCGGCGAGGTCCTCGGCGCGGGCGGCGGAGTCGAGGTGGTGCACCGCGATGTCGACGCCGGACCCATCTCCCGACGACGTGGCCGCGGAGACCGCGATCTCCTCCAGCCGGGCCAGGGCGCGGGTCGAGGTGCGGACCTTCTCCAGCGGCCGGATGCGTCCGTCGACGAGCTCGAGGATCGGCTTGATCGCCAGCGCCGACCCGAGGAAGGCCGAGGCCGATCCGATCCGGCCGCCACGCCGCAGGTGCTCCAGGGTGTCCACGTAGAACACGACTCGGGCCCCGGCCGCGCGTGAAAGTGCTTGTGCCGCAACCTCGTCCAGCGAGGCACCCGCGTCAGCGAGCAGAGCCGCCGACACGACGCCATACCCCATCGCCATGCCGAGGGAGCGCGAGTCGACCACGCGCACGGGCACTGGGGACTGCTTCGCTGCGAGGTGGGCGGACTCGACGGTCGAGGACATGTCGGCCGAGATGTGCACCGACACGACACCGTCCGCTCCCCCGGCAGCAGCCTTCTCGTACGCCTCGAGGAACGCCTGGGGCGACGGCCGTGACGTCGACACCGGCCGGAACGCGCGCAGTGCCGTGGCCACCTGGGCGGTCGTCACGTCGACACCCTCGCTGAACTCGGTGCCGCCGATCACCACGTGCAGGGGCACGACCTGGATGCCGTGGGCGTCGACGACCGACTGCGGCAGGTAGGCCGTGGAGTCGGTGACGATGGCGACGGACACGTCCGAAGGCTACCCGCGCAGGGCAGCCGCGAGCAGCACCGCCGAGCCGAGGGCCAGCACGACCCGGACGTGGTTCCAACGGGTCCACGACACCCGGTATGCCGCCCACTCACCGGCGGCGCCCGGGTCGCCCGCGTCGAGCGTGGCCAGGGCGTTGTTGCGGGGGACGTTCGCAGCTGCGGTGACGACGAACGCGAGCACCCCGAGGATCGCACCCGCCAGCACGAGGGCACGCGACTCGCCCACGGGAGAGCCCTCCACACCCCAGCCGGCCAGGACCGCCACCGCGGACACGAGGGAACCCACCGGCGACACCATCAGCGGCACCATGAGCAGGCTGCGGGGCGCGTCCTCGTTGATCCGCTGCATCGCCCGGATCCCCTCCGGCGGGTCGAGCCGCCCGAGGGACCGCATGACGAACGCGGAGAACGAGAACAGCGCCCCCGAGAGCAGGGCCGAGGCCAGCGCGGTCAGCGCCACGACGACCTCGACCCAGCTCATCGGACCGGAGACCTGGCCCGGCGACCTAGACCGGGACCACGTTGACGAGCTTGGGCGCCCGCACGATGACCGTGCGGATGCCACCCTCGGTCGCGGCGACGACCTTCGGGAGGGCCAGCACCTGCTCGCGCAGGGCGTCCTCGCTGATGTCGGCCGGGACCTCGAGGCGGTCGCGCACCTTGCCCTTGATCTGCACGACGCAGGTGACGGTGTCCTCGACCAGCAGGGCGGGATCGGCCACCGGGAAGGCCTCGAACGTCACCGTCTCCTCGTGCCCCAACCGGGACCACAGCTCCTCGGCGATGTGCGGCGCCAGCGGCGCCGTCATGACGACGAGCTTCTCCGCGGCCTCGCGCGGCACTGCGTCCAGCTTGGTCAAGGCGTTGTTCAGCTCGATCAGGCGGGCGATGGCCGTGTTGAACCCCAGCGTCGGGAAGTCGCGCGAGACGGCGTCGATGGTCTTGTGCAGGGCCCGGGCCGTCGCGTCGTCCAGGGGCGCGTCGACGACCCGGACCTCCCCGGTCTCCTCGTCGATCACGTTGCGCCACATGCGCTGCAGGAAGCGCTGTGCACCGACGACGGCTCGCGTCTCCCACGGCTTGCTGAGCTCCAACGGTCCCATGGACATCTCGTAGACGCGCAAGGTGTCGGCGCCGTACTGCTCGCACATCTCGTCCGGGCTCACGACGTTGCCGAGCGACTTGCCGATCTTGCCGAACTCGCGGGTGACCGGCTTGCCCTGCCACGTGTAGGACGGCTCGCCCCCGGCGTGGTCGGGCACCTCGACGACCTCGGTCGCCTGGACGATCTGGCCGCGGTCGTCACGGTAGGCCGGAGCCTGGATGTACCCCTGCGAGAAGTACTTCCGGAACGGCTCGTCGCTGCTGACGTGGCCCAGGTCGTAGAGCACCTTGTGCCAGAAGCGGGCGTAGAGCAGGTGCAGCACCGCGTGCTCGACACCACCGATGTAGAGGTCGACGCCACCGGGGTCGGTCACGCCCGCGGGCGCACCGTCGACCGGCGTCTCCCGCGGACCCATCCAGTAGCTCTCGTTCTCCGGGTCCACGAACGCCGCGTCGTTCGCCGGGTCGAGGTAGCGCAGGTAGTACCAGCACGAGCCCGCCCAGTTGGGCATGGTGTTCGTCTCGCGACGGTACTTCTGCACCCCACGGCCGTCACCCAGGTCGAGCTCGACCTCGACCCACTCGCGCGCCCGACCCAGAGGCGGCTCGGGCTGCGAGGAGGCGTCATCGGGCTCGAAGGTCTTGGGAGAGTAGTCGGGGACGTCCGGCAGCTCCACCGGCAGCATCGACTCGGGCACCGCGTGCGCGACACCGTCCTCGTCGAAGACGATGGGGAACGGCTCACCCCAGTAGCGCTGCCGGCTGAACAGCCAGTCGCGCAGCTTGTAGTTGACGGTGCCCTCACCGAGTCCCTTGCCGGACAACCAGTCGATGATCGCGGCCTTGGCCTCGGCGATCGGCAGGCCGTCCAGCGAGATCTCGTCGTTCGAGGAGTTGATCGCCGCACCCTGGCCCGTGAACGCCTGGTCCTCCGGGTGGCCCTCGGTCGGCTGGACGGTCCGGATGACCGGCAGCTCGTACTTCGCCGCGAAGTCCCAGTCGCGCTCGTCCTGACCGGGGACCGCCATGATGGCACCGGTGCCGTACCCCATGAGGACGTAGTCGGCGATGAAGACCGGAACCTGTTGCCCGGTCACGGGATTCGTCGCGAAGGCACCGGTGAAGACACCGGTCTTGTCCTTGCCCTCGGTCTGTCGCTCGAGGTCGCTCTTGCGCGACGCCGCCAGCCGGTATGCCGCGACGGCAGCGGCCGGCGACCCCTCGCCCGCCGTCCAGGCGGGGTTCGTCCCGGCAGCCCACTCGCCGGCCGGGACCAGCGAGTCGACGAGCGGGTGCTCGGGGGCCAGCACCATGAAGGTGGCGCCGAACAGCGTGTCGGGACGGGTCGTGAAGACCTCGATCGCGGCGTCGTGCCCGACGACCGGGAACCTCACGTGTGCACCCTGGCTGCGCCCGATCCAGTTGCGCTGCATGGCCTTGACCTTCTCCGGCCAGTCCACGCGGTCCAGGTCGTCGGCCAGACGGTCCGAGTAGGAGGTGATGCGCATCATCCACTGGCGCAGGTTGGTCTTGAAGACGGGGAAGTTGCCCCGCTCCGAGCGCCCGTCGTTGGTGACCTCCTCGTTGGACAGCACGGTGCCCAGTCCGGGGGCCCAGTTGACCGGCGCCTCCGAGGTGTAGGCCAGCCGGAAGTCGTCCAGCACGGCGGAGCGCTCCACGGGCGCGAGGGACGCCCAGTCCCCGCCCCCGGGCACGGCACGAGCACCCGAGGCGAACTCCTGCACCAGCTCGTCGATCGGGCGGGCCCGACCCACGCCACCGTCGGGCCGCACGGCTTCGGGGTCGTACCAGGAGTTGAAGATCTGCAGGAAGATCCACTGGGTCCACTTGTAGTAGCCCGGGTCGATCGTCGCGATCGTGCGGCGGTCGTCGTGCCCCAGCCCCAGCCGGCGCAGCTGGCGCTTCATGACGACCATGTTCTCCTCGGTCGTCTTGCGGGGGTGCTGGCCCGTGCGCACCGCATACTGCTCCGCGGGAAGGCCGAACGCGTCGTAGCCCAGGCAGTGCAGGACGTTCTTGCCGGTCATCCGGTGGTAGCGCGCGAAGACGTCGGTGGCGATGTAGCCCAGGGGGTGGCCCACGTGCAGCCCGGCGCCGCTGGGGTAGGGGAACATGTCGAGGACGAGCAGCTTCTCGCGGTCGGCCACCTTCTCCGGCTCGGCCCAGGGACCGGCGGGGTTGGGCGCGTGGAAGGTGCCCTCCTCCTGCCAGCGGTCCTGCCAGGCCAGCTCGATCTGCTGGGCCAGCTCGGCGGTGTAGCGGTGCGGCGTCTCGCTCATCTCATCCTCGTGTCGTGTCGCGTCTGGCGGACGGGGGCTGCTCTCACTGCGGGTACCCACAGCAGGTGGTACTCACAACAAAGCCCCTCGCGGTGGAGGGGCTGGCCGCGGTGGCCTCGGTGATCCGGGGGCCAACGCGGCTATCGAAGGAGGAGCTGCCGTGCCATGCAGCTAGGTTAGCGCAGGCCAGCAGGGGTGGAGCAGGTGCACACGCGTGGTGGGTGGTCGCCCGAGCCGTCAGTGGTGCAGCCCGTGGACCACGGCGTGGCCCCGCCCACGGGAGATGAGCCACCGGTTGACCGGCACCGTGACGACGAACGCGATGGCGAGCGAGGCCACCAGCGACGCCCAGAACAACCAGCTGGCCAGCCCGGCGTCCAGGGCACCCGGGACGACGAGGATGAACCCGTTGTCGACGACCTCCATCACCGAGATCGACACCGTGTCCGCCGCGAGCGCGACACCGAGGGCGGCCCGCAGCGCGAGGCCCGAGCCGAGCACCGAGCGCATCGTGAGCCCGTACCCGAAGACGAACGCCAGGACGACCGACAGCAGGACGGTCCCGAGGTTGTGCAGGTCGAGGGCGGTGCCGATGACCATCCCCAGCACCTCCCCGATGGCGCAGCCCGTGAGGCAGTGCAGCGTGGCTGCCGTCGCCTGGCTCCAGAGCGACCCGCCGGGGTGGTGCATCGTGTGGGTGTCCATGGTCCGGGCAACGATACCCCCGGGGGGTGTATTCCTCAGGCGGCCGCAGCCACGTCCACGAGCTCTCGGCGGAGGCCGGCGATGATCGACGTCAGCAGCCGCGACACCTGCATCTGGCTCACCCCTAGCACCCTGCCGATCTCCGACTGGGTCCGCTCCTCCACGAAACGCAGGTGGACGATCAGCCGTTCACGTTCGCTGAGGTGCTCCACTCCCTGACGCACCACCTGGAGGCGCAGCAGGTGGTCGACGTCGGCGCTCTCCCGGGCCACGACGTCGACCCCGCCCCCGTCCTCCGTCGGCAGGTCGAGCGACACGGCCGTGTAGGCAGCGCCCGACAGCCGCGCGCTGCGCACCTCCTCGACGTCGACCGCGAGCGCCTGGGCCAGCTCGGCCGGCGTGGGCCAACGGTGCAGGTCCTGGCTGAGCCGGTCCTCCTCGGCGATGACCTGGACGCGGACCTCCTGGAGGCGTCGGGGCGGGCGCACGGCCCAGCCGGTGTCGCGGAAGTGACGCTTGACCTCGCCGAGGATCGTGGGGAGTGCGTACGAGGCGAACCCGTTGCCGGCACCGACCCGGTAGCCGTGAGCGGCCTTGACGAGGGCCATCCGACCGACCTGGACGAGGTCGTCGGTGTCGATGCCGCGTCCGCCGTAGCGACGAGCGACTCGTTCGGGCAGGTCCAGCGTGAGGAGCACGGCCTCCTGACGCAGTCGTTCGACGGTGTCGGCGTCCCCACAGCCCTCGGCCCTGGCGAGCAACCGGTCGGCCAGGTCGTGTCGGGACGCGAGGTCGTCGGGCCCGGACTCGGCCGGGTGGGGTAGGTCTTGAAGTGGAGCAGCCATGAAGGTCCCGTCGCGCGGAGGAGGACCATGGCGCCGCTGTTGGACCACGTGTCTGCCCTCAACACAACCACCGCTGGCCACCACCCGCAACAGCGGGCGGATCCCCCGGATGTGCGGGCCGCCGCGCGAGAGCGATACTTCTGCCATGTCACCGAGCATCCCCCGCGAGGCCTCCGAGGCCTTTGCCTCCCTGGCCGAGCTCGTCTACTCCGGAGCCGACTGCCAGGAGGTCCTGGACACCATCTGCGTCCGTGCCGTCGACATCATCCCCGGCGCCGACCACGTCTCCATCGCGTCGTTGGCCGCGGACCGCACCCTGACCTCCCGCGCCGCCAGCGACGACGTGGCGGCCCTGATGGACCGGCTCGAGACGGAGGCCGGAGAGGGACCGTGCCTCGACAGCATCCTCGAGGACTCCTTCCAGCGCGACGAGGACATCACGACCACGTCGACCTGGCCGGCCCTGGCGGAGCTGACGATCGCGCGGACCCCCGTGCGCGGCATGATCGGCTACCGCCTCCAGCAGGGCGAGGGGGGCCGTTCGGCCCTCGACGTCTTCTCCGACACCCCCGGCGCCCTCACGAGCGAGTCGGCGGACATCGGTGCCGTCCTGGCGGCGTTCACCTCGGTCGCGCTGACCGCGGCCGACCGCCAGGCCGACGTCGAGAACCTGCGTCGTGGGCTGGACAGCAACCGGGAGATCGGCAAGGCCGTCGGCCTGATCATGGCCGCCCACGACGTCGACGCCGAGCAGGCGTTCGCCATCCTGCGCAGCGCCTCCAGCCGCACCAACACCAAGCTCGCCGCCATCGCGGAGAAGATCACCAGTAGCCACGGCCGCAGCACCTCCTGAGGGCCCTCCCGTGCTCGCCGGTCGCCGTTGTCGGTGCAGGGGTCTACGTTGAGGGGCAGTAACCACTAGCCGGTCAAACCACGCGCCAGCTGCCCTGTCGGGCTCTGCTGACGCAGGCTCGACTCCCCTCCCTGGAGGAAGTCTTGAGCACGGTTGTCGCCTCGGTCCCTGCTGGACACGTCTACGTACGCCACCTGTCCCCCGTTGGCCCCGCCCCCACCGGGGGCAAGAGCCCCGGCCCGGGCGCCCCAGCGGTCGTCCGGCTGCCCGACCCGCCGTCGGGATCCTCCCCGGACTCGCCCTGGTGGCCCCCGCGCATGCTCACCCCGGAGTGGGTGCACGAGCACGCCGACGAGTTCGACGTGATGCACGTGCACTTCGGGTTCGACGCCGTGTCCCCCGAGGACCTCCGGGGCGTCGTCGCCGCCCTGCGCAGCCACGACCTACCCCTCGTGCTCACCGTCCACGACCTGCGCAACCCCCATCACGAGACCCCCGAGGCCCACGAGGCCCAGCTGGGCGTCCTCGTGGCGGAGGCCGACGAGCTCATCACGCTGACCGAGGGGGCGGCCGCGACGATCCTGCGCCGTTGGGGACGCGCCGCCACGGTCCTGCCGCACCCCCACGTCGTCCCCGATGCGTGGCTCGAGCAGCCGCGCGTCGACGGCCGGTCCTTCGTCATCGGGATCCACGCCAAGAGCCTGCGCGCCAACATGGACCCGGTCCCCCTCGTCGACGCCCTCCTCGAGGCCCTGCCCACCCTCCCAGGGGCGGTGCTGCGGGTCGACGCGCACACCGACGTCATGACCGCGGGCTTCCCGCGCCACGACGAGGTCCTGTCGGAGCGTCTGCGGTCCCTCGCCGACGCCGGGCGGCTCGAGCTCGCCGTGCACGACTTCTTCACCGACGACGAGCTGTTCGCCTACCTGCACGGGCTGGACGTGTCCGTCCTCGCCTACCGCTTCGGCACGCACTCGGGCTGGCTCGAGGCGTGCCACGACCTCGGCACCTGGGTGGTTGCCCCCGACTGCGGCTTCTACGCCGACCAGCGCCCCGTCCTGTCGTATGCCGCGTCCGGCCCCACCCGCACGTCCTCCTTCGTCGAGGCCGTCCGGACCGCCCACGACCACTGGCTGGCCGGGGAGGCGGCGCCGCGCGCGTCGGTGCGCGAGCGCCATACGGAACGGGCGTCACTGGCCCGTGCGCACGAGGCGATCTACGCGCGGGCCATCTCCCGCGCCGGGACACGGGGGCTCGCATGCACGTCGTGATCCTCGCGTCGGCCCGCCACCCGCTGCGCCAGCCGTTCGCCGGGGGGCTCGAGTCCCTCACCTGGGCCCTGGTCAAGGGTCTGCGCGCCCGCGGTGTGGAGGTGACCCTGTTCGCTGGGCCCGGTAGCGACCCTGCGCTGGACGCCCGCGAGATCACCGTGCTGCCGCTCCAGCTCAGCGACGCGGCCCGCTCCGACGTCTCGATGCCGGCGGAGTCCTGGCTGCAGGAGCACCACGCCTACCTGCAGGTCATGCTCGAGCTGGGCGGTCGCACCGACGTGGACCTGATCCACAACAACAGCCTCCACCATCTCCCGGTGGCGCTCGCGCAGTCGTGCCCGGCGCCGATGCTCACGACCCTGCACACCCCGCCGACGCCGTGGCTCGAACCAGCGATCCGGCTGATGGACCAGCAGCGGTCACGGTTCGTCGCGGTGAGCGGCTACACGGCCCGCCAGTGGGGTCACGTCACCGAGGCCGCCGTCGTCCACAACGGCATCGACACCGGTGTCTGGACCCCCGGCCCCGGCGGTGACGACCTCGTCTGGGTCGGGCGCATCGTGCCCGAGAAGGCACCCCACGAGGCGGTCCGCATCGCGGCGGCCAGCGGGCGCCACCTGCGACTGGCCGGACCCATCGGCGACCCCGCCTACCACCGCGATGTGCTCGAGCCGCTGCTCGGACCGTCCGCGGAGTACGTCGGACACCTCGACGTCCCGAGCCTGCGCACGCTCGTCGGCGCCAGCGCCGCCATGCTCGTCACCCCGGCGTGGGACGAGCCGTACGGGCTCGTCGCGGCCGAGGGGATGGCTTGTGGCACACCGATTCTCGGGTACCGACGGGGTGGCCTGCCCGAGTTCGTCGTCCCCGAGTGCGGGGTGCTCGTCGACCCCGGTGACATCGCCGCCGCGGCAGCCCAGGTCGATGCCGTCACCCGCCTCGACCGCGCAGCCTGCCGGGCCCACGCGGTCCAGCACTGCTCCCTCGACGCCATGGTCGACGCCTACCTCGAGGTCTACCTGAGCCTCGCCCGGACCAGTCTGGCCGCCGCGTGATCGGCTACTACGCGCACCACCACGGGGCCGGCCACCTCACCCGCATGCAGAGCATCGCGGCTGTCCTGGACGAGCCGGTATGGGGCCTCAGCTCCGGTCCACGCCCACCCGGGTGGACGAGCGGCTGGACCGACCTGGCCCGGGACGACGACCCTCCGACAGGGAACCCCTCGGAGCGGGACGTGACCGCCCACGGGGTCCTGCACTGGGCGCCCCGGCACCACACCGGCCTGGCCCGACGGGCGGCGCAGCTCACCTCCTGGGCCGCCGACGAGCGCCCACGCGCCGTCGTCGTCGACGTGTCGGTCGAGGTCGCCCTCCTGGCCCGCCTGTCCGGCGTACCCACCGTCGTCGTGGCCATGCCGGGACAGCGCGAGGACCGCGCCCACCGGTTGGCGTACGACACCGCCGACGCGCTGCTGGCGCCGTGGCCCCGCGGCGCCCACGACCTGCACTGGCCGGACCGGTGGGTCGACAAGGCATGGTTCGTCGGGGGCATCTCCCGGTTCGACGGACGCACCCTGCCGGCCCCCTCCACCGACGCGGCCACCCCGGCGGACCGTGCCGACGGGTCAGGCGACCGGACCGTCCTCCTCCTGTGGGGCGCCGGCGGCCGGGCGACCACCGACGCCGACGTCCGCGCCGCCCGCGCCGCGACCCCGGGGTGGACCTGGGTCGAGCGCTCCCCCGGGCACCACGGGTCGAGGGACCTCTGGGACGACCTGCAACGTGCCGACGTCGTCGTCACGCACGCGGGCCAGAACGCCGTTGCCGAAGCCGCCGCGGCACGTCGTCCGGCGGTGGTGGTGGCCCAGCCCCGACCCCACGCCGAGCAGGAGTGGACGGCTCGGCGCATCGACGACTGGCGGATCGCCGTGGGTCGCACCGAGTGGCCCGAGCCCGAGGACTGGCCGGAGCTGCTCGAGCTCGCCGTGGCACGCGGCGGGCACGGCTGGGCACGCTGGTCGGACGGCACCGGAGCCCAGCAGGTGGCCGACCACCTGACCCGGCTCACCAGCGCAGGGATCGCCCCGTGACCGGCCGGCCCCGTACCGCCGTGGTCACGATCGTGCGCGGCCGCCACGAGCACCTGCGAGGGCAGCTGTGGGGCCTCGCGCGGCAGAGCGCCCCGGCCGACCTGCACGTCGTCGTGGCCATGGACGACCCCGAGATCGCCGCCGTCGTCTCCGACGCCGGTTCCACCGTGGGTTCGACCGTCCTCGACCCGGACCAGGTCAGGTCCGTCTCCGGGTCGTCGTCCGGGTCGTCGTCCGGGTCGTCGTCCGGTTCCTCGCCCAGATCCACCTGCATGGGCACGCCCACGTTGGTCGTCCCCGTGGACCTCGACCCCGGTGGCGAGCTGCCCCTCGCCCGCGCCCGCAACACCGGCGCCCTGACCGCGATCGCCGCCGGAGCCGAGCACCTCGTCTTTCTCGACGTCGACTGCATCCCGGCCCCGGGGACGCTCGAGCGCTACACGCAGGTCCTCGGCGGTGACGGGCATGGTCCCGTCGGAGCGCTCGCCGCCCACCAGAGCCCGGTCGTGGCCTGCGGGACGGTCGCGTACCTCCCGCCAGTCGCCCACGCCCGGGACTACCGCCACGACCGGCTGGACGAGCTCGCCGATCCCCACCCGGGTCGACCGGCGCCGGACGAGCGCGCGGTCCTGGTCGCCGACGACCTGCGCCTGTTCTGGTCGCTGTCCTTCGCCGTGACGGCCGCGGACTGGGGGCGCCTGGGCGGGTTCAGCGAGGACTACACCGGTTACGGCGCCGAGGACACCGACTTCGGCCAGCGCCTGGGTGCTGCTCGCGGGACCATGCTCTGGGTCGGCGGCGCCGCGGCGTACCACCAGCACCACCCCACCGACACGCCCCCGCTGGGACACCTCACCTCGATCGTCCGCAACGCCAACGTCTTCCGCGACCGGTGGGGCTGGTTCCCGATGGAGGGGTGGCTCGCGGCGTTCGCGGACCGCGGCCTGGCACGGCTCGACGCCCGAACCGGCCGTTGGGTCACCACGTGAGCCGCGCCCGGGTGTCCGGTTTGAACCGGTCCTGCGCGGGTAGGGACAGACTGGAGCCGTCCGGCTCCAACAGCGTGGGCCGGGCGGCTCCACCCGAGGCGACTCCAGCGACCTCCGTAGCCATCCCCACCAGGAAGAAGCTCGAACCATGAGCAGGATCAGCACCGGCCACGACGGCATCGTCACCGTCACCAGAGAGGTCACCGCCCCGGCGCAGGCCGTCTGGGACGTCCTCGCCGACGGCTGGGACTACGCCACCTGGGTCGTCGGCGCGTCCCGGGTCCGTGACGTCGACCTCAGCTGGCCCGCCGAGGGGTCGCGGCTGCACCACTCGTTCGGTGTCTGGCCGTTGGTCATCTCCGACACGTCCAAGGTGATCCGGTCCGACGCGCCGACCACGCTGACCCTCGTGGCCCGTGGGTGGCCGGCCGGCGAGGCAGCCGTCGTCATCACCGTGACCGCCCGGGACGAGCGGTCGTGTTCGGTCGCGATCGCCGAGGATGCCGTCAAGGGTCCGGGCACGCTGGTCCCCAAACCGTTGCGGCAGCTCGCGATCGGCCCACGCAACGTCGAGGCCCTCCGCAGGCTCGCGTACCTCGCCGAGGGTCGTCACCGCGAGCGCGTCACGTCCTGAGCAGGCGGTCCCACGCGGTTCGGGTCAGCGCCCGGCGCACGGGCCCGGTGAGCCCGTTCGCCCCGAGAGCCGCCCGGGCGGCGTTCCAACCACAGGCACCGTGCACCCCACCGCCGGGGTGCGCCGAGGCGCCGGCGAGGTAGAGCCCGGGGATCGAGGTCTCCGGCCGACCGAGCCCGGGTGTGGGGCGGAACACCAGCTGCTGGTGCAGGGCTGCCGTGCCTGCGTTGATGGCTCCCCCCACGAGGTTCCCGTCCTCGTTCTGGAGGTCCGCCGGGCCCTGGACGTGACGTGCCACCTGGCTGCCACGGAAGCCGGGCGCAACGCGCTCGACCGCTTCCTCCATGCGATCCACGTGCGCGGCGAGCCGGTCCTCGTCCCACTCGTCGTGGGGCACGTGGGTGTAGGCCCAGGCCGACTCCGTCCCGGCCGGCGACCTGGACGGGTCCGAGGTCGTCATCTGCCCGAACAGCAGGAACGGCCGTTGCGGGACCCTGCCGACCGACAGGTCGGCGGCGAAGTCCACGAACCCGTCGTTGTCGACCCCGAGGTGCACGGTACCGGCACCCCGGGCGGCCTCTGCCGTCCACGGCACGGGTCGGTCCAGCGCCCAGTTGACCTTCACCGTCGCGTTGTCCCACTGGAACCGGTCGAGGTCGCGGTGCAGCTTCGCCGGCAGCGGGTGGCCGGCCAGCAGCTCGCGGTAGAGCGTGGTCGCCGGCACGTCGGCGAGCACGCCGCGACGGGCCCGCAGGGTGGTGCCGTCGGCCAGCTGCACCCCCGTCGCCTGACCACCGGAGGTCGTCACCGAGGTCACCGGGCTGCCCGTCAGCACGCGGACTCCGCGGCTCTCGGCGCGTCGTCGGAGCGCGCCTGCGAGCTCCCCTGCCCCGCCCTCCGGGACGGGGAAGCCCACGTCCTGGCCGAGCATGCAGAGCAGCCACCCGAACAGGCCGCTGCCGGCGGCATCCGGCGGCACGTCGCTGTGCAGGGCGTTTCCCGTGAGCAGCAGCCCCGCACCCTGTCCCCGGAACCGTTCCTGGCCGATTCGCCGCGACGGCGTCAGGGCGAGGCGGGCGAAGTCGAGCGTGCCGCCCGCGCCCATCCGTCGCACCATCCGCAGGGCGGAGGCCGCGGGCGGGAACGGTGTGAACAGTGCGTCGAGCAGCGGGTCGCGGATGCGGTCCCAGCCCTCCACGAGCTCCATCCAGGCCTCGCCGTCACCGGCCGCCTCGGCCTCGAGGCCCGCCGCGGTGTCCTCCGCGCGGGAGCAGAGCAGCGCAGCGCTCCCGTCGTCGAGGGCGTGCGCGAGGACGTGCGGCGCCCGACGCCACACGAGACCGTGCTCCTCGAGGTGCAGGTCCTTGATGATCGGGCTGGCGGCGGCCAGGGGGTAGAACGCGCTGAACAGGTCGGTGGTGTACCCGGGTGCGGTCACCTCGGCGCTTCGCACGGCTCCGCCCACCTCGTCGTTCGCCTCGACCAGGACGACGTCCCAGCCTGCGTCGGCGAGCGCGTTGGCGGCGACGAGGCCATTGGGTCCTGCGCCGACGACGACGGCGTCTGCAGTGCTGACGGACATGGGTTCCTTCGTCGGGTTGGGGCGGGTCCGGGCGGGTCCGGGCGGGACCGTCCACTCTGGCACGGCTGGTCCCGGCCGGCTCGCCCGGCCGTCAGGAAGGGGGGACGTTCCTGCTGTCGAGGGCGAGCTCGAAGACGTGGGCCATCGCTGCATACCCCTTGTCGTTGGGGTGGAAACGGTCCGGGGCGAGGCGGCCACGCCACGAGCGGGGGCCGTGACGCCGGATGTCCGCCAGGACCAGCCGGCCCTCTGCCTGGCGCTCGCGCAGCAGCGCATCGAGCCGACGGGCCTCCTTGTGGGGGTTGGGCAGGTTGAGCACGACGGCACCGTCGGGCAGCCGGTCGAGCAGGGTGGCGAACCGGGCCGACATTCCGGCCCGGTACCGCGGGGTCACGACGTCGTTGGAGCCCAGGACGACGGTGACGAGGTCAGGGACCTGGCCGGCCGCGACGAGCGCCTCGAGGGCCGGCACCTGTCGCTCGAGCGCGTCGTCGATCCGCGCCCCGGTGACGGCGAGGTTGACCACACGGTACGGCCGCCCTTGCTCGCGCAGGTGCTCGGAGAGCTGGCCGACCCAGCCCCGGTCGAACGACGAGGCGCCGATCCCTTGGGTCATGGAGTCACCGAGGGCGACCCAGAGCGGGCCGTCCTGGGAGAGGGCGCGTCGGTTGGCCTCCGCCCAGTCCTGGGCGTACGGGTCGATCTGCCTGCGCACCGACCGGACCCCGGGCAACAGGGCCTGCAGCACCGCCATGAACGCCCCGGTCGGGCGACCGCTGGTGTTGTCGTAGTCGAAGGTCGCGGTCACCGGTCCATCGTCCCAAACAGTGCGGGTGGCCGCCCGCGGGGCGGCGGGGCGCCGTCCGGGGCGGGCCGTCCGGTGCGGGCCGGTTCGAGCAGGAGGGAGGAGCTCGGTCAGCGGCTGGTGCGGGAGTCGAAACGTCCCGGGACGACGACACCGCGAGGGGCGGCGGCGGCCGTGCGCACGAGGACGCCGACGGCGCCGAGGACGACCAGGAGCGCGCCGGCCAGGAACATCAGCATGAGCATCTCGGGTGAGGTGGGGGTGAACATGGGTCAACTGTCTCCTACGACAATTGACGTACTGAGGTTTTCGGCGTCACACCAGACGACCAGCCAGCCCGCGCTGACCGAAGGGTCTAGGCCCGGGTCAACAACTGGTCAAGACCTGCCCCTGGACCCCGAACGCAGAAGGACCAGACACGAGCCGTGTCTGGTCCTTCTGTCGTTCGGTGGAGCTGAGGGGAACCGTCGCCCAGGGGCGCTGCGCGCCGGAGGCTCCTCCCGAATCCCCCATACACATTCCTCGAACGACATAAGGACCAGACGAAAAGCGTGTCTGGTCCTTATGTCGTTCGGTGGAGCTGAGGGGATTCGAACCCCTGACCCCTTCCATGCCATGGAAGTGCGCTACCAACTGCGCCACAGCCCCGAGTTTCCCCGAGAGGGTGTCCCCCGGAGGCGACTGCGGAAGTTTACCCAGTGACCCACCCGTTTCACCAAATCGGCTCAGGCGTGGGCGTTCCATGCGGCGATCTGCCACCCGGTACGGCCGTGCCGGAGCTCGGCCCAGTGGCAGTTGCCCAGGGTCAGCAACGCGTGGGTGGCCAGGTGCTGATCCACCCCGAGCAGGTCGGCGATGCCGGCGCGGGTCGAGACGCCGTGGGCCACGACGGCGACGCACTCCCCCGCGCCGAGCCCGTCCAGGACCTCGCGCAGGGCCTGACCCGCACGGGCCCCGACCTCGGCGAGGGTCTCGCCGTCCACTCCGCGACGGACGTCTGCGACGTCCATCTGCTCGAGCAGGTCGGCGTACCCCGCCCGCACCTCGGCGGTGGCCAGCCCCTGCCACTGCCCCACGTGGATCTCACGCCAGCGAGGGTCGAGGGTCACCTCGATGCCTGCGGCCTCGGCCACGTGCTCGGCCGTGACGCGGGCACGTTGCAGGTCCGAGGTGACCACCCGGGTCGGCCGGTATGCCGCGATGGCGCGGCCCGCGGCGCGGGCCTGCTCCACGCCGAGGTCGGACAGCGCGGTGTCGAGCTGTCCCTGCCAGACGCCGCCGGCGTTGTGCTCGGTCTGCCCGTGCCGGACCAGCAGCAGGCGCCGTCCGTCGCTCACGCGTCGCGGCGCTTGGGCACGCCCAGGTCGATCTCGGGGCAGTCCTTCCAGAGGCGCTCGAGCTCGTAGAACTCGCGCTCCTCGTCGTGCTGGACGTGGACGACGATGTCGCCGAAGTCGAGCAGCACCCAGCGGCCGTCCCGCTCGCCCTCGCGGCGGATCGGCTTGGCACCCTTCTCGCGCAGCGTGTCCTCGACGGCGTCGACGATGGCGCCGACCTGTCGGTCGGTGCTGGCGGAGACGATGACGAAGACATCGGTCAGGGCGAGCTGCTCGCTGACGTCGATGCCGGCGATGGTGGTGGCGAGCTTGTCGTCGGCCGCGACGGCGGCCGCCTTGGCGAGCTCGAGGGATCGGTCGGTGGCTGGCACTGCACTCCTACGTTCGTGCCGCTGCGCCGACAGGTGAGCCGGCGGCATACAGGCGGTATTTGTTGATGTACTGGACGACGCCGTCGGGCACGAGGTACCAGACGGGTTCGGACCGCTCCACGCGAGCGCGGCAGTCCGTGGAGCTGATGGCCATGGCCGGCACCTCCTGCAGGCTGACCCGGTCGGCCGGCAGGCCGGACTCCGACAGGACGTAGCCCGGGCGGGTGACCCCGACGAAGTGGGCGAGCTCGAAGATCTCGTCCGCGTCCTTCCACGACAGGATCTGGGCGAGCGCGTCGGCACCGGTGATGAAGAAGAGCTCGTCGTCGGGGCGTTGCGTCTTCAGGTCACGCAGGGTGTCGATCGTGTAGGTGGGTCCCGGCCGGTCGATGTCGACACGGCTGACCGTGAACCGCGGGTTGGACGCCGTCGCGACGACGGTCATGAGGTACCGGTGCTCCGGAGGGCTGACCTCCCGGGCGTCCTTCTGCCAGGGCTGCCCGGTGGGGACGAAGACGACCTCGTCGAGCCCGAACCTCGTCTGGACCTCGGAGGCGGCCACGAGGTGGCCGTGGTGGATCGGGTCGAACGTCCCGCCCATCACCCCGAGACGCATGCTCAGTGGTGGCCGCCCTGGGGTGAGCCGTGGTCGCCGTCGTGGTGGACGGGGCCGGCGAGCTTCTGCGCCGTGCCGCGGAAGCCCCAGAGGACCCCCAGCAGGGCGAGGAACGAGACGAACGCGAGGGCACCGAAGGCGTACGGCGACATGGGCAGCTCGCGGAGGGGCTCCTCGGCAGCGGCATACAGGTTCGACAGAGACGACGACATGGGGCCCAGCCTACCGGTCACGGGCCACCACGCCTCACGCCCGTTGTCCACCGATGTTGTGCACATCCCTGTGCACAACGTGCTGCCCCAGCGGGACCGGATGTGGACAACGGTGTGGGCAACCGGTGGACAGAAAGAGCTTGGCGAAACCCCTTGCGGGGCAACAGAACCGGCCGCTAGAAATCTCTCACGCGCTCCGGTCGGAGGGTCGGGAAGGGGAAACCCGGACCGACACGAGGACCAGGGCACAGGTCAGCCGGATAACGGTGGACCGCCTCGACCGGGTCCGCCCGGACGGGGTCCTGGGGCCCTCGGGTCCCGGGTTCGCGGGCGACGCCGCGGAGGAACTCCGAGACCGCTGACCAGATCGCACCGACCCGCGGCACCGGTTCGCCGGAGCCGTGGGAAGCCACCGTCGCAGTGGGTACGACCCGGTCCGCCGGGAGCGTGCGCGGTCGACCTGGGGCAGAGTCTTGGCCGGTTCGTCCGGTCGCGAGCTGCACCACCCGTGGGACCAGCAGCCACCTCGGTGGCCGCCGGGCCCGCCGCGGGAGCCACGTCCACCTCGGTGGCCGCCGGCACCGCACCCGTGGGACGCACGACCGCTTCGGCGGCACGGCGACCCGCACCCGTGGGACGCACGACCGCCTCGGCGGCACGGCGACCCGCACGTGGTGATCCACCCGCCACCGGTTCGCCGGAAGCGGTGGGAGCACCGCAGAGGGCCCCTCGAACTCATACTTCGAGGGGCCCTCACCTTTTGTGCCGATCGGCCGATGGTGCAGGTCCTAGTCTTGGACCATGTCGCCGGAGCTCAGCATCGTCATCCCCGTGTACAACGAGGAGGACGTCCTGCCCCTCCTGGCGGCCCGCCTGCGCCCGGTCGCCGACACCCTCGGCACCACCTACGAGGTGGTCACGGTCGACGACGGCAGCAGCGACGGATCCCCAGTCGTCCTCCAGCGGATGCTGCGCGACTGGCCCGAGCTGCGCATCGTCCGGCTGCGCGCCAACGCCGGCCACCAGGCGGCCATCTCGGCCGGTCTGGCCACGGCGCGGGGCGGCTACGTCGTCACGCTCGACGCCGACCTCCAGGACCCGCCCGAGGTCATCCCCGAGATGCTCGCGCAGGCCAGGCTGCACGGCGCCGACGTGGTCTACGGCGTTCGTTCCGACCGCTCCACCGACTCGGTCTTCAAGCGGCTCAGCGCCCGGGCGTTCTACCGGCTGATCCGCCTGCTGTCCGGCACCGGGGCCCAGGTCGACGCCGGGGACTACCGGCTCATGTCCCGGGCCACCGTCAACGCGATCAACGCCCTGCCGGAGCACCACCGCGTCCTGCGGTTCGTCGTGCCCGCGCTGGGCTTCCCGTCGGCGTCGGTGACGTACCGACGCGACGAGCGCGCAGCGGGCAAGTCCAAGTACCCGCTGGCCAAGATGATCCGGCTCTCGCTGGACAGCGTGACCGGCTTCTCGACCGCTCCCCTGCGGGCCGCGACCTGGCTGGGCCTGCTCGGCGGCGCCGCGGCATTCCTGCTGCTGGCGTATGCCCTCATCGCCGGCGCGACCGGACACACCCTGCCGGGCTGGACGTCGACCGTCGTCGCCGTCGCGGGTGTGGGTGCCGTGCAGCTGCTCTGCCTCGGCATCCTCGGTGAGTACGTCGGCCGCATGTACGCCCACCTGCAGGCCCGCCCCACCTACTTCGTGGCCTACGACTCGCTGACCGGTCCGGTCACGCCCGCGGACGAGCCTCTACCAGCAGAGTCACACCGGGCATAGCCTTCACCGGCAGCCAGCGCTCGACCGTGACGATCGCGCGCAGGCCGAGGTTCACGACCGGGTGCACGGTCTCGAGGTCCGAACCGCTCGACGAACGGCGGCGCAGCGCCACCACCGGACGCAGCAGCACGTTCCAGGACGTCATCGAGGTCACCTCGAAGCCGCCGCGCTCGAGCACCTCCCGCAGCGTCGTGCGCGTGTAGCGGCGCACGTGGTCGACGGCGACGTCGTGGTCGGACCACAGCCGCGGGTCGGCAGGCACGGCGACCAGGAACCGGCCGCCCGGGCGCAGGGCCCGGGCCACCTCGGCCACCGCGGAGTCGTCGTCGAGGATGTGCTCGAGGACGTCGAACGCCACCACCAGGTCGAGGGAGTCGTCACCGACCGGAAGAGCCGTGGCGTCGGCCCGCAGGACGGACAGCCCACGGTCGGCCGCGACCTCGGCCCCCTCGGCGCCGTACTCCAGCGCGGCCACCGACCACCCGGCAGCCTCCAGCACCCGGGTGTTGCCGCCGCCGGCGGCGCCGATGTCCAGCGCGGTCCCCGGGGTGACACCGGAGATCATCCGCGACAGGAGGTGCCGACGCTCGCGGTACCACCAGTGGGCGTCCTCGAGCGCGGCCAGCTTTCGGACCTCAGTGCCTTCCACGGGCGCTCATCCTGCCATGCGCCCGGAGCGGGTCCGGGATGCGTCCGGTATGCCGCGTGGCCGGCTCAGCTGCGCACCTGTCCGTCGCCCTCGACGACCCACTTCGTCGTCGTGAGCTCGGGCAGCGCCATCGGTCCGCGGGCGTGCAGCTTCTGCGTGGAGATGCCGATCTCGGCACCGAAGCCGAACTCGCCCCCGTCGGTGAACCGGGTCGAGGCGTTGACCATGACGACGGCCGCGTCGACCTCGCTGGTGAACCTGCGGGCCGCCGCACGGTCCTCGGTGACGATGGCCTCGGTGTGGCCCGAGCCGTACCTGCGGATGTGCTCCATGGCCGTGTCGAGGTCGGGGACGACGCGCACGCTCATCTCGAGCGCGAGGTACTCGGTGCCCCAGTCCTCCTCCGTGGCGGCCTCGTGGGGCACTCCCGCGCGCTCGGCCGCGGAGCCCGACGCGTCGTCGGTGTGCAGGACGACGCCTGCGCCGGAGAGCTCGGCGAGCACCTTGGGCAGGAAGTCGGCGGCGACCGACTCGTGGACGAGCAGCGACTCGGCGGCGTTGCACACGCTCGGCCGGTGGGTCTTGGCGTTGACCGCGATCGCGAGCGCCTTGTCCAGGTCCGCCGCGACGTCGACGTAGACGTGGCAGTTGCCGACGCCGGTCTCGATGACGGGCACGGTCGACTCGGTGACGACGGTCTGGATGAGGCCCGCTCCCCCACGCGGGATGATCAGGTCGACCAGGCCGCGGGCGGTGAGCAGCGCGCGCACCGCGTCCCGACCGCCCTCGAGGAGGGTGATCGCGTCCGCGGGCAGGTCCTGCTCCACGAGCGCGTCGCGCAGGACGTCGACGAGGGCGCGGTTGGTGGACCCGGCGGCCGAGCCACCACGCAGGATGACGGCGTTGCCGGACTTGAGACCGAGGCCGGCAGCGTCGACGGTGACGTTCGGACGGGCCTCGTAGACCATCCCGACCACGCCCATCGGGACGCGGACCTGCCGGATCTCCAGGCCGTTGGCGAGGGTCGAGCCACGCACCACCTCACCCACGGGGTCCGGCAGGGCGGCCACGTCGCGCAGCGCCTGGGCCACGGCGGCGACCCGCTCGGGACTGAGGGCGAGGCGGTCGAGCAGGCCCTGCGCCATACCGGAACCGCGACCCCGCTCGAGGTCCTCGGCATTGGCGGCGACGATGCGGTCGGTGGCCGCGTCGAGGGCGTCGGCCAGCGCACGCAGAGCGGCGTCCTTGTCGGCGCGCGAGAGCAGTGCGAGCCTTCGGGAGGCGGTGCGGGCGGCGCGGGCCGCGTCGGCGACCTGGGCGACGGCGGCGGGATCGATCTCGGCCATGGTCCAAGGGTAGGCCTCGCGGTCCGGCGCACGGGCCCACGACCACCTCCCGGACCACTGGTTGAATGGGCGGGTGAGCATCCTGTCGATCCAGTCCTCGGTCGCGTACGGCCACGTCGGCAACAGCGCCGCCGTCTTCCCTCTCCAGCGCCTCGGCGTGGAGGTCTGGCCGGTGCACACGGTGCACTTCTCCAACCACACCGGGTATGGCGCGTGGCGCGGTCCGCTGATGCCCGCCGACGACGTGCGGGCGGTGATCCAGGGCATCGGGGAGCGCGGAGCGTTCCCGAAGGTCGACGCCGTGCTGTCCGGCTACCAGGGTGGCGAGGAGATCGGCGACGTCATCCTCGATGCGGTCGCCCAGGTCAAGGCCGCCAACCCGGACGCGATCTACGCGTGCGACCCGGTCATGGGCAACGCCAAGAGCGGCTGCTTCGTGCACCCGGCCATCCCGGTCCTGCTGCGCGAACGCGTCGTCCCGGCCGCCGACCTCATCACGCCGAACCAGTTCGAGCTCGGGTTCCTCACCGACACCGAGCCGCGCACCATCGAGGACACCCTTGCCTCGGTCGACCTCGCCCGGGCCATGGGGCCGTCGACCGTGCTGGTCACGAGCGTCGAGCGCCCGGACGCCCCGGAGGACACCATCGAGATGATGGCTGTCACGGGCGACGGCGCCTGGGTCGTGCAGACACCGCGACTTCCCATGAAGGCCAACGGTTCCGGAGACGTGACTGCCGCGTTGTTCACGGCCCACCTGCTCGAGACCGGCGACCCGTCCGTGGCGCTGGCCCGGACCGCGAGCAGCGTGTTCGACCTGCTGCAGACCACGCTCGACTCGGGTGAGCGCGAGCTGCAGCTCGTGCAGTCGCAGGAGTCGCTGGCCAACCCGCGGATGCAGTTCGACGTCACCCGGGTCCGCTGACCCCGCTCCCCGCGGCAGGCTGCACCCCCGGGCAGCAACCCCCGCCAGCAACCCCCCGCAGCAACCCCCCTGCAGCAACCTCTGCTAGCAGAGGTTGCTGCAGCAGGGGTAGGGAGCAACCTGCCCCTGCGGCAGCACCCTGCGCTGGGTGGCAACCGATCTGCACTGCCAAGCGTCCTACGGGTATGAGACCGGTCCCCGCTGCCGCGCGCCGACGCCCCCTCACCCGACACGGCGTCGCGGTCGTGGCGACCGGTCTCGTCGGGGTCGTCCTGCTCGCGGGGTGCGGCCGTGACGCAGGACCGGGCTCCGGTGCACCGAGCAGTCCCAGCGGCGACCCGGGCCGGACCTCGAGGGCGACGCAGCTCCTCGACCGGTTCGCAGCGGTGCAGAAGGGCGGCGATCCCCTCGCCCTCGCGATCCCGCCGGGCGAGATGGTCAGCCAGGACGGCACCTGGGAGGACGCCGTCGGGGACAACGACAAGCGGGCCTCGCTCTCCGGCCACCTCGTCGCCATCGCCCCGCTGCCCACCTCGTCGGACAAGGGCGTCGTCGTCGACGGCACCGGCCGCCGGGTGCCCACGAGCCTGGTGTCGGCGACGGACACCCTGGCCGAGATGACCCGGGTACGCACCGACTGCAACGGCTGCACCGACCTCGGGGTGACCTCGGCCCGGCTCACGACCATGCAGGTCAGCACCTCGTCGGGCACCGCCACGGTGCCCGCCTGGCGGTTCGCGCTGAAGGGGACCGCGGTCGGCCTGCTGAGAGTCGCCCTCCCCGACTCTGCCCTCGTCGAACCGCCCGAGGAGACCTCCCCGCAGCCCGGCGACGGCCCGCGGGTGGACTCGTGGAGCCCGGGCCCGGACGTCCGCACGATCCGGTTGCACTTCGTGGGAGCGCCGGACGCCACCGGCCCCTGCGGAGCGGACTACCGGGCTGAGCAGTGGTCGTCCGGCACCGCCGTGGTGGTCACCGTCGTGCATGTGCCTCGGACGCCGCCGCCGACGGACGTGGCCTGCCCCGCCATCGGGGCCCTGCGCACCGTGGACGTCGCCCTCGACGACCCGGTGGCGTCACGCACGGTCCTCGACCTCGCCGGCGGCGCGATCGTCCCCCGCACCCGGGGTCAGGTCGACGGCATCCCCGTCCGCTGACGGCGACCCACGGCCGCGGCGCCGAGCCACGTCTGCCTCGCCCAACCACGGCCGCGTCCGCGGTCGGGCTAGAGCAGCACCAGGTCGTCGCGATGGACGACCTCTCGCTCGTACTCCGGCCCCAGCTCCTTGGCGAGCTCACGCGTCGACCGCCCGAGCATGCCCGGCAGCTCGGCCGAGGTGTAGTTGACGAGCCCACGCGCGATGACGCGGCCCTCGACCGTGCACAGGTCGACGGCGTCACCGTCGGAGAAGGACCCCTCGACCGCCGTGATCCCCGCGGGGAGCAACGAGGTCCGGCGCTCGGTGACCGCTCGCACCGCACCGGGGTCGAGCAGCAGCCGACCCCGAGGTGTCGTCGCGTGCTCGAGCCACAGCTTGCGCGAGGTGCGCTTGGAACCGGTGGGCACGAACACCGTGCCGACGTCAGCCCCCTCCAGGGCGGCAGCGATGCGGTCGGACGAGGTGAGCACCGTGGTGATGCCGGCGGCGTTGGCGATGGTGGCGGCCTCGACCTTGGTGAGCATGCCGCCGCTGCCGATGCTCGAACCGGTGCCCCCGATGACGAGCTCGTCCAGCCCGGCCCCACCCACGACCGACGGCACCCGCTGGCTGCCCGCCAGGCTGGGCGGCCCGTCATACAGGGCATCCACATCGGTGAGCAGGAGCAGCCCGTCGGCGTGGACGAGGTGGGCGACGAGCGCCGCGAGGCGGTCGTTGTCGCCGAAGCGGATCTCCTGCGTCGCCACCGTGTCGTTCTCGTTGACGATCGGCACGATGCCGAGCTCGAGCAGGCGGTCGAGGGTGCGGCGGGCGTTCGTGTAGTGCGAACGGCGCGTCACGTCGTCGGCGGTGAGCAGCACCTGGCCGACGGTGAGCCCGTGGGTACCGAACGCCCGCTGGTATGCCGCCACGAGGGCTCCCTGCCCCACGCTGGCGGCCGCCTGCTGGGTCGCGAGGTCGCCGGGGCGGCGGGCCAGCCCCAGCGGGCCGATCCCCGCCGCGATGGCGCCGGACGAGACCAGCACGACCTGCTGGCCGGCGAGGCGCCGGGCCGCGAGCACGTCGACGAGCTCGACCAGGCGGGCCTCGTCGAGCGACCCGCCACCGGCGTGGGTGAGGGAGGACGACCCGACCTTGACCACCAGGCGCCGGGCGCGAGCCACGTCGCGACGGCGGTCGGCCACGCTCATCCCTCGGTGTCCTCGTCGTCCTCGCTCTTGGCCGTGGCCCAGTGCCCGGCCCGGCGCTCCTCGGCCAGCTCGGCGCGGGCAGCAGTGCGGGCGGCCCGACGGTCGGCGTAGTCGGCCCGCTTGTCCTCACGGGTCGGACGGGTGGCCTCCTCGAGGCGCAGGTCCGTCCCGCGCTGGCCGAGCAGCTCGGCACCGGCGATGAGGGTGGGCTCCCAGTCGAAGACGACGGCGTTGTCCTTGGGGCCGATGAGCACGGTGGCCCCGGCGACGGCGCCGGCCTTGAAGAGGGCTTCCTCGACGCCGAGGCGGCCGAGGCGGTCGGCGAGGTAGCCGACGGCCTCGTCGTTGGAGAAGTCGGTCTGGCGCACCCAGCGGGTGGGGCGCTCGCCGTCGATGCGGAAGACCTCGCCGTCGGGGGTGTTCTCGCGGACGATCCGGAACCCGCTGTCGTCGACCGACTTGGGACGGATGACGACGCGCTTGGGCGTCGCCGTCGCGATCTCGAGCTCCTTGCGGGCCTCACCGACGTGGCGGGACATGGCGAACATCAGCTCGCGCAGGCCCGTGTGGGCGATCGCCGAGACGATGAACACCTCGATGCCGCGGGCCTCGAGGTCGGGCTTGACCATCTCGGCCAGCTCGTGCGCCTCGGGGACGTCGGCCTTGTTGAGGACCACGATGCGGGTGCGCTCGGCCAGCGGCCGGCCGCCGAGGGAGTCGTCCGGCACGTACTGCGAGAGCTCCTCCTCGATCACGTCGAGGTCGGTCATCGGGTCGCGGCCCGGCTCGAGCGTCGCGCAGTCGATGACGTGCACGAGGACCGAGCAGCGCTCGACGTGGCGCAGGAACTCCAGTCCCAGTCCCTTGCCCTGGCTCGCGCCGGGGATGAGCCCGGGCACGTCCGCGACGGTGAACCGGAACTCGCCGGCCTGCACCACTCCGAGGTTGGGCACGAGGGTCGTGAACGGGTAGTCCGCGATCTTGGGCCGGGCCGCGGACAGCACCGACACCAGCGAGGACTTGCCTGCCGAGGGGAACCCGATCAGGGCGACGTCCGCGAGCGACTTGAGCTCGAGCAGGATGTCGCCGGAGTCGCCCGGCTCACCGAGCAGCGCGAAACCGGGCGCCTTGCGACGGGCGGACGAGAGGGCCTTGTTGCCGAGTCCCCCACGCCCACCACGGGCCACGACGAACTCCGCGTCCTGGCCGACGAGGTCGGCCAGGACCGTGCCCTCGCCGTCCTTGACGACGGTGCCGGGCGGGACGGGCAGGACCAGGTCGCCACCGTCGGCGCCGTTGCGCTCGTCGCCGGCTCCGGGCTTGCCGTTCGTCGCCGTGCGGTGGGGGTGGTGGTGGTAGTCGAGCAGCGTGGTCGCCTGGGGGTCCACCCGCAGGATGACGTCACCGCCGCGACCACCGTTGCCGCCGTCGGGTCCACCGAGGGGCTTGAACTTCTCACGCTTGACAGAAGCAACGCCGTGTCCGCCGTCGCCCGCGGCGACGTGCAGCACGACGCGGTCGACGAAGCTGGTCATGGGGCTCTTCTCTCTGTTCTGGTTGGTGCGTCCCCGAGTCTAGGAGGGGACGTGCGCTCAGGCGGACGACAGAAGAGGGCGGGCCCCGATCAGGCCCGCCCCCTTCGGGGAGGTATGGCGCGTGGCCGGGCCACGCGTCATACCGAGAGTCAGCTGGCGTCCGCGGTCTCGAGCGGGACGATGTTGACGACCTTGCGACGGCGCTTGGTGCCGAACTCCACGTTGCCCGCGACGAGCGCGAACAGCGTGTCGTCGCCGCCACGGCCGACGCCCTCACCGGGGTGGAAGTGCGTGCCGCGCTGGCGGACGATGATCTCGCCCGCGTTGACGAGCTGGCCGCCGAAGCGCTTCACGCCGAGTCGCTGGGAGTTGCTGTCGCGACCGTTGCGGGTCGAGGACGCACCCTTCTTGTGTGCCATGTCAGTGCCTGCCTTCTGCTAAGTCTGTGGGGTCCGAAAAGGGTGCCGACTCAGGCGTCGATCGAGGTGATCTTGACCTGGGTCGAGTGCTGACGGTGGCCCTGACGCTTGCGGTAACCCGTCTTGTTCTTGAACTTCATGATCGTGATCTTCGGGCCCTTGGTGGGCTTCACGACCTCGGCCTTGACGGTGACCTTGGCGAGCTTGGCGGCATCGCTGGTCACGGTCGAGCCGTCGACGATCAGGAGGGGGGTCAGGTCGATGCTGTCGCCAGCCGCGCCCTTGACCTTGTCGATGATGAGGACATCGCCGACGGAAACCTTCTCCTGGCGACCACCAGCGCGAACAATCGCGTACACGTGGAACTCTCTTTCGTACTTCGGGAGGCACGCGCTCTCTGTCTGGACCGTCCGATAGCTACCCGCGTTCGTTGCGGACATCAGAGCGGTGGGCGCACCGAGGGTTGAGAATACCGGGTGGTTGCCCTGCCGACCAAACTGGCTCGGCAGGGCTGACCAGCGGCGATCAGGAGTCGGACGCCCCGGACTCGGCCTCGACCGCGCGCGGCGGCCCGGCCGGGGCCACGACGCGACCGCGACGGCGCTTCTTGGGCGCTGCCGCAGGGGCCGCTTCCGGGGTGGGTTCGGCGGCGGGTCCCCCGACCGGTCCCGCGACCGGGGCGGCTGCCTCGTCCGGCTCAGGGGAAGCGGCGGACTCGACCTCGGGCTGGGCCTCGGGTGCCGGTGCAGGCGACTCGGAGACCTCGGCGTGCTGCGCCACCGCGGTGTCGTCGCTGCCCTGCGTGTCCTGGGTGTCCTCGGAGACCTCGGCCTCCGGGGTGGCGTGAACCGACTGCTGGTCCACCGACTCCTGGTCGGCGGCCTCGTGCACCTCGACGACCGGCTCGTCCTGGGCCGGCACGGCCAGGAGGGCCTCCTCGTCGTGGTGCTCCCCCGCGGACTTCAGGGCGGCGGCGTGGGCGGCTGCGGCGATCTGGGCCGGGGTGGGTCCGCCGTGGGCGGGGCTGCTGCTCTCCTGGCCACCCTGCGACGCTCCACCACGGGGGCCCTGGGCTGCGGGGGCGTCCGAGCCCGACCGGGCACCCCGGCGGCCGCGCGTGCTGCCGCCGCCGGCTGGGCCGGTCTGGCCGCTGCGCTGGGACTGGCCGGACGAACCGCCGTTGTCGCCGCCACCGCCGGACCGGTCCACCGGGTCGGCGTGGACGATGATCCCGCGCCCGCCACAGTGCTCGCAGTTCTCCGAGAAGACCTCGATGAGGCCGGACCCGACGCGCTTGCGCGTCATCTGCACCAGGCCCAGCGAGGTGACCTCCGCGACCTGGTGCTTGGTGCGGTCGCGGCCGAGGCACTCGAGCAGGCGCCGGACCACGAGGTCGCGGTTGCTCTCGAGCACCATGTCGATGAAGTCGATGACGATGATGCCGCCGATGTCGCGCAGCCGGAGCTGGCGCACGATCTCCTCGGCCGCCTCGATGTTGTTCTTGGTGACCGTCTCCTCGAGGTTGCCCCCGGACCCGACGAACTTTCCGGTGTTGACGTCGACGACCGTCATCGCCTCGGTGCGGTCGATCACCAGGGAGCCACCCGACGGCAGCCAGACCTTGCGGTCCATCGCCTTGGCGATCTGCTCGTCGACGCGGTAGTGCGTGAAGAGGTCCTCCTCGGAGGTCCACTTGTGCAGGCGCTCGGCCAGGTCGGGCGCCACGTCGCCGAGGTACTCGCTGACCTCGCCGTACGCCTGGTCGCCCGCCACGACGAGGGAGGTGAAGTCCTCGTTGAAGACGTCGCGGATGACGCGGACGGTCAGGTCCGGCTCGCCGTGGACGAGGACGGGGGCGCTGCCCTTGCCCTTGCCACCGGACTTGGAGTCGGCCTTGGCCTTGATCTTCTCCCACGTCTTGGTGAGGCGCTCGACGTCGGCGCGCAGCTCCTCCTCGCTCGCGCCCTCGGCCGCGGTGCGGACGATGACGCCGGCCCGGTCCGGGACGACCTCCTTGAGGATGCCCTTGAGGCGGGCGCGCTCGGTGTCGGGGAGCTTGCGGGAGATGCCGGTCATGCTGCCCTCGGGCACGTAGACCAGGTAGCGGCCGGGCAGCGAGATCTGGCTGGTCAGGCGGGCGCCCTTGTGGCCGATCGGGTCCTTGGTGACCTGCACGAGCACCGAGTCGCCTGACTTGAGGGCGTTCTCGATGCGCTTGGGCGCGTTGTTGTCCAGGCCCGCGGCGTCCCAGTTGACCTCACCGGCGTAGAGCACGGCGTTGCGGCCCTTGCCGATGTCGACGAACGCCGCCTCCATGGAGGGCAGCACGTTCTGGACGCGGCCGAGGTAGATGTTGCCGGCCATCGACACGTTGGTCTCGCGGGAGACGTAGTGCTCGACGAGGACGTCGTCCTCGAGCACACCGATCTGGGTGCGGCCCTCACGCTCACGGACGACCATGACCCGCTCGACGCTCTCGCGGCGGGCGAGGAACTCGGCCTCGGTGATGATCGTGCGGCGGCGACCGGCCTCACGGCCCTCGCGGCGACGCTGCTTCTTGGCCTCGAGCCGGGTCGAGCCCTTGACGCTCTGCGGCTCGTCGCTCTGGCGGCGGGCCTCGCGCACCCGGGTCACGGTGCCGGGCGGGTCGTCCCCCTCGGCGGAGGATCCGCTGCGGCGGCGGCGCCGACGACGACGGCTCGAGGTGCTCTCGCCGTCGCCCTGCTCGTCCTCGGCGTCCGGGCCGGTCGACGAGGTGTCGTCGCCGTCCTCGTCGGACGAGTCGGAGGAGCCGGAGGACTCCGAGGAGTCGGTCGGGTCGGTGTCGGACTGGCCACGCCCACGGCCACGGCCCTTGCCGCCACGACGACGACGGCGACGGCCGCCCTCGGAGGGGCTGCTCTCGTCCGAGTCGGAGTCGGAGTCGGCGTCGGAGTCGACGTCGACGGAGTCGGCCTGGTCGGCAGGCGCCTCGTCGTCACGACGCGAGGCGTCGGTGGACTCGGCGGTCACGCCACCGCGGGAGCCACGGCCACGACCGCGTCCTCGGCCACGTCGGGAGCCGCTCGCCTGCTGCTCGGACGGGGCGTCGTCCTGCGAGGTCTCTTCCTGCTGCGCGTCGGCGGCGGGCACGACCTCGGAGGTCGGCTCGGTCCCACCCGTCTCCGGCGTGGATCCTGACGTGGCAGCCGGGGTCGACTGGGTCGCCGGGGGTGCTGCGGCCGGCGCGGGCGCACCGGCGGCGGCGCTGGCCCGGCGGCGGCGCGGGGCGGCCTTGGCGGGGTCGGGCGCCTGGAAGAGCAGCCCGAAGCTGGGGACGTTCGCCGCGCTCTCGGCGGCTGCCTGCTCGGCGGCGGCCTCGGCAGCGGCCTCGGCCTCCTCGTCCGTGTCGAGCTCGCCGGCGTCCTCGGACACGGCGGGAAGCACGTCGTCCGCGGGAGCAGGAGCCACCACGTCGGCCAGCGGGGCCTCGGGCGCGAGCGCAAGGGCCTCCTCGTCGAGGACGGCGGCACCGGTCTCGGCAGGTGCGGCGGCGGCCTTCTTCGAGGTGCGCTTGGCGACCGCCTTCTTCGCGGTCTTCTTGGCGGCGGCCTTCCTGGCCGTCTTCCTCACCGGGGCCTCGGCAGCCGCAGCCGGGAGGTCGGTGGCCTCGTTCGTCGCAGCCGCGTCGGTGGTCACGACCTCGATCGCAGCGGGCTCGACGGCCACGGGGGCGCCTGCGCTCGGCTCTGCGGGCCCACCCTCGGTCGGAGCGTCGGCGGGAGCCGGGGCGGACGTCTTCTTCGTGGCCCGACGCGGCGCGCGCTTGCGGGCCGGAGCCTTGGCCGGCGGTGCGTCGACCGGAGCAGCAGCTGCCTCGGCCGAGCCGTCGGTGCCTTCGGTGGTGGGGAACTGGTCTTCCGTGGAGGCCATGTCGGCGTCCTTCCGTCACCCACGAGGTGAGGGCCACACCCGAAGGTCCCGAGGGCCTTCCGATCAGCCACGTGGTGCGCGGTTCGTGCAGTCGTGTCGGCAACGGGTGCTGTCGACACGGAAGTCAGTGGTCTTACGCCAGACGAGGCTCGCGCAGGTCGCGCGGCACCAGGTCAGGCGCCGTCGTCGTCCTCGTCGGCAGCCAGTGGATCAGCCACCCCAGCGGTTGCGGAGTGCAGCGGGCCTTGCGCCAGTCGGGTCACCAGGGGTGGTGTCGGTGGTGCCAGCTCCGTTACTGCTCGCAGCGCGGTCAGGACGTCGTCGGGGCGTACAGCCGGTGTGGTGTGCCGTACGACCACCCGCAGTATCGCACAGTCGGCCTCCTCAGAGGCGCTGACGTCCAGCGACACGACGGCAGATCTCACGTCGAAGGTCCGCGGACCGGTCTTGAACGTCCGGCTGACCTCGACCACCTCGCGCGCGAGGAACTCGTCGGCCGCCGCCCGCACCTCCTCGACAGGGACCCCACGGAACTCGATCACCCAGTCGCTCGCCTGCAGCCGGTCGGCCAGGGACCCGGGGGCCGCCTCGACCACCTCGAGCACGTCGAGGCCGTCCGGCAGCGCCTCGTCGAGCGCGGCCCGCAACGACTCCGTGTCCACGCGCTCGGTCACCGAGATCTCGAAGTACTCGGCCTCGCTCGCCGTCCCCGTGGGCGCGGCGTTCGCGTAGCTGACCTTCGGGTGCGGGTGGAACCCGGCGGAGAAGGCCATCGGCACCCCGGCACGACGCAGCGCCCGCTCCAGGGCGCGCTGGAAGTCACGGGTGGAGGAGAACCGCAGGCGACCACGCTTGGCGTACCGGATCCGCAGCTTCATCACCGCCGGGGCGGGGGGCGGGCCTTCGGGTACGCGCTGTCGAGCCATGGTCGGCAAGCCTAGGGGCGGCACCCGCCCCCTACGGAATCCGCACTCCCCTGCAGCACTGCCCACCCCACCTCTAGCGTTGGGCCATGGCAACCCTGGACCGCTCGCGACTGGCCTCCCTCCTCGCCGCCGAGCAGGCGGCATACACGAAGGACCACCCGCGCAGCCGCGAGCTCTTCGAGCAGGCGGACAACCTCTTCGGCCGGGTGCCGATGACCTGGATGAACATGTGGACGGGCGGCTTCCCCCTCTACCTCGACCACGCGACCGGGAACCGGGTCACCGACGTCGACGGCCACACGTACGTCGACTTCGCGCTCGGTGACACCGGCGCCATGGCCGGCCACTCCCCCAGGCCCACCGTCGCCGCGGTGCAGCAGCGGGCCGGCGAGCTGGGCGGCATCACGACCATGCTCCCCACCGGCGACGCCCAGTGGGTGGGTGCCGAGCTCGAGCGACGGTTCGGTATGCCGCTGTGGAGCTTCACCCTGTCGGCCACCGACGCGAACCGCTGGGCCATCCGGCTCGCCCGCCTCGCGACGGGCAAGCCCAAGGTGCTCGTCTTCGCGTACTGCTACCACGGGTCGGTGGACGAGGCGTTCGCGCTCCCGGGGCCCGAGGGCAAGGCGCAGAGCCGTCCGGGCAACGTGGCGCCGCCGGTCGACCTGAGCCTCACCACCCGCGTGGCGACGTGGAACGACCTCGAGTCCGTCGAGGCAGCGCTGGCCCACGGCGACGTCGCCGCCATCCTCACCGAGCCGGCGCTGACCAACATCGGGATCGTGCTGCCCGAGGACGGCTTCCTCCCGCGCCTGCGGGAGCTCGCGACCGAGCACGGCGCCCTGCTGATGATCGACGAGACCCACACCTTCTCCGCCGGGTGGGGCGGCGCGACCCGCGAGTGGGGCCTCGAGCCCGACATCTTCGTCATCGGCAAGTCCATCGGCGGCGGGATCCCCTGCGGGGCCTACGGCATCAGCCGCGAGGTGGCCGCCGCGGTGACACGCCACACCGACGCCGGCGACGCCGACATCGTCGACGTGGGTGGCGTCGGCGGCACGCTGGCCGGCAACGCGCTGTCGACCGCGGCGATGCGGGCGACCCTCGGCGAGGTGCTGACCCAGGAGGCCTTCGCCCACATGGTCGAGCTGGCGACGGAGTTCACCGCGGGCGTGCAGGCGACCTTGGACGAGCTCGACGTGCCGTGGTCGGTCGCCCAGCTCGGGGCCCGTGCGGAGTACCGGTTCACGCGGCCGGCCCCGCGCACCGGTGAGGAGTCCGCGGCCGCCGCCGACGACGAGCTCGACGCCTACCTGCACCTGGCCCTGTGCAACCGCGGCGTGCTGATGACGCCGTTCCACAACATGGCGCTGATGTGCCCCGAGACCTCCCGCGCCGACGTGGACCGGCACACCAGCGTCTTCCGTGAGGTGGTCGGCGCCCTCTTCGACTGAGGCCCGCGTCCCTTCCGCGGGACCGTTCGGCGCACGGCCCGGAATGTCCGGTGACCGGGTGGCAGCCCCGGCGTAACTTCGGGACGTGGACCACTTCGGCACGAAGCGGCCCCTGCGAGAGAAGCGGAGGGTTGAGAGGTGTTCATCCAGATCATCCAGGGAAGGTGTCGTGACGCCGAGCAGGTGCACCGGCTGAACGACGAGTGGCGCGAGACCCTGGGCCCGATGGCCCACGGCTGGCTCGGCGGGACCTACGGCATCACCGACGACGGCGAGTTCGTCGGCGTCGTGCGGTTCGAGAGCCGGGAGGCAGCGGCGAGGAACTCCACCCGCCCCGAGCAGGGCGAGTGGTTCGAGCGCATGCGGGCGTGCTTCGACGGCGAGGTGACGTTCCACGACTGCGACGACGCAGTGATGTTCCTCGACGGCGGGTCCGACGACGCGGGGTTCGTCCAGGTCATCCAGGGGCGGGTGGCCGACCCCATGCGGTTCCGCAGCTTCATGGAGCAGCCGATGGACGTGCTGCACGAGCAGCGGCCCGAGATCATCGGCGGCACGATCGCCATGGAGCCCGACGGCTGGTTCACCGAGACCGTCGCGTTCCGCAGCGAGGAGGAGGCGCGAGCCGGCGAGGAGCGGGAGATGCCGGAGGACGCGCGGAGGGAGTGGGAGTCGCAGATGGCGGCCATGTCGGACGTCCGCTACCTCGACCTGCACGCCCCGTGGTTCGCGAGCGCGATGCCGCGGGAGTCCATGACCTGAGGCCGCACCCCGGAAAGATGTATGCCGCCCGCTCCCCCCGGCTCGAGAGCCTGGGTGAGCGGGCGGCTGTCCTCAGAGCTCTCCGCACGAGCGTTCCGAGGCACTCACCGGCGAGGCGGTGAAGGGGCCGTCTCGCCGACGCGTGAGCGGTCAGGAGGAGACGACCGCGTGCACCACGCCTGCCCCTCGACCAGATGGTGACCGGTCTCCGGGCAAGTCCCATTCGACACTGCGAACGCGCCCTGTCCCGATGACAAATGTCACCGATGTGGCGCCCAGTTGCAGCACACTGACGGGATGGAGTGGACCCTGCTCGCCGGCCTCGAGCCCGCAGAGCGCGAAGCAGTGCTGGCGTGCGGTCGACGGCGCCACTATCGACGCCACGAGATCGTCTGGCACGAGGGCGATCCCGGCGACACCCTGCACCTGGTGCGATCCGGTCGGCTCGCCGTGCGGGTGACCACGCCGGGTGGTGACCGGGCGACCCTGGCCGTCGTCGGACCCGGTGACGCCGTCGGCGAGCTCGCCCTGCTGAACCGTCCGCACCGCCGCACGGCAACCCTCGAGGCACTGGAGGACGTCGAGACGCTGGCCCTGGGACAGCAGGACTTCCACGACCTCCGCGCCCGCCACCCCGCCGTCGACGACATGCTGCTCGAGCTGCTGGCACAACGGGTGGAGCGGCTCGGCCAGCAGCTGCTGGACTCGCGCTACGCCAGCGCCAACCGGCGGGTCGCCCGCGCGCTCGCCGACCTCACCAGGGCGTACGGAGCCGACGGCCCGGTGGTCATCCCGCTGACGCAGGACGAGATCGCCGACCTCGCAGGGACCACGCGCCCCACCCTGAACCAGGCACTGCAGTCGTTCGCCGCAGCCGGGCTGGTCGTCCTGTCCCGGGGACGGATCGAGGTGCGCGACGTGGCCGGTCTGCGCCGCCGCGCCGGCGCCTGACGCTGCACACAGGTTCCGCACCGGGGTGGACGCCCCATGCGCAGGACGTCCACCGGGCACGCGCCAAGGAGCGTGGGACGGGTGCCGTCGCACCCGCCCCACGCTCCCCCTGTCGACGACCGGGTCAGCCGAGGTAGACCCAGCCGGCACCGGCGGTGCAGGGCCGGCTGGTCACGCACCGGTAGTCGCCAGAGTCGGTCATGTTCACGGACAGGCTGCTCTGGACGGCGCCGATGGCGGAGGTCCAGACGATGCTGGAGAGGACGCGGTAGTACCCGGAGCCCTGCGTGGGGAGGATCGACAGCGCCGGCAGCGTCGCCGAGACCTGGGCGGAGGGGATGGTGACCGAGCCGCGGTTCGTGCTGATCGTGGACCAGCCGGTCGAGTAGTAGCGCTGGGTCGTGTAGGTGACCTGGACCGTCTGGTTGCCGGACGCGGTGCGCTGGACCGTGGCGCCGGGCTGGTAGACCCACTGGTGCCACATCGGGCCCGTGACTGCCGAACCGGTGTTGTAGTGCGCGCCCTGGACCTGGTAGATCGTCGGCATCACCGGGACGTTGCTCCGGCTCGCGACGGTGTAGGCCTGCGACGGGGCGCCGACCGCGAAGGTGACGGCCACGGCAGCTGCGAAGGCGGCAACCAGGCGGGCGATGACTCGGGGTGAGGCGGCGGTGAGGATCTTGGTGTTCATGGCTGCGGGTCCTTTCAGGAGCTGCGGGAGGCTGATGTCCTGAGGATGGCCCCGGGCCACCCCTCCCCTCTGTCCGCGCGCTGACACACCGCCTGTCAGCCTGGTGACGCAGCCCCTGCCGCCCGCAGGTGGTAGAGGTGCAGCGCGCCGTAGTCCTTGGCCGTCGGGGCGATCCCGACGTAGTCGCACCGCAGCTCAGGCGCCTCGAGCGCGAGCAGGGCCGCGAACTGTTCGGTGACGTAGGTCTGGCCGACGGGGGTCCGGGGCTCGATGCGCGCGGCCCGGACGACGGCGGCCCCGAAGAAGGCGTCCTCGTCGCGGATGCGGTCGCGGCCCGGGTGCACGGGCCCGACGTGCCCGCTGATGCGCAGGCCGCTCACCGACGCGAGCAGGGGGGAACCTGCGGTGGTCTCGGCCACGCTCTCCTGCCACCGCAGAGCGCAGCGGGCGGCCGAGGCCGTGTCACGCATGACGACGTGGACCGCGTCGCCCCACGTCTGACGGGCGAGCACGACGTCGCCGAACCCCTCGAGCACCTTCCCCAGGCCGCCCATCACCACGTCCATGAACAGCGGGATGACCTCGTCGGGCAGGCCGCTGAACCCTGCCACGTCGCAGAACAGCATGGCGCGGACCTCACGTCGGCCGGACGGAGGCTCGCGTCCGACCGCCTCACCGGTGCCGCCGCTGTCGACGACGACGCTCCGGCCCTGGACGGCCTCCCAGTCGGCGACGTCGGCCGCCACCCCCGTCTCCCCGGCGACGCCGTCCCACACGGCGACCTGGACGGCCGGTGCCTCCATCGCCTGGGCGCGCAACCGCGCCATACCCATCGCGACCCGCGAGCCGAACCGGAAGAGCACGTCCTCCTCCCCGTGCAGGGCGTCGTTGACGACGGTCACACTTCGCGCCGCGGCGAGGCAGGCACGGAACCGTTCGACCCAGTCCTGGCCGAACGGTGCGACGGAGGCGCGGACGAAGGCCTCCTCCGGGAAGGGCAGGACGACGTTGTAGGCGCCCCCACGAGCAGCCAGCTGCTCGGCGACGAGGATGTCGGCGCCGGCTGCCAGCGAGCCGAAGGCCACCCTCACCCCCTCGCGCTCGAGGACGCGCGCGACCTCCGCCGTGGCGGGGCCTTCTGCGGCCCTCGGGAACCTCCCCCGGCCATCACCTGCGACGGGCAGGTGCCCGGTGGCGTGGGCGACGGCAGGGTTGCGCAGGGGGGCGAGGAGGTCCGCCTCCAGCCCGAGGTGCGCGCAGAGCCGCGCGAGCTGGCGGCGGGTGGCGGCGCGGGAGGCGAAGTCGTTCGGCCCCATGACCGCAGCAGCGACGACGGCGCGGTGGGCGAGGTCGAGGTCGCCGATGACGAGGGCCAGCTCGGCACACGTCACGGCGGCCCAGTAGTCCTCCCAGGGCTCGCCGACGGACGGCAGGGCGGAGCGGGCGAGCTCGGCGGCACGCGGCCGCTCACCGGCCAAGGTCCACAAGGTGGCCGCGTTGGCGGCTGGGTACGCGTCGTCCCACCGTCGGTGCACCGCTTCGTAGGCACGGGCTGCATCGGCGAGCAGCTCCGGACGGTCGGCACCAGCCGACTCGAAGGCGAGATCCTTCGCCAGACGGGCCCGGAGGGCGTCGATGTCGAGCCCGAGACCGCGGTCGGGGACGGCGAGGACGTCCACGTCCAGGAGGTCTTCCGCAGCCGACCGGGCCTGAGTGAGCGCACCCGAGCGCGCCAGGGCGAGAACAGCGAGGTATCGGGTCCGGAGTGCCGAATCCCCTTTGTTCAGAAGCAATCGCGCCTCGTCGTAGGCCGCGAGGTAGTTCCCGTCAGCCATCAGGGACTCGATCGTCACCCGGTGATTGTCTCGCTCCCGACGGCGGGCAGAGCAGTATCCGGGAACCAGAGGAAAGCCTGATCGGACGGGTCTAGCATGCGGCTCAGGTCGCGGACCCCTTGGTCCGCTCCGTCCCTGCGGAGGTGACCCGTGATGGGTCCGTACGACGTCTTCATCTCCTACGCCCACTCCGCGGATGCAGAGCTGGCCGCGCAGCTCCAACGGGGTCTGCAGTCCCTCGCGCGACCGTGGCACCGCAGGTCTGCACTGCGCGTGTTCCGCGACGAGACCGGGCTGTCGGCCAACCCCGGCCTCTGGACCTCGATCTCGGCAGCCATGGCCGAGTCGCAGTGGCTCGTCCTCCTCGCCTCGCCCGAAGCGGCCCGATCCGTCTGGGTCGACCGCGAGGTCGAGCAGTGGCTCCGGGACCACGACGCGAACCGCATCCTCGCCGTCGTCACCGGCGGCACCTGGGCCTGGGACCCGGTGCGCAACACCTTCGACGAGAGCTCCGACTCGGTACCCCCGTCCCTGCTCCACGCCTTCACCGAGGAGCCACGCCACGTCGACATGCGTTGGGCCGCAGCGGAACCCGCGGCACTGCTCGACCTGCGCCACCCCCGGTTCCGCGAGCAGGTCGCCGAGGTCGCGGCCCCCGTGCACGGCGTCACCAAGGACGACCTCACGGGCGAGGACGTGCGACAGTACCGACGGACCCGTCGCCTCGCCGGAGCCGCCGTCGCCTCCCTCGTCGCCCTGCTCCTCCTCGCGAGCACCGCGGCCGTCGTGGCGTACGTCCAGTCCGGTTCGGCGCAACGCAACGAGACCCTGGCCGTCTCCGCGCGACTCACCGCAGAGCAGGCACAGCAGCGCGCCCTCGATGCCGCTGACCTCGCACTGACCCGACAGGCTGAGGCGGAGGCCTCTGCCAAGCTTGCCCTGCAACGCAAGTCGGAGGCCGAGGCCTCTGCGCGGCTCGCCATCAAGCGCAAGAGCGAAGCCGATGCCGCTGCTGCAGAGGCGCAGCGCCAGCGCGGCATCGCGGACGACCAGCGTGGTCAGGCAGCGCAGAGCGCAGCCGAGGCGGTGGCGCGTCGCACCGAGGCAGAGCGGCAGACCGTCCTGGCCGAGGAGGCAGCGACACGGGCGGACGCCGCGGCGACAGAGGCGAACCGGCAGCGCAGCAACGCGGCTGCGAGCGCCGCCGTCGCCGTGCAGAGGGCGGACGAGGCGCGCAAGGCGCAGCAGAAGGCGCTGGCGCTGGCGAACGACCTGTCCCGGCAGGCCCAGGTGCTCAGCGCACAGAACGCACAGCTCATCGACCAGGCGAATCGGATCAAGCGGGCGCAGGACACCATCCTGGCGGCCAACGTCGAGCTCACCGGCCGGAGCCTGCTCTCCGCCGCCCAGGCTCGGCAGGCCGAGGGTCAGCACGACGTCGGGCTGCTCCTGCACGCCCAGGCCCTCACCACCGGTGCGCAAGCCGCACAGGCGCGAGTCAGCCTCGCCACCGAGCTGGCCCAGACACGAGCGGCACGCTATCTCCCCGGACCGGAGACCGGCGGTGACCTGGTGTCGGGTCGTGACCACGTCGCCACCGGCGGCGCTGCCTCCACGGACCAACCGGGCCTGGTGTGGGACCTGCGCGACCTGACCAAGGCACCGGTGAGGCTGCAGACCGCTCCGGCCGCCGGACCGGCCCTGGCGGGCCGATCGACAGTGGGCCCGGCCATCGCCGGCCGTGCCGCTGCTGCTGCGTTCGAGCTGCCACCACCCCCTCCGCCGCCGCCTCCGCCCGGGCCGGGCCCGCTGCCACCTGTGCCCGAGTTCGCCCGCCAGGTCGCGCTGCACGGGTTCGACGCCACGGGCACCCGGCTCGTCGGGGTCACTGCTGACCTCACACTCGCCCGCGTGTGGGACGCCACCACGGGAGCCGCACTGCTGGACGTGCCCACCCGGTCGCAGGGATTTGCCCCCGTGGACGTCCAGCTGTCGCCCGACGGTCGGACGGCCCTGGTCCAGACCGACACCGAGGCAGCCGACGCCCACCCGACGGTCGTCGCCGTGGATCTCGCCAGGGCGACGGTGGTGCGGAGCTGGTCGGGTTGGCTGCGGACCGCGCGGGGCCACCTCGGCACCTACCGGGAGGCTGCTGATGCCAGTCCCTTCGCGAAGGACGGCCACCACTTCCTGTACCTCGACGGCGCCACCAATCGTTGGGCCGTCGGGGACACGATGGCTGCTTCGACCACACCACTGATCGGGTCCAGCGCCCTGGTCGCGCCGCGCTTCTCCGAGGACGGCACGGAAGTGCTCGTGGTGGTCGAGTCGGGCTACTTCGTGCTGCGCCTGCAGGTCGACGACGGGACACCGGTCGGGGCGACGTTCCTCAGCGAGAACGGGGCACCTGCTCCCGTCCTGTCAGTCGACCGGGACGAGAGCTCCGGGATGCTCGGGGCGTTGCTGACCGATGGCCGGCTGGCGCTGTTCTTCGACGACGGACGCCTGTTCTGGTCCTCGTCGGGCCCTGCGTGCCCGGAGCCCGCCGGTGACGTGAGCTTCGACTCCAAGCGCTTCGACCTCGTGGCCAGCTGTACCCAGCTGGGCCGGCCCATCCGGCTGGTGGTGGTGCCCCTCACCGCCCCCAACAACCTGCGGGACTGGCCCCTCGACGGCACGCCGGTGACCGACGTCGTGGTGGAGTTCCCCGAGACCTGGGCCGTCCTGGGCGACAGCGGGACCATCGTGCACTTCCCGTACCACGGGGCCCTGAGCGAGTTCACCGAGCCGCGCTTGGGTCTGACCGGCCCCTGCGCGGTGCGCCGCTCCCCTCACGAGATGGTCTGCGGAGGCGCCCACGTCCCCCTGACCGGTCTGAGCAACGGCGCTGATCCCGAGGTGGTGGTCCCGGGGACCGTCGCCACCTCGACGACCCTCGGCACCGGGGACTCCTGGTATGCGGTGACGGCCACCGGGCGCGTGGTCCAGGTCGACCCGACACGGCCCCGTCCGGGGGCGACGTTGCCTGACGTCACCACCACCGTGGGGTTCGCGGTCACCCCGGACTCTCGTTGGATGGTGTCGAGCGACACCACCGGCTCCATGGTCACCGACCTCACCACCGGACAACGGGTACGGGCCCAGGTCAAGGGTGCGGCCGAGCTCGTCGGGCGCGTGTCGGTCCCTGGCCGCGACCCGGCTGTCGTCCTGAGCCGCCTGGAGGGCGTCGACCAGAACGGTGCAGGCTTCAGCGCCGTCGTGGACGCCCGCACGGGTCGTCCCTGGGAGCTCGCCCTTGACCCGCTGACCGTCGCCGCGCCGGGAGGGACGGCGTTGGCGAGCCTGGCCAACGGTGCGGTGACCGTGCGGACCGGGTCCTCCCTGTCCACGGTGCGCTCGGTGCCTGCCCCCGATGCGGGCGGCGGACCGGCGACGACGCCAGACAGCCGGTCGTGGCTCGCGGTGCGCGACGGCGGGGCCACGGTCGCCTACATCGGCAGTGTGGTCGGCAGCCCGCAGGCGGGCGGCTCCGCACGGCTGGTGGTGCGGGACGTGGCCACGGGAGGAACCCTCATGACCGCTGCGCTCCGCTCCGACGAGGGTGTGGCCACCTTCTCACCGCAGCTGTCGTTCACTCCCGACGGGTCATCCCTGGTCATGCGGACTCCTCGCCGCGTCGTGAGCTGGTCGACCGCCTCCTGGACGCGCGCTGGTGAGGTCGTGCTGCAGGGCGCGTGCGGTGAAGGGGCCGCTCCGGTGATCGATCCCACCGGAGCGTTCGTCGCTGCGGGCGGGCGTCTGTACGCCACGGGAGACCTGTCGACGGTGGACGCCACCCTCGGGTGCCACGACGCCGTCGCCTACAGGAACGGCGACCTCGTCCTGCTCGACCGGGTCGACGGACGGCTCACGGGGAGCAGCGTCCCCCTCGGGGTCGCCTCGCTGGGTACGAGCGCCTGCTCGGAAGCCGGCCGCAACCTCGGCACCAAGGAGTGGCTCCAGTACCTGCCCGCGGCACCCTCGACGCCGACCTGCCGTCAGTGGCCGAGCGGCTGAGCGGCTGGGCAGCTGAGCTGACGCGACGGCACGCCTCCCCATGTGTCCGGGGAGGCGTGCCGTTGCAGCGACTCAGTGCGTGTGCGACTCCAGCATGGCCTGACGTCCCGAACCCAGGACGGTGAGCGGCAGCAGGGTCTTGCCGGTCGGCCCGACCTCGATGTCGGTGCCCATCTGGGGGCAGACACCGCAGTCGAAGCACGGGGTCCAGCGGCAGTCGTCCACCTCGGTCTCGTCGAGGGCGTCCTGCCAGTCGGCCCAGAGCCACTCCTTGTCGAGCCCCGAGTCGATGTGGTCCCAGGGCAGCACCTCGGACTCACCGCGGTCGCGGGTGGTGTACCAGGCGACGTCGACGGGCAGGTCCGCGAGGGCGCTCTCCGCGGCGGTCATCCAGCGCTCGTAGGAGAAGTGCTCGCTCCACCCGTCGAACCGGCCACCGTCGCGCCACACCTGCTCGATGACCTTGCCGACGCGCCGGTCACCACGGGACAGCAGTCCTTCGACGATGCCGGGCTTGCCGTCGTGGTAACGGAATCCGATCGACGAGCCGTAGCGGCGGTCGGACCGGATCGCCTCGCGCAGCTTGGCCAGTCGGGCGTCGGTCTCCTCGGCGCCGAGCTGACCGCACCACTGGAACGGCGTGTGCGGCTTGGGCACGAACCCACCGATCGAGACGGTGCAGCGGATGTCGCGACGACCGCTGACCTGGCGACCGGTCTCGATGACCTTCTTGGCGAGCTCCGCGATCTGGAGCACGTCCTCGTCGGTCTCGGTCGGAAGGCCGCACATGAAGTAGAGCTTCACCTGTCGCCACCCCGCGCCGTACGCGGCGGCGACGGTGCTGATGAGGTCCTCCTCGGACACCATCTTGTTGATCACCTTGCGGATCCGCTCGCTGCCGCCCTCGGGGGCGAAGGTGAGGCCGGAGCGGCGACCGTTGCGGGTCAGCTCGTTCGCGAGGTCGATGTTGAACGCGTCGACCCGGGTCGAGGGCAGCGACAGGCCCGTCTGGGTGCCGTCGTAGCGGTCGGCCAGGCCCTTGGTGATGTCCGCGATCTCGGAGTGGTCCGCCGAGCTCAACGACAGCAGGCCGACCTCCTCGAACCCCGTCGCCGCCAGCCCGCGCTCCACCATCTCGCCGATGCCGGTGATGCTTCGCTCCCGCACCGGACGCGTGATCATGCCGGCCTGGCAGAAGCGGCAACCGCGGGTGCACCCCCGGAAGATCTCGACGGACATGCGCTCGTGGACCGACTCCGCGAGCGGCACGAGCGGCTGCTTCGGGTAGGGCCACGCGTCAAGGTCCATGACGGTGTGCTTCGACACCCGCCACGGGACACCGGTCGCGTCGGCCGACGGGGCGACGCGCTGGATGCGGCCGTCGGGCAGGTAGGACACGTCGTACAGCGACGGGACGTACACACCGCCGGTCCGGGCCAGGCGCAGCAGCAGCTCCCGGCGACCACCCGGCATACCCTGCGCCTTCCAGGCGCCGATCAGGTCGGTGACCGCGAGCACCGCCTCCTCGCCGTCACCGACGATGGCGGCGTCGACGAAGTCGGCGATCGGCTCGGGGTTGAACGCGGCATGGCCGCCGGCGATGACCAGCGGGTCCTCGTCGGTGCGGTCGACCGCGTGCAGGGGGATGCCCGCGAGGTCGAGTGCCGTGAGCATGTTGGTGTAGCCGAGCTCGGTCGAGAACGACATGCCCAGCACGTCGAAGTCGCGGATGCTGCGGTGGGCGTCCACGGTGAACTGGGGCACGCCCTGCTCACGCATGAGGGCCTCGAGGTCCGGCCACACGGCATACGTGCGCTCGGCGAGGGCGTCCGTCCGCTCGTTGAGCACCTCGTACAGGATCATGACGCCCTGGTTGGGCACCCCGACCTCGTACGCGTCGGGGTACATGAGGGCCCAGCGCGTGGTCAGGGCTTCACCGCCGGGCCCGAAACCGCCGCAGTCCCAGTCCTTGACGGTGGAGTTCAGCTCGCCCCCGACGTACTGGATGGGCTTGCTGACCTGCTCGAGCAGCGGCTCGAGGCGGGCGAAGACTGAGGTGCCTGAGGTGTCGGTCATGGTGTGACAAGGGTAACCGCGCAGGCCGCCACCACCGAAAACGACGAGACTCGGGGGCATGGCACCGCCCCCGACCCCCGGTCCCCTCCCCGGCCTCCCCCCCGCCTGGGGTGTGACGGAGCAGGAGTGGGCCACCCCGCTGCCGTGCGACGAGGGCACCGGGCCGGGCTGGGTGCGGCTGATGCGCGGGGTGTCCTCCTCGGCGCCCCCGGAGGCCGTCTGGCCCTGGCTGTGCATGATGCGGGTCGCGCCCTACTCCTACGACTGGGTCGACAACCTCGGTCGCCGGAGCCCGCGCACCCTCGACCCGGCGCTCACCGCGCTGCGCCCCGGGCAGGTCGTGGCGACGGTGTTCACGCTCGAGTCCTTCGTCCCCGGTCAGAGCCTCACGATGACGATGCGCACGGGGCGCGCCACGTCCGCGTTCGGAGACGTGCGGGCCACGTATGCCGTGTGGCCGGCTCCCGGCGGAGGCAGCCGCATCGTGGGCGTCATGCACTGCGCACCGCGGCACTCGGCCCTACGGCGGGTCAGTGGGGTGGCCCTCGACTGGGGCGACCTGGTCATGATGCGCAAGCAGCTGCGGACGTTCGCCGCGTTGGCCGAGGGCGCGACCGGCTGAGGAGGTGGGTTCCGGGGACGCGTCCGGCGTCGCACCGGTCTCAGGGTCTTCTCAGCGCCGGAACCTAACCTGTCGCCCATGCGCGCCTCGACGGTCCGGCTGGTGGCAGCCTTTGCCCTGCTCTTCGTGGTCGCGCTCGCGACCCACACGATCGGCCCCGGGCCGGACGGGCCGAGCCCGACCAGCCACCACGCCGCCCGACGGTGACCTGAGCCGACCCGCACCGAGCCACCTCGTCGCATACTGGAGGGGTGGCGAGCGCGCACGAGCGCGTCGCGGCTGCGCTGGAGGCGATGCCGCGGGCCCGGTTCCTGCCCCGTGACCAGGTGGCCCGTGCCGGGCAGGACACACCGCTGCCCATCGGTCACGGTCAGACCAACAGCCAGCCGACCACGGTCCGCCAGGTGCTCGAGCTCCTCGACGTCCACGAGGGCGACACCGTCCTCGACGTGGGTTCCGGCTCGGGGTGGACCACGGCCCTCCTGGCGCACCTGACCGGCCCGACCGGCTCGGTCGTGGGCGTGGAGCGGGTGCCTGCCCTCGTGACCGTGGGTGCGGCACATCTGGCCGACGCGGGCGTGCCCTGGGCGCGTGTGGAGCCCGCCGCGCCCGGTGTCCTGGGACGCCCCTCAGAGGGCCCCTACGACCGGATCCTCGTGTCGGCGCAGGCCAGCCGGTTGCCCCACGACCTCGTCGCCCAGCTCGCCCCTGAAGGCGTCCTCGTCGTCCCCGTGCGTGGCCGCATGCTCCGTGTGCGCGCCATCGGCGCGGACCTGGTCGTCGAGGAGCACGGCTGGTACCGCTTCGTGCCGCTCGTCGAGGACCGCGCCCCCACCAGCCGCTGAGAGCGCCACCGCCGGGCGGCGTGCGTCGGGCCACGCCGGTCAGCCCGTGCACGCGCGACGCCCCGTCCACCCAGGGGTGGACGGGGCGTCGGCAGAGGGGCCTACCTCGCAGGGACGGGCGGGCTCAACCGGTGTAGTGCGCGTCGAGCACCGTCTGGTACTTCTCGCTGACCGCCTTGCGGCGCAGCTTCAGGCTGGGCGTGAGGTCGCCGTCCTCGATCGTCAGGTCGTGGTCGAGGATCGTGAACTTCTTGATCTGCTCCCAGCGGTTGAGGTTCACGTTGAGGGTGTCGACGTAGACCTGCACCATGTTGTGCGCCTCCTTCGACGTCACGATCTGCCGGTACGACCCGGAGACGCCGTGGTTGGCGGCCCAGTCCTGGATGGCCTCGGGGTCCAGCGTGACCAGTGCGGTGACGAAGTTGTGGTCGGCGCCGTAGACCATGAACTGGCTGACGTAGGGGCAGATGCCCTTGAAGGTCGACTCGATCATCGACGGCGCGACGTACTTGCCGCTCGAGGTCTTGAAGAAGTCCTTCTTGCGGTCGGTGATCTTGAGGTAGCCGCGGTCGTCGAGCTCCCCGATGTCACCGGTGTGCAGCCAGCCGTCGGCGTCCTTGGTCTCCGCCGTCTCGTCGGGCTTGTTGTGGTAGCCCTGCATGACGCCGGGGCCGCGCAGCAGGACCTCGCCGTCCTCGGCGATCCTCGCCTCCGTACCGGGCAGGGCCCAGCCCACGGTGCCGATCTCGTTGGAGGACGGGCGGTTCACGAAGGAGGCGGCACTCGTCTCGGTGAGCCCGTACCCCTCGAGGATGGTCAGCCCGATCGAGTCGAACCAGTTCGCGATGTCGTGGTTGAGGGCCGCGGACCCCGAGATGAAGAACCGGATGCGCCCACCGAACCGGCTGCGCACCTTGTGCAGCACCAGCTTGTCGGCCAGCGCCAGCTTGCTCGCGAGCATGCCGGTCGGCTTCTCCCCACGGGCCCGCATGGCGGCGACGTCGCGCCCCACGCTCACCGACCAGACGAACAGCTTCTCCTTGAGCCCACCCTCCTTGGCCATCATCGTCGTGATCCGGCCGTAGGCCTTCTCGAAGATCCGGGGGGCGGCACCCATGAACGTCGGCTGCACCACGGCGAGGTTGTCGACGATCTTGTCGACCCGACCGTCGATCGCGGTCGGGAAGCCGACCTGCAGCGGCAGCGTCAGCAGGACCTTGCCGAAGACGTGGGCCAGCGGAAGCCAGAGGTACTGCAGGTCGTCGCTGCGCAGGATGCCGATGGCGTCCACGGCGGCGGCCTCGTAGACCCAGGCGTCGTGGGTGAGGCGCACGCCCTTGGGGCGACCGGTGGTACCCGAGGTGTAGATGATCGTGGCCAGCTGGTCCGGGTGCAGCGCGTCGATGCGGTCGTCGACGACGGAGGGGTTCGTGGCGAGCAGCCCGACACCCATCTCCTCCAGCTCGTCGAGACCGATCACCCAGTCACCGTCCGGGGTGCCGGTGAACGTCACCACCCGGGCGACGTCCGGCATGTCGACCCGCCGGTCGCGCAGCTTGGCCACCTGCTCGTCGTCCTCGGCGAAGACGACCAGGCTGCCGGAGTTCGCCGCGATGTACGAGACGTCGGGCGCGATCGTCGTGGGGTAGATCGTCGTGGTGGCACCGCCGGCGCACATGACCGCGAGGTCGGTCAGGGCCCACTCGTAGCGGGTGGAGGAGGCGATCGCGACCCGGTCCTCGGGGCTGACACCGAGGGCGATGAGCCCGGCGGCCAGGCGGTAGGCACGCTCGCGGACCTCGGTCCAGGTCACCGACTTCCACGTCTGCGTCCGCCCTCCCTCGGCGAAGCGGAACGCCTCCGCATCCGGGCTCTTCGCGACGCGGTCACGGAACAGGTGGGCGACGCTCTGGGCGCGACCCTCGATGACGGCGGTGTTCACGTGCTCGTCCAGGGCGGTGGTGCGGTGCTGCGTGTTGGTCGGCATGACCTTCCTCGGCTCGGCGGGGTGGGTTGCCGTGGATAGTGCCACGCCACTTCACCGAGTGGGGCCGATCAGGCGCGATTGTGCCCGAATGGCCACCGCGGCCCGGTGGTCACCGGGGGCGGCTGGACAGGTGCACGTTGTTGACCAGCCCGATCGCCAACCAGCAGGCGAACATGGACGAACCGCCATACGAGAGGAACGGCAGGGGCAACCCGGTGACCGGGGTGAGGCCGAGGTTCATGCCGACGTTCTCGAACACCTGGAAGAGCAGCCAGGTCGCCACGCCGATCGCCATCAGCCGGCCGAAGGCGTCCTGGGCACGGGTCGCCACGAGGACCGCGCGCAGGACGACGAACCCGAGCAGCACGAGCAGCCCGGCCGCCCCCACGAAGCCGAGCTCTTCCCCCGCGACGGAGAACACGAAGTCGGTCTGCTGGAACGGGATGAACCCACCCTGGGTCTGGTGCCCCTCGAACAGCCCCTGCCCCTGCCAGCCGCCCGAACCGATCGCGATCCGCACCTGACGGGTCTGGTACCCGATCCCCTGGGGGTCGGCCTGGGGGTCGACGAAGGCGGTCAGGCGGTCGCGCTGGTACGCGCTGAGCACGGGTGTCGTGAGCGCCACCACGACCGCCGCCGCGACCAGACCGACCGCCAGGGCCAGCCACCGCTTCGGGGTGCCGGCGACGGCGACCACACCGAGGGCCAGCGCCGCGAGGACGAGGGCCGAGCCGAGGTCGGGTTGGAGCAGCACGAGCCCCACGGGGACGGCGGCCACGGCCACCGCCACGAGCAGGTCGCGGACGGTCGGCTCGGCGCCGCGGTCGAGGCGCTCACCGAGGATGATGGCCAGGCCCAGGCAGAGCGCCGCCTTGGCGAACTCCGACGGCTGCACGGAGAACCCGCCCGGCAGCAGGATCCACGAGTGCGACCCGTTCACCGTCGACCCCACCGGGGTGAGGACGAGCAGCAGCCCCCCGACCGACACGAGGTAGAGCAGGGGGGCCAGCGCGCGCAGCAGCTGGTGCCCCATCCGGGTCACCAGGGCCGCGATGGTCAGGCCCACCGCCGTGGTGAACAGGTGCCGGACCAGGTATGCCGCCCCGGCCTCCTGCCGGGTCGCGGACCACACGAGCAGGGCCCCCACGAGTGACAGCCCCAGGGCGGCGATGACCAGGCCCCAGTCGCTGCGGGCCCACAGCGAGGCTCCCCCGCTGGCCCTCGACCAGAACCCGCCCCGGCGGGAGGCGGTCAGGACGGGACGATCGAGGCCAGGACCTGTCGGCACTTCTCGATGTCCCCGGCCATGGCCTCCAGCAGCTCCTCGATGGACTCGAAGCGCAGCGTCGGGCGGATGTGCTCCACGAACTCCACGGTGACCTGCTCGTCGTAGAGGTCGAGGTCGGTGCGGTCGAGGACGTAGGCCTCGACCGTGCGGACGGTGCCGTCGAAGGTCGGGTTGGTGCCGACCGAGACGGCGCACGGCAGGGTGCGCTCGGGGTCCTGGGTGGCCAACCCGGTGCGGGTCAGCCAGCCGGCGTAGACGCCGTCCGCGGGGACGAGGCCGAGCGAGTCGTCGGACAGGTTCGCGGTCGGGTACCCGAGCTCGCGGCCACGGTGCGCGCCGTGGACCACGGTGCCGGTCATCCGGTGCGGTCGACCGAGGATCCCGGCAGCGGCCGCGACCTCACCGGCCGCCAGGTGGCGGCGCACGGCCGAGGACGACCAGCGCTCCCCCTCGCCGAGGTCGTCGAGGACGACGACGTCGAAGCCGTGGGTGGCGCCGAGCTCGCGCAGGGTGCCGACGTCGCCGGTGTAGCCGCGGCCGAACCCACGCGCGTCGGCGCCGACGACGAGCGCGGCGACACCGAGGGTGTCGACGAACGTGCGGACGATGAACTCCTCCGCGGTCTGCTCGGCGAACTCACGGGTGAAGTCGAGCACCAGCAGGCCGTCGAGCCCGGTCTCCGCGAGGAGCTCGTCGCGCAGCCGGCCGGGGGCGATGAGCTCCAGCCCACCCTCGGGGTGGAAGATCTCGGCCGGGTGGGGGTCGAAGGTGACGGCCACGCTCGGCAGGCCGCGGCGCGTCCCCTCCTCGACCAGCCGGCTCAGCACGGCGCGGTGACCGAGGTGGACCCCGTCGAAGTTGCCGAAGGTCGCCACGCTGCGTCGCAGCGAGTCAGGGGTCTGGGCGGGGTCGGTCCAGCGGTGCACGGAGGACACTCTACGAACCCGCGGGGGCGAACACGACGTGCGACCTGGCTTTGTGACCGGACTCATCGAGCATCGCGACCAGGGTGCCGTCGGGGGCGAAGGCCGCCACGGGCTCGGTGCGGCCCGGCTCGGCGGAGTCGATGCGCTGGCCGAAGCCGATCGTGCGCGCCTGCTCCTCGCTCAGCTCGCGCACGGCGAACTGCGCGCGAGCAGCGTCGGCGAGCACCGTGACCGGCACCTCCTCGGGCGAGTCGAGCCGGCCGAGGTCCTCCAGGGTGTGGGCCCGGTCCAGGGTGAACGCCCCGACGCGCGTGCGGCGCAGGGCGGTGAGGTGGCCCCCGACACCGAGGGCGACACCGAGGTCGCGGGCGAGTGCGCGCACATAGGTGCCCGAGCTCACCGTCACCTCCACGTCGACGTCGAGCACGGGTGTGCCGTCGGCGTCGGCGGTACGGGTCGCGACCACCACGAACCGGCTGACCGTCGCCGGTCGGGCGGGGAGCTGGACGTCCTCGCCGGCGCGGACGCGGTGGTAGGACCGCTGGCCGTCGACCTTGATGGCCGAGACGCTGCTCGGCACCTGCTGGATGTCTCCCGTGAGCTGGGCGACCGCGGCCCCCAGCGCCTCCGGGGTGACGCCGTCGGCCGCGGCCGAGGTGGTGACCTCGCCCTCGGCGTCGTCGGTGATCGTGGCCTGTCCGAGCCGGATGGTGGCGGTGTAGTCCTTGTCGCAGCCGACGAGGAAGGTCAGCAGCTTGGTCGCCCGGCCGATGCCGAGGACGAGGACGCCTGTGGCCATCGGGTCGAGGGTCCCGGCGTGACCGACCTTGCGGGTGCCGCACAGGCGTCGGCCGCGGCCCACGACGTCGTGGCTGGTCCAGCCGGCGGGCTTGTCGACGACCAGGAGGCCGTCAGGCGCGGGCATCCGACGCCGTGCCGTCCTCGGTCAGACCGCCCGTGTCGCTGTCGTCGCTGTCGGCCTCGTCGCCCACGGGAGCGTCGTCCTCGTCCTTGCGGTACGGGTCGGCCTCCCCCGCGTACGTCGCACCGGCAGCGGCAGCCGCCACGGCGGCGTCGCGCTCCTTGGCCTCGCGCAGCAGCTCCTCGAGGTGCGAGGCGGTCTCCGGGATGGCGTCGGCGAAGAAGTCCAGGCTCGGCGTCAGGCGGATCTTGATCTGCTGGCCGACGAACGAGCGCAGCCGGCCCTTGTTCTTCTCGAGCAGGGCCGCGGTCCGTGCGCGCTGGGCCTCGTCACCGAAGACGGTGTAGAAGACCGATGCGTGCTGGAGGTCACCGGTGACTCGGACGTCGGTGATGGTGATGAAACCGAGGTCGGGGTCCTTGACGATCGACACGACGTTGGCCGCGATGAGGACCTTGATGCGGTCGGCGATCTTGCGGGCGCGTCCGGTGTCAGCCACGAGCGGTCTCCTTGCTGGGAATCGGTGGGGCGGAGGCGAAGCTGGATGGTGGCGCGCCGCACCGCGAGAGAGCTTGTGAGAGGTGCAAGCGCCATCATCCAGCGAAGCCGCGGGCGACGTCACCGTCGCCCAGCGAGGCCGGGGGCGACCGTTGGGCCGCCCCCGGCTCACGCTGCATACGATCAGGCGCGCGGCTTCTCGCGCATCTCGTACGTGGCGATGAGGTCGCCGAGCTGGAGGTCGTTGTACGACCCCAGGTTGATACCGCACTCGAAGCCCTCGCGGACCTCGGTGACGTCGTCCTTGAACCGGCGCAGGCCGGCGATCTCGACGTTCTCAGAGACGACGACGCCGTTGCGGGTGATCCGGGCGCGGGTGCCGCGCTTGATCTCGCCGCTGCGGACGATCGATCCGGCGATGTTGCCGAACTTGCTGGAGCGGAAGATCTCGCGGATCTCGGCGGTGCCGAGCTCCACCTCCTCGAACTCCGGCTTGAGCATGCCCTTGAGCGCTGCCTCGATCTCCTCGATGGCCTGGTAGATCACCGAGTAGTAGCGGATCTCGACGCCCTCGCGCTCGGCGTAGTCAGCGTTCTGGCCCTCGGCCCGGACGTTGTAGCCGATGATGATGGCGTCGGACGCCATCGCGAGGTTGATGTTGTTCATCGTGATCGCACCGACGCCGCGGTCGATGATCCGCAGGTCGACCTCGTCGCCCACGTCGATCTGCAGGAGCGCGTCCTCGAGCGCCTCGACAGAACCGGACACGTCGCCCTTGAGGATGAGGTTGAGCGTCTCGACCTTGCCGGCCGCGAGCGCCTCGTTGAGGTCCTCGAGGGAGATGCGCTTGCGGGCCTTGGCCAGGGAGGCCTGGCGGTCGGCAGCTTCGCGCCGCTCGGCGATCTGACGGGCCGTGCGGTCGTCCGGGGCCACCACGAAGGTGTCACCGGCGCGCGGGACCGAGGACAGACCGAGCACCTGCACGGGACGGGACGGACCCGCCTCCTTGAGGTTGTTGCCGTGCTCGTCGAGCATCGCGCGGACGCGGCCGTAGGCCGAACCCGTGACGATGGCGTCACCGACGTGCAGGGTGCCGGCCTGGACCAGCACCGTGGCCGTGGCGCCACGGCCACGGTCGAGGTTGGCCTCGATCGCGACACCGCGGGCGTCGCGGTCGGCGTTGGCGCGCAGGTCGAGCGCGGCGTCGGCGGTGAGCAGGACGGCCTCGAGGAGGGCGTCGATGTTCTGCCCGGCCTTGGCCGACACGTCGACGAACATCGTCTCGCCGCCGTACTCCTCGGCCACCAGGTTGTACTCGGTGAGCTGCTGGCGGACCTTGGACGGGTTCGCACCCTCGACGTCGATCTTGTTCACCGCGACCACGATCGGGACGTCCGCAGCCTGGGCGTGGTTGAGCGCCTCGATGGTCTGCGGCATCACGCCGTCGTCGGCCGCGACCACGAGGATCGCGATGTCGGTGACCTTCGCACCACGGGCACGCATGGCGGTGAACGCCTCGTGACCCGGGGTGTCGATGAAGGTGATCGGACGGTCGACGCCCTCGTGCATCTTGTGCACCTGGTAGGCACCGATGTGCTGCGTGATGCCACCGGACTCGCCACCGGCGACGTCCTCGTTGCGGATGGCGTCGAGCAGGCGGGTCTTTCCGTGGTCGACGTGACCCATGACGGTCACGACCGGCGGACGGGCCTCGAGGTCCTCGTCGTCCTCACCCTCGATACCCGTCTCCAGGTCGATGTTGAAGGCGTCGAAGAGCTCCTTCTCCTCCTCCTCGGGGGAGACGACCTCGATGTTGTAGCCGAGCTCGACACCGAGCAGCTTGAAGGTGTCCTCGTCCAGCGACTGGGTGGCCGTGGCCATCTCGCCGAGGTGGAAGAGCACCGTCACCAGCGCGCCGGGGTTGGCGTTGATCTTGTCGGCGAAGTCGCTGAGCGACGAGCCGCGACGGACCCGGATGAGGGTCGTGCCGTTGCCTCGGGGCACGCTGACGCCACCGAGCGACGGCGCCTGCATCTGCTCGAACTCCTGGCGCTTCGCACGCTTGGACTTGCGGCCACGGACCGGACGACCGCCACCGCGACCGAACGCACCCGCGGTCGAGCCGCGACCTGCGCCACCGCGGAAGCCACCGCCACCGGGGCGACCGGCGAAACCGCCGCCACCTGCACCGGCACCGGGACCACCGGGGCCACGACCAGCGGCACCGGGACCACCGGGGCCACGGGCGCCGCCACGGGCGGGACGCTCACCGGGACGACCGACCGCACTGCGGTCGGGCATCATGCCCGGGCTCGGACGGGGACCGCCGGGACGGGGTCCGCCCGGGCCGGCGGTGCCGCCGGGACGCGGACCGGCAGCGCCAGCGCCGCCGGGGCGGCTCTGCGGGCGCGGCATGCCCTGCGACGGGGCGAACGGGTTGTTGCCGGGACGCGTGGACTCGCGCGGGCCACCCTCGCGGGTGCCGCCCTCACGAGTGCCGCCGTCACGACCGGTGCGCATGCCCTGGCTGGGCGCGAACGGGTTGTTGCCGGGGCGCGGGGCACCCGGGCGGGGGGCGGACGACTGGCCACCGGGACGCGGCGCGGAGCCGGGGCGGGGTGCCGACGGGGCGCCACCCTGCCTGTCGCTGTCGCGGGCGGACTGCACGTCGGCCTTGGCAGCCGGCGCCGCGGGGGCCGCCGGGGCCGGAGCCGCGGGGGTCGCCTTGGCGGCCGGAGCTGCCGGCGCGGGGGCCTGGGCAGCAGGTGCGGCAGCCGGGGCCGGTGCGGCGGGAGCTGCGGGAGCAGCCTGTGCCGCCGGGGCGGCGGGCTCGGCAGGAGCCTGCTTCGCCGGGGCCGGCGGGGTGGGGGCTGCCGGAGCGGCAGGTGCGGCAGCAGCCGGCTTGGCCGGTGCAGCCTTGGCGGCCGGGGACTTCTTGTCCTCCGGGAAGGTCTCCGTCGCCTTGCGGACGACGGGGGCCTCGATGGTCGAGCTGGCGGTCTTGACGTACTCGCCGATGCTGTTGAGGTGGGCGATCAGCGTCTTGCTGTCGGTGCCGAGCTCTTTGGCGAGCGCGCTTACACGGACCTTGGCCACGTTTCTCCTGTTCCTGGTCCGTGCCAGGACAGGCGCGGACCGTCGTTACTGCTGGGGGGAGCTCATTGCTGAGTTCTCATCGGGTGCTCATCAGCGGTCAAACCCACTCTCTGTTACGAGTCATGGTCGGTTCCCATAGCGATGGACGGTTGGTTCAAAGGGTGTTCGACGGCTGGTCTGGACCTCGGTCGTCGACCAACCCTCGAACGTGTGCTGCGACGGCTTCGGGGCCGGCCGTGGCGCCGACACGCAGCGCTCGACCGAACGCCCGTCGGCGTAGGGCCTGCTCGAGGCAGTCGCCCGTGGGGTGCAGCCATGCGCCACGCCCCGGCAGGCGGCGCCACGGATCCGGCACCAACCGGGTCTCCCCGGCCTCGTCCTTCTCCGCGACCACTCGCAGGAGTGCCGACCAGCTATCCGTCCCGCGGCACCCCACACACGTCCGGACGGGAGTCCGGGGCGTCGTGCGGGTGGTGTCGTCCTGTGCTGCGGGCTGGGGTCCAGTCCGGTCGGTCACCACCAGTCTATCCCCTACCGGCGCCCGGGTGCGTCATCCGGACCGCGGCGAGGGGCCCCGGAGCCCCCTCGCGGAGCACCGCCACCAGCGGTCCCAGCGGCACCACCAGCCCCGGTGGTGCCGTCTGCCTGGGTGTCGGGACGGATGTCGATGCGCCAGCCGGTGAGCTTGGCGGCGAGCCGGGCGTTCTGGCCCTCCTTGCCGATGGCCAGGGAGAGCTGGTAGTCGGGGACGATGACGCGGGCCGACCGCAGCTGCGGGTCGACGATCTCGACCGACTCGACCCGCGAGGGCGACAGGGCCGCCGCGACGAACGTCCGGGCGTCGTCGGAGTAGTCGACGATGTCGATCTTCTCGCCGTGCAGCTCGGTCATCACCGCGCGCACCCGGGCGCCCATGGGGCCGATGCAGGCACCCTTGGCGTTGAGCCCGGCGACCTTGGAGTGGACGGCGATCTTCGTGCGGTGCCCCGCCTCGCGGGCCAGCGCCGCGATCTCGACGGAGCCGTCGGCGATCTCGGGCACCTCGAGCGCGAACAGCTTGCGCACGAGGTTGGGGTGGGTGCGGGACAGACCGATCTGTGGGCCCTTGGGGCCGCGGCGCACCGAGACCACGAAGCAGCGCAGGCGCTCGCCGTGCACGTACTTCTCGCCCGGCACCTGCTCGGACAGGGGCAGGATCCCCTCGACGGTGCCGAAGTCCACGGTGACGTGGCGCGGGTCCGGGCTCTGCTGGATGACGCCGGCGACGACGTCGCCCTCGCGGCCCTTGAAGTCGCCCATGATGGCGTCGTCCTCGAGGTCGCGCAGTCGCTGCACGATGACCTGGCGGGCCGTGGCGGCGGCGATGCGACCGAACCCCGTGGGGGTGTCGTCGAACTCGGGACCGAACTCGCGGACCGGTCGCTCGGGTGCGCGGACGGGTGCCGTGGCCTCGGCGTCGTCGCCAGGCTCCTCGACGGGCGGCTCCACCGGCTCGGGGGCGGGCAGCTCCTCCTTGGCCCAGACGACGACGTGACCGGTCTTGCGGTCCAGCTCGACGCGGGCGTTGCGGTAGGAGTCGTCAGTGCGGTGGTAGGCCACCAGCAGGGCCTGCTCGATCGCGGGGATGAGGATGTCGAGGGAGATGTCGCGCTCGCGCTCGAGCGCCCTCAGGGCAGCAAGGTCGATGTCCATGGTCAGTTCTCCTCGGTGTCGTCGTCGATGTCGTCGCCGTCGGCGAGGTCGTCGTCGTGCTGGTCGTCGTGCAGGTCACCGGCCAGGTCCTCACCGGTACCCGCGGGGCGCGAGAACTCGACCTCGACCACGGCCCGGGCGATCGCGGCATACGCGAGCTCGACGGTCCGGGCGGGGGTCTTCTTCGCGGCGGGCACCTCGACGGTGACCACGTCCGGCCCGGCGCTGACGACGCGGCCGGTCACGGCCGGGCCCTCGAGCGGGGTGAGGGTGACCAGCCGGGTGACGTTGCGGCGGAAGTGGCGCGGCTCGGTGAGCGGTCGGTCCACCCCGGGCGAGGTGACCTCGAGGGTGTACGGCTGCTCCCCCATCGCGTCGGTCTCGTCGAGAGCTTCGCTCACCGCACGGGTCGCGTCGGCGACCTCGTCGAGGGTGAGGGGGGCGGTGACGGTCGTGGTGGCGTCGGCCGACTCGGGCAGGGCCCGGTCGATCCAGATGCGGACGAGCCGGCGCTTCCCGGCCGGCGTCACGGCGACGTCCTCCACGAGCAGCCCGAGGGCCGCGAGGGGCCCGTCGACTGCGGGACGAATCTGGTCCTTGACGCTCAACTGACTCGTCCTCTCTGAAGTTTGGTGGTCGTGCGGGGCCCACTCTATCCACGCCGGGAGCGGCACGCATGCCAGCGCCGACCCACGTGGCAGGATCGGCGCATGCCCGAGGACCGCACCGGTGTGCCGCCGTTCCCGACCCGGCACCTGACCCGGCGCACAGTCCTCGGCGCGGGCCTGCAGGTCGGGGGCGCGGCCGTCCTCGCGGCATCCCTGGCAGGGTGCGGGATCCGGCTCGAGGACGACGCCCCGCGGCTCCCAGGGCTGCCCACCCGGCAGCCCGTCGCCGGCGAGTCCTTCCTCCTGCTCCTGCGCCAGCACTGCACCGACCTCGCGGCCGAGGCCGAGGCCCTCGGCGGTCCTGCCAAGGCCCTTCCGGCACGGCTCGCCGTGCTGCACCGTCAGCAGGCCGCCGTCCTGGAGAGCGAGCTGCGGCGCCTCGGGGTGCCCCGCACCGTCCTGGACGCACCCGTGGCGACGGCCACCCCGGGAGCCACCGGGACCACCTCCACGGCGCCTGCCACGACCGCCACCGGTGCGGGCGCGGCCGGGCCCGCCACGCTCGCGGCCTCGGAGGCCACCGACCTCGGGCCCTCCGCCATCGCCGCCCTCGCCCGGGTCGTGCCCGGGACCGTGCCCCTGGCCGGTTCGGTGCTCGCCCAGCGGGCCGCCGCAGCCACGCTGCTCGGCCAGCCGGCGACCTGGCCCGACCCGACGTGGTCCGAACCGTCGCTGGCGGCGTCCTACCTCGACAGCACCCGCGCCGCGGCCTACGCCTTCGAGGTCGTGGCCGCACAGTCTCCCGAGGGCGCCCAGCACACCCTGGCCCTGACCACCCTCGGCGCGTTGAGGGCCAGGGCCAGCCAGCAGGAGTCCCTCGCCGGCGACGCCGCGACACCACCCGCCCTCGGGTACCCCCTGCCGTTCACCGTGACGACCCCCGCAACGGCCCGAGCCCTGGCCGTCCGGGTGCTGACCGACCTCCGCGCAGCCGTGGCCCGCGAGCTGGGCTCCGCGGGCGGGGACGTCGGACCGCTCGGCGCGGTCGTGCAGTGGCTGGCCGACACCGAGGTGCTCGCCTCCCGCTGGGGGGTCGCGCTCGCACCCTTCCCCGGCCTGACGTGAGCCCGGGCCGCCCGCTCCGCACGGAGGACGCCGGGGCCCTGGTGCCGGCCGGGTTCCGGACCTCTGTCGGGCAGTTCTCCGCCCAGGACGGAGGCGTCCGCGGTCCGTCGGGCGCGGACTGGGCCGACCGCCTCCCCCGCCTGCTCGCCGACGTCCTCGCCGACTGGGACCTCGAGCTCGCCGGCGAACCGAGGACGGGCTGGACCGCCCTGGTCGTGCCCGTCCGCCGCGACGGCGTGCCGCTCGCCCTCAAGCTGGTCTGGCCGCACATCGAGGCACGGGACGAACCCCTGGTCCTGCGCCACTGGGACGGCCGCGGGGCGGTACGCCTCGTCGCCGCCGACCCCGGTCGCGGCGCACTCCTGCTCGAGGCCCTCGACGCCACCCGTGACCTCGAGTCCGTCGAGGTCGACACCGCCTGCGCCGTGGCGGGCGGGGTGCTCGCGCAGCTGCACCGGCCGGCCCCGGCGGGGCTGCGGTCCCTGTCGGACTTCGCCCGTGACCAGATAAGCAAGCTCGAGGCCGCACAGGGGCTGCTGCCGCGCCGGATGGTCGAACGCACGGCTGGCCTCGTGCGCGAGCTCACCTCCGAATCCGCCTGCGACGCAACGCTCGTGCACACCGACCTGCACTACCGCAACGTCCTGCACAGCCTCCCCGGCTCCGACCGTCCCGACTGGCTGGCCATCGACCCGCACCCCATGGCGGGCCACCCGGGGTTCGAGGTCCAGCCCCTGCTGCGCAACCGCGTCGACGAGCTGGGGACCGGGTCGACGTTCCGCTATCTCGTCCGTCGTCGCCTCGAGATCGTCTGCGAGGTCGCCGGGATCGACGAGGACGAGGCCCTGGCCTGGACGTACGTGCACACCGCCATGGAGGCTCGCTGGGCGGCGGGTGGTGACGACACCCGCGGGGTGTCGTTCAACATCGCCCTGCTCAAGGCGCTCGACGGCTGACGCCCGCGGCGCCCAGCCGTGCCTCATCGCCCAGCCCGCGACGGTGTGCCGCAGGGCCCGGTCCCCGACGAGCAGATCGTGGGTGGGCGTTGCAGACTGCAAGCATGCGCTTCGGATTCCACTTCCTCGACTTCACCCTCCCTGACGGCCCGGCGTCCTACGCCCCGGCCCTGCGCTCGACCGCGGCTGCCGCCGAGGCCGCCGGCGCCTCCTGGTTCACCGTGATGGACCACTACTTCCAGATGGAGTTCTTCCGGACGGCCCACGACCCGATGCTCGAGGCCTACGCCACCCTCGGCTTCCTCGCAGGCGTCACCGAGAAGGTCAAGCTCGGCACCGTGGTGACGGGTGTGACCTACCGCCACCCGGGGCTGCTCGCCAAGATCGGGACGACCCTCGACGTGCTCAGTGGCGGCAGGGCCTTCATGGGCATCGGTGCTGCCTGGTACGAGCGCGAGCACAAGGCCCTCGGCGTTCCCTACCCGCCGTTGGCGGAGCGGTTCGAGCGGCTCGAGGAGGCCCTGCAGATCATCCGCCAGATGTGGAGCGAGGACGAGGGCCCGTTCGAGGGCAAGCACTACCAGCTCGCCGAGACCATCAACGTCCCTGCGAACCTCAGTCGCCCGCACCCGCCCATCGTCATCGGCGGCAGCGGCGAGAAGAAGACGCTGCGCCTCGTCGCCCAGTACGCCGACGCCACCAACCTCATCGTCTCCGGGACCGAGGAGCTGGCCCACAAGCTCGACGTCCTGCGCCGCCACTGCGACGACCTCGGCCGCGACTACGACTCGATCGAGAAGACCGTCATGGGCCCGCAGGGCGACCCGCTCGACGACGTCGACGGCTTCCTGCGGCTGGCCCAGGAGTATGCCGACCTGGGCGTCCAGCACATCCACCTGCGGGCGATGGCCCCCGACCCCGCGGCCGCCGTGACGGCGTTCGGCGAGCGGGTGGCGCCGCGTCTGGTGGAGATCGGCGGCTGACGCCCGGTCACCCGACCCAGCGGTACTCGACCTCGGGACGACCCTGTCCGACGTAGCGGGACCGTCGTGCGACGACCCTTGTCTCGCAGAGGAACTCGGCATACCTGCGAGCGGTGACGCGACTGACGCCGAGCTCCGTACCGAGCTCGGTCGCCGACCACCCGGAGTCCGCAGCCGCGTCGCGCAGGGCGCGGGTCACCCGGCCGAGCAGGTCCTCGCTCATCCCCTTCGGCAGGGACGTCCGCGTGGTCGGCCGGGCGCCGGCGAGGAGCTCGTCGACCTCGGCCTGGCTGTCCACGCGGTCGGTGGCGGGGAGCTGGCGCCGGTACGCGGCATACGCCTCGAGCCGGTCGCGCAGGGTGGCGAACACGAACGGCTTGAGCAGGTACTGCACCACGCCCAACGACACCGCACCCCGCACGACCTCGAGGTCGCGCGCCGAGGTGACGGCGATGACGTCCGCCCGGTGACCGGCGGCGCGCATCGCCCGGATCACGTCGAGACCGTGACCGTCGGGCAGGTTCATGTCGAGCAGGACCACGTCCACGGCCCCGTTCTGGAGCGCCCGCAGGGCCGCCTTCGCGGTGCCGGCGGTCGCCACCACCTCGAACCCGTCGACGCGCCCCACGTATGCCGCGTGGGCCTCGAGCGCGACCGGCTCATCCTCGACGACGAGGACCCGGAGGGCGGTCGCGTCAGGCACCTGCGCCACCGGTGAGGGGAAGGCGGACCGTGAACACCGCGCCGGGGCCGCCGTCGACGGACAGCGATCCGCCGAGCCGGCCCACCACCTGGGCCACGAGGGCCAGGCCGATGCCGCGACGGCCTTCGCCGCCCTGGTCCTTGGTCGAGACCCCGCGCTCGAACGCCCTCGCCACGGCGCCGGGCGGCAGCCCGGGGCCGGTGTCGGCGACCGTGAGGACCAGGTCGCTCCCGTCGCGCCTCGTGTCGACCCGCACCTGCCGCTCGCCGGGGTGACCCGTCACGGCGTCGAAGGCGTTGTCGATGAGGTTGCCGACGATGGTCACGACGTCGCGCGCGGGGAGCGCGTCGACCGGCCACACCGCTCCCTCGTCGATGCGCAGGTCGATGCCGCGCTCCCCCGCCTCGGCCGCCTTGCCGAGCAGCAGGGCCGACAGGGCCGGCTCCTCGATGCCGGCGACCACCCGGTCGGTCAGCAGCTGGGACAGCTCGAGCTCCTCGGTCGCGAACGCCAGCGCTCGCTCGGGGTGGCCCAGCTCGATGAGGGAGACGATGGTGTGCAACCGGTTGGCCGACTCGTGCGCCTGCGACCGCAGCGCCTCCGTCAGCCCTCGCGCCGAGTCGAGCTCGCCGGTCAGGTGCTCGAGGTCGGTCCGGTCCCGGAGCGTGGCGACCTGGCCGAGCACCCGTCCCTCCCAGCGCGCCGGCGCCGTGTTGAGCACGAGGACGCGGGCCGCCGTCACGTGCAGCTCGTCGCCGCGGGGGGTCTCGTCCGTCAGCGCTGCCACGAGCGGCTCGGACAGGTCGAGCTCGTCCACCCGTCGCCCCACCGCACCGTCACCGAGGCCGAGCAGCCGGACCGCCTCGTCGTTGACCAGCCGCAGGCGGCCGTCCCGGTCGATCAGCAGCAGGCCCTCCGTGACCGCGTGCAGGACCGCGTCGTAGTACTCGACCATCTCCCGCAGCTGCCGCTCCCCGAGCCCGTGGGTCTGCCGTCGGACCCGGCGGGCCACGAGCGCCGTGGCCAGGCCGGTGAGGACGGCGGCGGCCACACCGGCAGCGAGCAGGGCGACCAGCTGGCCCTCCAACCGCTGGCTCACCACGGCGTTGCGGATGCCGACCGCGACCAGGCCGACGACGGGCGCGTCGGGAGCATCGCTCGCGCGCACCGCGACGACCGCGCGCCGTGAGGCTCCGAGCGACCCGGTGTAGTCCTCGACCACCGTGCCACCCGCCTGGGCGTCCTCGATGTGACCGACGAACTTCTTCCCGATGAGCGACGTGTCCGGATGGGAGTAACGAATTCCGTTGGGGCTCATGATGACGACGAAGTCGGTCTCGGTCCGGCGGCGGACGTCCTCGGCGAACGGCTGCAGCACACCAGCCCGGTCGTGGTCCTCCACGGCGGCGACGACGTCCGGGCTGCTGGCGACCGTCCGCGCCACTGCGAGTGCGCGCGCCGTCGCCTCTTGCGTGCCCGCCCGCCGTGCCTGCGCGAACGCGGCGCCGGTGCCGATGCCCACCACGAGCAGCGCCACGAGCACCTGCAGGGCGAACGTCTGACCTGCCACGCTCCAGCGCGCCGGTGAGCTGGCCCACCGCCGCCGGCTCAGCGCCATACCCGCGCCGTCGGGTGACCGAGGCGCCGGCCCGCCGGGGCGACACGTCGGAACTCAATGAACACAAGGGTGACCCTAGTCACTCCGCTCGGCATACTCGTGCGGAGTTCACCGCGCCGGGCACCCCCGGGACGGAGCCCGACCACGAGTCCACTGGAGTACACGTGAGCACCGCAGCCGACAACGCCGTCGACCGTCCGGCACCACGCCGCGACAGGACGCACTTCCTCTACATCGCCGTTCTCATCGCCATGGGCCTCGGCATCGCCGTCGGTGTCCTGTTCCCCGACTTCGGCGTGAGCCTGAAGTGGCTGGGCACGGCCTTCGTCAACCTCATCAAGATGATGATCAGCCCGATCATCTTCTGCACCATCGTCCTCGGCATCGGCTCGGTCCGCCGAGCGGCCCAGGTGGGCAAGGTCGGCGGGCTCGCCCTCGGCTACTTCCTCACCATGTCGACCGTCGCCCTGGCCATCGGCCTCGTCGTCGGAAACATCATCCAGCCCGGCGCCGGCCTCAACCTCACCAAGGAGCTGGCCGCCACCGGCCAGAAGCAGGCTGCCGGCGGCAGCGAGTCGACCACGGAGTTCGTCCTCGGGCTCATCCCCGACACCCTGGTCTCGTCCCTGACGTCCGGGTCGGTCCTGCAGACGCTCCTCGTCGCGCTGCTCGTGGGGTTCGCCCTGCAGAAGATGGGTCGGGCCGGTGAGCCGATCCTCGGCGGCATCAAGCACCTCGAGAAGCTCGTGTTCCGGCTCATGTCGATGATCATGTACGTCGCGCCGATCGGTGCGTTCGGCGCGATGGCGGCGGTCGTCGGTGCCACCGGACTGGACGCCCTCAAGAGCCTGGGCCTGCTCATGGTCGCGTTCTACATCACCTGCGCGCTGTTCGTGTTCGTGGTCCTCGGCGGCATCCTCAAGGTCGTCACGGGCGTCAACGTCTTCTCGCTGCTGAAGTACCTCGCCCGCGAGTTCCTGCTCATCCTGTCGACCTCGTCGTCGGAGTCGGCCCTGCCGCGCCTCATCGCCAAGATGGAGCACCTCGGTGTCAGCCGGCCCGTCGTCGGCATCACCGTCCCCACGGGGTACTCGTTCAACCTCGACGGCACGGCGATCTACCTGACGATGGCCTCGCTGTTCATCGCGGAGGCCCTGGACAAGCCGTTCTCCATCGGTGAGCAGATCTCGTTGCTGGTCTTCATGATCATCGCCTCCAAGGGCGCCGCGGGTGTCTCGGGCGCCGGCCTGGCGACGCTGGCCGGTGGCCTGCAGTCGCACCGCCCCGACCTGGTCGACGGCGTCGGCTTCATCGTCGGCATCGACCGCCTCATGAGCGAGGCCCGCGCGCTCACCAACTTCGCCGGCAACTCGATCGCGACGGTCCTCATCGGCCACTGGGTCGGCGAGCTCGACCGGGCCCAGCTCGACCGGGTGCTCGCCGGCGACGCGCCGTTCGACGAGGCCACCATGGTCGACGACCACGAACCCGACCGGGTCGGTGACCCCGACTCGGTGACCGCCGGCCACTAGCCTCCGACCGCCGTAGGGCGACGCAGGGCGGGTCGCTCGGGCGAGCAGGGCGGTCCTCGCTGAATCCGTCACGAATCGCCCTCGCCCGGCCCGGAACAGGGCCATCGTCGACCGATCTGACACGAATGGACCCCGTCGCCACGGGGTCCATTCGTGTCAGAGGCGTTGCGGGAAACCGAAGGTCGTGCGGACACCTTCGGAGAACAGCACGCTGGCCGGTGGCGTCGTGCGTGCGAACGTCCCCAGGCCGGCAGCCGCCACGAGGTCGTCGTCGAGCTCGAGCACCTCGGCCGACCGCAACGGCCAGGGCCCGTGCGTGTTGGGGACCCAGAGCGACCGGCCGGCCACCGCCGTGTGCAGCCCGAACCTCGCCGTGAGGAAGAGGTCGAGCGGAGCGGGTTCGGCGACGGGCTCCCCCACGCGGATGCTGATCCGCGCGCGGGGTCGTCCCGCCCGCCCTACCTGCCCGCGGGTGCCGGGAGTGGCGCGTGTCGCCCGACGCGTCGTGTACGTCAGCACCCGGGCGCCCGCCGCGTCCATGTCGTCGCGCACCCGCATGGAGGCCCACTGGTACGGCACGTTGAACCCGAGTCGGGCCCCGAGGACGACGAGCAGCCGGGACGCCTCGAGCGACAGGAACACGACCCCGTGGCGCCCGGCGTCGTCGACGGAGTACACCCGCACGTTCGTCTCGGGGAACGTCCCGAGCCACGGCACCGGACCGCCACGCAGCACCCCCGCATCCACCATCCGGAACGGGATCAGCCCTACCCAGGCCGACCCGTCGAAGACGTCGGGGCGCACGCCCCTGGGCAGCAGCGGGGCGAGCAGCGCCGGCTCCACCGGCCAGTGGACGAAGGCGATGTCGCGCCACCACTGGCTCATGATCTGGGTCGTCGGCAAGGGCGGCCCCTGCGGGTCCAGGACCGGTCCGCCGCTCATGACGACGCCCCGGGATCAACGCCGAGGTGGGCCGCGACGGCCCGTGCCGCGCGACGACCGGACACCAGGGCCCCCTGGATCGACGAGGTGTCGCGGTGGTCCCCCGCGACGAACCGTCCCCCACCCAGGGCCACCGGCCGGCGCACCACGAGGGGCGGCGGCACGCACGGCAGCGCAGCGCGGACATCGTTTCGTACCAACAGGTCCCATCGTTCGGCGGAGGTCGACCAGAGCCGCCCCAGCTCGCGCCGGACCAGGGTCACGTCGTCCGGTGCGGCCCCCAGCGTGGTCGCCTGGACGAGCCGCCGACCCGGTGGCGCGTAGGACGGCGCCGCGTCGGAGACGACGGCCGTGTTGACGATCGGACCCCTGGCGCCGTCGACGCGCAACCAACGGCTGGTCGGCGCAGGGTCGGTCGTGGAGAACCACCAGGTGCGCAACGCGTTCGTGGGGGCGACCTCGACCACACCGAGGTCGGCCGCCGCCACCACGTCGGTCGCGACGACGACGGCCCTCGCCGGGACCTCTCCGTCGCTCGTGAGGACGACCGTCCCGGCGCCGAGCGTGGCCCGGGTTCCCAGCCTGACCGGGCGCCGCAGCCGCGCCGCCAGCTGGGCGGGCAGCGCGCGCATCCCGTCCCCGGGGAGCCCGGGGGTCCCGAGCAGGAACGACCGCAGCAGCAGCCGCACGAAGGTCGCGGACGTCACCCCCCGGTCGTCGCCGAGCACCCCCGCGAGGAACGGTTCGAGCACCTCGCGGCGCAGCGGCCCGTGCACCCCCGCCGAGTCCAGCGACGCCGCGAGCGAGGCGTCCGGACCGTCGAGGAGCCGGCGGACCGGTCCGAGCGACGGCGCCGCCCACCGGGCCAGGGCGGTGAGCTCGCGCGGTGTCAACAGGCCCGACGCGAGGGTCCTGGGCAGGGCCCGGGGTTCACGGCGAGGGTCGGCCAGCAGGGCGGTCACGCTCCGACCGTCACCGCGAGGGTGCCGCACCTCGACCCCGGCGCCGAACGGCTGCAGGGCCAGGGCGTCCACGTCCACGAGCCGCCGCACGACCGGGTACGCCGGGTTGAGCAGCTGGAACCCGACGTCGCACAGGTGGCCGTCCACGACCTCGGTCCGGACCCGCCCACCGACCTCCTCGGCCGCTTCGAGCACGAGGACGTCGAGCCCTCGTTCTTCAAGCGAGACCGCGCAGGCCAGCCCGGCCAGTCCCGCACCCACCACCACGACGTCATGCATGGACTCACCGTGTCACGCGCGCGGCCGCGCTGCCCACGTGAGTGACGCACGCGTCATACGGTGGGGCCCATGGCCGACCCGACCACGACTGCCACCACACCCACCGAGCTGCACACCGACCGCCTCGTCCTGCGCGAGTGGCGCGCCGAGGACCGCGCACCGTTCGCCGCGCTCAACGACGACCCGGCCGTCATGGAGCACTTCCCCGAGCACCTCACGCGGGCGGCGAGCGACGCGATGGCGGACCGCATCGAAGCAGCCCTGACGCAGCACGGATGGGGCCTGTGGGCGACGGAGGTGGCGGAGACCGGGGAGTTCATCGGCTTCGTGGGGTTGTCGATCCCGCGGTTCGAGGAGCACTTTACCCCGTGCGTCGAGATCGGCTGGCGCCTCGCGCGGTCGTCGTGGGGTCGTGGCTACGCCCCGGAGGGTGCGCGCGCGGCCCTCGCCCACGCGTTCGGCCCGCTGGGCCTCCGCGAGGTGGTCGCCATGACCATCCCCGCCAACGACCGCTCCCAGTCCGTCATGCGCAAGATCGGTATGGCGCGGGACGAGTCCGCGGACTTCGACCACCCCCTGATCCCCGAGGGTGACCCGACCCGCCGCCACGTCCTCTACCGGATCAGCCGCGACCAGTGGCTGGCCCAGCAGGCTGGTTCGGCTCAGAAGTAGCGCCGCCACCCCGTCCCGACGACCTTCGGCGAACGCACGTGGCCCCTGCCGTCGCCGGCGTAGACCCGCAGCGTCCCGTCGTTCGTGACGCCGAGGAGGTCGGCCCGACCGTCGCCGGTGAAGTCGCCGACAGGTCCCACCATGGCCAGACCGGCCCAGCCGGTGCCGACCTTCGTTCGGGCACCGCGGAAGCCGCCTCTGCCGTTGCCGGGGTACAGCCACAGCGCACCGGAACGGTCGACGGCCAGCACGTCCCGGGTGCGGTCGCCGTTGAAGTCAGCGGTGGCGAACATGCCCACGAAGCTCCCCCAGCCGGTCCCGATCCGGCGTCCGGCGGCGACCTTGCCGTGACCGTTCCCGGCATAGAGGTTGAGCTCGCCCTTCGCGTTGACGGCGAGGACGTCGGAGCGGCCGTCGCCCGAGAAGTCACCGCCACCCGTGATGAACCGCATGCCGCCCCAGCCCTTCCCGACGAGGATGGGGTCGGTGAGGAAGCCCTGGTACCCGCCGAGGTAGAGGGTGAGCCGTCCACCGTTGTCGGTCAGGAGGTCGGGCCGCCCGTCGCCGTTCATGTCGCCAGCGGGGAGGACGCGGCTCGCCGGGACGACGTCCGCGACAGGGTGTCCCCCGCCCGAGATGCCGCCCCTGCCATTCCCCCAGTAGGCCCGGGTGTGCTCGATGGTCCGGTCGAAGGCGACGAGGTCGCCGTGGCCGTCCTTGCTGAGGTCACCCACCCCGATGACCGAGGCGGTCAGCAGCGGGGTGGTGGTGAACGTCGCTGCCGGGCCCGGTCCGGCAGCGCTCAGGGCTCGGACGGAGACCGTGTACGTCCTCCCTGCATCGAGCCCGTCGATGATCCCGGTGTAGATGTTGACCCCCGTGAGCTCCTTCACGTGGTGACCCGGCTCGGCGACGATCTCGTACCCGGTGATCTCGCCGATGTCGGGCGAGGAGCCGAACGAGATCCTGGCACCGTGCGGCCACGGCCTGCTCGTGATCGACGGTGCCTGCGGCACGTGACCGGACGTGACGCCCGCCTCTGCAGGCGCGGCGACCACGACCCCTCCCACCGTTGCCAGTGCGGCGACGAACGCGCCGACGTACCTGCCACTCCCGAGATGCACCATGAGATCCCCACCGTCCTCTGTGTCGTCCGGGCGGATCGTAGAACTCCAAGTGCACTCCCCGGCCCCGATCCGGCGGAACTGCGTGCACACGCAACACCACCGGGCTCGTCCGCCGTAGGGGGGGACGCTCGTACCCCGCCCGGCCGCGCCGCATACGGTGGTGGGCATGGCCAACCGCCTCGCGAACTCGACCTCCCCGTACCTCCTCCAGCACCAGGACAACCCCGTCGACTGGCAGGAGTGGGGTCCGGACGCCTTCGCCGAGGCCCGTCGCCGCGACGTGCCGGTCCTGCTCTCGGTCGGGTATGCCGCCTGCCACTGGTGCCACGTGATGGCCCACGAGTCGTTCGAGGACGAGGACGTGGCCCGGGTGGTCAACGCCGACTACGTCGCCATCAAGGTCGACCGTGAGGAACGCCCTGACATCGACGCCGTCTACATGGCCGCGACGACCGCCCTGACGGGCCAGGGCGGATGGCCGATGACGTGCCTGCTCACACCGGACGGCGACCCCTTCTTCGCCGGGACCTACTTCCCGAGGCCGCAGTTCCTGCAGCTGCTCGCGGGCGCCACGGCGGCCTGGACCGACCAACGTGCCAGGGTCCTCGAGAGCGGGAGCCACATCGCCGAGACCCTGCGCGGTCTCTCCGCCCCCACGACGCCGCACGCTCTCGGTGCCGACGTCCTCGACGCCGCCGTCGACACCCTGCGGGGCCAGTTCGACCACGGCGCAGCAGGTTTCGGTGGCGCACCGAAGTTCCCGCCGTCGATGGTGCTGGAGTTCCTGCTGCGCAACCATGCCCGGACCGGCGACGACGATGCCTTCGCCATGGCCTCCCGCACCTGTCACGCGATGGCCCGCGGCGGGATGTACGACCAGCTCGGAGGCGGCTTCGCGCGCTACTCCGTGGACGCCCGGTGGGTGGTCCCCCACTTCGAGAAGATGCTCTACGACAACGCCCAGCTGCTTCGGGTCTACACGCACCTGTTCCGCAGCACCGGTGACGCCCTCGCCCGCCGGGTCGTCGTGGAGACCGCGGAGTTCCTGCTGCGCGACCTCCGCACGGAGCAGGGCGGGTTCGCGTCGGCGCTGGATGCCGACACCGACGGGGTGGAGGGGCTGACGTACGCGTGGACCCCTGCCCAGCTCGTCGAGGTGCTGGGCCACGAGGACGGGACCCGGGCTGCGGCGCTGCTGTCCGTCACGGCCCGGGGCACGTTCGAGCACGGCTCGTCCACGCTGCAGCTGTTGACCGACCCCGACGACGCGTCCTGGTGGGCGGCAGCGCGCGCTCGCCTGCTCGAGGCGCGCGACCGGCGACCGCAGCCGGCTCGCGACGACAAGGTGGTCACGTCATGGAACGGCCTGGCCATCGCGGCCCTGGCCGACGCCGGTGCCCTGCTCGACGAACCGGCGATGCTGGCCGCGGCCGAGGTCTGCGCCGAGTTCGTCGTGGGAACCCACGTCGTGGAGGGGCGACTGCGCCGAGCCTCCCGGGACGGCGTGGTCGGGGGCGCGGCCGGTGTCGCCGACGACTACGGCAACCTCGCCGAGGGCCTGCTCGCGCTGCACCAGGCGACCGGGCGCGCCCGGTGGCTCGAGGTCGCCCGGACGTTGCTGCGGACGGCGACCGAACGTTTCACCGCCGAGGACGGCGGCTTCCACGACACGGCCGACGACGCGGAGGCGTTGTTCACCCGCCCGCGCAGCGCCGCCGACAACGCCGAGCCGTCAGGGCAGTCCGCCCTCGCGGGTGCCCTGCTGACCTGCTCAGCCCTCGTCGGTGACAGCGGGATGCGTGAACGTGCCGAGGCTGCGCTCGGGGCGTCCGGGCAGCTCGCGGCCCGCGACCCCCGCTTCGGCGGCTGGGCCCTCGCCGTCGCCGAGGCATCCCTGGCCGGACCGCTCCAGGTGGCCGTCGTCGGCAGCGGCCCGGACGCGGCAGCCCTGGCGGCGACGGTGCGCCGGTCCACGTCGCCCGGCCTCGTGACCGTCGCTGGTCAGCCAGACGCCGACGGGATACCGCTGCTTGCCGAGCGGCCCCTCGTCGGTGGCCGCTCGGCGGCCTACGTCTGTCGCGGGTTCGTCTGCGACGCGCCGGTGACGGACGTCGACGCCCTCACCGCAGCGCTGCGCTGACCACCGCCAGGAGCTGCGCCGCGTCCCAGCCCAGCTCGGCGCCGGGGCGCGCCGTGAGGTAGTCCGTGATGGCGTGCGCACCGAGGCCGTGGCTCTCCCGCAGGCCACGGGCGATCATCTCGACGTATGGCCGGGTGGGCGTGTTGCGTTGCAGCGAAACAGGATCCGGCGTGGTGAACGTCAGGACGGGGTGGCCGTCGAGCTCCCCGACGAGGTGAAGGGACTCGTAGCGGCCGGGACCCAGGTCGTGACGTGACTCGTCCAGCACGGTCGTGAGGTCGAGGTCCTCCCCCGGCTCGCGGTGCATCTCCTGGGCGGCGACGTCGGCGAACTGCTGCTCGGTCAGGAGGTACGCCCGGGCGAGCGCCGTCCCGGTCGCGGTCGCGTCGTAGAAGGCGATGCCTCCACCCCAGGTGGGCGACTCCCAGGCGAAGAACACCTCCCCGGGAAGGGTCATCGGACGGTCGTCCGCCGGGGCGGTCGTGTCGCGAGCGCCCGGGTAGGTCCGCGTCGCACCGGGTGGCCGACCCCCCTGCAGGTAGCAGAGGAACCGGTCGCGGGCGAGGTTGCTGCCGTAGCTCGCGTACCAGACCTGCACGCGGACCACTGTGCCAGAGGGGTCGCCGGACCACGCCCGCGCTCAGAGGACGAACGTTCGGTACTGCGGGTCGTTCACGGCCAGCGCCTCGCGCCCCGCCACGGGGTCGACGAACAGGGCCGTGGCCCAGACGTCGGCCCACAGCAGGCTCGGACCCCACACGGTCGCCGAACCCGTGCGCTCGACGGCTCCGCCCGAACGCGGGTCGGCGATGTGCGCCCCGCGGGCCGCCGTGCCCGAGGTGGCCAGTCCACCCGTGTCCAGGTCCAGGGTGGCGGCCACGGTGCCCGGCCGCGCAGGGTCCTCGATGCCGACGCGCCAGGTGGACGGCCTGGTGTCCCGGCCCGCGCCCGCGACCAGGTCGCCACCGGCGTTGAGGCAGAACGAGATCCCGGGCACGTTGGCCAGGTGCGCAGCCGCCTTCTCCACCGCCCACCCCTTGACGAGGCCGGTCGGGTCGTAGCCCCCGGCGCCGGGGTAGGACGCCGTGAACAGGCCCGCGGTCCGGCGCTGCGCCTCAGCACACAGGAGCGCGACCTCCTCGTGCCACGGGTGCGCCAGGGCACCGTCGAGCTCGCCACGGCGCAGGCGCATCAGCTCGCTGTCGGCACGCCAGGTGCTGAACAGGGCGTCGACCTTCTGCAGGGTCGACCACACCTGGCCGACCGCCGCCTCGACCTCGGGCGTGTCGACCCTCCCCCGCACGTGCGCCGACACCGACAGGCCCATGACCTGGGTGACGAACGCCCGGCGAGGGAGCGCGGCGTCCGAGCCCGACCGCGTGGGCGGCTCCGAGGTCGCCCCGGTGGCGCCGCCGGGCCGCTCCAACGTCGGGGCGCTCACAGGTGGGCCTGGTCGATGGCGGACTGCAGCGACTGGATGTAGCCGTCGGAGGTGTAGGTCGCACCGGACACCACGTCGATGGTCGAGCTCTGGGACGCGACGGCCTCCCGGTTGAGGATCGGCACGGCGTAGGAGTTGATCTCCTGGTCGCGGTGGTCGTTCCACGGGACCTGCAGCACGGCAGAGGCCGTGATCTTGCCGCCCTTCACGGTGATCTGGACCTGGACGTCGCCGTACCGCGTGCTGACCGCGTCACCGGCGTACGTCTTCGCGGCCGAGGACGACGAGCTGGACGACGAGCCGGTCGGCGAGGACGACGAGCTGGAGGAGCTCGGGGTCGAGGTGTCGCTCGGGGTGTCCGACGCGGTGCCGGAGGACCCGGAGGAGGTCGAGTCGCCGCCGTCGGTCGAGGTCGTCGTCTCCGGGGTGGGGACGGCTGCCGGCGTGGCCGCCTGGGCGATGACGGGGGCTCCCACCGTCGAGCCCTTGCTGGAGGTCGACGTGTGGTAGCTGAACAGCAGGACCAGCGTGGTGAGGGTGGACAGGCTCCACAGGGTGATGCGTCGCACTTCAGGTCTCCTAGTACTCGAACAGCTCGAGGTGGATGTGGTCGGACGGGACACCGCAGTCGAGGGCGGCGTTGCGAGCCGCGTCCATCCACTTCGGTGCGCCGCAGAGGAAGATGTCGCGCTCCGCCACGTCCGGGACGAGCTGGCTCAGTGCCTGCGCGTCGCTGAGGTGGGCCGCGGAGGCCGGCAGCCAGGAGTCTCGACCCAGGACGCGAGCGCCCTCGACGGTGACGTACCGAGCACCCTTCTCGCGAGCCAGCTCGAACAGCTCGGCGGCGAAGACGAACTGGTCACGGCTGTGGGCCCGGTGCACGACGACGACGTCGCCGGGGTCCTGCTCGAGACCCTCGAGCAGGGCGCGGATCGGGGTGATGCCGATCCCCGCGCCCATGAGCAGGACCTTGCGGCGGGTGCGCACCCCCGGGTGCAGGCGCCCGTACGGTCCCTCGATGAGCACCCGGGTGCCGGGCGCCATCGTGGCCAGGCGGGCGGTGCCGTCGCCGACCTCGGCCGCCGTGATCCTCAGGGACCGGCCGTCGGGGGCCGCGGACAGGGAGTAGGGGTGGGCGCGGCTCCAGCCCGGACCGTCGAGGAAGCGCCACTGGAGGAACTGCCCGGGCTCCACGTCGAGCTTCTCGACGCCGCGGCCGGTGACGACCACGGAGGTGACCCCCGGCCCCTCGTCGACGACCGAGTCGACCCGCAGCGGGGCCCGCAGCGAGCGCCAGGCGGGCACGCCGATCCGGTAGCCGAGGACGGCCGCCGCGCACACGGCATACAGGGTCCACCAGAAGACCGTCGAGGCGGTGGAGGCCAGGAACTCCCGCCCGGTCCACAGCTGGTGCGGCAGGGCGAGGCCCGCGCCGAGGTAGCCGTAGAGGTGGATGAGGTGCCACGACTCGTAGCGCAGCCGGCGCCGGGCCCTGCGCACCGAGGTCACGACGACCATGCACAGCGCGATGGTGCCGGCCGTGGCCAGGAGCATGCCCGGGTAGTGCAGCACCAGGTCGACGAGCGTCCCCCAGATCCCCGTGGGGGTCCCGGCGGCGTAGCCGAGGGTGATGAGCACGATGTGCGCCCACAGCAGGTTGAACGACGTGAACCCGACCAGCCGGTGCGTCCTCGCGAGCTCGTCCTGGCCCCACGCCTGCTCGAACCACGGCACCCGTGCCATGAGGAAGACCTGCACGAGCAGCAGCGCCGAGGCGATGAGTCCGGTGAGTCGGCCGGTGCTGGTGAGGGCCCCCGCGACCGAACCGAGGTCCTGGATGCCGCCGTTGGCGACCCAGAGCGCGGTCACCCACAGCAGCACGAGCCAGAAGGCGGCCGCCGAGGCGTCGCGCCACCAGCGCGGGACGGTCCGGACCGCACGGCTCCGGTATGCCGCCGGGGCGGCCGGGGAGGGGGCGGGCGCCATGGGGGCCGGCACGTCGATCGTGGTCACAGGAGAACTGTGCGGCCGAAGTCTAGGAGTTTGCTGTGGACAGCCCGTGACGTCGGTTTGGCTTTCCCGACCTGCCCGAAAGGTCTTGTCTGGACGGAGTTGGAGTGGTTGCGTGGCGGGATGGACACCTCACGAGACGACCTCTCGACCCTGGACCGTGGCCTCACCCAGCTCGGCACCCTCGTGGAGTCGGTGCAACCTGCCGACCTCGACCGGCCGACGCCCTGCTCCGACTGGACCGTGCGCGAGCTGCTCGGCCACGTCGTCCAGGGACCGGCCAACTTCGCGACCTCGGTGCGCGGCGGCAAGCCGGACTGGTCCGCCGGGAGCGAGCTGCCCGACGACTGGGCCGACACCTTCCGCACGCACGCCGACGACCTCCGCGCCGCCTGGGACGAGAACCCCGACGCCGAGGGTGGAGCGGGATTCCAGACCGCCGAGCTGGCCGTGCACGCCTGGGACCTGGCGACCGCCCTGGGCAAGGACAGCGGTGAGCTCGACGCCGGGGTGGCCGAGGCCGGGTACGCGACGATGTCGCAGGCCCTCACGCCAGAAGCCCGGGGCCAGGCCTTCCGGCCCGAGCAGGACGCCCCGGAGGACGCCGGCCCGTACGAGCGATTGGCCGCGTTCGCCGGCCGCTCCGTCTGATCCCGCAGTCCTTGAGTGGTCCGACCGGTCCTGGCCCGCCGGACCACTCAACGACCGGAGCGCGCGACGGGAGGGCGCGGACGGGGCGGGTGCGGTCAGTCGACCACGAGGCCGTCGACGACGACCACGTCGGCCCGGTCGCGCCCGGTGACGACGAGCCGGGCGTTGGCCTCGTCGGACCGGTCGACCCACGCCTCGGCGTCGTCGACCTCACGCCCGGTGAGGACGTGCCGGTCGACCAGGCGGGCCCGCCGCTGCTCGGCCGCCAGGTCGCAGAACCACACCTCGTCGAGCTCGGCGCGGACCGTCGGCCAGCCACCGTCGGGCAGCAGCAGGTAGTTGCCCTCGGTGAGGACGAGGTCGGCGCCCACGGGGACCTCGATCGAGTCGGGCTCCGGTTCGCCGACACCGTGGTCGAAGCTCGGGGCCCACAGCGCCGCTCGCGGGGTGGCCCGGGCGGTGGTGAGGGTCGCGGCATACGCCTCCACGTCGAAGGTGTCCGGGGCGCCCTTGCGGTGCCGGCGCCCCAGGCGGTCCAGCTCCGCGTTGGGCAGGTGGTAGCCGTCCATCGGCACGTGGGCGACACGTCCCGCAAGGCGAGGGTCAGCCGCGGCAGCAGCGAGCACAGCGAGGACGAGCGTGGTCTTGCCCGCGCCGGGCGCCCCGCTGATGCCCAGGACCCGTCGGCGTCCCTCGAGGGTGGCGGCCTCCACGAGGACGGCGCAGCGGTCGAGCAGCCGGGGGTCCGGGCGCAGCACCGGTCCCGCGGCCGTCATGCCCACACCCCCAGCACCGAGCCGCCGATCCGGACGATGAACGCGACGAGGACGACGACGAAGACCACGCGCACGAACCTACTCCCCCGGGCGACGGCGGTCCTGGCCCCGACGTACCCCCCGACGATGTTGGCGACCGCCATGACGGCACCGATGGTCCACATGACGTGCCCGCCGGGGACGAAGACCGTCAGCGCCCCGAGGTTGGTGGCGAAGTTGGCGATCTTGGCCTTGGCGCTGGCCTCGAGGAACGCGTACCCCATCAGGCCGACGAGGGCGAAGACGAGGAACGACCCGGTGCCCGGCCCCAGCGCGCCGTCGTAGACGCCGATGACGAAACCGGTGAGCATCGCGACCACGGTGTGGCGGTGGCCGTCGAACCGCAGCGCCGTCTCGTGCCCGAGGCGCGGTTTGGCGACGGTGTAGGCACCGACGACCACGAGCATGACCAGGATGACCGGGTTGAACGCCGCCTTGGGGATGTGCAGCCCGAGGAGCGCCCCGCCGACCGCCCCGACGTACGCGACCGCTGCCATGGGCAGGGCCGTGCGCAGGTCGGGACGGACCCTGCGCCAGTAGGTGATCGAGCTCGTGGTGGTGCCGAAGATCCCGGCGATCTTGTTGGTCGCCAGCAGCTGCGCCGGGGTCGCCGACGGGAAGCCGAGGAGCAGGGCCGGGAGCTGCACGAGCCCACCGCCGCCCACCACGGCGTCGACCCACCCCGCGCCGAACCCCGCCAGGGCCATCAGCAGGACCGTGGTCAGGTCGAGGTCGGGCACCTACCGACCCAGCCAGCCGTCGACGATGTCCAGGATGTCGAGCAGCTCGTAGGCCTCGGCGTCGGGCGTGACGTCGACCGTGACCCGCTGGCTCTCCGGGATGTCGCTGTGCGGCACCCAGATCGCGCGCATGCCGACCTGCTGGGGGCCGTGCACGTCCTCGTACGGCCGGTCGCCGACGTAGACCGCTGCCTGCGGCTCGACACCGACCGCGGCGCAGGCGGCGAGGAACGCCTCGGGGTGCGGCTTCACGACGTGGATCTCGGAGGAGTACACGTCACCGTCGACGAGGTCCAGGACGCCGTCGCGCTGGAACACCTCGCGGTGGTAGGCCCGCGTCCAGATCGTGTTGGACAGCACGCCCACCTTGAGCCCGCGGTCGTGCAGCCCCTCCCAGAGCGGGCGGACCTGTGGGTCCGTGTGGGTGTGCGGCTCCCAGAACCTCCGGTATGCCGCCAGCGCCAGGTGGTGCCGGTCGTGCTCGGCGTCCACCCCCGCGTCCGCGAGGATCTGCTCGATCGACGCGCTCTCGTGGCTCTCGCGTCCCCGGGACCACGCGCGCTCCTCGGCGGCGTGGATCCGCATCGCGAGCGAGTCGGCCTCGGCAAGGTCGTCGGCCGGCATGTCGGGATCCTCGACGGGCAGGCCGTGGACCTCGCGCGCGAAGACCCGCCACTGCTTCGGCAGGTCGACATCGTGCCAGGGCGTCAACGTGCCGCCCCAGTCGAAGATGACCGCCTGCAGGGGCACAGCCCCCATCAGCCGGCCGAGCCGTTCACCGCGGCCAGGACCGCTGCGACGACGCCGTCGACCGGGACCTCGGTGCGCTCCCCGGTGGCGCGGTCCTTGACCTCGACGATGCCGTTCTCGAGCGACTTGCCGACGACCACGATGGTCGGGATGCCGATGAGCTCGGAGTCCTTGAACCGCACGCCGGGGCTGACCTTCTGCCGGTCGTCGAACAGCACCGTCAGGCCCGCGGCCTCGAGCTCGCGGACGAGCTCCTCGGACTTCGTGAAGACCTCGGGGTCGCGGTTCATGTCCTTGCCCGCGGCGACCAGGTGGACGTCGGCGGGGGCGATCTCGCGCGGCCAGCGCAGGCCGAGCTCGTCGTGGTTGCCCTCCGCGACGCAGGCCACCGCCCGCGAGACCCCGACGCCGTAGGAACCCATGATGACCGTCTGGAGCTTGCCGTTCTGGTCCAGCACCTTGAGGTCGAGGGCCTCGGCGTACTTCGTGCCGAGCTGGAAGATGTGGCCCATCTCGATGCCGCGGGCCGACTCGAGGTCGTGGCCGCACGAGGGGCAGGCGTCGCCGGGGCGGACGTCGGCCGCCTCGATCGTGCCGTCGGCGGTGAAGTCGCGGCCGGCGACGAGGTCGATGACGTGCTTGCCGGGGACGTCGGCACCGGTCACCCAGCGGGTGCCCTCGACGACGCGGGGGTCGAGCAGGTAGCGGATCCTCGACGACGACTCGGAGCCGAGGGCGCCCGGCCCGATGTAGCCCTTGGCGAGGGCGGGGTTGGCCGCGAAGTCCTTCTCCTCGAACGCCTCCACCTCGGCGGGCTCGACCTGGGCGCCCAGGCGCTTCTCGTCGATCTCGCGGTCGCCGGGCACCCCGATGGCGAGGGGCTCGCGGGTGCCGTCGGGGTGCACGAGCACGACGAGGACGTTCTTCAGGGTGTCGCTCGCGGCCCAAGGACGGTCCTCCCGGGGGAAGGCCGCGTTGAGGTGGTCGACCAGGGTCTCGATGGTCGGGGTGTCGGGGGTGTCCTCGGCGTGCGCGGCAGGCGCGTCGTCGTAGGGCAACGCGTCGGGGACGGGCACCTGCACGGCCTCGACGTTCGCGGCATACCCGCAGTTGCGGCAGTGGACGTAGGTGTCCTCGCCGTTCTCCGCGGTGGCGAGGAACTCCTCGCTCTTGGACCCGCCCATGGCGCCGGCCATCGCCTGGACGATGACGTAGTGGAAGCCGAGCCGGTTGAAGATGCGGACGTATGCGTCACGGTGCAGCTGGTAGCTCTTGTCGAGCCCGGCCACGTCGATGTCGAACGAGTAGGAGTCCTTCATGATGAACTCGCGGCCGCGCAGGATGCCGGCGCGCGGACGCGCCTCGTCGCGGTACTTCGTCTGGATCTGGTAGATCGACAGGGGCAGGTCCTTGTAGGACGAGTAGAGGTCCTTCACCGTGAGGGTGAACATCTCCTCGTGCGTCGGGCCGAGCAGGTAGTCGGCACCCTTGCGGTCCTGGAGGCGGAAGATGTTGTCGCCGTACTCGGTCCAGCGCCCGGACGCCTCGAAGGGCTCCTTGGGCAGCAGGGCGGGGAAGAGCAGCTCCTGGGAGCCGATCGCGTCCATCTCCTCGCGGACGATCTTCTCGACCTTGCGCAGGACCTTCAGGCCGAGCGGCAGCCAGGTGTAGATGCCGGGGCTGACGCGGCGGATGTAGCCGGCCCGGACGAGCAGCCGGTGGCTCGGCACCTCGGCATCGGCCGGGTCCTCGCGAAGGGTTCGCAGGAACAGGGTCGACATGCGCAGTGCCACTTCGGACTCCTCAGGTGGTGGACAACCACCAGAGGATATCGGTGCGTGTGCCGCGGGCTCACCCCAGTTGTGCCGGCGGAGGGCCGCACGGGTCCGGACGGCGCTGGCACACTGGCGGCATGAGCTCCGACGCCACCGTGGACGACCACCGGATCGAGACCGCCGACCAGCTGCGGGAGCTCGTCGGCGACCCGCTCCCCCGGGTGCGGGACAAGGTCAGGACGTCGCTGCACGAGCTCGACCGGGACTGGATCGCCGCGTCACCGTTCTGCGTCGTGTCGACCTCGGACGCCCGGGGACGGTGCGACTCCTCGCCGAAGGGCGACCCGGCGGGGTTCGTCAAGGTCCTCGACGACACGACGCTCGCCGTCCCCGAGCGAAAGGGCAACAAGCGGGTCGACGGATACCTCAACGTCCTGGAGAACCCGCACGCCGGCCTGATCTTCCTCGTCCCCGGCCGCGGTGACACGCTGCGTGTCAACGGCCGCGCCCGGCTGGTCTCCGACGCCCCGTGGTTCGACGACATGGAGGTCAAGGGCCACCGCCCCGTGCTGGCACTCGTCCTCGACGTGGAGGAGGTCTTCTTCCACTGCGCCAAGGCGTTCATGCGCAGCAAGCTGTGGCACCCGGCGACCTGGGACCCGATGGCCGTCGGCTCCCGGCCGGAGATCGCCAAGGCCCTGGAACGACCGGAGGACTCGGTCGAGGAGCTCGAGAGGTACTACGGCGAGCAGTACTCGACCGGCCTGTACTGACCGGCACGCCTCGTCAGCGGCCGGCGGCCCGGAGGGCGGTGCGGATCAGCGGGAGCTGGAGCGGCAGCCGCGCCACGGTGCCGGCGAACATCGCCCTGGCCCCGGTGGTCTGCCGGCGCTGGGCGCGCTTGCCGTGGTTGACGCTCATCTGGACGTTGCCCGGCAGGATCGCCACCAGCAGGGCGGCGCTCCCCCAGCCGGCGAGGCGACGGGTCCGCGGGTGGAGCAGGCCGGCGGCACAGACGAGCTCGGCGACACCGGACGCGTAGACCAGCTCGCGTCGTCGCGGGAGCGAGTTCGGCACGAGCGGCTCGAACACCTCCGGCTTGGTCAGGTGGGTCACCCCCGACGTGAGGAACAGCGCCGCCAGCCCGGCGACATCCTTGCTCAGGGGCGGGGTGGTGTCGCGAACGGCGCGCAGGGAGGTCATGGGTCCATCCTGTCCGGCTCGGCCACCCGGTGCGCGGCGAGGTACCGCAGCCGGGCCCGCAGCGCCAGGGCGAAGGTGACCCCACCGAGGGCGACCAGCACGAGGCCGACCCAGAGCCAGGTGCGCCCCTCGGGCTGCACCCCGGGCACGAGCGCGACGAACAGGCCGAAGGCGAGCACGGAGCCGGTGAGCCACAGCAGGGCGTTGCCCGCGGCCGGGTCGTCCTCCCGGGGCGCGTCCTTCTGCATCAGAGCAGGACGGTCGAGAACGAACCGACGTCCTCGAAGCCGACCTTCGTGTAGGTCGCACGCGCGCTGGTGTTGAAGTCGTTGACGTACAACGTGACCCACTTGGCCCGCGTGGCCATCACCTGCTCGACGACGGACGCCATGAGCGGCACGGCCAGCCCCTGCCCGCGCAGGTGCGGTGCCAGCCACACGCCCTGCAGCTGGGCGCACCCGAGGGCCACCGACCCGACGTCGGCCTTGAAGATGACGGCACCGTCCTCGACGACGACGAAGGTGTGGCCCCGGTCGATGAGGGCCAGAAGCGCAGTCCGGTATGCCGCGCCGGACCCCGAGTAGGGCGGGTAGCCGATCTCCCCCTCGAACATGTGCGCCGCGGCCGGCATCACGAGGTCGACCTCGTCGGTCGTCGCGGGGCGCACGCGCGGGTCGAGGTCGACCCCGAGGGACGACGGCAGGTCCATCGCGCTCATGAGGGGCTGGTCGGCACGCACCGCGCGCGCGGGACCCCACGCAGGGGCGAGGTGGCGCCACAGCTCGGCCACCTGGTCGGCCGGGCCGAGGATCGACGCGCAGTGCCGTCGCCAGCGACGGACCCGGTCGGCGAAGAAGGCGATGTCGGCCTCGTCGGCCTCGACGGGGACGAGGTTGGCGCTGGACCAGCACAGCGACTGCAGGCGTCCGTCGACGCGGTGCCCGAGGACGGTTCCCGGCTGCGTCGTCAGCACCCCTTCGAGCAGGCGGGCGGCGACGAAGACGTTGGCCGGGAGGTTGCGGGCGCACACCTCGAGGGCGTCGTCGCGGTCCGCCGCCGTCAGGGCGTGGACCGGGTTCCGGGTGCGCAGCACGCAGTCAGCCTAGGCCGTGCGTGACGTCTGCGCGCCGCTATCGACCGACGACGCGGGCAGGACGGCTCACAGCACCTGGGAGAGGAACCGTCGGAGCCGGTCGCTGCGGGCGTCCTCGAACACCGTGTCGGGCGAACCCGACTCGACGACGACACCCCGGTCCATGAACAGCACCTGGTCCGCCACCGAACGGGCGAACCCCATCTCGTGCGTCACGACGAGCATCGTCATGCCCCCGGAGGCGAGGTCGGCCATGGTCGCGAGGACCCCCTTGACCAGCTCTGGGTCGAGGGCCGAGGTGGCCTCGTCGAAGAGCATCACCTGGGGCTGCATCGCGAGCGCCCTGGCGATGGCGACGCGCTGCTGCTGGCCTCCCGACAGGGTCCCGGGCCGGACGTCGGCCTTGTGCCGCAGTCCGACCCGGTCGAGCTGGGCGAACGCCTGCTCGACCGCCTCGTCCTTCGAGAGGCCGCGGAGGCGGGTGAGCCCCAGGGTGATGTTGTCGCGGACCGTCTTGTGCGGGAACAGGTTGAAGTGCTGGAACACCATGCCCACCCGTTGCCTCAGCTGGTCGGGGTCGTCGGCGAGCACGCTGCGGTCCTCGAGGAGGACGTCACCGGAGTCGGGTTCCAGCAACCTGTTCACGACGCGCAGCAGCGTCGACTTGCCGGATCCCGACGGCCCGATGACACAGGTCGTCGAGGCCGCAGGAACCGCGAGGGTGACGCCACGCAGGACGTGGTTGGTGCCGAACGACAGGTGGACGTCGCGCGTGGCGACCGACACCCCGGTGGTGGCCGTGGGCGGTGCGGCGGTGGTGCTCATCGGTGGCCTTCCTGGGCGAGGGCGAGGGACGGGGCGGCCGGGTCGGTGGGTTCGTCCTCGACGCGCTCCGCGCCGTCGGCGCGACGGCCGTCGCGCAGCCGGCGGTCGATGGCGTTGACGACGTGGGTGAGCGGCACCGTGATGAGCAGGTAGAACAACCCGGCCAGCAGGAGCGCCGACTCGTTGCCGGTGTTGGCGGCGGCGTCCTGGCCGATCCGGAACAGGTCGCGCTGGCTGGCGAGCAGCCCGAGGAAGTAGACGAGCGACGACTCCTTGATCAGCGCGATGAACTGGTTGACCAGGGCGGGCAGCACCCGCCGGATCCCCTGCGGGATGACCACCAGCCGCATGCCGCTCGGGCGTGAGAAGCCGAGCGCGCGGGCGGCCTCGAGCTGTCCTGCGTCGACGCTCTGGATGCCGGAGCGGAAGATCTCACCGATGTAGGCGCTGGCGATGAGCGAGAGCGCGAGGATGCCGAGCGGGTACGGGTTCGGGCCCCAGATCTGCAGCCCGACCGGCGACAGGCCGACGCCGATCAGCAGGATCGTCACCGCGGCGGGGAGGCCGCGGAAGACGTCGGTGTAGACCCGCGCCGGCCAGCGCAGCCAACGGCTGCCGGACAGGCCGGCGACGGCCAGGACCATGCCGACGACGGTCCCGATGACCGCCGAGGTGAGGGCCAGGATCAGGGTGTTGGGCAGTCCGACCTTGATCAGCTCGGGCAGGGCAGTGCGCATGGCGTCGACGTCGAAGAACGTCTGCCACAGGGTGCTCAGGACATCCATCCCTGGCCCTCCTCTCGGTGGTGGTGGTGGTGGTGCTCGTTACCGGGCAGCGCCGATGGCGACCGAGCCGCTGCCCGGCGTGAAGTCGGCCGGGATCTCGCGGCTGGGGTAGTACTGCTTCTGCAGCTTGGCCCAGGTGCCGTCGGCGATGACCTCGTCGAGGGCCTTGTCGACGGCCTTGCGCAGGGCGTCGTTCTGCTGGTTCACGGCGAACGCCGTGCCACCCGGGTCGAGCTGCTTGGCGACGGCGAGCACCTTGCCACCGGAGTCGGTGGCCGTCTTCTCGCCGATCTCCGCGGGGGTCACCCACGCGTCGGCCGTACCCGCCTTGAGCTGGTTGAGGGCGGCGTTGTAGTCGGGCACCCGCACGGGGTCGAGGTTCTCGCGCGTGGCGAAGTCGTCCTGGACGGTGCCCTGCACGACGACGACCCGCTTGCCGGACAGCTGGTCGAACGACGTGATCGGCGAGCCCTTCGGGACGTCGAGCCCGAGGAAGCCGAAGTCGTACTTGTTGGAGAACGCCACGGTCTTCTTGCGCGCCTCGGTGATGCTGATCGAGGACGACCCGAGGTCGTACTTGCCGGTCTTGACCTGGGCGAGCAGCGAGCTGAACTCGGTGCCGACGAACTGGACCTTGAGGCCGAGCTTGGCGGCCACGGCCGAGAGGAGGTCGTTGTCGAACCCGGTGAACTTGCCGTCCTTGAGGAAGACGTTCGGCGGGGCGTCGGTCAGCGTGCCGACGCGCAGCGTGCCGGGCTGCTGGAGCTTGTAGGGGTTGGACTCGGCGGAGCTGCTGCTGCCCCCACCGCACGCGGCGAGGGAGAGAGCGAGCGCTGCGGAGGTGGCGAGGACGAGGGCGCGACGGCGCACGGACATGGTGATCGGTTCCTAGGGTCGTGAGGGCTGGGCAGGGTCGGCGCTGACCCGGGCGCGGGCATGACGGAACCCGCGCGGTGCTGGTGTGTCGGAAGGACGTTGACGAGGGGGCGGGCCGCACGCGGGCGCCGGGCAGGCGCCATACGGGTGCGGCTAGGGACAGGCCCGACGGGCCGGGCGGACACCGGGGACCGGTGCCGTGCGGCCGCTCAACGTGAACACATCAGAAAGTTATCCCACCCATAACTTCGGGTGATAACCGGGGTGACTCTTCGCCCACGATGTGGGACGGGGCTGGACAGGTCAGCCGACGGTGACGCTGGGGGCCCCGGCACTGGCCTCGTCGACGGGCTCGCCCATCTCCTCGGCGATGCGCATGGCCTCCTCGATGAGGGTCTCCACGATCTGGCTCTCGGGCACGGTCTTGACGACCTCACCCTTGACGAAGATCTGGCCCTTGCCGTTGCCGGAGGCGACGCCGAGGTCGGCCTCGCGGGCCTCACCGGGGCCGTTGACGACACAGCCCATGACGGCCACGCGCAGCGGCACGGTCATGCCCTCGAGGCCGGCCGTGACCTCGTCGGCGAGCTTGTAGACGTCCACCTGGGCCCGGCCGCACGACGGGCACGAGACGATCTCGAGCTTGCGGGGCTTGAGGTTGAGCGACTGGAGGATCTGGTTGCCGACCTTGACCTCCTCGACGGGAGGAGCCGACAGGGAGACCCGGATGGTGTCGCCGATGCCCTTGGACAGGAGCGCCCCGAACGCGGTCGCCGACTTGATCGTGCCCTGGAACGCCGGGCCCGCCTCCGTGACGCCGAGGTGCAGCGGCCAGTCGCCCCGCTCGGACAGCATCTCGTAGGCCTTGACCATGACGACCGGGTCGTTGTGCTTCACCGAGATCTTGAAGTCGTGGAAGTCGTGCTCCTCGAAGAGCGACGCCTCCCAGACGGCCGACTCGACGAGCGCCTCGGCGGTGGCCTTGCCGTACTTCTCGAGCAGGCGCGGGTCGAGCGATCCGGCGTTGACCCCGATGCGGATCGAGACGCCCGCGTCCTTGGCGGCCGCGGCGATCTGCTTGACCTGGTCGTCGAACTTGCGGATGTTGCCGGGGTTCACCCGGACCGCGGCGCAGCCGGCGTCGATCGCGGCGAAGACGTACTTCGGCTGGAAGTGGATGTCGGCGATCACCGGGATCTGGGACTTGCGGGCGATCGCAGGCAGGGCGTCCGCGTCGTCCTGGCTGGGGCAGGCCACGCGCACGATGTCGCAGCCGGACGCGGTGAGCTCGGCGATCTGCTGCAGCGTCGCGTTGATGTCCGTCGTCGGGGTCGTGCACATCGACTGCACGGAGATGGGCGCGTCACCGCCGACCTCGACCTTGCCGACCTTGATCTTGCGCGTCTTGCGCCGCGGCGCGAGGACGGGCGGGGGCAGTGCCGGCATACCGAGTCCAACAGTCATGGCCCAAGTATCGCCCACCTGTGGTTTGATCCCCGACCATGGGGGTCACCGGGGGACATGGGGACGACGTGCGCCGCGCCGACGAGGCGATCGCCGAGGCGGCTCGCGCCGCCCACGAGCACGCCACCGCGACGGCGCGGCTCGGCTCGCTCGAGCGCGAGGTGGCCCGGCTGACCGAGCTGGTGTCGAGCCGACGCGCTGGGCTGGCGCAGGAGGAGCAGGACGTCGCGAGGCTCGAGTCCTACTCGCTGGCGCGCATCGCCTCCGCGTTGCGCGGCAACCGTGACGCGGACCTCGACCGCGAGCGGGCCGAGGCCCAGGCGGCGCAGTATGCCGTCGCCGACGCCGAGCGTGCGCTGGCCCGGGCACGCCAGGACGAGGCCTCCTGCCGCGCAGACCTCGACGGCGCGCCCTCCCCCAAGGCCCTGATGGCGCGGGCCGTGGCCGCCAAGGAGGCCGCCCTGTCCGCCGACCCCGTGACGGCAGCCCGGCTGTCGGACCTCGCCGCCCGTCGCGGCGTGCTGGCGGCACAGCTGAAGGAGCTCGACGAGGCGGCTGCCGCGGGTGCGCAGGCACGCGCCGACCTCGACCGCGCGGCGGGGCTGCTCGACAGCGCCGACACGTGGTCGACCTACGACACCTTCCTGGGCGGCGGGCTGATCAGCTCCGTGGTCAAGCACGACCGGCTCGACCAGGCCGCTGCGTTCATCCGCACGGCCGGGGAGGCCCTGGCGAGGTTCAGCCGGGAGCTCGCCGACGTCGACCTCGAGGGTCCCGCGGGGCCCGAGGTGTCGGACCTGCTGCGCGGCATGGACATCTGGTTCGACAACGTCATCAGCGACCTCATGGTGCGCTCCCGCATCAAGGACTCGTCGCACGCCGTCGCCGTCGCACTGACCGAGACCGGGCGGCTGCTCGGCGTGGTCGCGGAGCGCAGCACGCAGGCCCGGCAACGGGCCGAGGACCTCGAGCAGGAGTACCGCGACCTCGTCGGCGCCCCTCGCTCCTAGCCGCCGAGGCTGATCGGCTTCACCAGGTCGGCGTAGATGAGCAGGACCGACATGACGATGAGCACCGAGGACACGGCATACGCCACGGGCAGGGCCTTGGCGACGTCGACGTGACCGGGGTCCGGGCGGTGGCGCAGCCTGGCGACCCCACGCTTCGTGCCCTCCCACAGCGCTCCCGCGACGTGGCCACCGTCCAGCGGCAGCAGCGGGATGAGGTTGAAGACGAACAGCGCGAGGTTGAGCGAGGCCATCAGCATGAGCAGGAAGACGAACGGGTTCATGCCGTTCTCCCCACCGATCCACGGGATCTTGCCCGAGGTGGCCTCGCCCGCCATGCGGCCCACGCCGACGACCGACACGGGCCCGTTGGGGTCGCGTGCCCCGGAACCGAACGCGGCCTGCACGACACCGACCATCTTCTGCGGGATCTTGAGGACCACGCCGGCGGTGGCCAGCAGCTGGTCCCCCACGACCCCGGGGACGGCGGACAGGGGCTGCGCCTCGTAGCCGACGATCCCCTCGGAGGAGACCCCGAGGAACCCGGTCTCCTGCGTGATCGGCTGGCCGTCGGCGTCGACGAGCGGCGTGCCGTCCGGGCCGACCTGCTGGACGGAGTTCTTGATGGGGGTGGCGGTCAGCGTCTGCTCGACCCCGTCGCGCTTGACGACGATCGGCACCGACTGGCCCACGCGCGGACGGATGAGCTTGCCGACGTCGGCCGTCGTCCTGATCGGCTGCCCGCCGACCGACACGATCTCGTCACCGGGGCGGATCCCGGCGGAGTAGGCAGGGGTCCTGGGGTCGCTGGCGGCACACGTGGTCTTGGTCGCGGCCTCCTGGGCGGGCACGACGCACTCGGACACGCTCGCGACGCGGGCACCGTCCTGGAGGGTCGCGACGCCGTACGTCGTGAGCACCCCGGTGAGCAGCACCACGGCGATGAGGAAGTTCATCGTCGGGCCGCCGAGCATGACGATGACCTTCTGGTGCACCGGGAGCTTGTAGAACACCCGCTCCTCGTCGCCCGGCTGGACCTCCTCGAGGCTGAGCTGGCGGGCCTCGTCGGCGAGCTGCGAGAAACGGCCGGTGCTCGACACCCGCAGGGTCCCCGGCTTGTCCCCGGGCCGCGGCGGGAACATCCCGATCATCCGGATGTAGCCGCCGAGCGGGATCGCCTTGATGCCGTACTCGGTCTCGCCGCGCTTGCGTGACCACAACGTCGGGCCGAAGCCGACCATGTACTGGGTCACCTTGACGCCGAACTTCTTGGCGGGGACGAGGTGGCCGATCTCGTGCAGGCCGATGGACAGCCCCACCCCGAGCACCACGAAGAGCACTCCGAGCACGAACAGCAGCACGGTCATCGGTGGAGCGCCCCCTCGGCGTCGGTCAGTGGTTCGTCGGTCTGGTGTGCGTGGGGCAGCCCCAGCACGGTGCGGGCCTGCTCGCGCGCCCACCTGTCGGCGCGCAACACGTCCTCAACGGACAGTGTCGCTGATTCGATCCCCCCGTGGAGCGCGTTCGCGTGGTCAGCGTGGTCAGCGACCACCCGGTCGATGGTGTCGACGATGTCGAGGAACCCGATCCGCCCCTCGTGGAACGCGTCGACCGCCACCTCGTTGGCCGCGTTGTAGACCGCGGGGTAGGTGCCCGCCGCCTCGCCGACCTGTCGGGCGAGCCGCACGGCCGGGAACGCCTCGTCGTCCAGCGGCTCGAACTCCCAGGTCTGCGCCCTGGTCCAGTCGACCGGCACGTCGACGTCGGCGAGGCGTTCGGGCCAGGACAGGCCGAGGGCGATCGGCACGAGCATCCGCGGCGGTCCCGCCTGGGCGATGGTCGAGCCGTCGACGAACTCCACCATGGAGTGGATCAGCTGCTGGGGGTGGACCACGACGTCGATGCGGTCGAAGGGGATGCCGAACAGCAGGTGCGCCTCGATCACCTCGAGCCCCTTGTTGACCAAGGTGGCCGAGTTCGTCGTGATGACCCGCCCCATGGAGAAGTTCGGGTGGGCCAGCGCCTGGTCGGGCGTGACCTCACGCAGGGACTCCCGCGAGCGCCCCCGGAACGGCCCACCGCTGGCCGTGACGACGAGGCGCCGGACCTCCTCGGCGCGCCCTCCCCGCAGGCTCTGCGCGATCGCGGAGTGCTCGGAGTCCACGGGCACGATCTGCCCCGGCTTCGCCGCGGCCTTGACCAGCGGGCCGCCGACGATGAGGGACTCCTTGTTGGCCAGGGCCAGGACCGACCCCTGTGCCAGCGCCGCCAGCGTGGGCCGCAGCCCGATCGCGCCGGTGATCCCGTTGAGGACGACGTCGGCACCGGACCCGGCCGCGGTCACCGCGGCCTCGTCCCCGACCACGATCTGGGGCCGGTATGCCGCGCGGCCGGCTCGCGCGGCATACGCGGCGATCGCCTCGGCGACCTGCTCGGCGGTGCCGCCGGCGACCGCGACGAGGTCGACGTCGAAGGCGACCGCCTGCTCGGCGACGAGGTCGATGTTGGACCCGGCCGACAGCGCGGTGACGCGGAACCGGTCGGAGTTGCGCGAGACCACGTCGAGCGCCTGGGTCCCGATGGATCCGGTGGAGCCGAGGATGGCGACGGAGCGCGGAGAGGTCACCCCTGCATTGTCGCAGCCCGCGCCGAGGGGCTCACCCGTCGGACTGCCGGCGCCGCGCCAGCGCCCGGTCCGCGGCGACGAAACCGAGGCCGACCACGGCGAAGAGCACGGCGATGGCCGCGAGGTTGAGCAGCACCCGACCCCAGCCGAGCGTGTCGACGTTCATGAACGGGTAGGGCCACCAGTCGGCGACCACCCCCCGCACGAGGGTGTAGAGCCCCCACAGGAGCGGCCAGCCGAGCGAGGGCAGCACGGCGGACCGCACGGCCTGGCCGCGTGGTCCGGCGACCGCCCACGCCACGAGCGCGAGGATCGGCACCACCACGTGCAGCAGCTTGTCGACGACGTAGCTCGCGCCGTGCAGGTCGAGGATCGGGCGCAGGAAGAACCAGTGCACCAGGCCGGTCACGGTGATGCCCTCGATCGTGGCCAGGCGCACCACCCGCCAGAAGGTGCCGTCGTGGTCCGGGTCGCGGGCCAGCGTGAGTGACACGTAGGCCACGAGGAGGTTGGACAGCACCGTGAAGTAGGAGATGAACTCCACGAGCCGGGTGCCCAGCGGCTTCGCGGCAGTCTCGTCGAGGACCGCCTCGCCGTTGACGATGAGGACGAGCTGCCACAGCACGGCCGCAAGCGTGACGGCAGCGACGACGCCGTGGACGGCGCGGCGATGGGTCGGGGTCACCCCCACCACGCTAGCCCCGACGGCGGCGGACGACCCGTCAGTCGCGGAAGACGCGCTCCTCGATGAGCTGCTCCTCGACGAGCCGGCCCTCGGGCTCGAAGCGGCCCTGCTCGAACCGCTTGCGGAACTCCAGCGAGACGTGGTCGACACCGCTGCGGTTCTTCTCGATGGACATGATCACCCACTGGCGGAAGCGCTCGGCGTTCTCGAGGTGGTAGACGAGGTGGTGCTTGGCGACGACGTCGTACTTGTCGTTGAGGATGAGGATGACGTCGGACTCGTACGCGAGGGCCGACGAGCCGCGCAGGTCGTTGACCCGCATCCGCTTCCCGGCGACCAGGCTGCCCTTGTCGGCCGCCACGATCGCGAGGATCGGCACCTGGAACTCGAGGGCGAGGTCCTTGAGCCGCTCGACGACGACGGCGACGCGCTCCTCCTCGCTGCCCGAGAACTGCGCGACGGGCACCTTCTGGAGGTAGTCCACGAGGACGAGGGGTGGCTGGCTCTCCTGGCTCACCACCTGCTCGATCGCGGTGCGGATCTCGTCCAGCGTGGTGTGCAGGCCGCTGGAGGTGTGCACGTGCAGGTGCTCGCCGTACCGCTCGAGGGCAGCGACGGCCTCGGCCCCACCGGGTGCGTTCGCGAAGCGCTCGCTCATGGAGTGGGCGTTGCTGTGGCGGGCCTCGAAGCGCTGTCGGATCTTGGTCAGGCTGATGCCGTCCGAGCCGGCGATGGCTCCTGCCTCGATGGCCAGCAGGCGCTCGAGCACGCTGTGGGCGTCGTGCTCGTAGGAGAAGAACACCGCCGAGCGGTTGGCGGAGACCGCGTTGCGCAGCATCTGCAGTGCCATCGCGGTCTTGCCCAGGCCCTGGGGGCCGCCGAGCAGGATGAGCTCCCCCGAACGGAAACCACCCGTCAGCGCGACGTCCAGGCTGTCGAAACCCGTGGGCCACACCCGCGCACCGGCCGCGCGGCCGGTGCGCATCTTCTCGTCGGTCTCGGCGAGGACGTCAGTGAGGGAGCGAAGCCGCGGCGCCGTGCGTCCGGGCGGGGTCGCCGGCGCCGAGGCAGGCTCGGCCGAGGCCTCGTGCGACTCGACGGTGGTCATGAGAGCGATTGAATACCCATTGCCCGTCGTACGGGGACAGTTCGGCCAACTTCGTCCGGGGGAACTACGGGACAGACCCGCCGATCAGGGGGCGATGCCGACGTACGTCGTCTCGAGGTACTCCTCGATCCCCTCGAAGCCACCCTCGCGCCCGAAGCCGGAGGCCTTGACCCCTCCGAACGGCGCTGCGGGGTTGGAGATGATCCCCTGGTTGATGCCGATCATCCCGTACTCGAGCGCCTCGCTGACCCGGATGACACGGCCCAGGTCGTTCGTGAAGACGTAGGACGCGAGTCCGTACTCCGTGCCGTTGGCCAGGTCGATGGCCTCCTTCTCGGTCCGGAAGGAGGCGATGGGCGCGACCGGCCCGAAGATCTCCTCGCGCATCATCCGGGCGTCCTTCCGGACGCCGGTGATGACCGTGGGCTCGTAGAAGTAGCCGCGCCCCGGGACGGCCTTGCCGCCGGTCACGACCGTGGCGCCCTGCGAGCGAGCGTGCTCGACCAGCTCGGACACCCCGTCGCGGGCCTTGCCGTCGATGAGCGGGCCGACGTCGACGCCCTTCTTGGTCCCCTTGCCGAGGGTGAGCCCACCCATCCGCGTGGCGAGCTTGGCGGAGAACTCCTCGACGACGCTCTCGTGCACGTAGAACCGGTTGGCCGCCGTGCAGGCCTCACCGATGTTGCGCATCTTGGCGAGCATGGCGCCGTCGACGGCGCGGTCGAGGTCGGCGTCCTCGAACACGAGGAAGGGGGCGTTGCCGCCGAGCTCCATCGACACGCGCAGGAGCTGCTCGGCCGACTGCTCGACGAGGCGGCGACCGATGTTGGTCGAGCCGGTGAAGGTGAGCTTGCGCAGGCGCGAGTCCCGGATGAGCGGCTCCATGACGTCACCGGTCCGCGAGGTGGTCACCACGTTGAGGACCCCGTCCGGCAGGCCGCACTCACGCAGCAGCTCGGCCAGGGCGAGCATCGTCAGGGGGGTCTGGCTCGCGGGCTTGACGACCATGGTGCACCCGGCGGCGATGGCCGGGCCGATCTTGCGGGTGCCCATGGCCAGCGGGAAGTTCCACGGCGTGATCATCAGGGTGGGCCCGACCGGCTTCTTCATCGTGAGGAGCCGGGTCGCACCGTTCGGGGCCGTCGACCAGCGGCCGCTGATCCGTACCGCCTCCTCGGAGAACCACCGGAAGAACTCGGCGCCGTAGGTCACCTCGCCCCGCGACTCGGCCAGGGTCTTGCCCATCTCGAGCGTCATGAGCGTGGCGAAGTCCTCGGCGCGCTCGGTGATCTTCTCGAAGGCCGAACGCAGGATCTCGCCACGGTCGCGCGGCGGCGTGCTGGCCCAGTCCCCTTGTGCCGCAACGGCGGCATCGAGGGCCGCCTTGCCGTCAGCGACCGACGCGTCAGCGACGTGCGCGAGCGTGGCGCCGCTCGAGGGGTCCTCGACGGCGATGGTGCGGCCGTCGCTGCCGTCGCGCCACTTCCCCGCGATGAACAGGCCCTTCGGGACGGATTCGACGAGCGACTTCTGCGTGGTGGCCATCAGGACTTTTCCTCCGTGGGTGCGTGGTCGTGCTGGTCGTGGGTCTCGTGCGTGTGGTGGTGGGAGGGGATGTGTCCCTCCGGTATGGCGCCGGCGCGACCGGCGAGGAGCGGCTGCGCCGGGTCCCAGCGGGTGCCGTCCCGCTCGTCCCGGCGACGGCGGGCGATGGCCGACAGCGCCTCGAGGACGACGCGGTTCGCGAGCGCCGCGGTGATGTCGGCGTGGTCGTAGGGAGGGCTGACCTCGACGACGTCGACACCGACGACGGGCAGCTCGAGGCAGATCCGGCGCACCGAGTCGAGCAGCTCGCGGGCCGACAGGCCGCCGGGCTCGGGCGTGCCGGTGCCCGGTGCGTGGCCGGGGTCGCAGACGTCGATGTCGACGGAGAGGAAGACCCCCTCACACTCGTCGGTGGCGATCGCGAACGCCTCGGTGAGGCACTCCTGCAGCCCCCGGTGGACGATCTCGGTCATCTCGAACGAGCGCATCTGCTGGCCGGCCATCCAGTCGAGCGTCTCCGGCGGCGGCCAGTAGCCGCGCAGCCCGACCTGCAGGAACCGGTCCCCGCGCAGCGCCCCGGACTCGATGAGCCGACGCATCGGCTGGCCGTGGCCCCAGAGCGACCCGAACTCGATGTCACCGGTGTCGGCGTGCGCGTCGAAGTGGATCATCGACACGCGGCCGTGCCCGAGGACGTTCGCGACCCCCTTGGCGTCAGGGAACGCGATGGAGTGGTCACCACCCAGGACCACCGGTATGGCGCCGGCCCGGGTCACCTTCTCGACCGCAGCCTCGAGCTTGGGCAGGGACCGCTCGATGTCGCCGGAGTACATCTCCACGTCACCGGCGTCGACCACCCGCAGGTCCACCAGGCCGTCGGTGCGCAGCGCCAGCGAGGGCCGCGAACCGTCGTGCGGGAGGTAGTCGGTCATGCGGATCGCCTGCGGCCCGAACCGGGTTCCCGGTCGGTGGGAGGTGCCGCCGTCGAACGGTGCACCGAGGATCACGACGTCCGCGTCGGCATACGTGCTCTCGTCGTCGAGGTCGCACCGGTCCACGCCGAGGAAGGTGAAGTCGGGGCCGTACTGCTGCCCGTATCGCGTCATGAGCCGACCCTAGTCCCGTTGCCCCCGAAGGTTTCACGGCCCCGGTGACTCAGGATCGCGGCGTAACCCAGCACCCCGAACCCGAGCAGTCGCACGATCGGTGGGGTCGGGTCGACACCGCCGTCGGGCCACCACGGAAGCAGGCCCACGAGGACGAGGATCGCACCAACGACGACGAGTCGGTGCTCCCGCCGCAGGAACCACGCGGCCACGACAGCCAGCACGGCCGCGACGACGGCGACACCCCCGGGGTCGGCGAACGCCCAGGGACTCGAGGAGCCGTGCGGCGTCGACCCGGTGAACTGCGCGATGGCCACCGTGACGGTCTCCGGCTCCTCCACGAGTCCCGCCGGTCGGGCCAGGGCGAGGACCTGCGCGTGCACGCCCTCGACGGAGGCCTGCGCGAGCAGGGCGAGGTGCAGCGCACCGGCCGCCAGCACCACCGCCCAGGCCGCACCCACCAGGTCGCGGCCAACGCCTGTCGTCGCTGCCGGGTGACCGGCCCGGGCGGCAGGTCCGGCGACGGCGCAGACGACCAGCACCGCGACCGCGACCCAGAGCACGGCAGGGCGCGTCTCGTGGAGAGCTGATCCGGGGCCCACGACCAGGGCCGTGACCTCCGTGACCGCGAGCAGCGACCCGACCGCCACGCCCGCCCAGCGGACGGGGGTGGACTTCGAGGCCCGGCCCGCCGCCCCGACGAGCACGGCCGTGGCCAAGCTCCCGGCCGCTGGTCCCCACCACAGCGGCCCGATGAGCACCGAGGCGAGGGCCAGCAGCACACCGAGGACGGCCAGGCGACTGCTGCGGCGGACCGCCACCGCGACCACGAGGACCATGACCGGCAGCACCGCGTCCACCTTGGGGTCGTAGACGAGGCGCGCGTAGTCGTCGTAGCCGGGGATGTCGCGACCGAACCAGGCGTACGACCCGTCCGGCACGGTGGCGAGGGCGTCCGCCGAAGGCGAGGCGAGCGACAACCGGGTCAGGTGCGCCTGCAGGGCGAGGATGCCCGCGAGCACCACCCACCACGCCCGGGTCCACCCCGTCATCGCCATGCCCCTCGCTGCCACGGCCGAGCCGCCCTGCGGCGTCAGCGGTCCTCCATGCCCCACGGAGAACCGTAGCCGTCGGGCTTGGGCGCCTTGAGCAATTCGAGGAACGGCACGGCGTCGAACGCCTCCGGACCGAGGACCCCGTTGCCGGCCCACGTGCCGTTGGCGAGCAGCTCGAGCGCGACGACCGGGTTGACGGCGGTCTGCCACACGACGCACTGGGCGCCGTACTCGCGCATCGTGTCCTCGTTGTCCGACACGTGGTAGAGGTACGTGCGGCGAGGCTGACCGTCCTTGCCCGTGCCGGTGACCCAGAGGCCCGCGCAGGTCTTGCCCTTCATCTGCGGACCGATCGTCGCGGGGTCGGGCAGCACCGCGGCCACGACGTCCCGCGGCGAGACCTGGACACCCTTGACCGTCACCGGGTCGGTGCGGTCGAGGCCGAGGGTGCGCAGGGTCTTGAGGATGGTGATGAGCTCCTCGCCGAGGCCGTACTTGAAGGTCACCTTGTCGGCATCGACCCAGCGGGGCATGAGGAGCACCTCCTCGTGCTCGACGTGGACGCACTCGACCGGGCCGATGCCCTCAGGGAAGTCGAACACCTCGGGCTCGGCGAACGCCGGCAGCGTCGAGAACCCCGCCTCCACATCGCCACCTGCCGCCTCGGCGCGGGACCTCTCCCACACCACCGGCGGGTTGAGGCACTCCTCGATGATCGTCCACATCGAGAAGCCGGGGGCGAAGGTCTCGTTGCCGTCGGCGTCGAGGACGGCGAGGTTCGCGCCGTCCCTGGTGCCGAGCTCCTCGATGTGCGAGAAGAGGTGGTCGGAGGCGTACCGCGCGAACACGTCCGACAGCCCGGGCTCCACGCCCATCCCCACGAGGGCGAGCTGGTTGGACGCCTCCCACTCCCCCGCCATGGCGAACTGCTCGTCGCCGAGCTTGACGTGCGCCTTGGCGTACGGCTCCTCGGGGTGGCGTTGCGACAGGCTCATGGCCATGTCGAGGTAGCCGGCACCGGCCACCAGCGCCCCACGGAAGATCGGCATGACGAACCGCGGGTCGACGGCGTTGAAGACGTGCGTGACCGCGTGCTTGAGGGCCAAGGCGGCCACGGCAGCGCCGTCGGAGGCGTCCACCACCTCGGCGACGAGGCGGTCCTCGCCCGGGCGCCGGGCGGTGGCGTGGGCGACGGTCGCCTCCGCCCTGGACAGGTCGTAGTCGGCGACGACGAGCAGCTCGAAGAAGTCGCGCTCGACGGCGATGCGCGCGGCAGCGTCACCGACGCCACCGGCGCCGATCATGAGGATCCGCATGGGGGGTCGTCCTTGGTGGGGTCGGGGGTCAGCGCTTGCGCGCGTTGCCGATGAGCTGGCCGGCCACCACGAGGAGCACCGCGATGACGAACATCGAGAAGCCGATCACGTTGGCCTGGGCCGGGATCCCGCGCAGGTAGGACACGTAGACGAACTTCGGGAAGGTCGTCGCGTCACCCGACACGAAGTTGGTGATGATGAAGTCGTCGAACGACAGCGAGAAGGCCAGCAGCGCGGCGCCGACGACACCCGGGAGCACCAGCGGGAAGGTGACCCGCCAGAACGTTGCCCCGGGACCGGCGAACAGATCCTGCGCCGCCTCCTCGAGCCGTGGGTCGAGGCTCTGCAGGCGGGCCTTGACCGTGACGACCACGAAGCTGATGCAGAACATCACGTGCGCGATGACGATCGTCCAGAACCCCAGCTTGAGGCCGAAGCGGGAGAAGCCCTGCACGAAGATCGTCAGCAGGCTCGCGCCGAGGACGATCTCCGGCGTCGCCATGGGGACGAAGACCAGGACGTTGCTGGCCGCGCGGCCCCGGAACTTGTGCCGCACCAGGGCGAACGCGAGCATCGTGCCGAGCACCGTCGCGACGACGGTGGCGATGACGCCCACCTGGATGGAGGTGACCAGCGCGTCACAGACACCGGGGGCGCCACAGGGGTCCTTCCAGTGCTTCAGCGTCGGACCGGCCGCGGAGTTCCAGACGATGTTGGACTTGCGGTAGTCGTTGAACGAGAAGGCGAACGTGTAGGCCACCGGCACGAACAGGTAGACCAGCACGGCCAGCGCCGCGATCATCGAGACGTGCGTGCCGAGCCACGTCTTCACCCGTGCCAGGGGGGTCGGACCCGCGACGGACGAGCGGGTCGGTGGCGTGGGCCCACCGGTGCGGGGGCGTGAGGCGGTGGCGGTCACAGGAGCTCCTCCGTGCCGAACTTGCGGATGTAGACGAACACCATCGCGAGGATGATCGCCATGAGGGTGAAGCTGAGCGCGGCCGCTGTCGGGAAGCCACCGAGGACCCGGAAGAACTGGCTCTCGATGACGTTGCCGACCATCTTGGTGCTGCGGTCGGACCCGAGCAGCTCGGCGTTGACGTAGTCACCGGCTGCCGGGATGAACGTGAGCAGCGTGCCGGCGATGACACCGGGCAGGCTCATCGGGAGCGTGACCTTGCGGAACGTGGTGAGCCCGTTGGCGTACAGGTCGCCACCCGCCTCGATGACCTTGGGGTCGGCGCGCTCGAGGGAGGCGTAGATCGGCAGCACCATGAACGGCAGGAAGTTGTAGGTCAGGCCGGCCACGACCGCGACCCACGTCTCGGTGATGCGTCCGCCGGGGAGCAGGTGGAGGAACTTCAGCGTCTCCGCCACCGGACCGTTGTCGGCGAGGATCTGCCGCCAGGCGATGGTCCGCAGGATGAAGGACGTGAAGAACGGCGCGATGACGCAGATCATCATGACGTTGCGCCACTTCCCCGCCTTGAACGCCATGGCGTACGCGAGGGGGTAGGCGAGGACGAACGCGAAGAAGGTGGCCAGCCCGGCATACAGCAGGGACCGCCCGAAGTGCGGCGCGAACTCGGTGATCGCGTCGAGGTAGTTCCCGAAGTTCACGTCCCGGTAGTAGTAGCCGGGGAAGCCCGGGAAGCCGCTCTGGAGGGAGACCGTGAACAGCTGCAGGAGCGGGAACACGAAGAACACCAACAGCCAGATCGTGCCCGGGATGAGCAGCAGGTATGGCGCCCACGAGCGTCCGCCGCGCTCCTGCGGCGGACCGTCGTCGGGTGCCCCCGGTGTCCCCCCGCCCACGTGGGCGAGGGCGCTCACGACGCGACCTGGGCTTCGGCGGCCGCGGCCTCGTCCACCTCGACCCCGAACGCGTGCCCGGAGTCCCACTCGAGCCACACCGGGTCGCCCGGGCGCAGGGTGTTGCGCTGGACGTCGAGGTTCTGCTCGTACACGGCCCACGTGCTGCCGCTGGGGACGGTCACGAGGAACTGCGTGGCCACCCCGGTGAAGGAGACGTCGACGACCTGGGCCTTCACGTCGTTGCCGGCACCGGTGGGCTGGTCGCTGCTGATGCGCACCTTCTCGGGACGGACGCCGAAGGTGATCCGCCCGCTGTGGACGGCGGAGCGCGCCTTCGGGATGCGGACCGTCGTGCCCGCCACCTCGACGACGAGGTTGTCGCCGTCGGTGCCGGTGACGTCGCCGACACCCAGGTTGGACTGGCCGACGAAGTTGGCCACGAAGGACGTGCGCGGCAGGTCGTAGAGCTCCTCGGGGTGGCCCATCTGCTCGATCCGCCCGGCGTTCATCACGGCTACGGTGTCGGCCATGGTCATGGCCTCCTCCTGGTCGTGGGTCACGTGGATGAAGGTGAGGCCGACCTCGGTCTGGATCCGCTTGAGCTCCACCTGCATCTGCCGGCGCAGCTTGAGGTCGAGGGCGCCGAGGGGCTCGTCGAGCAGCAGCACCTCCGGGCGGTTGACCAGCGCGCGCGCCAGGGCGACACGCTGCTGCTGGCCGCCGGAGAGCTGGGCCGGCTTGCGCGAGGCGAAGCTCGACATCTGCACGAGCTCGAGGGCGTCCTCCGCGGCCTTGCCCGCGTCGGAGTCACCCCGGCGCCGGGGACCGAAGGAGACGTTGTCCCGGATCGTGAGGTGCGGGAAGAGCGCGTAGCTCTGGAACACGGTGTTGACCGGGCGCTCGTACGGCCGGGAGCCGGTGAGGTCGGTGTCGCCGATGAGGATGCGTCCGCGCGTCGGCTGCTCGAGCCCGGCCACCATGCGCAGCGTCGTCGTCTTGCCGCAGCCCGACGGGCCGAGGAGGGCGAAGAACGAGCCGCGGGGAACCGTGAGGCTGAGGTCGTCGACGGCGGTGAAGTTGGCGAACTGCTTGGTGACCGACTCGAGGTTGAGGTCGCCCTTGGCCGCGCGGAAACCGGCTCCGCCAGAGGAGAAGAGTGCCATCAGTTACCGACCACCTTTGCCCAGATGCTGCTGTAGTCGGCGTCCTCCTGTGGGGAGAGCGCCCGGAACCCCTTGACGTTGTTGTCCTTGATGTAGGACTCGCTCGGGAAGATGAACGGGCTCTTGGCCAGCTCGGGGTCGATCTTCTCCATCTCCGCCTGTGCACCCTCGACGGGGCACACGTAGTTGACGTAGGCGGCGACTTGGGCCGCGACCTCGGGCTGGTAGTAGTAGTCCATCAGCGCCATGGCGCTCTTCCGGTGCCGCGACGTGATCGGGATCATCATGTTGTCGCTCCAGAGCGTGCCGCCCGACTCGGGGATGACGAACTGCCAGTTGTCGTTCTCGGTCTCGGCCCGCAGCACGAACAGGTCACCGCTCCAGACGATGCCCGCGATGGCGTTGCCGCTCTTGAGGTCCTCGAGGTAGCTGTTGCCCTTGACGCGGCGGATGTAGCCGTCGCTGATGCGCTTGTCGATCTCCGCGACGGCCGCCTCGAACTGCGCCTTGCCGAAGCCCTTGGAGATGTCGACGCCCTGTTGGAGCATGACCAGCCCCAGGGTGTCGCGGAACTCGCTGAGGACCACGATCTTGCCCTTGAGCTCGTCCTGCCACAGGTCGTCGAGCGACTTGAGCTCGCGGCCGACCTTGGACTTGTCGTAGCCGATCCCGGCGAACCCGCTCTGCCAGGTCAGGGACTTCTGGCGACCCGGGTCGAACGAGACGTCCTTGAGCGAGTCGAGCAGGTTGGCCGCGTGCGGCATGCGGATCAGCTCGAGCGGCTGCACCAGCCCGTCGCGGATGACGCGGTTGGCCATCCAGTCGGTGAACACGAAGATGTCGCGGTCGATGTCCTGCTTGGCCCGCAGCTGCGGCGCGATCTTGTTGAAGTAGGAGTCGTTGTCGTCGACGTCCTCGCTGTAGGTGACCTGGATCCCGGTCTTCTTGATGAAGGCCTCGAGCGTCGGGTACTTCTTGGTGTCCTCGTCGTAGTCGAGGTAGGCGGTCCAGTTCGCCCACTTGAGGACCTTGTCGGTGGCCGACACGTCGGTCGGCAGCTGCACGGCGACGGCGCCCGCTGCCGGAGGCGTCGGGGGTGCACAGGCCGACAGCGCTGCCGCAGCACCACCCATGAGGGAGGCCCCGAGGAGTCCCCTTCTGGAGAAGGAGCGATCTCGGGTGGAGGACATCGCGGCGCGGACCAGGCCACGGGCGACGGGGTCTGCGGGAGGTCGCAGGGGTTTCATCGGCACTCGCTAGGGGTTCGGCCGGCTGCCGCCCGAGGACGGCTGCCGGGTGGGACGGGGGTCAGCTGTCGATGTTGGCCATCACGTGCTTGATGCGCGTGTAGTCCTCGAAGCCGTACATGGACAGGTCCTTGCCGTAGCCGGACTTCTTGAAACCGCCGTGCGGCATCTCCGCGACGACAGGAATGTGGGTGTTGATCCAGACGCAGCCGAAGTCCAGCGCCTTCGAGACGCGCATGGCGCGGCCGAAGTCCTTGGTCCAGACGCTGGAGGCGAGGCCGTAGTCGACGTCGTTGGCCCAGCGGACCGCCTCCTGCTCGTCGGTGAACCGCTGCACCGTGATGACCGGGCCGAAGATCTCGTCCTGGATCGCCTCGTCGTCCTGGCGCAGCCCGGACAGCACGGTCGGCTCCAGGAAGAACCCGTCGCCGAGTGCGTCCATCCGGTGCCCACCGGCCGCGACGCTGGCGTGGTCGGGCAGCCGCGACAGGAAGCCCTGCACGCGCTCGAGCTGGTTGCGGTTGTTCACCGGGCCGAGGAGTGCGTCCTCGTCCTCGGGCAGGCCGACCTTGACCGAGGTCCTGGCGTACTCGGCCAGGGCCGCCACGAAGTCGTCGTGGATGTGCGGCGCGGCGAGCACGCGGGTCGCGGCGGTGCAGTCCTGGCCCGCGTTGAAGTAGCCCGCGGTGGCGATGCCCTCGACGGCGGCCTCGATGTCGGCGTCGTCGAAGACGATGACGGGCGCCTTGCCGCCGAGCTCGAGGTGGACGCGCTTGAGGTCGCGCGCAGCGCTCTCGGCGACCTGCATCCCGGCACGGACGGAGCCGGTGATCGCCACGAGCGCCGGCGTCCGGTGCTCGACCACCGCGCGGCCCGTCTCGCGATCGCCGGTGACGACGTTGAAGGTGCCGGCCGGCAGGAACTCCGAGGCGATCTCCGCCATGAGCAGGGTCGTCTCGGGCGTCGTGTCGGACGGCTTGAGGACGACGGTGTTGCCCGCCGCGAGGGCCGGGGCGATCTTCCAGGTGGCCATCATCATCGGGTAGTTCCACGGGGTGACCTGGCCGACGACGCCGATCGGCTCGCGCCGGATCCAGCTCGTGTGGCCCCGCATGTACTCCCCGGCGGAGCGCCCCTCGAGCACGCGGGCCGCACCGGCGAAGAAGCGGATCTGGTCCACCATCGGCGGCATCTCCTCACTCGCGGTGAGGGCGTGCGGCTTGCCGGTGTTCTCGGACTCGAGGCGGACGAACTCGTCGGCCCTGCGCTCGATCGCGTCCGCGAACCGGAGCAGGGCGGCCTGGCGTTCGCCGGGGGTGGTCTGCCCCCACTCCTCGAAGGCGCGGCTGGCCGAGGCGTAGGCCGCGTCGACGTCCTGGGCCGTGGACACCGGGGCGGTCGCGACGACCTGGGCCGTCACGGGGCTGACGATGTCGGCCGTCGCGTCGGTGGTGGCGTCGACGTACTCGCCGCCGACGAAGTTGCGCAGCACGCGCGGCGAGGCCGTGGTGCCGGTGGTGGCGGGGCCGGCGGTCGTGGCGGTCACTGACTCTCCCAGGGAGCTCGGGTACGGATTCCGGTGGTTGGCACTGTAGCCCCAGCACCACGGATTTCAATAGGTTCTCGGCACTTGGATGCGGAAATCAACACCGATTTAACAAATCAGCAACCGATTCCGTCGCGAGGGGACTTGCGCCAAACGAGATCCAGCGACACCATGGCCGCGTGACCCGCACTCCCAGCAACGGCACCGACGTGCGCCTCGACGACGTGTCGAAGGCGATCATCGAGCAGCTGCAGGAGGACGGGCGGCAGTCCTACGCCACGATCGCCAAGCGCGTCGGGCTGTCGGAGGCGGCGGTGCGCCAGCGGGTGCAGCGCCTCCTCGACCAGGAGGTCATGCAGATCGTCGCCGTCACCGACCCCCTGCAGGTGGGGTTCAGACGCCAGGCGATGATCGGCATCCGCGTCGACGGGGACCTGACGCCTGTCGGTGACGCGTTGTCGGCCATGGCTGAGGTCGACTACGTCGTCACCACGGCGGGGTCCTTCGACATCCTCGCTGAGGTCGTCTGCGAGGACGACACGGAGCTGCTCGAGCTCCTCACCAAGCGGATCCGGACCCTCCACGGGGTCCAGTCGACCGAGACCTTCGTCTACCTGAAACTCAACAAGCAGCACTACAACTGGGGTACCCGATGAGCATCGATTCCACGTCCACGACGCCGGCCGGCACCGCATACGCGGACGCTGCCCGGGACCACCTGTGGATGCACTTCACCCGCCACTCGACGTACGAGGAGGGCGGCAAGGTCCCCGTCATCGTGCGCGGCGAGGGCCACAAGATCTGGGACGACCACGGCAAGGAGTACATCGACGGGCTCGCGGGCCTGTTCGTCGTGCAGGTCGGGCACGGTCGCCAGGAGCTCGCCGACGCGGCGGCCCGGCAGGCCAAGGAGCTCGCCTTCTTCCCGCTGTGGTCCTACGCCCACCCCAAGGCCATCGAGCTCGCCGAGCGCCTCGCCGCAGGCGCACCGGGCGACCTCAACCGCGTCTTCTTCACCACCGGTGGTGGCGAGGCCGTCGAGACCGCGTGGAAGCTGGCCAAGCAGTACTTCAAGCTCACCGGCAAGCCCACCAAGCACAAGGTGATCAGCCGGTCGGTGGCCTACCACGGCACCCCGCAGGGCGCCCTCTCGATCACGGGGATCCCGGCCGCCAAGGAGATGTTCGAGCCGCTCGTCCCGGGCGCGTTCAAGGTCCCCAACACCAACCACTACCGCGCGCCTGAGCACCTGCGCGACGACGAGAAGGCGTTCGGCCGCTGGGCCGCCGACCGCATCGCCGAGGCCATCGAGTTCGAGGGCCCCGACACCGTCGCCGCCGTCTTCCTCGAGCCGGTGCAGAACTCCGGGGGGTGCTTCCCGCCCCCGCCCGGGTACTTCGAGCGCGTCCGCGAGATCTGCGACGAGCACGACGTGCTCCTGGTCTCCGACGAGGTCATCTGCTCGTTCGGCCGCATCGGGTCGATGTTCGCCTGCGACGACTTCAACTACGTCCCCGACATCATCACCTGCGCCAAGGGCATGACCTCCGGGTACTCCCCCATCGGCGCGATGATCGCCAGCGAGCGCCTCTTCGAGCCGTTCAAGAAGGGCACGACGAGCTTCCCGCACGGCTACACCTTCGGTGGCCACCCGGTGAGCTCGGCGGTGGCGATGGCCAACCTCGACATCTTCGACCGCGAGGGCCTCAACGACCACGTCAAGGAGAACGCCCCGAAGTTCCGGGCGACCCTCGAGAAGCTGCTCGACCTGCCGATCGTCGGTGACGTCCGCGGAGCCGGGTACTTCTACGGCATCGAGCTCGTCAAGGACAAGGAGACCCGCGAGACGTTCAACGACGCGGAGTCCGAGCGGCTGCTGCGTGGCTACCTCTCCAAGGCCCTGTTCGACGCCGGCATCTACTGCCGCGCCGACGACCGCGGGGACCCGGTCATCCAGCTCGCGCCGCCGTTGATCATCGGGCAGACCGAGTTCGACGACATCGAGAGCCGCCTCCGGTCGGTCCTCAAGGACGCCGAGAAGCACCTCTGAGCCGGCCGCCCTCGTGACCCAGCCACTCTGGTCCGAGGCAGCGCAGCGGGAGGGCTCGAGTGCCGCGTCGTCGGCGCACGAGCCCTCCTCGCCGTCCGTGCCCGGAAGCTCCTCGTCCCCCGCGTCCTCCCCGCCCCCTGCTCCCCTGCCCGCCCGAGCCGACGTCGTCATCGTCGGTGCCGGCTTCACCGGGCTCTGGACGGCGCACTACCTGCTGCTGGCGCAGCCCTCGCTCGACGTCGTCCTGCTCGAGGCCCGGCACGCCGGGTTCGGGGCCAGCGGACGCAACGGCGGGTGGGTCTCCGCCCTGTGGCCGGTCGGACCCGACACGCTCGCGCGACGCTCGGGCAGGGCGGCGGCGGAGGCGATGCTGGCCGAGCTGCGGCACACCGTCGACGAGGTCGGCACCGCCGCGGAATCTGCGGGGATCGACTGCGGATTCCGCAAGGGCGGCACCCTCGGTCTCGCCCGTTCCGAAGCCCAGGTGGTCCGCGCCCGCGCCGAGGTCGCGCACTCGGCCTCGTGGGGCACCGGCACCCGGTGGCTCGACGCGGCGGAGGCGACCGAGCGGCTCGCGGCCGAGGGCGTCCTCGGTGCGACGTACAACCCGAGCTGCGCGCGGGTGCACCCGCGGCGGCTCGTCGACGGACTGGCTGCCACGGTCCGCGGGCAGGGAGGCCGGATCCACGAGGGTGTGCGCGTCGAGGCCATCGAGCCCGGGCTGGCCCGGCTCGACGACGGCCGCACCGTGCGCGCGCGGCACGTCATCCGTGCGACGGAGGGCTTCACCCCCGTCCTGGCGGGGCACCGTCGCACGGTCGCGCCCGTCTACTCGCTCATGGTCGCCACCGAGCCGTTGCCGGCGCAGCTGTGGGAGCAGATCGGGTTGGCGCAGCGCGAGACCTTCGCCGACCACCGCCACGTCATCATCTACGGCCAGCGCACCGACGACGACCGGCTCGCCTTCGGTGGCCGGGGCGCGCCGTACCACTTCGGGTCACGGGTCAGGCCCGAGTTCGACCACGAGGCAACGGTTTTCGCCGACCTGCGCGCCACCCTTCGCGACCTCCTCCCGCAGATCCGGGAGGTCGAGTTCACCCACGCGTGGGGCGGCCCCCTCGGGATCGCCCGCGACTGGCACCCCTCCGTCGGCCACGACCCTGCCACCGGGCTCGGCTGGGCCGGTGGTTACGTCGGTGACGGCGTCGCCGCCAGCAACCTCGCGGGCCGCACCCTCGCCGACCTGGTGCTGGGGCGCCATACGGCCATCACCGACCTCCCGTGGGTCGGGCACCGCAGCCGGCGCTGGGAACCGGAACCCGCTCGCTGGGTCGGGATCAACGCCGGGCTGCGCCTGGCCCACGCCGCCGACCGCGAGGAGGCGCGCACGGGACGCCCGGCCCGGATCGGGCGGCTCCTCGAGGCCCTCACCGGCCACTGAACCGGCACGCCCCGGCGCCGGCGGCGGGTCGCTGGCAGACTTCGAGGGTGTCCACGCCCCCCGCAGAGCTGTCCGCCGCCGCCCTCGAGTTCGTCACCGTCCGCCACCTGGCGACCCTGACCACGCTGCGCCCCGACGGCAGCCCGCACGTCGTCCCCGTCGGGTTCACCTGGGACCCCGAGGCCCTCGTGGCCCGGATCATCACCAGTGGGGCGAGCCGCAAGGCGCGCAACGCCGCGGCCGGCAGCCGGGCGGTCCTGTGCCAGGTGGACGGGCGGCACTGGCTGTCCTTCGAGGGACCGGCCCGCGTCCGCACCGACCGCGAGTCCGTGGCGGACGCCGAGCAGCGGTATGCCGCCCGCTACCGCGTGCCCCGCGAGAACCCCGAGCGCGTGGTGATCGAGGTCGCCGTGGACCGGGTTCTCGGCAACGTCTGACTCCTCGCTGCCGACGTCAGGGGCCTTGCTCCGGGTCCTTCGGCGGAAAGGGCTCGTGGGTGAGGCGCAGGTAGTACAGGGGTGAGTCGCCCCACTCGGCGAGCTCGTCCGGCTGGGCACCACGGATCGCTCCCAGCCAGGTGAACGACCGGTTCACGGCGTGGGTGACCATCGCCGGGCCCATCAGCGACTCGAGGGAGTCGCGGTCCAGCACGTCCGCCCACACTCGCGCGTACGCGTCGAGGAGGGCGTCCCACGGGTGGTGCGTGACCCGGGTCGAGTAGCCGTAGGGAACGGCGAGCACCTCGAGCACATGGGCCCACTGCGCGTCGCCGAAGTCGAAGAACCGCAACGCCCCGTCGACGACGAAGACGTTCCGCGGGTGCAGGTCCCCGTGCTCGAGGCTGGACGGCAGGGGGCCTGCGACCAGGGCGGCGACAGCGGCCTCGACGTCACCGATCCGCGAGCGCAGGGAGCCCGCCTCCTCGGCCGTCAGGTGGGAGGGGTGGCCGTCCGGGAGGGCGGCGAGCTCGTCGACCAGCCACAGGTACCGCGCGGGGACCGTGGGCGGGGAACAGTCGGGTAGGCCGGCGCCGACCAGCTCGTCACGGTGGGCTGCCGTCCGGCGCTGCACCGTCGCGGCTGCCGTCAGGAGCCCCTGCCAGTCCTCGAGCGTCGCGTCGCGGCTGTCCCCGAGCGTGGCCCCCCGGTCCGCGGTGATCATCCAGCCGCGGCCGGCGTCCACGGCCAGCGGTGCCTCGACCTCGGTCGGCTCCAGCCGGGCCAGGGCACGGTGCACGGCGGGTTCGAAGGCGGCGGAGGCACAGTTGGCCTTGAACCACACCCTCCCCCGGTCCGTCGGCACCACGAGCTGCGTCGACCACGGCCGGATCCTCGGCTGCTCGAGCGGGCCCGTCACGCGGCGACCGACGCGACGCAGCTCCTCCTCGACCCAGCGGGTCGCCTCGCCCCGCCAGGCCCCACCCGCGACGCGCGTGGAGAACAGCTCGCCCATGCCGCGACTCTAGACAACGACCGGCCGTCTAGAGTCGCAGCATGGTCCGGCGCGAGGTGGAGTCGCTCCCCGCGCTCGAGGCCCTGCTCGCCTCCGGCAAGCCGCTCACCGGGGTCCGGCTGCAGGACCTCGACCTCACGGGTCACGAGGCGCAGCTCCTGGGGCGCACCGACCTCACCGGCCTCGTCGTCCTCGGGGGTCGACTGTCCCCCGAGCTCGACGCGCACCTGCGCGCCCACCGTGCGCTCGTCTTCCCCACCGACCCGCACGCTCCGGTGGATCCCTACCGGGCCACCCTCTACTCACCCGCCGAGCTGTATGCAGGCCTGTCCGAGCACGGCTACGACGCCACCCCGGATTTCCGCGCGTACCGGTGGGCGCGTGACGGCAGCAGGCACCACGACGCCTTCGCCACGCTCCTGCGCGCCATCCACGACGACTCCATCAGCGACGCCCTCGACGAGTTCGTGGACTGCCGCCCGCTCGTGGGGGTGATGGGTGGCCACGCGCTCGACCGCGGCCGCACGGCATACGCCGAGGCAGCGCTGGCCGGCCACCGCCTCGCGCGGCTGGGGGTCATCGTGGCCACCGGCGGAGGACCGGGCGCGATGGAGGCGGCCAACCTCGGTGCGTTCGCCGACGACGAGCAGGCCCTGGAGAGTGCCCTCCGGCGGCTCGCGGCCGTCCCCTCGTTCCGCCCCGACATCGGTGCCTGGGCGTCGCTCGCGCTCGAGGTGCGCCAGGAGCTGCGCACGGACGTGCGGGCCGACGACACCGGCGCCCGCAGCCTCGGCATCCCCACGTGGTTCTACGGCCACGAACCACCGAACGTGTTCTGCGACGGCATCGGCAAGTACTTCTCGAACGCCATCCGTGAGGACGGCCTCCTCTCGCGCGCCACCGCCGGGGTGGTGGTGCTCGAGGGCGCGGCAGGGACGGTGCAGGAGGTGTTCCAGGCGCTGACCCCGTCGTACTACGCCGCCGACGACGAGACCCTCGCCCTCCCGCCGGTCGTGCTCGTCGGTCAGGAGTACTGGACGGACACCGTCCCGATCTGGGCAGCCGTGCGTGCCCTCGGGCAGGGGCGGGCCCTCGGCGACGCCCTGCACCTCGTGGACACCGTGGACGAGGCGGTCGCCGTCATCGCCTCCGCACCGGGGCGGGAGGCTGTCCGGTGACCGTGGTCGTCAACCTCGTCGTCACGCTCGGCATGCTCGTGATCGTCCCGTTGGGGCTCCGGCTGCTGCCCGTGGCCGGCACCCTCGCGCTGGCCCGTGCCTACCCCGTCTTCGCCGTGCCCGGCGTCGTCGCCCTCTGGCTCCCCCGCGGCGTCCTCTCCACGACGCTGGCCGGCTGGTACGGCGTCGGCACGTTGCTGCTGGCGTTCCTCGGCGTCCGCCACGGGTGGAACTGCTTGTCCCGCAGGACCCTCCGCGGCGCAGATGCCGCGGCCGTCACGGCACTGGTGTGCCCGGCGATCGCGGCGTTCGCCCTGGTGAGCGAGCGCGCGTCGACCGAGGTGTTCGGGTTCAGCCTGAAGATCCTCGCCCTCACCGTGCCGCACTTCCACTTCGCGGGGTTCGCCGCCGCCCTCGTCGCCCACCTCGTGGCGACCACCCATCCGAGCCCGGTGACGACGGCGGCGGCCTGGTCCGTGCCGTCCGGCACCCTCGTCGTGCTGCTCGGCTACTTCGTCAACGACGAGGTCGAGCTGCTGGGGGCGGTGATCCTCACCGCCGGCATGTGGCTGGTGGGCTGGACCCTGTGGACCCGGGGACGGGCCGGGACCAGGGACTCGCGCACCCGGCTGCTCCTCGGGGTCAGTGCCGTCACCCTCGTCCTGACGATGCTGCTCGCCCTCGACTGGGCCCTGGGCCACGTCGTCGACGCCGTGCCGCACCTGCCCATCGAGTGGATGGCCTGGACCCACGGGCTGGCGAACGCCGTCGGCTTCGCCCTGTGTGCCGTCTGCGCCCTCGCGCGCCCGACCCGGATCGAGAGCCGACCATGAAGCTGACCGACCTCGCCCACCTGCCCCTCACCTACGAACCGCGCGGGCTGACCCTCGACGGGCCGATGCCGCAGGGTTTCCACCACCTCGAGGTGGAGCGCCGGCTGGGAGCCGGCGACGCGGCATACGCCCGGGCGGCGGAGGCGCTCATGGGGTGGGCGCCGCAGCGCGGGATCGGTCTGCGTCCGGTGGCGACGGCACCCCGCGCTGCCGAGGGCGTCGAGATCCTCAGCCACCTCGTGGTGCTGCCTGTTCCGTGCCGGGTCGTGTGGACCGTGGAAGGACCGGAGCGCACGGGGTTCGGGTACGGCACGCTGCGCGGCCACATCGAGAGCGGCGAGGAGGGCTTCCTCGTCGAACGCCGCGGCGACGAGGTGTATGCCGTGATCCGCGCCTACGCCCGGGCGGCGACGCTCCTGGCCCGGCTGGGTGGACCCGTGAGCTGGCAGCTGCAGAGAGTTGCGGCGCTGGGGTACCTGCGCGCCCTGCAGCGAGCCGCGGACGGCAGGATGGCACCATGAGCCAGCGTCTGAACCTCGTCACCCTGCTCGTCCGCGACTACGACGAGGCCCTCGAGTTCTACTGCGGCGCAGTCGGGTTCGAGCTCGTCGAGGACACCGACCGGGGCGACGGCACGCGCTGGGTCGTCATCCGTCCGGCCGGCTCGGAGGGTACCCAGGTCCTGCTCGCCCGCGCCAGCACCCCCGAGCAGGTCGCCCGCGTCGGCGACCCCGGGGGCGGACGGGTCATGCACTTCCTCGGCACTGACGACTTCGCCGCCGACCACGCGCGGATGGTCGCGGCCGGGGTGCGCTTCCTCGAAGAGCCCCGCCACCAGGACTACGGCGACGTCGCGGTCTTCGAGGACCTCTACGGCAACCGCTGGGACCTCATCCAGCCCCGCTGACGTCCCCACTCTCCACCCGACCACCCGGCCTCGACACCCCGCCCCCGACACCCCCGCCCCCGCGCCCGACACCCCCGCGCCGCACGCAAAGCGGGTGTCGTTCGGCGACCCGGGACTTATTTGTCGGTGCCTTGCGGAACGACACCCGCTTTGCGCGTGTCACGGTGGGCGTCGAGAGCCCCGCCGCGAGCCGCGGGGCAGACGCGCGGCCGACTGGCTGGCCGGCTGGATCAGTCGAAGACGATGGTGCGGCGGCCGCGCAGGACGACGCGGTGCTCGGCGTGCCAGCGGACGGCTCGCGCCAGGGCCATGGCCTCGAGCTCCTGCCCCACCGAGGCCAGCTGCGCCGGGCTCATCCGGTGGTCGACCCGGCGGAAGTCCTGCTCGATGATCGGCCCCTCGTCGAGGTCGGCCGTCACGTAGTGCGCCGTCGCTCCGATGACCTTGACGCCGCGGTCGTGCGCCTGGGTGTACGGCTTGGCACCCTTGAAGCTCGGCAGCAGCGAGTGGTGGATGTTGATGATCCGCCCCGGCAGGTCGGCGCAGAGGTCGGCGGACAGGATCTGCATGTACCGCGCCAGGACGATGGTGTCGGCCCGGTGCTCGGCGATGAGGTCACGCAGCTGCTGCTCCGCAGCGGGCTTGGTGTCACGGGTCACCGGGACGTGGTGGAACGGCACCCCGTGCCATTCCGCGAGACCCCGGAAGTCCTCGTGGTTGGACACGATGGCCGGGACCTCGACGGGCAGCGACCCGCTCTCGACACGGAACAACAGGTCGTTGAGGCAGTGTCCCTGCTGGCTGACCATGACGAGGACGCGCCGCCGCTGGGACAGGTCGTGCACGGCATACTCCATCGCGAACTCCGCCGCCACGGACGCCAGTCCGGCGTCGACCTCGGCCACCGGCAGGGCCGCCCCCTCGCGCACGAGGTGCATGCGCAGGTGGAACTCCCCCGAGGTGGCGTCCGCGAACTGCTGGCTGTCGAGGATGGTCATCGCCAGGTCGAGCATGACCCCCGAGACGGCGTGGACGATGCCACGGCGGTCGGGGCAGGAGACGGTGAGGACGAACTCGCGGCCGCTCTCGGCGGACGCCGGCATGGACTGGTGCACCCGGACAGCCTAGGGGCGGGTCAGCAGCACGATCCCCAGGCACATCTCGTCGGTCGTCCCCTCGCCCCACACGACGTACCGCTCGGGCACGCCGGCGAGCGCGGGCAGCTGGTCGCGCAGGCCCTGGTCGTGCCGGCAGGTGACGGTGAGGGTGTCGCCGGCCTTCACCCTGACCGCGGGCGTCACCGGCTTGCTCCCCTGGTTGTCGAAGTCCCAGATGGGCAGGTCGAGGATGGTGCGCTCACCCTTCTTGCCCTGGTTCACCACGACGGAGATGCTGCGCCCCAGCAGGTGCATGTGCCCCGCGACCGCCCGTATGGTGCCCGGCTGGGTCACCGGACGGGTGCACGACTGCGTGGGCGTGGCCTTGATCGGCCCGCACAGCAGGTGCAGGAGGTTCGCGGTCGAGCCGGCCGCGGCGCCGAACCGCTGCTGCACGTCGGCCACGGCAGCCTGACGCGCACACAGGGGTCCGGTGTGTCCGGGGCGGCACGGCAGCTCGACCGGGCCCGGGAGCAGGACGGTCTCGAGGGTCTTGCGGGTGCCGTCGTCGGCCGCGACCCGCAGCCGGGCTGCCGAGGTGTCCGGGGAGTCACCCGCGAGCAGGTTGTAGTGGACCTGCATGACGATGCGGGTCCCCGGTGCCAGGGGCATGCCCAGGTCCTTGGCCAGCAGGCTCTCGCCGCCGCCGGGTGCCCACGCCCCCAGCCACGGTGCGTCGTCGAGGGTGCTGCCCTGGCTCTCGACGCCGGTGCCACCGAAGCAGGTCCAGCCCTGCCCGGGCTCCGCCGCGTCCTTCGCCTGGGCCACCGCCACCTTGTCCGGCGGGATCCGGAACAGGATGACGTGGTGGACGACGTCCGGGTTGCCCGGCAGGACGTTGATCCCCGTGACCACGGACTTCGCGGTGAGGTGTGGGTCGAGCAGGAAGCAGCGGTAGTCGTCCGTCCCCGGGGCGGCCGGCGCCTTCGGTGTGTATGCCGCCGGCATCCGCAGCGTGACGAACCGTTCGCCGGTGCGCAGCGGCGCGACCGGCTTGGTGGTGGCCGGGCCGTGGGCGGCGTGCCCGGACGTCGTCGTGGCGGTGGCTGCCGGTGTCGTCGTGGCCGGCGGTGCCGCGGTCGCTGCGGACCCGGCTGTCGACCCTCGGCTGGCGCAGGCCGTGAGCACGAGGGCTGCGACCGCGGCCATGGCGCACCCAATGAGGGCGCGACGGACGGGGCGGCGGTGCATCACCTCATGAGTGTAGGCAGCGCCGGCGTTCCGGGAGGTGGTTCGGCCTCAGGCGGTCGAGGCGGCGAGCTGGCCGCAGGCTCCGTCGATGTCCTGGCCACGGGTGTCGCGGATCGTCGTCGGGATGCCGTGCGCCCGCAGCCGTTCGACGAACTGCTGCTCGACGCCGGGGCGGGAGGCCGTCCACTTCGAGCCGGGAGTCGGGTTCAGCGGGATCGGGTTGACGTGCACCCAGCCGCGACCGCGGGCGTTGAGCTTCTTCCCGAGCAGGTCGGCCCGCCAGGCGTGGTCGTTGATGTCCTTGATCAGGGCGTACTCGATGCTGACCCGGCGACCGGTTGCCTCGTAGTAGCGGTAGGCGGCGTCGAGCGCCTCGTCGACGCTCCAGCGCGTGTTGATCGGCACGAGCTCGTTGCGCAGCTCGTCGTCGGGGGCGTGCAGCGACAGGGCGAGCGTCACCGGGATGCCCTCGGCCGCGAGCTTGTCGATGGCCGGCACGAGACCGACCGTCGACATCGTGATGCCGCGGGCCGACATGCCGAGGCCGTCGGGCGCCGGGTCGGTCATCCGGCGGATGGCGCCGATCGCGGCCTTGTAGTTGGCCAGCGCCTCACCCATGCCCATGAACACGACGTTGGAGATGCGGGTCGGGCCGCTCACCTCCGGGGCGCCGTCCTCGTCGCCGAGCTCGGCGGCGTCGACCGCCCCCTCGGTGGTGACCGACGCGGCGAGCTCCCCGCTGCGCAGCATCCGGGCCGCCTGCACGACCTGCTCGACGATCTCACCGGCCGACATGTTGCGGGTCAGACCCGCCTGTCCGGTGGCGCAGAACGGACAGTTCATGCCGCAGCCGGCCTGGCTGGAGATGCAGATGGTGACGCGCCTGGGGTACCGCATGAGGACGGACTCCACGATGGCCCCGTCGTGCAGCTTCCAGGCCGACTTGATGGTCATGCCGTCGTCGGCGGTGCGCTGGACGTGGGGCGTCAGGAGTGTGGGGAGCAGGTCGGCCACGAGCTGGTCGCGGACCCCCTTGGGCAGGTCGGTCATCTCCTCAGGCGAACCGACGAGGCGCTCGAAGTAGTGCGTCGACAGCTGCTTGGCACGGAATCCCTTGTGCCCCAGCGCCTCCACCGCTTCCTTGCGCTCGGCCGGCGACAGGTCGGCGAGGTGGCGCGGGGGCTTGCCCCGTCGCGGCGCGGTGAACGTCAGGGCTCCGGGGGCGGGGCGCTGCGCGGTGGGCTCGGGGAGGGAGGTCGTCATGGCTCCCCCAGTTTCGCAGCCACCCACCGGAACTGCCCAATCGCCGGGGCACCGGCCTAGGGTGGGGCGCACCGACCAGGGGAGGAACTGCGCCGTGGGGCTGTTCTCACGCAGGAAGGGTTCGCCGGGCCCGGACGAGCCGTCGCGCCCGGGTTCGGGCGGCCACAGCGGCCCACGGCGGGTCGACGACGCCCTGACGATGTTCGAGGAGTCCGATGCCGCCACCTTCCGGTCCACGGTCCGCGAGACGCTCGCGGAGATGGGTTTCGAGGTCACTGTGCTCGCGGACCACGTGACGACCGACGACGGCCGCCAGTGGGGCCTGTGGAACCTCGGTGCCGGGTGCGCCGGCACCCCTCACGACCAGTGGCCGGCCACCGTCCGCGCGCACTTCACCACGGTCATGGCCGGCGCCGACGACGAGCCCCTCACCGCGGCATACCTCGATGCGCACGTCGTCAGCCGGCTGATGGAGGAGGACGGCCTGCGCCAGACCCCGGACTGGGTCGACCGCGGGCTGGAGTGGGCCCCGGGGGTGCGGCAGGTGGTCGTCGTCGACACCCCGGAGACGGTCCAGGTCCTGCCGCCGGCCGCGTTCGAGGAGTTCAGGCCGCTGGGACCGTGGTTCGACCGTGGGCTGGCCAACCTGCGGGCCCAGCTCGACACCGAGACGTTCCAGCTCGAGGCGGTCACCCATGGCGACTCGACGTTCTGGTGCCTGCTCGGCGACAGCGTCTACACGGCCAGCCTGGCCCTGCTCCTGCCGGACGTGGTGCAGCGGTATGCCGCGCAGCCCTTGTCGGACAAGGGCGTCCTGTTCGCGATCCCGTTCCGTCACCAGCTCGCGTTCCACGTCGTCGACGAGCCGCAGGCCGCCCTGAACGCGCTGATGGTGATGCCGCAGTTCGCCGCAGCGGGGTTCCTGGAGGGCAGCGGACCGGTGAGCCCGAGCGTCTTCTGGTGGCAGGAGGGCCGAGTGCGTCAGGTCTCCACGATGACCGCCGACCGGCGGCTGTCGGTCACGCCCGGCCCCGAGCTCGAGGTGCTGCTCGGGATGACCCGCGGCGACGAGGCCTGAGCCCACGAGACGCAGCCTGACCGCGCCTCAGACGGGGACGAGCCAGGCGAGCAGCGCCCACGCGACCGGAGCGACCAGCACGAGCGAGTCGAGGCGGTCCATGATGCCGCCGTGCCCGGGGAGGATGTTGCTCATGTCCTTGACGCCGAGGTCGCGCTTGACCGTCGACTCGGTGAGGTCGCCGACGGTCGCCGCCACGGCCACGCAGGCACCCAGCAGCGCGCCACCCCAGGCAGGGCCGTCGAGGAGCAGGACCACGGTGATCGCCCCACCGGCGACGCACGTGATGACCGAACCGGCGAAGCCCTCCCACGACTTCTTGGGGCTGACCGACGGAGCCATCGGGTGCTTGCCGAAGATCACGCCGAAGACGTAGCCACCCACGTCGCTGAGCACCGTGACGAGGATGAAGGCGACGACCCGGCGCGACCCGTCGTCCGGCCGCAGCATCAGGGCCGCGAACCCGGCGAGGAACGAGGGGTACACCGCGACGAAGAAGCCTCCGGCGAGGTCGCGGACGGCGTCGAGCACCCCGTCGGCGATGCGCCAGAGCAGGATCCCGACGCAGGTGAGGCCGAGGGTGAGGACCAGCGCCTCGCCACCGCCGATGTAGGCGGAAAGGATCATGCTCACGCTGCCGACGACGCTGGGCACCAGTGGGACGGCGATGGAGACCTGCAGCAGGGCGCGGCGCAGCTCCCAGACGCCCACGGCGACCGCCGCGACCACGATGACGAGCATCAGCTCCTTGAGCAGGAGCAACGAGCCGACGATGAGGATGCCGAGCCCGACCCCCACCGCGATGGCCGCCGGGAGGTCACGGCCCGCGCGCGACGGCTTGGTCACGGGCGCGCCGGAGTCCGCGTCGTCCGGGACGTCACGGCGTTGACGGCGCGCACTGCGGGAGGAGGGAGCGGACATGTCGGACGTGAGCGAACGTCCTCGGGTGGTGGTCGGCGGGCGCCTCACACCTCGAGGAGCTCGGCCTCCTTGCCCTTGAGCAGCTCGTCCACGCTGTCGACGTACTTCTTCGTCGTGGCGTCGAGCTCCTTCTCGCCGCGGGCGCCGTCGTCCTCGCCGATGTCGCCGTCCTTGACGAGCTTGTCGATCTCGTCCTTGGCCTTGCGGCGGATGTTGCGGATCGACACCTTGGCGTCCTCGCCCTTGGTGCGGGCGAGCTTGATGTAGTCCTTGCGGCGCTCCTCGGTGAGCATCGGGAGCACGCAGCGGATGACGTTGCCGTCGTTGCTGGGGTTCACGCCGAGGTCGGAGTCGCGCAGGGTCTTCTCGATCTCGCTCATCGCCGACTTGTCGAACGGGGAGATGAGGATGGTGCGCGCCTCGGGCGTCTGGAAGGAGGCGAGCTGCTGCAGGGGGGTCGGGGCCCCGTAGTAGCTGACCATGAGCTTGTTGAACATGCCCGGGGTCGCGCGGCCGGTGCGGATGCCGGCGAAGTCGTCCTTGGCGACCTCGACGGCCTTGTCCATCTTCTCCTCGGCCTCGAGGAGAGTCTCTTCAATCATGTTCCGGCTCCTTCTCGGGCGGTCCCGGTGGGGGCCGCCGGTGGTGTGTGGTCAGTCGTGGGTCGGGCAGGTCGCGGTTGTGGGCCGACTCACCCAGGGATGACCAGCGTCCCGATCCTCTCACCGCGCAGCGCCTTGACGACGTTGCCCTCGCCCTCCATGCCGAAGACGACCATGGGCAGCTTGTTGTCCATGCAGAGGCTGAACGCTGCCGTGTCCACGACCCGCAGCCCGCGCTGCATGGCCTCGGTGTAGGTGATCTCGTCGTACTTGGTGGCGGAGGGGTTGGTGCGGGGGTCGGAGTCGTAGACCCCGTCGACCCCGTTCTTGCTCATGAGCACGGCGTCGCACTTGATCTCGAGCGCACGCTGGGCCGAGACGGTGTCGGTGGAGAAGAACGGCATGCCGGCGCCGGCGCCGAAGATGACCACGCGGCCCTTCTCGAGGTGCCGGATCGCGCGGCGCGGGATGTACGGCTCCGCGACCTGACCCATCGTGATCGCGGTCTGCACGCGCGTCTCGATGCCCTCCTTCTCGAGGAAGTCCTGCAGCGCGAGGCAGTTCATCACCGTGCCGAGCATGCCCATGTAGTCGGCCCGGGTGCGGTCCATGCCCTGCTGCTGCAGCTCGGCGCCGCGGAAGAAGTTGCCGCCGCCGATGACCACGGCGACCTCGATCCCCCCACGCACGGACTCGGCGATCTGGCGGGCGATCCCGCGGACGACGTCGGGGGCCAGGCCGACCTTGCCGCCACCGAACACCTCGCCCGAGAGCTTGAGCAGCACCCGGCGGCGCAACCCGGGAGACCCGTCGATGGACGATCCGGTTGGGGTCTGCTCGGGGGCAGAAGTCACGACAGATCCTCCTGAAGCTGTACTGGCGGTCACCGCATACTTCCACACCTCCCGTGATCCTCCGCCTCGGCGGTCGTCCCCGGGTTGGGCTCGTGGACCCCGCGCGTGGCAGGGTTGGCCGAGGTGGGCCCCGAGCGTGGGCACGCCCACCCACGGCACAGCAGGCAGCGAAGGAGACGCACATGAGGTCAGGCATCCTCCCCGGGCACCGCGACGACGCGGTCCGGCCCCAGGACGACCTGTTCGGCTACGCCAACGGCACGTGGGTGCGGGAGACCGAGATCCCCGGCGACCGCGGCCGCTACGGCACCTTCGACATGCTGCGCGAGCAGTCCGACGAGCGGGTCCGCCGCCTGATCGACCGCGCGGCGGCCGACACCAGCGCCGAAGCCGGTTCGCCCACCCGCAAGGTCGGCGACCTCTACCGCTCCTTCATGGACGAGGAGAAGGTCGAGTCGCTGGGGCACACGCCCATCGACGCCGACCTCGCCGACATCGCCAAGGTGACCGGCACCGACGAGCTCTTCCGCACGATGGGCCGCCTGCAGCGCCAGGGCGTCCCCGGCGTGCTCGGCTTCTACGTCGCCCCCGACGCCAAGAACCCCGACGAGTACACCCTGTACCTCTCCCAGGGCGGCCTCGGCCTCCCCGACGAGTCCTACTACCGCGAGGAGCGGCACGCAGCCGTCCTCGCGGCATACCTCCCGCACGTCGCCCGCATGCTCGACCTGGTGGGCATCGGCGGGGGCGCCACCGACCCCGACTCACCCGCCGCGCGCGTGGTGGCCCTCGAGACGACCCTCGCCAGCCACCACTGGGACAACGTCGCCACCCGCGACGCGGTGAAGAGCTACAACCCGTACGGCCGCTACGACCTCGAGGACCTCGGGCCCGAGGTGATGTGGTCGGACTACATCCGCGGGCTCGACGCCCAGGGCGCGTTCGAGAACGTCGTGGTGGGCCAGCCCAGCTTCCTCGACGGCCTGTCGGTGGCGCTGGACGAGATCGGGATCGACGACTGGAAGGCGTGGCTGTCCTTCCACCTCGTCAGCTCGGCCGCCCCGCTGCTCAGCCGCGAGTTCGTCGACGCCGAGTTCGACTTCTCCGGACGCGTCATCAGCGGGCTGCCCGAGAACCGCGAGCGCTGGAAGCGTGGCGTCTCCCTCGTCGAGGGAGCCATCGGCGAGGCCGTGGGCCAGCTGTATGCCGCGGAGCACTTCCCGCCGGAGGCCAAGGACCGGATGCTCACCCTCGTCGGCAACCTCGTCGAGGCGTTCCGGCGCTCCTTCGACGGGCTCGACTGGATGGGACCGGAGACGCGGACCCAGGCGCTCGAGAAGCTGGAGTCGTTCACCCCCAAGGTCGGCTACCCCGACGTGTGGCGCGACTACTCGGCCCTCGAGATCGACGACGACCTCGTGGCGAACGTCCGGCGGGCCAACGAGTTCGAGTTCGAGCGGGAGCTGGCCAAGCTGGGCGGCCCGATCGACCGCGACGAGTGGATGATGCTCCCGCAGACGGTCAACGCCTACTACCACCCGATGCTCAACGAGATCGTGTTCCCGGCCGGCATCCTCCAGCCGCCGTTCTTCGACCTGGACGCCGACGACGCCGTCAACTACGGCGGCATCGGTGCGGTCATCGGTCACGAGATCGGCCACGGCTTCGACGACCAGGGCTCGCGGTACGACGCCCGGGGCGCGCTGCGCGACTGGTGGACCGAGGAGGACCGCGCCCGCTTCGACGAGCGGACCCAGGCCCTCATCGCCCAGTTCAGCGAGCTGTCCCCCCTCGCGGCACCGGACGACAAGGTCAACGGCGCACTCACCGTCGGCGAGAACATCGGCGACCTCGGCGGCCTCGCGATCGGCTACTCCGCCTACCGCATCGCCACCGAGGGCGAGCAGGTCGCCGAGCTCGACGGCCTCACCGGGCCGCAGCGGTTCTTCGTCGGCTGGGCGCAGGTGTGGTCGGGCAAGGCGCGGACCGAGGAGGCCAAGCGACTGCTCGCCATCGACCCGCACTCCCCCATGGAGATCCGGGCCAACGCCGTGCGCAACTGCGACGAGTTCCACGAGGCGTTCGACGTCCGCGAGGGCGACGGCATGTGGCTCGCGCCGGACCAGCGCGTCCGCATCTTCTGAGCACCTCGATGCCCGACACCCTCCGCGACGACCCGCCGGTCACCGTCGCCATCACCCGGCGGGTCCGTCCGGAGGACGAGCAGCTCATGCAGGCGTGGGTCGAGGCCGGGACCTCGCTCGCGCAGAACTTCCCGGGATCCTCGGCACCGGCTGGCTGCGGCCCGGCCCCGGGTCGCGTGAGTGGCACATGCTCTACCGCTTCGACTCCCGCGCGAGCCTGCTGCTCTGGGAGGAGTCACGCGAGCGCACCATGTGGTTGCGCTCGGCCCAGGACCTCGTGCAGCACACCCGCGTGGAGCACCGCACCGGCATCGAGGGCTGGTTCGACGAACCCCAGCACCGCCCCGCGGACGACGCGGGCGACCCCGTGCCCCCTGCACCCCCTCGCTGGAAGCAGGCCGTGACGATCTGGACGGCGTTCTTCCCGACCAACCTGCTGTTCACGTGGCTGCTGGTGCCGTTGACGCACGCGTGGCCGCTGGCGCTGCGGGTCCTGTTCATGACCCTGCTGCTCACCCCGGTCATGACCTACCTCGTGCTGCCGCAGGTCACCCGGCTCCTGCAACCCTGGTTGGTCAGAACCCGGCGTTCCTGAGCATGAACTCGGTCTCGGTGTCGCGCCCGCCCCGCGGGTCCGGACCGGGGTCGACGTCCTGGGTCGTCGTCATCTCCTCCCGCGGGACACGCTCCGGCAAGTGCGTGAAGTCCCGCGGTTCACGGGTGCGTGGCGCCTTCGCGGTGGTCCTGCGTGCTCTCCCCATACCTCAGTATGCCGCGGACCTGCCGCGCGCACGCGCCATCCGCCCGGGCACGCGCCCTAGGCCGCCCACGCGCGAGGCCCGCCCCCCGAAGGGGACGGGCCTCGTGAACTGCGGTGGGCCTGAGGGGCCCGGGTGGAGCGGGTGTCAGCTGCCGACGCGGAAGCGGGCGAACGACGTCGCGGTCGCGCCGGCCTCCTCGAGCACCTTGGCGACGGTCTTCTTGGCGTCCTTGGCGAACGGCTGCTCGAGCAGGACGTTCTCCTTGAAGAAGCCGTTGACGCGACCCTCGACGATCTTCGGGAGGGCGGCCTCGGGCTTGCCCTCCTCCTTCGCCGTGGCCTCGGCCACGCGACGCTCGTTCTCGACGGTGGTCGGGTCGACCTCGTCGCGGCTGAGCACCGTGGGGCTGAACGCCGCGACGTGCATCGCGACATCGCGGACGACCTGCTCGTCGCCACCGTCGGCGCCGACGAGGACACCGATCTGCGCGGGCAGGTCGGGGCTGGTCTTGTGCAGGTACGACACGACGACCGGGGCCTCGACGCGAGCCACGCGCTTGACCTCGATCTTCTCGCCGATGGTCGCGTTCGCGTCGTCGAGCAGCTGCTTGACGGTACGACCGTCCTCGAGGCTGCTCGCGAGCAGCGCGTCCGCGTCGGAGACGCCAGACGCCACGGCCTGCGTGAGGACCTGGTCGGCGAGGGCGATGAACTTCTCACCCTTGGCGACGAAGTCCGTCTCGCAGAGGACCTCCACGAGGGTGCCCGTGCCGGCGCCGGAGCGGGCCGTGACCAGCCCGTTGGACGCGGTGCGCCCCTCGCGCTTGGTGACGCCCTTCTGGCCCTTCACCCGAAGGATCTCGGTGGCCTTGGCGCGGTCGCCGTCAGCCTCGTCGAGGGCCTTCTTGACGTCGAGCATGCCGGCGCCGGTGGACTCACGCAGCGCCTTGATGTCAGCGGCGGTGTAGTTCGCCATGTGTGTTTCTCAGCTCTTCTCTGTCAGCAGTGCGGTCGGTGGGACGAGTGCTCAGGCCTTGGCGTCGGCGTCGGCCTCGGCCGGAGCCTCGGCAGCAGCGTCGGTCGCCTCGGCGGCAGGCGCCTCGGTGGCCTCGGCGACGGGCGCCTCGGTCGTCTCGGCAGCTGCAGCCTCGGGAGCGTCCGCGGCAGCGGTCTCGCCGGCCTCGGGGGCCACCGCGTCAGCGGTCTTGGCGGCGTCGCCACCGAGGAGCTCGCGCTCCCACTCGGCCAGCGGCTCGTCGGTCGCGACGACACCCTCGGCCTGCTCGCCGGACTTGCCGGCGGAGCGGGACATGAGGCCGTCGGCCACGGCGTCGGCGATGACGCGGGTCAGCAGCGTGACGGAGCGGATCGCGTCGTCGTTGCCGGGGATCTTGTAGTCGACCTCGTCGGGGTCGCAGTTGGTGTCGAGGATCGCGATGACCGGCAGGCCGAGCTTGCGCGCCTCGTCGACCGCGAGGTGCTCCTTCTTGGTGTCGACGATCCACACGGCCGAGGGGACCTTGGCCATGTTGCGGATGCCGCCCAGGGTCTTCTCGAGCTTGTCGCGCTCGCGCTTGAAGATCAGGAGCTCCTTCTTCGTGAAGCCGGAGGCCGCGACGTTGTCGTAGTCCAGCTCCTCGAGCTCCTTGAGGCGCGTGAGGCGCTTGGAGATCGTGTTGAAGTTGGTGAGCATGCCACCGAGCCAGCGGTGGTTGACGTACGGCATGCCGACGCGGGTCGCCTGCTCGGCGATGGGCTCCTGGGCCTGCTTCTTCGTGCCGACGAAGAGGATGGAGCCGCCGTGGGCGACGGTCTCGCGGACGAACTCGTACGCGTTGTTGATGTACGTCAGCGACTGCTGCAGGTCGATGATGTAGATGCCGTTGCGCTCGGTCATGATGAAGCGCTTCATCTTGGGGTTCCAGCGACGGGTCTGGTGCCCGAAGTGGACGCCGCTCTCGAGGAGCTGGCGCATGGTAACGACGGCCATGCCGTGTCTCCTATGTGTCGTTGTCAGTTTCGTCGGACCCGCCATGGGGGCGTGGTCCTGCCTGGCGTCTGGCCGCACCCCACCGGCACCCTGGCCGGACTGCTGTGGTGCGCCCCGGGTTCGGAGGAAACCTCGTCACCCGGCGAGAAGACGCGCGAATTAGGCCTCCGCGTGCGAGCACACGGTGACCGTCGTCCATCGTACGTGCTGGGCGGGGTGATCGAGAAATCCACCGCCCCGGCCCGGTCCCGGCCCGGTCCCGGCCCGGTCCCGGCCCGCGTCGCCCGGTGACACGGGGGAAATGGGGGCGACGACGCGCCCCGCCCGGCGTAGGGTGCCCGACTTGTGGCTCCCCTCCTGTCCCGCCTCGGTGAGTGGGTCGCACCTGCGCGGATGGGCGTCCCGTTCCGCTGGAACCTCGCGTCGTCGTGGGTCGGCCGCTGGGGGACGGCATCGCCCTGGCCGCCGGGCCCCTGCTCGTCGCCTCGCTGACCCGCGACCCCAGCCTTATCGCCGCCGCGGCGATGGTGCAGAACCTCCCGACCCTCCTGCTCGGCCTGTATGCCGGCGCCGTCGCCGACCGCGTCGACCGGCGGCGGCTCGTGCTGGCGGCCAACCTCGTGCGCGTGGTCGTGCTCGCGGTCCTGGCTGCGACGATCGCGACCGGCACGGTGTCGATCACCCTGCTCCTGGTGACGCTGTTCGTCGTGGGCGTGGCCGAGCTGTTCGCCGACACCGGGTGGCGGGCCGTGCTCCCGATGATCGTGCCCAAGGCGGACTTGGGCATCGGGAACGCCCGGCAGATGTCGGGGTTCCTCGTGGCCAACCAGTTCATCGGTCCGGCCGTGGGGGCCAGCCTCTTCGCGCTGGGCTCCGCCGTGCCCTTCGGGGTCCAGGGCTGCGCCCTGCTGTTCTCCGCAGCCCTCTTCACCAAGGTCCGGCTGCCGCGGGAGGACGACACGGTCCGCCCGGAGCAGCACATCGGCCACGACATCCTCGACGGCCTGCGCTGGATCGCGGGGAACGCCCCCATCCGGACCCTGACGCTCATCATCTTCATCTTCAACGTCACCTGGGGCGCTCCGTGGGGCGTCCTCGTCTACTGGGCCCAGGAACGGCTCGGTGTGGGAGCGGTCGGGTTCGGCCTGCTCACGACGTGCTCGGCGATCGGTGGGGTCACGTCCGTCCTGCTCTACGACCGGCTCGAGGCGAGGGTGCCGCTGGCCAGGCTCATGAAGATCTGCCTGGCCCTCGAGGTGCTGACCCACCTCGCACTGGCCCTGACCACCGTGGCCTGGGTCGCGATGGTGGTCATGGTCGTCTTCGGTGCGTACGCGTTCGTCTGGGGGTCGCTCTCCTCGGCGGTCCGGCAGCGCGCCACCCCCAACGAGCTTCAGGGCCGCGTGGGGAGCGTGTACTGGCTGGGCCTGATCGTGGGGCTGCTCGTCGGGCAGCTGCTCGGTGGCCTCATCGCCCGGCACTTCGGGGCGGCAGCACCGTTCTGGGTCGCGTTCGTGGGCGCCGGGGTCACGCTGCTCGCCGTGTGGCGCCAGCTCGACCACATCGCCCACGTCGACGGCGCACGGTCGGAGCCGGCGTCCGGGGAGGCACCCGTCGAGGCGACCGAGGACTGAACCGGCTCAGGCCGTGGCGTCGACCGCCCGCTGGACCACCGGGGCCAGGTGGCCGGCGTAGCGCCGCTGCACCTGGGGGATGCGCCAGTCGTCACCGGTGACGAGCTGGCGGCAGCGGTAGGTCTCGCAGTGGCAGCGCACGACCATCTCGGGGTCGATCGAGCCCGTCGCGTAGTCCAGGGTGAGCTCCTCCCCCGGTTCGACGTCGCGGAAGGCCACGACGCGCTCGCCGTCGGCCGCCCACGCCAACGTCGGGTCGCACGAGTGGTTCAGGGCCGCGACGTCCACCGCGACCGCCTCGCCCCGGGCCAGTCCCCCGGTCGTGAACCACCCGCGCCCGGCGATCGTGGACGGCTGCCGTTCGATGGCCATGGCCGCAGGGTACGCGCGGCGGCCTGCGAACCCGGCGCAGGCGGCATACCGTCGGCGCATGGCTTCTCCCCTCGTCGCCCGCATGCACGGTTTCGGGACCACGATCTTCGCCGAGATGACCGCGCTCGCCACCGAGCACGGCGCGGTGAACCTCGGGCAGGGCTTCCCCGACACCGACGGTCCGCGCGAGATGCTCGACGCCGCCAAGGCCGCCATCGACGGCGGGCGCAACCAGTACCCGCCCGGCCCCGGCGTCCCCGAGCTGCTCGACGCCGTGGCGGCGCACCAGTCCCGGTTCTACGGCCTCGAGGTCGACCCGCGCTCGGAGGTGCTCGTCACCGTCGGTGCGACCGAGGCGATCGCCGCCACCATCCTGGCGCTGTGCGAGGTGGGCGACGAGGTGGTCACCTTCGAGCCCTACTACGACTCGTACGCCGCGTCGATCGCCCTCGCGGGAGCGGTACGCCGTACCTCCGTGCTGCGGTTCCCGGACTTCGCCGTCGACGAGGCGTCGCTGCGCGCCGCGTTCTCGCCACGGACGCGGCTGGTCCTGCTCAACACCCCGCACAACCCGACCGGCAAGGTCTTCACCCGGGCCGAGCTCGACCTGATCTGTTCCCTGGCAAGGGAGTTCGACGCGTGGGTCGTCACTGACGAGGTCTACGAGCACCTCGTGTTCGGGGACGCGGCGCACGTCCCGGTGGCGACGTTGCCAGGCATGCGCGAGCGCACGCTGACGATCTCCTCGGCGGGCAAGACGTTCTCGGCCACGGGCTGGAAGGTCGGCTGGGTGTCCGGTCCGGCGCAGGCAGTGGCGGCGGTGCGGACGGTCAAGCAGTTCCTCACCTTCGTCGGCTCGGGTCCCTTCCAGCCGGCCGCCGCCGTCGCCCTCGCACTCGGCGACGACGTGTATGCCGCGTTGTCCGGCTCGCTGGAGGCCAAGCGCGACCTGCTCGTGGCGGGGTTGCGGGGAGCCGGGCTCGAGGTGTCCGTGCCGGACGGGACGTACTTCGTCGTGGCCGATGCGGCACCGCTGGGGGCCACCGACGCCCTGGCGTTCTGCCGCGAGCTGCCCGCACGGGCCGGCGTCGTGGGTGTCCCGGTCTCGGTGTTCCACGATGACGTGGCGGCCGCCCGGACGTTGGTGCGGTTCGCCTTCTGCAAGCGGGACGAGGTGCTGGCCGAAGCGGTCCGGCGGCTCGCGGCCCTGCGGGACTGAGCGGCCGCCCTCGGCGCTGCGGGACCGGGCAGCCGCTCGCGGTCCTGCGGGAACCGGGCAGCCGCTCGCGGCCCTGCGGGACCGGGCAGCCGCTCGCGGTCCTGCGGGAACCGGGCAGCCGCTCGCGGCCCTGCGGGAACCGGGCAGCCGTCCACAGGCGGGCCGTGCGTCCGTCCCGCGTCCACAAGCCGGCCGGACGGTGCTGGCCGGCCCCGCCTGCGGCGCGCACGGTCGAGGGCATGAGATCGCTCGCCTCCGTCCTGCTGCCTGCCGCGGCCGCGGCCCTCGCCGTCACGACCGTGTCGACCGTGGTCGCTCCTGCCCGCACGTCCGTGGAGCCACCGCAGGTGGCGACGGGCAGCGCGCCCGCGCCACCCGTGCACAACACCCACGCCGCGCTCGCCGCGCCCACCGGCGACGGGCCCGTCCCGCAGGTGGCTCCCCGGGGTCGGTGGATGTGGCCCCTGACGCCCCGCCCGAGCGTCGCACGACCCTTCGTGCGGCCCGCGACGACCTGGGGAGCCGGTCACCGGGGAGTCGACCTGACCAGCTCGCAGGGCAGTGCCGTGCGCGCCGTCGACGCCGGCGTCGTCGCGCACGTGGGGGTGGTCGCGGGACGCGGAACCGTGACGGTGCTGCACCGGTCGGGTCTGCGCTCCACCTACGAACCCGTGGACCCGGCCGTCGCCGTCGGTGACGAGGTCGGCCGGGGCCAGGTGATCGGCACGGTCTCGGCAGGAGGGCACTGCCTCCCCTCCACCTGCCTGCACCTGGGTGCCCTGCGGGGGACCCGCTACCTCGACCCGATGACCTTGCTGGGCTCCTCCCGCGTCAGGCTGCTGCCGCTGAGGTGAGTCGGCCGGGGCGTCGGCGTCAGGCGCCGCTGGGGTACGGCCAGGGCGTGCAGCCCTGCAGGCTCAACGTCTGCTGGACCATGACCGGAGCCCGGTCGCCCTTCGCGGGGCAGCTGCGGTGCTGGTGACCGAGCCCGTGGCCGACCTCGTGGTTGACCTGGTACTCGCGGTACCGGGCGACATCGGTGCCGTAGCTGTCGTCGCCGAGGACCCAGCGCCGCAGGTTGAGGACGGACCGCTCGCCGTTCCAGCAGGACACCTGCGACAGCGTCTGCATCGGCGCGCAGAGCTTGTCGGTGAGGCCGGGACTGGCCAGCGTCACGCGGATGTCGACATGAGCGCCCTGCTTGGCCTCTGCAGGGGTGACGTTGACGAACCTGATGCCGTCGACCTTCTGCCAACCGCGGCTGTCCAGCAGGACCGACTGGATCGTCGCCGCGACCGTCGTCGGGTCCACGCCGAGGCCACCCTCGATCTCGACGGTGTAGCGCACGGTGCGGCCGGAGGTGGCCGGCTTGACGGCCGGCACGGGGACGACGGTGATGGCGCCGGTGCCATGCTGCGGGACGGACTTGGCGTCGGGTGCCGTGGTCTCCGTCGACGGGGACCCGTCCTCGGAGCTGGTCGTGGTGGTCGACGGCTTCGCCGTGGCGCGCGTCGTGGACGGAGCGGACGCCGAGGCCTTGACCGCCTGGACGGGAGCGGGGTCGTCCTTGGTCAGCTGACGGTAGGCGATGCTGCCGACCAGGACCAGGGCGATCGTTCCTGCGAGGGTGCGCCGCAGCCGCACCTTCCGGCTGGCGCGCCGACGGTGGCTGCTGGGCCGCTGGGCGGCCGGGCCTGGGGTGCTCACGTGCTCGGTCCGGACCTCTCCTGGGGGATCGGTGGCAGGGGCGCCACCTGGTGGGGTGGCAGGTCACGACGGGACACCATTGTCGCCCCTGCACGCTCCGCGGGGTGGGACGGCACGCCCGAGCGGGCCGAAGGGGTGAACCTCGACTCGGTCGTCCTCATGCGCGCGGATGGGCCTGGCGGTAGGACTGCTTGAGGCGGTCGACCGACACGTGGGTGTAGATCTGCGTCGTGGCCAGGGACGCGTGCCCGAGCAGCTCCTGCACGAGCCGCAGGTCGGCGCCGCCCTCGAGCAGGTGCGTCGCTGCGCTGTGCCGCAGCCCGTGCGGGCCCACGTCAGGCGCATCCGGCACGTGGGCCAACAACGTGTGCACCGCGGAACGGATCTGACGGGGGTCGGCCCGGCGACCTCGGCGGCCGAGCAGCAGGGCGGGGCCGCTGTCCTGCGTCACCACCTGGGGTCGGCCGAGCTCCAGCCAGGCCACCACGGCGTCGCGGGCGGGGGCCCCGAACGGCACGGTGCGTTCCTTGCCGCCCTTGCCCATGACCCGGACGACTCCCCTGTCCAGGTCGACGTCGTCGACGTCGAGGGCAGTGAGCTCACCCACGCGGATCCCGCTGGCGTAGAGCAGCTCGAGGGCGGCGCGGTCGCGCAGGTGCAGCGCGTCCTGGTCGTCACTGGCCACGGCCGCGATGTCGAGCAGCGCGGTGGCATCGGCCTGGCGCAGGACCTCGGGCAGGTGGCCCCCGCGCTTGGGTGCCGCAAGGCGCAACGAGGGGTCGAGCGCGATCCGGCCGGTCCGGGTCGCCCACCCGAGGAAGGTGCGAGCGGCCGCCGACCGGCGCGCGATCGTGGCCCTGGCCGCCCCCGCCTGCGCCTGCGCCGCCAACCACGCCCTCAGGTCCTTCAAGGTGACGTCCGCGGGGCCGTCGATGCCGGCCTCCCCGAGGAAGCGGACGAGAGTGCGGACATCGCCGAGATAGGCCCGCACGGTGTGCTCCGAGCGCCCGCGCTCGCTGCGCAGGTGGCGCTCGAAGGAGGCGACGGCCTCCGCCCAGGCGTCCACGTCGTCCACCCCCTGTGCCTTTTCCACGTCGCCACCGTCGCAAAGCCCCACGCCGTGCACAAGCCGCCACCCCGCCGGACGCTCCACCACTACGCGCGTGCGCGACGAGGCACGCGGCGGTACCCGTCCTCGTCGTGGCTCACGAGCCGGGTGAGCCCGAGCACCCCCAGCGCACCGACGACCTCGCCCTCGCTCATCCCGCAGAGCCTGGCCAGCCTGCTCGGCGTGGTGGAACTACCCACCCGCAGTGCGGCCAGGACCACCCGGTGGGAGGGGTCGAGGTCGTCGCCCGGGTCCTGCCGGCCGCGCTTCACCGGCGCGAGCTCCCCGATCGGACCCACCGCCTCGAGCACCTCGGCCGTGTCGGTGACGAGCAGGGCGCCGTCGCGGATGAGCACGTGGCACCCGGCCGACACCGCTGATGTCACCGGCCCGGGTACCGCACAGACCACGCGCTGGTGCTCCAGGGCGGTCTTCGCCGTGTTGCGCGAACCCGAACGCAGCCCCGCCTCCACCACGACGGTGCCCCGGCTCATCGTCGCGATCACGCGGTTGCGGCTGAGGAACCGCCAGCGGGTCGGAGCCGAACCGGGTGGCACCTCGCTGACGACGGCTCCGGCGTCGGCGACCCGGGCCAGCAGTCCGGCGTGCCCGGCGGGGTACGGCCGGTCCACGCCGCCCGCGACGACCGCGACGGTCACCCCGTCGACGGCCAGGGCCCCCTCGTGGGCCGCGCCGTCGATGCCGTACGCAGCACCCGAGACCACCGTCCAGCCGCGCTCGGCCAGTCCGGCCGAGATCTCCTTGGCCTGGTGCAGGCCGTACCCCGACGCCGCCCTGGCGCCGACCACGGACACGCTGCGCTCGCACACCTCGTCCAGCTGCACCGGACCGCGGACCCACAGGCAGAACGGCGGGTTGGCGAGGAGGTTGAGCCCCGTCGGCCACTCGTCGTCGTCGGGCACGACGATGCGGGCGCCCAGGGCGGCCGCGATCTCGAGGTCGCGCTCGACGTCGAGGTCCGGCACCCGCACCGCCATCTGCTGACCCAGGGTGCTCGAGGGATCCACCCCGTGCAGCGCGGCCTCGGCGCCCACCGCCGAGATCAGCCTCGCGGCAGCCGGGTCGCCCGGCTCGACGAGGCGGGCCCAGGCGAGACGGGCCGCTCGATCCCCGGACGGGATCCCGGCGAGCGCGAGCGGACTCATGCCGCCACCGGTCCCTGGTTGCGCAGCGTGAGGGCCGTGCCGAGGTCGTCGCGGGTCGGGCTCGGTCGACCGGCCAGGTCGGCCACCGTCCAGCCCAGGCGCAGCACGCGGTCGTAGCCGCGCAGGGTGAGGTGGCCGCGGTCGAGGGCTCGGTCGAGGTCGGTGGTGATCGACCGGGGCAGCCGGCGCGGACCTCGGCGCAGGAAGGCTCCCGGCACCTGGCTGTTGAGCCGCCACGACGTCTCGCGCCACCGGTCGGCCTGCACCGCCCGGGCCCGGGCCACCCGCTCGGCGACCACCGCGCTGGACTCCCCCGGCGCGCTGCCGAGCGAGGAGAAGGTGACCGGCGGGACCTGGACCTGCAGGTCGACCCGGTCCAGCAGGGGTCCGGACAGCTTGGCGACGTAGGCGCGCTTGGCCATCGGGGTGCACGTGCACCCGATCCCCTTCCCGAACCCCAGACCGCACGGGCAGGGGTTGGCCGCCATGACGAGCTGGAACCGGGCCGGGAAGCGCACCGCAGTCCGCGCCCGGGACACGACGACCTGCCCCGACTCCAGCGGCTGCCGCAGCGCCTGGAGCGCGCCGGTGCGGAACTCGGGGGCCTCGTCGAGGAAGAGGACGCCGTGGTGGGCCTGGGAGATCGAGCCCGGGCGCACGGCACCGCTGCCGCCGCCGATGATCGCCGCCTGCGTCGCGCTGTGGTGCGGCGCGATGAACGGTGGCACGAACTCGACCCCGACCTCGGCGGCCTCGAGGCCGAGCAGGGACTTCACCGCAAGGACGTCGATCGACTGCTCCCGGGTCAGCCTCGGCAGGATCGAGACCAGCCGCTCGGCCAGCATCGTCTTCCCCGAGCCGGGCGGCCCGAGCAGGAACAGGTGGTGCCCGCCCGCAGCAGCCAGCTCGAGCGCCGTGCGGGCCTCGGGCTGACCGGCGACGTCGGCGAGGTCCGGGCCCGGCGCCTGCGGCGTCGCCGGTCGGGGCGCCGTGTCGGGGACCCCGAGCGCCAGGCGGTCGCCGCCGTCGCCGTAGGCGGTCACCAGGTCGTGCAGGTGGTCGACGGCGTGCACCGCGATCTCGGGGACCAGCCGCGCCTCGGCAGCGTTGGCGACCGGCACGACGACATCGCGGCAGCCGGCACGGGCGGCCGCGAGCACCGCGGGCAGGACGCCCCGCACCGCCCTGATGGTGCCGTCCAGCCCGAGCTCTCCGAGGTGGACGACCTCGCGGACCCGCGGTGCCGGGACCAGCCCCAGCGCCGCCAGCACCGCCACCGCGATCGGCAGGTCGAACCCGCTGCCGTTCTTGGGGATCGAGGCGGGCGACAGGTTGACGGTGAACCGCTCCTGGGCCAGGGACCGGCCGATGCTCGCCGTCGCTGCCTTGACGCGGTTGGGCGACTGCGCGCACGCGGCGTCCGGGAGCCCACCCAGCATGAACGCCGGCAACCCACCGGACCGGTGCGCCTCGACGTCCACCACCGTGCCGACCAGCCCTTCGAGCGCCACCGACCGGGTGCGCCCGAAGGTCATGACCCGACCCCCACCAGGTGCCGCAGCTGGGCCCGCCCCGCCTGCGGTCGCAGGATCCCGATGACGTCGATCCGCACCCGGCCGGCGCGCTCGTCGTGGCACTGGAGCCAGGCCGCCACCAGCCGTCGCAGCCGGGCGGCCTTGCGGTGGTCCACCGCCTCGATCGCTCCCCCGAAGCGCTCGGTCGTGCGCGTCTTGACCTCGCAGAAGACCAGGCAGTCGCCGTCACGGGCGACGAGGTCGATCTCGCCGTGCGCGCACCGCCAGTTGCGGTCCACCACCCGCCACCCCTGCTCGGTGAGGTACCTCGCAGCGAGCTCCTCGCCATACCTCCCCAGGATCCTGCGTGGATCGTCACCCGGCTGGGCCGTCGTCTCTGGCATGGCCCCAGCAAAGCCGGGGGGCGGACCGTGGGACGAGCCGCGGCCACCCGCCCTGTGGACGGGGCGCGCTGGAGCGCGCGGCTGTGGACGGCGAGCGGCTGGGACCTAGAAGCCGGAGTCCTTCGGGAGCTCCAGCTCGCTCTTGGCGAGCTCCTCGACGTTGACGTCCTTGAACGTCACCACGCGCACCTGCTTGGCGAACCGGGCAGGACGGTAGATGTCCCAGACCCAGGCGTCCTGCATCGTCACGTCGAAGTAGACCTCGCCGCCGTCGCTGCGGACCTTCACGTCGACGGAGTTGCACAGGTAGAAGCGTCGCTCGGTCTCCACGACGTGCGAGAACAGGCCGACGACGTCGCGGTACTCGCGGTAGAGCGCGAGCTCCATCTCGCTCTCGTACTTCTCGAGGTCCTCAGAACTCATCGCCTGCTCATCTCCGGTTCGTGCGCGGTCGCGGTCGTGCTGTCCTCGCCATCATGGTCGGTGACCGGCTCCGGGTCACGCTCGACCCCGGGAAGTCGCTCGGGAAGTCGCTCGGGAAGTCGCTCGGGAAGTCGCCATGAACGACGGTGCAGCACGCTGGCGCCGTGGGTCTCGAGGGCAGCCATGTGCTCCGGCGCGGCATAGCCCTTGTTGACCTCCCAGCCGTAGACGGGGTGGTCGGGGGCGTGCGCGACCATGATGTCGTCGCGCTCGACCTTGGCGAGGACGGAGGCCGCGGCGACCGACGAGCACTTCAGGTCGGCCTTGATCATCGTGGTGACCGGCGGGGTGACGGGGGTGCCGCCGTCCGCGAAGGCGAACAGTCCCACCTCGTCCGGCGAGGTCAGCCAGTCGTGGTTGCCGTCGAGGATGACCAGGTCGGGGCGGACGTCCACCGCGGCGAGCGCACGGCAGCCGGCCAGCCGCAGGGCTGCGATGATCCCGATCTCGTCGATCTCGGCGGGCGAGGCGTGACCGACGGCGTACGCCAGGCACCAGCGCTGGATGCGCGGCACCATGGCGACCCGTGCCGCCGGGGTGAGCAGCTTGGAGTCCTTGACCCCGGTCGGTGCGCTGCGGCTGGTCTCGTCGATGAGGACGACCCCGACCGTCACCGGTCCGGCGAGCGCTCCCCGGCCGACCTCGTCCATCCCGGCGAGGACCCGGTGCCCGTCACGCTGCAGGGCGCGTTCGACCCGCAGGCTGGGCTTGCGGCTCCCGGTCCGCGCAGCGACTCGTCGTGGTGCCGGCACGGCTCAGCCGCCTGCGCCGCCGTCGCCGCCGGTCACCTCGGCGCCACCGGTCTGCGAGCTCGGGTCGCCCTGTGGCCCGCTCGACGGCGAGTTCGAGGGCTTGGAGGTGTCGCCGGCCGTCGGGTTGGGGACCTTGGCGAACGTCGCCGTGGGGTTCGACAACCAGGTCATGTGGTCCAGCGGCCAGACCAGCGCCACGGCCCGTCCGACGATGAGCCGTTCGTCGACCGACCCCTGGCTGCCGTCGTTCTCGGGGGCGTCGTGGGCCCGGGAGTCCGCCGAGTTGGACCGGTGGTCACCCATGACCCAGACGCGGCCCCGGGGCACGGTGATGTCGAACTCCTGGTCGCTCGCGGAGTCGCCGGGCTTGAGGTACGGCTCCTTGATCGCCGTCCCGTTGACCGTGATCCGGCCCCCTTCGTCGCAGCAGACGACGTGGTCGCCGGGCAGGCCGATGACGCGCTTGATGAGGTGGTTCTCGGAGTTGTCGGGCAGCAGGCCGACGAAGGTCATCGTCTCGCGCAGGGCACTGACGACCTTGCCGTGCGGGACGGTCGGGGTGGCCTCGAGCCACTCGCCCGGGTCGGCGAACACGATGATGTCGCCGCGCTTGAGGTCGATCGGTCCCGGGGTCAGCTTGCTGACGATGACGCGGTCGTTGAGGACGAGGGTGTCCTCCATCGACCCCGAGGGGATGTAGAACGCCTGGAGCAGCCAGGTCTTGACGATGAACGACAGCACGAGGGCCATGCCCACGACGATCGCGAACTCCTTGATGGCGGCGCCCGCCACCGCGGCCAGCCCGGCCTCCTCCTCGACGTCGGTGCCCTCGTCGCGGGGGCCGGTGGCCTCGTCGCGCGGGCCGCTGGCCTCGACCTCGGCGGCGTGGACCTCGGACGCCTCCGCGTCGGACCCGGACCCCCTGGGGGGCTCCTCGCCGTGGGGTTCGCCGCCGGCAGGCACGGGCTCGGGTGCCGTGCCGCCGGCCGGGTCGCTGTGCTGCACGGTGGGGGGCTCCTCGGCGAGGGTCGGGGGGACGCCGGTGTCGTGGTCGGCATCGGGTCGGTCGGCGGGCACGGCGAGCTCGGGGTCGAGCCAGGCAGGGTCACGGCCAGTGGCGGGGTCCGGGTCGGTGGCGGCCTCGTGCCGCAGCCAGGGACTGGGCGCGGCTTCGGTCTCGGCGCCGGGGCGAGCGGTCTCGGCGCCGGTGCGAGCGGTCTCATCGGCGGTGCGGTCGTACCCGAGCCAGCCGCGGTCCGGGGTGCCGGACGGCGGCGTCACCGGGTGCCTGCCGCAGGGATGGTCGCGAGCGAGCTCGGGCGGTCGAAGCCCCCGATGCGGTTCAGCGGCCAGAAGGTGGCGCTCGCGCGACCCACGACGTCGCGGGTGCGGACCGTGCCTCCGCCGGGGTCACCGAGGTGGGCGCGGGAGTCGGCGCTGTCGCTGCGGTGGTCACCCATGACCCACAACCGGCCTGCGGGGACGGTGATGTCGAACGTCAGGTCGCTCGGCACGTCACCGGGGTAGAGGTAGTCCTCCGTCACCGGGACGCCGTTGACCGTGAGCTTGCCCTGGGCGTCGCAGCACACGACGTGGTCACCGGGCAGGCCGATGACGCGCTTGATGAAGTCCTGCTCGCCGAGGTCGACCCCGACGAGCGAGGCGGCCCCGGCCAGGGCGCGGCCCACCAGGCCGTCGTCCTGGTGCGGGCTGCGGTCGGCGGCAGCGAAGGTCGTGGTGCCGTCGAAGACGACCACGTCGCCGCGCTGCACGTCGTCGCCGGACACGAGCTTGTTGACCAGGACGCGGTCGCCCGGCTCGATCGTCGGCTCCATCGACCCCGACGGCACGAAGAACGACTGCACGAGGAAACCCCGGACCACGAGCATGACCAGCAGGGCGGCGCCGACCAGCACGAGCCACGAGGGGCCACGTCGCCGGGGGTGACCGGACTGCGCCGCGCCACGCCCGCTGGCGTGGTCGTCGGCAGTCGCGGAAACGGCCACCGCGTCAGCGTGCGCTGACGGGGTGGCCGGATCCTGCTGGGGTGCTTCGGGTCCGGGGTTCATCGCTTCCGGAGCCTAACCCTCGAGGCTGGGTCGGAGCGTGCCGGGACACCCGAGGGTCGAGATGAGATCGCCCTACTTGGCGGGGATCGTCTCGCGCTTCTCCTTGATCTTGGCGGCCTTGCCGCGCAGGTCACGCAGGTAGTACAGCTTCGCGCGACGGACGTCACCGCGGGTGACGACCTCGATCTTGTCGATGATCGGGGTGTGCAGCGGGAAGGTGCGCTCCACGCCGACGCCGAAGGAGACCTTGCGGACGGTGAAGGTCTCGCCGATGCCCCCACCGTGGCGACGGATGACGACGCCCTTGAAGACCTGGATGCGGGAGCGGGTGCCCTCGACGACCTTGACGTGCACGTTGACGGTGTCACCGGCGCGGAAGGCGGGGACGTCGTCGCGCAGGGAGGCCTTGTCGATCTCGTCGAAACGCTGCATGGCAGATTCGCTTTCTTCTCGGCGCCACAGGTCGCCCAGGCTTGTCGGTCGTGCGTGATGTGTATGGCGCGTGCTGCGCGGGCCGCGTACGTGGCGGTCAGGCCGTGGGCACCGGAACCGGTGCCGCCGTACTCCCCCTGTGGCAGGGGCGCTGGTCGTGCAGACGCAAGGAGTCATTCTGCCACGAGGAGACCCCACCCCTGAAATCGTGACCCACGCCCCGGACTACCGTGTGCGCGTGAGCATCGACCCCGGCTGGCCCGTCGCCCTCGCGCTCGTGGTCCTGCTCGGCATCGCCGTCGGCGCCCACCGGCTCAACGGCTACGGCCTCGAGAAGCCGGCGCTGGTCGCTGCCGCCCGCTCGATCGCCCAGCTCGGCGTCGCCGCCCTGCTCATCACCTCGGTGGTCGAGCACCTGTGGCTGTCGGTGCTGCTCGTCGTGGTCATGTTCGCCCTGGGGGTGCTGACCACCTCGCGCCGGGTCGACGCACCCGGGTCCTGGCCCGCCGCCGCGACCGCCATGGCCGCGGGCGTGGTCCCTGTCCTCGTGGTGGTGCTGGCGACGGGCACCATCCCGCTCGAGGGCATCGCGATCATCCCGATAGCGGGCATCATCGTCGGCAACGCCATGACCGCCCACACCCTGGTGGGGCGTCGGGCCTTCTCCGCCCTGCGCGACGAGCACCCGCAGTACGAGGCGGCTCTCTCCCTCGGCCTCCTGCCCGCGCAGGCGATCCGGGAGATCGTCCACCGTCGCGCACCGGAGGCCCTGCTCCCCGGGCTCGACCAGGTCAAGACCACCGGTGTCGTGACGCTGCCGGGCGCCTTCATCGGGGTGATGCTCGGCGGCGGTTCACCGGTCCAGGCCGCGACCGCGCAGGTCCTCGTGCTCTTCGGGATCATGGCCGCCCAGACCATCACCGTGGGCGTGGCCGAACGGCTGGTGGCCGCCCGTCGGCTGGTGTCGCCGGACCTGCGGTCAGCCCTCGTCGACTGAGCCGCGCCGCGCCTTGGTCAGGTCCACTGTCCCGGGGTACGAACCCTCGCCGGGGACCGCGCGGTACCCGGCCTTGCGGTAGGTGCGCAGGTTGCGCTCGCTGCCCTGACCCGTGTTGATCCAGTAGGTGACGACGTCCGCCGGTGCCGCGGCCTCCGCGTGGGCGAGCAGGGCCCGGCCCAGCCCCCGGCCCTGCAGGTCGGGGGCGACCATGAGGCGCCCCACCTGCCAGGTGGCGGGGTCCTCGGGGTCGCGGCGACCACGCACCGAACCCACCAGCCGCCCCTCGGAGCGGACCATCCACGTGAGCCACTGCGTGAGCCCGTAGACGACCTCCTCCAGCGTCTCGACGAGCGGCGGGATCTCGAACGAGTCGTTGGCCCGGCCCTCGGTGACCCAGCAGGCCCGGCTCAGCGTGAGCAGCTCGGGGGCGTCGGCCGGCGTCGCCAGGGCGACGTCGAAGCCGTCGAGCGCGTTCGTCGCCCGGCCACCGGGCGCGGCCGGCGCGGCCTGCGAGGCGTGCAGCAGGTCGGGACGCCGGGCGGCGGTGCGTTCGAGCCGCTGCTGGTGCCGCCAGGCGGCGATCCGACCGTGGTCCCCGGACAACAGCACCGCGGGGACGTCGCGACGGACGCCGGGGGCCGACTCCCAGGACGAGGGCTTGGTGTAGACGGGGTACTCGAGCAGACCGTCCTCGTGCGACTCCTCGACGAGGGACTCGGCGTTGCCGATCACGCCGGGCAGCAGTCGGGCGACGGCCTCGACGATGGCGAGCACCGCCACCTCCCCCCCGTTGAGCACGTAGTCGCCGAGGGACACGACGGTCACCTCGAGGCCGAGGTCCTGCGCGGCGTGCTCGTGGACCCGCTCGTCGATGCCTTCGTAGCGACCGCAGGCGAAGGCGAGCCACGGCTCGTCCGCGAGCTCGCGCGCCAGGGCCTGGGTGAACGGCACGCCACCGGGTCCGGGGACGATGAGCCGCGGTCGTGCAGCGGTCGGCACGGACGCCGGAGCCGAGCCGGCGACGTGCGCCAGCGCCTCGGCCCACGGCTCGGGTTTCATCACCATGCCGGCGCCACCGCCGTAGGGCGTGTCGTCGACCGTCCGGTGGCGGTCGTGGGCGAACTCGCGCAGGTCGTGCACCTGCAGGTCGAGCAGGCCCTCGCGCCGGGCCTTGCCGATGAGCGACAGGTCGAGGGGCGCGAGGTACTCGGGGAAGATCGAGACGACGTCGAGGCGCATGGTCAGGCGGTCACTCGTCGGCGAGCTCGAGCAGGCCGGGCGGCGGGTCGATGACGACGCGGCGTGACTCCATGTCCACCTCGGGCACGATCGCCTCGACGAACGGCACCAGCGCCTGGCGGCCACCGGTGAGGGTCACGACCAGCAGGTCCTGGGCAGCCCCGGTCTCCAGCCCCGCGACCTCCCCGACGGTGGCCCCTGCCGTGTCGACGACCGTGAGCCCGACGAGCTCGTCCTCGTACCAGCCGTCCTCGTCGTCGTCCACGGCGTCGATGACGTCGCCGAGGGCGACGAAGAGCCGGGTGCCGCGCAGGCCCTCGGCGCCGGTGCGGTCGGGGATCTGTTCGAACCCCAGCAGCCAGACCTTCTGGTGCAGGCGTGCGGTCGCGAGGGTCAGCGCGCGCGGGACCCCGGAGCCCTCGGGGGCCTCGGTGGCGAAGACGACGCCGGGGATGAAGCGGCGCTCCGGGTCGTCGGTGTGGGCCTGCACGGTGACCTCACCGCGCAGGCCGTGGGGCTTGCCGATGCGGGCGACGAGCAGCTGGTCGGTGGCGGGCATGGCCACGATCCTCTCAGGGTGGGTGGTGACATGCCGAGGGCCGCCGGGATCGTGATCCCAGCGGCCCTCGGAACGACCGGTTGTCGGTGCGCGGTCAGCGGACCTTGTCGGTGTCGACGATGTCGACCCGGACGGTGTGCCCGCCGGCCAGCGCACCCATGACGGTGCGCAGGGCGCTCGCGGTCCGGCCGGAACGACCGATCACGCGCCCGAGGTCCTCGGGGTGGACCCGGACCTCGAGCACCTCACCGCGGCGGAGCTCCTTGCGTCGAACGGCAACCTCGTCCTTGTGGTCGACGATGCCCTTCACGAGGTGCTCGAGCGCCTCTTCCAGCACGGTCAGGCCTGGTCCGCGGCGTCGGCCTCGGCGGCCGGGGCCTCCGCGGTCGTGGCCTCGTCAGCCTTGGCCTCTTCGACCTTGGGCTCCTCGACCTTGGGCTCCTCGGCGGGGGCCTCGTCAGCCTTCTTGGCGGCCTTCTTCTTCGGGGTGGTCGCCGTGTCGGCGCCCGCGTCGGACTTGCCGGCGGCGGCGATGGCCGCGTCGTAGAGCTCCTTCTTGGACGGCTTCGCAGCCTTGACCTTGAGGGTGCCCTCGGTGCCGGGCTCGCCCTTGTACTTCTGCCAGTCACCCGTGATCTTCAGCAGGGCGGCGACGGCCTCGGTCGGCTGCGCACCCTGGCCGAGCCAGTACTGGGCGCGGTCCGAGTTGATGTCGATGAGCGACGGCTCCTCGGTGGGGTGGTACTTGCCGATCTCCTCGATGGCACGGCCATCGCGCTTGGCGCGCGAATCCATGACGACGACGCGGTAGAACGGTGCACGGATCTTGCCCATGCGCTTCAGACGGATCTTGACGGCCACGGTGGTGGTGTCTCCTTGTTCGTGTTGTGAGCACGGCGAGACCGCGCACGGTTCGCGCGGGGTGCCGGAACCCGGTGTAGGCGTTCCAGAGCCAGGAGGCCCGGTCCGACGGGCGAAGCGGTGCTCCGCGCCATACGGGGGCCCGTGCCTGGACGGGTACAGCCGCCCATTCTGCCAGATCGCCGGGGGTGCCCCGGACCACGGCGTTCAGGTGTCGGTCACCACGGGCTGGGCCGGTAGTCCTTGACGAAGCAGCCGTACACGTCCTCGCCCGCCTCACCCCGCACGATCGGGTCGTAGACACGGGCCGCGCCGTCGACGAGGTCGAGGGGTGCGTGCCATCCCTCTGCGGCGATCCGCAGCTTCTCGTGGTGGGGGCGCTCGTCGGTGATCCAGCCGGTGTCGACGGCGGTCATGAGGATCCGGTCGGTCTCGAACATCTCCCCCGCGCTGGTGCGGGTCAGCATGTTGAGCGCGGCCTTGGCCATGTTGGTGTGGGGGTGACCCGCGCCCTTGTAGCGGCGCGAGAACTGGCCCTCCATCGCCGAGACGTTGACGACGTAGGCCCGTCGGGCGCCGGCGGCGACCGCCGCCCGCATGGCGGGCCGCAGCCGCGACACGAGGATGAAGGGCGCGGTGGCGTTGCAGAGCTGCACCTCGAGCAGCTCGAGGGGGTCGACCTCCTCGACCTTCTGGGTCCACGAGTTGTTGACCTGGGTGTCGGGCAGCAGCCCCCCGGCGTCGAGCGCGGTCCCGGCGAGGTGGGCGTCGAGGCTGGCGTGACCGGCCGAGAGGGCCATCGCGGTCATCGAGGCTGCCGACCGCGCCGCGAGGACCTCCTCCGCGTGCTCGGGCGACTCTCCCTCGTGGTGGGCGACCTGGTGCTCGCGCAGGGTCCCGATGAGGTTGGCCGGGTGGGCCTCGCTGATCCGGTCGAACGTCACGAGCTCCGGCAGGTCGACGCCCTGGGGCAGCGGCGCGTTCTCGCCGTCGACGAGGTGTCCGTACGACCCCGGCGAGCGCCGCACCGTCTGCGCGGCGTTGTTGATGAGGATGTCGAGCGGACCGGCAGCCGCGACCTCGTCGGCGAGCGCGACGACCTGGGTGGGGTCGCGCAGGTCGATGCCGACGACCTTGAGCCGGTGGATCCAGTCGCCCGAGTCCTCCTGGGCCGCGAAGCGCCTCGCCGCGTCGCGAGGGAACCGGGTGGTGATGGTCAGGTGCGCACCGTCGCGCAGGAGGCGCAGCGCGATGTACATGCCGATCTTCGCCCGACCACCGGTGAGCAGCGCGCGACGACCCGTGAGGTCGGTGCGCTGGTCGCGCTTGGTGTGGCTCAGCTCGGCACAGTCCGGGCAGAGCCAGTGGTAGAACGCGTCGACGAGGGTGTACTCCGCCTTGCAGATGTAGCAGCCGCGGGACTTCATCAGCTCACCCGCATGGGCGCCACGGACGCTGGAGACGAGCGGGATGCCCTTGGTCTCGTCGTCGATCCGCATCGGCGATCCGGTGGCCGTCGCCGCGATGATCGCCTCGTCGTGCTCCACCTGCGGCTGCAGGGCCGCGCGGCGGCGCGACTTGCGGACGCGCTTGTACATCCGTCCCGTCGCCCGCTTGATCGTCTCGATGTCGGGGTGGCCCGCGTCCAGCTCGGGCAGCAGCTCGAGGACCTTGAGCGCGGTGGCCAGGTCGGCGGGGTCGATCTGGTCGAGCTCGGTGGGCGACGTGGTCGGGTCCTGCTCGGACACCGGCCCGCGGGTCGGTTCGCTCATCGGGCGCGCCACGCGTCCGGGTCGGCGGCGAGCGCGGAGACGCGCTCGGGCAGCTCGCCGGAGAGGACGTCCGCCAGGCTGGTCTCGTCGAGCACCGAGCGCAGGCTGGCTCGCACGGCGACCCACACCGTGGGCAGGTGCTCGGCCACGCCGTCGTACCGGGTCTCGTGCGGGCGCAGGCCGCGGACCTCGGCGAGGGGTCCGTCGACGGCACGGAACACGTCACCGAGGCTGATGTCGCGCGGCTCGCGGGCCAGGGCGTAGCCGCCGCGGGCGCCTCTGGTGCTCTTGACGAGGCCGGCGGTCCGGAGGTCGGCCGCGATCGCCTCGAGGAACTTGCGCGGGAGCGTCTGCCGGTATGCCAGCGTCTCCACGCTCACCGGGGCCGCTGCGGTGGTCGCCGCCTCGGCGAGGATGAGCATGGCCCGGACGGCGTACTCCGTGCGCGCCGAGATGTCCACGGGCGCATTGTGTCGCACCCGGAGGGTATGCCGTGCAGCGGGCGTCCTGCGCCGGCTCAGATGGCGAGGGCGGGGTCGAGCTCGTAGGCGTCGGGGCCGTGCGTGGCGCGGGCGTAGACGGTCTCCCCCACCTGGAGGCCGAGGACGTCGGCCTGTCCGCGGGTCACCTGCGCCGCGAACCGCTGCCCGGAGTCCGCCCGCAGGTCGATGCGGACCTCGAAACCCAGCCGCACGACCCGCTCGACGACCGACTCGACGACCCCGCCGGCGGTGCCGGTCAGGGCGTCGGCGGCGACGGCCCGGTCACGGTTGCGCTCGAGCGCGATGTCGTGCGGGCGGACCAGCTGGCCGCCGAGGCGGGCGACCGAGCCCAGGAACGACATGACGAAGTCGTTGGCGGGGCGGTCGTAGAGGGAGACCGGGTCCCCGACCTGCTCGATCCGGCCCTTGTTGAGGACGGCGATCCGGTCGGCGACGTCGAGCGCCTCCTCCTGGTCGTGGGTGACCAGCACCGTGGTCACGTGGACCTCGTCGTGCAGGCGGCGCAGCCACTGGCGCAGGTCGGCCCGAACCTTGGCGTCCAGGGCGCCGAACGGCTCGTCGAGCAGCAGCACCTCCGGGTCGACGGCGAGCGCGCGCGCGAGGGCCATGCGCTGGCGCTGCCCACCGGAGAGCTGGGCCGGGTAGCGGTGCTGGAAGCCGTCGAGGCCGACGATCTCGAGCAGGTCGTCGACCTTCTTCGCGATCTCCGCCTTGGGACGCTTGCGGATGCTCAGGCCGAATGCCACGTTGTCGCGCACCGTCATGTGCTTGAACGCGGCGTAGTGCTGGAAGACGAACCCGATCCCCCGCTTCTGCGGCGCCACACCGGTGACGTCGCGGCCGCCGATGACGATCGAGCCCGCGTCGAGGCGCTCGAGACCGGCGATGGAGCGCAGCAGGGTCGACTTGCCCGAGCCGCTCGGCCCCAGCAGCGCGGTCAGCGTGCCCGCGGGGATGTCGAGCGTCACGTCGTCGAGCGCGGCGAAGTCTCCGTAGTTCTTGCGGGCTCCGGTCACGGTGATCATGTCGTGCTCCTCTTGCGGTCGAGCAGGGTCATCAGCAGCAGGGTGAGGACGGCGAGGCCCATGAGCAGGGTGGCGGCGGCGTACGCGCCATACGTGTTGTGGTCGTCGATGTAGCGGGAGTGGACGAGCAGCGTCAGGGTCTGGGACACCCCGGGGAAGCCGGAGCTGACCATGATCACCGCCCCGAACTCGCCGAGGGCACGGGCGATCGTGAGCACGACCCCGTACGTCAGGCCCCACCGGATGGCGGGCAGCGTGATCCGCCAGAACGTCTGGGCCGAGCTCGCCCCCAGGGTCGAGGCGGCCTGCTCCTGCTCCGTGCCGATCTCGTGCAGGACCGGTTCGACCTCGCGGACGACGAACGGCAGCGTCACGAAGATCGTCGCGATGACCATGCCGGGAAGGCCGAAGATGACGCGGACACCGAGGTTGTTCTCGATGCCCCCGAACCAGCCGCTGGAGCCCCACAGCAGGATGAGCGAGACGCCCACGACGATCGGCGACACCGCGAACGGCAGGTCCACGACCGCCTGGATCAGGCCGCGGCCACGGAACCGCCCGCGCACGAGCGCGAGCGCCGTGCCCACGCCGAAGACGACGTTGAGCGGCACGGTGATGGCCACGATGAGCAGGGAGAGGTTGAGCGCCGAGATGGCGGCCGGGGTGCGGATCGACTCGAGGAACGTCCCCACGCCCTCACCGAAGGTGCGCCACAGGATGAGGACGATCGGCACCCCGATGAGCAGGACGAGGTAGCCGAGGGCGACGGTGCGCAGGCTGAGGCGGGCAGCGGTCGAGGTCCTCATGCCGAGTCCTCCTCGCGCCGCTGGCTGCGTCCGGCGAGGACGCGCAGGACGAACAGGGTGACGAACGCGATCGCGAGCAGGGCCACCGAGACCGCGGCGGCGTTGACCGGCCGGTCGATCTCGATCTGCTGCTGGATGTACTGCGAGGCCACCTGCGTCTTCCGGGGAATGTTGCCGCCGATGAGGACGACCGAGCCGTACTCGCCGATGGCACGGGCGAACGCGAGGCCGGTGCCCCCGATGACGGCCGGTGCCAGGGTGGGCAGCACGACCCGGCGGAACGTCGTCCAGTTCGACGCACCCAGCGAGGCCGCGGCCTCCTCCACCTCGCGGTCGGCCTCGATGAGGACCGGTTGCACCGAGCGCACCACGAACGGCAGCGTCACGAACGCCAGGGCGACGAGCAGACCGGGCTGGGTGGCGTTGAGGTGGATGCCGACCGGGCTGTTGGGGCCGTAGAGGGACAGCAGGACGATGCTCGCGACGATGGTCGGCAGGGCGAACGGCAGGTCGATCAGCGCGTTGACGACGCGCTTGCCCCGGAAGTCGTCACGCACCAGCACCCAGGCGATGAGGGTGCCCATGACGGCGTTGACGAGGGCGACGACGGCCGAGACCGCCACCGTGACGCGCAGGGAGGCCAGGGCCACGGGCGCGGTGACCGCGTCCCAGAAGCCCGACCAGCCCTCGCCGAACGAGGTCACCGTCAGCGCCGCGAGCGGCAGCAGCACGATGATGCTGAGCCAGAGCCCGACCAGCCCGACTCCGAGGGGGCGGCCGACGCGGCGGCCGAGTCCGCTGCGCGGCGGCGCCGGGCGCGCCGGCAGGGACGACACGTCGGTGTCGTCCCTGCCGGCGCCCGTACGAGGGGTGAGGGTCGTCGTCATGGGTTACGACGTCGCCTTGTCGTAGATCAGCGCGATGGAGCCGGTCTCCTTCTTGAACAGGGTGCCGTCGACCGTCTTCCACCCACCGAGGTCGTCGATGGTCCACAGCTTCTGCGGCTGCGGGAAGTCGGCCGCGAACTCCTTCGCCACGGTCGGGTCGACCGGGCGGAACCCTGCCTGCGCCCACAGCTTCTGCGCCTCGGGCGTGAACAGGAAGTCGTTGAAGGCCTTGGCCTTCGCGAGGTTCTTGCTCTTGCTGATGACGGCCGTCGGGTTCTCGATCTTGAACGTGGTCGGCGGGGTCACGTGCTCGACCGGGTCACCGCTGCGCTCGGCGAACAGCGCCTCGTTCTCGTAGCTGAGCAGGACGTCGCCGGTGCCCTGGAGGAACGTCTCGGTCGCCTCACGACCCGACTTCGGCTGCACCTTGACGTGGTCGCCGACGAGCTTGGAGATGTAGGCGAGGCCCGCGGCCGGGTTCTTGCCACCGTCGCTCTTGGCGGCATACGGGGCCAGCAGGTTCCACTTGGCGCTGCCGGAGCTGAACGGGTTCGGCGTGACGACCTCGATCCCGGGCTTGAGCAGGTCGTCCCAGTCCTTGATGCCCTTGGGGTTGCCCTTGCGGACGACGATCGTGACGACCGAGCCGAACGGGATCCCCTTGTACTGGTTGGCGTTCCAGTCCTTGTCGACCAGGCCGGCGTCCACGAGGCGAGTGATGTCGGGCTCGACCGAGAAGTTGACGAAGTCGGCCGACGCACCCGCGGCGACCTTGCGCGACTGGTCGCCGGAGGCGCCGTAGGACTGCTGGAACTGCACGCCCTTGCCCGCCGCGGTCGCGTTGAACGCGGGGATGAGCTTGTCGTAGCCCACCTTCGGGACGGCGTACGCGTAGAGGTCGATGGTGCTGGTGGCGGCACCCGCGTCGGCGGCCGACGCACCGACCGTGTCGCTCGCGCCTCCCCCGGCACAGGCCGTCATCACCATCGCGCCGACGGTCGCGACGGCGGCCAGGGCGAGGCGGGGGTGACGGTTCATCGTGGGCTCCTTCGGTGCCAGCGGTGCCGGCCGTGGTCACCGGCCGGGCGGCGGGTGATCTCCTATGTGACACCTAGGATTTTGGATAGCGTCGCGTTATCGGTCAAATAACGTGCGCTTATGTCTCGCATCGTGGATGTGGTGATACCGCGCCTTTCGGGACGGGTCGCCCACCCCGCAGCAATGGGCCGCGCAAGCACCGTCTCGGTGAGCGCCAGCTGTCGCCATCGCGGACGGAATGGCGACAGGTCCTGCTCACCGCGCGCGCCCTGGCGGTGTGCCCGGGGCTGAGCCGGGGTATGCCGGGGTGTGCCGGGGGTGTGCCGGGGGTGTGCCGGGGGTGTGCCGGGGTCAGACCTCGGTGCCGCGGAGCACGATGTGCTCCGGCGCGGCTAGGGCCCGGATCTCGCGGCGCGGGTCGGTGGCGTAGACGACGAGGTCGGCGTCCGCCCCCTCCTCCAGCCCGGGGCGACCCAGCCAGGCGCGCGCGCCCCACGTGGCGGCATACAGGGCCTCTGCGTTGCTCAGCCCCGCCTTGGTGAGCTCGTGCGCCTCATCGGCGACGAGCCCGTGGCGCAGGGAGCCGCCGGCGTCGGTGCCGAGGTAGATCGGGATCCCGGCGTCGCGGGCGGCACCGATGGTGGCGTAGCGACGCCCGTGCAGGGCCAGCATCCGCTGGTGGTAGGCGGGGTACTTCTCCTTGGCCGGCTCCGCGATCGCGGGGAAGGTCGCGATGTTGACCAGCGTGGGCACGATGGCGATCTGCTGCTCGGCGAACTGCGCGATGGTCTCGGGCTCGAGCCCGGTGGCGTGCTCGATGCAGTCGGTGCCCGCGGCGGCGAAGTCGTAGAGCGAGGCCTCACCGAAGCAGTGCGCCGTCACCCGCGCCCCCTCTTCGTGGGCGGCCGCGATCGCGTCGCTGAGGACGTCGACGGGCCAGCAGGTCGACAGGTCACCGGTGTCGCGGTCGATCCAGTCGCCGACGAGCTTGACCCACCCGTCGCCCGCCTTCGCCTCGAGCCGGACGCGTTCGACGAGCTGGTCGGGCTCGATCTCGTGGGCGAAGTTGCGGATGTAGCGGCGGGTGCGGGCGATGTGACGGCCGGAGCGGATGACCTTGGGGAGGTCGTCGCGCTGGTCGACCCACCGGGTGTCCGCCGGCGACCCGGCATCACGGATGAGCAGCGTGCCGGCCTCCCGGTCGGCGAGCGCCTGCGCCTCCGCGGTCGCGTCGTCCACCGCCCCGTGGGCGTCGAGGCCGACGTGGCAGTGCGCGTCCACGAGCCCCGGCAGCACCCAGCCACGCAGGGTCTGGACGTCGCCACCGGCTCCCGTCGGCCGCTCGAAGGTCAGCCGTCCACCGACCACCCACGCCTCGGGACGGACGTCCTCCGGGCCGACGAGGATCTCACCCTGCAGGTGCAGCACCGTTGCCATGGAACGACCCTAGCGACGGGCGGCCACGATCTCGCGGGAGCCGGCCGCGTCCGGGTACGGGAGGTGGACCGACGGTCAGGAGGTCTCGGCGAGCGGTCGCACGAACCGGCGCAGCGCCTCCACGACCACCTCGGGGGCGTCCGTGTGCACCCAGTGGGAGGCACCCTTGACCGTCAGCTGTCGCACCTTCGGGAAGAGGGCCTGCATCGCGGGCAGGTCCTCGTCACGGATGTACTCGGACTCGGACCCGGCGATCCAGAGCACCGGGCCGTCGTACGGCGCCAGGTCGGCGGCCGCGTCCGGCCAGCCGGCGATGACCGAACCCGTCCCCTTGGCTGCGTCTGCCGAGAAGAGCCCGAGGTTGGCCTGCCAGTGCCAGGTGTCGCCGTCGCGCCGCAGGTTCTGCATGAGGAACGCCTTGACGCCACGGTTCGGCTCCTCGAACCGCGTCTCGGCGTCACCGCGGCTGGTCAGCTCGTCCAGCGGCAGGCGTTCCATCTCGGCGATGTAGCCGCTGAACCGGTCGAGGCTGCCGTAGGACTTCGGCGCGATGTCGACGACGACGAGGCGCGCGACGAGCTCCGGGTGCCGGAGGGCGAGCAGCATCGCGGTCTTGCCGCCGAGCGAGTGCCCGACGACCATCCAGCGCGCATCCGCGTCGATGCCGCGCAGGGTCGCCGCCACCGCATCGGCGTAGGCCGTGAACGAGAACTCCTCCGTCCACGGGGAGCGCCCGTGGTCGGGCAGGTCGACCAGCGTCGAACGGGCGCCGTCGCCGCCGGGCCCGGCGAGGGCCTTGGCGATCTGTGACCAGTTGCGGCCCTGGCCGAACAAGCCGTGCAGGAACGCCACCCGCGGCCCGGCGGTGCCGACCGACAGGGTGTGCAGCGACGGCCCGCGCCCAGACGGCTGCGCGCCGTCGCTCACCGGCCGAGGAACTTCTCGAAGCCTGCGGGCAGCTGGCTCGGGTCCATGTCGGCGGGCGCCCCACCGGTCGCACCGGCGCCGAAGGCAGCGCCGCCTCCGGTCCGCGGCGCCGTGGACTTCTCCGCGGCGGCACGCTCCTCGGCGGCCCGCTTGGCCGGGTTGCCGGACTTGGACTTCTTGCGCTGGGGCTGCTGCTTGCCGCGCTTGCCGGCGCCGCCACCCATACCGGGGATGCCCGGCATGCCGGGGATGCCACCGCCCCGGGCGAGCTGCTTCATCATCTTCTGCGCCTCGGTGAAGCGCTCGAGCAGGCCGTTGACCTCGGACACCTCGACCCCCGAGCCCTTGGCGATGCGCAGGCGGCGCGACCCGTTGATCTGCTTGGAGTGGGTGCGCTCGAACGGCGTCATCGATCGGACCATCGCCTCGATGCGGTCGAACTCCCGCGGGTCGAGGTTGTCCAGCTGGGCCTTCATCTGGCCCATGCCCGGCATCATGCCGAGCATCGACTTGAGGCCACCCATCTTCTTCAGGGCGGCCATCTGGTCAAGGAAGTCGTCGAAGGTGAAGTCCTCCTCGGCGAGGAACTTGCGCTGCATCTCCGCCTGCTGGCGGGCGTCGAACGCCTTCTCCGCCTGCTCGATGAGGGTGAGCACGTCACCCATGTCGAGGATGCGCGAGGCCATCCGGTCGGGGTGGAAGACCTCGAAATCCTTCACGCCCTCGCCGGTGCTGGCGAACATGATCGGGCGACCGGTGACCGACGCGACCGACAGCGCGGCGCCACCACGGGCGTCACCGTCGAGCTTGGACAGGACCACGCCGGTGAAGTCGACGCCCTCCTGGAACGCGAGCGCGGTGTCGACGGCGGCTTGGCCGATCATCGCGTCGATGACGAAGAGCACCTCGTCGGGCGAGATGGCCGAGCGGATGTCGGCGGCCTGCTGCATGAGGTTCGCGTCGACGGCGAGGCGTCCGGCGGTGTCGACGATGACGACGTCGTGCTGGTTGCGGCGGGCGTGCTCGATGCCGGCGCGGGACACCCCGACCGGGTCACCGAAGGAACGGGTGCCCTCCCCCGTCGGGCCGACCGCGTCGTGGCCACCGATGTTGCCGCGCTCGGGCGCGTAGACCGGGACCCCTGCCCGCTCTCCGACGACCTCGAGCTGGGTCACGGCGTTCGGGCGCTGGAGGTCGGCGGCGACGAGGATCGGGGTGTGGCCCTGCTCCTTGAGCCAGCGAGCCAGCTTGCCCGCGAGGGTGGTCTTACCGGCGCCCTGCAGACCCGCGAGCATGATGACGGTGGGCGGGTTCTTGGCGAACTGGATCGTCCGCGTCTGCCCGCCGAGGATGCCGACGAGCTCCTCGTTGACGATCTTGACGACCTGCTGGCCGGGGTTGAGCGCCCCGGAGACCTCCGAGCCGAGCGCCCGGTCGCGCACCGCGGAGGTGAACTGCTTCACCACGGGCAGCGAGACGTCGGCGTCGAGCAGGGCGAGCCGGATGTCGCGCACGGTGGCGTTGACATCGGACTCGGACAGCCGCCCCTTGCCCCGGAGGTTCTTGAAGGTGGCGGTCAGGCGGTCGGAAAGTGACGTGAACACGGCCCTCAGACTAATCGGTCGAACCGGGCCGCACCGACACGACCACCAGCAACCTCACGAGCCGGTGGTCGCGCCGTCGCAGATGTCGATGACCATCGCCACGGTCTGGGCCACCTTGGCCGGCGGCAGCAGGCGCCCACCGAACTCGGTGACGTAGAACGTGTCGAGCGTCTGCCCGGCGTAGGTGGCGATGTGCGCGGACCGCACGGACAGACCGGCCTTCGCGAACCCCATACCGAGCTCGTGCAGCAAGCCTGGACGGTCCTGGGCCCGCACCTCGATCACGGTCGCCTCCTCCGAGGCGTGCGGCACCACGAGGGCGCGCGCCTGCCCGGGTGACCCGGTCCCCGCTTCCGCGCTCGGTCGCGCCGCGAACTGGCGGCGGCGGTCGAGCAGCCCCAGCGGGCCCCGGTCACCCTGGGCGAGACGCTCCAGCCCGCGGACGATGCGCTGCTCGTCCGGGGGTTCGGTGCTCGGGCTCTCCACGTGCCACTCGTTGGCCGCCACCCCGTCGACCGTCCGCAGGATGGCCGTGCGGACGACGAGCCCGTATGCCGCGAGCAGGCCCGCGGTGTCGGCGAACAGTCCCAGCCGGTCCCGGTCGAAGACGTCGATGCGGTAGGAACCGCCCTGGGGGCGGACGATGACGCGCGGCTCCCCCGCGGCGACGGACTCGAGGTCCGCGGCGTCCACGGTGGTGCCCTCGGCGGGCGGTGGCATGGTTCCTTCCTCCCACCCGGTCCGGGCGGCGTCGGCGAGCTGGCGCAGCAGGGTGGCGCGCCAGTCGGTCCAGGCCTGCGGCCCGGCGGCCGAGGCGTCCGCCTCGGTGAGGGCGACCAGCAGGTCGAAGACCTCCCGCGCCCCACCGACCGCCTGGCGGGCGGCGGTGACCGTGCCGGGGTCCTGGTGGTCGCGACGGGTGGCGAGGTCGATCAGCGTGAGGTGCTCGCGCACGAGGGTCGTCACGACGTCGACGTCGGCCGGCGGGTAGCCCAGCCGGATGGCGATGGCCCGGGCCAGCGGGGCGCCGGTCGCGGAGTGGTCGTGGGCGCCGGGCACCTTGCCGATGTCGTGCAGCAGCGCGGCCAGCAGCAGCAGGTCGGCGCGGCTCACCCCCCGGACGAGCCCACCGGCGATGACGACGGTCTCGATGAGGTGGCGGTCGACCGTGTGGCGGTGCACCGCGCTGCGCTGCGGGCGGGAGCGCACGGCCGCCCACTCGGGCAGCCAGCGGTCGATGATGCCCGCCTGGTCCAGGCCCTCCCAGACGCCGATGAGGCCCGGGCCGGTGGCGAGCAGGTCCGCGAACAGGTCGCGGGCGATCTCCGGCCAGGGCTCCTCGAGCCGCGGCGGCTGGCCGGCAAGGTTGGCCAGGGTGGTCGGGGCGATGGGCAGGTTGTTGCGCGCAGCGACGACGGCCGCGCGCAGCGGCAGGAGCGGGTCGGTGGACAGGGTGCTGCGCGGACCGAGGACGACCTCGCCGTCGTGCTCGAACATCCCGAACCCGAGCGGGTTGAGCTGCGGGCGGCGGGGACCGACGCGCAGGGTGCGCGCGCGCTGGGACTGTCCGGCGCGCCGTACCGTGCCGTCGAGGGCGTAGGCGATCGTGCGCCCGGCGGTCGCGACCGAGGTGAGCATGTCGTCCGCGTCGGAGTGCCCGAGGAGGGCCGCGACCGCGTCGTGGTCCTCACGGGTGAGTCGGTCACGGCCCTTGCCGGTCACCACGTGCACGGCATCGCGCACGTCGAGGAGCACGCGGTGCGCCTCGTCGACGGTCTCGTGCGGGCGGTCGGTGAGCCAGGCTGCGACGAGCGCGTTGAGGACCGTCATGTCCCGCAGCCCGCCGTGCGCCTCCTTGAGGTCCGCCTCCAGGCTCTGGGCGAGGTCACCGTGGCGGGAGTGCCGCGCGCGCAGGCCCTCGATGAGCTGCGGCAGGCGGCGCCGGGCGTTCGCGCGCCAGTCGTGCGCCACCGTGGACCGCGCTGCGGTGACGACCTCGACATCACCCGCGACGCACTGCAGGTCGAGCAGCCCCACGGCAGCCGTGAGGTCGCCCGATGCCACGGTGCGGCACTGGTTGACGGTACGGACCGAGTGGTCCAGGCGGACCCCTGCATCCCAGACGGGGTACCAGATGCGGTCGGCCAGGCCACGCAGGTCCTCCCCCGACAGGGAGCGGCCGTAGTGGAGCAGGACGAGGTCGACGTCGCTCAGGGGTCCTGCGTCACCCCGGGCGAGGCTGCCCACGGCGGCCAGTGCCACCCCTTCGGGCCGGCGCGACCCGAGGGCCTCCTGCCACACCGTCGTGAGCCAGTCGCGGGTCAGGGCGGCGATGGCGTCACGGCGCGCCTGCCCCGCACCGGGGGCGTCGAAGCCCCGGGCGCCGGCCAGGTCCAGGCGGCGAGCCGCCAGGTCGGTCTGCTCGATCGTCATGGCAGTCACTGTGCCCTTTCGTCATTTCGCGCAGTGCGCACGCGTGTTACGGCTGTGTTAGCGCGTCGGCACGTCACAGGCCGACACCCGGGACGGGGGGATCGTCCCGGGTGTCGGCCGGTGGGTGCTCCGTCGGGGGCCGGAGCGTCAGGGGTGTGGTCAGGCGGGCTCGACTGGGTCAGAGGGCGTCGACGCCGCGCTCGCCGGTGCGGACCCGGACGACGTCCTCGACCGGGATGGTCCAGATCTTGCCGTCGCCGATCCGACCCGTCTGGGCCGACTTGAGGATGACCTCGGCGACCGAGCTGGCGTCGATGTCGTCGACGAGCACCTCGACCCGAACCTTCGGCACGAAGTCGACGGTGTACTCCGCACCGCGGTAGACCTCGCTGTGGCCACGCTGGCGGCCGTAGCCGGACGCCTCGCTGACGGTCATGCCGGAGATTCCGTAGGCCTCCAGGGCCTCCTTCACCTCGTCGAGCTGGTGGGGCTTGATGATGGCGGTGACGAGCTTCATGCCTTTGCTCCCTCGTGGGTCTTGGCGGTGGGCGCCGTGGTCGAGATTGCTCCGGACGAGCCGAACCGTCCACCCGACAGGCCGCTCAGGTCGTAGGCGCTCTCAGCGTGCTCGGACAGGTCGACACCCTGGGACTCCTGGGTCTCGTCGACGCGGAAGCCCATGGTCTTGTGGATGGCCAGCCCGATCAGGTAGGTCATGACGAACGAGAACACGAGGACCACGAAGGCACCGAGCGCCTGGGCGCCGAGCTGGGAGAACCCGCCGCCGTAGAAGAGGCCCTCGTTGACGTCCAGGCCGGCGGCGCCGGTCGGGCTGCCCTTGGTGGCCAGCAGGCCGATGAGCAGGGTGCCGATGAGGCCACCGACGAGGTGGACACCCACGACGTCGAGGCTGTCGTCGAAGCCGAACCGGAACTTCAGGCCGACCGCGAGGGCGCACCCGGCACCGGCGACGAGACCGACGATGAGCGCACCGATCGGGGAGACCGTGGCGCAGGCCGGGGTGATGGCGACCAGGCCGGCGACCACACCGGAGGCGGCGCCGAGCGAGGTCGGGTGACCGTCGCGGAACTTCTCCACGACCAGCCAGCCGAGCATCGCCGTGCAGGTGGCGGCGAGGGTGTTGACCCAGACACCGGCGGCCTGCGTGCCGGCGCCGAGGGCGGAACCGGCGTTGAAGCCGAACCAGCCGAACCACAGGATGCCGGCACCGATCATGACCAGCGTCAGGTTGTGCGGACGCATGGGCTCCTTGGCGAACCCGATGCGCTTGCCGAGCACGATGGCCAGGGCCAGGCCTGCCGCACCGGCGTTGATGTGGATCGCGGTTCCACCCGCGAAGTCGTAGGCCGCGGCGCCGCCGAACAGCAGCCCGTCAGCCTTGTTGGCGATCCAGCCACCCGTGTCGGCGGCGTAGCCGCTGAACGCGAACACCCAGTGGGCGGCCGGGAAGTAGACCAGCGTCGACCACACGACGGTGAAGACCGTCCAGGCCGTGAACTTGGCCCGGTCGGCGATCGCGCCGGAGACCAGGGCCACCGCGATGATGGCGAAGACGACCTGGAAGGCCACGAAGGCCGGGGCGGGGATGCCGCCCGCGGCGGCGGTGCCGGCGGCGGCGTCCGCGGGGACGTAGCCGTAGATCTGGTCGAGAATTCCCTTCAGTCCGAAGTGGGTGAAGGGGTTGCCCAGCAGTCCGCCGCCCAGGTCCGGGCCGAAGGTCTCGCTGTAACCCCAGAGGATCCACACAGTGCCGACCGTGCCCATGGTGATGAAGCTCATCATCATCATGTTCAGCACGCTCTTGGTCCGAACCATGCCTCCGTAGAAGAGGGCCAGGCCCGGTGTCATGAACAGCACCAGGGCCGCCGCAGCAAGGACCCAGGCGGTGTTCCCGCTGTCGGTGAACGGCACGTCGGCCGTCACGAAGGTAGTAGCGCTCATGCGGAGAACCATGCCGGTGCGGGATTTCGAGGAAGGCCGCGCTGTGTTACGGCTGTGTTAGCGGATCCTCACGTCGGTAAGCATCAGGTAAAGGGCGGGTCATCGTCTCGGATGGTGGAGGGGTCAGAACGCCGAGACCGACGACGGTGCCCGCTGCGGACGGCTCAGGGCCCGGACGACAGCCGTCGCGCCGTGGCGGTCGGCCGCGACGGCGGCCAGGAGCCCGACGACGGGCACGACAGCCCCCTCCGGGAAGGTCGGGGCCTCGGTCCCGACGCTGGCTGCGAGGTCGTCGGCGTGCACGAGCATCTCCATCATGCGCGTCGTCAGGAAGTCGTCCGTCGTCAGCGACCACCCCTGCCAAGGGATGAAGATGGTGTCGGGGTCGCGCGGCCGGGCCAGCAGGTCGGCCACCGCGTCGGTGTGGGCCGCTGCCCCGGCGAGGACCGCATCAGGACCCGCGAGCGCCGCCTCGTCGTCCCGCACGTTCTGTTCGGGGTCGCTCTGCCCTGCTCGGGACGCGGCCACCCACGGTGCCCGCCGGTAGTGCTCCAGGACGGCGATCGTCTCGCCCTGGGCCGGGGACGACAGCCCCTTGGCGACGGTGACGCCCTGGTTGAGCAGGTGGTGGGCCAGACCACCCACGCTCATGCCTGCACAGGCGCTCTCCTGCCCCCACGCAGCGCGCACGAGGTCCGAGCCGGCCAGGTCGCGGGAGATGCGGACCGACTCGAGGAAGGCCTGGCGGTGGTCGCTCACGTCCATGGACCGACCCTAGCCCCGGCCCACGAGGGAGCAACGGCTCACGCGCGCACCTCCTGCCGCTCCTGACCGGCCCGGGTCGGTCGTTGACGCGCCCAGCGGCCACGGAGCCACGCGGCGCCCCTCTCGAGGGGCGGGAACGCGAGCATCATCACCAGGTGCGGCCAGAACGCGATCGTGATCGCGGCATACGTCATCGCGTGGAACACGAACCACCCCGCCACCACCCGGCGGCGCCAGCGCTCGGTGAGCAGGAAGATGACCGGGGCGGTGAGCTCGGCGGCGAACAGCACCCACTGGAAGGCGTGCAGCGTCCACGGCACCTCGAGCAGCCACTGCGCCATCGGGGTGCCCCGTCGCACGACGGCCCGGACCATCGTGGCGGAGTTGACCCAGTCCCAGCCGCCGAAGCGGATCTTGGCCCACGCCGACAGGAAGTAGGTCGCGACCGCCGCGAGCTGGATGGCGCGCAGGGCGAACCCTGCGGCCTCGCTGCGCCGCCGGTCGGACAGGTGCGCCAGCCCCACGGTCGGCAGGAGGGCGAGCGCCACGACGAAGTCCGCCCGGTCGTGGTCGACCTTGCCGTAGGAGAAGGCGACGTACTGGTACCAGACCCAGCCGACGGCGACGGTCCACCCGAGGAGGCGGGGAGCCCGGCCGGTCATTGCCGCGAGCGCCGCGGCGACGCAGCCCCACTTGAGCGTCTGCACGAGCAGGACGGTGGCGGCAGGCAGGTGCAGCGCCTGGCCCATCACCAGCGGCTCGTACCAGACGGGGTCGGCCCACCCGTGGTACCAGCCCGAGGTGTGCAGGCCGAGGACGTCGACGACGACGAACGCGAAGACGAGCAGCCGCAGGACGGCGACCCGCGCCAACGGCATCGGCGTGAACAACCACGCCCCCAGGCGGGTCACCTCGCCTCCCACTGCGCGAGGACGCTGGTGCGGACCTCGCCGGTCGGCTTGCGGTCGACGACGACGATCTGGCGCCGCACGACGCGCAGCGCGGTCCACTCAGGGGCACCCGGTCGCAGCTCGGCGTGGCTGCGGGCCAGGGTGCCGAGCCGCTGCGGGTCGGCGGTGATCTGCGGGATCCGCCCCTCGATCTCGGCGCGGTTGAGCCCGGTGTTCTCCGGCGTGAGCGGTGCCGGCACCCACGTCCCGGGGGCGTTCGCGGTCTGCACCTCGATCCCCGTGGAGATGACCGACCCGGTCGCGGCCTGGGACGTCGAGAACATCCGCCACGGGCTGAACGGCCACCAGTGGTCGTCCCCGACGAGCGAGCCGGCGCAGAACATGACGGTGAGCCCGAGGACGACGACGGCCCGCCACGACTTCGCGGCGGCACCCAGACGCACGACCCCCGGTTCCACGCCCACAGGGTATGCCGCGGGCGGTGGTCTCCAGCCGGCCTCCCCCCGGCGAGTTTGAAGCGTTGGGCGCGCCCTAGCGCCCGGAACGCTTCAAACTCGCGCGGTTCTGCCTCAGGGGTGTGCAGCGCTGGCTGGTCAGCGGCGTTGGGCGCGTCGGGAGACCCACGTGGCGAGCAGGGCGAGGAGGACGAGCCCCGCGGCGGCGGAGAGTCCCGCGACCAGCTGGGTGCGGTCCGCCTCCGGCGATGCGGCGGAGCTGCCGGTCCGCGCCGACCCGCTTTCCGCCGAGGCCGTCGGGGCGGGTGCCGGTGAGGACGCCGTCGTCGTCGAGGACGCCGTCGTCGTCGAGGACGGGGTCGGCGCCGCCAACGCGGGGACGGGGACCCGGCGCACCGGCGACTGCTCGCCCTCGCTCCCGACCAGGAGGCCGGCGCCGTCGGGGGCCAGCGCCACCGTTTCTCCCTGGCGCATCAGGGGCAGCACCGACGACACGAGGGGGCGCCACGAGGTCGGGTCGAGCAGCACGAGCTGGGTGTAGGTCCGCACGGCCAGGGCCGACCCGTCGGTCAGGAACACCGCGTCAGTGGCCGTGGGCGGCGCGTCCGCCAGCCGTTCGAGGCGGTTGACGCCCCGACGGCTGGGCTTCTCGGGGAGCGCGTAGACGGCGCCGTCGGCACTCTTGGTGACGACCAGGACACGTCCGGTGCGCGGGTCGACCGCGACCGACTCGGCGTCGTGCGGACCGTCGGGGTAGGACAGCTCCCACGACGCCCAGGACCCGTTCGTGTCACCGAGGGCCGGCTCGTCGAACCAGAAGATGCGGACCACCTCACGGCTCCTGGCGTTGTCACCGATGTCGGCGACCAGCACGCGTCCCCTGGGCGTGATGGCCAGCGCCTCGACGTCGGTGACGGGAGCCCCGAAGGTGTGGACCCCGGTCGTCCGCCCGGTCCTGGTGTCGACCGCGAAGATCCGGGCCGAGTCGCCGGAGTCGTTGGTGGTCCAGACGGTGTGCGGGTGGGCACGGCTCAGGGCCAGCCCCGAGGACTCGGCGACCCGGTCGTCGAGGATCTGGAAGCCACCATCGGCGGCGACGGTCGCGCCCGCCGAGGCGTTCGCACCGGTGAAGGAGACATTCGCACCGGTGAAGGCGACGGCCGAGCGGGCGGAGGCGGACGCCATACCGATGGCCACGGCGGTGAGCAGGGCAGCGGCCAGCAGCCGACGCGGTCCCGGGGTGGGCACCGTCAGTCGAGCAGCGCGTCGACGAACGCCTCGGGGTCGAAGGGCGCCAGGTCGTCAGGGCCCTCGCCGAGGCCGACGAGCTTCACCGGCACGCCGAGCTTGCGCTGCACCGAGACGACGATCCCGCCCTTGGCCGTGCCGTCGAGCTTGGTGAGGACGATGCCGGTCACGTCGACGACCTGGGCGAACACCTCGGCCTGACGCAGTCCGTTCTGGCCGGTGGTCGCGTCCAGGACGAGCAGCACCTCGTCGATGGGGCTCTGCTTCTCGATGACCCGCTTGACCTTGCCGAGCTCGTCCATCAGGCCGACCTTGTTGTGCAGGCGACCGGCGGTGTCGACCAGGACCACGTCGGCCTCCATCTCCATGCCGGCCTTCACTGCGTCGAAGGCGACCGCTGCGGGGTCAGCGCCGTCCCGGTCGGAGCGCACGGTGGGGACACCGACGCGGGCCCCCCAGGTCTCGAGCTGGTCGGCGGCGGCGGCCCGGAAGGTGTCGGCGGCACCGAGCACGACGTCCTTGTCCTCGGCGACGAGGACGCGGGCGAGCTTGCCGACGGTGGTCGTCTTGCCCGTGCCGTTGACGCCCACGACGAGGACCACGGCCGGTCGCTCACCCACCCGGCTGCTCGCCACACGGCGGTCGAGGCCGGGGTCGACGAGGCGCAGCAGGTCCTCGCGGAGCCAGCCGCGGACGGTGGCCTCGTCCGTCGTGCCCTCGACCTTGACCCGGGCCCGCAGGCTGTCGACGAGCTCGGTCGTCGCCTCGACGCCGAGGTCGGAGGCGATGAGGGTGTCCTCGACCTCCTCCCAGGCGGCCTCGTCGAGGCGTCCCCGGGAGAGCAGGGCGAGCAGGCCCTGGCCGAGCGCGGAGTTGGAACGGGACAGGCGGGCCCGCAGGCGGGTCAGGCGGCCCTGGGCGGAGTCCGGGCGCTCGACGGCAGGGGCCGGCGCGGGCTCGGGCAGGGTGTCCGGCGCGGGCAGCGTATCTACGCCGCCACCGACGTTCTCGACCGAGCGCTTCGGGGCGTCGCGCGGGTCGCTGGCGTCGTCACCGACCCCCGGCAGCACCTCACTCGTGTCGGTGCGTGGCGCCGGTCGAGGCGCCTCCTTGGTGCTCGCACCCCGGCCGCTCCGGCCGCGCACGAGCCCGAGCAGCACACCCCCGAGGACGACGAAGATCCCGACGGCGATGGCGATCCATTCCCACAGCTGATCAATCACGCGCGCCATCCTCCCCCATCACGGCCGTCGACCACGATTCGGCACCGGTCCTCGACACCGTGACGCCGAGGTGGGCGGCCCGGGTTGTCCCGGACCGCCCACCTCGACCACGCACTGGACCGCGACGACTACGGCGTCGGGATGCTCCAGATGCCTCGACCGTGGGTCGCGGCGTAGAGGTTGCCGTCCGGCCCGGACTCCAGGTCCATGACCACCGTCAGCGGCAGGCCGGAGCCCAGCTGCTGCCAGCTCGTCGCCCCCGGTGCCCGGTAGAAGGCGGCCAGGTCGGTGCCGAGGACCGTCGCACCGTTCGCGAGCTGCTTGACGCTGCTCGCCGGGACGTCGGGCAGGTTCGCGCTCGTGTCGGTCCACGACGCTCCCCCGTCCCTGGTCTCGTACAGGTGGCCGACGCCGGCGCCCGGACCCTCGGTGAACCGGCGCGAGAAGCCGTTGATCGCGGCATACGCGTGCCGGGTGTTGGTCGGGTCGATGGCCAGGCCCTGGACGAACCGGTTAGGGAAGCTCGACGCCAGCGTGAGCTGGTGCCACGTGCCGCCGGCGTTGGTCGCGATGCCACGGGCGAAGCCCGCGTTGTTGCACGGACCGCACCAGGAGACGTACGAGACCCCGTTGTGCATCGACACTGCGGTGGCCGAGTGGCCGGCACCGAGGTCGAACGCCTTGGTCAGGTCGGCAGCGCTGCGCGTCGCCGTCCAGCCCTTCATCCCGGTGTAGACGAACTCGCCACCGAAGATGAAGTGGTCCGGGTTGCCCGAGTCCAGGGAGATCGGCGCGATGAACCGCGGCAGCGGGTCACCGGGGTCGAGGGAGTACGACGTCGCCTCGGCCTCTGACTGGGCGCCGGGGTTCAGCGCGCAGTTGTTGGTGATCTTCACCGCGAGGTTGGTGTACTCCTGCAACTGGTTGCAGCCCTGGCGCGGGTCGGCCGCGCCGTCGCCACCGTCGCCACCGAAGTTCGAGCCCATCTTGGTGTCGCTGTTCGAGCCGTCGGGCCTGACGGCCAGCAGGTTGGACACGCCGTTGTCCTGCAGGCCACCGGAGACGACGACGCCGCCGTTCTTGGCGTCCTTGCCCACGGAGACCGAGTAGTACTGCAGGGCGTCCATCGTGCCGTCGGCCGTCGCGGACTCGAGGTCGGTCGCGTTGCCGTTGGCGTTGACCGTGCCGTTGACCGGACGGCGGTAGACGCCGCCGTCGTTGCCGAAGAAGACCGTGGGCTTGCCGGCCCTGGTGCCCACCGTGACCGAGTGCTGGTCGGGGTGACCGGCGAGCGGGCAGGTGTTCGAGGCGTCGGAGAGGCTCCAGCACGGGAAGGTGAAGTTCCAGTAGGGCGAGACTGCCGACCAGTGCGACCCGGCGTCCTTGGTCTCGAAGACCTCCTCGAGCCCGGCCCAGACGTGGTCACGGTTCGCGGGGTCGACCTGGAGGAACTGGTTGTACCAGGCCTGCACACCGACGGCGTACCCCTTGCGGTCCAGGGCGGAACCGCTGTTGTGCAGCTGCGCCGCGTCGGCGATCTTGTTCCACGGTCCGCTCGGCGAACCCGACTTGGAGACGAAGATCCCGGCCAGCGAGGACGCGGTGCTGATCTTGCTCGGCTGCTGCACCTCGGCGTAGAGGCGGCTGCCGTCCTTGCTGAAGGCGAAGGTCGTGTAGCCCACGTCACTGCTGTTGCTGATGCTGCCGAGCGTCACCGAGAGCTTGTGCCAGCTCGACGGGCCCGCGGTGAAGTCGTTCGTCTCGTAGAACCCGTTGTAGGTGTCACCCGAGCGCCAGCCGATGGCCGCGATGACGTGCTTGGGGTTCTTGGGGTCGACAGCGATGTCGTTGACGATGTTCTTGTATGCCGCGTTGGTCGCCCCCGAGGACGTGTTGCCCTTCCAGTCGGACCCGGCCGGGACGAGCACGGCGCCCGCGTCGTCCTTGATCTCGGGCATCCACGACATGTTGGGGGCGAACCCGAAGGTCCAGGCCCCGGCCTTGGTGCCGGCCGCGTGGTACCAGATGCCACGGTTGGTCGCCGCGAAGACGTTGGAGCCACCGCCGAACCGGATGCGGCCGATGGTCGTCGACTCCAGCTCCTTGCCACCGACACGGTCGGTGGGGGCGAAGCTGCCCGAGGCCGGGGTCGCGAGGCGGTAGACACCGGCCCCGACGTAGGACGTGCCACCCGTGTTGGCCTCGCCCGTGGCGTACCAGAGCGAGCTGTCACCGGCGAGCTGCAGGTCTCCGCCGCTCAGCGACGGGAGGCTGTCCGCGATGGGGGTCCAGGCGCCGCCACCCACGGAGGAGCGCCAGACACCGCCGTCCGCTCCCGCCGCATACACGTGGTCGCTGGAGTCGGCCGCGAGCCCGGTGATGCGGCCCGTCACCTTGCCGGCTCCCCCAGAGGAGTTGGAGTTCCAGTCGCGGTAGCGCGGGTCGTCGGCGTCGTAGGGCACCTTGGTGACCTCGTGCCACGTGCCGGCCGTCTTGGGCAGCGACTGCAGCTGGGTGTAGGCCGAGCCGTACGCCCCGGGCGCGACGATGCCGGGCGCGGTGCGCGCCTGCTCGAACTGCTCCGCGATGGTCACGGCTTCCTTGGACTCGTTCTGCGCCTCGGTGGGGTTGCCCCCGGCGATCATGAGCGCCTTCTCCATCACCGCGGCGTTGTAGTGCTTGTCGCGCCACTGGTACTTGAGCCAGGCCTCGTTGAGCTCGTGCCGACCGAGGAAGCCGGCGGATCCGCCGGCCACCAGGGCGATCCCGGCACCCGCGGCGACCAGCCGCCGGGCTCGGGGGGAAAGGGATGCCATCGTGTTCGTCTCCTCCGACGCAGAACCGGGCCCGATCGGGCCCCGCCACAGCATCGGACCCCGGACGACCAACGATCCGTGACATCTGTCATGGACCGTTCAGTTGAGCCCCGTCATCGGATGTTCGGTGAACGCGGCCGGCGCCCGGGCACGACGAAGGCCGCCCCGGAACGGGACGGCCTGCTCGGTGCGACCAGCGCGGTGGTGCGACCAGCGCGGTGGTGCGGTCAGCTCGCGCGGCGGTGACGCCCGGAGTCCTCGGACGGGTCGCGCTGCACGGTGTCGCTCACCTTGTCCTTGGTGGCGCTGATGACGTCACCGGTCTTCTCGATGGTGGACTCGAGGGTGTCCGCGGTCTTCTCCTTCACCGCGGCCACGATCTCCTCGCCCTGCGGGCTGAGCAGGTCACGGCCCTCCCGGCGGGCGGGGACGGCCACGACGGCGACGACGGCCAGGGCCAGTCCGACGCACAACAGCATCCCGATGATCAACGGCACCATGGGTCCAGAGTGCCCTGCCCAGCACCCCGGGCCAAATCGACACCCCGCCGTGGGACGACCGGTCGTGCCGGTCGCTCCCCCGCGACACGCGAGGTGACCTGCGGCGCAGCAGTCGGGCCGGACGCAGCCTCAGGCGCTCTGCGCCGCGACGTCGCGGATCCGCTGCGAGACCACAGTGGTCACACCGTCACCACGCATCGACACGCCGTACAACGCGTCGGCCACCTCCATGGTGCGCTTCTGGTGGGTGATGACGATGAGCTGGCTGGAGTCGCGCAGTTCCTCGAAGAGGGTGATGAGGCGCCCGAGGTTGGCGTCGTCGAGCGCCGCCTCCACCTCGTCCATGATGTAGAAGGGGCTGGGCCTCGCCTTGAAGATGGAGACCAGCAGGGCGACCGCCACGAGCGACCGCTCGCCGCCGGAGAGCAGCGAGAGCCGCTTGATCTTCTTGCCGGGCGGACGGGCCTCGACCTCGATGCCCGTCGTGAGCATGTTGGACGGGTCGGTGAGGGTCAGCTTGCCCTCGCCCCCGGGGAACAGCCGGCTGAAGACGCCCTCGAACTGGGCGGCCGTGTCGTGGAACGCCTCGGTGAAGACGCGCTCCACGCGCTCGTCGACCTCCTTGACGATGTCGAGCAGGTCGCGCTTGGACTTCTTGAGGTCCTCGAGCTGGTCGGTCAGGAACTTGTGGCGCTCCTCGAGCGCGGCGAACTCCTCGAGCGCGAGCGGGTTGACCCGCCCGAGTGCGCTGAGCCCGCGCTCGGCCTTGCGCAGCCGCTTCTCCTGGACCTCGCGCACGTAGGGCGCCGGCTCCGGCAGCGCGTCCTGGTCGTCGTCCGGGCCGGGCACGTGGGGCACCAGCTGGTGCGGCCCGAAGTCCTCCATGAGGACGGCCGGGTCCATGCCCAGCTCCTCGACGGCCTTGGCCTGCATGGCCTCGATCCGCAGCCGCTGCTGGGTACGGGCGACCTCGTCGCGGTGCACGGTGTCGGTGAGCTCGCGCAGCTCGTCCTGCAGGGCGCTCACCTCGCGCCGCACCTGGGCGAGCGCCTGGTCCCGCTCCGTGCGGGCGGTCTCGGCCAGGGCCCGCTGCCGGGCGGCGGTGTCGAGGGTGGTGGCCACGAGCGAGACGGCGTATGCCGCGCCGCGACGGACCGCCTCGGCGACCGTGGCCTCGCGCTTGCGGCGCTCCTGGCGGGCCGCGAGGCGCTGGCGGGCGGCGAGCTCGTTGCGCGCTGCCCCCTCGAGGGACTCCGCGCGCCCCTTGAGGGCCCGGGCCCGCTCCTCCTTGGTGCGCAGCGTGAGGCGCACCTCGGTCTCGGTGGCGCGGCCGCGGCTGGCGAGCGCCTCGAGCCGGTCGCGCTCGTCGGTGCTGGGGTCCTGGGCCTCGGTGGGCTCTGCGCTGGCCTCGTCGAGCCGCTCGGAGAGGGCCGCGAGCTCGACCCGGTCGGCCTCGAGGGCCTCGGTCGCCGTCGCGATGCTGCGCTCGGTGCGCTCGGCCTCGGCCCTGGCAGCACGGACGGTGGCTCCGAGCTGACCGAGCCGCTCGGCCACGGCGGCCATCTTCGCGTCGGAGTCGTGCAGCGCGTCGAGTGCCACCTCGACGTCGGCGGCGGCGTCCCGGTGGCGCTCCAGGGCGCTCGTGAGCGCGAACCTGGCCTGCTCGCCGCGTCGCGTCGCGTCGGCGACCCGGTCGCGGGTCTCGTCGACCGCCGACTGGATCTCGATCAGGCTCGGGGCGTGGCTGCTGCCACCGCGGACGAACCCGGGAGCGAACACGTCACCGTCGGCGGTCACCGCGGTGACCCCCTCGCCCCCGGCCACGAGGGCTGCCGCGAGGGCGGGGTCGTCGACGAGGGCGACCCGGTCGAGCAGCTGCTCCACGGCCGGGCGGACCGTCGCCGGCGCCTCGACGACCTCACGAGCCCACACCGCCGAGCCCTCGAGCGCCGGCCAGGTGGAGGGGTCGCTCGAGGTCGCGGTCTGGCCCACGAGGAACGCGGCGCGGCCGGCGTCGTCGGCGCGCAGCGTGAGCAGGGCGCGGGCCGCGTGGTCGACCGACTCGACGGCGAGCGCGTCACCGGCCCAGCCGAGGGCTGCGGCGACGGCCGCCTCGTGGCCACCCTTGACCTGCAGGAGTGAGGCGACGGAGCCGACGATGCCGTGCTGGGAGTCGGCGGCGGCGAGCAACGTGGCCGCGCCGTCCTTGCGCGACAGGCTCAGCTCCAGGGCCTCGAGCCGGGCGGCGGCCGTGGTGCGGTCGCGCTCGGCGGTGCGCTCGGCCTCCTTGTGCTTCTCGACCTCGGCCTCGAGCGTCTCGAGGACGGCGGCGGCCTTCTCGTAGGCGGAGTCCAGGCCCTCCTCGCCCTCCTCGTCCACGGCGACCGAGGCCTCGAGCTGGGTGAACTCGCGCTCGGCGGTGGCTGCCCGCTCCTGCGACTGCTCGACGATGCCGCGCAGGCGACCGATCTCGGCCTCGCCCGCCTCGATCCGGCTGCGGCGGGCGCCGACCTGGCCGGCCAGCTTGGCCAGACCCTCCCGGCGGTCGGCCGCGGCACGGACCAGGCGCTGGAGGCGCTGCTGCTCCGCGGCATACGCCTGCTCGGCCGCGGTGCGCTCGGCGATGGCGGCCTCGAGGGCCTTGGCGGCCTCGCGGACGTCGGCGAGCAGCGCCTCCTCCTGCTTGCGCGCCTCGGCGGCCTGGGCCTTGAGCTCGTCGGGGTCGCGACCGGTGGTCTGCTCGTCCTGGCTGTCCTGGGACAGCAGGCGGACGCGTTCGGAGGCGAGCGACTCGGTGGAGGCGAGCTTGTCGCGCAGCTGCTGGAGGGCGAACCAGCGCTCCTGCGCCTTCGCCAGTTCGGGCGCGGCGTCCTGCGCCTGCTGCTCGAGGGTGGCGAGGCGGCTGCGCAGCATGGTCAGGCCCTCCTCGACCTCGGTGCGCTTGGCGATGAGGGCCGACTCGTCGGCGACCTCCTGCTCGAGCGTCGAGGTGAGCTGGACGAGGTCGTCGGCCAGCAGGCGCAGTCGCGCGTCGCGGGCGTCGGCCTGGATGCCGGCGGCTCGACGGGCCGCCTCGGCCTGGCGGCCGAGCGGGCCGAGCTGGCGCCGGATCTCACCGGTCAGGTCGTTGACGCGGGTGAGGTTGGCCTCCATCGACTCGAGCTTGCGCAGCGCCTTCTCTTTACGCTTGCGGTGCTTGAGGACGCCGGCCGCCTCCTCGATGAAGCCGCGGCGCTCCTCGGGGGTCGCGCGCAGCACCGCGTCGAGCTGGCCCTGGCCGACGATCACGTGCATCTCGCGGCCGATGCCGCTGTCGGACAGCAGCTCCTGGACGTCGAGCAGGCGGCAGGACGTGCCGTTGATGGCGTACTCCGAGCCACCGTTGCGGAACATCGTCCGGGCGATGGTGACCTCGGTGTAGTCGATCGGCAGGGCGCCGTCGGTGTTGTCGATGGTCAGGGCCACCTCGGCGCGGCCGAGCGGCGCACGGCCGGCGGTGCCGGCGAAGATGACGTCCTCCATCTTGCCGCCGCGCAGGCTCTTGGCCCCCTGCTCCCCCATGACCCAGGCGAGGGCGTCGACGACGTTGGACTTGCCGGAGCCGTTGGGGCCGACGATGCACGTGATGCCGGGCTCGAGGCGCATCGTGGTCGCCGAGGCGAAGGACTTGAAGCCCTTCAGGGTCAGGCTCTTGACGTACACGAGCGGGTCGGCTCCTGGGTGAGGTGGAGGGGCAGCGTCTGGATCGCAGTCACCTTACCCGCGAGGGCGCCGTCCTCCCGGCACGTGCCACGTCCCTGCGTTGCCTGTGCACCGTGGGGCGGGTGTGACGCCAGTGGCGGCCTGGGGCGGCTCAGCGGCGGCCGAGGAGCGGCCCGGTGGCCAGCACGGCGGCGGGTCAGGACTTGGCGATCGCCTCGTGGTGGTGGATGACCTCGGCGATGACGAAGCCCAGGAACTTCTCGGCGAACGTCGGGTCCAGCCCGGCGGTGTCGGCGAGGTCCCGCAACCGCGCGATCTGGGCCTCCTCGCGCGCGGGGTCCGCGGGCGGCATACCCTCACGGGCCTTGAGCTCGCCCACTTGCTGGGTGCACTTGAAGCGCTCGGCGAGCAGGTGGATCAGGGCGGCGTCGATGTTGTCGATGCTCGCCCGCAGGCGCAGGAGCTCGGCGGACGTCGCCCCTTCGTCGGGGCGGCGGTCGGGCAGGTGATCGGGCAGGTGATCGGGCTGGGTCACCCGGCAATCGTAGGCGCGCCCGCGCCCACGACGTCCGGCTGTCTCACTCGCTCCCGCAGGGTCTCGCGCAACGAGTCGTTGTCCCGCTGGAGGCGGTCGACGAGGTGCTCCAGGTCGGCGACACGACGGCGCAGTTCGAGGGTCTCGAGCATCAGTCGCTGGTCGTAGGCGACGCGGTAGCCGACCAGGGCCTTGGCCATGTTGACTCCTAGGAGACGGCTGGCGACCGTCGGGGATCTGCCGGTGGGGGGCCGTCTCTCAGCGTGACAGCCTCGCCAACGCTGGTCAATGGACGAGCCCGGGCGCATCGCGACGGAACGCCCGGCGCACCCCTGCGCCGCCCGCTACTTCTCGACGAACCCGTCGATGCCGTCGCGCGGCGCCCCGAACGACGTCACGCAGGTCTGCACGTCACCAGGCCGCAGGTGCTGGGTCGGCTTCTCCTCCAGCATCGCGATCAGCCTGCGCACCTGGTCCTGCTCACCCTGGGCCACGACCTCGACCCGGCCGTCGCCGGCGTTGCGGGCGTGCCCGACGAGCCCGAGCTCCAACGCGCGCGCTCGCACCCACCACCGGAAGCCCACGCCCTGCACCCGGCCATGCACCCAGATGACCGCCCTCGCGGGCCCGTCGTGATCCATCTGCCCCACCTCCACCGCTTCGCCTGGTCCTGCCCGCGTGCTCGTCGGGCCGGTCGTCGACCGACTCCACAGTTGTACCTTGCCGATGCACGCAACCACCACAGCCAAGGCCCCGATCGTGGCCCGGATCGCCTACGGTCTCCCCCGTCGCAGGCGCCCGCAGGGGGCGCCGGGGGAAGGGACCCATGACTCGTCGAACCACCACCATCACCACCGTCGCGGCCACGGCCTGCGCCCTGGTCGCCTCGGGGGCACTGCTCGGTGCTCCCGCGTACGGCGCCGCGCCGGCCGCCGTGCACCGCGCCGCTCCCGCCGTGGTCACCGGGGCCGGCACGGCAGCAGGAGCGGACTCCGCTGCTGCCGCGGCGACCACGCGTCGGCTCGCGGGAGCCAACCGGTACGAGACCGCTGTCGCCGTGTCGCGGTCCGCGTTCCCCGGGACCGTCGACTCGGTCTTCGTCGCCTCCGGCGCGACCTTCGCCGACGCCCTCGCCGCAGGGGCTGCCGGGGGGAGCCAGCAGGCCCCCGTGCTCCTCGTGCCCCAGAGCGGCACCCTGCCGCCCGTCGTGGCCGCCGAGCTCGACCGCCTGGGCCCGTCGCGCATCTATGTCGTCGGCGGGACCGGGGCGGTCAGTGGGCAGATGGGGGTCCAGCTCGGCACGCACGCGCCTGTCACCCGCATCGCGGGGGTCGACCGCTTCGACACCGCGGCGAAGCTCGTGCCGTTCCACGTCTACACCGACGGGGCCGACGGCGGCACCGAGGGCCCGGGGTCGGCCGTCCTCGCCAACGGCCTTTCCCTGGCTGACGGCGTGACCGCCGGAGCCCTCGCCGCCCACCGCCGCAACCCGGTGCTCGCTTCGCCGCTCCTGCTCACGACCACCGGCTCGTTGCCCGGCTCCACGCGCAGCGCGCTCAAGGCCGGCGGCTTCGTCGACGTGGTCATCGTCGGGGGCACCGGCGTGGTCTCCCCTGCGGTGGAGAAGGAGGTCCGCACCCTCCTCCCGAAGGCCCGGGTCACCCGCTTGGCGGGAGCCGACCGCTACGCCACGGCAGCAGCCGTCTCCCGGGCGTCGATCCCCCAGGCGCCTGCCCAGGACGTCTTCCTCACCAGCGGCACGACCTTCGCCGACGCGCTGAGCGTCGCGCCGGTCGTCTCGCCGCGCGCTGTGCGGTACGCGTTGCTGCCGACGCGCAAGGACTGCGTCCCCGCCGTCATCCTCGCCGAGGTCAGGCGCCTCCAGTCCCCGCAGCGCACCGCCGTCGGCGGGACCGGCGTCGTCTCCGACGACGCGCTGGCGCTCAAGCCCTGCTGACCTCCGGTGTCAGCCGCGCCGGGCTCGGGGGCGCGGCTGGCACCGCGGGCAGGAGAACGACGACCGGTTCATGAAGGCCTCGCGCCGGATCAGCGTCCCGCAGCGGTCGCACGGACGCCCCTCCTGGCCGTAGGCGTGCAAGGAGCGGTCGAAGTACCCCGAGGCGCCGTTGACGTTGACGTACAACGCGTCGAAGCTCGTGCCGCCCTGCCCCAGCGCCTCCACCATCACCTCGCGGGCGTGCTCGAGGACCCGGGCCAGCGTCGGCCTGGTGAGGGAGGAGCACAGCCGTTCGCCGTGCACCTGCGCGCGCCACAGCGCCTCGTCGGCGTAGATGTTCCCGACACCGGAGACCAGCGTCTGGTCGAGCAGGGCGCGCTTGACCGCCACGTCCTTGCCCTTCATCCGCCGCACCACGGCAGCCCGGTCGTACGCCTCCTCGAGCGGATCGGGGGCGATGTGGGCCACCGGCTCGGGCACACCCTCGGGCGTGAGGTCGGCCAGCGCCATACCGCCGAACGTCCGTTGGTCCACGAACCGCAGCTGGGGACCCTCGTCGGCGAAGTCGAACACCGCGTGCAGGTGCTTCTCCGCCGGGGCGTCCGGCGCCTCGACGAGCAGCTGCCCGCTCATGCCGAGGTGCGCGATCAGGCCCTGGCGGGAGCCGTCGGGGGTGCGCAGGACGAGCCAGAGGTACTTGCCGCGCCGCCGCGCCTGCTCGACGTGGTTGCCGGCGAGCCGGTCCGCGAGGTCGATCGGCCCCGGCAGGTGACGGCGCGCGACGCGGGCACCGCGGAACTCCGCCCGCTCGATGGTCCGGCCCACGACGTGGTCGGCCAGGCCGCGACGGACCACCTCGACCTCGGGCAGCTCGGGCACGGCGGTATGGCGTCCGCTCGCCTAGGAGGCTGAGCCGGCTGCGGCCTCGGCCGCAACGGCCTCGGCCTCGGTGTCCTCGGCTGCCGTTGACCGGGCAGCGGCACCGGCCGCCTCGGCCTTCGCCGCAGCGGTCCTGGCGGCTGCGGCCTCCGCCTCGGCGGCCCTGGCGCTCAACGCACGCCAGGCGAGCTCGGCGGCCTTCTGCTCCGCCTCCTTCTTCGAACGCCCGGTCCCGGCGCCCAGCACCTCGGACGCGACGACCGCGTGCGCGGTGAAGGTCTTCTCGTGGTCGGGGCCCTCCTCCTCGACGCGGTACTCGGGGACACCGAGGGACGTCGCCGCGGAGAGCTCCTGCAGGCTCGTCTTCCAGTCCAGGCCGGCGCCGAGCGTGGCGCTCGCGGCCATCAGCGGGTCGAGCAGGTGGTGGACCAGCGTCGCCGCGGCGTCCATGCCGGCGGACAGGTAGACGGTGCCGATGACGGCTTCCATCGTGTCGGCGAGGATCGAGGCCTTGTCGCGACCGCCGGTGGTCTCCTCACCGCGCCCGAGCAGGACGTGGTCGCCCAGGCCCAGCGTGCGGGCGACGTCGGCGAGGGCCCGCATGTTGACCACGGCCGCGCGCAGCTTGGCGAGCTGGCCCTCGGGCAGGTCCGGGTGCGTGGTGTAGAGCGTGTCGGTGACGACCAGGCCCAGCACCGAGTCGCCGAGGAACTCGAGGCGCTCGTTGTTGGGCAGGCCACCGTTCTCGTACGCGTACGAGCGGTGGGTCAGGGCACGCAGCAGCAGCGGCTCGTCGACGGGCCCACCCACCACCTCGGTGAGGTGCTGGAGGAACCCGTCGACGGGCCGCTGCGTCTCGCTGTCCCCCACGGGGGACGGAGTGGAGCTCAACGGAGAGTCAGACCGACTCAGCCCTGGTGCTCGGTGCGCTCGGCGACCGTGTAGTGACGACCCTTGTAGGTGCCACAGGACGGGCACGCGATGTGCGGCTGCATCTGGGCCTTGCACTGGGGGCACGTGGTCAGCGTGGTCGCCGTCGTCTTCCAGTTCGCGCGACGCGAACGGGTGTTGGAGCGCGACGTCTTCCGCTTTGGGACAGCCACGTCAGTTCCTCTTCTCTTCGATGGTGCTCTGGGTGGTGGTGCTGGCGTCGGCGGTCAGCGCGTTGAGCGCAGCCCACCGGGGGTCGATCACTTCGTGCTGGTGGTCGGGATCATCGGCCAGGTGCACTCCACACTCGGAGCACAGACCCGGACAGTCCTCCCGGCACACCGGCTGGAACGGCAGTGCAGGCACCACCGTGTCCAGGAGCACGGACTCGAGGTCGAACAGGTCCCCCTCGAGCTTGTGCTCCTCGGTCTCGTCGTCGTCCGCCCCCACCTCGCGGTGGTGGGCAGCACGGTCGGCGTAGGCGAACAGCTCCTGGAAGTGACCGTCCACGTCGTGGGCGATCGGGTCCAGGCACCGCACGCAGGCGCCGGTTGCCGTGGCGTGGACCGAGCCGGTCACGAGCACTCCCTCGACCACGGACTCGAGCCGCAGCTCGAGCTCCATCGCCGCGCCCTGGGGCACTGCGACGACCTCCGTGCCGAAGTCGGCAGGTGCCTCGACGGTCCGCTGGACCTGCACCATGGATCCGGGTCGCCGACCGAGGTCCGTGGTGTCGAAGACCAACGGCGATCGGGGATTGAGGTGTTCCATGGCTCCAGCTGTGTCGAGTGACTCGGTCGACCGCCTCGGATGAGACGTAGACCGACGCACGAGGTTACCGGAGCGCGTGCCACTCTCCCAAATGCACGGAGATCGGCACCGGGTCAGTGCCCGGCGGTGCTGGGGTCGCCGGACCCCGGCAGCCCGTCGAGCGCGGCACCGAGCTGGGCCGCCAGCGACCGCACGTAGGTCGCCGTGAGGTGGTCGCCGGCCCGGTGGATGCTCACGTGGCCGATGGCCACCGGGCACTGGGCCACCGGGCAGATGTACGGCGTCAGGTCGATCAGCGCCGTGCCCGACGCCTGCGCGGCCAGTCGCTGCACGGGCAGTCCGCTGCCGGCGACGGCGGGCTCGCGGTCGAAGGCGCAGCGCGTCAGCTCACGGGGGTGCCGGGCGGTGCAGACGTCGAGGTCGTCCGGGGACAGCGGGCTGTCGCCCAGCACCGCCAGCCTGCTGCCGAGCGCGCGGACCTCCTGCCACCGCTCCCCCAGACCGGCCACGAGGGCGTCGCGGCTGGCCGCACGTCCGTCCCACGCGGTCGCGGCGTACCCGGAGGTGAGGACGAGGTCGGGTGGGTTCGCGCGCAGCGCCTCCATGACGTGGCGGTTCCAGGCGTCGCAGGACGGGTAGGGCTGCCCCGCCTGCTGGGCGTGTCCTGCCGCGAAGGCGCACGCCGACTTGCCGTAGGTGACGATCCGCCACCCGCGACCCGGCGCGAGCCGTTCCAGGGCCGGCAGCCACTGCATGGCCTTGGAGTCCCCGACGAGCGCGACCGTCGTGGTGCCGGCCCGCACGCCGAACTCGCACGGCACCGGGGCCGACGCGAGGCGGTCGACCTGGCAGCGGTCGACGTCGGCCGCGGGCCGGTCGTGACCGGCGAGCTGGGGGTCGGGGGTGAGCCACTCCCAGTCGTCCACGGCATACGTGGCCGGGTCGGTGCCCGGGGGCGTCGACAGGGCCGCGGCCCCCAGCTCCCCCACGGCCGGTATGGCGCCGGAGACCGGGGTGGTGCGGAACGGCGAGGGGGCGTGCGCCAGGGGCAGGGCGGCGAGCGCGCCGGCGGCGGACAGGGCTGCCCCGAGCACCAGCACCCGTCCGGTGCGGGCGGCGAGCGCCGTGCTGTGGTGGACGGGCTGCTCGAGGTACCGGTGGCTGAGCCAGGCGGGAACGACCGAGGCGAGCACGACGAGCACCTTCTGGGTGCCGGTGAGCCCCTGGGCCGCCCAATCGGCGAGGATCACGGCCGGCCAGTGCCAGAGGTAGAGGGAGTAGGAGAGGCCGCCGATCCAGACCATGGGGCGCGTCCCGAGGACCCGGACCGGCCCCCCGCTCGCCCCGGTCCACCCCGCCCAGAGCACGGCCGCGGCCCCCAGGGTCGGCACGACGGTCCAGGGCCCGGGGGCCGACGCCCCGACCGGCAGCCGCACGGCGGTGCCGAGGACGGCGGCGAGGCCGAGCCAGCCGACCACGGCCGGCAGGTGCCGCGCCCACGCGGCGCGCGCGGGCTCGGTGTGCGGGCCGGCCTCGCGGGCGGCGCACCAGACCGCCAACGCGGCGCCGACACCGAGCTCCCACGCCCGGGTCGTGGTGACGAAGTACGCGCGGTTCGGGTCGACGGCGTTGAGCCACACGGCATACGCGAAGGACGGCACCGCGATCACGGCGAGGAGCAGGCCGACCGAGCGCATCGACGGGCGGCGGCCGAACCGGCGCAGGACGAAGGCGAGGGCGATGAGCGCCACGGGCCACACGACGTAGAACTGCTCCTCGACGGCGAGCGACCAGAAGTGCTGGACCGGCGAGGGGCTGGTGTCGGAGGCGAGGTAGTCGACGGCGCGGTGGGCGAAGAGCCAGTTGACGACGTAGAGGGCCGCCCCGGCGATGTCGCTGCCGATCTCCCGGCGCCGCAGCCCGGGCACGACGAACCACGTCACGGCCGCGGTCACGACCAGCACGAGGACGGCCGCCGGGAGCAGGCGTCGCACGCGCCGCCCCACGAACCGGCTCCACGAGATCGTGCCGGTGCGTACGAGCTCGCGCACGAGGATCCCCGTGATGAGGAACCCGGAGATGACGAAGAAGACGTCGACGCCGAGGAAGCCGTTCTTCAGCGGGAGGCCGGCGTGGTAGGTCAGGACGAGCAGGACGGCGACCGCCCGCAGGCCCTCGATGTCCGGCCGGAAGCGATCCGGCCGGTGGGTCCGTGCAGTCAGCTGGATGCCCCCGGTCGACGCTCCCCGTCGACGGCCAGGCGGGCCACGAGGGCGTCGCGGACGCGATCGGTGACCAGCCCGGAGACGTCACCGCCGTAGCGGACGACCTCCTTGACGAGCGAGCTCGACACGTGGCCGAAGGTGGGCTCCCCGGGCAGGAAGACCGTCTCGAGACCGGTCAGGTGACGGTTCATCAGGGCCATGGGCAGCTCGTAGGCGAAGTCCGTCCCGCTGCGCAGGCCCTTGACGACGACCTCGGCGCCGACGGCGCGGCAGACGTCGACGAGCAGCTGGCCACCGAACACCTCCACCCGGACGCCCTCGAGGTCGCCGAGGGCGTCCTCGATGAGCTCACGGCGCTCGTCCGGGGTGAACACGCCCTGCTTCGCGGGGTTGTGCAGCACCGCGACGACGACCTCGTCGTGCAGGGCCGCCGCACGCCGGATGACGTCGACGTGGCCCAGGGTCACGGGGTCGTAGGACCCGGGGCAGACGGCGCGGCGCGGCGCACCGGTGGCCGGGGTGGGGGCGGGGCTGGTCACAGCGGCACGCTAGCAGCGGGACCCCCGCACCCCCGCCCCGTCAGCGGCGGCTCACTCGTCGTCGTCCTCGTCGTCCGCCGGGAGCAGACCTTCCTTGTGCGCCTTGGCGACGATCGAGCGGACGTTCTCGATCGAACCGGCGCCCTCGTCGAGGAGGCGGTTGCGCTCGGCCGTCCACTTCGCGCCGAGGTCGTCACGGACCTCCTGGGACACTTCGGTGCGTGCGGGGTTGAGGATCGTCTGCTCCTCCTCGCCGATGTGGTGGTTGAGGGCGGTGGCCAGGTCCTCGACCGCGTCGTCGAACTTCTGCGTGTCGGTGCCCTTGCACTCCAAGAGCGCGAGCAGCGCCTCGTTGCCCTCGGCGTGCTCCTCCTCGCCGTGCTCGGCCTCGTGGTCGGTGATGGCGTCCTTGCGCTGGAGGTTCGGGTAGACCTTCGACTCCTCGGCCTCGCCGTGGGCGATGAGCACCGCTGACAGGGCGGCGCGGGCCGCCTCGCGGTCGGCCGTGGCGTCGCGCAGGTCGCGCAGCAGGGACTCGAAGAGGCGGTGGTCGTCGAGGATGAGCTCGACCACGTCACCGGACGTGGGGCGGGGGATCTCGTAGTCCGTCATGGCTCCACCCTTCCTCACCTGCGACGACTCCACATCTCCGGGCCGGGTCCGGAGGTGGGTCCCACCCATCGGACGCGCGGTTTGAGTCCTCCGGCGGCCTGCGAAATGGTGGAGGAGTCCTGACCTCAACGGGCCGAACTCCACCGACAGAGAGGGAGCACCATGCTCACCCTGACCGAGAACGCCAGCACGATCGTCAAGACCCTGGTCGACCAGACGGAGGTCGGCGACGACGCCGGCCTGCGCTTCAGCCAGGAGGACCCGTCCGCGGGCGCCCTCACCGTGACCACCGCCGAGCAGCCCGTGCCCGGCGACGCCGTCGTCGAGAGCGACGGGGCGAAGGTGTTCCTCGACGAGACCGCTGCGGTGGCCCTGGGCGACCAGGTCCTCGACGCGAACGTCGACCAGTCCGGTGCGGTGCAGTTCAGCATCATCCCCTCGGCGGCCCCGACCGCCTGAGGCGCCGACTCCACGCGAGGGGCCCGGGACCAGTCACTGGTCCCGGGCCCCTCGTCGTCCGCTGCGCCGCTCAGGCGATCTCGTCCGGCACCCGCGGGCCGGCGAACCAGATCCGCGTCTCGCCGTAGCGCCGCTCCCCCTCGGGCTCCCACTGTGCCGGCCACCGCGGCTCCGGGGTGCGTGCGGAGCGTTCGACCACGACGAGGGCGTCGTCGCTGAGCCAGCCCGGTTCGGCGAGCAGGGCCAGGTCGGCGGCGAGCTCGTCCTCGGTGAGGGCGTAGGGCGGGTCGCTGAAGACCAGGCTGAACGGTTCGCCGGGGGGTGCCGCGAGGACCCTCGCCACCGTGGAGTGGCGCACCACGGCACCGGGGATGCCGATCCCGTCCGCGTTCGCGCGGGTCACCTTCACGGCGCCCTTGTCGGACTCGACGAGCAGCACGGACGTGGCGCCGCGGCTGAGCGCCTCGAGACCGAGCGCGCCCGACCCGGCGTAGAGGTCGAGGACGCGCGCCCCGCCCAGCACGTCGAGGTGCTCGAGCCGGGAGAACAACGCCTCACGCACCCGGTCGCTGGTGGGACGGGTCCCTGCCCCGGGAGGCGTGGACAACCGCTGCCCACCGGCCCGGCCGCTGATGATCCGCGTCACGGCGGCACGGTAACAGCGCCGGTGGTGGCGCCGCGCTCAGGGCTGGTGGACCGTGGGGTCGTCCCGGAGCACGTCGAGCAGCAGGGCCAGGACCGCGTCGGGGCGTTCCAGCGACGGCAGGTGGCCGGCCCAGTCGAGCTCGATCGACTCGGCGCCCGGGATGTCCCGGGCCAGGACCACCGCGACCTCACGGAACAGGTCGAGGTCCAGCGCCCCTGACACGACGACGGTGTCCACGGCGATGGCGGTGGGGTCGACGTCCACCCGTCGCGGCGCCGGTGGCGGGTCCTGCTCGTCCGCGGCCAGCTGCACCTCGAAGGCGTGGCGCTGCATGGCCAGGAGCCGTGCACGGGTGGCGTCGTCGGCGTCGGGTCCCAGGAAGGTGCGGACGTTCAGCTCACTGGCGCCCTCGACGTCCCCGGCCTCGAGGAGCCGGTCCTCCTCGGCGCCGAACTCCTGCACGTCCGCGGTCGGTTCCACCCCCCGGTATGCCGCGCACAGGAGCACGAGGGACGAGACCCTCCCGGGGTGCAGGGTGGCGAGCTCGAGCGCGACCCGGCCGCCGAAGCTCGACCCGACCACCGCGGCGTCGGTGATCCCGAGGTGGTCGAGCAGGGTGTCGAGGTCGTCGGCGTCGGCGTACTCCCCCGGGGGCAGCGGCGTCTGCCCGAACCCGCGGAAGTCGGGTCGCACCACGGTGAACGCGTGGCCCAGCGCCGGGACGAGGTCGTCCCACATCCGGCGGTCCGCGACACCGGAGTGCAGCAGCAGGATCGCCGGGCCCGAACCCGAGACGTCGTGGGAGAGCAGCATCCCGCCACCCTAGGGCGCCCGGAGGCTGCCTGGCTCCCGGATTTGCGCGTCGTCAGCCGCGTTCGAGGAAGGCGGCCTGCTCGGCGTCGAGGCGCTCGGCGACCGCGGCGGAGAGCTCCGGGTGACCGGTCAGCTCGGGGTCGCGTGCGACGAGCGCAGTGGCGTCGTCGCGGGCCTCGAGGATGATCTCCTCGTCCCGGACCAGCGACAGGAAGCGGAAGCTGCCCCGGCCCATCGCCCGCCCGGACCGACCGCCACCGCTCTGCTTCCCGCTGAGGACGTCGCCGGTGCCACGCAGCTGCAGGTCGAGCCGGGCCAGCTCGAACCCGTCGGTGGTGGCGGCGACCGCCTCGAGGCGTTCCATGGAGGTCTCCGTCTCCGACGACGTCATGAGCAGGCAGAGCCCGGCGTGCTGACCTCGACCGACCCGGCCGCGCAGCTGGTGCAGCTGGCTGACCCCGAAGCGGTCGGCGTCGACGACGACCATGACGGTGGCGTTGGGGACGTCCACGCCGACCTCGATGACGGTGGTGGACACGAGGACCTGCACCTCGCCGGCGTTGAACGCAGCCATGACCGCGTCCTTGTCCTCCGGCGCCATCCGTCCATGCAGGACCGCGAGGGAAAGTCCTGCGAGCGCAGGGTTGTCGCGCAGGGCCGCCTCCACGGCATACACGCTCGCGAGCTCTCGGGGCGCCGTGGCGGTGGGGGCACCGTCGTCACCGGGCTCGGCGTCCGGGTAGTCGTCCTCCGCGTCCAGGGCGCGAGGACCCGAGGAGGAGAGCGGCGCGGTCGGCAGCTCCTCGTCGTCGGCGGACACGGCGCTACCCGCTGACCCGGACTCGTCACCGATGCGGGGGCACACGACATACGCCTGGCGCCCGGAGCGGACCTCCTCGGCGACGCGCTCCCACGTGCGCTGGACCCAGGCGGGGCGCTCGGACGGCACGACGTGCGTGGCGATCGGCGAACGGCCCCGCGGCAGCTCGGACAGGGTCGAGGTCTCCATGTCGCCGAACACGGTCATCGTCACCGTCCGAGGGATCGGCGTCGCGGTCATGACGAGGACATGGGGCGGCTGGGTTCCCTTCTCGCGCAAAGCATCTCGCTGCTCGACGCCGAACCGGTGCTGTTCGTCGACGACCGCCAGCGCAAGGTCCTGGAACTGCACCTTCTCCTGGATGAGCGCGTGGGTGCCGATGACGATGCCGGCGTCGCCGCTGGCCACCTGCAGGAGGTTCGCGCGGCGGGCGGCCGTCGCCTGGCTGCCCGTGAGCAGCGCGACCCGGGTGCCGATGTCGCTGCCGCCGAGCAGCCCGCCCTCGGCGAGGTCGCCGAGCATCGCCGTGATCGACCGGTGGTGCTGCGCCGCGAGGACCTCGGTGGGCGCGAGCAGGGCCGCCTGTCCGCCGGCGTCGACGGCGGCGAGCATGGCCCGCAGCGCGATGATCGTCTTGCCCGAGCCGACCTCGCCCTGCAGGAGCCGGTTCATCGGGACGTCGCGCGCCATCTCCGCGGCCAGGGTGTCGCCGACCTCGCGCTGCCCCGCAGTGAGCTCGAACGGCAACCGCTCGTCGAACGCCGCCAGCAGCCCCCCAGCCCGGGGCGTGCGGCCGACGGTGCGGTCAGCGGCCTGCCGGGCCCGGCGCTGGGCCAGCAGGGTCTGCAGGACCAGGGCCTCCTCGTACCGGAGCCGGTGGCGGGCACGCTGCACCTCGGGGAAGGCCGCGGGCACGTGGATGCCGCGCAGCGCCTCGAGCCGTCCGGGAAGGCCGTGGCGCGAGCGCAGCGTGGCCGGCAGCGGGTCGGGCACGGACTCGAGGTGGTCGAAGACGATGCGCACGCACTCGGCGACCGACCAGTTCTGCAGCCCCTTGACCTGCAGGTAGACCGGGATCGGGCCGCGGTCGGTGGCCGACGTCCCGAGGCCGCCCTCGACGACCTGGTAGGCCGGGTGGGTCAGCTGCCAGCGGCCGCGGTACATCCCGACCTCGCCGGCGAACACCGCACGCACCCCGGGGAGCAGCGCGTCCTTGTGGCCCCAGGCCTTGAAGAACGCGAGGTCGACGTCGTTGCGCCCGTCGGTGATCGTGACGTTGAGCATCTCGCCGCGACGCTTCTGCATGCGGCGGGTCACCGACGTCTTCACCTCGGCCACGGCGACGACGTACTTGCCGACGTGCAGGTCGGACAGGTCGGACGTGTGCTCGAGGTACCGGCGCGGCCAGAACTCGAGCAGGTCGCCCACCGTCACGAGGTTGCGGTGCTTGGCCAGGGTGCCGGCCGTCCTGGCCCCGAGGACCTTGTCGAGCTTCGTGCTCTCGTCGACCACGCCTACTCGACTCCCAGCAGCAGGGGGTAGTGCGGCTGTCCGCCGTCGATGACGGTGACTTCCACGTCGCGGTGGCCACGCTCGATCCTCGCGCCGAGGTCCTCGAGGAGCCCCTCGGGCGCGGCCTCCCCGCCGATCACGGTGACCAGCTCGCCGCCGCTGGACAGCAACCGTCGGACCACGTCGAGGGCGACCTCGGCCAGGTCGTGGCCCACGACGACGACATCGCCGCCGACCGCCCCGAGGACGTCGCCCGCCTCGCAGGGACCGGCACTCGTGAGCGCCTGCTTGCTCGCGAGGGCCACCGCGCCGTGGCGCGTGGCGGCGGCTGCGTGGCTCATCTCGGCAGCGTTCCGCGCGGCCGAGGCGTTCTCGTCGAAGACGGCGAAGGCCGCGAGTCCCTGCACCGCGGTCCGCGAGCGCACGAGGTGGACGTCGAGGCCCTCCTGCTCGGCGGCACTCGCGGCCGCCCGGGCCGCCATCTCGGTGTCGCGGTCGTTCGGCAGCACGATGACCGACAGTGCGTGGGTGGCGCGGATGGCGTCGAGCAGCTGCCCGGCGGAGGCCCGCAGGCCCGGACCACTGGTCACGACGACGGCCCCCGCTCCCTCGAACACCTCGGCCAGGCCGGGTCCCGCGGCACAGGCGACCACCGCGACGCCCGACGCCGGGAGGCGGTGGCCCACCTGGTCGGCGAAGTGCGTGACGCGGACGCGGTACGGCCGCCCTGCGTCCAGCCCTGCCTCGATCGCGGCCCCGACGTCGTCGACGTGCACGTGGACGTTCCAGAGGTCCGGTCCACCGACGACGAGCAGCGAGTCGCCCAGCCCGTCGAGGACCTCGCGCAACGCCGCTGCGCGTTCCTCGTCGCTGTCGCGCAGGAGGTACATCACCTCGAACGCGGGGCCGCCGGGCGTCCCGTCGTGGCCGCTCGTGGGGGCTCCCCCGGTGCGGCCCATCGGCTCGACCGGCCCGCCCTGGCGGCTCCACTCCTCGCGGCGACGCAGCGAGGGGTCCTCGGCGAACGGCTCCATCCGTTCGCCGACGTGGGCCCCGTCCTGGTGCACCACACGTGCCAGGGCCTCGAGCAGCAGGAGGTACCCGGCCGCACCGGCGTCGACGACCCCCGCGCGCTCGAGGGCGGCGAGCTGGCCCGTCGTGGCCCTCAGCGCCGCCGTCGCCGCGTCGAGCGCCGCCTCGGCGACGGCGGGCAGCCCCGCCTCGACCGCTGCGGCGCCCGCCTCGGCCGCCGCCTTGGCGACGGTGAGGATGGTGCCCTCCTCGGGGTGGGTGACGCTGGCGTACGCGCGGGCGCTGGCCCGCGCCATACCGTCGGCGATGACGACCGGACCGGCCTCGGGCAGGCCGCTCTCCGCGATGGCCTCCGCGAACCCCCGCACCAGCTGGCTCAGGATCACCCCCGAGTTGCCCCGGGCGGTGAGCAGCATCGAGCGGGACAACGCCGAGCACTCCTGCTCCAGGGTCGCCGTCCCGAGGATGCCGGCCTTCTCGTGCTCGGCCCGCACGGAGTCCAGCGCGGCGTCGAGGGTGAGGTAGAGGTTCGTGCCCGTGTCGCCGTCCGGGACGGGGAAGACGTTGAGCGCGTCGATCTCCGCCCGGCGTGCCGCGAAGGCCATCCGGGTGAGCACGGCCCACCGCCGCGCATCGACGGCAGACAGGGCTTCGAGCACGGTGGCAGGCTAGTGCCCAGCACCGTCGGGAGCCTCGTTTTGGTCGGAGCACCTGTCCTCGGCTACTCTTGACCGGTTCCCGTGGTCCTTCGTGGTGCTTCATTGCGCCCGCATCCGGCCCGGGACATTCCAAGTCTTGTCACCATCGAATTTCAGGAGAACCCCGTGGCTGCCAACTGCGACGTCTGCGGCAAGGGACCGAGCTTCGGTCACAACATCTCGCACTCGCACCGCCGCACCAAGCGTCGCTGGAACCCCAACATCCAGCGCGTCAAGGCTCTGGTGGGCGACGCGGGCGTGACCCCGAAGCGTCTCAACGTCTGCACCTCGTGCCTCAAGGCCGGCAAGGTCAAGCGCTGACCCTGCCCGACCGGCACTGACCGAAGCCGACCCTCCCCTCGCGGGACGGTCGGCTTCGTCGTTCCCGGGGCTGCTCCCCCGGCCACTACCCCTGGCGCGCGTCCGGTCGGAGCTCAGCGGGCGCGTCCGCGTCGCCCGCGGAGAGGTATGGCGCGGGGCCGGGTCAGCCCGCGAAGTGGTCCCAGCCCCGGGGCTGCTGGGACACCCCGTCGAGGGTGACGCCCTCGCCCTCCTCGACCCGACCGAGCGGCCGCCACCCGCCGGGCAGCGGCCCCGCGAACGTCGCGAGGAGGCTGTGCTCCTCACCGCCTGCGAGCACGCACTCGAGCGCGGCCTCGCCGACCGCCTCGCGGAGCACGATCAGGTCCGGCTCGAGGAGCGCCGAGTCGAGGGCGAGGCGCACGCCGCTGGCAGCGGCGATGCGTGAGCCGTCGCGCAGCAGGCCGTCCGAGACGTCGAGCATCGCCGTGGCGCCGGCGGCGGCGGCGGCGGGCCCGGCCGAGACCTCGACGAGGGGCCTTCGGTGGTGGGCCACGCACGTGGCCCGCACGCCCCTCGTCTCGTCGTGAGCGGCGGCGCCCTGCTGCAGGAGCACCAGCCCGGCGGCCGAGCGTCCCAGGCTGCCGTGGACGGCCACGGTGTCGCCCGGGCGGGCGCCGCTACGCAGCACCGGATCCCGCCCCTGGAGGTCGCCCAGGGCGGTGATCGACACCATGACGGTGCCGGCGGGCGCCGACGAGAGGTCCCCGCCGGCGACGGCCACCCCGGCCGCGTCGGCCAGACCGCCCAGCGTCCGGGCGAACTCGACCGCCCAGTCCGCCGGGGTCGCCGGGTCGGCGACGAGGGTGACGACCAGCGAGGTGGGGACAGCGCCCATGGCCGCGACGTCGGCGACGTTCTGGGTGAACGCCTTGGTCGCGACGTCGGCGGCCGTGGACCACTCGTCGAGCCAGTCGCGTCCGCGCACCATGGCGTCCGTCGTGACGACCACCGGTCCGGTCGAGACCAGCACCGCCGCGTCGTCCCCCGGCCCCACGAGCACGCCCTCGCGGGCGGGGAAGAACGGGAAGATCTCTGCGAGCAGCGACGCCTCCGAGACCTGCGCCAGTGTGCGACCGGCCGTGACCATGACTTGACCTCCTCGTGACAGCCCGGGGAAGACGGCCGGGACACCGGCACGGTAGCGTCTGCCCTGGCCGTGGCTCCGCTGCGGCCTGGTTCTCTCGGGACGACGACGTCCCGGCCAACCGGAACATGACGTGCCGTCGTCGACGTCACGACATGTCCCATCTTCGACAGAAGTTGAGGTGCTCAGTGGTGGTCCAGGCCTACATCCTGATCCAGACCGAAGTCGGCAAGGCGGCGACCGTCGCAGAGGCCATTGCCGGTATCGCCGGCGTGGTCCTGGCAGAGGACGTCACCGGCCCCTACGACGTGATCGCTCGCGTCGAGGCCAACACGGTCGACGAGCTGGGCAAGCTCGTCATTGCCAAGATCCAGGACGTCCCGGGCATCACCCGGACCCTGACCTGCACCGTCGTCCACGTCTGACGTGAGCCGCGCCGCCCGTCGGCGCCTGCTCGTCGCTGCCGCCGGCCTCCTCCTCCTCGGGGTGGCCGGCGGCGTGCTGTATGCCGTGCAGTCGCCCGAGCAGGTCGCCGCGCCGGCCCACGTGGCGGCGTGCGAGACCCCGATGAGCCGGATGCCGCCCACGGTCGGCGGCCAGCGTTCCCGCGAGGTCTCCGTCGCCGAGGGCACCGACCCGCGCGACGTCCGCGAGTGGGGCGACCCCGCGATCATCGCGACCTGCGGCTGGCCGGCCCTCGGCCCGACCTCCGACCAGTGCCTCGACGTCGACGGCGTCGACTGGGTCGCGCAGGAGCTCAGTGACGGCGTCCGGTTCACGACGTTCGGGCGCGACCCCGCGATCGAGGTCCTGGTCCCCGACGCCTATGCCCCGGCCCCGCTCCTGCTCCCTGCCTTCAACGAAGCCGCCAGGGCCCTCCCCGGCAACAACCGCACCTGCAGCTAGGCGCCTTCGCGCGCTGTGGCGCCCGGCCCCCCACTCAGTGGGCACCAACCGCCGCTCACCGAGCGGGATACCGACACTTCCCGCTCACCGAGATCGGTTGCAGCGGGGAGCGGAGGTGCGAGCGGAGCGGGGTGGGCAGGGGGCACGGAGTCCCGCTGGTGGGTCTGGCGGGAGCGCGGGAGCGAAGCGGAGGCGCGAGTGGACGCGGGCCGAGTGCCCCCTGCCCAGCCCGCGACCGTGCGATGACGAGGGGCTACCGGAGGCCGACGGGGCGGGTCAGGGCGAGCTGGAGCAGCTCGTCGATGAGCTCGGGGTAGCCGAGCCCCGTCGCCTGCCACATCTGCGGGTACATCGAGTGCGGCGTGAACCCGGGCATGGTGTTGATCTCGTTGATGACGACGTCCCCGGCCTCGGTGTAGAAGCAGTCGACCCGCGCCAGCCCCTCGCACCCCAGCGCCTCGAACGCCGCCGCCGCGAGCCGCTGCACCTCTGCCGCGATCTCGTCGGGGACCTTGGCCGGGCAGGACAGCACGGCCCCGTCGTCGAGGTACTTCGCCTCGAAGTCGTAGAACTCGTGCCCGCCCTCGGCGGTGACCTCGATCTCGCCGACGTGCGAGACGCGGGGCTCGTCGGTGCCACGGCCCTGGAGGACCGCGCACTCGATCTCGCGGCCGACGATCCCCTGCTCGACGACCACCTTGAGGTCGTGCGTGCGCGCCACCTCGATCGCGCCTTCGAGGGCCTCCGGCGTCGAGACCTTGGAGATGCCCATGCTCGAGCCGGCGCGGGCCGGCTTCACGAACACGGGGTAGTCGAGCGCCGCGACGGCATCCATGGCGGCGGCCTTGTCGCGACGCCACTGCGCGTCGGTCACCACGACATACGGCCCGACGGGGAGGCCGGCCCCCGCGAACAGGACCTTCATGTGGTGCTTGTCCATGCCTGCGGCCGAGGCGAAGACGCCGGACCCGACGTAGCGGATGTCGGCGAGCTCGAGCATGCCCTGGATCGTCCCGTCCTCACCGAACGGGCCGTGCAGCAAGGGGAAGACGACGTCCACCTCACCGAGCGAGCGCGGCACCTCGGCCGCCTCGAGGCTGACCAGGGTGCGGTCGGTGGTGGCCAGCGGGACGACGACGCCGGCACCGTCGGCCGCCACCTCGGGCGTGCGCTCGGACGTCAGCTCCAGCCGCTGCGGGTCACCGTCGGAGAGCACCCAGTGCCCGTCGCGGGAGATCCCGATCGGGACGATGTCGTAGGCGTCGCGGTCGATCGCACGCATCACGCCTGCCGCCGTGGCGCAGGACACCGCGTGCTCGGAGGAACGGCCGCCGAAGACGATGGCGACGCGGGGCTTCTGGGCAGGCTCGCGAGAGGCTGTGGGCTGGTCCGTGGTCATCGCGGACGAGCGTATCCCGCTCACCGGGCGGGCACGGAGCACGGCTCGCGGGCGCCGCCGCCTACGCTGGCCGCGTGAGCCACGAGCAGCTGTCCCCCGCCTCCCGCGTCGTCGCCCTCGGACGCCAGCCCCGGGTGCCCGGCGCCGGCGTCAACGCGCCCCTGGAGTTCTCGTCCACCTACATCGCGGACGGCCCCGTCAACTACGCGCGGGTCGGCAACCCCACGTGGACGGCGTTCGAGGAGGCCCTCGGCTCGCTCGAGGGCGGCGACGCGCTCGTCTTCGCCTCCGGTATGGCGGCGGTCTCGGCTGCCGTCTCCCTCGTCCCCCACGGTGGCGCGGTCGTGGTCCCGCACCACGCCTACAACGGGACGACGGCCCTGCTCGACCAGCTCGCCGCCACCGGGGCGGTCGTGGTCAGGCGGGTCGACCCGACCGACCAGGCCGCGGTGCGCGCGGCCCTCGACGGCGCCGCCATGCTGTGGCTCGAGTCGCCGACGAACCCGATGCTCGAGGTCTCGGACCTGCGCGCGTTGTCCGCGATGGCGAGGGAGACCGGCGCGATCACGGTGTGCGACAACACCTTCGCCACCCCGCTCGTCCAGCGCCCGCTCGAGGACGGGGTCGACATCGTGCTCCACTCGGTGACCAAGTACCTGTCGGGCCACTCCGACGTCATCCTCGGCGCCCTCGTGACCGCCTCGACCGAAGCCGGCGCAGAGCTGCGTGCGCGGCTGTCGACGGCGCGCGTGCTCGGCGGCGCCATCGCGGGGCCGATGGAGACCTGGTTGGCACTGCGCGGGCTGCGCACCCTGCACGTGCGGCTGGAGCGCGCCACCGCCAACGCCCGTGAGCTCGCGGCTCGCCTCGACGGCCACCCCGGTGTCGAGACGGCCCGGTACCCCGGGTTCGGTGCCATCATCGCCGTCGAGGTGCCGGGGGGTGCGGAGGCGGCCGAGCGGGTGGCCGCGGCCACCACGTTGTGGACCCACGCGACCAGCCTCGGTGGCGTCGAGTCGCAGATCGAGCGGCGCCGACGCCACCCGGCCGAGCCCCACACCGTCCCCGAGAACCTGTTGCGCCTGTCCGTGGGCATCGAGGACGTCGAGGACCTGTGGCACGACCTCGACCGGGCCCTGCGCGGCTGACCGACCGGCTACTCGGCCTCGTTCTTCAGCGCCCGGAGCATCAGGGCGCCGACGACCTCCTTGGGGCTGCGGCCGTCGTGCACCACCGCTGCGACCTGCTCGATGATCGGCACCGAGACCCCGTGGTCGTGCGCGAGCTGGAGGATCGACTCGCACGACTTCACGCCCTCGGCCGTCTGCCGGGTGACGGCGACGACCTCCTCGACGGTCATGCCCTTGCCGAGGTTGAGCCCGAACGTCCGGTTGCGGGAGAGCGGCGACATGCACGTGGCGATGAGGTCCCCCACCCCGGCGAGACCGCTGAACGTCACGGGGTCGGCACCGAGCTTCATGCCCAGCCGCGACGTCTCGGCCAGGCCGCGGGTGATGATCGAGGCCTTGGAGTTGTCGCCCATGCCGAGCCCCTCGGCCATGCCGACCGCGAGCGCGATGACGTTCTTCACCGCGCCACCGAGCTCGGCGCCGACGACGTCGGTGGTCGTGTAGGGACGGAAGTACGGCGGGTTCGAGGCCTCCGCGACCATCTCGGCGATGCGCTCGTCGATGCACGCGATGACGCTGGCGGCCGGCTGCTTCTGGGCGATCTCCTTGGCGAGGTTCGGTCCCGAGACCACGACGATGCGGCCGGGTTCGATGCCCCCGGCCTCGGCGATGACCTCGCTCATCCGCTTCGTGGTGCCGAGCTCGACGCCCTTCATCAGCGACACGATCGCGGCACCGGCCGGCAGGGCGTGGGCCCACTCGGCGAGGTTGGCGCGCAAGGTCTGCGACGGAACCGCCAGGACGACGACGTCAGCGTCCGCCGCGGCCTCGAGCGGATCGGCGGTGGCGCGGATGCCGTCGGGCAGCGCGATCCCGGGCAGGTAGTCCTCGTTGCTCCCCGCGTTGATCTGGTCGACCATCTCCTGGCGTCGGCCCCACATGGTCACGGGGGTGCCCCCGTCGGCCAGCACCGCGGCATACGCCGTGCCCCAGCTGCCCGTGCCGAAGACCGCGGCCCTGGTCACGCGCCCTCCCCGGTGCGGCGGTGGAAGTTGCCGGTCTCGGGGAGCCCGTGCTTGCGTGAGTCGAACCGCTCGGCCGGGGCCTTCTCGCCACGGATGCCCTCGAGCTGCACCGTGATGGCGTCGACGATGCGGTCGGTCGCCTGGCGCAGCAACGGCCCCGTCACCGGCTGGTCGTACAGGTCGCTGAGGTCGACGGGCGGGCCCGCGGACATCTGGATGCGCGTGCGCGGGAACAGCCTGGGCTTCTTGGAGTAGGGCGCGAGCATCTCCTGCGGACCCCACTGCGCCACCGGGATCACGGGGCAGCGGGTCGTCAGGGCGATGCGCGCCGCACCGGTCTTGCCGACCATCGGCCACAGCTCGGGGTCACGGGTCAGCGTGCCCTCGGGGTAGACGCCGACGCACTTGCCCTCGTTGACCGCGGCCACCGCCGCGCGGAAGGCGTCGGCTGCGCGACCGGTGTTGCGGTACACCGGGATCTGCTGCGCCCCACGCAGGATCGCGCCCGCCACGGGGATCCGGAAGACCGCCTCCTTGCCGAGGAAGTACGGCGGGTGGCCGTTGTCGTAGAGGAAGTGGGCGAACGTGAACGGGTCGGCGTAGGAGAGGTGGTTGGGGCAGACGATGAACCCGCCGGACGTCGGGAGGTGCTCGGTGCCACGCCAGGTGCGCTTGGTGAGCAGCAGCATCAGGGGACGCACGATCGCCACCGCCAGGCGGTAGGCGAAGGGCAGTGGGCGTGTGCCGCTGGCGGTCACGTGGGATCTCCGTGGTCAGGATCGGGGGCGACGGTCGAGTGTGCATCCTCTCTGGTCAGGGGGTCGGTGTCGAGGAACCGCGCCACCACCTGCGACGATCGGGGTGATGACGTCCCCCAGCCCCCGACCGCCCGGTCTCCGGTGGTACCTCGTGGTGCCCGTGAAGGGCGGCGCGGGCGCCAAGTCGCGACTGCACCCCCCGGCCGGCGTGGGTCGCGAGGACCTCGCGCTGGCCCTCGCCACCGACTGCCTCTCCGCCTGCTGCGCCGGTATGCCGCCCGCGCGCGTCGTCGTCGTCTCCTCCGACCCGCGGGTGTCCGAGGTCGCGCTCGGGCTCGGCGCCCACGTCGTCGCCGATCCCGGTGGGGGCCTCGACGCGGCGGTGGTGGCCGGTCGGGACCACGTCGCCGCGTCGGCACCGGGCGACCCGCTGGCCGTCCTGCTCGGAGACCTGCCGTCGTTGCGGCCCGAGGACCTGGTCGCCGCGCTGGACGCAGCAGCGGCTCACGCGATGGCGGTCGTGCCGGACGCCTCCGGCGAGGGCACGACATTGCTCACGGCCCTGGACGCGACGGCGCTGCACCCGCGGTTCGGGACCGGTTCGGCGGCGGCGCACACCGGGGCCGGGCACGTGCGGCTGGACCTCGACCTGCCCCGGCTGCGCACCGACGTCGACGACGACAGGGCACTGACCTCCGCTGCGGGCCTGGGCCTCGGTCCCGCGACGAGGGCCGCCTTGTCCGCGGCCCGTCGGGAGGCCACGGCGCCCAGGTGACGCGGGCTACGCTGCCACCCATGCAGGGCAGCGTGCACAGGTTCGACGAGCAGACCGGGGCGGGCTCCCTCCTGCTCGACGACGGCCTCGAGGTGACCTTCTCCGCGGCGGTGTTCGGGGCGAGCGCCCTGCGGCACCTGCGCCCCGGTCAGCGGTTGAGCCTGGACGTCGGTGACGACGGCCGTGAGGTCACGAGGCTCTGGATCGTCGGGATCGGCGACGACCAGGTGATCGGCTGACGCTGCCGGTCAGCCGACCTCGTAGTCGGCACCGAGCGCGTCGAGCTTCTCGGAGAACCGCTCGTAGCCGCGGTAGATGAGCTCGATGCCGTGCACCTTGGACTGCCCTTCGGCGGCCAGGGCGGCGATGAGGTAGCTGAACCCGCCGCGCAGGTCCGGCACCGTAATCTCGGCACCGCGCAACGGCGTCGGGCCGGAGATGACGGCGCTGTGGCGGAAGTTGGCCCGGCCGAAGCGGCACGGGGAGCCGCCGAGGCACTCCTTGTAGAGCTGGACGACCGCGCCCATCTCCCCCAGGGCCTCCGTGAAGCCCAGGCGGTTCTCGTAGACCGTCTCGTGGACGATCGACAGGCCACTGGTCTGGGTCAGGGCGACCACGAGCGGCTGCTGCCAGTCGGTCATGAACCCCGGGTGGACGTCGGTCTCGAGCACCAGCGAGTTCAGGGTTCCCCCGGCGTGCCAGAAGCGGATGCCCTCGTCGTCGATGTCGAAGTCGCCACCGATCTTCCGGAAGACGTTGAGGAAGGGCATCATCGCCTGCTGCTGGGCGCCGCGGACGTAGATGTCACCCCTGGTCGCCAGGGCCGCACACGCCCACGAGCCGGCCTCGATGCGGTCCGGGATGGCCAGGTGGTCGTAGCCGCCGAGCCGGTCGACCCCGTCGATCTTGATCACCCGGTCGGTCTCGACGCTAATGATCGCGCCCATCTTCTGCAGAACGGCGATCAGGTCGAGGATCTCGGGCTCGACGGCCGCGTTGCGCAGCTCGGTGACGCCCTGGGCACGGACCGCGGTCAGCAGCACCTGCTCGGTCGTGCCCACCGAGGGGTACGGCAGCTTGATGCGGGTGCCCTTGAGTCCGTTGGGGGCGGTGAGCCGCAGGCCCTCCGGCCGCTTCTGGACGTCGGCACCGAACTGGCGCAGCACGTCGAGGTGGTAGTTGATCGGCCGCTCACCGATGCGGCAGCCGCCGAGGTCGGGGATGAAGGCCTCGCCGAGGCGGTGCAGCAGCGGCCCGCACAGGAGCACCGGCACCCGGGAGGACCCGGCGTGCGCGTCGATGTCGGCGACATGGGCCTGCTCGACGTTCGTGGGGTCGAGCAGCAGCTCGCCGTCGCGGTCGGTGGAGTCGATCTTCACACCGTGCAGCTCGAGCAGGCCGGAGACGATCTTGACGTCGGAGATCTCCGGGACGCCCCGGAGGCGGCACGGGTCCTCCGCCAGCAGCGCCGCCACCATGGCCTTGGACACCAGGTTCTTGGCCCCACGGACCTCGAGGTCTCCGACCAGGGGCGAGCCACCGTTCACGGTGAGGATGTTTGCCATGGCGCAAGCATCCCACCACGCCCTCCCCCGCGTGCGACAGAGGTCGGCACCCGTTCGGGAGCCGACCTCTGTCGTGGTGGGTCAGACGCTGGTCAGGCCCGTGGACGGGCCCGGATCAGCACCGGTCAGAACCGGTCAGGCCTTCTTGGCCGTGCGCTTGACGGCGGCCTTCTTGGCCGGGGCCGCCTTCTTCGCGGGAGCAGCCTTCTTGGCCGGAGCGGCCTTCTTGACGACGGCCTTCGTCGCGGGAGCCGCCTTCTTGGCGGGCGCAGCCTTGGTGGCGACGGCCTTCTTCGCCGGAGCAGCCTTCTTGGCCGGGGCCGCCTTCTTCGCGGGAGCAGCCTTCTTGGCCGGAGCCGCCTTGGTGGCGACAGCCTTCTTCGCCGGAGCCGTCTTCTTGGCCGGTGCCGCCTTCTTCGCCGGAGCCGCCTTCTTGGCCGGAGCCGCCTTGGTGGCCACGGCCTTCCTCGCCGGAGCCGCCTTCTTGGCCGGTGCCGCCTTCTTCGCGGGAGCAGCCTTCTTCGCAGCCGTCGTGGACTTGGCGGTGGCGGTCTTGGCCGTGCCGGCCGCGGCGCGGGCGCCGGCGACGGCGGCCTTGGGCAGCGAGCGCGGGTTCTTGACGACGTCCTTGAACGCCGAGCCGGCGCGGAACTTGGGGACGACCGTCTTCTTGATCTTCACCGAGGCGCCGGTGCGGGGGTTGCGGCCGGTCCGGGCGGCACGAGCGGCCTGCTCGAAGGTGCCGAAGCCGGTGATGGCGACGCTGCCGCCCTTGGCGACCTCACGGATGATCACGTCGACGACGGCGGTGAGAGCGTCACTTGCCGCCTTGCGGCTGCCGAGCCGGGACTCGAGCTCCTTGATCAGTTCTGCCTTGTTCACGGCTTCCCCTCCACAGGGTTGGTGGTGCCGGACACCCTTGGTCCGGCGAGGTGGGCGGCCGAGCCACTGCCCGACGTGGGTCCGACGTTAGGGCTGTTGGGCGTGCTAGTCCACCACTGCGACGCCCTGATCCATTGTGTCGCAACGGATTCAGCCCCAAACCTGCCCCAGCGGGGAGCCCATTTGCGGGTTCGGGCCGCGCTCGCACACACGGACGGGGTCCGGCGCCGAGCGATCGACTGGACCACCGATTGTGTTGTGGTGCAACAGAATCTGCGCCATCCAGCGCGGCACAGGACGGGTCAGCAGCACGCGGAACGGCCCCGGCAGCTGCTGCCGGGGCCGTGTCGCAGCAGGCCCAGTGGGCCCACCCGAGGAAATTTCGTGCCGTGTCGGCGCGCCGCGCCCTCAGGCGCTGGTCGTGGACGGCTTGTAGGACGGCCGGCGCCCCTCGAACTCGGTGACGTCCTGCTCGTGGCGCAGGGTGAGGCTGATGTCGTCGAGCCCCTCGAGCAGCCGCCACCGCGTGTAGTCGTCGACCTCGAACGGCGCGACGATGTCACCGGCGGTCACGGTCCGCGAGACCAGGTCGACGGTCACGGACGCCCCCGGCTCGTTCTCGAGGTACTTCCAGATGAGCTCGATGTCGTCCTGGGACAGCTGGGCCGTGAGCAGCCCCTGCTTGCCGCTGTTGCCCCGGAAGATGTCGGCGAACCGGGACGACAGCACGACGCGGAAGCCGTAGTTCATCAGCGCCCAGACGGCGTGCTCGCGGGACGAGCCGGTGCCGAAGTCGGAGCCGGCCACGAGGACCGACCCGGCGGCATACGAGGGGTTGTTGAGGATGAAGGTCTCGTCGCGGCGCCAGGCCGCGAACAGGCCGTCCTCGAACCCCGTCCGGGTCACCCGCTTGAGGTAGACGGCGGGGATGATCTGGTCGGTGTCGACGTTGCTGCGGCGCAGCGGCACCCCGATACCGGTGTGGGTCGTGAAGGCGTCCATCAGTAGCTCCCCTCGCTCGCGGTGGTGGTCGACGCGTCCGTGCCCTGGGCGGAGCCGACAGCGGCGTCGACGAGGTCTGCGGGGCTGGACAGCGTGCCGCGCAACGCCGTCGCCGCGGCGACCAGCGGGCTGACCAGGTGGGTCCGGCCGCCCTTGCCCTGCCGACCCTCGAAGTTGCGGTTGGACGTCGAGGCGCTGCGCTCGCCCGGGGCCAGCTGGTCGGGGTTCATCCCGAGGCACATCGAGCAGCCGGGGAGGCGCCACTCGGCACCGGCCGCGGTGAAGACCTGGTCGAGGCCCTCCTCCTCGGCCTGCAGGCGCACCCGCGCGGAGCCCGGTACGACCAGCATGCGCACCCCCTCGGCGACCTTGTGGCCCTTGACGACCTCGGCGGCGGCGCGCAGGTCCTCGATGCGGCCGTTGGTGCAGGAGCCGACGAAGACGGTGTCGACCCGGATCTCGCGCAGCGGGGTGCCGGCGGTCAGGCCCATGTACTCCAGGGCGTGACGCGCGGCGGCCTTCTCGTTGTCGTCGCCCATCGTCTCGGGGTCCGGCACCGCGGCGCTGAGCGGCAGGCCCTGGCCGGGGTTGGTGCCCCAGGTGACGAACGGCGTCAGCGTCGTGGCGTCGAGGTCGACCTCGGCGTCGAAGACCGCGTCGTCGTCGCTGCGCAGGGTCTTCCAGTCCGCCACCGCGGCGTCCCAGTCGGCACCGGTCGGGGCGTGGTCGCGACCCTCGAGGTAGTCGAAGGTGGTCTGGTCCGGGGCGATCATCCCGGCGCGGGCACCCGCCTCGATGGACATGTTGCAGACGGTCATGCGGGCCTCCATGGACAGCGCGCGGATGGCGCTGCCGCGGTACTCCAGGACGTAGCCCTGGCCACCGCCGGTGCCGATCTTCGCGATGACCGCGAGGGTGATGTCCTTGGCGGTCACGCCGGGCTGGAGCTCGCCCTCGACGTTGACCGCCATCGTCCTGAACGGCTTGAGGGGCAACGTCTGGGTCGCCATCACGTGCTCGACCTCGGACGTGCCGATGCCGAAGGCCAGCGCACCGAACGCACCGTGGGTCGAGGTGTGGCTGTCACCGCAGACGATCGTCATGCCGGGCTGGGTCAGGCCGCGCTGCGGGCCGACCACGTGGACGATCCCCTGCTCGGCGTCACCCATCGGGAAGAGCCGGACACCGAACTCCTCGCAGTTGCGGCGCAGGGTGTCCACCTGCGTCTTGCTCACGAGGTCGGTGATCGGGCCGGGGGTCGTCGGGACGTTGTGGTCCTCGGTGGCCAGCGTGAGGTCCGGTCGTCGCACCGTGCGCCCTGCGAGCCGCAGCCCGTCGAAGGCCTGCGGCGAGGTCACCTCGTGGATGAGGTGGAGGTCGATGTAGAGGAGGTCCGGTTCGCCCTCCGCGCGACGCACGACGTGCGCGTCCCACACCTTCTCGGCCAAAGTTCCTGACACGTGTCCCACTCCTCCGTCGCGTCCTGCGTCCTGCTCGCGCGCGTGTTTCGTCGGTGCGCCACGCCGCGCGGATCTCCCACGTTGGCACGCACGACACGCCCTCGGATTTGCGTCTCATCGAATGAGACGGCAATATCATCCCATGGACAACACGAGTGGAGTCGGCGTTCTCGACAAGGCAGCCATCGTCCTGGGTGCCCTCGAGGCGGGGCCGTCGACCCTTGCGCAACTGGTGACCGCGACCGGTCTGGCCCGCCCGACGGCCCACCGACTGGCCGTCGCGCTCGAGCACCACCGACTGGTCACCCGCGACCTGCAGGGTCGCTTCGTGCTCGGACCGCGGCTCGCCGAGCTGGCCGCGGCCGCCGGCGAGGACCGGCTGCTCGCTGCCGCAGGGCCGGTGCTCGGCGCCCTGCGGGACCACACCAACGAGAGCGCCCAGCTGTTCCGCCGCCAGGGCGACCACCGCATCTGCGTCTCCGCCGCAGAGCGTCCGGTGGGCCTGCGCGACTCGATCCCGATCGGCGCGACGTTGTCGATGCTGGCCGGGTCGGCCGCCCAGGTGCTGCTCGCCTGGGAGGAGCCCGACCGCCTGCACCGTGGCCTGCACGGCGCCAAGTTCACCGCGACCACCCTGTCCGGCGTCCGCCGCCGCGGCTGGGCGCAGAGCGTCGGCGAGCGCGAGGCCGGCGTGGCCTCGGTGTCCGCCCCGGTCCGCGGACCCTCGGGCCGGGTCGTCGCCGCGGTGTCGATCTCCGGCCCCATCGAGCGACTCTCCCGCCAGCCCGGTCGGCTGCACGCCGCCACGGTGATCGCCGGCGCCAACAAGCTCACCGAGGTGCTGGCCCGCCACCACGCGCAGCAGCAGCAGCAGAACCACGCCTGACCCGGCGCCATACCCCTCCCCACACCTCGCGAAGCGGGGGTTGCTCGGCAACACGGCACCTGTTTCCACCGGTGTCGCCGGACAACCCCCGCTTCGCCGTGTCGGCTCCCACGCCCCGGTATGCCGCGGCGCACTGTGGATAGTGTCGCTCCCCATGCGGATCTCCGAGCTCTCCGAGGCGAGCGGCGTCCCGGTCGCGACCCTCAAGTACTACCTGCGTGAAGGGCTCCTGCCGCCCGGCGAGAGCCTGGGCGCCACGAGGGCCGACTACTCCGAGGACCACCTGCGGCGGGTGCGCCTGGTCCGTGCGCTGGTCGACGCCGGGGTCAGCGTCGCCGAGGCCAGGCGGGTGACCGAGGCCTTGGACGACCCACCGCGGTCACGGCACGACCTGCTCGGCCGCGCGCAGTACGCGCTCCCGGCACCGCACGCCGCAACGCCGGTGAGCGACGAGGTCACCGGGCTGCTGGCCGACCTCGGCTGGGTCGTGGGGCCCGACTCCCCCGCGCTGCACTCGCTCAGCGGGGCGATCGCTGCAGCCCGGTCGGCCGGGGTGCCGCTGCCCACCGACGCACTGACGGGGTACGCCCGGGCCAGTGAGGCCGTCGCCGCAGTCGACGTCTCGAACGTGCCCACCGACGACCTCGCCTCGGCCCTGCACCGGGTCGTGGCCGGCACCGTCCTCGTCGACCCGGTCCTGGCAGCCCTGCGCCGCCTCGCCCAGGAGCACGTGAGCAGTCGGGGCTGACGGCGTGGCGCCGAGCTGCCCGGCCGGTCCACGCCGTGCGATGGCCCGGACATGCGCGAAGGCCCCCGCCCTGGTGGGCGGGGGCCTTCTGCGAGTAGCCCCGACGGGATTCGAACCCGCGCTACCGCCTTGAGAGGGCGGCGTGCTAGGCCGCTACACAACGGGGCCCTAGCTGGTTTCGCCCGGCGCCTTGCGGCTCCGGGCAGCGGAGAGAACCTTACCGAACAGTGAGGGAATTCTCCGAATCGGCGTGTGTCCCAAAGGACTTGCGCCTGAGCTGGGGTACCAGGACTCGAACCTAGAATGACGGTACCAGAAACCGTAGTGTTGCCAATTACACCATACCCCAAGGGGGTATCACGCCCAGCGCGCCCGAAGGCCTTCAGGGAGTGAACCGAGAAGCGATACTACCGGTCTGCCCCACCCCGCCCAAATCGGCTCCCGATCAGGACTCGCGCAGCTCGCTGCGGAGCTTGAGGACGGTCGTCCCGTCCTCCTGCTCGATGACGTAGGCGGGGTCGTCGTCGCTGCCGTTGCGCGTGATCTGCGACCCCTTGACGGTCCGGGTGACCGAGTCGTGGTGCACCTCGGCGATCGTGCCCTCGGCCACTCCCTGACCCCAGGACCACGAGACGTTGCTTCCCTTGCGCAGGGCCATCAGGACCCGCCTCCTCGAACGGGCTCACGGGCATCGGCTTCCGCGACCACCTTGAGGGTCCGCAGGGTCTCCTCGATGCCTCGTTGGTTGCGTCCGGGGAAGCCCAGCGCCTCGATGACGAGCCGCTGCGGCGCGGCATACATGGAGTAGTCGAAGGACTCGGTCACACGGGTTCCGTCGCCCTCGGGCTCGAGCTCGTAGCGCCAGCGGTGACCGCCGAAGTGGCGCCAGGCGATCCGTCGGCCCTCCTCGAACTCCACGACCCGGTTGCTGATCCGGTACGGCAGCCCGGCGAGCTTCATGTCCACGCCGAAGGTGGCGCCACGGCTGAGGCGCTCGGGGCCGGACACGGTGTCGCGCACCGAGCCCGACCCGTCGATCCTTGCGTGCTGGCGCGGGTCGGCGAGGATCGCGAAGACGACCTCGGCCGGCGCCTCGACCCCGATCGACGACGAGACGACCCGGCCGGAGCCGCTCATGCGGACAGCTCGTCGCGCAGGCGGGTGAGCCGGGCGAGCGTCGAGGCCTTGCCGAGGATCTCCATGGACTCGAACAGCGGCGGGCTGATCCGCTGCCCCGAGACCGCGGTGCGCAGCGGGCCGAACGCGAACTTCGGCTTGATGCCCATGCCCTCGACGATCGCCGCGCGCAGCGCTGCCTCGATGGCGGCCGCGCTCCACCCGCTCTCGGAACCCAGGAGGCCGGTGGCGGTGTCGTCCACGGCACCCAGAGCCGTGACGGCGGCGGAGAGGACCTCTCCCGCGTCGTCCTTCAGCTGGGCGCGCGCGTCGTCCGCGATCACCAGGGCGTCGTCCGCCACGTAGAAGGGGCCGACCAGGGCCACCGCCTCGGTCAGCAGGGCCATGCGCGTCTGGATCAGCTCGGTGACCTTCTCGAGTCGGGCGAGCTCGCCCAGGCTCGGGTTGCCCGACAGGACGCCGGCCCGTTCGAGGTACGGCAGCAGCCGGGACGCGAGCTCGCGGACCTCGAGCCCGCGGATGTGCACGCCGTTGAGCCAATCGAGCTTCTTGAGGTCGAAGATCGGGCCGACCGGGTTGACCTTGCGCCAGTCGAAGTCGGCGGAGAACTCCTCGAAGGTGAAGACCTCGACGTCCTCGCCACCCTCGCCCTCCTTCGGCGGATAGGCAAGCAGGGCAAGGAAGTTCACGAGGGCCTCGGGCAGGTAGCCCTCCTCGCGGAACCACGTCAGGCGCGCGGCGGGGTTCTTGCGCTTGGAGATCTTCGACTTGTCGGTGTTGCGCAGCAGGGGCATGTGCGCCCACTTCGGCGGCTCCAGCCCGAGCCAGCGGTAGAGCAGGATGTGCTTGGGGGTGCTGGAGATCCACTCCTCGCCGCGGACGACGTGGGTGATGCCCATCTCGTGGTCGTCGACGACGACGGCGAGGTGGTAGGTCGGGAACCCGTCCGCCTTGAGGATCACCTGGTCGTCGGGGCGCGGAGCGGAGACCCGGCCGCGGATCAGGTCCTCGAACTGCAGCTCGACGTCGTCGGGGACGAGCATGCGGACGACGGGCGTCTCGGAGAACCCGGGCAGCTCGGCCCGCTCCTCGCGCGTCTTGCCGTGGCACAACCGGTCGTATCCGGTCGGCAGCTTGGACTTCTGCTGGATCTCGCGCATCGTCGCGAGCCGCTCGGTGGAGCACCAGCAGTGGTACGCCCGGCCCTCGGCCAGGAGCCGCTCGACGTACGGGCGGTAGGTGTCCAGCCGCTCGGACTGCCGGTACGGCGCGTACGGGCCGCCGACGTCGGGGCCCTCGTCCCACTGCAGCCCCAGCCAGTGCAGCGTGTCGAAGACCTGCTGCTCGCTGTCCTCCCGGAAGCGCGCACGGTCGGTGTCCTCGATGCGCAGGACGAACGCACCGCCCTGCTGCCGCGCGAACGCGAGGTTGAACAGCGACATGTAGGCGGTGCCGACGTGCGGGTCACCGGTCGGTGACGGGGCGACGCGGAGGCGGGGGGCGGCGGGGGTCTGCTCACTCATGGTGGACCTGATTCTAGGGAGCCCGACCGCGAGCGCCTCCTCGGCGGTCGGGGGCGTCGGTCGAGCAGCCCCTCCGCGGTGCACCGATCACGGGCGAACCGTGGCTTTTCGGCCCGGATCGGCCCAGACTGCCTCCGTGGGGACGACGGCGGAGCAGGGACGACAGGCACCGGTGCGGCCGCTGGGCGTCGTCATCGCCGTGCTCGTGACGATCATCATGGTCTTCTTCGCGCGCCGGCTCGCCACCGACGTCCCCCACATCGTGGCCGGGACCGTCCCGGACGACGACCTCGCGGAGAAGTACGTCGCCCACCCCTGGCTCGCCTACGGCCACATCGTGCCGGGCGTCGTGTACCTCCTCGGTGCGCCCCTCCAGCTCTCGCACCGGTTCCGCAGCCGCCACTACCGGCTGCACCGCAGGCTCGGCCGGGTCCTGCTCGGCTGCGCGCTGCTCTCAGGCGTGCTCTCGGTCGTGCTGGGGGTGGTGTTCGCGTGGGGCGGCGGCGCGGAGACGACCGCGACAGCGGTGTTCGGGTCGTGGTTCGTGGTGGCCCTGCTGCTCGCCTTCCGGGCGATCCGCAGGGGTCAGGTGCGCCAGCACCGCCGCTGGATGGTCCGGGCCTTCGCCGTTGGGCTGGGCGTGGCGACGATCAGGATCTGGGTCGGCCTCTTCACGGGCATCCAGATCGGTCTGCTGGGGATGGGCGACGAGACCATGCCCGTCCGCGCCACCTTCGGCATCGCGTTCTGGCTGGGCCTGTCGATGCACGTGGCCTTCGCCGAGTGGTGGCTGCGACGCACCCCCGACCTCGACGGGTGAGCCCTGGCAGGTGACCGGTATGGCGCGGGGCCGGCCCCGCGCCATACCTCGCCTCAGCGGCGGACGAACGGGTTGGACAACGTGCCGATGCCCTCGATCTCGACCTCGACGCGCTGGCCGCCCTCGACCGGGCCGACCCCCGCGGGGGTGCCGGTGAGGATGACGTCGCCGGGCAGGAGGGTGAACGCCTTGGAGGCGTGGGAGACCAGGGTCGCGACGTCGTGGACCATGTCGGCGGTGGTGCCGTCCTGGACGAGCTCGCCGTCGCGGCGGGTGCGGATCGACAGGGCGGACGGGTCGAGGTCGGTCTCGATCCACGGGCCGATCGGGCAGAACGTGTCCATGCCCTTGGCGCGGGCCCACTGGCCGTCGCCGCGTTGCAGGTCGCGGGCGGTGACGTCGTCGGCGCAGGTGTAGCCGAACACGACCTTCGACACCTCCTCAGGCTCGATGTCCTTGCAGAGCCGGCCGATGACGACGGCGAGCTCGCCCTCGTAGTGGACCTCGGAGGTGAGCGACGTCAGCACGACCGGCTCACCGGGGCCCACGACGGCGGTGTTGGGGATGAGGAACATCAGCGGCTCGGCCGGCGCCTCACCACCCATCTCCTTCGCGTGGTCGGCGTAGTTCTTGCCGATGCCGATGACCTTGCTGCGCGGGATGACCGGCGCGAGGAGGCGTACGTCCTCGACGAGGTGGGTCGCCCCCGTCAGCTCGATCTTCGTGTAGAGCGGGTCGCCGGTGATCTCGGCGATCTTCTCCCCAGCCCCGTCGACCAGTCCGAAGACCGGGTCCTCACCCGTCGTGAATCTCGCGATGCGCATGGGACCGAGCCTATCGGCGCTCAGCGCGCGGAGAACTCCCGGCGGTACCGCTGGGGGGAGGTGCCCACGACCGACTGGAAGTGCGTGCGCAGCAACGCCGCCGACCCGAACCCGCTGTGCGAGGCCACCGAGTCGACGGGCAGGTCGGTCTGCTCCAGCAGCTCGCGGGCGCGCAGCACCCGCTGCTGGACGATCCACCGGTGCGGCGTCGTGCCGGTCTCGGCGACGAAGCGACGGGCGAACGTGCGCTCCGACATCATCGCCAGGCGGGCGAGGTCTGGGACGGTGTGCGGTTCGTCGAGCTTCTCGGTGATGTGGTCCAGGACCGGCTGGATGCTCTCGCAGCTGGTCTCCGGCAGCGGTGACTCGACGTACTGCCGCTGACCGCCGTCGCGCTGCGGCGGGACCACCATGCGTCGGGCGATCCGCGTGGCGACAGCCGACCCGAGCTCGCGCCGGACGAGGTGCAGGCACGCGTCGATGCCCGCCGCGGTGCCGGCGCCGGTGATGATCGAGCCCTCGTCGATGTAGAGGACGTCCATCGAGACCCTCGTCCGCGGGAAGCGACGGGCGAACTCCTGCGCGTAGCGCCAGTGCGTCACGGCACTGCGGCCGTCGAGCAGACCGGTCTCCCCCAGGACGAAGGCGCCGGTGCAGATGGACAGGATGGTCGCTCCCCGCCGGTGAGCCTCCCGGATCGTCTCGAGCAGGGGCTCGGGATAGCTGTCGCGGACCCCGCCGGCCGGGATCACCACCAGGTCGGCGTCGACGGCGTCGGCCCAGCCGTGGCTCGGGACGAAGTGGCCGCCGCTGGTCGTGGCGACGGGTTGCCCGGCCTGCTCGCCACAGGTGATGAAGCTGAACGGCGGGACGCCGTCATCGGTGCGGTCGAGCCCGAAGACCTCGCAGGCCACGGACATCTCGAACATCGCCATGGGGTTCGTGGCCAGGGCCGCGATCGTCGTGAGCGCCATACCGGCATCATGACACGATCACTGGCAGAAATCATGCAGACCTCGTCAGTTCTGCCACTCGTGGCGGGATACTGCCGAGCGAATGATTACTGACATGACCATCATCCTGCTCCTGGCCTTCGTCGCCACCCTCGTCGTCGCCCTGGAACGGCACCACCGCCGGACCTGGGCCCTCCCCCACGCCCCCCACGGCGCGGACTCCACCATCGCCTTCACCGACCTCGACCACGACGTGGACCGCGTCCTGCACGACGTCGAGGCCCACCGCGCCTGACGGGCTCGTCAGCGCAGCTGCTTCGTGACCGCGCCGGCCATCACGGCATACCCGAGGTCGTTGGCGTGGAAGTCGAACCGCGGCGGAGCCATCCACGTCCACTGGAGGATGCGCGCCAGGTTGGTGGGCAGCCTCCCGAGGTCCTTGACGGTCGTCGGTGTCGTCACCGTCGTCTGGAACGCGGTCGCCACGTCGGCGACGCGGGCGTCGACGCGCTTGGCACTGCTGGAGATCGCAGCGTTGACCTTGGCCAGCTCCTTGACCGACTGCTGGCCCAGACCCGCGTCGCCCAGCAGGTCGAGGACGAGGAACGGGTCGTAGTAGTTGAGGACCACGACCTCGGCGCGCGGCGCGGCAGCGCGCAGACGACGCGTGATCTGCGGCAGGTTCTCGGACAGGGTCGCGAGCGCCGGCTTCGTGCAGGACGGCTTCAACCCACCGAACCCGCACCGGGCCACGTCGTTGCCCCCGATGTCCACGGTCACGAGGTGCACGTCCGCCGCGTGACTGCGCAGGAACTTCTCCGCCTCCGCGAGCTGGCTGCCGGCGTCGTAGGGGCAGCCGCCACCCTCGAGCATCGACGTCGTCGTCTCTCCCGAGCAGGCGAGGTTGACCAGCTCGGTCGGGCCGTCGCGCTTCTCGACGGCGGTGCGCACCGCGCCGACGTAGCCCGCCGCCCGGTGGTCGGCGCCGTTCTGGAAACCGGCCGCGAGCGAGTCGCCGAGCGCGACGTAGTACCCGGTGCCGGCGGCCGGTGCGCTCCTCGTGGCGGTGGCGCCGGGCGGCTGCGTCGAGGCGGTGCCGCCCGGTGACGACGACGCGGCCGACGGGCTGGGTCGTCCCCCGCCCGCCCCACCCGTGGTGAGGCCCACGACGGCGCCTGCCCCCAGCAGCAGCGCGAGCGCGGCCAGCGCCGCCGCCAGGGTCCGTCTGCTCATGGCCACCACGGTGCCACGCCCGGCTGGGAACCGGTCCGTCCGGGTTACCCTGCTGCGGCGATGCAGACCACTTCGACGCCGAGCCGGGCCCTGTCCCGAGCGCAGTGGCAGGCCCTCGAGGCCGACCACGAGCGCCGCGCCGACGACGCCACGGCCGGTCACCGCGCACGGAGGGGCGAGCAGGTGGCCCACCCGGTCGAGGACTTCCTGTTCACCTACTACCCGTTCCGCCCGGCCCTCCTGCGCCGCTGGCACCCGGGCCCGGGGGTCCGACTCGAGGACGCGGCAGCGCTCCCCCGGGTGCAGTGGAAGCACTACCGCGCGGAGGGGGCGGACCTGGAGCTGGACGTCGCGGCATACGTCGAGGCACGGGGCCGGACGCTGGAGTTCGTGCGGGACCTGATCACCGCCACCGCCACCAGGCCGGCACAGCTCGGGTGCTTCGGGCTGCACGAGTGGGCGATGGTCTACCAGCAGACCCCGGAGCAGGTGCGGCACGCCGACTGGCCGCTGCGCCTGGGTGCCGACGCCACCGACGACGTGGTGCGGGGCCAGCAGATCCGGTGCACCCACTTCGACGCGTTCCGGTTCTACACGCCCCCGGCGCGCCCGCTCAACCTGCTCCAGCCGACGCGCGAGACCCAGGTCGCGCTCGAGCAGCCGGGCTGCCTCCACGCCGGCATGGACCTCTACAAGTGGGCGATGAAGCTCGCCCCCGCGATCCCCGGCGACCTCGTCCTCGACTGCTTCGACCACGCCCGGGCGATCCGCGAGCTCGACATGCGGGCCTCCCCCTACGACCTCAGCGCCCTGGGGTACGAACCCGTGCGGATCGAGACCCCCGCCGGACGGGCCGAGTATGCCGCCGCGCAGCGCGGGTTCGCCGACCGCGGCCAGGCCCTGCGGGGCCGGCTGGTCGCCGCCATCGACGCGGTCACTGGCGCGGTCACCGACGCGGTCCCGGATGAGGCCACGGGCGCACCTCCCGCCTGACGGCAGGGCTCGCGACCAGCGGTGGGGACCGCCTGGGGCCTCGACCCCGGAGGCACCCGCCCGCGTGCTGGTCCACTTCGTGGCACCGGGCGCGGTGGCCCTAGTCTGGACGCCGTGTCCAAAGTTCTGACGTCCTTGCCCGTTGGTGAACGTGTCGGGATCGCCTTCTCAGGCGGTCTGGACACCTCTGTCGCAGTCGCCTGGATGCGCGAGAAGGGGGCGATCCCCTGCACCTACACCGCCGACCTCGGCCAGTACGACGAGCCTGAGATCGACACGGTCCCCGACCGCGCCGGGCAGTACGGCGCCGAGCTCGCCCGCCTCGTGGACTGCCGCCGCCCCCTCGTCGAGGAGGGACTGTCCGCGATCGCGTGCGGGGCGTTCCACATCCGCAGCGGCGGCCGCACGTACTTCAACACGACCCCGCTGGGCCGCGCCGTGACGGGCACCCTGCTCGTGCGCGCCATGAAGGACGACGGCGTCGACATCTGGGGCGACGGCTCCACCTACAAGGGCAACGACATCGAGCGGTTCTACCGTTACGGCCTGCTCGCGAACCCGTCGCTGCGCATCTACAAGCCGTGGCTCGACGCCGACTTCGTCACCGAGCTCGGTGGCCGCAAGGAGATGTCGGAGTGGCTCACCGCCCGCGACCTCCCCTACCGCGCGAGCACCGAGAAGGCCTACTCCACCGACGCCAACATCTGGGGCGCCACCCACGAGGCGAAGACCCTCGAGCACCTGAACGAGAGCCTCGAGATCGTCGAGCCGATCATGGGCGTGCGGTTCTGGGACGAGTCGGTGTCCATCGCCGCCGAGGACGTCACCGTGCGGTTCGAGCAGGGCCGCCCGGTCGCCATCAACGGCAACGACTTCGGCGGCGACCCGGTCGCCCTCGTCGACGAGGCCAACAAGGTGGGCGGGCGCCACGGCCTCGGCATGTCCGACCAGATCGAGAACCGCATCATCGAGGCCAAGAGCCGCGGCATCTACGAGGCTCCCGGCCTGGCTCTGCTCCACATCACCTACGAGCGCCTCCTCAACGCGATCCACAACGAGGACACCATCGCGAGCTACCACGCCGAGGGCCGTCGCCTCGGACGCCTCCTCTACGAGGGCCGTTGGCTCGACCCGCAGTCACTCATGCTGCGCGAGTCGCTCCAGCGCTGGGTCGCCTCCGTGGTCACCGGCGAGGTCACCCTCCGCCTGCGTCGCGGCGAGGACTACTCGATCATCGACACGACCGGCCCGGCGTTCAGCTACCACCCGGAGAAGCTCTCGATGGAGCGCACCGAGGGGGCGGCGTTCGGTCCGGTCGACCGCATCGGCCAGCTCACCATGCGCAACCTCGACATCGCGGACTCCCGCGCCAAGCTCGAGCTGTATGCCGCGCAGGGCCAGCTCGTGGCCGGTCACCAGGCGCTCGTGGGCGACCTCGAGCCCGGCGGCGCCAAGGCCATCTCCTCGAATCCGGCTGCGGCACAGGCAGACTCGGACGACAACGCGCTCGACCGCGCAGCGATCGAGTTCGGCACCGACTGATCCCGTCCCACCGGCACAACGCCGGTTGCGCGGCATACCGCGGGAAACCATCGCGCGGGACGTCCCGCAACCGGCGTTCCGCGTGGGGCCTCAGCCGGGCGGGTCCAGCAGCCCGCGCTGGATGGCGATCGACATCGCCTCGAGCTTGCTGTGCGCGCCGAGCTTCGCGGACAGGTTGGAGACGTGGTTGCGCACCGTGTTGACGCTCACCGTCAGCTCGGCGGCGATCGCGGCGTTGGACAGGCCCTGGGCGAGCATGCCGAGCACCTCCTCCTCGCGCCGGGTGAGCGTCGGCGTGGGCGCACTCACGCGGGTGAGCCTCGGGAGCAGGCGGGCCAGCATCTCGGAAGAGATCGAGGCCTCCCCCTGGGCTGCGGCGCGGACGGCCGCCGTCACCTCGGAGAGGCTGCGGGTCTTGGAGAGGAACCCCGCCGCGCCGGCCTCGAGCGCACGGACGAGGACGTCGTCGGAGCTCGACCCGGTCAGGACGAGGATGTTCATGCTCGGACGGAGGGCCTTGAGGTCCCTGATCGCGTCGACCCCGTCACCGTCCGGGAGGCGTCGGTCGAGCACCAGCACGTCGGGTGCGGTGGACACCACCCGGGACCGCGCCTGGGCGAGACTCGAGGCGAGTCCGACCGAGACGACGTCGGGTTCGTCGTCGAGGACGCGGGCCAGGCTCGCGGCCATGACCTCGTGGTCGTCGACGATCAGCACCCTGATCGGCTGTTCCGGGCGCGGCTGCTCCATCACGCCATGATCTTCGCTCATGTCCCCTCCTCGCCGCGCCTAGTATCCATGCACTAGGTGCCGCGGCGCGCGCGCACCGCCAGATTGCGCCTGTCGAGCGGGATCATGGACGTCCTGACGACCGCCGCGGTCGCCCTCATCCCAGGACAGGCAGGGGTCGTGTCCACCGTCCGTGTGCTCATCGCCGACGACCACCCGCAGATGCTCGCCGCGATGGTGCACGTGGTGGAGTCCGACGGGCGGTTCACCCTGGTGGGAACAGCGGCCAACGGTCCGGACGCACTGCGCCTCGCCCAGGAGTTCCCCGTCGACGTCGCCCTGCTCGACGTGCGGATGCCGGGTGGTGGCCCGGAGGCAGTCACCGCGTTCCACGCGATGGACCCCGCCCCCGCCGTCGTCGCGGTCTCCGCCGAGACGTCGATGAGCACCGTGGCAGCCATGGTGCGGGCCGGCGCGGTGGGCTACCTCGCCAAGGGACGCATCGGCGAGAGCCTCCCCGACGTGCTCGCCCAGTGCGCTGCCGGCGAAGTCGTGCTGGCCACGGGTTCCGGCGCCGGGGCCATGCGCATGCTGCTGGGAGCCTGAGAAACCGACACCGACCCGTGGTGCCGGTCCGCCACCATGCCTACGATGGCGCCCGAGGGCTGGGTGGACCGGGGCGGACGACGTGAGGGGAACGCCGGATGGCGCACGACGCAGGGCTGTCGAACGAGTCCGACGCGGCCATCGGCCCCCAGGTGATCTTCGGCATGGACCGGACGGGGCGGTGCACGCTCTCGGTCGGGCCCGGCCTCGACGTCCTCGGGCTCAAGCCCAACGAGCTGGTCGGCCAGAACCTCTACGAGGTGTACCGCGACGACGCGGTGGGGCTGAGCGCCCTCGACACCGTGCTCGCGGGACAGCGGTTCGTCCACGAACGTTCCCACCAAGGGCGCCGGCTGGCACTGCATCTCGAACCCATCCTCGACGCCGAGGGTGTCCTGACGGGGGCGGTGGGCATCGCCACCGACGTCACGGAACAGCGTCGCGCCGAGAGCGTGGCGCTCGAGGAACGCCGGCGCTCCGCCGAGCTCGCGGGTCGCCTCATCCGGTTCCAGGCGCTCGTCGAGGCCTCGCCCGACTTCATCGCCATCGCTGCCCTCGACGGCACGGTCTCCTACGTCAACCCCGGTGGCCGCACGCTGATCGGCATGGCCCTGGACGCCGACGTCACGACCACCACCATCTCCGACTACCTCACCCCGGAGGGCCTGGTGCTCTCGCTCGAGATCGAGCAGCCCGCGGTGGTCCGGGACGGGCACTTCGAGGGTGAGACCACCCTCAAGCACCAGGACGGCCACGCGATCCCGGTCGCCGTGGCGAGCTTCCTCATGTTCCACCCCGGTACCGGAGAACCCTTCGCCCTGGCCACGGTCCAGCGCGACATCAGCGAACGGGTGGCGGCCGACCAGGTCATGGCCGACCTCATCGAGCAGCGCACCGCCCTGCTCACCCGCCTGGTCGACGCCCAGGACGCCGAGCGGAGCCGCATCGCCGCGGACGTGCACGACGACCCCGTGCAGGCGATCGCCGCCGTCGACCTGCGGATGGGGCTGCTCCGGCGCCGGCTGCGCGAGCAGGCGCCGTCCCTGCTCCCGGAGCTCGACGGACTGCAGGAGACCCTCTCGGGTGCCACCGAGCGGCTGAGGTCCCTGCTGTTCGACCTCGAGCCACCGTCCTTCGCCCACTCCGGTCTCGCGGGAGCGCTGAGGCGGGCGACGGACGAGATCTACGAGGGCACCTCGGTCCAGGCCCGCGTGGACGGGACCGACGAGCCGGTGATGCCCGAGGCGACCCGAGCGGTGGCCTACCGCATCGTCAAGGAGTCCCTGGTCAACGTCCTCAAGCACGCGGGCGCCGGCACCGTCCACGTCACGGTCGACTCCCTCGACGCTGGTCTGCACGTCACCGTCCTGGACGACGGCGTCGGGCCCGGCGAAGCCGTCTCGGCCCCCGGCCACCGCGGCGTGGCCGGCATGCGCGACAGGGCGACCCTGGCAGGCGGATGGTGCACCGTCGCGGACGGACCCGGGGGCGGCACGCTCGTCACGCTCTGGCTGCCGGGCCCGGAGGTCACCACGACGTCAGCACCCGGGCTGGGCGCCGGGCTGGGGCTCACCGAGGCGGCCAGCCGCAGCACCACCAGCCTGGGCTTCGCGCACGGGACGGATGACGGCCACAGCGACGCCTGACCGCGGTCAGGCGTCCCGCGACCGCTGGACCGCGGGACGGTGAGGCGCAGCGCTGGTGGGTCAGTGCCCTTGCACTAGTGGAGATGCCCCCGCGGCACCGAGTTCGGCAGGCAGCGCTGAGGCATCGTGGGAGCACGTCGACCGGCCCGCGTCCCCTGAGGGCCGGTCGGCGCTCGACATCCGCGGTTCCTGCACCCCCCAGCACGAGCCCCTGGTGTCGATGCACTAGTCGAAATGCGACACCCGCATCGGTTCGTCCCTTGCGGACTGGACCAGACTGGTGCCACGAGCCCCGGTGATCCCCCCACGTCACGTGCACCGGAGCTCGTCGTGACGAGCACCGATCGGCCCCTCCAACCCCCTGCGCCGGGGCCGACCGGTGCTCGTCCCATGTCCGGTACCTCTGTGGCCCCAGCCGGACCCGCCGCCCCAGCCGGACCCGCGGCCCCAGCCGGAGTCCCGGCCCGGCCCGGACCGGACCGTCAGGACCGGGGCACCTGCGGCGCGAGGACCTACCTCACCGGGACGCCGGCACGCACCAGGCCGTAGGTCACGCCCTCGACGAGCGCCTGCCACGAGGCCTCGAGGATGTTGCCGGCCACGCCGATCGTCTCCCAGGACGTCGTTCCGTCCGAGGTCTCGATGAGGACGCGCGTCACCGCGTCGGTGCCGTGGGCCGCGTCGAGGATGCGGACCCGGAAGTCGATGAGCTCGAGCTTGGCCAACTCCGGGTAGGCAGGGCTGAGCGCCTGGCGCAGGGCGTGGTCGAGCGCGTTGACCGGGCCGTTGCCCTCCCCGGTGGCGACGACGCGTTCCCCACCGGCGAGGACCTTGACCGTCGCCTCGGACAGCGCGTCCTCCTCGCCCCGGGCGTCGGTGATGACGCGCCACGACTCGACCGCGAAGAAGTCGAACCCCTTGCCCTCCACCTCGCGACGCAGCAGCAGCTCGAACGACGCGTCCGCCGCGTCGAAGGTGTAGCCGCGCAGCTCGAGGTCCTTGACCTTGGCGAGCACCCGGCTGAGCAGCTCGTCGTCGCCCGACAGGTCGTACCCCAGCTCGCGGCCCTTGAGCTCGATGCTGGCGCGACCGGCCATGTCGGACACCAGCATCCGCATGTCGTTGCCCACGTGCACGGGGTCGGTGTGCTGGTAGAGGTCGGGGTCGATGCGGATCGCGCTGGCGTGCAGCCCGGCCTTGTGGGCGAACGCGCTCGCCCCGACGTAGGGCTGGCGGCTGTAGGGCGGGACGTTCGTGATCTCGCTGATGGAGTGGGCGATCCGGGTCGCCTCGCGCAGCCGGTCCGTCTCGAGCAGGGGCAGCCCGCGCTTGATCTGCAGGTTGCTCACGACGGTGAGGAGGTCGGCGTTGCCGGTCCGCTCGCCGTACCCGTTGATCGTGCCCTGCACGTGCGTCGCGCCCGCGTCGACGGCCGCCATGGAGTTGGCGACGGCACACCCGGTGTCGTTGTGGCAGTGGATGCCCACGCGTGCCGAGGTGCTCGCCACGGCGTCGGCGACGACGTCGGCGATCTGGTCGGGGAGCATGCCGCCGTTGGTGTCGCACAGGGCGACGACCTCGGCGCCGGACTCCATCGCGGCGCGGACGACCTCGAGCGCATAGGCGCGGTCCGCGGCATACCCGTCGAAGAAGTGCTCCGCGTCCAGGAACACGCGCCGTCCCTCACCGGCGAGGAACGACACCGTGTCGCGCACCATCTCGAGGTTCTCCTCGAGGGTGGTGCGCAGGGCCGTCTCCACGTGGCGCACGTGCGACTTCGCCACGAGGGTGACCACGGGCGCACCCGAGTCGACGAGGGCGCGGACCAGCGGGTCGGTGGCCGCGCGACCGCCGGCCCGCCTGGTCGCGCCGAACGCGGCGAGGGTGGCGTTGCGCAGCCGCAGCTCCTGCTGGGCACGGGCGAAGAACTCGGTGTCCTTCGGGTTCGCGCCCGGCCAGCCACCCTCGATGAACCCGACCCCGAGCTCGTCGAGGTGCACGGCGATGGCGAGCTTGTCCGACACGGAGAGGTTGAGCCCCTCCTGCTGCGCTCCGTCGCGCAGGGTCGTGTCGTAGACGTGCAGGTCGCTCATCGTGGTGGTTCCCGTCGGGTCATCGGTGGTGTCGGGTCGCTGGTGCCGTGTGGTCCTGGTGGTTCATTCTCCCCCGTCGCGCCTCCGGGGCCGGGGATGGTGGCCGGACGGAGGTCCTGACAAAGCAAAAGACCCCCCGGGTGTGGGAGGTCTGCGCGACGAGGAGGTCTCGTCGCGCTAGTCGATAATCACCATGGTGGTCGCCATGTGCCAGGAGGTCACGGGACCACTGTGGCACGCGGTGTCCGCGGGTTGAACCCCCGGTCCGTATGCCGGTCAGGCCCGTTCGGCCGGCCGGTCCCGGGCGGCAGCCACGAGCGCGTCGAAGAGCCGCGGGTCGTCCCCCATCTCCGGGTGCCACTGGACGGCGAGCCGGAAGGGGGAGGCGGGATCCTCCATCGCCTCCAGGGTCCCGTCGGCGGCCCAGGCCGACGGCACGAACCCGGGGTGGGTGAGCACGGACTGGTGGTGGTAGCTCGGGACCTCGGTGGTCTCGCCCAGCAGCTGCCGGAGCCTGGACCGCTCCACGGTCGTGACGGGGTGGGTGCCGTACACGCCATCGCTCGGGGAGTGCTCGTCGTGCCCGACCCGGTCGGGCAGGTGCTGCTCGAGCTGCCCGCCCGCGGCGACCGCCATGACCTGCATCCCCCGGCAGATCCCGAGCAGCGGCAGCCCGCGGTCGTGCGCCGCCAAAGCGAGTGCGAGCTCCATGGCGTCGCGGTCGGCGCGGGGGTCCTGCACCTTCGGGTGCCGCTCCTGGGCGTACCGGGTCGGGTCCACGTCGGCACCGCCGGCGATCACCAGGGCGTCCAGGCGGGCGAGCACCTCGTGGGCGACCTCGAGGTCGCCGTCGGCCCGCGGGGGCACGACGAGGACGACCGCGCCGGCCTGCTCGAGCTTCTCCACGTAGGCGTGCGGGACCGTGGCGCTGGGCTGGTCGCGCCAGGGCCCCCGGGTCACCGGTTCGATGTAGCAGGTGAGCCCCACCACCGGCCGGGTCATCGGGGTCGGTCCTGCCCGGTCACAGCGGCGTGACGTAGGCGCCGCTGATCCCGCCGTCGACGAGGAACTGGGACGCGGTGATGAAGCTCGACTCGTCGCTCGCGAGGAACAGCACCGCCGCGGCGATCTCGTCGGGCTCGGCGAACCGGCCGACCGGGATGTGCACCATCCGGCGGGCCGCCCGCTCGGGGTCCTTGGCGAAGAGCTCCTGCAGCAGCGGCGTGTTGACCGGTCCGGGACACAGGGCGTTGACCCGCACGCCCTCGCGGGCGAACTGCACCCCGAGCTCGCGCGACATGGACAGCACACCACCCTTGCTGGCGGTGTACGAGATCTGGCTGGTCGCCGCGCCCATCACCGCGACGAACGACGCGGTGTTGATGATCGACCCCCTGCCCTGCTCGAGCATGTACGGCAGGGCCGCCTTGCAGCACAGGTAGACGCTCGTGAGGTTGACCTCCTGGACCCGCTTCCACGCGTCGAGGCCGGTGGTGAGGATGGAGTCGTCGTCGGGCGGGGAGATGCCCGCGTTGTTGAAGGCGACGTCCACGCTGCCGAAGCGCTCCTTGGCGGTCGCGAACAACACCTCCACCTGGGCGGGGTCCGTCACGTCGCAGTGGACGTAGGCGCCGCCGAGCTCGGCGGCGATCGCTTCGCCCGCGTCGTCGTGGAGGTCGCCGATGACGACCTTGGCGCCCTCCTGGGCGAAGCGTCGGACGGTCGCCAGACCGATGCCGCTGCACCCTCCGGTGACGACGGCGACCTTGCCCTCGAGCCTGCCTGCCATGGGTGTGCCTTTCAGGATTCGGTGGAGATGAAGACGTTCTTGACGTCGGTGAACGAGTCGAGGGCGTCGGGTCCGAGCTCGCGGCCGAGGCCGGACTGCTTGAAGCCGCCGAACGGTGTGGAGTACCGGACGCTGCTGTGGGAGTTGACCGAGAGGTTCCCCGCCTCGACGCCGCGCGCCACCCGCAGGGCCCGCCCGACGTCACGGGTCCAGATCGAGCCCGAGAGCCCGTATGCCGTGTCGTTGGCCTTCGCGACCGCGTCCGCCTCGTCGTCGAAGGGCATCACCGCGACCACCGGCCCGAAGACCTCCTCCTGCCAGACCCGGTCGGTGGTGGCCCTCGGCAGGACGACCGTGGGCGGGTACCACCAGCCGGGCCCGTCGGGGGCGCTGCCGCGGAAGGCGACGTCCACGGGTTCGGACGACTCCTCGACGTAGGAGCGAACCGTCTCCCGCTGCCCGCTGCTGATGAGCGGTCCCATCTCGGTCGCCTCGTCGCCGGGTGCGGCGACGACGACACCACGGACGGCGGGCTCGAGCAGCTCCATGAACCGGTCGAACACGCTGCGCTGCACCAGGATCCGGCTGCGCGCGCAGCAGTCCTGGCCGGCGTTGTCGAAGACGCCGTACGGTGCCGTGGCCGCAGCCTTCTCGAGGTCGCTGTCCGCGAACACGATGTTGGCGCTCTTGCCACCGAGCTCGAGGGTGACCCGCTTCACCTGGTCGGCGGCCCCACGCATGATCCGCTGGCCCACGGCCGTCGAGCCCGTGAAGCAGACCTTGCGCACCGCCGGGTGGGTCACGAAACGTTCGCCCACAACCGCTCCGCGCCCCGGGACGACCGTGAACACTCCCTCGGGCAGCCCCGCCTCGAGGGCGAGCTCGCCCAGCCGGATGGCGGTGAGCGGGGTCAGCTCCGCGGGCTTGAGGACGACGGTGTTGCCCGCTGCCAGCGCCGGCGCGAAACCCCAGCCGGCGATCGGCATGGGGAAGTTCCACGGGACGATGATGCCCACGGTGCCGAGGGGCTCCTTGAACGTGACGTCGAGCCCGCCTGCCACCGGGATCTGGCGTCCGAACAGGCGCTCGGGGGCGGCGGAGTAGTAGGTCAGCACGTCGCGGACGTTGCCGGCCTCCCACCGGGCGTTGCCGATCGTGTGCCCTGAGTTCTCGACCTCGAGCAGCGCCAGCTCCTCGAGGTGGTCGTCGACGGACTGGGCGAAGCTGCGCAGCAGGCGGGCCCGGTCGGCGGGCGCCACCGCGGCCCAGGCCGGTGCCGCGGCGTCGGCGGCCGCGATGGCGGCGTCCGCCTCCTCGATCCCGGCCAAGGGAACGCTGGTGACGACGGACTCGGTGGCGGGGTTGACGACGTCGTGCAGGACCTGGCTCACAGCCGCTCGAACCCCCTGATCCGCTCCCAGTCGGTGACGGCACCGTTGTAGGCCGCGAGCTCGACCTCTGCCGCGTGCGCGTAGTGCTCGACGACGTCGTCGCCGAGAGCGGCACGGGCCACCTCGGAACCGAGGAACAGGTCACGGGCCTCGTGCAGCGTCGACGGGACCCGGTCCTTGTCGGAGGAGTACGCGTTGCCGGCGAAGGCCTCCTCGAGCGGGATCTCCTCCCGTATGCCGTGCAGCCCCCCGGCGATCATCCCCGCCACCGCGAGGTAGGGGTTCACGTCGCCGCCCGGCACGCGGTTCTCGACCCGGAGCCCGTGCCCGTGCCCGACCACGCGCAACGCGCAGGTGCGGTTGTCCGTCCCCCACGCGACAGCCGTCGGGGCGAACGAGCCGGGCTGGAAACGCTTGTAGGAGTTGATGTTCGGGGCGTACAGCAGCGTCATCTCGCGCATCGTCACCTGGAGCCCCGCGACGAAGTGCTCGAACAACGCGGACCGGCCACCTTCCCTGCTGTCGTCGGCGAACACCGCACCGCCGTCGGTGCCGCGCAGCGACAGGTGGATGTGGCAGGAGTTGCCCTCGCGCTCGTCGAACTTGGCCATGAAGGTCAGCGACTGCCCGTGCCGGTCCGCCAGCTCTTTGGCCGCGGTCTTGTAGACGACGTGGTTGTCGCAGGTCCGGATGACCTCGTCGTAGAGGAACGCGATCTCGTGCTGGCCGGGGTTGCACTCCCCCTTCGCACTCTCCACGGTGACGCCGGCGGCATACATCTCGTTGCGGATCTCGCGCAGCAGCGGCTCCACCTTGGTGCCGCCCATGATCGAGTAGTCGACGTTGTAGCGGTTGGCTCCGGTGAGCCCCTGGTAGCGCTGGTCCCAGGCGCGCTCGTAGGTCTCCTCGAAGACGATGAACTCGAGCTCGGTGCCGGCCAGCGCGACGAACCCCATCTCCGCGGCGGCATCAACCTGGGTGTGCAGGACCGACCGCGGCGACGGGCGGACCAGCCCCCGCCCGTCCAGCCAGGACAGGTCGCACTGCACCGTGGCGGAGTACGGCTGTCCGGGCGTCCGGCGCAGGGTGGCGAGGTCGAGGTCGAACATCATGTCGCCGTAACCCTGTTCCCAGGAGCTGATGGCGTACCCGTCCACGGTGTTCATGTCGACGTCGACGGCGAGCAGGTAGTTGCACCCCTCCGTGCCGTGCCCGAGCACGGAGTCGAGGAAGAACTGCCCGTGGATCCGTTTGCCCTGCAGGCGACCCTGCATGTCGGTGAAGGCGACGACGACGGTGTCGATGCGGCCCGAGGCGATGTCCTGCCTCAGCTCGTCGACCGTCAGGGTGGGTGGGTGCGTCACGGTGCCTCCTTGGTCGTCCGTCAGCCCAGCAGTCCGCGGAGCAGGGCGGCGGTGGCGTCGCAGTGCTCTTCCATCGTCGCCCGCGCCTGCTCGGCGTCGCCGCCGAGGATCGCCGCGACGACGGCGTCGTGCTGGTCGTTGGAGTGCGCGATGTTGGGGGGCAGCACCGGGATCGCGGACAACAGCTCGTGCAGGGCGGACTGGGCCCTGGTCACGGCCTCGATGAGCATCGGGGACCCGGACAGGGTGGCGACGGCGAGGTGCAGGCGGCTGTCAGCCAACCGGTGGGCCGCGTTGTCGGGCGCCTGACGTGCCGCCTTGGCGCTCTCGAGCAGCCACGCCCGCTGGTCGGCCGAGAGGGCCCGGGTGGCAGCGAGCGCGGCAGCACCGGGCTCGACGACCCGGCGGAAGTCGAGGGCGTCGGTGAGCGCGGCACCTGTCCGGACGTGCGGGTTGCCGGTGCCCGGCTCCGACCCTGCGTAGGTGATCACCGTGCCACCGCCGCGGCCGCGGCGGGTGGTCACCAGGCCGGAGTCGCGCAGGGCCGCGATCGCCTCCCGGAGGGTGTTGCGGCTGACGCCCAGCCGCTCGGCCAGCTCGCGCTCGGGCGGGAGCTGCTCCCCGTCGGTGAAGACCCCCAGCCGGATCGCGGTGGCCAGCTGCTCGACGGTCACCTCGAACGCGTTGCCCGAGGCTGCCCGCAGGACGACCAGCGGGAGGGAGGTGTGGGGGGCGGCGCTCACGCTCCGATCCAATACCCCGGCAGCATCCGCGTCAATGGTCTGCGAAAGGACCTTTCGGCGAGTCATGGCTTCACCCGCCCCAGCTTCAGGCCCTCCGGGTCGTACGGGGCGCGCAGCATCGCCCTCACCGGGAACCGTTGGCCTGCAAGGTCGACCTCCCACGCGCCGCCCGTCAGCCAGGCCGCGGTGACGGGACCCCCCTGACGGTCATCGACCAGGGCCAGTCCCACGGAGGAGCCGACCGCTGCGCCCCACGCCGCGCTGGTGACCTGACCGACGGGGACGCCGTCGCGCAGGACGAGCTCCCCACCCCAGAGGTACGCATCCGGGTCCGTGACGACCAGGGAGACCACACGACGCCTTGGGGGCTCGGCCCGCGCTCGTTCGACCGCGTCACGTCCGAGGAAGTCGTGGTCGGCACCCCTCTTGCAGGCGAACGTGAGGCCGGCCTCGACCGGCCCCAGGTCGGTCGTGAGCTCGCGCCCGAAGGCGCGGTACCCCTTCTCCAGCCGCAGCGCCTCGATCGTCCAGTACCCGGCCGGCACGACCCCGAGGTCGGCACCGCACCCGAACAGGTCGTCGTGGACACCGAGGGCCAGCTCGGTGGGGACGTAGAGCTCCCAACCCAGCTCGCCGACATACGTGATGCGGGTGGCCCGGACCGTCGCGTGGCCGAGCCGGATCTCACGGCTGGTCGAGAAGGGGAAGCCTGCGTCCGACAGGTCGTCGTCCGTGAGCCGCTCGAGCAGCGTCCGCGACAGCGGCCCCATCACCCCGAGGACCGCCCACGCGCCGGTCACGTCCACCACCTCGACCCGCGAGCCCCGGGGGACGTGGCGTCGGATCCAGTCGAGGTCCCGGACGGTGGTCGCGGCGCTGCTGACGACGAGGAACTCGTGCGTCGTCAGTCGGGTGACGGTCACGTCGGCTTCGTAGGTGCCCCGGGTGTTGAGCATCCCCGTGTAGACCGTGCGCCCCGTGGGAACCGCGACGTCAGCGGTGCACAGCCACTGCAGGGCCGCCTCCGCGTCGGGTCCGGTCACGAGGTACTTCGAGAAGGAGGTCTGGTCGAACACCGCGACCGACGACCGGGTGGCCAGCTGCTCCGACACGGACCAGTCGACCCAGGCCGGCCTCTCCCACGAGTACTCCACCACCGGCGGGACCCCTTGCGGCGCAAAGACGTTGGCCCGCTCCCAGTGGTTGCGCGAGCCCAGGCAGGCGCCCCGCTCGACCAGCCGGTCGTGCAGCGGCGATCGCTTCTGCGGGCGCCCCGTCTCAGGCTCGCGGTTCGGCCAGGGCACGGCGTAGTGCAGCCCCAGCACCTCCACCACCCGCTCCCTCAGCCAGGAGTGGTTTCCGGCCAGCGGGGAGAACCGACGGATGTCGGCGCTGATGAGATCCATCGTCGGAGCCCCCTCGACCACCCACTCGGCGAGCGCCCGACCGGCCCCACCGGCCGAGGCGATCCCGACCGAGTTGAACCCCGCCGCGACGAAGAAGCCGGCCAGCTCGGGTGCCTCGCCGATGATGAACTGGTTGTCGGGGGTGAAGCTCTCGGGCCCGTTGTAGAACTTGCGGACGCCCGTCTCGGCGAGCACCGGCAGCCGCTGCACCGCGCTCTCCATGAGCACCTCGAAGTGCTCCCAGTCCTCGTCGAGGAGCGCGAACTCGAACGGGTGCGGGATCTGGTCCGGCGGCACCCACGGCTTGGCCTGGGGCTCGAACCCACCGACGAGGAGGCCACCGACCTCCTCCTTGACGTAGGTCCAGCCGTCCGGGTCACGCAGGATCGGCAGGTCGCGGTGCACCCCGTCGACCTGGTCGGTGACGACGTAGAAGTGCTCCGCGGAGTGCAGCGGCACGTTCACACCCGCCATCGCCCCCACGGCGTTGGCCCACTGCCCCGCACAGTTGACGACGACCTCCGCCTCGACGTCACCGTGGTCGGTGCGCACGCCCGTCGCCCTCCCGTCACGCGTGTCGACACCGGTCACCCGCACGCGTTCGCGGACGACCACCCCGAGGTTGCGGGCGCCCCTGGCCAGGGCCTGCGTGAGGTCGGTGGGGTTCGCCCGCCCGTCGCCCGGCAGCCAGAGCGCGCCCTGCAGGTCCTCGTGGCGCATCAACGGGTACCGCTCGTGGGCCTGGTCCGCGGTGAGCAGCTCACAGTCCAGGTCGTATGCCGCGGCGCTGGCCGCGGTGCGGCGCAGGGCCACCATCCGGTCGGGGGTGCGGGCCACGGTGAGGCCGCCGCAGGTCCGGTACCCGGTGCCCAGACCGGTCTCTGCCTCGAGCCGGGCGTAGAGGTCGGTGGAGTACTGCACGAGACGGGTGCCGGCCTCGCTCGCCCGCAGCTGCCCGACCAGCCCGGCTGCGTGCCACGTCGTCCCACCCGACAGCGAGCCCTGCTCGAAGAGCAGCACGTCGGTCCACCCGAGGTGGGCCAGGTGGTACGCCACGCTGCACCCGATGACTCCCCCACCGATGACGACCACCCTGGCCCTGGTCGGCAGGTCCCCCGTCACGGCGTTCCCTGCGGCACGGGTGGGGCGGCGGCCGCGTCGAGGAGGGCGCCCAGACGCGGGTCCGCGAAGCCGGCCAGGGCCAGGGCAAGGCGCTCGGTCGTGAACGCCTCGAAGTCGTGGTCGACGTCGGAGACGCCCTGCTGGATGACCCCCCAGAGCGTCCAGGCCCACCGGCCGGCCAGGCCCCACAGCTCGGCCCGCGCGAGCAGGCGTCCGTCGAGGCGGCCGTAGTAGTTCTCCACCAGCTCCTCGAGGTGGCCGTGGTCGAGCTGCGACTCGTTGACGAGGTTGCCCAGCTCGAAGGCGGGTTCGTTCATCCCGGAGTACTCGTAGTCGATCAGCCGCAGGTCGCCACCGTCGTCGATGACGTTGGCTGCCAGCAGGTCGTTGTGGCATGGCACGAGCCCCTCGGGGAACGTCCGCAGCGCCGCCTCGAGCCGACGTGCGGCAGGCTCGAGCGCGGCATACCCCTCGGGGAGGGGAAAGCCTTGGGCTGCAACGATCTGCGCATATCGGCGCTGGACCTCGAACATGTCGAAGCGGGAGGCGAAGGCCGGTCCCGAATGGAGCCGCCGCAGAGCGGCGGCAAGGCGCGGCAGGTTGGCACCGATGTCGGCCGCAGTGCAGGTCCGGCCCGGCAGGTAGCCCACCACGAGCACCCCTCGTTCCGGGAGGTAGTCCACGACGGGCGCGCCGACCCCCACCGAGGCGGCAGCCACGCTGTTGTGCCACTCGTGCTCCCGGTCGACCGCGAGGAGCTCGGTGCTGGCCGGCGAGATCCGGACGACGACGTCGAGGGTCGCCGTCCGGACCCGGTAGTTGTGGTTCGTCAGGCCACCGGGGAGCTCATCGACCCGGCGTTCCTGACCGGCCAGGCAGGGGATCTCGTCGAGCCACCGGTCGACACGCACGGTCCGTCAGCGGAACGTCTCGGCGACGTCCGCGTCGACCGTGTGCTTGGGCCCGGTGAACCACTTCTTGGCCGAGACGTGCCAGAACACCCACAGCAGGGCCAGTGCGCCGAGAACCACGATCGGGGTGTAGTTGACGAACTTCCACGCGAAGTCCTTGTCGAACGGGTTGCCGGAGTTGACGGTCGGAAACATCGCGACGATCGAGGTGACGACGATCTCGACGATCGCCAGCGGCGCCAGCCAGCGCCACTTCGTGCCGAGGTTCCACGAGCCCTGCCGGAAGGAGCTGCCCGCACGCCACCGGTAGTAGATCGGGATGGCGAAGGCGACGTAGAGACCGACCACGCCGATGGAGACCACGGCGAAGAACGCGATGGGCACGTAGGTCGGCGACGCATCCGTGCCGATGTTGACCTTCACGAGGGCCGGCAGGGTCAGCACGACGGCGATGACCGCCGAGAGGATGACACCGTTGACGGGCACGCGCTTGGCGCTCAGCTTCGACCACAGACGTGACCCCGGGACCGCCCCGTCACGGCTGAACGCGAACAGCATGCGGGTGGTCGAGGTCATGCAGGCGGTGGTGCAGAAGAACTGGCCGGCGGTCGAGATGAGCAGGATGGTGCCCGCCCACGGGCTCGACAGGGCCTGGTTGAAGATCGTCGCGACCGCGCCGCCACCCTTGGTCACCCCGGCCTCGTCCTGGACCGCGAAGAGGAAGGTGAGCAGCAGGATCCAGCCACCGACCGCCGAGTAGGCGATCGACTGCCAGATCCCCTTGGCCGCCGTGTCGGCCGCCCCGTGCGTCTCCTCCGAGAGGTGCGCGGAGGCGTCGTACCCGGTGATCGTGTACTGCGTGAGGATCGCCGAGATCGGCAGGATGTAGAACAGGAAGCCCAGACCGTGGGTGCTCCCGCCGTTGAACCCGGTGTTGTTCACCGTGTGGGTGAACACCGACGAGACGCTCGCGTGGTGGTCGGGGACGAACCACAGGATGAGTACGACGGCCAGGGCACCGAACACGTGCCACCAGACCGAGATGTTGTTGAGCACGGCCAGCAGGTGGGCCGAGAAGATGTTGACCAGGGACACCAGGATGAGCACGACGATGAAGTACATGAAGACCCGGTTGAGGTCACCCGGCGTGTACCCGCTGTCGAAGGCGCCGAGGGTCAGGTCGAAGAAGGTGGCACAGCCGTAGGCGACCGACGCGTCGATGGCGAGCAGCCCGATGAGGTTGAGCCACCCCGTGTAGTAGCCGGCCTTGACCCCGCCCAGCTTGCTCGCCCACCAGTAGATCCCGCCCGAGGTGGGGTAGGCCGAGACCAGCTCGGACATGCAGAACCCGACGGTCAGGATGAACAGGCTGATGATCGGCCAGCCCCACGCGATCGCAGCCGGTCCGCCGTTGTTCCAGCCGACCCCGAAGGTGGTGAAGCACCCGGCCAGGATCGAGATGATGGAGAACGAGATCGCGAAGTTGGAGAACCCGGACCACGACCGATCCAGCTCCTGCTTGTACCCGAGCTCCGCGAGGCGGCGCTCGTCGTCCGACAGTTCGCTGACACTGGCCATCTCGGCTCCTAGTCTTCGGTACGAAGTTGGGCCGATGCTACTGCCGCCGTGTCCCGCCGACCAGACCCTCATGGCGTGGATTCGTGGGTGATGCAGCGTGCCAACGGTTGCGACCTGTCGCAGTTGCCTTTGTTTGGCACATTCGTGAACCTTTGGACCCACCCTCCGCCGCAGGCACAGGGTCGCCGGGCAGGATGACCGGGTGCACGGGACCACGCAGACCAACGGCAGCAGCCGATCCGACCTGTGGACGCAGGTCGTGACGCGGCTGCACACCGATGCCGCCTCCGTCCCGGGCGGGGCGAGCGTGGTGGTGGTGCTGGCCCTCGTCCTGGCCGTCGTCACCGTCCCGGCGTGGTGGACGCAGGCCAGGGTCGTCGTCACCGTCGTGCACGAGCTCGGTCACGGCCTCGTGGGCCGGCTCTTCGGACGCCGGTTCACCGGACTGGTGCTGCGCGGCGACATGTCCGGCCATGCCGTCACGGTCGGACCCGCCCGCGGGGTGGGACGGGTGCTCTGCACCTGGTCCGGCTACCCGGCGCCCGCGGTGGTGGGGGCGTTCTCCCTGTTCTCCGCCGGCGCCGGCTGGGCTCCCCCGCTCCTCGCGGCGACCTCAGCCGTCCTGGCGCTGTCCCTGGTGCGGGTGCGGTCCGCCTACACGGCCGTGGTGATGCTCGCCCTCACGGCCGTCACCGGCGCGCTCTGGTGGTGGGCAGCACCGGCCGTGCAGGGCGGGATCCTCCTCGGGAGCGGCGCATTCCTGCTGGTGGGCGCCTGGCGCCACCTCGGGGCCGTCCTCCAGCACCCCGGGTCCGGCTCAGACCCGGCGGTCCTCGCCGGGCTCACCCACCTGCCGAGGTGGTTCTGGAACACGACCTTCGTCGTGGCCCTGGCCGCCTCGAGCTGGTGGGCGCTGCGGAGCCTGCTGGCGATGGCCTGAGGCCGACGTCCCGCCTCAGACGAGGCGGGTCAGCCAGCCGTGCGTGTCCTCGGCCCGGCCGTACTGGATGTCGAGGAGCTTCTCGCGGATGGTGCGCGTGACGGGGCCGTAGTCGACGCCGCCCCGGTGGTCGCAGCTGCCGCCGTCCCACTTGAGCTCACCCACGGGAGTGATGACGGCCGCAGTGCCGCAGGCGAAGATCTCGGTGATCTCGCCGCTGGCCGCCCCGTCCTTCCACTCCTGGATGGGGATGCGGCGCTCCTCGGGCTCCAGGCCCATCTCCTTGGCCAGCGCCAAGACCGACGAGCGGGTGACGCCCTCGAGGATGGAGCCGGTGAGCTCGGGCGTGACGAGCTTGTTGTCGCGGGTCACGAAGAACAGGTTCATCCCGCCGAGCTCCTCGACGTACGTGTGCGTCGAGGCGTCGAGGAAGACCGCCTGGTCGCACCCGTTCTCGATCCCCTCGAGCTGCCCGGCGAGGCTGGAGGCGTAGTTGCCACCGCACTTCGCCGCCCCGGTCCCGCCGTCACCGGCGCGCGCGTAGTCCATCGACAGCCACAGGGTCACCGGCTTGATGCCGCCGGTGAAGTACGCCCCTGCCGGCGAGGCGATGACGGAGTACGTCACCTCCGAGGCCGGGCGGACACCGAGGAAGGCCTCCGACGCATACATGAAGGGACGCAGGTAGAGGCTCGCCTCACCGCCGGCGCCGGACGGCACCCACGCCTGGTCGACCTCGACGAGTGCCTTGAGCGAGGCGATGAAGTCCTCCTCGGGCAGCTCCGGGAGGGTCATCCGTCGGGCGCTGCGGATCATCCGCTGGGCGTTGGCCTCGGGCCGGAACGTCCAGATGGATCCGTCCTCGTGCCGGTAGGCCTTCATGCCCTCGAAGATCTCCTGCGCATAGTGCAGGACGGCCGCCGACGGCATGAGCGAGATCGGCCCGTATGCCGTGACCTTGCCGTCGTGCCAGCCCTCACCCTTGGTCCACGTCGCCGTGAGCATGTGGTCGGTGAAGGTGGTGCCGAACCCGGGGTTGGCCAGTACCGCCTCACGCTCCGCGTCCGGCCGCGGGTCGGTGCGGCGGGTGACCTCGAAGGTCAGCGGGGCGGTGGTCTGGCTCATGGAGTCCTCCTGCGTCGTTGCGGATCTCCTGCCGAGGTTACCTGCCGGACTGGCACCCCCGGCAGGAGACTCAGGTGCAGCCGTGACTCAGAGGCGCGAGGCGATCGCGTCGCCCACCTCGGTGGTGCTGCGTACGCTCGCGCCGCGCTCCGCGAGGTCCGCCGCGACCGCGCGCTCGACCCGCTCGGACTCCTCGGCGCGCCCGAGGTGCTCCAGGAGCATCGAGACGGACAGGATCGTCGCGGTCGGGTCGGCCTTGGCCTGCCCGGCGATGTCGGGAGCCGAGCCGTGGACCGGCTCGAACATGCTCGGGGCCGTCCCTTCGGGGTTGATGTTGCCGCTCGCGGCCAGGCCGATGCCGCCCGCGATGGCGGCGGCGATGTCGGTGATGATGTCGCCGAACAGGTTGTCGGTGACGATGACGTCGAACCGGCCCGGGTCGGTGGCCAGGAAGATCGTGGCCGCGTCGACGTGCTGGTAGGCGGTCTCGACGTCGGGGAACTCGGCGCCGACCTCCTCGACCGTACGACGCCAGAGGTGCCCGGCGTGGGTGAGCACGTTGTGCTTGTGGACCAGCGTCAGGTGCTTGCGCGGGCGGGCCGCCGCACGGGCGAAGGCATCGCGGACGACCCGCTCGACACCGAACCGCGTGTTGACGCTGACCTCGGTGGCGATCTCCTGGGGCGTGCCGGTGCGCAGGGACCCGCCGTTGCCGACGTACGGTCCCTCCGTCCCCTCGCGGACGACGACGAAGTCGATGCCGTCGGGGGCGACCCGCTCGACGGCCAGCGGGCTCTGGACGCCCGGGTAGAGCTTCGCGGGCCGCAGGTTGACGTAGTGCTGCAGCGCGAACCGCAGCGGCAGCAGGACACCGCGCTCGAGGACGCCGCTCGGGACCGTGGGGTCGCCGATCGCGCCGAGCAGGATCGCGTCGTGGCCGCGCAGCTCCTCCAGGACCGAGTCGGGGAGGGTTTCGCCTGTCGCGTGCCAGCGGCGGGCGCCCAGGTCGTACTCGGTCGTGTGGAACTTGGGTCCGGAGCCACCCGTGACGGCGTCGAGGACCTTGAGCCCCTCGGCGACGACCTCGGGCCCGATGCCGTCCCCGCCGATGACTGCGAGGTTGACGGTGTCCGTGCTTGAGGTGGGGGTGGGCATGGGTCCAGCCTAGAAGCGGTCTTGCGATCTGATACCAACGTCTCACATGACGAACGGCCCCTGGCGGGTCGCCGGGGCCGTTCGTCGTGGGGCGCGTCTGCGCGCCGCCGCTGGTGCTGCGTCGTCAGTCGTCGGAGTGACCCTGCTCGCGCAGGTCCATCGACTCCTGCAGTGCCTGACGTGCCTTCTGGGCTTCTTCGCTCATGTCGACCATTCCTTCGTGGATTCCCCTGTGCAGCACAGGGATTCGAGTACGTGGGGTTCTACGGCGGGCCACTCCCGGATGACGGGGTGCCACGGTCAGCCATGCACGCGGGATCTCCGCGGCGAGGTGGCTGACTACCGGAACTCGCCGCGGCGGGTAAGAATTACGAACCGCTGCGCCATGCTTCGAGATTAGATGGACGTCCAACTATTCGGTACCCGGTTCCCACGCAGTGAGACACCTCTGGACGTCCGCCCCCGACGTGCGCCCTAGGGTGTGCCGGTGCTCCCCGACGGCTACGCCTTGCGTCCCCTGACGATCGACGACGCCGCCGCCCTCGCGGCTGCGGCAGTGCGCAATCTCGACCACCTGCGCCCGTGGGAGCCGGTCCGTCCCGACTCGTTCTTCACCGAGGAGGGCCAGCGTGAGGTGGTTCAGGGGCGGCTGCGCCAGGTCGAGCTCGGCCTGTACGACTGCTCGGTGCTGTGGCACGGCGACCAGGTCGTCGGCGCCGCCAACCTGCAGAACATCGTCCGCGGCGCCATGCAGGGCGCTGACGTCGGTTACTGGGTCGACCACCAGCACCTGCGCCGCGGGCTCGCCGTCGCTGCGCTCGACCACCTCGTGCAGCGGGCCCACGCCCTCGGGCTGCACCGGCTCGGGGCCAGCACCATGGTCGCGAACGTCCCCTCCCAGGGGGTTCTGCGCCGGTGCGGGTTCGAGGAGTGCGGCCGGATCCCCGACTTCCTCTTCCTCGACGGGGCCTGGCGCACCAGCCTGTTGTTCAACCTCGTCCTGCACGACGGCCCACCGCGCGCCTGACTGACCGGACCCGGCCGGTCAGTCGACGAGGTCGACCACGCTGACCTCGGCCCCGATCTCGGAGACGATGGCGGCGAGCACGTCCGCGGGGATGGCGCTGTCGACGGTGAGGGCCACCAGGGCCTGGCCGCCCTTCTCGTTGCGCGCCACCTGCATGCCCGCGATGTTGACCTGTGCGTCGCCGAGGAGGCGGCCGACCGTGCCGATGACACCGGGACGGTCGACATAGGTGAAGAACGCGAGGTGCTCGGTGAGCGGCACCTCTAGGTCGAAGCCGTTGACCCCGACGATCTTCTCGATCAGGCGCGGACCCGTGAGGGTGCCCGCGACGCTGACGGTGGTGCCGTCGGCGAGCGTGCCGTGCAGGGTCGTGACGTTGCGGAAGTCCTGCGTCGACGGGTCGGTGAGCAGGCGCACCTCACACCCGCGCTGCTCGGCGAGCAGCGGGGCGTTGACGTACGTCACCGGGTCCTCGGTCACGTCGGTGAACAGGCCCTTGAGCGCGGCGAGCTTCCAGATGGACACGTCGTGGGCGGTGATCTCGCCCTTGACGTCGACGTCGAGCTGCACGGGGACGGAGCCGGCGAGCGCGGTGAAGATGCGGCCGAGCTTCTCGACGAGCGCGATCCCCGGACGCACCTCCTCGGGCACGACACCGCTGGACACGTTGACCGCGTCGGGGACGAGGTCGCCACCGAGGGCGAGACGCACGGACCTCGCCACCGACACGCCGGCCTTCTCCTGGGCCTCGTCGGTGGACGCCCCGAGGTGCGGCGTCACGACGACGGACTCGAACTCGAACAACGGGCTCTCGGTGGTCGGCTCGGTCGCGAAGACGTCGATGCCGGCACCGGCCACCCGCCCCTCGCGCAGCGCCTCGGCGAGCGCCTCCTCGTCGACGATCCCGCCGCGGGCGGCGTTGATGATCCGCACCGAGGGCTTGACCTTGGTCAGTGCCTCCTTGCCGATGAGCCCGAGGGTCTCGGGGCTCTTGGGCAGGTGCACCGTGATGAAGTCGCTGTGCTCCAGCAGCTCGTCCAGGGTGACGAGCTGGGCGCCGAGCTGGCCGGCGCGCTGCGCGGAGACGTACGGGTCGTAGGCAAGGATCTCCATGCCGAAGCCCTTGAGGCGCTCGGCGACGAGCTGGCCGATCCGCCCGAACCCGACCACGCCGACCTTCTTGTCGAGCAGCTCCACACCGCCGTACTTGCTGCGCTTCCACGCACCGGCCTTGAGGGCCTGGTTGGCGGGGGCGATGTTGCGGGCGGTCGCGAGGAGCAGGCCGACGGCGAGCTCGGCGGCGGAGGTGATGTTGGACGTCGGGGCGTTCACGACCATGACGCCGGCCCTCGTCGCGGCGGGGACGTCCACGTTGTCGAGGCCGACGCCCGCGCGGGCGATCACCTTGAGCTTCCTCGCCGCAGCGATGGCCTCGGCGTCCATCTTCGTCGCGGACCTGATCAGCACGGCGTCGACGTCGGCGAGCGCGGGCAGCAGGGACTCCCGGGAGGCGCCGTCGACCGTCCGGACCTCGAAGTCGGGACCGAGGGCGTCGATGGTGGCGGGCGAGAGTTCCTCTGCGATCAGGACGATCGGCTTGCTCACAGGTCAGTCCTCTGGGGGTCGAAAGGGCGCGGACCGGAGGTCGCGGCACCGCGCTGTGCCGCCGCACAGCATACGGCGGCGTTCAGCATGTGGATCGACCAACTCGACATGTGACACAGCGAAACGGTGGTCGCTCGGCGACCCGGGGAAACGGTCCCCTGTCGCCGAGCAACCACCGTTCTGCGGTCGGGTCGTCCGGTCGTGCGGTGCTGCTCGCGTCAGCGCGCGGCGGACCCCTCGACGTAGTCGTTGTCCGAGTCCTTGATCCAGGACATCAGCTTGCGCAGGTCCTTGCCGGTGGACTCGATCGGGTGCTGGGCGCCCTTCTCGCGCAGTGCCTTGAACTCCGGGGCGCCGGCGTCCTGGTCCTCGATGAACCGCTTGGCGAACGCGCCGTTCTTGATGTCGGCGAGGACCGCGGCCATGTTCTCCTTGACGCGGGGGTCGATGACCCGCGGCCCGGAGACGTAGTCGCCGTACTCAGCCGTGTCGGAGACCGACCAGCGCTGCTTGGCGATGCCACCCTCGACCATGAGGTCGACGATGAGCTTGAGCTCGTGGAGCACCTCGAAGTAGGCGATCTCGGGCTGGTAGCCGGCCTCGGTCAGGGTTTCGAAGCCGTACTGCACGAGTTGGCTCGCGCCACCGCAGAGGACGGCCTGCTCGCCGAACAGGTCGGTCTCGGTCTCCTCGGTGAACGTGGTCCTGATGCCGCCGGCGCGCAGGCCACCGATGGCCTTGGCGTACGACTGCGCGAGGTCCCAGGCGGTGCCGGACGGGTCCTGCTCGACGGCCAGCAGGACGGGCACGCCACGGCCGTCGACGTACTCGCGACGGACGAGGTGGCCGGGTCCCTTGGGGGCGACCATGAGGACGTCGGAGGTCGCCTCGGGCTGGATGTAGTCGAACCGGATGTTGAAGCCGTGCCCGAACAGCAGCGCGGCGCCCTCCTTGAGGTTCGGCTTGATGTCGTTGGCGTAGACCGTCCGCTGCACCTGGTCGGGCGTGAGGATGACGACGAGGTCGGCCTCCTTGACCGCCTCGGCGACGGTCTTCACGGTGAGGCCCTCGGCCTCGGCCTTGGCACGGCTCTTGCTGCCCTCGGCGAGACCGACGCGGACGTCGACCCCGGAGTCGCGCAGGTTCAGCGCGTGGGCGTGCCCCTGGCTGCCGTAGCCGATGACGGCCACCTTCTTGCCCTGGATCACACTCAGGTCAGCGTCGTCGTCGTAGAACATCTGGGCCACGGTGGCCACTCCTTCGGTTGGGATCTGCTGGGTTCGGTTCGGGTTCGTGGTGGTTCAGCCGGTGGTCGCGTATGGCGCGTGCCCCCGGGGGTGCGGAAGGTCAGGCGCTTCGGAGGGCGCGGTCGGTGATCGAGCGCGAGCCGCGTCCGATCGCCACCATGCCCGACTGCACGAGCTCCTTGACCCCGAAGGGCTCGAGGACCTCGAGGAACGCCGCCAGCTTGTCGCGGTTGCCGGTGACCTCGATGGTCAGCGTGTCGCTGGCCACGTCGACGACCTTGGCACGGAACAGCTGCACGGTCTCGAGGACGTGGCTGCGGCTGTGCAGGTCGGTGCGCACCTTGACGAGCAGGATCTCGCGCTGCACCGAGGCGGTCGGCTCGAGCTCGACGACCTTGAGCACCTCGACGAGCTTGTTGAGCTGCTTGGTCACCTGCTCGAGCGGGAGGGCGTCGACGTCGACCACGACGGTCATCCGCGAGATCTCGGGGTGCTCGGTGGGACCCACGGCGAGCGAGTCGATGTTGAAGCCCCGCCTCGAGAACAGTGCCGCGATGCGTGCCAGCACGCCGGGCTTGTTCTCGACGAGGACCGAGAGGGTGTGCTTGCTCATGGCGCTCACTTCCCGTCCGCGCTCTCGGCGCCGGTCGTCTCGGAGTTGTCGGCGTCCTCGGGCTGTGCGGTCGCCTCGTCCTCTTCGCGGTCCCACTGGGGGGCGGTGTCCTTGGCGACCTGGATCGCGTCGTTGCTCACCCCGGCCGGCACCATCGGCCAGACCATCGCGTCCCGGTGGACCACGAAGTCCACGACGACGGGGCGGTCGTTGATCTCCATCGCGGCCTGGATCGTCGCGTCGATGTCCTCCGGTCGCTCGCAGCGCAGACCGGCGCAGCCGTAGGCGTCGGCGAGCTTGACGAAGTCGGGGATCCGGCTGCCGACCGACGTGTGCAGGTCGGTGTTGGAGTACCGCTGGTTGTAGAACAGCGACTGCCACTGGCGGACCATGCCGAGGCTGCTGTTGTTGATGATCGCGACCTTGATCGGGATGTTGTTGATGACGCAGGTGGCCAGCTCCTGGTTGGTCATCTGGAAGCACCCGTCGCCGTCGATGGCCCACACGGTGCGGTCGGGCTGGGCGACCTTCGCGCCCATGGCGGCCGGCACGGCATACCCCATGGTCCCGAGTCCGCCGGAGTTGAGCCAGGCGTTCGGGCGCTCGTACTGGACGAACTGGGCGGCCCACATCTGGTGCTGGCCGACGCCGGCGACGTACACCGCCTCGGGACCGGCGATGGCGCCGATGCGCTCGATGACGTGCTGCGGGGAGACCGCCTCGCCGCCCTCGGGTGTGGTGTACCCGAGCGGGAAGTCCGCCTTCCAGCCGGCCGTCTGACCACGCCAGGCGGCGTAGTCACCGGACTTGCCGGCCGCGATGTCGGCGGCGACCGCGGTGTGCAGGTCCGCGATGACCTCGAGCACGTCACCGACGATCGGGACGTCGGCGGTGCGGTTCTTGGAGATCTCGGCCGGGTCGATGTCGGCGTGGATGACCTTGGCACCCGTGGCGAAGGTCGACAGCTGACCGGTGACCCGGTCGTCGAACCGCGCGCCCAGGGTGATGAGCAGGTCGGACTTCTGCAGGGCGGTGACCGCTGCGACGGATCCGTGCATGCCCGGCATCCCCAGGTGCAGCGGGTGGCTGTCGGCGACGGCGCCCCTGGCCATGAGGGTCGTGACCACGGGGATCTGCGTCAGCTCGACGAACTCGCGCAGCGCGTTGGACGCGTTGCCCCGGATGACGCCGCCACCGACGTAGAACACCGGCCGCTTGGCCGCCGCGATCAGGCGTGCGGCCTCACGGATCTGCTTGGTGTGCGGACGCGCCACCGGGCGGTAGCCCGGCAGGTCGAACTTCGGGGGCCAGCTGAAGGTGGTGCGGGCCTGGAGTGCGTCCTTGGAGATGTCGACGAGCACCGGTCCGGGTCGGCCCGTCGAGGCGATGTGGAAGGCCTCGGCGATGACGCGCGGGATCTGCGACGCGTCGGTGACGAGGTAGTTGTGCTTGGTGATCGGCATCGTGATGCCGCGGATGTCGGCCTCCTGGAAGGCATCCGTGCCGATCGACGCCGAGCTCACCTGACCGGTGATGGCGACGATCGGGACCGAGTCCATGTAGGCGTCGGCGATCGCGGTGACGAGGTTCGTGGCACCGGGGCCGGAGGTCGCCATGCAGACGCCGACCTTGCCCGTCGCACTCGCGTAACCCTCGGCAGCGTGGCCGGCGCCCTGCTCGTGGCGCACGAGGATGTGGCGGACCTTGACCGAGTCGAGCAGCGGGTCGTACGCGGGGAGGATCGCCCCACCAGGAATGCCGAACACGGTGTCGACGTCGACGGCCTCGAGCGAGAGCACGAGGCTCTGGGCACCGGTGACCTCGATGGGCGTCTTCGCCCGGGCCTCCTGCTGGGCCTGCTGGGCCTTCTGGGCCACCTGGGACGGGCTCGGGGCCGGCGTCGTCCTCGTGTCGCTCACGTCTCTACCGCTTTCGGTTGCGTATCTCGCTCAACTGGATCTGCTCACAAAAAAACCCTCCAGTCCCGGTGCGGGACAACGGAGGGCAGCGCGCTGGCTCTGATCGGTCAGGGCCGGCGCGCTAGGGAAGTACGAGAATTCGTGCCACACGAGCACTCTCCTCCCGGCGGCCCGGCAGTGTCAACGAGCGAGACGACCGGTCTCGCGATCCGGACCTGTCGTCTCAGTCACAGACCCACTCCGCGCCATACCCACCACGACGGACGGGTATGGCGCGGGGTCGGCTCAGCCGCAGACGGCGCCGCCGCTGGCGCTGCCCACGAGCTTGCGGTACTTCGCCAGGACGCCCCGCGGGTACTTGGCGGGGGGCGGCTCGAAGCCCTCGGCGCGGCGGGCCAGCTCGGCTTCGTCGACGTGCACGTCGAGCCGGCCGTTGGCGACGTCGAGGGTGATCTTGTCGCCGTCGCGGACGAACGCGATCGGCCCGGCGTCGACCGCCTCCGGCGCCACGTGCCCGACGCAGAGGCCGGTGGTGCCGCCGGAGAACCGCCCGTCGGTGAGGAGCAGGACGTCCTTGCCGAGGCCGGCACCCTTGATGGCACCGGTCACGGCGAGCATCTCGCGCATGCCGGGCCCACCCTTGGGTCCCTCGTAGCGGATGACCACGACGTCGCCGGCCCTGAGCGTCCCCTGCTCGACGGCGTCCATGGCGGCGCGCTCGCCGTCGAAGACGCGAGCAGTCCCCTCGAAGACGTCGGAGTCGAACCCGGCCGACTTGACGACAGCACCCTCGGGGGCGAGCGTCCCCTTGAGGATGGTGATCCCACCGGTCTTGTGGATCGGCTCCTTCATGGCGCGGACGACCTTCCCGTCGACGTCCGGCGGCGCGATGTGGGCGAGGTTCTCGGCCATCGTCTTCCCGGTGACGGTCAGGCAGTCGCCGTGCAGCAGGCCGGCGTCGAGCAGCGCGCGCATGACGACGGGCACTCCCCCGACGCGGTCGATGTCGGTCATGACGTACTGCCCGAACGGCTTCACGTCGGCCAGGTGGGGCACCTTGGACCCGATGCGCTCGAAGTCGTCGAGGGTCAGGTCGACCTCCGCCTCGTTGGCGATCGCCAGCAGGTGCAGGACGGCGTTGGTCGAGCCACCGAAGGCCATGACGACGGCGATGGCGTTCTCGAACGCCTCCTTGGTCATGATGTCGCGCGCGGTGATGCCGCGGCGGAGCAGCTCGACGACGGCCTCACCGGACTTGCGGGCGAACCCGTCGCGGCGGCGGTCGGTGGCCGGCGGTGCGGCCGACCCCGGGAGGGACATCCCGATCGCCTCGGCGACGGAGGCCATGGTGTTGGCGGTATACATGCCGCCGCAGGCACCCTCGCCCGGGCAGATGGCCCGCTCGATGGCATCGACGTCGGCGCGTGACATCAGCCCCGCGGCGCACGCGCCCACGGCCTCGAACGCGTCGATGATGGTCACCGTCTTCTCGGAGCCGTCCGAGAGCTTGGCGATACCGGGCAGGATCGAGCCGGCGTAGAGGAACACCGAGCTGAGGTCGAGGCGGGCCGCGGCCATGAGCATCCCCGGCAGCGACTTGTCGCACCCGGCGAGCAGCACGGACCCGTCGAGGCGCTCCGCATTCATCACGGTCTCAACGGAATCCGCGATGATCTCGCGGCTGACGAGGGAGAAGTGCATGCCCTCGTGGCCCATCGAGATGCCGTCGCTCACCGAGATCGTGCCGAACTCGAGCGGGTACCCGCCTGCCGAGTGCACCCCGTCCTTGACGGCCTTGGCGAGGCGGTCGAGCGACAGGTTGCAGGGGGTGATCTCGTTCCACGAGCTGGCCACCCCGATCTGCGGCTTCACCCAGTCGTCGTCGCCCATGCCCACCGCGCGGAGCATGCCCCGGGCCGCGGTCTTCTCGATGCCGTCGGTGACGTCGCGGCTGCGCGGCTTGATGTCGACGCCGTTGGTGGTGGGCTCGGTGGTCGTCATGGGGGCAGTCTAGGACCGGGGTCCAGCACGTGGGACGCGGGTCTCACGGTGCGAGTCACCTACCCGCACAGCGGGTATACCGCCTCCTGCACCGCGGGTGCGCCGGGCCGCCGACCGGCGGTCGCGGCATACCTCAGCCGCGGGCGACGTGGCAGCGCTCGAGCTCGGCGGCGCCGAAACCCAGCCCGTCCCAGGGACCGGCATACCGGAGCACCGCCACGGTCGACGTCGGGAACCCGGCAGCGAGGCAGTCGTGCGCCTGCAGCGACCCGTTCCCCTCGGCGAGCCCGCTGGCGAGCGCCGCCATCGTCGGGTTGTGCCCGACGACGAGCACGACCTGGGCCTCCCCCGCCGACTCGCGGACCGTGCGCAGCACGGCGTCCGAACCCCCGGTGTACACAGAGGGGTCGTACTCGACCGTCTCGCCGCACGCACCGCCGCTCTCGGCCTCTGCCCAGGTCTGGCGCGTCCTGGCCGACGTCGAGCAGAGCACCAGCTCCGGACCGAGGCCGTGCTCGTGCAGCCAGGCTCCGGCTGCACGCGCGTCCCGCCGTCCCCGTGCGGTGAGCTCACGGTCGTGGTCGGGCTTACCGAGACCCTCCTCGGCGTTCGCATGCCGGAAGAGGATCAGGACCTTGTCATCGCTGGCCAGGGTCATACCCCGAGCATGGCCCTGTCCGTGACGATCAGCCAGTCTTGACAGCCGGGCGCCGACGGGGTGCGGGGGCCGTGGGACGGCGGCTCAGATCGCCAGCTCCGGCTTGATCCGCAGGGCCGTCCACCGGCCGGCACGACGCGCCGCCCAGGTGGACACGAGGAACGCTCCGAGGAGCCATGCGGCCAGGACCGCGAGGTCCAGACCGAGGTGGTCCAGCGAGCCGCCGTACATGAGCCGGCGGACCCCGTCGACGGCGTAGGACATCGGCAGCACGTGGTGCAACGGGTGCAGGGGTTCGGGCAGCGTCTGCCAGGGGAACGTGCCGCCCGCACTGACCAGCTGGACCACCATGAGGACCAGGCCGAGGAACTTGCCGGGGGCTCCGAACCGCGCCGCCAGGGCGTGCAGCACCATGACGAACGTCGCTGACACCGCCCCCATGAAGGCGAGCAGGGCCACCGGGTGGGCGACGTCGATGCCGACGGCGAGCCGCACGACGGTGAAGACCAGGACGGCCTGCACGAGCCCCAGGGCAGCCGGGGCCAACCACCCGCCGAGCGCGGTGCGCCAGCTGGGCTGCCCCGTCGCGAGGGACCGGGAGGACAGGGGGTTGAGCAGGAGGAAGAGGACGTAGGCCCCGATCCACAGCGACAGGCTGAGGAAGAAGGGGGCGAGCCCGGCACCGTAGGTGTTCGCGGACGCGAGGGAGCTTCCCTGCACCCCGACGGGATTGCCGAGGGTCTGCGCCACGGCCTTGCGCTGGTCGGCGCTGGGGTCCGGGATGGAGCGCAGCCCCTTGGCCAATCCGTCGTGCAGCTGCGTGGCCCCGTCCGAGAGCCGGTCCACCCCATCGGCCAGCTGGTGGGCACCCGAGTCGAGCCGGTTCGTCCCGTCGACGGCGTCCTGCTCCCCTGCCGAGAGACGAGCGGCGCCCGACGCCAGCGACCGGTTGCCCGAGGCGAGGTCGCTCGCGCCTGCGACGAGGGTGCTGCTCCCCGTGGCCGCGTCGTGGATGCCCGCGTGGAGCGGACCTGCCGCCACGGCGAGCCTCGACGCGCCGTCGGCCACCTGGCCGGCGCCGGCGGCGAGCCGGTCGAGCTGTCCCGACGCCGTCTGCACCTGCGAGTTCGCGTCGGAGACGGGACCGCTGAGCTGGGCCGCGGCATCGAGGACGGCCTGGACCTGGTCGTCGGTGAACCCGCCGGCCCGCAGCCGGTCCGCGAGGTCGCCCCGGGCGGACGTCAGCGAGGTCACGAGGTCCTGCGACGCCGTGGCGACGCGCTGGCCGGCGGCGGCGACCTTCGCGTTGCCGTCGGCCACCTGCTGCGCGCCGGCGGCGAGCTTCTTCGTGTCGGCGGGGAGGCTCTTGGTCCGGTCGTCGAGGGTCCCCAGGCCCTCGCTGAGACGGGTTGCCCCGGTCGACAGGCGCTCCGCGCCGTTCGCCGCCCTGGTCGCCCCGGACGACAGCTCCTTCGAGCCGGCGAGGAGCTGCTGCTGGCCCGCCGCGAGCTGGTCGGCCCCTGCGGTGAGCTGGTGCGCGCCCGCCTTCGCGTCCGACAGGCCCTTGGCGAGCCGGCCCGCGCCGTCGACCGCGTCCGAGACCTTGTCGTGGATGGTGCCGAACCCGACCAGGAGCTGGTTGGCCGCCGTCGAGCTCACCTGCGAGGCAACGGTCTTCGTGACCTGGGCGACGACCTGGTTGGCGATCGTGCGGGCCAGGTAGTTGTTCGCGTCGTTGGTGACCACCCGGAGCTGGGCCTGCCGCGGCGTGAACTCCGCACTCGAGGCGAGGTCCGCGGAGAAGTCGCGGGGCACGACCAGCGCGAAGTCGTAGGTCCCGTCGTCGACCCCGGCCTCGGCACCGGCCCGCGAGACCCGGTGCCAGTCGAAGCTGTGGGAGTCGAGCAGCTCGGTCGCGACCCGGTCGCCCACCTGCAACCGTTCGCCGTTGGCCAGGGTCGTGCCTGCGTCCTCGACGACGACGGCCGCCGGCACACGGTCGAGGGCGCCGTACGGGTCCTTGTTGGCGTACAGGTACAGCCCGCCGTAGAGCGTCGGCACCAGGACCAGGGCGGCCAGCGCAGCTCGCGGCAGCCGTCCGGCCGTGATGCGGCGCAGCTCGGTGAGGGCGAGGCGAAGGGCGGTCATGCGGCCACGCCCAGCTCGTAGGTGGCGGGCAGGGCGAGCTGACGGGCGGTCCCGTGGGTCACCTGCACGACGACCGTGAGGCCCTCGGCGGCGAGGCGCTCCGCCGCGGCATACCAGTCGGTCGGGTCTCCCCCGAGGCGGTCGGGGGCGGCCACGACGAGCACACGCGTGGCGGCCCGCGCCGCGGCCACGCGCATGAGCAGCGTGGTGCGCGTGGATGGCGGCAGGCTCTCGAAGCGTTCGCCCTGGTCCTCCACCCCGTGCCCGGCGAGGAACGCCCGCGTGGCCGCCCTGCTGGCGGGGCGTCCCGCCAGCGCGAGCTGCTCGGCGACGGCGGCCCGGACGCTGAGCGCGCCCTCGGGCGCGGTCACGTCGGGGACGTCGACGAGTGCGACGTGCCGTCGACGGAGCGCTTCCGACGCGTCACCGTCCACGGTGACGACTCCGTCCATCAGCGGCGCTCGGCCACCGAGGGCCAGCGCCAGCGCGACGTGGCCGTAGCCGGGGTCGCCCGCGACCAGGGTGACGTGCCCGGGACCGGCCGTCAGGCTCGTGGGCAGCAGCAGCGGGCCGTGCAGGCCCGCGATACTGACGTGGTCGGCGATGAGTTCCATGCGATCTGCCTGTCCGGTGGTCGACACGAGGTGCCGGCCCCTCTCGATACACAACTGTATTCAATACAGGAGTGTATTCTCCGGGACGTGCCCGAAGCCAGCCCAGCCGCCGTGAGCCCCACCACGTCCACCGCCCCCCGGACCGCTCGTCGCGAGGCGACCCGGGGCCGCCTGCTCGCTGCCGCCGAGGAGGTCTTCGCCGAGCGCGGCTTCCACGGCGCCAGCGTCGAGGACCTGTGCGAGCGGGCGCACTTCACCCGGGGCGCGTTCTACTCGAACTTCGCCTCCAAGGACGAGCTGGTCCTCGAGCTCTACGCCGCCCACGCGTCGGCGCTGCGGCAGCGCATCGCCGAGGTCGCCGAGCGACCCGGCCTGTCGCTCGAGCAGGTGCTCGAGGCGGTGTTCGACGTGTGGACCGACGACCCCGAGTCACGTCGTCGCTGGCACCTGCTCACCAGTGAGTTCGCCCTGCACGCCCTGCGGGACGAGGAGGCCCGCGCGGCCTGGGCCGGCGCCCAGGCCGCGATCCGCGACGAGCTCGTCGCCCTCGTCGACAGGATCGCCGCCGCCCAGGGGCTGCACCCCGCCGTGTCGACGACGGACCTCGTGCGCCTCATCAGCCTCGTCTTCCAGGGCGGGCTGGGCCAGCACCTCCTCGACCCGGGGTCCGTGCCGGCGGGCTCGCTCGAACGAGAGTTCCTCCCCCTGCTCATCCGGGCGGCGACGAGCAGGGATCCTCGAGCCGACCGCTAGCCTCGCCCCCATGGACCAGGTGCCCGCGATCGTCGACGTACCGGCAGCCGCCCCGACCGACCGGGCCTGGCTCGACGAGGCGGTGCGACGCATCCAGGCCGATGCCAACCGCAGCGCCGACACCCACCTCGTGCACGTCCCCGTCCCCGGGCTGCCCGACGTCGACGTCTACCTCAAGGACGAGTCGACCCACCCCACGGGAAGCCTCAAGCACCGGCTCGCCCGGTCGCTGTTCCTCTACGCCCTCTGCAACGGCGAGCTCCGCGAGGGGACCACCGTCATCGAGGCCTCGAGCGGCTCCACCGCCGTGAGCGAGGCGTACTTCGCCCGGATGCTCGAGCTCCCCTTCATCGCCGTCATGGCGCGGACCACCAGCGCGGAGAAGATCGCCCTCATCGAGCGGGAGGGCGGGCAGTGCCACCTCGTCGACGACGCCGGCGAGGTCTACGACGTCGCCCGCCGGCTCGCGGTCGAGCGCGGTGGCCACTACCTCGACCAGTTCACCTTCGCCGAGCGGGCCACGGACTGGCGAGGCAACAACAACATCGCCGAGTCCGTCTTCGAGCAGATGTCGCTCGAGCGGCACCCGGTCCCCCGCTGGGTCGTCGTCGGGGCCGGGACCGGCGGCACGAGCGCCACCATCGGCCGCTACGTGCGCTACCGCGGGCTCGCCAGCCAGGTCTGCGTCGTCGACCCCGAGCGGTCGGCGTTCCTGCCCGCGTTCCGCGGCGACCACGCCGGAGTGGCCGCCGCCTGCGGCTCACGCATCGAGGGCATCGGGCGTCCGCGGGTCGAGCCCAGCTTCGTCCCGAACGTCGTCGACCGCATGATGCTCGTCCCCGACGCCGCGTCAGTCGCTTCCATGCGCTTCCTCAACGAACGCACCGGCCGACGGGCCGGCGCCTCCACGGGCACCAACCTCTACGGCGTGCTGCGGCTCGCCTGCGAGCTCTCGGCCCGGGGCGAGCGCGGCAGCATCGTCTCGCTCCTGTGCGACGGTGCCGAGCGGTATGCCGCGACGTACAACGACGACGCGTGGCTCGCCTCCGCCGGGCTGGACCTCGCGCCCTACACGGCCGTCCTGCGGCGCGCGTGGGACGACGGCGTCTGGACCGGCTGACCGCCGACCCGACCGCGGACCCTGACCGTCGTCTCCGCGCGGCCCGGGTCAGCCACCGGACACGGCGTTGATGACGTGCACCGTCGCCTGCGGACCGACCTCGGTGCGGACGCCCTCGGCCCGCTTGGCGTCCTCACCGTCGACGAACACGTTGACGTGCCGGCGGATCTCGCCGCGCTCGTCACGGATCCGGGAGGCGAGGATCGGCCACGGCTCGAAGGCCAGGTCGAGGACGTCGGCCAGCGGGGCCGGCCCCTCGAGCTCGACCGGGAGCTCGGCCGCCCCGTCCGCCAGGTCGCGCAGCAGCCCCGGCAGCACGACGCGGGCCGTCACGGGAGGCTCACCGCCCGGACGCACAGGACGTCGGGCAGCTGCTCGACGATGCGGGTGAAGGACTCCCCTCCGTCGAGGGTGGCGTAGACCTCGCCGTTGCGCGTGCCGACGTAGAGGCCCGGCTCCTCGTGCGTGTCGGTCCCGGCGGCGTCGCGCAGCACGTTGGTGTAGCTCGGCTTCGGCAGGCCTGCGTCCTGGGTGTGCCACGTCGCGCCGGCGTCGTCGGTGCGCTGCAGCTGCAGGGTCGCGCCGGGCGGGATGCGCTCGCCGTCGGAGGCGATGGGGACGAGCCACACGCTGTCACCGCGGGCGGGGTTGGACACCGCCGTCATCCCGAAGTTGGTGGGGAGGCCGGCCTCGATCGAGGTCCACGTGACACCGTCGTCGTCGGAGCGGTAGACGCCCCTGTGGTTCTGCGCGTAGAGGCGGGTCGGGGTCGCGCTGTCGCGTGCGACCTTGTGGACGCACTGCCCGAACTCCGGCCACTCGTCGTGCGGCTGGAAGTAGGCGTGGATGCCGGTGTTGCCGGGCGTCCACGAGCGGCCGCCGTCGCGGGTGTTGTAGACCCCGCCGGTGCTCATCGCGACGAGCATCGAGTCGGCGTCGACGGGGCTCGGCAGCACCGTGTGGATCGCGCCGCCCCCGAACCCCTCCCCCCACTCGGGCCGGTGCGGGTGATCCCAGAGCCCGCGGTTCAGCTCGAACGTCTCGCCGCCGTCCTCGCTGCGCCACAGGCCCTGCGGTTCGGTGCCCGCCCACACGACCTGCGGGTCGTGCGGGTCGGCGACGAGCTGCCACGTGGCCTTGAGGGCGGTGTCGGTGTCCTCCGGGAACCGGATCGACCCCTCAGGGTGCTCGACCCACGTGGCGCCCAGGTCGTCGGAGTGCTGCAGCGACGGACCCCAGTGCGAGGAACGGAAGCCGACGACGAGCCGGGGCGTCGCGCGGCGGGTGTCGAACAGGAGCGAGAGCACCTCGCTCATGAGGAAGTGGGGGCCGTCGACCTGCCACGTCCGGCGGTCCTCGCTGCGGGCGAGCCACAGCCCCTTGCGTGTCCCGATGCCCACGATCGTCTGTGTCATGACCCCATGGTGGCACCGCCCGGTGTCAGTGTGACCGCCCATCATGGGACGAGTTCGCGACACGTGGAGGAGGACGGGGTGACCGGACCACAGGCCGGCGGGCTGGTGTTCGAGGACGACTTCGACGGCGACACCGCGGACGGGCTCGACCGTTCTCGGTGGCTGCCGCACTACCTCCCGCAGTGGAGCTCGCGGGCCGCCTCCGCGGCGACCTGGCAGGTGCGTGACTCCTGCCTCCACCTGAGCGTGCCGCCGCACCAGGGTCTGTGGTGCCCGGAGGTCCAGGACGACCCGCCCCTGCGCGTCTCCGGGGTCCAGTCCGGCGTCTTCTCGGGACCGGTGGGCAGCCGGGTCGGCCAGCAGCCGGTCGACGAGCGCAGCGTCGTCCGGGAGGTGCAGGAGCCGTGGTGGGGTTGGACCCCGCACCTCGGCCGGCTCGAGCTGAGGGCGCGGATGTCGCTGAGCCCGCGGTCGATGGCCGCCTGGTGGTTCGTCGGCCTCGAGGACTCCCCCGAGCGTTGCGGTGAGCTGTGCGTCATGGAGGTGTTCGGCCGCTCGGTGGCCGGCGCCTCGGCCGAGGTCGGCATGGGGGTTCACGCCTTCCGCGACCCGGCCCTGCGCGAGGACTGGGAGGCGCCGCGCCTCGACCTCGATGTCAGCGACTTCCACGTGTATGCCGTCGACTGGCGCCCCGGGTCGGCGGACTTCCTCGTCGACGGGGAGGTGGTCCGCACGACGACCGTCTCGCCCGACTACCCCGTCCAGAGCATGCTCGCCGTGTTCGACTTCCCGACGTGGGCGACGTCCCGTGACGAGCAGGAGGCGGTCCACGTCCCCGAGCTCGTCGTGGACTGGGTGCGTGGCTACGCCCCCTGAACCGACCCCCGGACGAGGTTGCTCAGCGGGCGCCCCGCGGCATACGCGCCGAGCTGCTCGCGCAGGAGGCGCACGGCGCGCGGCTTGAAGGCGGTGGACGCACCACCGACGTGCGGGGTGATGAGCACGCCGGGTGCCGACCACAGGGGGTGGCCCGCGGGGAGCGGCTCGGGATCGGTGACGTCGAGCGCCGCCCGCAACCGACCGGCCTCGAGGTGCTTGACGAGGGCATCGGTGTCGACGACCCCGCCCCGCGCCACGTTGACGAGCAGGGCGCCGTCCGGCATCGCCGACAGGAACGCGTCGTCCACGAGGCCGGCCGTGGCCTCGCCGAGCGGGACGATGACCACGACGACGTCGTGCTCGGGCAGCAGGCCCGGGAGCTCGTCCACGCCGTGCACGGAGCGCACCAGCTCGTCACCTGCGCGCGCCCTGCTCGCGACCGCGGTGAGGTCGACCTCGAACGGCGTGAACCTCGCCGCGATGGCCCGCCCGATCGAGCCGTACCCCAGGATCAGGACGCGCTTGTCCGCCAGTGCCGGGTGGATCGAGCCCGGGAGCCACCGCCCCTCCTGCTGCGCCGCGTGGAAGTCGGGGAAGTCGCGCAGGGCCGCCAGCGTCAGGGCCAGGGCCAGCTCGGCGGTCGAGGCGTCGTGGACCCCGGCGGCGTTCGCCAGGGCCACGCCCTCGGGCAGGACGGCCGCGATGTCCTCGTACCCGGCGGTCAGGGTCTGCACGAGCTCGACCGAGGGCGCGTGGCGGATGTTGGGCAGCAGCGGACCTGCACCCATGTAGGGCGGCACGACGACCCTGACCTCGTCGGCCCGCTCCGGGGGACCGGTCATGTCCCACACCGCGAGCTCGAGCCCGGGGACCGGCCCGACCGCGTCGATCCAGGCCTGCCCAGGCAGCGTCACGAGCGTCATGGCCCCACGCTAACCCGCGGCCCGTCCCTGCCGCCGGGCGGCGGGTCGGGCGACGCCGGGTGCCGTGGCCGGTCACCTCGCGCACAATGGGGTATGCCGCTTCGTCCCGTTCCATCCGCCCGTGTCCGCCTGGCGGCAGCCACCGGAGTGCTCGCCCTGGCCGTCGGGGCCTGCAGCGACGGCAGCGCAGGTGGTGAGCTGTCGGCACCCGTCGTGAGCGGGAGCCGGACACCGGTCACCCCGTCGAGCGGAGCCACCGCGACGTCCACGCCGTCCTCGCCGTCCTCGCCGTCCTCGACCACCGGTACCGATCCTGCGGTCACGACGCAGTCGACGGTGGCCCAGGACCTCGACGTCCCGTGGGGGACGGCGTTCCTGCCCGACGGCTCGGCCCTGGTCACCCTGCGGGACGAGGCGAGGCTGCTGCAGGTGCGGGACGGCCGGTCCCCCGTCGACCTCGGCCGGGTGGCAGGGGTCGAGCCCGGAGGTGAGGGCGGGCTGCTCGGCATCGCGGTGTCGCCCACCTTCGCCAGCGACCGCAGCGTCTTCCTCTACACGACCGCGGCGCGGGACAACCGCGTGCTGCGCGTGACGTTCGACGACGGGAAACCGGCCCGGCAGCGCGCCATACTCACCGGGATCCCCAAGGCGGGCAACCACAACGGCGGACGGCTGAAGTTCGGTCCGGACGGGTTCCTCTACGTCACGACCGGGGACGCCGGAGAGACCGACCGGTCCCAGGACCGCAGCTCGCTGGGGGGCAAGATCCTGCGGATCACCCGGGACGGCAAGCCTGCACCCGGCAACCCGTTCGACGGTTCGCCGGTCTGGAGCTACGGCCACCGCAACGTGCAGGGGATCGCCTGGGCACCGGACGGGACGATGTACGCGAGCGAGTTCGGGCAGAACACCTGGGACGAGCTCAACCGGATCGAGCCCGGCAAGAACTACGGGTGGCCGGTGGTCGAGGGCAAGCAGCAGCGCGCCGGGTTCGTCGAGCCACTGGTGCAGTGGCCCACCTCGGACGCCTCCCCCAGCGGCATCGCCTACGCCGACGGCGCCATCTGGATGGCAGCGCTGCGCGGTGAGTCGCTGTGGCGGATCCCGGTGTCCGGCAACCGCGCCGGCGAGCCGGAGCGCCTCCTCCAAGGCGAGTACGGACGCCTGCGCGACGTGGTCGTGGCGCCCGACGAGCGGCTCTGGATCCTGTCGAACAACACCTCCCGGGGGACGGGTGGCGAGCACGACGACAAGCTCCTCGCGATCCCCCTCGGCGACCTCACGTGACCGCGGCCTGAGGCAGGACGCCGGCCCCGGAGTGCTCCGGGGCGGGCGTCCTGTTCACGTGACGAGGTTCAGCCGGTGAGCTTCGCCAGGATGATCTCGCGCGCCTTCCCGGCGTCGGCCTGGCCGCGCATCTCCTTCATGACCTGGCCGATGAGGGCTCCGGCGGCCTGGACCTTGCCGTCGCGCACCTTCTGGGCGACGTCGGCGTTGGCCTCGATGACCTTGTCCACCGCGGCTTCGAGCGCGCCGTCGTCCTGCACCAGCTCGAGCCCGCGGGCGTCGGCGACCTCGGTCGGGGTCCCCTCGCCGGCGAGGACGCCCTCGAGCACCTGACGGGCCATGGAGTCGTTGAGGCGACCGTCCCGGACCAGCCCGTCGAGCTCGGCGATGTGCGCCGGCGTGACTCCGAAGTCCTCGACCGAGCGCCCCTCGGCGTTGGCCCGGCGGGCGAGCTCACCGGTCCACCACTTGCGGGCACCGGCGGGCGTCGCACCCGCGGCGACGGTCTCGGAGATGAGCTCGACCGCACCGGCGTTCATGACGTCGCGCATCTCGAGATCGCTGTAGCCCCAGTCGGCCTGGAGTCGCCTGCGTCGCTCGCCGGGCGGCTCCGGGAGGGTCTGGCGCAGGGCGTCGACCGTCTCGCGGGTCGGTGCCACGGGGACGAGGTCGGGCTCCGGGAAGTAGCGGTAGTCCTCGGCGTCGGACTTCTCCCGTCCGCTCGTGGTGACCCCGGTGTCCTCGTGCCAGTGCCGCGTCTCCTGGGTGATCTTCCCGCCCTTGTCGAGGATCGCGGCCTGCCGCGTGATCTCGTAGCGGACGGCTCGCTCGACGCTGCGCAGCGAGTTGACGTTCTTGGTCTCCGTGCGGGTGCCCAGCGGCACTGCCGCCTGCTCCTCGCTCGTCGCGTCACCCACCTTCGGGCGCAGTGACACGTTCGCGTCGCAGCGGAGCGACCCCTGCTCCATCTTCACGTCGGAGACGCCGAGGGCACGCAGCAGCTCCCGCAACGCACCGACATACGCCTTGGCGACCTCGGGGGCGCGCCCACCGGCACCGGTGAGCGGCCTGGTGACGATCTCGATGAGCGGGATGCCGGCGCGGTTGTAGTCGACGAGCGAGTACTCCGCGCCGTGGATGCGACCGGTGGAGCCACCGACGTGCAGCGACTTGCCCGTGTCCTCCTCCATGTGCGCGCGCTCGATCTCCACGCGGTAGGTCGTGCCGTCCTCGAGCTCGACGTCGAGGTGCCCGTTGAAGGCGATCGGCTCGTCGTACTGCGAGGTCTGGAAGTTCTTCGGCATGTCCGGGTAGAAGTAGTTCTTCCGGGCGAACCGGCACCAGGTCGCGATCTCGCAGTTGAGCGCCAGCCCGATGCGGATGGCCGACTCGACCGCCTTGTCGTTGACGACCGGAAGCGCACCCGGCAACCCGAGGCAGACGGGGCAGACCTGGCTGTTGGGCTCGGCGCCGAACTCGGTCGCGCAGCCGCAGAACATCTTCGTCGCGGTGTTGAGCTCGACGTGCACCTCGAGACCCATCACGGGGTCGTAGCGCTCGAGCACCTCGTCGTAGTCGACGACCTCTTCGGTGACAGCGGTGGCCATCGGGGTCACGCTCCCTTCGCGGAGAGTTCGGGGGCCTTGGTGAGCAGCGGAGCGCCCCAACGGTCCAGGAGCATCCGCTCGAGGGCCGCACCCACGCCGTAGAGCCGGTCGTCGCGGGTCGCCGGGGCGAGGATCTGGATGCCCGTCGGCAGGCCGTCCTCGTCGGCGAGGCCGCTGGGCAGCGACATGCCGGGGACACCCGCGAGGTTCGCGGGGATGGTCGCGACGTCCTGCAGGTACATCGACATCGGGTCGTCGACCTTGTCGCCCAGCTTGAACGCCGTGGTCGGCGCGGTCGGGCTGACGAGCACGTCGACCTTCTCGAACGCTGTGGTGAAGTCGTCGGCGATCAGGCGGCGAACCTTCTGCGCCTGGCCGTAGTAGGCGTCGTAGTACCCGCTCGAGAGGGCGTAGGTGCCGAGGATGATGCGGCGCTTCACCTCGTCGCCGAAGCCGGCGTCACGGGTGGCAGCCATGACCTGCTCGGCGCTCGGGTCGTCGATGCCCGGGGGCAGGACCCTTGCGCCGTAACGCATTCCGTCGAACTTGGCGAGGTTGGACGACGCCTCGCTGGGGAGGATCAGGTAGTAGGCCGCGAGCGCGTAGTCGAAGCTCGGGCAGGACACCTCGACGACCTCGGCACCGGCCTCCTGCAGCAGCGCCACGGACTCGTCGAAGCGAGCGCGCACGCCGGCCTGGTAGCCCTCGCCACCCAGCTCCTTGATGACACCCACTCGCAGCCCCTTGACGTCGGCGCGGCGGGCCGCCTCCACGACGGCCGGCACGGGTGCGTCGATCGACGTCGAGTCGAGCGGGTCGTGCCCACCGATCACCGAGTGCAGCAGGGCGGCGTCGAGGACGGTGCGCGTGCAGGGACCGGCCTGATCCAGGCTCGACGCCAGTGCCACGAGCCCGTAGCGGGACACCCCGCCGTACGTCGGCTTCACGCCGACCGTGCCGGTCACGGACGCCGGCTGGCGGATCGAACCACCGGTGTCCGTGCCGATCGCCAGCGGTGCCTCGTATGCCGCGACGACGGCTGCGGAGCCACCGCCGGACCCACCCGGGATGCGCGTCAGGTCCCACGGGTTGTGGGTGGGGCCGTAGGCCGAGTGCTCGGTGGAGGAACCCATCGCGAACTCGTCCATGTTCGTCTTGCCCAGGATCGGCATGCCGGCCGCGCGCAGCTTGGCCACGACGGTGGCGTCGTACGGCGGTACCCAGCCCTCGAGGATCTTCGAGCCGCAGGTCGTCGGGAGGCCCTTGGTCACGAGCACGTCCTTGACCGCGATCGGCACCCCAGCGAGGACGTGCAGGTCCTCTCCGGCGGCACGACGCTCGTCGACCTGGCGGGCGGCGGCGAGCGCGCCCTCCCCGTCGACGTGGAGGTAGGAGTGGACGTCGGCGTCGACGGCGGCGATGCGGTCGAGGTGCGCCTGCACGATCTCGACGGAGCTGAGCTCGCCGGAGCCCAGGGCGTGGGCCAGCTCGGCGGCGCTGGAACGGGTGAGGTCGGAGTTCACGAGTGGTGGTCCTTGGTCTGTCGCGAGGTGCGCGAGGAGCGCAGGGTCAGGGGCGGCCGCGCGGGCGCCGGTCAGTCCTCGGCGAGGATGCGCGGCACCGAGAAGCGCTGCTGGTCCTGCTGCGGCGCGCCGGCGAGGGCGGCAGCAGCCCCGAGCGACGGGCGGACCACGTCGGGGCGGGTGACGTTGGTCAGGGGAAGCGGGTGGGACATCGGCTCGATGTCACCGGCGGCGACCTCCTGCACCTTCGCGACGGAGTCGAGGATGACCCCGAGCTCGCCGGACATCCGGTCGAGCTCGGCGTCCGAGAGGTCGATGCGGGCGAGGCCGGCCAGGTGGGCGACGTCGTCCCGGGACAGTGCAGACATGCGAGCCAGTCTAGGGGCGCAGGCAGCGGGCGTGACCAAGGACTCCTGTCGCGCCGTGCGGGCTGCGTCCTAGGGTGAGGCACATGGATGCAGCGCTGCCCACCGAGCTCTTCACGGCCATCGACCACGTCGGCGTCGCCGTCACCGACCTCGATGTCGCGATCGCCTTCTACCGCGACACCTACGGCATGACGCTGGCCCACGAGGAGGTCAACGAGGAGCAGGGCGTCCGGGAGGCGATGATGGCCGTCGGCGGGAGCGGGTCGCACATCCAGCTGCTGGCCCCCCTCACGCCGGAGTCGACCATAGCGAAGTTCCTCGACCGCTCCGGTCCGGGCGTGCAGCAGGTGGCCTACCGGGTCGAGGACGTCCAGGCCGTGAGCGCGGTCCTGCGGGAGCGCGGTCTGCGCCTGCTCTACGACGAGCCGCGTCGCGGCACCTCGAACAGCAGGGTCAACTTCATCCACCCCAAGGACGCCGGCGGGGTCCTGGTGGAGCTGGTGCAACCGGCGTACGAGACGCACTGACCCGTCCTCGGGGTGGGTGAGGTAGGTCACCGCGTGACCGGAGTCTCACTCCCCACCGACGCGCTTTACCCCGCAGTAGTTTCGGCCGCAGCCGTGCCACAGACGCCGACGACGCCGAGGAGCCACATCCCATGCAGGACATCCGCGACGCCATCCTCTCCGGGGACCGCAGCGAGCAGACGTACGCCTCCCTCACCCTCCCCGAGACCTATCGAGGGGTGACCGTCCACAAGGACGAGGTCGACCTCTTCGAGGGGCTCGAGAGCCGCGACAAGGACCCCCGCCGGTCCCTGCACGTCGACGACGTGCCGCTCCCCGAGCTGGCCCCCGGCGAGGCCCTGGTCGCCGTGATGGCCAGCGCGATCAACTACAACACCGTCTGGACGTCGATCTTCGAACCGGTGTCGACGTTCAGCTTCCTCGAGCGCTACGGCCGCACCTCGACGTACGCGCAGCGCCACGACCTGCCCTACCACGTGGTGGGTTCGGACCTCGCCGGTGTCGTGCTGCGTACCGGCCCGGGCGTCCAGAAGTGGAAGCCGGGTGAGGAGGTCGTCGCGCACTGCCTGTCCGTCGAGCTCGAGAGCGCCGACGGCCACAACGACACGATGCTCGACCCCGAGCAGCGCATCTGGGGCTTCGAGACCAACTTCGGCGGACTCGCCGAGCTCGCGATCGTCAAGACCAACCAGCTGATGCCCAAGCCCACCCACCTCACGTGGGAAGAGGCGGCCTCCCCCGGCCTGGTCAACTCCACCGCCTACCGCCAGCTCATCTCCCGCAATGGCGCCGGCATGAAGCTCGGCGACGTCGTCCTCATCTGGGGTGCGTCCGGCGGCCTCGGCTCCTACGCGACCCAGATGGCGCTCGCCGGCGGCGCGACCCCCGTCTGCGTGGTCTCCTCCCCCGACAAGGCCGACATCTGCCGCGCCATGGGTGCGGAGCTGGTCATCGACCGCACCGCCGAGGGCTACCGGTTCTGGAGCGACCCGACGACCCAGGACCAGCGCGAGTGGAAGCGGTTCGGCGCGCGCATCCGCGAGCTCACCGGGGGCAAGGACCCCGACATCGTGTTCGAGCACCCCGGTCGCGAGACCTTCGGCGCGAGCACGTACGTCGCACGCAAGGGCGGCACGATCGTCACCTGTGCGTCCACGAGCGGCTACATGCACGAGTACGACAACCGCTACCTCTGGATGAACCTCAAGCGCGTCATCGGCAGCCACTTCGCCAACTACCGCGAGGCGTGGGAGGCCAACGACCTCGTCAACCGCGGGCTGATCCACCCGACCCTGTCCCGGACGTACGCCCTCGAGGAGGTCGGCCAGGCGGCATACGACGTCCACCAGAACCTGCACCAGGGCAAGGTGGGCGTGCTGACGCTCTCCCCCGAGGCGGGGCTGGGCGTCACGGACGAGGAGAAGCGGGCCACCCACCTGGCCGCGATCAACCGGTTCCGCAACACCTGACCTGCACCTTCGCGACGGCAGCAGCCCGCGGTGCCCTAGGGTTCCTGACATGTCAGTGCTGGAACGATGGCGCGAGTTCCGGCACGCACAGCGAGAGGCTCTGCGTGCCAGCAACCACCCCAACGACCGGGGTGAGGCGACGCCGACGGCGGCCGACCTGCTGGCGGACGTCCTGCCTGCCCTGCGCCAGGGCAGCGAGGCCGAGGGCGGTCGCGACGCGCACGAGGAGCACGTGACTCCACAGAGCGGGTCCGGCACGACGGACGCGACGGCGCCCGACCTCCGCGAGGCTGGTGGCGGGGACGCCGCCGAGCAGGTGGGTGGCGTCAAGGACACCGAGACGACCCAGCGCTACGGCAGGGCGGGGCGCCCGCTCAACCGCCAGTCGCCGTTCTACATGGGGTTCGTCGGAGCTCTCGGCGTCCTGCTCGCCCTGTTGCTGTGGCAGACCCTGGGCAGGCTCACCACCACCATCACGCTCGTCGTCGTGGCGTTCTTCCTGACCCTCGCCCTGAACCCGCTCGTCGAGTTCCTGACCCGCCGGGGCATCAGGCGGTCGGGAGCGGTGTCCCTCGTCTTCCTCGGCGTCATCGTCGTGTTCACGCTCATCGGCCTGCTCGTCGTGCCGCCGGTCGTGCAGCAGGGTGGCGACCTGGCGGCGAAGTCCCCCGACTACCTCAACCAGCTGCTCAACAACCCCGTCGTCAAGGACTTCGACCAGCACTACAAGGTGGTCGACAAGATCGAGGCGGAGTTCAACAAGCGCCTCACCGACGGCAACTTCATCAGCCAGGTCTTCGGCGGCGTCCTCGGGGTCGGTGCCGCGGTCATCGGTGGCATCTTCCAGGCCTTCACGGTCCTGGTCCTCACCCTCTTCCTGCTCGCCTCGCTGCCGCGCGTCAAGCAGGCGGCCTACGCGATGGTCCCGGCGTCCCGCCGTCCCCGCGTGATCTCGCTGTCCGAGGAGATCATGCGGCGCACGGGCTCCTACGCCATCGGCCAGGTCGCCGTCGCCACGATCAACGCCATCTGCTCGTGGATCATGATGTCGATCGTCGGGATCCCGTATGCCGCGGTGCTCGCGGTCGCGGTCGGCTTCCTCGGCCTCGTGCCCATGGTGGGTGCCACGATCGGCGCGGCCATCGTCGTCCTCGTCGCGCTCTTCACGAACACCCAGGACGCCGTCATCGCGGCGGTCTACTACGTGATCTACCAGCAGGTCGAGAACTACGTCATCGCCCCGAAGATCATGCAGCGGACCGTCTCGGTGCCCGGGGCGGTCACCGTCGTCGCCGCCCTCGCCGGTGGCACCCTGCTGGGCGTGCTGGGTGCCCTGCTCGCGATCCCCGTCGCCGCAGGCCTGCTGCTGCTCTACGAAGAGGTCCTGCTGCCGCGCCAGCGGCGCCACTGACGCTCAGCGTATGGCGCCGCGGGTGTGCCGCCGCTCCCTCGCCTCCCAGCACGTCGTGTGCCAGTGACGGCGGTCGTCCAGGCCGCCCATGCCGTCGGCGGGCCACGCGACGACGTGGGGCGTGCCCATCGGGATGTTCTGCTGGCAGCCCGGGCACAGGTAGGCCCGGCTCGACGACGCCCCGGTGACCCGGCGGACGAACCACTCCGAGCCGCCATACGACTCGCGCCGCGTGAGCCCGCCGACGGCACGGTCGACGTTCAGCGGGACGTCGTCACGGCGGCGCCGGTTGGCTCGGGGCATGGCCCCGAGTCTCCCAGACCGGGCATCTGCTCGCGGAGCCTGGCCAGCGCCTTGTGCGCCGTGACCCGTACCGACACCGGCGAGCACCCCAGCACGTCGGCGATGGCCGCGTCCGGGAGGTCGTCGTAGTACCGCAGGACCAGCACGGCCCGCTGACGGGGTGAGAGCCCGGCGAGCAGGGTCCACATCTCGTCACGGTCCTCCGGTCCAACGGGTCGGGCGGAAGGCGTCACCGAGTCCGCGGTCACCAGCTCGTGGGACACGACCTCGTTGGAGGACCGACGCCGCTTACCGGAGACGAACGTGTTGACCATGACCTTGCGGACGTAGGCGTCCGGGCTGTCCGCCCGCTCTACCTTGCGCCAGTGCACCAGCACCTTGGCCAGGGTGTCCTGCACGAGGTCCTCGGCGTCGTGCCGGTTGCCGGTGAGGGACAGGGCAGCCCCCATGAGCCGCGGGATCGCCGCCGAGACGTAGGCGTCGGCGTCCCCGGTCGCTCGATCGGACGACGCCAGCGGCGGGCGGCTGAAGAACCCCACGGTCACCGCCCCCGGACTGCGGGGAGGCCGCTGTCGCGCAGCTTCTGCGCGACGATGCCGTTCACCCGGACCGCCTCGTCGTGCGCGTCCTGGGCCGAGAATCCGACGACCTGGACCGAGACGATGACGTCGCCGAGACGCCGGGCAGCGATGTAGGTCGCCGAGTCCGCACCAGCGCCGCGCGACAGCCACGTCTGCTGGTCGTCCTCGCCGGGCCAGGCCTGGCGCTCCTGGGCCGGCAGCCACGTGCAGGGCCCGGTGTCCTGCTGCAGGCGGCGGAAGGCCTCCGGCCCGGTGCCCGCGGAGTAGCCGGTCACAGTGATGTCGACGCTCGGGTCGAGGCCCTGTCCGTCCCCCGACCACGCGCTCTGCAAGGTCCCTGCGACAGGGTGGGGCGCCGCGTTCGCCTGGGCAACCCGGGCGGCAGGCAGTCCGCTCAGGTCGCAGAGCTGACCGCTGGAGGCGGGGACGGTCCGGCCGTGGCTGGCGTCACCGTGGTACCTCAGGTCGTGACCGAGCTCGGCGACCGTGGGCAGGACGTCGCCGAAGCGGTACTCCTCCGCGGCCACGAGGGGCGCGGCCGGGCTCGCGCCGGGCGCCGATGCGGCGTTGGGCGCGACAGTGCTTCTGCCCAGGGGCTGACCCAGGGCCGGTGGGAAGTCCAGCTGGCGCAGGTGGCCCACGGCCGAGTCCGCGAGCTCGGTCGCGGCGCGCCGGGCGAGGGCGGGGTCGCCCGAGATCGCGGCACCGCTGACGAGCACGTCACCGACCCGCGTCACCGCCATGGCCTGCGTGAAGGTGGTGTCGGCGACGGTGGAGGTCCCGACGAAGAGCACCGAGTCCTGCGCGTGGCCCGCCCACGTGACGGCCTTCAGGTCGGGGCCGGGACCACAGGCGAGTGCGTCCGCCCGCAGGTCGCGCAGGGCGTCGGCCCCGGTCCCCGTCGTGAACCCCGCGAGCCCCAGGTGCGCTCCACCGCGACCCGGGCTCGACGAGAAGGTGAGGTCCCAGGACCGCCCGGCCACCGGCTGGCGACGGTCGGTGCGGACGTCCCACGTGCAGACGCCTGCCGGACCCACGAGGTCCGCGTCCTCGTGGGAGAGCGGGGAGGCGTCGGTCGCCACGCCGCTCCCGGACGCGTTCGTGTCGTCAGGCTGCGTCTGCCCCTCCAGACCCGCGGGCCAGGGCGCGGCGGCTGTGGTCGGGAACCGGTACGCGTAGCCTTCCGAGCTCCCCACGAGCGAGGCCCACCGAGCGTCCGTGGACCCCGTGTGTGTGCTGACGGACACGACCGTGCGGGCGGGGCCGAGCGACCCTGAACCGATCGCGACGGCCAGCACGGTCGCCGCGACGCCGACCGTCAGCGCCGCTCCACGCACCGCGGCGCGTCGGCGTCGCAGGGTGGTGGTGCGCGCCGCGATGCCTGCGGTCACCGCCTGCGTGTCCAGACCGCCTCGGGTCCGGGCACCGGCGAAGGTGTCGCGCAGCAGCGCCTCGAGCGCCTCGTCCTCGGTCGTCGTCATGGGTCCCCCTCAGGTCGTGGCGGCTGCCTCGCAGCCCGTCACCCACCAGACGCGGATCCCCCCTGCCCGCGTTACCCCACGAGGCCCCGGACCCACGCGGACACGGTACGCAGCGTGCGCGACATACCGTGTGCCACCGCGCCGCGGGGCGGCCCGTCAGGCGTAGGTGCGGAAGCCGCGACCGGACTTGCGGCCGAGGTAGCCGGCGGTGACCAGGTGCTCGAGCAGCGGCGCCGGGGCGAAGCCGCGCTCTCGGAACTCGAGGTAGAGCTCGCGCTGGATCGCCAGGGACACGTCGAGGCCGACGACGTCGAGCAGCTCGAACGGCCCCATCGGCAGGCCGCAGCCGGTCTTCATGGCGGTGTCGATCGCGTCGGCGGTCGCGTAGTTGGCCTCGAGCATCTTCACCGCGTCGTTGAGGTACGGGAAGAGGAGGGCGTTGACGATGAAGCCGGACCGGTCGCCACAGGTGACGGAGTGCTTGTCGAGGTCGGCGCACAGCTGCTCCACGGTGGCGACGACGTCGGGCGCGGTGGAGACCGTGTGGACGACCTCGACGAGCTTCATCACCTGCGCGGGGTTGAAGAAGTGCATGCCGATGACGTCCTGCGGCCGCGTGGTGGCGGCGGCGCACTCCACGACCGGGAGCGAGGAGGTGGTCGTCGCGAGGATGGCGCCGGGCTTGCAGATCTCGTCGAGGTTCTCGAACAGCGCCCGCTTCACGGCGAGGTCCTCCAGCACGGCCTCGACCACGAGGTCGACGGTCGCGAGGTCGTCGAGCGACGTGGACCCGGTCAGGTGCCGCAGCGCCTCGTCACGGGCCTCCTGCGTCAGCTTGCCGCGCTGGACGGCCTTCTCGAGCGACTTCTGCACGGCCGCGGTGACGGCGTCGACCTTGGGCTGGCTGCGGGTGACGTAGGTGACGTCGAACCCGGCCTTGGCGAAGACCTCGATGATCCCGGTGGCCATCGTCCCCGACCCCACGACGCCCACGGTGCGCACCGTGCGGGTCGCCTCGTGGTCACCGCCGTCGGCGGCAGGGCTGAGGGCGTCGTCGACGAGCTGGGAGCTGCCCGGCTCGGCGTAGGTGTAGAAGCCGCGTCCGCTCTTGCGGCCCTTGAGGCCTGCGCTCACCATCTGCTTGAGGATCGGGCTGGGGGCGTGCAGTCGGTCGCGCCCCTGCTTGTACATCGTGTCGAGGATCTCGTAGGCCGTGTCGAGGCCGATGAGGTCCATGAGGGCGAGCGGGCCCATCGGGTAGCCACAGCCGAGCTTCATGGCCGCGTCGATGTCCTCGCGGCTGGCGTACCGGCTCTCGAACATGGCGACGGCGTGGTTGAGGTAGCCGAAGAGCAGGGCGTTCGCGATGAACCCGGCCTTGTCACCGACGACGACTGGCTGCTTCCCGAGCCGTTGGGCCAGGGCCTTGACGTCCTCGAAGACCTCGTCCTCGGTGACGACCGTGCGGATCACCTCGACGAACTGCAGGACCGGGGCCGGGTTGAAGAAGTGCATCCCGACGACGCGCTTGGGGTTGCTCGTGGCGACGGCGATCTCGGTGACCGACAGCGACGACGTGTTGGTGGCGAGGATCGCATCGGGCCCGACGACGGCATCGAGCTTGGCGAAGATCTCCTTCTTGAGGTGCAGGTGCTCCGGCACCGCCTCGATGACCAGCTGGCAGTCGGCGACCTCGTCCATGCTCGAGGTGAAGTGGACGCGGGCGTGCAGGTCGGCCTGGTCCTGGGGCGACAGCTTGCCGCGGGAGACCGCACGGTCGGTGGAGTGCTGCAGCACGCCGCGCCCCTTGTCCACCGCGGCCTCGTCGACCTCGATCGCCACCACGTCGATGGCGTTGCGGGCGAACACCTCCACGATGCCGGCACCCATGGTGCCCAGTCCGACGACAGCGACCTTGCTGAACTCACGAGCCATGCGGCGCAGTCTGTCAGAGCCGCTCAGGAGGCGGGAAACCCGCGCGGCGTGACGGTCACCACTCGTGCCCGGAACCGATCAGGGCCGACTCCATGTGGAAGCGCTGCTCGGTCGACAACCCACGGATCGCGGTCGGCACGGGGATGTCCACGGCGCGGCAGTAGTCCCGCAGGGTGTGGTCGTAGGCGAGGCGGGCCGCCATCAGCCGCTCCGCCTTGTTGGGCAGGTCGGAGCGCTCGACGTAGCGCACGTGGTCGGCGAGCCGGCTGACCTCGAGGGCCATCAGGACCGGCGGCAGGGGTTCGGGCTGCACGCGGCGGCGGGCCCGGCGGGCCTCCCACCGGCTGATCAGGGGCTGCACGATCCTCGGGGGGATTCCGCTCGCGAGCCAGCGCAACGCCATGCAGCAGACGGCGACGAAGACCGCCAGCCCGGCCGCGTTGCCCAGCAGGTTCCTCATGGGAGCTCACCTCACCTCGAACTTCGAGTGTGCGCCCGGATCTCGTCCTGCGCAATCAGGTGTTCGTCGCCGACGCCTCACCGGTTCGCCCGACCCCGGCGGGCCACCGTAGAGTCACCCCTCGTGCGACTGGTGATAGCGACGTGCTCGGTGGACTACGACGGTCGGCTCTCGGCCCACCTCCCCCTCGCGACGAGGCTGCTGCTGGTCAAGGCCGACGGTTCGGTGCTCGTCCACAGCGACGGCGGCTCGTACAAGCCGCTCAACTGGATGTCGCCGCCGTGCGCGATGGCCGAGGTCTCCCCCGAGGAGCACGAGGCCGCCGAGGGGGTCACGGCCGTGTGGCAGGTCCAGCACGCCAAGTCCGAGGACCGCCTCCGGGTGCTCATCCACGAGGTGCTGCACGACTCCTCCCACCAGCTCGGCGTCGACCCGGGGCTGATCAAGGACGGTGTCGAGGCGCACCTCCAGAAGCTGCTGGCCGAGCACATCCACACCCTCGGTGAGGGCTGGACGCTGGTCCGCCGTGAGTACATGACGGCCATCGGGCCGGTGGACATCCTGTGCCGTGACGCCGGCGGCAGCTCCGTGGCCGTGGAGATCAAGCGTCGAGGTGACATCGACGGGGTCGAGCAGCTGACCCGCTACCTCGAGCTGATGAACCGCGACCCGCACCTGGCCCCGGTCACCGGCATCTTCGCCGCCCAGGAGATCAAGCCCCAGGCCCGGACCCTGGCCACCGACCGCGGCATCCGTTGCGTGACCCTCGACTACGACGCCCTGCGCGGGATCGACGACACCACGACCCGCCTGTTCTGAGCGGTCACACCACGCTGCGGTCCAGCGAACCGGGCCAGCTCAGCACCCGGAAGCCGTCACCGTCGACCTCCACCTCGGCCGCCCCGCAGTTGGGCAGGAAGGCGCGCGCCACCAGGTCCTCACGGACCGCGTCGCCGAGCCGGGGCAGGACGAACGACATGACGCCACCGTGCGAGAACACCAGGACCGTCTCGCCGCGGTGCTGGTCGGCGATCCCCTGCAGCGCCTCGCGGTAGCGCCGGAGGACCTCCGCCCCCGACTCGCCGCCGGGGATGAACCGGCCGCGATCGCCGTGCATCCAGGCCTTGAACACCGAGGCGAGCTCGGGGTCGTCGTGGGGACGGCCGGCGAGCGCCCCCACCGAGAACTCCTCGAGACCCTCGACCTGCACCGCGTCCACCCCCAGCAGCTCGGCGACCACCTGCCCCGACTCGACCGCTCGCTCGAGGGTGCTGGTGAAGACGCGGGCGACCCGCCTGTCCCGCAGGGACCGTGCCAGGTCGCGCACCTGCGCCCGCCCCCGCGGGCTGAGCCAGCCGCCCTCGTCCGAGAGCACCGAGGGGTGGCCGTACTCCGCGTCACCGTGCCGCGCGACGAGCAACGTCGCCGGGCAGTGCAGGTCGCTCACGCTGCGAGGGTATGCCGCGTGCGGCGCTGCGGGTAGGCCCCGCGCTTGACCTCGCGCCGTCGCGCGATGAGCATCGGTGGGTGACCTTCACCATCGCCGAGGCGGCCGAGCGCACCGGTCTGACCGCCCACACCCTGCGCTACTACGAGCGCGACGGCCTGCTCCTCGACGTCGTCGACCGCTCCCCCTCGGGACACCGGCGCTACACCGAGGACGACGTCACGTGGATCACCATGCTCACCCGCCTGCGTGCCACGGGTATGCCGATCCGCGAGGTCCGCACCTACGCCGACCTCGTGCGTGGCGGGGACGGCAACGAGCGCGAGCGGCTGGAGCTCCTGCTCACCCACCGCGAGAAGGTGCTCGCCGACCTCGAGGAGGTCCGGGCGCACCTCGAGGCCATCGACACGAAGATCGAGCTCTACCGCTCCCGGCTCGCCCGACCCGCCCGTCGCCGCTCCGCCTGACCGACCTGACCGGACCCGCCTGACCGACCTGACCGGACCCGCCCCGGGTACCGCCCCGCTTGACTTGGAGCGCACTCGAAGTCGGAGAGTGGAGCCCATGACGACATCGAACGCCCTCCCCACCCGCGTGCTCGGCAGAGCCGACCACGGCACCGACCTCACCGTCTCCGCCCTCGGCCTCGGCTGCATGGGGATGTCCGAGTTCTACGGCACCCCCGACGAGGCGTCGGGCATCGCCACGATCCACCGCGCCCTCGACCTCGGCGTGACGTTCCTGGACACGGCAGACATGTACGGCCCGTTCACGAACGAGCAGCTCGTGGGCCGCGCCATCGCGGGACGTCGCGACGAGGTGGTCCTGGCCACCAAGTTCGGCAACGAGCGTGGGGCGAACGGCGAGCGTCTCGGCATCAACGGCTCCCCCGAGTACGTCCGCAAGGCCGCCGACGCCAGCCTGCAGCGTCTCGGCGTCGACCACATCGACCTGTACTACCAGCACCGCGTCGACAAGACGGTGCCGATCGAGGAGACCGTCGGGGCGATGGCCGAGCTGGTCGAGGCCGGGAAGGTCCGCCGCCTGGGACTGTCCGAGGCCTCGGCTGAGACCATCCGTCGCGCCCACGCCACGCACCCGATCACCGCGCTCCAGACGGAGTACTCGTTGTTCACCCGGGACCTCGAGGACGAGATACTGCCGACGGTTCGGGAGCTCGGCATCGGGCTGGTCCCGTACTCGCCCCTGGGTCGCGGCATGCTCACCGGCACGATCTCCCGCACCCAGGGCGCCGACGGAGAGGCCGACGCGCGCCGGTCGCCCTACTTCCCGCGGTTCCAGGGCGAGGCGCTCGATGCCAACCTCCTGCTCGTGGAGCGCATCAGGCAGCAGCTCGCGGAGGCCAAGGGCTGCACGCCCGGGCAGCTGGCCCTGGCCTGGGTCCTCGCCCAGGGGCAGGACATCGCTCCCATCCCCGGCACCAAGCGGGTCAAGTACCTCGAGGAGAACGTCGCCGCGATCGGCGTCGAGCTCGGCGCCGAGGACCTGGCTGCCCTCGAGCAGGCCGTGCCGCGCGACGCGGTCGCAGGCGACCGGTACGGCGACATGTCCCACATCGACGCCTGAGCCGACACCCCCACGGAGGGGCCGACGCGTACGCCGCGTCGGCCCCTCCGAGCGTGGGTTCGCCCTGTCAGCGCAGGGCGAGGAGCTCGAGCAGGCGCGCCGCCTCGGCCCGCATCGCCAAACGTGCCGGTCCGAGGTACCTGCGGCTGTCCACGAGCCGGGCATCGGACGCGAGGTGGTGGCGCACGGCTCCGGTGAACACGCTGGACAGGTGGGTCGCGATGTTGACCTTGGTCATGCCGGCCCGCACCCCGGCCACCAGGCCGTCGTCCGGCACGCCGGAGGACCCGTGCAGGACCAGCGGGACCGGCACCGCGGCGCGGATCGCCGCCACCAGCTCGAGGTCGAGCGCGGCGGTGCGCTCGGTCATCGCGTGGGAGGAGCCGACGGCCACGGCCAGCGCGTCGACCCCGGTGTCGAGCGCAAACCTTTGTGCCTCAACGGGATCCGTCCGCACACCTGGGGCATGGACACCGTCCTTGCCGCCGATCTCGCCCAGCTCGGCCTCCACATCGACGCCCCGCTCGTGGCAGAGCGAGACGACCTCCCGCGTCGTGGAGCGGTTCGCGGCGTCGTCGAGGGTCGACCCGTCGAACATCACCGACGTGAACCCGAGGTCGAGCGACTCGCGGACCAGGTCGACCGACACGGCGTGGTCGAGGTGGAGCACCACCGGCACCGACGCCCGCTCGGCCAACGTCCTGGTGGCCGCGGCCAGCGGCGCGAGCGAACCGTGCCACGCGACGGTGTTCTCACTGATCTGGAGGACGACGGGCAGCCCCACGTCCTCGGCCGCGCCGACCAGCGCCTCGGCGTGCTCGAGGTGGATCACGTTGAAGGCGCCCAGCCCCCGGCCCCGGTCTCGCGCAGGGCCCAGCACCTCGGTCAACGGCACGAGCACGGTCAGTCCTCCAGGGTCTCGACGCGGACGGTCGGCCGCAGTCGTTCGACGTCTCGGGGGTCGACGGATCCGGCGACGGGTTGCAGGACGGCCGCGGCGGACCACGCCACGGCGTCGGCAACTCCGGACGCCCAGTCCGACCCGCGCGCGAGGGCGACCGCGAGCGCGGCCACGGCCGCGTCGCCGGCACCCGTGGCGTTGCCGCGCAACCTCGCCCCGAGCCGCGCCCGGACGACCTCACCGGTGGGCGCCACGGCCATGATCCCGTCGGCTCCCAGGGAGACCACCACGTGGCGGGCGCCCCTGTCCTGCAACAGCTTCGCTCCCATCGCGGGGTCGTCGACCCCGGTGGCCCCGCGCAGCTCCTCACGGTTCGGCTTGACGACGTCCGGGGACGCCGCGAGGGCGCCGAGCAGTGCTGCTCTCGAGGCGTCGACGACGACCGGCACGCCGGCGTCCCGCCCCACCGTCGTCAGGTCGGCGAAGGCATGGTCGGGCACGCCCGGCGGCAGGCTGCCTGACGCGACCAGCACCGTCACGGGGAGGTCGTCGAGCAGGGCCGCGACGTGGTCGAGCAGACCACCCCAGGCTCCGCCGGGCCACGGTGGACCGGGCTCGTTGAACGCCGTCGCCTCGCCGTCCTCCCCACTCACCACGGTGGTCGTGCGCCGGGTCGGCGAGGCTGCACGCGCGAACCGGTGGGGTATGTCGCGACGGTCGAGGTCCGCGCGCACCTGGTCACCCGTCGGGCCGCCGACGACCCCGGTGACGAGCACGCCGTGGCCGAGCAGGTGCAGCACCGACGCGACGTTGATGCCCTTGCCACCGGCCACCTCGTGGACCGCGAGCACCCGGTGGCTCTCGTGCACGGCCAGCCGCTCGACGTCGTAGGTCACGTCGAGGGCGGGGTTGGGGGTGACGGTGAGGATCATGAGAGGTCCCAGGCCAGTGCGGCCGCGCCGAGGCACCCGGCCCGCTCCCCCAGCTGCGCCCGCTCGATGGTGGGCGCCCGCTGGAACGTCAGCCGGGACGCGACGGCGTCCCGCAGCGGACCCAGCAGGGTCTCCCCGCTCTGTGCCAGCCCACCACCAACGAGGACCCGCTCGACCCCCGTCAGGGTCACGGTGAGGGTCACGGCCCGGGCCAGCGCCTCGACGGCGACCCCCCACACCTCGACGGCGAGCGGGTCGCTGGCGTCGACCAGGGAGGCGATCCGGTCGGCGCCGACGGGGCCGCCCGCGCCAGGAGCCGACAGCGCGGCATACCGGCGCTCCACGGCAGCCGCGGAGGCGACCGCCTCGAGGCACCCGTGGGCACCGCACCCGCAGAGCGGACCGTCGGGCTCCACGACCACGTGACCGAGCTCGCCGGCCCACCCGTCGGCCTCGACGACGCGGCCGTCGAGCATGAGGGCTCCGGCGATGCCCGTGCCGACGGGCAGGAACAGGACGTTGCGTGCGCCGGAGGCCGCGCCCCAGCGCACCTCCGCCACGAGCCCGGCGCGCACGTCGTGGCCCAGTGCCACCGGCAGCCCGAGCAGCTCCGTCAGGGGACCGGACACGGGAAGGTCCCGCCATCCGAGGTTGGCCGACCAGCGGGCCACCCCCGCGGAGCCGTCCACCAGGCCGGGGACGACGACGCCACACGCACCGACCTCGTGCCGGCTGCCGGCGCTGTCGCGCAGGTCGCGCACCAACCCGGCGACCTGGCCGACGAGGACACCCTCGACCGAGGCGCCGGGCACGGTGGGCACGGTCCGGGACTCGACCTCGTGGCCGGCGGCGTCGACCAGCGCGGCCTTGACCCTGGTGCCGCCGACGTCCACGGCGGCCACGACCTGCGCCACGCTCAGACCACTTCCACCGTGATGCCGGCCGAACGCAGGTCGGCGACGGCGGCCTTCGGTGCACTGCCGTCGGTGACGACGAGGTTGATCCGCGACGACGGGCAGATGCGGGCGAACGCCCTGGTGCCGAGCTTGGCGCCCGTGGCCACCACCACGACGCGCTCGGAGCGCTCGACCATGAGCGAGTTGATGCCGGCCTCGCCCTCGTGGTGGCACATCGCACCGGCCGTCGCCGAGACCGCGTCGACGCCGAGGAAGACGGTGTCGAGCCAGAGCTCGCCGAGGACCATCGCCGCCAGCGGGCCGGAGAGCTCGTAGGACTCCGGGCGGGCGACGCCACCGAGGGAGACGCAGCGGACGAAGGGACGCAGCACCATCTCCGTGGCGATGTTGAGCGCGTTGGTGACCACGGTGATGGCGGGGCGTCGCGACGACATCGCCAGGTCCGACCGGGCGGCGAGGCGTCGTGCCACGGCACTCGTGGTGGTGCCGCCGTTGAAGCCGACCACCGATCCCTCGAGGGCGAGGTCCGCGGCACACGCGGCGATGCGGTCCTTGGCGTCGTCGCCGCCGGCCTGCTTGTAGCGGGCCGGCAGGTCGTAGGCCACGGCCGTCGCGACGATGCCGCCGTGCGTGCGGGTCACGAGCTGCTGGGCGGCGAGGTCGGCGAAGTCGCGGCGCACCGTCGCCTCGCTCACGCCGAGCGACTCGACGACCTCGGTCACGCTGAGCCGCCCGTGCTCGGCGAGCAGGCCGAGGAGCGCGCTCCAGCGCGCCCCCCGGTCCGCGGGCCTGGCGGTGGGTGCGGTCACTTGACCGACCCGGCAGTCAGGCCCCCGACGAGGTGCTTCTCGATGACCGCGAACAGGATGACGACGGGGACGATTGCGATGATCGAGGCACCGAAGAGCTGGTCCCAGTTCTGCTCGTAGCCGGTGACGTAGGAGTTGATGCCGACGGTGAGTGGTTTCTTCTCGTCGCTGAGCATCAGGGTCAGCGCGACGACGTACTCGTTCCACGCCGCGATGAAGGTGAAGATCGTCGCCGTCACGAGCCCGGGCAGGGTGAGGGGCAGCATGACCCGGCGCAGCCGCAGGAGGGGTCCGCACCCGTCGAGCTCCGCCGCCTCCTCGACCTCCTTGGGGATGGAGGCGAAGAACCCGTGGAGGATCCAGATCGCGAACGCGAGGTTGAAGGCCGCGTTCGTGAGGATGAGCGCCTGGTAGGTGTCGACGAGGGTGAGCGCGTAGAACTCCCGGTAGATGCCCACGACGAGCGAGGTCGGCGAGAACATCTGCGTGATGAGGACCAGGAAGAGGAACGCGATCCGCCCGGGGAAGCGGAAGCGCGCGGTGAAGTATGCCGCCGGGACGGCGACCAGGACCACGATCACCGTCGAGGACAGGGCCACGATCAGGGACGTCTGGAGCCAGGCGCGGAAGCGCTCGTCCCCCACCACCTCGGAGAACGTCGTCCACTTCCACTCCCGCGGCAGGATCGACGCCGGGGTCTGCACCACGTCGCCGCTCGGGCGGAACGCGTCGAGCAGCATGACGAGGTAGGGCCACAGGAACGCGAATGCGACCCCGAGGCCGATGACCGGCATCGCCGCCGGGCGGATCCGACGCCAGCTCAGGGTGCCGTTCACGACTCCTCCTCCTCGCGCCAGCGCGAGACACGCAGGTAGATGACGACGGCCACGAGGATCAGGAGCACGTTGAACAGGCCGGCCGCAGCCGACTGGCCCACGTCCTTCTCGGCGCTCTTGAACGCCAGCTTGTACATGAACGTGATCGTCGTGTCGTGGCTGAAGCCGGGGTTGGACTCGTTGAGGGTGTAGATGATCGGGAAGCTGTTGAACACGTAGATCATGTTGAGCACCGTCGCCACGAGGATGGCCGGGCGCAGCAGCGGCAACGTGATCCGGCGCCAGATCTGCCAGGGCGAGGCACCGTCGATGCGGGCCGCCTCGTAGACGTCGGTGGGGATGGCGTGCAGGCCGGCGACGAACACGTAGGCCGTGAACGGGATCGACACGAACACCCCGACCGCGATCATCGACGGCATGATCCAGCGGTCGTCACCCAGGAAGTCGATGGGGGTGTCCACGAGGCCGATCTTCAGCAGGACGGCGTTGAGGGTGCCGTAGTAGTAGCTGTAGATGAGGCTGAACAGCCGCGCCGTGATGACCAGCGAGGCCGCCCACGGGACGATGACGGCCCAGCGCACGATCCGTCTGCCCCAGAACTCCTTGGTGAGGAACTGCGCGAGGCCGAGGCTGATGAGGATCGTCAGGGCCACGACGGCGACCACCCAGACCAGGGTGTTGGTCAGCACGGTGCCGAGCGACTCGTTGGCCAGGACGTTCGTGTAGTTGTCGAGGCCCGCGTCGCCCTTGCGCAGACCCGTGATCGAGTAGCGCGACAGCGAGGCCTTGACCAGCTCGACGGCCGGGTAGACGACGACGCCGAAGATCAGGAGGAGGGCCGGCCCCAGCCACAGGAGCGCCTGACCCAGCGAGGCCCGGCCGCGGCGCGGGCGTGCCCGGCGCGGCCGGCGACCCGCCGTGGGTGCGGCCGGGTCACCGGTCGCACCCACGGGAGCCGAAGCGGTCTGCGTCACGCTCAGCCGCCGGCTTCAGCAGACTTCTGGAGCTTGTCGAGCACGGCCTTCGGGTCGCCCGTCATCGCGGTGCCGAGGTTCTGCTGGACCGCGAGCTTGACCTTGTCCCACGTGGGGTCGTCGGTCGGCGTGAGGTGCGCGTTCGGCAGCGTCTCGAGATAGGTCGCGAGCTTGGTGTCGGACTTGAACTCCTCGATGCCGGACTTGGTCACCGGCAGGAAGCCCTCGGCCTTGATGAACGAGTTGACCTGGTCCTTCTGGTAGTACAGGTCGTAGAACGCCTTCACCGCGTCCTTGTTGCCGTCCTTCTTGAACGCCATGAGGTAGTCCGTGACGCCGAAGGTCTGCGGCTCGCCGCCGTCGGCCTTGGTCGGCATCGGCGCGACGCCGTAGTCGACCTTCTTCGCAGCGTCGAGGGTGGCCGCGAGCGGCGAGAAGCCGACGACCATGCCGACCTTGCCGGAGGCGAACAGGTCGAACGCGTCCTGGCGGTTGGTCTTGCCGGGGTTGTTCTGGGTCAGCTTGTCAGTCGACAGCGACTTGAGGAACGACAGCGTCTCGACGTTCTGGGCCGAGTTGATCGTCCACTTCCCGTCCTTCTTCCAGTCTCCGCCGTTGTTGAACATCCAGATCGAGAACTCGCCCTGCGACTCCTCCGGGCCGAGCGGCAGGCCGTAGCCGATGGCGCCGTTCCCGAGGGCCGAGACCTTCTTGGCGTCGGCCTTGAACTCGTCCCAGGTCTTCGGCGCCGCGGTGATGCCCGCCTGCTGGAAGAGCTTCTTGTTGTAGAACATGGCCCGCGCCGAGCTCAGGTCGGGCATGCCGTACATCTTGCCGTTGTAGGACCCGGACTTGACGAACGCCTCGAGCAGGTCGGACTTCACCGAGTCCGACAGCACGTCGTCGGCACTGTAGAGCAGGTCGTCCTTCGCGTAGCTCGCGTACGCGTTGAGGTTGAGGATGTCCGGCGGGTTGTTGTTCTGGACCATCGTCGAGCTCTGCTGGTCGATGTCGTCCCAGCTGACGATCTGCACCTCGAGGGTGTTGCCCGTCTTGGCCTTGTAATCGGTGGCGAACTTGTCCCAGAACGCCTTCGTGTGGTCCTTGGAGTACTCCGCGGCGACGAGCTTGATGGTCGTCGCCTTCTTCCCCGAGCTGTCGCCGCCGCCGGCCGTGCCGGCCCCGGTGCCCCCGGAGCAGGCCGCCAGGGCGAATGCCGTGCCGAGGGCGAGGCCGCCCCAACGCACCGCCTGTGTGTGTCGTGAAGTCGTGGTGCCCACGTCGCTCCTCAAGTCGTTCGTCACTGTCGCGAAACGGATGATCGTTTCCTAGCGTTTCAAGCGCGCTTCGCTCATCTTCGAGGAAGCATGAGGGAAACCTTGGCCCTCCCCGCGAGCCTCGTCAAGCACTTCACCGCACCCATTTCCGAGAGATTCTCACCAAACCCCTGCGCGAAACGGGACATACCGCTGGGATCTTGACTGATCGAATATGACTGGTAGAGACTTTCAGCACTCTCAATCACTCACAGATGGGATCTCGATGACTTCCTACTCGAGCCACCTCGCCCACGAGATCGCGACGCAGCCCACCGACTGGGCCGCCGTTCGCAGCCGGGTCGACGAGGCCCTGGCCGTCCTGCCGGCCCCGGGCGCCCGCGTCGCCGTGGTCGGCTGCGGCACCTCCTTCTTCATGGCGCAGGCCTACGCGACCCTGCGCGAGCAGTCCGGCGCCGGGCACACGGAAGCCCACGCCGCGAGCGAGTTCCCCCTCACCCGGGAGTTCGACCACGTCGTGGCCATTTCCCGCTCCGGCACCACGACCGAGGTGATCGAGCTGCTCGAGCGCCTGCGGGCCGACGGGCGAACCACCACGGCCATCGTGGCGACCGAGGGCACGGCGATCCCGTCGCTGGCCACCCACGCCTTCCTCCTGCCCGAGGTGGACGAGCAGTCGGTCGTGCAGACCCGCTTCGCCACGACCGTCCTGGCGCTGCTGCGCGCCACCCTCGGTGAGGACCTCGGCCCGGCGATCGCCGACGCCGAGGCCGTCCTGGCCGAGGACGAGGACAGCGCGCTGGCCGGGGTGGGCGATGCCCACCAGCTGACCTTCGTGGGGCGCGGCTGGACCAACGGCCTGGCCCAGGAGGCGGCCCTGAAGCTCCGCGAGTCGGCCCAGTTCTGGACCGAGGCGTACCCCGCGATGGAGTACCGCCACGGGCCGATCAGCATCACCACCGAGGGTGGGGCCACGTGGGCGTTCGGCGAGGTCCCGCCCGGGCTCGACGAGGACGTCCGCGCGACGGGTGCCCACTTCGAGCACCGCGACATCGACCCGCTGGCCGACCTCCTGCGCGTCCACCGGCTGTGCCTGCTCAAGGCGGGACGCGCCGGCGTGGACCCTGATCGACCGCGGCACCTCTCGCGGTCCATCATCCTGTCGTGACCAGTGACGGCCCGACCCTCGACCGACTCCTGCTGACCGGACGTCTCGTCCTGCCCGGTGGGGTCGTCGAGGACGGGGCCGTCGTGGTGGAGGGCGACCGCATCTCCTACGCCGGTCCGCGCACCGAGCTGCCCGACCTGTGGGCGGGGCTGCCCACCCGTGACGACCTCCCCGGGGACGTCACCCTGCTCCCCGGCCTGGTGGACGTGCACTGCCACGGCGGCGCCGGTGGCGAGTTCGGCCCCGACGCGGACAGCGCGCGGACGGCCGCGGCCCACCACCACCGGGCGGGGACGACGTCCGTGGTGGGTTCGCTCGTGTCCGCCCCGGCCTCCGTCCTGCTCGCCGGTGCCACGGCCCTCGCCCCGCTCGTGGCCTCCGGGGAGCTCGCGGGCCTGCACCTCGAGGGTCCGTTCCTGTCGACCGTGCGCTGCGGGGCGCAGGATCCCGCGGCGCTCGTCGACGTCGACCTCGACCTGGTCGACGCGCTGGTGGCCGCGGCCGGTGGTGGCTTGCTGCACATGACCTTCGCCCCCGAGCGCGATTCCTCCGGCAGCCTCCCCTCGGCCCTCGCCGGACACGGGGTCCTCGGCGCCCTGGGCCACACCGACGCCGACCACGCGACCTGTTCCCGGGCCCTGTCCGCCGTGCTCGGCGGCGGCATCCGAGGCGGGCTCCCGCTGGTCACCCATCTCTTCAACGGTATGCCGCCGCTGCACCACCGCGCCCCCGGCCCGGTCGCCGCCGCGCTGGGCGCGGCCGCCCGCAGCGAGGCTGTCGTCGAGCTCATCGCCGACGGTGTCCACCTCGACGGCGCCACCGTGCAGCTGGTCTTCGACACCGTCGGCCCGGCAGGCATCGCGCTGGTCAGCGACGCCATGTCGGCCAGCGGCCTCGACGACGGCACCTACACGCTCGGGGGCCGGGACGTCGAGGTCCGCGGTCGCGAGGCCCGGCTCGCCGAGGGCGGGTCGCTCGCGGGCGGGGTCTCCACGCTGCTGGACCAGGTCCGGTGGTGCGTGACGGAGCTCGGCATCGACCTGGTGGATGCCGTGGCGGCGGCAGCGGCGACTCCGGCGCGGTCGCTGTCGCTGGTGGGCGTGGGCACCCTGGCCCCGGGGTCCCGGGCCGACGTGCTCGTCACGGACCGCGAGCTGCACCCCGTGGGCGTCCTGCGCCACGGCGCGTGGCTCTGAGCGCGGTCGCTACGCGACCTGCTGCTCCCACTCCCGGCGCAGGAGCCCGTACACGTGCGAGTCGGAGATGACGCCATCGACGATGCAGTCCTCGCGCAAGGTGCCCTCCCGCACGAAGCCCGACTTCTCCAGCACCCGGGTCGAACCGATGTTGCGGGTGTCGGCCTCGGCCTGCACCCGATTGAGGTCGAGCGTCTCGAAACCCCAGCGCAGCACCGTCCGAGCCGCCTCGGTGCCATGGCCGCGGCCCCAGGCGGCTTCGCCGTAGCAGTAGCCGAGGGACGCGCTGCGGAACGTGGGGTTCCACCGCGTGAGGCTGACCCAGCCGAGGAACTCCCCGTCAGCTCGCCGGGTGACCACCAGGCGCGCGCCGCTGCCCTCTCGCTCGAGGTCCCGGCAGGTTGCGATGAACTGGTCCGCCCGAGCCCGGTCGACCCAGGGCGGTGAGTCCCAGTAGCGCAGCACCGTGGGGTCGCTCTGCTGTCGGAACAGGGCGTCCGCGTCGGAGTCCTCGAAGGGGCGCAGCAGCAGGCGATCGGTGTGCAGGGTGGGGGTCGGCAACGTCATACCGGCATGGTGCCAACTCCCTCAGCGGTGGTCGCCTCCTTTTCAGGCGGGGGGCTCCACCTCGGCGGCGAGCCCACGCGACCGGCGCACGATCTGCACGAACTCGCCCATGATGTCGTTGAGGCCGAAGTCCTTGGGCGTGAAGACGGCAGCAACCCCGAGGGCCTGCAGGGCCCTGGCGTCCGTGTCGGGGATGATCCCGCCGACCACGACGGGCACGTCACCCGCACCGGCAGTGCGCAGCCCGTCGAGGATCTGGGGCACGAGCTCCATGTGGGAGCCGGACAGGATCGAGATGCCGACGAGGTGGACGTCCTCCGCCACGGCTGCGGCCACGATCTGCTCCGGGGTCAGGCGGATGCCCTGGTAGACGACCTCGAAGCCCGCGTCACGGGCGCGCACGGCGATCTGCTCGGCACCGTTGCTGTGGCCGTCGAGTCCGGGCTTGGCGACCAGCACCCGGAGCCGTTCGCCGAGCTCGCCGGCGGTGTGGCGCACCTGCTCACGCACCGCGCGCAGCTCGTCGGTGCCGCCGTCGCTCACGCCGACCGACCCGGACACACCGGTCGGGGCACGGAACTCCCCGAACTCCTCGCGCAGCGCCTGGGCCCACTCCCCCGTCGTGACACCCGCCCGCGCCGCCTCGAGCGACGCCGCCATGAGGTTCGACCCGGCGCGGGCCTCGGCCCGCAGCGCGGCGACGGCAGCCGCCGCCCGGTCGCGCCCCGCGGGATCGGCGTCGCGCTGCTTCCGCCAGGAGCGGACCGCCGCGACGGCCTTCGCCTCGACGTCGTGGTCGACGGTCTGGATCGCCGCGTCGAGGTCGGCCGTGAGCGGGTTGGGTTCGGTCGTCTGGAACCGGTTCACGCCCACGACGACGTCCTCACCCGTCTCGATCCGCTGGCGTCGCAGCGAGTGCGAGGCCACCAACGCCGACTTCATGTACCCGCTCTCGACCGCCGGGACCGCGCCACCGAGCTCCTGCACCCGGGCGATCTCCGCCCGCGCACCCTCGACCAGCGAGGCGACCTTGGCCTCCACCACGGTCGAACCGGCGAACAGGTCGTCGTACTCGAGCAGGTCGGACTCGAAGGCGAGCACCTGCTGCATGCGCAGTGACCACTGCTGGTCCCACGGCCGGGGCAGTCCGAGCGCCTCGTTCCACGCCGGCAGCTGCACGGCCCGGGCGCGCGCGTCCTTGCTCAGGGTCACCGCCAACATCTCGAGGACGATGCGCTGGACGTTGTTCTCGGGCTGCGCCTCGGTGAGGCCGAGCGAGTTGACCTGCACGCCATACCGGAAGCGACGCTGCTTGGGGTCCTGCACGCCGTAGCGCTCACGCGTGAGGTCGTCCCACAGCTGGACGAACGCCCGCATCTTGCACATCTCCTCGACGAACCGCACACCGGCGTTGACGAAGAAGGAGATCCGCGCGACCACCTCGCCGAAGCGCTCCGGCGGCACCTGCCCCGAGTCACGCACCGCATCGAGGACGGCGATGGCGGTGCACATCGCATAGGCGATCTCCTGCACCGGCGTCGCGCCGGCCTCCTGCAGGTGGTAGCTGCAGATGTTGATCGGGTTCCACTTCGGGATGTCCGACACCGTGTAGGCGACCATGTCGGTGATCAGGCGCAGCGAGGGCCCGGGCGCGAAGACGTACGTGCCCCGCGACAGGTACTCCTTGATGATGTCGTTCTGGGTCGTGCCGGCAAGGGCTCGCACCGCCTCGGCCGGGTCCCGACCGTCGGCGAGGGCCTGCTCCTCGGCCACGACCTGGTACATCGCCAGCAGCCACATGGCGGTGGCGTTGATGGTCATCGAGGTGTTCATCTGGTCGAGCGGGATCTGGTCGAACAGGGCGCGCATGTCGCCGATGTGCGAGATCGGCACGCCCACCTTGCCCACCTCACCGCGCGCGAGCGGGTGGTCGGGGTCGTAACCGGTCTGCGTGGGCAGGTCGAACGCCACGGACAGGCCGGTCTGCCCCTTGTCGAGGTTGCGGCGGTAGAGCGCGTTGCTGGCAGCGGCGCTGGAGTGGCCGGCGTACGTGCGCATCACCCAGGGACGGTCACGTTCGATCGGCGCGGCAGGCATGGCCCGAAGTTACCTGCGGGGTGGTGCGCGCCGGGAGGCGTTCAGGCGGTGACAGCCGCCACAGTCGGGCGCCGTCCGGGAGCTCGCGGAGCACCAGCGACCGGTCGAGGCGTGATGCACGCAACAGGCGGCCGGTGCGCTCGCTCATGTCGATCACGGCGAGGCGGCGCCCGGCCCGGCGGGCCCGGTTGTACGCCTCGACGAGGACCCCGAGACCGGTGGCGTCACCGATCTCCGCGCCCGCGAGGCGGATGTGGACGTCACCGAAGCCGGTGTCGATGATCTCGTGGAGCAGCAGCCGGACGTCGGGGACCGTGTGCACGTCGATGCGACCCGTGATCGCGACCTCCTGGCCCGTGTGCACCGGGCGGACTGCGACGGGGAGGACCCCGATGGTGCTGACCGACATGCGAACCCCCTTGTCCGTGGACACATTCACTCACACAGACGCAAGTGAAGGGGACTTTGGTTGTCGCAGGTCAGGTCTCTTTTGGGTAACTGTTGAGACCTGCGTCACACCCCAAGGGGCCGACGGTCACAGGAACGGGTCGTCGTCCGGCTCCCGGGTGACGTCCGCGCCGAGGCCCTGCATGCTCTCGGCGAAGCCGGCGTACCCGCGGTCGATGTGCTGGGCCCCGCTGACGGTCGTGACGCCGTCGGCGACCAGCCCGGCGATCACGAGCGCAGCGCCGGCTCGGATGTCGCTGGCCTCGACCGGCGCCCCGGAGAGCCGTTCGACACCGTGGACCATGACGTGGTGGCCGTCGATCCGGGTCTCGGCGCCGAGGCGGTTGAGCTCCTGCACCGTCCGGAACCGGGCCTCGAAGAGGTTCTCGGTGATCATCGCCGACCCCTCTGCGACGGCGTTGCAGGCGAGTGCGAAGGGCTGCAGGTCGGTCGGGAAGCCCGGGTAGGGCAGCGTGGCGACGTCGAACGCCCTGGGTCGACGCCCGCCGGAGTCGACGCGGAAGCCGCGCGGGGTGTCGGTGACCGTCGCCCCGCTGGCCTCGACCAGCTCGAGGGCGGCGACGAGGTGGGCGCTGTTGGCGCCGACCACCTCGACGTCGCCGCGGGTGGCGGAGGCGGCGAACGCCCAGGTGCCGGCGGCGATCCGGTCGGGGACGACGGCGTGCTCGATCGCGGTGAGGCTGTCGACGCCGTGCACCTCGATCACCGAGGTGCCTGCACCGCTGATCTGCGCGCCCATCGAGGTGAGCATCGCGGCGATGTCGGCGATCTCCGGCTCGCGGGCGGCGTTCTCCAGGCGGGTCGTCCCCCGGGCGAGGACCGCCGCGGTGAGGACGTTCTCGGTGGCGCCGACGCTCGGGAAGTCGAGGCGGATCTCTGCACCGTCCAGCCCGCGGGGCGCCTCGGCGACGAGGAAGCCGTGCGTCACGTGGACGCTGGCACCGAGCGCCTCCAGCCCGGCTGCGTGCAGGTCGAGCCCGCGCGAACCGATCGCGTCCCCACCGGGGACGGCCACGTCCGCCGAACCGGTGCGTGCCACGAGTGGCCCCAGCACGGCGGTCGAGGCACGCAGGGCCCGGACGAGGTCGTAGTCGGCGCGGTGGCCGATCTTCTCCGGCACGTCGATCTCGACGACCCCGGAAGGCGCGTCGTAGTCCACCGTGCAGCCGAGGCGCCGGAGGAGCTCGGCCATGATCGTCACGTCGAGGATGGCCGGGACGTTCGTGAGGCGGGTGCGGCCGACGGCGAGCAACGCCACCGCCATGAGCTTGAGGGCGCTGTTCTTCGCGCCCCACACGGCCACCTCGCCGCGCAGCGCGGTGCCTCCGACAACCCTGAATCTCTCAGCCACCGACCCACCCTATCCGCGCCCGACTCCCCCATCTGACAGGCTGCAGCCATGGTCAACCTCACCCGCATCTACACCCGCACCGGCGACGACGGGAAGACCCACCTCGGCGACATGAGCCGGACCAGCAAGACCGACGTCCGCCTCCTCGCCTACGCCGACACCAACGAGGCGAACGCCGCCATCGGCGTCGCCCTTGCCGCCGGGGAGCTGCCCGAGGACCTGCGGGCCACCCTGCTCCGGGTGCAGAACGACCTGTTCGACGTGGGGGCCGACCTTTGCACCCCCCTGCAGCCGACCTACGAGTACCCACCGCTGCGGGTGGAGCAGGCCTGGATCGACGAGCTCGAGGCCGACTGCGACCGCTACCTCGAGCGCGTCGAGAAGCTGCGGTCCTTCATCCTCCCGGGCGGCACCGTGGGCTCGGCCCACCTGCACGTGGCCACGACCGTGGTGCGCCGGGCCGAGCGGGCTGCGTGGGCGGCCATCGACGCCTACGGGGACCAGCCGGGCACCGGCACCAAGGGTGAGGGCGGCGTCAACGTCCTCACCGCGACATACCTGAACCGCTTGTCGGACCTGCTGTTCGTGCTGGCGCGCGTCGCGAACCTGCCGATCGGCGGCGACGTCCTCTGGCAGCCCGGTGGCGGCCGTGCCGAGGCGCCCCGCGCGAAGAAGTGACGCTCAGGCGACGTTGACGTTGAAGCCCGGGGGCGAGCTCTCCAGCCAGCTGCGCATCGCCGTGTAGGCAGGCGGGGCGAGGGCGATCCGGAACTGCTCGTCCTCGTAGTGGCACTCGACGGTGACCGCGTCGGGCAGTCCGGAGATGGGCTCCTGCGCGACCTCCGGCGGCCCGAGCTCGAGCCGTGGCCGCTCCCACGAACGGACCGGGCGCGGGGAGGGCCCGATGAGGGTGAACCACTCCAGCGAGGGGCCGGAGAAGCGCAGCAGGCCCAACCGGTACGACGTGCGGCCCGGGAGTCGCAGCGCACAGAGCATGAGGGGAGCCCCGGACGACAGGAGGCGCCGGCGCACGAAGATGTACGCCAGCGCCAGGACTGCGAGCAGGGCGAGCGTCCCCACGGTGATCTCGAACAAGACCACGGGCGACATGCTCACCCCTTCCGGTTAGGCCGGGATCTGGGAGGCGTCGACGGCCTCGGCGACGATGATGACCTTGTCGCGGTCGACGGAGAGGAACCCGCCGTCCACGGTGGCGACGGCGGTGCTGCCGCCGGTCTTGATGCGAACCTCGCCCTCGACGAGGACGCCGAGCAGGGGCGTGTGGCCGGGCAGGATGCCCAGCTCGCCGTCGATGGTGCGGGCCTGGACCATCTCGGCCTCGCCCTCCCAGACCTTGCGGTCGGCGGCGACGAGTTCAACCTGCAGGGTGCTCACGGTGTCCTCCACGGGGAATGCGTACTGCTCGAGTCTAACGACCGTCGCGGGGAGGCCCCCCGACGGGTGGTATGCCGTGGGGCCAGCCAGTGCGGCTGGCCCCACGACCTACGGGTGCTGCGGGCGACGCTCGCGCGTCATCGTGCTGCGACGCCGTGGCGTCAGAGGTTCTTCTCGATCTCCGCGGCCTGGCGCTCGACGTCGTCGAGGCCACCACACATGAAGAACGCCTGCTCGGGCACGTGGTCGTACTCGCCGTCGGCGATCTTCGTGAACGCCTCGATGCTGTCGGTCAGCGGGACCGTCGAACCCTCGATGCCGGTGAACTGCTTGGCGACGTAGGTGTTCTGCGACAGGAAGCGCTGGATGCGACGGGCGCGGTTGACGAGGATCTTGTCCTCTTCGGAGAGCTCGTCGATGCCGAGGATGGCGATGATGTCCTGCAGCTCCTTGTTGCGCTGGAGGATCTGCTTGACGCGCACCGCGGTGTTGTAGTGGTCCTCGGCGATGTAACGACGGTCGAGGATGCGCGAGGTCGACGTGAGCGGGTCCACGGCCGGGTAGATGCCCAGCGAGGCGATCTCACGGGAGAGCTCGGTCGTCGCGTCGAGGTGGGCGAACGTCGTGGCCGGGGCCGGGTCGGTGTAGTCGTCGGCCGGCACGTAGATCGCCTGCATCGAGGTGATCGAGTGACCACGCGTCGAGGTGATGCGCTCCTGGAGCGTGCCCATCTCGTCGGCGAGGGTGGGCTGGTAACCCACGGCGGACGGCATGCGGCCGAGGAGGGTGGAGACCTCGGAACCGGCCTGGGTGAAGCGGAAGATGTTGTCGATGAAGAGCAGCACGTCCTGGTTCTGCACGTCACGGAAGTACTCCGCCATGGTCAGCGCGGAGAGCGCGACGCGAAGACGCGTGCCCGGCGGCTCGTCCATCTGGCCGAAGACGAGGGCGGTCTGTCCGAGGACGCCCGCCTCCTCCATCTCGACCATGAGGTCGTTGCCCTCACGGGTGCGCTCGCCGACACCGGCGAACACCGACACACCACCGTGGTCGCGGGCGACACGGGCGATCATCTCCTGGATGAGCACCGTCTTGCCCACGCCGGCGCCGCCGAACAGGCCGATCTTGCCACCCTGGACGTAGGGGGTCAGCAGGTCGATGACCTTGATGCCGGTCTCGAACATCTGGGTCTTGGACTCGAGCTGGTCGAAGGCCGGGGCCTTGCGGTGGATGCCCCAGCGCTCCTTGACCTCGAAGGTCTCGCCCTCGGCGAGGTTCATGACCTCACCGGTGGTGTTGAAGACCTTGCCCAGGGTCTGGTCACCGACGGGCACCGAGATGGGGCCACCGGTGTCCTGGACCTGCGTACCGCGGACGAGGCCGTCGGTCGGCTGCAGGGAGATGGCGCGGACCATGTTGTCGCCGATGTGCTGGGCGACCTCGAGGTTGAGGTTCTTGGTCTCCCCCAGGAGCTCGACCGACGTGGTCAGCAGGTTGTACTGCTCCGGCATGGCGTCCGCGGGGAACTCCACGTCGACGACCGGGCCGATGATGCGGGAGATGCGGCCGATGCCACCCGGGGTGGCGGCCTTGGTCTCTTCAGTGACAGTGGCAGTCATTGGTTTCTCTCTACCTTCTCAACTGGCGTCGGCGAGGGCGCTGGCGCCGCCCACGATCTCGCTGATCTCTTGGGTGATCTCAGCCTGGCGAGCCTGGTTGGCCAGCCGGGTGTACTTCTTGATGAGCTCTTCGGCGTTGTCCGTGGCCGACTTCATCGCCTTCTGGCGCGAAGCGAGCTCGGACGCGGCGGCCTGCAGCAGGCAGTTGTAGATGCGCGCCGTGACGTACTTCGGCAGCAACGCGTCGAGCACCTGCTCGGCGCTCGGCTCGAACTCGTAGAGCGGCAGCACGTCGTCCTCGGCCGGGGCCTCTTCGCCCTCGACGACCTCGAGCGGCAGCATGCGGATGACGTCGGGCTCCTGGGAGACCATGTTGACGAAGCGCGTGAACACGATGTGCACCTCGTCGACCCCGCCCTCGGAGTGGTCACGGTTGAACGCGGCGACCAGGGTCTCCCCGATCTCACGGGCGACCTCGAAGGTGGGCTGGTCGGTGAAGCCGGTCCACTCGTCGGCGTACTCGCGCTTGCGGAACTTGTAGAAGGCCACCGCCTTGCGTCCGACGAGGAAGGGCGTGACCTCCTTGCCGTCCGCCTTGAGCTCGCCGATGAGGCGCTCGCTCTCCTTGAGGACGGAGGAGCTGTAGGCGCCAGCCAGACCACGGTCGGAGGTCACGACGAGCACAGCGGCGCGGCGCACCTCCTCGGACTCGGTGGTCAGCGGGTGGTCGACGTTCGAGAACGTCGCCACGGCCGAGACGGCCCGGGTCAGCGCACGGGCGTAGGGCGAGGACTCGCGCACACGCTGCTGCGCCTTGACCACGCGGGAGGCCGCGATGAGCTCCATCGCGCGCGTGATCTTCTTGGTCGCCTGGACGGACCGGATGCGCTGGCGGTAGACCCGCATCTGCGCTCCCATATGTTGCCGCCTCTCTCGTTCGTTCCTGGTGCGGCTGGTCGCCGCCGATCAGTTCGGGGGGTGCTGCGGGGTCTCCCCCGCGGCCGCTCGCCTGCGGTGCCGGGTGCGCGACAGGCGCGCACCCGGCAGCCGACTCAGCGCTTCTGCTTGACGATCTTCTCCTGCTCGACCTCGTGCTCGAGCTCGCCCGGGTCGGCCTCGTGGCCGACGGGGGTGTGCTCGGAGCCGGAGGCGGCGAACTGCTGCTTGAACGCGGTGACCGCGTCCTCGAGCCCGGAGCGGGTCTCGTCCTCGAACTTCTTGGACTCGCGGATGGCGTCCAGGAGGCCCTTCTTCTCGCGACGCAGGTAGTCGAGGAACTCGGCCTCGAAGCGGGAGACGTCCTCCACCGCGATCGAGTCGAGCTGGCCGGTGGTGCCGGTCCAGATGGACACGACCTGCTCCTCGACCGGGAACGGCGCGGCCTGCTTCTGCTTGAGGAGCTCGACGAGGCGGGCACCCTTCGCGAGCTGGGCGCGGGAGGCGGGGTCGAGGTCCGAGGCGAACATGGCGAACGCCTCCATCGCGCGGAACTGCGCGAGGTCGAGCTTCAGACGACCGGAGACCTCCTTCATGGCCTTGATCTGGGCGGCGCCACCGACACGGGAGACGGAGACACCCACGTCGATCGCGGGACGCACGTTGGCGTTGAAGAGGTCGGCCTGGAGGTAGATCTGGCCGTCGGTGATGGAGATGACGTTGGTCGGGATGTACGCGGAGACGTCACCGGCCTTGGTCTCGATGATCGGCAGACCCGTCATGGAGCCGGCGCCGAGCTCGTCGGACAGCTTCGCGCAGCGCTCCAGCAGGCGGGAGTGCAGGTAGAAGACGTCACCGGGGTAGGCCTCGCGGCCCGGCGGGCGACGCAGCAGCAGCGACACGGCGCGGTAGGCCTCGGCCTGCTTGGACAGGTCGTCGAACACGATGAGGACGTGCTTGCCCTGGTACATCCAGTGCTGGCCGATGGCCGAACCGGTGTAGGGCGCGAGGTACTTGAAGCCGGCCGAGTCGGACGCGGGCGCCGCGACGATGGTCGTGTACTCCAGGGCACCGGCCTCTTCCAGCGTGCCGCGGACGGCAGCGATGGTCGAGCCCTTCTGGCCCATGGCGACGTAGATGCAGCGAACCTGCTTCTCCGGGTCGCCCGAGTCCCAGTTCTGCTTCTGGTTGATGATCGTGTCGACCGCGACCGTGGTCTTGCCGGTCTGGCGGTCACCGATGATGAGCTGGCGCTGGCCGCGACCGATGGGGGTCATGGCGTCGACGGCCTTGAGGCCGGTCTGCAGCGGCTCGTGCACGGACTTGCGCTGCACCACGGTGGGCGCCTGCAGCTCGAGGGCGCGGCGCTCGGTCGTGGCGACCTCGCCGAGACCGTCGATCGGCTGGCCCAGCGGGTTGACGACCCGACCGAGGAACGCGTCGCCGACGGGCACCGACAGCACCTCGCCGGTCCGCTTGACCTCCTGGCCCTCCTCGATCTTGGAGAAGTCACCGAGGATGACGACGCCGATCTCGTGGACGTCGAGGTTGAGCGCGAGGCCCAGCGTCCCGTCCTCGAACTCGAGCAGCTCGTTGGTCATGCACGAGGGCAGGCCCTCGACGTGGGCGATGCCGTCACCGGCGTCGCTGACGCGGCCGACCTCTTCGCGGGAGGCCGTGCCGGGCTCGTAGGACTGAACGAAGTTGTCCAGTGCGTCCCGGATCTCCTCCGGACGGATCGAAAGCTCCGTCATCTGATCTCTTCTCCCTTGAGTGGTGCAGTGACCGGCGCCGAGGGGGCTCGGACCGGAAGGCGGTGTGGTGGTCGTGCTGTGGAGTTGTGGTGCGTGCCGTCAGCCGGCGATGTGCCTGCGGGCCTCGTCGAGGCGCCGCAGGATCGTGCCGTCGACGACCTCGTCGCCGACCTGCACGCGGATGCCACCGATGACCTGCTCGTCGCGGACGACCTGCAGCACGATGGTCTTGCCGTAGATGTTCTGCAGCGCTGCGGCAAGACGCTCACGCTGCTGCTCGGTGAGGTCGGTGGCGGCCGTGACGACGGCCGTGACCTGCTCGCGCCGCGTCGCCGCGAGGGCGAGGTAGCCCTCGAGCGTGCGGTCGAGCTTGCGCCCACGGGGGGCCAGCACGGCCTGGCGTGCGAGCCGGACCGTCTCCTCGCTGGCCTTGCCCTCGAGCAGCTGCGCCACGATGCCGGCCTTGGCCTGGACGTCGCCCTGGCGGTTGGTCAGGCGGTCGCGCAGGTCCGGGTTGCCGGCGACGATCCGCTCGAAGCGGAACAGCTCGTCCTCGACCCGGTCGATGTGCCCGTTGGCCTCGGCGTCGGCGAGCAGCGCCTCGATCCCGAGCCGCTCGACCGTGTCGGACAGGTCGCGCTCGGTCGCCCAGCGCTGGCCCACGAGGGCCTTGACCACGACGACGGTCTCCGCGGAGACCTTGCCCGACAACAGGCGCTCGGCGAGCTCCTGCTTGCCGGCCGCCTCGCGTGACGGGTCCGCGAGGGCCCGTCGCAGCGTGGCGTTGCCGTCGATGAGGGCGGTCACCGCGAGGAGCTCCTCGGCGAGGGCCCGGCGGTCCGTGCCTGCGGAGAGCGCGGCCTCGAGGGCCGTGCTCCCGGCGATGGCGGAGGCCCGCGACGAACCACGCATCAGGCGCCCTCTCCGACCTTCTCGGGCTGCACCTGGCCGGACTCGAGCTCCGCGAGGAAGCGGTCGACGATCCCGCGCTGGCGTGCCTCGTCCTCGAGGGACTCGCCCACGATGCGGCTGGCCAGGTCGGTCGACAGGCGACCCACCTCGGCCCGCAGCGACACGACGGCCTGCTGGCGCTCGGCCTCGATCTGCTTGTGCGCGGCCTCGGTGATGCGAGCCGCCTCGGACTGCGCGTGACCGCGCATCTCCACGACGATCGCCGCACCCTGCTCGCGAGCCTCCTCGCGGATGCGAGCAGCCTCGGCGCGAGCCTCGGCCAGCTGGGCCTGGTACTGCTCGAGAGCAGCCTGGGCCTGCTGCTGGGCCTCTTCGGCCTGCTGCATGCCGCCCTCGATGGCAGCCGTGCGCTCGGCGTACAGCTCCTCCATGCGCGGCACGACCTTGGTCTTGTACAGCCAGTACAAGATCCCGAAGGCGATGAGCCCGACGATCATCTCGGCGGGGTGCGGGAGCAGCGGGAATCCCGAGGGGAATCCGGTGGTCTCCCCCTCAGCGACTATGGATGCGGGGATCACATCGCGTCCTTATCTCTTAAGCGATCGGGTGTGGCACGAGGGCGGCGGGGCCGCGTCAGTTCGGGTTGGTGCCCTGGAAGACGAACGCGAACACCAGACCGAGGATGGCGAGCGCCTCGGTGATCGCCATGCCGGTGAAGGCGATGGTCTGGAGCATGCCGCGAGCCTCGGGCTGACGGGCGACGCCGTTGATGTAGGCGGCGAAGATCAGGCCGACACCGATGCCGGGGCCGATAGCAGCGAGGCCGTAGCCCAGGTAGGCGATGGAGCCGTACATGTCGTTTCCTTTCCATGGCACCGGGACCGCTTCCCGGTGTCGGGGGTGTGGATATTCAGGTGGTGCACGCGAGGCCGGGGGCCTCGACGGTCGAGCGGGCTAGTGGTGCTCGGACACCGCGTCCGAGATGTAGAGCGCCGCAAGAAGAGTGAAGATGAACGCCTGGAGGAACTCGATGAGGAGCTCGAAGAACGTCATGCCGATCGAGAACCCGAAGGCGAGGACGCCCGAGAAGTTCAGGAACAGGTTGCTGCCGTGCAGCAGCAGGTACTCGCCGCCGATGATGAACACCAGCAGCATGAGGTGGCCGGCGAGCATGTTGCCGAACAGTCGCAGGGCGAGCGTGAGCGGGCGGATCACGAAGTAGGTCAGGAACTCCAGCACGAACAGGATCGGCTTGAGCCAGCCGGGCAGGCCCGGGGGGATCAGCGACTTGAAGTACGGGAGGACGCCGTGCTTACGACGGATCGCGACCGTGTGGTAGACGATGTAGACGATGAGGGTCAGGACGATCGGGATGCCGACGCGGCTCATCGTGGGGAACTGCACGAACGGGATGATCCCGAACAGGTTGTTGACCAGGATCATCGTGAAGAGCGTGAACAGCAGCGGCACGAACTGCATGAAGTCCTTGGTGCCGATGATGTCGCGGCCGATCGTGTTGCGCACGAAGTTGTAGGCGCCCTCGGCCATGAACTGCGTCTTGCCCGGGACGACCGTGAGCTTGCGCGACACCGAGACGAAGAACCAGCCCAGGATGCCGACCGAGATCAGCAGGACGAGCGCGGGACGGGTCAGCGTCCACGGGCTGTTGCCACCGATGAGCGGCCACCAGAAGTCGGCGACGCCGGGGGTCTTGAACCCGTCCTCGCCTCCTGCGGCCACGAGATTCGTGACCATGTCCGCAGACACCATGTTTGGGCTCACTGCCTCTCCTCGAATGAACTGACGTGCAACCCGTTCACCGCGAAGACTTCACGGTCGGTGCGGGACAACCGGGACGAATGCATGCTCGACACCGGCTCGGCGCAGAACGGTAGGTACGCTACCCGACTCCGCAGCATCGGGGCGACGCGGGACCGGCCCGTCACCGCCCCTCACCTGCTCCGGTCGACGACGGGTCGGCAGGGGTGTCCGTGCCACCCGCGGACGGCAGGTCCGACGGCGGGTCGTAGACGGGGACGCGGGCACGTCGCCAGGCGCGGACCTGACCGACCTGCCAGGCCAGGACGGCCACGAGCATGGCCACCCCCGCGGCCCAGCTGTCGAGGCTCTCGATGCGTCCGGCGACGACGAGGACCCCGAGCAGCAGGAGCACCTGGCCGAAGTAGATCGCCATCCCGACGGCCATGAAGAGCATCGGGTCGCGGTCGCGCACCAGCTTGTCCATGAGGAGCAGGCCGGAGCCGAAGAAGACGACGGCGATGGCCACACCCACGAGGGCGGAGACGCCACCGTCGAGACCCCGCGTCAGCGCGAGGACCACGGTCGCGACGCCACCTGCGACGAGGGTGGGGACAAGGGCGCCGCGAAGGGTCGCGCTGAACGGGTAGGAACCCGTCTGGGCGCTCTGCTGCGTCATGGTGGCCTGCCTGCTCGTCGGGGCTGGAATGCCTGGCGAAAGGGGTGGTCACGCCCTTCGGTGGGCGCTTGTGAAAGGTATCACAAGCGTTCAGCCTTTTCACAGCGGGGCCTTCCGCGGTCCCACCGTAGGGGTTCCCGACGCCGCCCGCCGCCGCCGTCCGCGGCTCGGCAACTAGCCTGCCGTCATGCCTGCGCGTGCTCCGTCCGGTTCGCCCCTCGAGGGGACGTTCGTCCGCCTCGACCCGGTCCGGGCCGACGACGCCGAGGGCCTGCACGCGGTGCACAGCGACCCCGTCGTCTACACGCAGGGGTACGTCATGGCCTCCCCTCCCCCCGACCTCGCGGCCACCCGGGCGCTGGTCGCCGCCGCGATGGCGGCGCGGGAGGTCGGTCGCACGGCATACACGGTGCGGCTCACGGGAGCGGGCGGGCTCGGGGCCGCCGGCACGGTCGTGGGCACCACGTCGCTCGGTGACATCGACGTCGTCAACGAACGAGCCCACCTCGGCTGGACGCTCTACGGCTCGCGGTGGTGGGGCACCGCGGTGAACCCGGAGTGCAAGCTGCTGCTGCTCGGGCACGCGTTCGACCTGGGGTTCGGGCGAGTCAAGATCCAGACCGACGCGGTCAACCAGCGCTCCCAGGCAGCGATCGCGAAGCTGGGCGCCACCCGCGAGGGGGTGCTGCGCCGGCACACGCGGCGGGCCGACGGGACGTTCCGCGACACGGTCGTGTTCAGCGTGCTCGCCGACGAGTGGCCGCAGGTGCGGGCAGGCCTGGAGGAGCGGCTGGGCCGGGTCCCGCGCTAGAGGGCGCGGGCGCGCCCACCGCTGGGGGCCCAGCGGGGCAGCCACGCGGTGAGGACGCCGACCAGGAGCACGGCGCCGAGGACTCCCCCGGCGGCGACCCACGGGTCGAGGAAGATGAAGCTCACCGCGCCGAGCGCGGCCACCGCGGCCCAGAGCCAGAGCAGGATGACCGCGCGCCGGTGGCCGTGGCCGATCTGGAGCATCCGGTGGTGCAGGTGCTGCTTGTCCGGGCTCCACGGGCGTTCGCCGCGCGCGGTCCGACGCACGACCGCGAGCAGGATGTCGACCAGCGGCAGCAGGATGATCGCGCCCGGTACGACCAGGGGCAGCAAGGTCGCCGCCACGGGGTTGGTGCTGACCTGGGACGGCGTCACGTTGCCCGTCGTCGAGATCGTCGCGGCCGCCAGCAGCAGCCCGAGCAGCAGGGCCCCCGAGTCGCCCATGAACAACCGGGCCGGGTGGTAGTTGTGCGGCAGGAAGCCCAGGCAGCAGCCGATCAGGGCGGCGGAGATGAAGGTCGCCGAGGAGAACACGTTCGGCGGGTCGAACGTCCGCGAGATGCCGTAGCTGTAGATGAAGAACGACGAGGCGGCGATGACGACGACCCCGGCCGCCAGCCCGTCCAGCCCGTCGATGAAGTTGACGGCGTTCGTGAACACGACGACGGCGAACACCGTGAGCCCCACCATGAACGGCTCGGGCAGCACCGTCACGCCACCGATCGGGAGCTGGAACAGCATGACGCCGCTGAACGCCATGATCCCGGCGGCGATCATCTGCCCGCCGAGCTTGGTGAGCCAGTCCAGCTCGCGCACGTCGTCGATCGCCCCGAGCAGGCACACGATGCCGGCACCGACCAGCGTGCCCTTGAGCTCGGGCCCGAGGGCGAACACCTGCCCGAGGTAGGGCAGCTTGCTCGCCGCCAGCATGGAGGCCGCGAACCCGAGGAAGATCGCCACCCCTCCGAGCCGCGGGATCGGCGTCGAGTGGACGTCACGGTCGCGCACCGGGGTGAACGCCCCGGTGCGCACCGCGATGGCGCGCATGAGCGGCGTCGCGGCATACGTGATCACCGCGGCGACCATCAGGACGAGGAGGTACTCGCGCACTCAGGCGCCTCTCGGGTGGGTCGGGACTCAGCCTCGAGGGTATGCCGGGAAGCGGGTCACGAGGTCGCTCACCCCGGCACGGACCTCCTTGGAGACCGCGTGGTCCGGGTCGGCGTCGCCCTCGACGACGGCCTTCGCGATGAGGTCGGCGATCGTGCGCATCTCGTCGGTGCCCATGCCCTGGGTCGTGACGCAGGGCGTGCCCACGCGGATGCCGCTGGCGATGTTCGGCTTCTGGGGGTCGAACGGGATGGCGTTCTTGTTGAGCACGATGCCCGCTGCGTCGGAGCGGGCCTCGGCATCGGCGCCGGTGACACCCACGCCCTGCAGGTCGTGGAGCGACAGGTGGGTGTCGGTCCCGCCGGTGGTCGGGCGGATCCCCTTCTCGCCCAACGACGTCGCGAGGACCTTGGCGTTCTCGATGACCTGCTTGGCGTACGCCTGGTACTCCGGCGTCGCGCACTCCTTGAAGTTCACGGCCTTGGCCGCGATGGTGTGCATCTGCGGGCCACCCTGCATCATCGGGAACACGGCCTTGTCGAGCTTCGCCTGGTGCTCGGCCTTGCAGACGAGGGCGCCGGAGCGCGGGCCGCGCAGGACCTTGTGGGTCGTGAAGGTGACGACGTCGGCGTACGGGACGGGGCTCGGGATGGCCTTGCCGGCGACGAGGCCGATGAAGTGCGCCGCGTCGACCCAGAAGATCGCGCCGATCTCGTCGGCCAGCCGGCGGAAGAACTCGAAGTCGATGAGGCGCGGGATGGCGGAGCCGCCGGCGAGGATCACCTTGGGGCGGTGCTCCTTGGCCAGGCGCTCGACCTCGGCGTAGTCGATGTCCTCGGTCTCGCGGTCGACGCCGTAGTGCACCGCGTTGAACCACTTGCCGGAGAAGGAGACCTTGGTGCCGTGGGTCAGGTGGCCACCCATGGGCAGCGCCATCGCGAGGATGGTGTCACCGGGCGACATGAACGCCCCGTAGACCGCCTGGTTGGCGCTGGCGCCCGAGTGAGGCTGGACGTTCGCGTGGTCGGCGTCGAACAGCGCCTTGCACCGGTCGATGGCCAGGGTCTCGGCCTTGTCCACCTCGGAGCAGCCGCCGTAGTAGCGACGCCCGGGGTACCCCTCGGCGTACTTGTTGGACAGCGTGGAGCCGAGGGCGGTGAGCACCTCGGGGCTGGACATGTTCTCCGACGCGATGAGCTGCAGGCCGCCGCGGATGCGGTCGAGCTCGGAGACGAGCACCCCCGCGATCTCCGGGTCGAAGGACTCCAGGGCCCCGAAGTCGGAGCCGTAGAAGGTGTCGCTCTGGGTCATCGGGTCTCTCCTGGGTGGTCGGCAGCGGTGCGTTCGGCGGTCGGATCCGCCGGCAACTCTAGGCCCTGCGTCGGTTCGGTCGGGGAAGGATCCGTCGCCGGCCCGGGGTCGCGCGCCGGCTCCGGGGCGTCCCCCGGCTCGGGGTCGCTCAGCGGTTCCGGGACGCGCAACGGCTGCGGTTCGTCGACCGCCACCGGCGTCGCCTCGGCGTCCGCCTCGACGACGTTGTCGGCGTCGTTGTCGGCGTCGTTGTCGGCGTCGGCGTCCTCCGGCTCGGCCGGTCGCAGCGCTGCGTCGATCTGCTGCTGGGTGATGGCCCCGGCCCGCAGCATCTCGGGCTCCGCACCGGTGCAGTCGATGATCGTCGAGACCTCGTTGCTCGACGTGGGTCCGGCGTCGAGGTAGACGGCCACGGCCGCCCCGAGCTGCGCCGCGGCGTCGGTGGCCGTGGTGGCCGGGGGCTGGCCGGTGAGGTTGGCGCTCGTGACCGCCATCGGGCCGACCTCGCTGAGCAGGGCGAGGGCCGTCTCGTCCTGGGGCATCCGCACGGCGACCGTGCCGTTGGTGTCACCCAGGTCCCACATGAGCGAGGACTGGGCCTTGAACACGAGGGTGAGGGGCCCGGGCCAGAACTCGCGGATCAGGTCGCGGGCCCAGGACGGGATGTCGGTGGCCAGGCCGTCGACGGTGCGGATGCTCGGCACCAGGACCGGCGGCGGCATCTCTCGGCCACGACCCTTGGCGGCGAGGACGGACGCCACGGCCTCCGGCGAGAACGCGTCGGCACCGATGCCGTAGACGGTGTCGGTCGGGAGGACCACGACGCCTCCGTCCCGGACGACCTCGACGGCTGCCGCGATCCCCTCGGCGCGCCCGGACTCGGTGGTGCAGTCGTACACAGGGCTCATGGACGCCAGCGTAGTTGTGCTCCCCGGGTGCGGACGCGCCGGTCGCTCAGCGGACGATCTTGAAGTTGAACATGCCGGTGCCGAGCGCGCCCATGAGCCGCAGCCAGACCGGGAGGAGCATCTCGGTGCCCCGAGCGGTGGAGATGTCGCCGAGGTCGATGACGTCGGTGTGCCCGAAGCTCTCGAGCAGCTCGGCCACGACGGCCTTGGCGTCCTGGTCGTCGCCCGAGAGGAACACCGAGGACTCCGCACCGAGCGACGCGGGGCGGACCATGAGCTCGGCCGTCAGCGTGTTGAGGGACTTCACGACGCGGGCCTGCGGGAACTCGCGCTGGATCTGCTCCCCGAGGCTGTCGGTGTCCTTGACGAACAGGGTGGGAGGGAAGCCCTGGGAGAAGTCGAGCGGGTTGCTGATGTCGAGGACGACCTTGCCGGCGAGCGCCTCGGCACCGGCAGCCTGCAGCGCCGGGATGGCGGCGGACCCTCCGGTGGCGTTGACGACGACGTCCGCGCCGACGACCGCGTCCGCGAAGGGCGCGAGGGTGACCTGCGGGTGCTCGGTGGCCCAGGCGGCATACGGGAGGTTGCCCATGCCGTCGGGCTCGGTCCGCGCGAGGGTGGCCTGCGGGTCGCGGGTGCCGGTGACGACGTCGTGGCCCAGCTCGGACAGGCGCCCCGCGAGGGCCTGGCCGACCGTGCCGGTTCCGAGGACGGCGATCTTCATGGTGTGCTCCTGGGTCGAATGAGTAGACAGATCTGTCTACCGATGCACGGAACGTAGCAGACAGATCTGTCTACTGCCAAGGTATGCTGCTCGCACGCCCTTCCGAGGAGGCCCACCCCGTGCCCACCCCCAGCTCCTCCCCCGCGGCAGCGACGGAGACCGACGCGTCGGAGACCGACGCGGGCACCGCCCGTGCCACCGGTGCGCGGCCCAGCCCTGCCCGCGAGCGCATCCTGGAGACCGCCTTCGCGCTCTTCTACGCCAGGGGGATCCGCGCGGTCGGGGTGGACCTGATCATCGCCGAGTCGGGGGTGGCGAAGGCGACCTTCTACAAGCACTTCCCCGCCAAGGACGACCTCGTGCTGGCCTACCTCGACAAGGTCGACGGCGTCTGGTCCGGTCAGCTCCACGCGGCCGCGCAGGCCGCCGGCCCCGCCCCGGCCGACCAGCTCGTCGGGCTGTTCGACGCGCTGCAGAACGCCTGCCGCCGGGACGGCTACCGCGGGTGCGGCTTCATCAACGCCGCCGCCGAGTCGCAGCCGGGCACCCCGGTCCACGAGCGCACCGTGGCCCACAAGGCCTCGGTCCTCAGCTGGGTCGAGGACCTCGCCCGCCGGGCCGGGGCGCGCGACGCCACCACCCTGGCCCGGTCGTTGACGCTCCTGCTCGACGGCGGCCTGGCCAGCGGGACCCTCGACGCGGCGCCCGAGGCGCCCCGGGCCGCCAAGGAGGCGGCCGGCGCGCTCGTCGCGGCCTCGCTCGCCTGAGGGCGCGCGGCGACCGACGTCAGCGCCGGACCGCGACCGTGGCCCGCGGGCGACCGGTGAGGTCCACCTCGTCGCGGACCTCGCTCCACCGACCGCTGCGGCGCAACCCCGCAGGCAATGACTCGCCCTGGCTGTCGGCGTGCTCCATGACCAGGACACCGCCCGCCCGCAGCAGGTCGGCGGCCCGTGCCGCGACCGCGAGCGGGATCGCCAGGCCGTCCTCGCTGCCGCCGTACAGCGCGAGCTCCGGGTCGTGGTCGCGGACCTCGGGGTCCAGCGGCACCATGCCGACCGGGATGTAGGGCGGATTCGACACGACGACGTCGACGGTCCCGTCGAGCTCGGGGAACGCCGTCGTCGCGTCACCGTGCACGAGGGTGACAGGGAGCCCGGAGTCGACGACGTTGCGCGCCGCCCAGGCGTGCGCGTCCTCGCCCAGCTCCACGGCATACACGGTCGCCGACGGGACCTCGTCGGCGACGGCGAGCGCGATCGCCCCCGAACCCGTGCAGAGGTCGACCACGACCGGTGCGCCGTCGACGGCCAGCGCGGCGTCGATCGCGAGCCCGGCGACCACCTCGGTCTCGGGCCGCGGCGTGAACACGCCCGGTCCCACCGACAGCTCGAGGCGGCGGAAGGCCGCTCGCCCCGTCAGGTGCTGCAGGGGCACCCGGTCGGCCCGGTGCTCGACCAGCCGTGCGTAGGCCGCGGGGTCGGGAGCTGCGGCACCCACCAGCATGGCGGTGCGCAGCTCGCCCACCGGGCGCCGGAGCACGTGCGCGGCCAGCGCGAGGGCATCGTTCTCCGGGGAGGGCACGCCGGCCTCCGCGAGCCTGGCTGCGGCCGCCCGGACCGCTGCCCGCAGGCCGCCGCCGGGCTGGTCGGTCACTTCACCGAGCCTGAGGACGCCTCGGCGACCGCTGCCATGCGGGCCGCCTCGTCCGCGTCGACCGCCGACTGGACGACGGCGTCGAGCTCACCGTCGAGGACCGTGTCGAGGTTGTAGGACTTGAACCCGGTGCGGTGGTCGGAGAGGCGGTTCTCCGGGTAGTTGTAGGTGCGGATGCGCTCGCTGCGGTCGACGGTGCGGATCTGGCTCCGACGCGCGGCGCTGGCCTCGGCGTCCGCGGCATCCTGGGCGAGCTGGTGCAGGCGGGCCCGCAGGACGCGCATCGCCGACTCCTTGTTCTGGAGCTGGCTCTTCTCGTTCTGGCAGGAGACGACGGTGCCGGTCGGCAGGTGCGTGATGCGCACGGCCGAGTCGGTGGTGTTGACCGACTGCCCGCCGGGGCCGGAGCTGCGGTAGACGTCGATCTTGAGGTCGTTCGTGTCGATGACGACCTCGACCTCCTCCGCCTCCGGCATGACGAGGACGCCGGCGGCCGAGGTGTGGATGCGACCCTGGCTCTCGGTGACCGGGACGCGCTGCACCCGGTGGACCCCGCCCTCGTACTTGAGGCGTGCCCACGGGGCGTCACCCGGCTCGGGCGTCCCCTTGGCCTTGACGGCCATCCGGACGTCCTTGTACCCGCCGAGGTCGGACTCGGTGGCGTCGATCAGCTCGGTCTTCCAGCCACGGCGCTCGGCGTAGCGCAGGTACATCCGCAGCAGGTCGCCCGCGAACAGCGCGGACTCCTCGCCACCCTCCCCCGCCTTCACCTCGAGGATCACGTCACGGTCGTCGTCGGGGTCGCGGGGCACCAGCAGGCGGCGCAGCTTGTCCTCCGCGGCCTCGAGGGTCGCTTCCAGGGACGGCACCTCGGCTGCGAACTCGGCGTCCTCCTTGGCCATCTCGCGGGCGGCGGCCAGGTCATCGGTCGCCGCGTGCCACGCGTGGTAGGCCGCGACGGTGGGTCCCAGCGCGGCATACCGCTTGTTCAACCGGCGGACGAGGTCCTGGTCCCCGAAGACCTCGGGGTCGGCCAGCTGCTGCTCGAGGTCGGCGTGCTCCTGGACGAGGGCTGCGGCAGACTCCAACATGACGGCTCCTGGGTCGGGCGTGGGTCGGGAGTGGGTGGTTCTCGGCGCGGGGTGGTTCTCGGCGCGGGGTGGCAGGTAAAGCAATGCGCCGGCCCTGACCACGAGGGTCAGGACCGGCGCATCGGGAAAGCTACTTGCTCTCGGCCACGGCCTTCTTGCCGTAGCGGGCCTCGAAGCGGGCCACGCGACCACCGGTGTCGAGGATCTTCTGCTTGCCCGTGTAGAACGGGTGGCACTGCGAGCACACCTCGGCGCGGATCTGGCCGGAGGTGGCGGTGCTCTTGGTCGTGAACGTGCTGCCACAGGTGCAGGTCACCGTGGTGTCGACGTACTCGGGGTGGATGTCCTTCTTCACTTCGCGCTCCTTGAGTCATGAGACCGGGTCGGCCGGGCGGAATGCCCTGGCTGCCGTGAACCGGTCAGCGGTCAAGTGTGCCAGACAGCGGCGCACATCTCCTAAACGGCAGAGGCCTGCTGCTCATTCCCCGAGGCAGGTCCGGGAGGGGTCGCGGTGACGGGGACCGAAGCAGGCGCGGAGACCGGCGCCGGCGGCGCCATCCGGCGGGGCGGGGCGGGCTTGCCCAGCAGCGGGAGGGTGATGGTCATCGTCGTCCCCACCCCCTCGGTCGACTCGAAGCCCAGTGTGCCCGCGTGCCCCTCGACGATCGCCCGGACGATGGCCAGCCCGAGACCGGTCCCGGGGATCGCCTGCGCGTTGGCGTTCGAGGCCCGGAAGAAGCGGTCGAACAGCCGGGCCTGGTCCTTGGCCGGGATGCCGATGCCCGTGTCGGCCACGCTGATCTGCACCTCCCGGCCCACGGCCCGGGTGGTGATGGTGGCGACGCCACCGGCGGGCGTGAACTTCACCGCGTTGGAGCCGAGGTTGATCAGGGCGCGCTCGAGCTGGATGCGGTCGACGTGCACCTCGAGGCAGGGGTCGACGTCGTCGACGACGAGGCGCACCGACCCGCGGGCCGCGACCGGCTGCAGCATCTCGGTGACCCCCCGGACCACGTCGCTGACGAGCACGTCCTCGGGGTCGGACTCCAGGCCCGAGGCCTCGATCTTGTTCAGGACCAGCAGGTCCTCGATCAGCCCGCGCAGGCGGGACGCGTTGCGGCCGATGACCCGCAGGGCCGACTGCTGGGAGGGCTCGAGGCCGCCGTAGTCACCGTCCTCGAGCAGCTCGAGGTACCCGCTGATGGACGTCAGGGGCGTCCTCAGCTCGTGGCTCACGGTGGCCATGAAGTCGGTCTTCTGGCGGTCGAGCTCGGTGAGCCGGCGGACCTGCTCGAGCTGCATCTCGTTGAGGCGCAGCTGGGCGATCGTCTGGGCCAGGTAGCCGGCGCACTGCTGGACGGCCTGGATCTCGAAGCGCCGCCAGCGCCGGTAGATGTCCACCGTCATCAGGGCCAGCACACCGAGCCCGCGCTCCCCCACGCCGACCGGCACCATGACGAGGGAGCGGGCCCCGGTCGCCCGGTGGAACGCCGCCGCCCGTTCGTCGCGGGCGACCTCGGGGTCGAGCAGGTCGCGGATGACGAAGACCGACCCCTCGCGGCGCAGCTCGCGGTTCACGTCGGGGACGCTGCCGGCCAGGGACGGCGGCAGGGGCGGCAGTGGCGGCAGGTCGTCGCGGTGCCACTGGACGCGTTCGTCGACCCCGCCCTCGCCGTCGCCCAGGGTGTAGAGGAGCACCCGGTCGGCGCGCATCTCGGTGCCCAGGTGGGAGCAGACCAGTCGCAGCACCTCCTCGATGTCCTCGGCGCTGCGGACCATCTGGGCGACGTCCAGCACCAGCTCGTGCATGCGCAGGACCTGGGCCTGCTCCTCCAGCAGCGCCCGGTTGGTCGTCGTCAGGTCGTTGAAGTCGTCGGCGAGTGCCCGGATCTCGGCCGCCCCCGCCCTGCCGTCGGCCATGGCGAGCACATCACCGGCGCGCTGGCGGCCGACCACACCGCGCAGCCGGACGATGGGACGCGACAGCGAACCCTCGATCGTGCGCCACATCAGGTACGCCCCCACCACCGACAGCACGGTGAGCAGCAGCATGAGGGCGAGCAGGCGGTTGAACGCGCCGGCGATGCGTTCGCGCGTCTGCGCACGCTGGTCGCCGAGCTGGGACTGGAGGGTGGCCGACACGGCGCGGAACGCGTCGAACCGCTGGTCCGCACCCGCCAGGAGCGCGGTCCTCGCGGCGGCGTCGGTTCCCGTCGCGGGCTGGTCGATCCAGTCGAACCAGGCCTGGGCGGCCGTCTCCTGGTCGCGGCTCAGCTGGAGGTACCGCGTGCGGTCGCTGCGTGGGAGCACGTCGCGGGACAGGGCCGCCTGCTGGCGGTCGACGAGCTGCTCGATCGTGGTGAGGGCGGCACGGACCTCGGCGGCCTCGTCGTTCGAGGTCCCAGCCACCTGCCGGATCCACGCCGTGTTGGCGTCCGTCATCGTCTGGCGCACGGCGTTCGTCGCATCGATGGCCGGCGACAACGCCTGGCTGGAGCGCGCCGTGTCCAGCGAGTTGGAGCGCACGGTCAGCAGGGCGGCGCCGGCGACGACGGGGACGATGCAGAGCATGGTGATGACGAGGAGGCGCAGCTGGGCCGAGACCGACCACTGCGCCGGACGGCTCAAGGCTGGACCTCGTCGAAGCCGGTCCGCGTCATGACGCCCCACACCTGCTTCTTCCCGCGCAGGCTCGCCCACCAACCCGACAGGCGCCAGAAGACCGTGAGCTGCCGGTACCCGAAGTTCTCCAGGACCGCCGCTGCCAACGTGGTGAGCAGGTCGCGCCAGCGGGTGTAGCGGTGGAAGGCCCACTCCTCGACCGACATCGCGGCCAGGGTGACGAGGATCGCGAGGCCGTAGGCGAGGAGCATGAACAGGATCGCGTAGGGGACGTTGACGATCCCCAGCGCCAGTCCGAGGACGACGACGATGATCCCGAAGGCCTCGAGCAGCGGGGCGAACAGCTCGAACAACCAGTAGTACGGCAGGGCGAGGGCCCCGAGGCGTCCGTAGCGACGGCGGAACATCATCCCGCGGTAGGCCCAGAGGGTCTCCCACAGGCCCCGGTGCCATCGCCGCCGCTGCCGACCCAGCACCGCGAAGCTCGACGGCACCTCGGTCCAGCAGACCGGCTCCGGGACGAACTCGACGCGGTAGTCCCGCTTCGTGTCGATCATGTGGCGGTGGATGTGCAGCATCAGCTCGAAGTCCTCGCCGATGCTGTCGGGGTCCAGTCCCCCGACCTCGACGACGACGTCGCGCCGGAACATGCCGAACGCGCCGCTGATGAGGATGAGCATCCCCAGGCGCGACCAGCCCGTGCGCCCGATGAGGAACGCCCGCAGGTACTCCACGACCTGGATCCGGGCCAGCCACGGCTTGGGCATGGCCAGCCGCACGAGACGGCCGGACACGACCCGGCTGCCGTTGACCGCGCGGATGGTGCCACCCGTGGCGACCATGCGGGTGGGGTCGTCGGTGAAGGGCTTGCTGACACGCAGGAGGGCGTCGGGCTCCAGGATCGAGTCGGCGTCGATGACGGCCACCAGCGGCTCGATCGCCGCGTTGATGCCGGCGTTGATGGCCTCGGACCGCCCCGAGTTCGTCTTGCGCACGACCACGAGCCGGGTGTGCCCGTCCCGGGGCACGTGCACCTCGGTGATCTGGGCCCGCAGTGGGATGTCGCGCGGGACCTCACGGGGGATCTCCACGAGGTCGAAGGCCTCGCGCAGCAGCGGGAAGGTGTTGTCGGTGCTGCCGTCGTCGACGATGACGACCTCGTGGCGCGGGTAGCGCAGGGAAAGCATCGCCTTGGTCGACGTCACGACGCCGACCTCCTCGTTGTAGGTCGGGACGATGACCGAGACCCCGAGGGCGAGCTCACCACCGAGGGTGTCCACCGAGGCGTCGCGCATGCGCAGGTACCGGCGGAACTGCAGGGCCGCCGTGCCGATGAGCACGAGGAAGGACAGATTGATCAGCGTGAAGTAGACGAGGATCGGGATGGCGGTGACGTCGTAGAGCCACTGAACGACCGACCGGAGGCCGTCGAGGAACCCGTTCACGAACGGCCCGCCTTGAGCCCCGCGAGGACGAGGGCGGTGCCGGCAGCAGGCTCGGCGCGACGGGCCTCGAGGGTCTCCATGCCGGGCGCCCCGAGCTCGACGAGGGCGTGCGCCGCGAGCTCGGCCAGCCGGGTGTCGGTGTCGTCCAGCAGGCCCACGAGGGTGGGCAGGGCGTTGGCGGCGCCGATCCGACCGAGGGCGCGGACGCAGGCCCGGCGCAGGTCGGTGGCGACACCGACGGCCGTGTGCCGCGCGAGGAGGTCGACCTCGGAGTCGCGACCGATGAGCCCGAGGGCCTCGGCCGACTCGACGCGCACGGTCAGGTCCGGGTCGGAGCCGACGAGCTCACGCAGCTCGGGGAGGGCCTGGACGAAGGTACCGACGCCCGCGACGTGGGCCGCGACCATCCGGGTGCGCGGCGCGGGGTTCCGCATGGCGGCCCGCAGCACGGGGACGATCTCCACCCCCATCTCGAGCAGCGCGTCGGCGGCGAGGCCGGCGGGGATGCCCTCACCCACCCCCACGGACCGCAGCAGGGGCGCGGCGAGCCACGGGTCGGCGAGGTAGGACGCGGCATACGCGGCACTGGCGCGCACCTCGGACGCCTCGTCCTCGAGCGCCTCGGAGATCAGGGGGGTGGAGTCGGCGACGCGCGCGAGGCCGAGCAGCTGCACGGCGTGGGCGCGGCGGACCGGCGAGCGGTGCGAGGCGTCGGCCTTGGCGCGCTCGAGCGCGCCGTGGTCCTCGAGGACGGCGACGAGCTGGGTGGCTGGTTCGCCGCGGACCTTGGCCAGGAGGCGGACGGCCGCCTCGTCGATGGCGTCCGCGGTCTCACCACGAGCGCCACGCAGCACGGCGAGGCCCTCGGGCTCACCCGCGGCGAGCTCGATGAGGGCTCCACGGACGGGCGACAGGGCGATGGCCGTACGGTTCTCCCGCGTCAGCCGCACCACCTTCGAGACGATGACGCTGAGCGCGAGCCCCACGCAGGCGACGAGGACCAGGAACTCGATGCCGAGGAGGAGCTGGCGGGTGGTCACCGCGCTCGGGAGAGCATGCCGTTCACCCGGTGCAGGAGCTCCCGTGGGCTGAACGGCTTGATCACGTAGTCGTCCGCACCCACCGCGAAGCCGGTGTCGACGTCGCTGTCGCGCGACTTCGCACTGAGCAGCAGGACCGGCACCGCGCCGTTCTCGCTGTCGCGGATCTTGCGCAGGACGTCGATGCCGGACAGGCCGGGCATCATGACGTCGAGGATGACGAGCGCCGGGCGCTGTGCCTGGAACGACTCCCAGGCAGCCAGTCCGTCACCCACGGCCTCGACGGCGTACCCCGACTGCGTGAGCTTGAACTCCACGAGGTCACGGATGTCCGGGTCGTCGTCAGCAATGAGTACACGGGCCCCATCGGGCATTGCCGCCACGGCTAGTCCTTTCGCCATTCCTGGATCACTACGTTGCATTACATCAAATGTATGGGGTACGGACCCCAACGGCTCGCGTCGGCGGGCATCCATGGGCCTGCCATGGCAAATACGGCCGAACGGCTTACTCGGCGCCTCCATCAACCAGAGAAATCGCCGGGTACGCGGAATGAATGAGGGGCCCTTCATGACCCGTGACGCGCTCCACCGGCGACGACGGAGCCCGGCACCACCTCGGTGCCGGGCTCCACACGCTGCGGCCCCAGGGGCCGTGACCGACAGGCGTCAGGCGTTCTCGTCGTCCTGCGGCTTGAGCGAGGAGTTCTGCTGGACCTGCATGAGGAACTCGACGTTGCTCTTGGTCTTCTTGAGCCGGTCGATGAGGAGCTCGATCCCCTGCTGCTGGTCGAGCGCTGCGAGCACCCGTCGCAGCTTCCACATGATCTTGAGCTCCTCCCCGGACAGGAGGATCTCCTCCTTGCGGGTGCCGGAGTTGTTGATGTCGACCGCGGGGAAGATCCGGCGGTTGGCCAGCCCCCGGTCGAGCTTGAGCTCCATGTTGCCGGTGCCCTTGAACTCCTCGAAGATCACCTCGTCCATGCGCGACCCGGTCTCCACCAGCGCCGTCGCGAGGATCGTCAGCGAACCGCCGTCCTCGATGTTGCGGGCGGCGCCGAAGAACTTCTTCGGCGGGTACAGCGCGGCGCTGTCCACACCACCGGACAGGATGCGTCCGCTCGCCGGGGCCGCGAGGTTGTACGCGCGACCCAGCTTGGTGATGGAGTCGAGCAGCACGACCACGTCGTGGCCCATCTCGACCAACCGCTTGGCGCGCTCGATGGCCAGCTCGGCCACCGTGGTGTGGTCCTCCGCGGGACGGTCGAAGGTCGAGGAGATGACCTCACCCTTCACCGCGCGCTGCATGTCGGTGACCTCCTCGGGACGCTCGTCCACGAGGACGACCATGAGGTGGCACTCGGGGTTGTTCGTCGTGATGGCGTTGGCGATGGCCTGCATGACCATCGTCTTGCCGGCCTTGGCCGGGGCCACGATGAGACCGCGCTGGCCCTTGCCGATCGGGGCGACGAGGTCGATGACCCGCGTGGTGAGCAGGCCGGCCTCGGTCTCCAGGCGCAGGCGCTCCTGCGGGTACAGCGGCGTGAGCTTGCCGAACTCGACCCGCTTGCGGGCCTCGTCGGGGGTCATGCCGTTGACCGTGTCGAGGCGGACCAGCGCGTTGAACTTCTGGCGCTGGTTCTGCTGCTGCTCCTCGGTCTGCGCCTTCACCGCACCGGTGACGGCGTCGCCCTTGCGCATGCCGTTCTTCTTCACCGCGCCCAGCGGGACGTAGACGTCGTTGGACCCGGGCAGGTAGCCCGAGGTGCGCACGAAGGCGTAGTTCTCCAGGACGTCGAGGATGCCCGCGACGGGGATCAGGACGTCGTCCTCGGCCACCTGCGGCTCCGACTCGTAGTCGTTGCCGTAGGGGCGGTCGGTGCGGGTGCGCTTGTCACGGTTGCGGCTGCGGTTGCGGTTGCGGCGGCGCCCACGGCCCTCGCCGTCGTCGTCGCCGTACCCGCCCTGGTTCTGGCCGCCCTGAGCGCCTTGGTTCTGACCACCCTGGTTCTGGTCGCCCTGCTGCTGGGTGCGGGTGTTCTGCCGGTCACCCTGCTGCCGGTCACCCTGCTGCCGGTCACCCTGCTGGCGGTCGTCGCGGTCCTGCTGGCGCTCGCCCCGGTCCTGGCGGTCGCCCCGGTCCTGGCGGTCGTCGCGGTCCTGCTGGCGCTCGCCCCGGTCCTGGCGATCGGCCCGGTCGGCACGGTCTGCATGATCGGCCCGGTAGGCCTGGCGCTCGGCGCGGTCGGCGCGCTGCTGCTGGCGGTCCGTGCGCTCGGGCCGGTCCTCGCGGTCCTGCTGCCGGTCGGTCGCGGCCCGGTCGGAGCCGGCACGCTCGGCGGCGCTGCGCTCCGAGGCGGCACGGTCGGAGCCGGAACGCTCGGTCGCCTGCTCGGTCTGCGGGCGCTCGGCACGGCGCTCCGCCGCACGGGCAGAACGCTCCGAACGCGCCTGCTGGCGTGCGGCGCGAGCCTGCTCCGCCTCGGCGCGCGGGGACTCAGTGCGCGGGGACTCGGCACCCAGGGAATCGCCCCCCGCGGCGTCGGCACGCGAGGAGTCGGCACGCTGCGCCTGACCCCGGGTGTCCTCACGGCGCGCGTCGGCCCGTGGGGCCTCGGTCACGGCGGCGGCGGCCGACGCGGTGTCCGCGGCCGGGCGCTCGGCACCGCTGTCGCGGCGCGGCGCGGTGCCACCGGACTGACGGTCCTTGATCGCGGCGACGAGGTCGCCCTTGCGCATCTTCGCGGTCCCGGCGATGCCCATGCTCGCGGCGAGGCCCTGGAGCTCCGCCACCTTCATGGTGCTCAGGGCACCGGAACGGCGCGGCTTCTCGTCCTGCGCGGGCGCAGTGCCGAGAGTGGTGGTGTCTGTCACGAAGGATCCTTCCCCCTCGTATGCGGCCGGGTTCAGATCCCGAGCCGGTGCTTGGGTCGGCAGTGGGCCGACCAGTGGAGCCACATGCAGCACGGTGAGGCCAAGGCAGCGAACGCTGCCGTCATGTGGAGGGTGCGACCCGAACGGTGGTCCGCGAAGAGGCGGCATCGGCGGCGGGTGCGTGCTCAATGTAACACCGTTGGCCGGTCAGGAAGTCCAGCCTGTCCAGATTGTCGGTCAGGGTGTCAGGGCCCTGACCTGCGCTCCTTCGTCCGGCACGCCGGGGTCGAGGAGCTGCCAGGCCCCGTCGACCAGAGGAGCGACCCCGTCCACCGCGTCGACCGTGGACAGCACCAGGACGGAGGGCCCGGCACCCGAGATCACCGCGGCGTGCCCTGCGGCCCGGAGGCTGTCGACGAGCTCCATCGAGCCGCCGAACGACTCGCGCCGCGCCTCCTGGTGGAGCCATTCCCTCGTCCCCGCCAGCAGGTGCTCCGGGTGCGCGGTGAGAGCCTGCACCAGCAGGGCCGACCGGGCGGAGTTGAGGGCCGCGTCGCCGTGCCGCACGTGGGTCGGCAGCACCGAGCGGGCCTTGGCGGTGGAGAGCTGGGTCGCCGGCACCAGCACCCGGATCCGCACGTCGGGGTGCAGGGACAACCGCACGGTGTGCGTGACGTCGCCGTCGCCGTCCGACCACGACAGGGTCAGGCCGCCGTAGACGGACGCGGACGAGTTGTCCGGGTGCCCTTCCAGACGAGCCGCCAGGGTGTTGGTGAAGGCTAGGTCGAGGGAATCGGTGAGCTCGCGGCATACGTCGTGCAGGCCTTGTGCCGCAACGATTCCCGTGACGATGGCCGTCGCCGACGAGCCCAGGCCACGGCCGTGGGGCACCTCGTTGCGGCAGGCCAGGTGAAGCCCGGCCGGGGCGTCCACGCCGAGCTCCTCCCAGGCGCGCAGCATCGACCGGTGGACCAGGTGGGTGGCGTCGCGCGGGACGTCGGCGGACCCCTCCCCCTCCACGTCGATCCGCAGGCCCGCCTCCTCGGTCACCGTCGCGACGCAGGAGTCCCACAGGCCGAGGGCCAGCCCCACGGAGTCGAACCCCGGCCCGAGGTTCGCGCTGCTCGCCGGGACCCGCACCTCGACTGCCGCCCCGGGCGTCAGGGCAGCCCCCATCAGCCGTCCAGCCCCAGCGCCTGGGCGGCGGTGAACGCGTCCACGGACACCCGCGTCGGGGTGACGTCGGAACCGTCGGCGTTGCGCAGCGCCCACTGCGGGTCCTTGAGCCCGTGACCCGTCACGGTGCAGACGATGGTCGCCCCGGCCGGCACCTGTCCGGCCTCGGCGGCCTGCAGCAGCCCCGCGACGGACGCGGCGGACCCGGGCTCGACGAAGATGCCCTCCTCCGCGGACAGCACCCGATGGGCGTGCAGGATCTGCGTGTCGGTGACCGACTCGATCCGGCCGCCGGAGTCGTCGCGCGCCTGTTCGGCCTGCTTCCACGACGCGGGGTTGCCGATCCGGATCGCGGTCGCGATCGTGTCCGGCTCGTCGACCGGGTGGCCCAGGACGATGGGGGCGGCGCCGGCGGCCTGGAAGCCCCACATCTGCGGCAGCCTTCTCGCCGGACCGGGCTGCTCGGACCCGCGGTGGTACTCCCGGTAGCCCTTCCAGTAGGCCGTGATGTTGCCGGCGTTGCCCACGGGCAGGCAGTGGATGTCGGGGGCGTCCCCGAGGGCGTCGACGACCTCGAACGACGCCGTCTTCTGGCCCTCGATGCGCGCCGGGTTGACGGAGTTCACCAGCTCGACCGGGTACGCCTCGGCCAGCTTGCGGGCCAACGTCAGGCAGTCGTCGAAGTTGCCGTCGACCTGCAGCAGCGTCGCCCCGTGGGCGATTGCCTGGCTGAGCTTGCCCATCGCGATCTTGCCGTCGGGCACGAGGACCGCACACGTCATACCGGCCTTGGTCGCATAGGCGGCCGCGCTGGCACTGGTGTTGCCCGTGGACGCGCAGATCACGGCCTTGGCACCGTTGCGAGCCGCGACCGAGATCGCCGCCGTCATGCCGCGGTCCTTGAACGAACCGGTGGGGTTGAGGCCCTCGTACTTCACGAAGACGTTCGCGCCGGTGAGCGAGGACAGGTGCTCGGCCGGGATGAGCGGCGTGCCACCCTCCTGCAGCGTGATGACCGGGGCACCGGCCAGCGTCGGCAGGCGGTCGGCGTACTCGCGGATGACGCCCTTCCACATCGTCGGCATCAGGCTCCCTCCACCCTCATCACGGACGTGACCTCGTGCACCGTGTCGAGCGCGGCGAGCGCCTCGACGGTGGCGGACAGCGCGGCGTCGGGGGCGGTGTGGGTCACCACGACGAGGCTGGCGCGGGTCTCCCCGCCCTCCTCGTCGACGACCACCTTCTGGCGGACGGTCTCGATCGACACGTCGTGCGCCGCGAACGCCGTGGCCACCTGGGCGAGGACGCCGGGACGGTCGGCCACGGCGAGGCTGATGTGGTACCTCGTCAGGGCCTGACCCATCGTGAGGACGGGCAGGTCCGCGTAGGCGGACTCCCCCGGACCTCGTCCGCCACCGACGCGGTGCCGGGCCACGGCGACGACGTCACCGAGGACGGCGCTCGCGGTCGGGTCACCACCGGCGCCCTTGCCGTAGAACATCAGCTGCCCGGCGGCGTCCGCCTCGACGAACACCGCGTTGAAGGCGTCGCGCACCCCGCCGAGCGGGTGCGACCGGGGGATCATCGCCGGGTGCACCCGGACGCTGACGCCGGGCGCCAGCTCCCCGTCCTCACCCGCGACCTCGGTGCGCTCGCAGATCGCGAGGAGCTTGACGACACAGTCCATCTCGCGTGCGGCCTGCACGTCGGCCGCACTCACCTCGGTGATGCCCTCGCGGTAGACCTGGTCGCTCGAGACCCGCGTGTGGAAGGCGAGCGAGGCGAGGATCGCGGCCTTGGCCGCCGCGTCGAACCCCTCGACGTCCGCGGTCGGGTCGGCCTCGGCGTACCCGAGGGCCTGCGCTTGCTCGACCGCCTCGGCGAACCCCTGACCGGTGCTGTCCATCTTGTCGAGGACGTAGTTGGTGGTGCCGTTGACGATGCCGAGCACCTTGCGCACGTCGTCGCCCGCGAGGGACTCCCGGATCGGCCGCAGGATCGGTATGGCGCCCGCGACGGCGGCCTCGTAGTACAGGTCCACGCCGTGCTGGGCGGCCGAGGCGTAGAGGCCCGGGCCGGCCTCGGCGAGCAGGGCCTTGTTGGCGGAGACCACGGACGCGCCGTGGGCCATCGCCTTCTCGATCAGGCCACGGGCCGGCTCGATGCCGCCGATGACCTCGATGACGATGTCGGCCCGGGTGACGAGCTCGTCGGCGTCGGTCGTGAAGAGCGCGGGGTCCACGGGCAGGTCGGAGCGGTCCCGACCGGCGCGGCGCACCGCGATGCCGACGAGCTGGAGCGGGCGACCCACCCGGGCCGCGAGGTCGTCGGCGTGCTCGGTGAGCAGGCGGGCCACGGACGACCCGACCACGCCACACCCGAGCAGGGCGACCCGCAGGGGCTCCCCTGCCGTCACCTTATGGCTGTCACTCACGACGTGCTCCTCAGCGCCCCTGGGGGCTTGGTTGCGGTCCGGCCATCGTGCCGTGTGACCACGTTGTGGACGCTCATTGTTCCGTCATCCGGACGTCTTCGCGCAACGTGCCGGTCCCGCCGCCAGATCTCCTCAGCCCACATCGAGCGCCAGCAGATCCTCCACGGTCTCGCGCCGCACGAGGACCCGCGCCCGTCCGTCGCGGACGGCCACGACCGGCGGCCGGGGCGTGTGGTTGTACTGGCTGGCCATGCTGCGGCAGTACGCGCCGGTCCCCGGGACGGCGACGAGGTCGCCGGCCGTGATGTCGTCCGGGAGGTACTCGTCCATGACGACGATGTCACCGCTCTCGCAGTGCCTGCCGACCACCCTCGCCAGCCGCGGCCCGGCCTCGGACCGGCGGCTGGCCAGCGTGCACGAGTAGTCGGCGTCGTAGAGGGCGGTGCGGATGTTGTCGCTCATGCCGCCGTCGACCGAGACGTACGTGCGCGTGAGGCCCCCGCCGAGGTCGACGTCCTTGACCGTCCCCACCTCGTACAGGGTGAAGGTGCTCGGGCCGGCGATCGCCCGGCCGGGCTCGATCGAGATCTTCGGCGCGGGGACGTCGGGGCTCCCGTCGCCGACCGTCTTGAGCTCACGGGCCACGAGGTCGGCCATCTGCTCGCCGAGCTCGCGCGGCTGCAGCGGCGTGTGCTCCGACGTGTAGGCGATGCCGTAGCCGCCACCGAGGTCGAGCTCGGGCATGTGCACCCCGTGGACCCGCGCCACCTCGGCGTGCAGGCCGATGAGCCGTCGGGCCGACACCTCGAAGCCGCTGGTGTCGAAGATCTGGCTGCCGATGTGCGAGTGCAGGCCGAGCAGGTCGAGGGTCCCGTCGTGCTCCAGGATCCGGGCGACGGCCTCCGCGGCCCGGCCGCCGGCCAGCGAGAACCCGAACTTCTGGTCCTCGTGGGCCGTGGCGATGAACTCGTGCGTGTGCGCCTCGACGCCGACCGTCACACGCACCATGACCGGCGCGCGGACCTCCAGCTCGGTCGCCACGGCGGCGACGCGCTCGATCTCCTCGAACGAGTCCACGACGATCCGCCCGACGCCGTACTCCAGCGCCTGTCGGATCTCGGCGAGCGACTTGTTGTTGCCGTGCAGGCCGATCCGCTCCGCCGGGAACCCGGCGCGCTGCGCGACCGCGAGCTCGCCGCCGGAGCAGACGTCGAGGCAAAGCCCCTCGTCCGCCACCCAGCGCGCGACCTCGGTGCACAGGAACGCCTTGCCGGCGTAGTAGACGTCGACCCCGCCGAGCTCGGCGAACGGCTCGGCGAACTCGTCACGGAACGCCCGCGCCCGCGCGCGGAAGTCCTCCTCGTCGAGCACGTATGCCGCGGTGCCGAACTCGCGAGCGATGCTCACCACGTCGAGCCCACCGACCGTCAGCCGGCCCTGCTCGTCGCGGGCCACCGTCTGCGGCCACAGCTGGGGCATGAGCTCGTTGACGTCGCCCGGGGTGGGCAACCAGTGCGGCGGACCGCCGTACCCCTCGGCGTGGAGGGCACCAGCCTCGTGAGCGCGCATGGGCTACATCCTGTCTGGTGCGGAGACTCCCAGCAGCGCCAGTCCGTTGGCCAAGACCTGGCGGGTCGCGTCGTTGAGCCACAGCCGGCTGCGGTGCAGGTCCGTGACCTCCTCGTCGGCGGTCATCGGCCGCACGCGGCAGGTGTCGTACCACTTGTGGAAGTGGCCGGCGAGGTCCTCGAGGTAGCGCGCGACGCGGTGCGGCTCACGCAGGTGGGCCGCCTGCGCCACGACCCGCGGGAAGTCCCCGAGGATGGCCAGCAGCGAGGCCTCGGTCGGGTCGGACAGCAGCGACGGGTCGAAGCCGTCCGCACGTGACACCCCGTCCTCCCCCGCGAGCCGCGCCACGTTCGAGGTCCGCGCGTGGGCGTACTGGACGTAGAAGACCGGGTTGTCGTTGGTCTGCTTGCGCAGCTCCTCGCCGTCGAGCGACAGCGGGCTGTCGGCCGGGTAGCGGGCCAGCGAGTACCGGATCGAGTCGGTGCCGATCCAGTTGATGAGGTCGCGCAGCTCGATGATGTTGCCCGCCCGCTTGGAGAGCTTCGCGCCACCGAGGTTGACCAGCTGACCGATCTGGACCTCGATGTTGTGCTCGGGGTCGTCGCCCGCGCAGGCCGCGATCGCCTTGAGCCGGTTGATGTAGCCGTGGTGGTCGGCACCGAGGAGGTAGATCTTCTCGTCGAAGCCGCGGTCCTTCTTGGACAGGTAGTACGCCGCGTCCGCCGCGAAGTACGTCGGCTCGCCGTTCGCGCGGATCAGCACGCGGTCGCGGTCGTCGGTGAAGTCGGTCGTGCGCAGCCAGACGGCGCCCCCCTCGTCGAAGACGTGGCCCTGCGCGCGCAGCCGGTCGACCGCCTGGGTGACCGCACCGGACGCGTGCAGCTGCTCCTCGGAGAACCACACGTCGAAGTGCACGCCGAAGTCGGCGAGCGTGTCCTTGATGTCCTTGAGCTGCGCGGCGTACGCGAGCGAGCGCGCCTCGGCCAGCTGCTCGTCGGCAGGCAGGTCGAGCAGGTCCGGGCGGGCGGCGAGGGCCTGGGCGGCGAGGTCGTCGACGTAGGCACCCGGGTAGCCGCCTTCGGGGGTGGGCTCACCCTTGGCGCTGGCCAGCACCGACGCCGCGAACTTGTCCATCTGGGCGCCGGCGTCGTTGATGTAGTACTCGGTCGTCACGTCGGCCCCGGACGCCTTGAGAAGTCGGCTCATGGCGTCGCCGAGCGCCGCCCAACGGGTGTGGCCGAGGTGCAGCGGCCCGGTCGGGTTGGCCGAGATGAACTCGAGGTTGATGACGTGCCCGGCCTCGGAGTCGTTGCGGCCGTAGGCCTCCCCCGCCTCCACGATGCTGCGGGCCAGCTCACCGGCCGACGCCGCGTCGAGGGTGATGTTGAGGAACCCCGGCCCGGCGATGTCGACCGCCTTGACCCCGTCGACCCGGCCCAGGCGGTCGGCGAGCAGCGCCGCGACGTCGCGCGGCGGCATACCCGCGAGCTTGGCCAGCTGGAGCGCGACGTTGGTGGACCAGTCGCCGTGGTCGCGGTTCCTCGGTCGCTCCACCCGGACCTCCGCGGGCACGTCCACGGCGAGGTCGCCTGCGGCGACGGCGTCGGTCAGGGCGGTGCGGATGGCAGCAGAGAGCTGTTCGGGAGTCACCGGGCAAGTCTAGGGCTGGCCCGCAGGTGCCCGGTCACGGCGCCGGGGTATGGCTGCGACCCTCCGCCATGAAGCCGTCCACGAGGGAGATGAGGTACTCCGGGTCGAACGGCTTGGCGACGAACGCGTCGAGCCCGGAGGCCGTCGCCTGGGTGCGGTCGTGCTGCTGCACCGACGCGGTGACCATGAGCACCGGGATGTCCCTGAACCGGGCGTCACCGCGGATCTGCGCGATGGTCCACCAGCCGTCACGCGGCACCATGTGGGCGTCGAGCGTGATCACCCCGGGGAGGGGCTGTCCCTCGTCGGCACGCTCGCCCAGCCGGGCCAGCAGCTGGGCGCCGTCGGTGACCTCCTCCACGTCGTACCCCTCGAGCTCGAGGTTGAGGCGGATGAGGCGTCGGATCGGCTCGGTGTCGTCGCACACCATGACCAGTCCCCCGCGTTCCATGAGGGCCACCCTAGGCTGCTACCCTCACCGGGCGCGCCTTTCACGGGGCGTGGTTCGGCCCCCGTAGCTCAGGGGATAGAGCACCGCCCTCCGGAGGCGGGAGCGCAGGTTCGAATCCTGCCGGGGGCACCAATCGGCCGAGTGCGACGCACTCGGCCTTTTTGGTGCCCGATCGACGGGCGGGTGGTCAGCGGGTGGTCAGCGGGTGGTCAGCGCTGGGAGGCGTCGGCGACCTCGCCGACGAGCTCCTCGATGACGTCCTCGAGGAAGACGACCCCGATGTCGACGCCGTCGGTGTCCACGACCCGGGCCAGGTGGGCACCCGTGCGCTGCATCGTCCGCAGCACCTCCTCGACCTCGTCGGCGGACTGGACGGTCGCGAGCTTGCGGACCCGCTTCACCGGGACCGCGATGGAGCGCTCGGTGTCGTCGGCGTACAGGACGTCCTTGAGGTGGAGGTACCCCGCGAGGCCGCCGTTGCGGTCGACCATCGGGTAGCGCGAGAAACCCCGCTTGGCGACCAGCCGCTCGACGTCGTCCGGGGTGGCGGTCAGCGGGAGGGTCACCAGCTGGGCGAGGGGGACGGCGACGTCGACGGCGTCCTTGTCGCTGAACTCCAGGGCCGCACCGACCAGCCCGTGCTGCCCCTCCTCGATGAGCCCCTCGTGGTGGCTCTCGGCGAGGATGTGCTCGACCTCCTCGACGGTGAACGTGGAGGCGATCTCGTCCTTGGGCTCCACCCCGAACAGCCGCACGAGCGACTTGGCGAGCCGTTCCATGACGGAGATGACCGGCCGCAGCACCCGGGTGATGAACAGCAGGGCCGGGACGAGCACCAGCGCCGAGCGCTCGGGTCCCGCGAGCGCAAGGTTCTTGGGGATCATCTCGCCGACGACGACGTGCAGGTACACGACGATGAGCAGCGCGAGCGCGAGGGCGCCGCCGTCGGCCACCCCGGCGGGGAGCCCGAGGTGCTCGACGACCGGTTCGAGGGCGTGGTGCAGGGCCGCCTCGGAGACGGCACCGAGCAGCACCGAGCAGACGGTGATGCCGAGCTGGGCGCACGCGAGCAGCGACCCCATCTGCTCGAGCGCGTCGAGGCAGGTCTGTGCCCGCCGCGACCCGGCTGCGGCGAGGGGCTCGAGGGTGGAGCGGCGCGCGGCCATCGCCGCGAACTCCGCCCCCACGAAGAAGGCGTTGAGCAGGAGCAGCAGGACCGTCACCCAGACGGCGCCGGCGCTCATCGCGGCTCCTCCGTATGGCGCGGGCCGGGTTGGGCGGCAGCGCCTCCCGGGGCGGGCGACGGGTCCGGCGGTGTCCCGGTGCCGTCGGCACCTCCAGCGGTGGGTCCGGTCGCGCCGACGCCCTCGACCACGGCCTCGGGGTCCTCGGCACGGAAGCGCAGCCGGTCGGCCCGCATCCCGTCCATCGCGAGGACGGTGATCTCCCAGCCGGGGATCTCGACGCGGTCCCCCACGACGGGGATGCGGCCCAGCTCGGCCATGACGAACCCCCCGGTCGTCTCGTACGCCGGGCCGTCGGGCACCCCGGCGCCGAGGCGGTCACGCACCTCGTCCGGTCGCCACAGTCCGGGCACGGTCCACGATCCATCGGTGAGCTCGCGGCCGGTCGTCCGGAAGACGTCGTGCTCGTCGGACACCTCGCCCACGATCTCCTCGACGACATCCTCCAGGGTGACGATGCCGGCCGTGCCGCCGTACTCGTCGACGACGATGGCCAGCTGCAGCCCGTGCTCGCGGAGCATGAGCAGCAGCGGGTCGAGGCGGATGGTCTCGGGGACCAGCAGGGGCGGGACCATCAGGGCCGACACGGGGACGTCGTGCCGGCGTTCGTGGGGGACGGCGATGGCGCGCTTGACGTGGACGACACCGTCGATGTCGTCCCAGTCCTCCCCCGTCACCGGGAAGCGCGAGTGGCCGGTGCGCCGTGCGAGGCGCACGACGTCGTCGGCGGTCGCAGTGCGCTCGATCGACGTGGACCTGGCCCGGGGGCTCATCACGTCGGCCGCGGTCTGCTCACCGAACCCCAACGAGCGTGCGACCAGGCGGGCGGTGCCCTCGTCGAGCGTGCCCGCCTCGGCGGACCGCCGGACCAGGGAGGTGAGCTCCTGCGGCGTGCGGGCGCCGGACAGCTCCTCCTGCGGGGTGATGCCGAGGGCGCGCAGGAACAGGTTGGCCGAGCCGTTGAGGACGACGATCAACGGGCGCGAGACGACCGCGAACATCCGCACCGGTCGAGCGACGACCTTGGCCGTCCGCAGGGGGGCGGAGATGCCCAGGAACTGCGGCAGCAGCTCCCCGAACACCATCGAGAACAGGGTGGCGACCACCAGGGCCAGCCCGGCGGCCACCGAGTCCAGCGTCCCCCCGGAGAGGCCGGCGGCCCCCAGCGGGGTCTCGAGCAGCCGCCCGATCGAGGGGGTGGCGATGAACCCGAGGATGAGCGTCGTCAGCGTGATGCCGACCTGCGCGGCAGACAGCTGGGTGGACAGGCGGCGCAGCGAGGCCAGCACGGGCTCCGCCCCGGTGTCCCCGCCGTCGATGGCCTTCTGGACGGTCGGGCGGTCCAGCGCGACGAGGGAGAACTCGGTCGCCACGAACACGGCGGTCCCCGCAGTCAGTCCCACGCCTGCAAGGACCAGTAACCATTCGGTCATAGTGCAGGCCATCCTAGGGTCGCCTGCTCCCCCAGGCCGACTCCGACGACGCGCGCGGGATCAAACCCCGTTGACCCTCACCCCACGTGAGTTGGGAGGATGGCGCCATGTCCATGAGCCCGGGGGAACGATGACCACCCAGACCACCAGCCCACCCAGGACGCCTCGAGAGGGCGCTCGCATCGAGGTCCGCGACCTCACCAAGCGCTTCGGCAGCTTCACCGCCGTCGACCATCTGTCCTTCACCGTCGAGCCGGGTCGGATCACCGGCTTCCTCGGCCCCAACGGAGCCGGCAAGACCACGACGCTCCGGATGCTGCTCGGCCTGATCGCCCCCTCCAGCGGGACGGCCACCATCGGCGGACAGGTGTACCGCGACATCCCGTCCCCGATGTCCACCGTCGGCTCCGCACTGGAGGCGACCAACTTCCACCCCGGCCGCACGGGCCGCGACCACCTGCGGGTGCTCGGCGACACCATGGGGGTCGGCAGTGCCCGCGTCGACGAGATGCTCGAGCTCGTGGGCATCCCCGCGGCGGCCCGCAAGCGCGCGGGCGGCTACTCCATGGGCATGAGGCAGCGCCTCGGCCTCGCAGCGGCCATGCTCGGCGACCCGCAGGTGCTCATCCTCGACGAGCCGGCCAACGGCCTGGACCCCGAGGGCATCCGCTGGTTGCGCGGCTTCCTGCGCCACCTGTCCGGCCAGGGGAAGACCGTGCTGATCTCCAGCCACATGCTCCAGGAGGTCGAGCAGACCGTCGACGACGTCGTCATCATCACGAACGGCCAGCTGGTCAAGCAGGGCACGATGGCCGACCTGCACGGCAGTGGCGGTGCCATCGTGCGCACCAGTGACGCAGACGCCCTCGCGGGTGCGCTCCGCGTCGCCGACGTGACCAGCACGCCGGCGGACGGCGCCCTGCGCGTCGAGACGTCGGACCTGCGGCTCATCGGCGACGTGGCCCTGCGCGCGGGACTTCCCGTCTACGAGCTGCGCACTGCCACGACCGACCTCGAGGACGTCTTCTTCCAGCTCACCGAAGGCACCAACCGCAACCTCGGAAAGGCGGCCTCCCCCGAACAGGACGCCGTCACCGGACAGGAAGGGGCGAACGCATGACCGCCGCAGTCCGCGCAGAGTTCCGCAAGTTCTTCACGACCCGGTTGTGGTGGGGCATGGCCATCGCCATCCTCGTCGCCGGCGCCGGCCTGGCCGTGCTCTTCGGCTTCCTCCTCACGCAGGCACCCGATCCCACGGGCAGCAACGACGGCGCTCCCACGGGTACACCCGAGCAGATCGCGAACAGTGTCTACACCAGCGGCCTGCAGGTCGGTTACCTGCTGCTGCTGGTCATCGGGGTCATGCAGATCGGGTCCGAGTACCGGCACAAGACGATCACGAGCACCCTCCTGAGCGTGCCCAAGCGGGTGCGCGTGATGGGCGCCAAGGTCATCGCCCTGCTGGGCATCGGCGCCATCTACGGCCTGATCTCCCTCGTCGCCTCAGTGGTGGCCGGCGCCATCGTCCTGAACGCCCGGGGTTTCGAGGCGTTCCCCAGCTCAGGGGTATTCCGAACCCTCGCGCTCAGCCTGCTCGTGCTGGGGCTCTGGGCCCTCATCGGTCTGGGCGCGGGCATCCTCATCCCCAACCAGGTCGCCGCTCTGCTCATCTCCGTGGGCGTCGCCTGGATCGTCGAGCCCATCGCCGGTGTGCTCCTCGGGCTCTGGGACTGGGGCCGCGAGCACATCGTCGAGTACCTGCCCACCGCCGCCTCGCAGGCCATCATCAACGGCGTCACCCAGGGGGGCCCGAACGCCGCACCTCGCCTCGAGTGGTGGGCGGCTGCCCTCGTGCTCGCCGCGTATGCGGCGGTGCTGGCGGGACTGGGTTCCCTGCGGACCATCCGCAGCGACATCAGCTGACACGGGCGCGTCCGCAACCCGCTCGTGGGGCCGGTTTCCGTCAGGGAGCCGGCCCCGCGGCATACCCGCAGGTCGGACGGGGTGCACGCAGTGACCCGGATCGCGTCCGAATCGGGTCAACCCGCGTGCCCCTGAGCACGCGGACGGGGATAGGCTGGGTGCACCCATTGCCCGTCATTGTCGACGCTACGAAAGAGGCGTATCCGCCGTGCCCGACCAGTCCCCGACCAGCGACCCCATGGCGGCCTTCGGGCCGAACGAGTGGCTCGTGGACGAGCTCTATGAGCAGTACCAGAACGACAAGAACTCCGTCGACAAGGCGTGGTGGTCGTTCTTCGAGGACTACACGCCGTCGGATGGTGGTGGCGGCAACGGGTCCACGCCTTCCAACGGAGCGCCCAACGGGACCGCCGCGAAGCCGGCCGCCGCCACACCGGCCCCGGCTGCTGCCACACAGGCGCCGGCTGCTGCGAAGCCGGCCGCCGCGAAGCCTGCGGAGCAGGCCCCCGCGAAGCCGGCCAGCGCCCCCGCGAGCACCGGGACGGCCTCCTCGGCGACCGACTCCGGCAAGGCCCAGGCCACGAGCACCGACCGCTCGGACGCCAAGACCGACACCGCGGTCGCCGACAAGCCCGAGGACAAGGAGGCGGCGGCCGCCAAGGAGCAGCCCAAGCCCCGCGAGCCGCAGGCGCCGAAGTCGACCGGCCCGGTCAACCAGGACGAGGTCAAGCCGCTGCGTGGCGCGAGCGCCCGCACGGTGACCAACATGGAGTCGTCGCTGACGGTCCCCACGGCGACCAGCGTCCGCGCCGTCCCCGCCAAGCTGCTCATCGACAACCGGGTCGTCATCAACAACCACCTGGCCCGCTCGCGCGGCGGCAAGGTGTCGTTCACCCACCTCATCGGCTACGCCCTGGTCAAGGCGCTGGGCCACATGCCGGAGATGAACAACGGCTACACCACCGACGAGAAGGGCAAGCCCGCTCTCGTCGTCCCCGGGCACGTCAACCTGGGCCTCGCCATCGACATGGCCAAGCCGGACGGCACCCGCCAGCTGCTCGTGCCGTCGATCAAGTCCGCCGAGTCGATGGACTTCGCCCACTTCTGGACCGCCTACGAGGACGTCGTCAAGAAGGCCCGTGGCGGCAAGCTCACCGTCGAGGACTTCCAGGGCACCACGCTGACCCTGACCAACCCCGGCACCATCGGCACCGTCCACTCGGTCCCGCGCCTGATGTCCGGGCAGGGCGCCATCATCGGCGTCGGCGCGCTGGAGTACCCCGCCGAGTGGCAGGGCGCGAGCCAGGAGACGCTCAACCGCAACGCCGTCTCCAAGATCCTCACCCTGACCAGCACGTACGACCACCGCATCATCCAGGGTGCGCAGTCCGGTGACTTCCTGCGGATCGTGCACCAGCTGCTGCTCGGCGAGAACGGCTTCTACGACGAGATCTTCGAGAGCCTGCGCCTGCCGTACGAGCCGGTCCGCTGGGTCCGCGACATCTCCGCGCACCACGACGACGACGTCAACAAGACGGCCCGGGTCCAGGAGCTCATCCACGCCTACCGCGTCCGCGGCCACCTGATGGCCGACACGGACCCGCTGGAGTACCGCCAGCGCCGCCACCCCGACCTCGACGTGACGTCGCACGGGCTCACGCTCTGGGACCTCGAGCGTGACTTCGCGACCGGTGGCTTCGGCGGGGCGCCGATGCTGCGCCTGCGCAAGATCCTCGGCATCCTGCGTGACTCCTACTGCCGCACCATCGGCACCGAGTACATGCACATCCAGGACCCCGAGCAGCGACGCTGGCTCCAGTCCAAGATCGAGGTCGGCTACGCCAAGCCCGGCCCCGACGAGCAGCTGCGGATCCTGCGCCGCCTCAACGCCGCCGAGGCGTTCGAGACGTTCCTGCAGACCAAGTTCGTCGGCCAGAAGCGGTTCAGCCTCGAGGGCGGCGAGTCCGTCATCGCGCTGCTCGACCGGATCCTGTGCCGCGCCGCCGCCGACTCCATGGACGAGGTGTGCATCGGTATGCCGCACCGCGGGCGCCTCAACGTGCTCGCCAACATCGCAGGCAAGTCCTACGGCCAGATCTTCCGTGAGTTCGAGGGCAAGCAGGACCCCAAGTCCGTGCAGGGCTCCGGCGACGTGAAGTACCACCTGGGCACCGAGGGCGAGTTCGTCGCCGAGGACGGCAGCAAGACCAAGGTCTACCTCGCCGCCAACCCCTCCCACCTCGAGGCCGTCAACCCGGTGCTCGAGGGCATCACGCGGGCCAAGCAGGACCGCCTCGACCTCGCGGGCGAGGACTTCACGGTCCTGCCGCTGCTCATGCACGGTGACGCGGCGTTTGCGGGTCAGGGCGTGGTCGCCGAGACGCTGAACCTCTCCCAGCTGCGCGGCTACCGCACCGGCGGCACCATCCACGTCGTCATCAACAACCAGGTCGGCTTCACCACGTCGCCCAGCGCCTCGCGTTCGTCGACCTACTCGACCGACGTGGCCCGCATGATCCAGGCGCCGATCTTCCACGTGAACGGCGACGACCCCGAGGCCTGCGTCCGGGTCGCCGAGCTCGCGTACGAGTTCCGCCAGGAGTTCAACAAGGACGTCGTGATCGACATGGTGTGCTACCGCCGCCGTGGCCACAACGAGGGCGACGACCCGTCGATGACCCAGCCGCTGATGTACAACCTCATCGAGGCCAAGCGCTCGGTCCGCAAGCTCTACACCGAGGCCCTCATCGGCCGCGGTGACATCGGCCAGGAAGAGGCCGAGGCGGCGCTGCGCGACTACCAGCAGCAGCTCGAGCGCGTGTTCGTCGAGACCAAGGCCGCCCTCAAGGAGGCCGCCTCCCAGGAAGCGGTCGACCCGACGCTGGCCGGGACCGACGCCGAGGGCCATTCCGGCCTCGAGCCGCCGTCGGCCCAGGCCAAGGACCAGACGACCCGCTCCGCCCAGGAGACGGCCATCTCCAGCGACCTGCTGCAGCACATCGGTGATGCGTTCGTGAACCCGCCGCAGGGCTTCACGGTGCACCCGAAGCTGGCCCAGGCCATGGAGAAGCGAGCCGCCTCGACGCGCGAGGGTGGCATCGACTGGGCCACCGGCGAGCTCATGGCGTTCGGTTCCCTGCTCATGGAGGGCACGCCGGTCCGCCTCGCCGGCCAGGACAGCCGCCGTGGCACGTTCGTCCAGCGGCACGCCGTGCTGATCGACAAGCACACCGCGGAGGAGTGGACCCCGCTGCTCTACCTCGGCGACGGGCAGGCCCGGTTCTGGGTCTACGACTCGCTGCTGTCGGAGTTCGCGGCCATGGGCTTCGAGTACGGCTACTCCGTGGAGCGCCCCGACGCCCTCGTCCTGTGGGAGGCGCAGTTCGGCGACTTCTTCAACGGCGCCCAGACCATCGTCGACGAGTTCATCTCCTCCTCGGAGCAGAAGTGGGGCCAGCGCTCGTCCGTCGTGCTGCTGCTCCCCCACGGCTACGAGGGCCAGGGACCGGACCACTCCTCCGCCCGCATCGAGCGCTTCCTGCAGATGTGCGCCGAGGACAACATGACGGTCGCCTACCCGTCGACCCCGGCCAGCTACTTCCACCTGCTGCGCCGTCAGGCCTACGCCCGTCCGCGTCGTCCGCTCATCGTCTTCACCCCGAAGTCGATGCTGCGCCTCAAGGCCGCGAGCAGCATGCCGGAGGACTTCACCACCGGCACGTTCCGTCCGGTCCTGCCCGACCGCCGCGAGCTCGACGCCGCAGCCGTGACCCGGGTCCTGCTGGCGAGCGGCAAGGTCGTCTACGACCTCGAGGCTGCCCGCGACAAGGCCGACGACGGCACGACGGCGATCGTCCGGGTCGAGCAGCTCGCCCCGCTGCCCGCCAAGGAGATCGCCGCCGAGCTGGCCAAGTACCCGAACGCCGACGTCGTCTGGGTCCAGGACGAGCCGCGCAACCAGGGCGCGTGGCCCTTCATGGCGCTCAACCTGCCGCAGGCCCTCGCCGACCTCGGCGAGCAGCGTGCGCTGCAGATCGTCTCGCGCAAGGCCTCGGCCTCGCCCGCGACCGGCTCGAGCAAGCGCCACGCCGAGCAGCAGAACGAGCTGATCACCTCGGCCCTGCGCCAGTGACCCGTCGCTGCTCCTGACCACCGGGCAGCGACCCGCACGCACGACGTATGCCGCGTGGCCCCGACGACCTCGGGCCGCGCGGCATACGCATGTCCCCGCTGCACCTAGGGGCGCTTGACGAACGTGACGCGTTTTCGAGGACCCTCTCGGGCGACGCTGTGGTGGTAGGACGCGTCGTGAATGCGCCGATGGTGGTAACCGCACAAGGGAACGGCCTTGTGCAGGTCGGTCGAGCCACCCCATGCCCACGCATCCTCGTGGTGCTGCTCGGTCCAGGCGTAGGGCCGGTCACAGCCATCGGCCGCGCAGCTGTCGTACGTCAGGGCCAACGCCACCCGTTGAGCTTCGCTGAAGAAGCGCTGGCCGCGGCCGAGGTCGAGCACCTGCGACTGCCCGCCGAGGACTGCGGGGACCAGGCCCGCACCGCAGGCCAGTCGCCGAGCCTCCGAGGCGGACACGTCGTGCCCGGTGTCGAGGTGGGCGGCGCCGAGCCCCGCAGCCAGCCGCTCGTGGTCGAGGGTGACGAGGACCGTGGCGTTGACCTTGCCGGTCAGGTGGTCGGTGGGCAGGTGCTCGAGAAGCTCGACGAAGGCGTGTCCGTACTTCTGGGACCAGTCCAGCCCCTCGGCCCGGAACCTCGCCCACGTCGCCTCCGCCACCCGCGCGTCGCTCAGGTCGGAGCCGCACTCGGCCGCCCTGGCCCGGGCGTCCTGCGCCGCTCGCTGGGCGAACCGACGGGGTGATGCGATCTGCTGGATGACCTTCTTCAAGATCTGCCCGGCGAGGGTGGGAACCGTGAAGTGACCCGTGATGGTCCCGTCGCGGTTGTCGTGCAGCGTCAGTTTGGTGGCGGCCAGCGCTTGCTCCTCCTCGGCGCGCAGGACGGCCTCTTCGTGCGCGTCGACCTCGGCCTGACTGCGCTGCGCCGACGCCAGCGCCCGGCGGGCCGATTGCGCAACGCGACCGGGTCGACCCGACGGGCGACGGCCACCAGGGATCGCTCGATGGAGGCACGCTCCGCGTCGTCGACCCCGGCCGGCAGCTGGTGCGCCGTGCGGGCGATCACGTGGGCGTGCTCCGTCGACAGCCGTCCCTCGGCCAGCGCGGCTCGGGTCGCCCGCAGTCCCTCGCCGAGGGCGGTCGCGAGCCGTACTTCCTTGGCCGCAGTCGCACCGTCCGTACGGGACCTGGGCGCCAGCCAGGCCGCGGTCCCGGTCATCCCCGAGTCCGAGGCGAGATCGGCCCGGTCGACGGCGGCGACGAGGTCGAGCTTCAGCGCCTGCAAGCGAGTCACCGCCCGGTCGACGTCATCGATGAGGACCGAGGCCGCCTGTCCCGAGAGGTCCGCGGCGCGCTCGCACCGGTCCAGCACCGCGTGCACCTGGCGCACTCCATCGGCCACCGCCACGGGCGGTGAAGGATGCAGGGCTGCGATGGCCATGAACCATTGTATTCGAACATGTGTTCGAACGTCAACCCTCTCACAGCTGCCACGTCCGCGTGGCCTCGTCAGCGGCAGGCGTGCACCCCGTTAACCTTGCAGCGTGTACTTCACGGATCGCGGAATCGAGGAGCTCGCCACCCGGCGGGGAGAGGAAGAGGTCTCGTTCGACTGGCTCGCGGAGCAGCTGCGGACGTTCGTCGACCTCAACCCCGAGTTCGAGACCCCCGTCGAGCGGCTGGCCACCTGGCTGGCCCGGCTCGACGACGATGACGACGAGTGACGTCGGTGGCCGCTGGTCACCGAAGACGATGATGAGGACTGACGCGTGAGTGACCCCACCTTCACCCCGAGCGCTGAGTTCCAGGTGGCCGACGACGGGCCCCGTGACGTCGGTCTGGTCTTCCTCGGTGCCTCCCTCGTCGCGGGAGTCGGCGACCCCAAGGGCCAGGGCTGGGTCTCGCGCGTCGTGGGCCGCACCCACCACCCGGACCTGTCCCTCACCGCCTACAACCTCGGGGTTCGCGGTGACACCACGGCCGACCTGCTCGCCCGGTGGCAGGCCGAGTGCGCCCCGCGGTGGGCGGGGCGTCAGGAGAAGCGGCTCGTCGTCTCGGTGGGCGCCAACGACGCGGCCTCGGGGGTGACGCTGGCGCGGCACCGGCTCAACCTCGCCAACATCCTCGACGATGCCGCGAGCAGTGGGATCGGGACCTTCGTGGTCGGCCCGCCGCCCTCGGACGACGATGACCTCAACACCAAGCTCGACGTGCTCGTCGAGGCGCAGGCCGACGTCTGCTCCCGTCGTGGCGTGCAGTTCGTCGACTGCTTCAGCCCCCTGCTCGGTCACGAGCAGTGGCGCACGGACCTGGCCGCCAGCCGGGTGCCGCACCACCCCGGACAAGCCGGCTACGGGCTGATCGCCTGGCTGGTGCTGCACAACGGCTGGTACGACTGGCTGCAGATCTCCCCCAGCTGATCGCCCGGGCTCGGCCCCGGCTTGGCCCAGCCCCCGGTCGCCGCGACGACGAAGGCTCCCCGCGCAGTGCGCAGGGAGCCTTCCGCGTCCGCAGACCGCGCGGCGGTCAGCTCACGGTGAAGACGACCTTGCCGAACACGTCACCGCCCGCCATGGTGGCGAACCCGTCGCGCGCCTGCTCCAGCGGCATCACCGAGTCGACGACGGGTTCGATCCCCTTGTGGGTCACGAACGCCGCGAGCCGCTCGAGCTCCGACCGCGTCCCCATCGTCGAACCGAGGACCCGGAGCTGCTTGAAGAAGATCTTGGTGAGCTCCGCCTTGGCCGGGGCGTCGCCGGAGGTGGCACCGCTGATGACGATGGCGCCACCGGGGTTCAGGGAGTTGACCGAGTGCGACCAGGTGGCGGCACCGACGGTCTCCATGACGGCGTCGACGCGCTCGGGCAGCCGCTCCCCGCTGGCGAACGCCCGGTCGGCCCCGATGTCGAGGGCCCGCTTGCCCTTGGCCTCGTCGCGGGTGGTCACCCACATCCGGTAGCCCGCGGCCTCGCCGAGCTGGACGAGTGCGGTCGCGACACCGCCGCCCGCGCCCTGGACGAGGACGGTGGCGCCCGGGGCGAGCCCGGCCTGGGTGAAGAGCATCCGGTAGGCCGTGAGCCAGGCCGTCGACAGGCAGGCCGCGTGCTCCCACGACAGGCCCTCGGGCTTGGGCACGAGGTTGCCGGTGGGCACCGCGACCTGCTGCGCCAGGGTGCCGTCGTGCAGCTCGGAGAGCAGCGTGCGGCGCGGGTCGAGCGTCTCGTCGCCGCGCCAGCCGTCGCTCGGGACGACCGCGTGGACGATCACCTCGTTGCCGTCGGGGTCCACGCCGGCGCCGTCGCAGCCGAGGATCATCGGCAGCCGGTCGGCCGGCAGACCCACCCCGCGCAGCGACCAGACGTCGTGGTGGTTGAGTCCGGCCGTCCTGAGGCTGACGGTCGTCCAGCCCTCGCGGGCCTGCGGTTCGGGACGTTCCCCGACCTCGAGGCCGGACAGCGGGTCGTCGGCGGACTGGCGGGCAGCGTAGACAGCGAGCATGCCCTCGACCCTAACGGCGGCACGGCGCCATCGCCCGGGAGTGTGGCCCTCGTCGCGAAGGTGACCGACGCCGGGTCGGGCGGGGTCGCGAGAGGGTCAGACCTGCTCGACGACGTCCGGCAGGGCCTGCGCCAGGCTCTCGCGCCAGTCCGGCAGCGGCGCGAGGCGCGCCATCCGCCATGCGTCGTGTCCCAGGACGCTGTACGCGGGCCGCGGTGCGGGCAGGGGGAACGCATCGCTCGTCGTGGGCTGCACCCGCTCCGGGTCGAGCCCGAGCAGCCGGAAGATCTCGCGGGTGAAGCCGTACTTGGTCGTCTCCCCCTGACTGGTCGCGTGCCAGATCCCGAACGGCGCCTCGTCCTCGACGAGGCCGAGGATCGCCCGGGCGACGTCCATCGTCCACGTCGGCTGGCCGCGCTGGTCGTCGACGACCGAGAGGGTGTCGTGGGACCCGGCGAGCCGGGCCATGGTCTTGACGAAGTTGGGTCCGCCGCCGCCGTACAGCCACGCGGTCCGGACGATCCAGGCCCGCGGGCAGTGCGCCTGCACGGCCCACTCACCGGCGGCCTTGGTCCGCCCGTACGCCGACAGCGGCGCGAGGGCTGCGTCCTCGGCATACGGCTCGTCTGCGTCGCCGGCGAACACGTAGTCGGTCGAGACGTGCACGAGGCGGGCACCGGTCTCCCGGCACGCGGAGGCCACGTTGGAGGCCCCGATCGCGTTGACCGCGAACGCCTGGGCCTCGTGCGACTCGGCGTCGTCGACGGCGGTGTATGCCGCGCAGTTCACGACCACGTCGTGGCCGCGGACCGCGTCGCGGACGGCATCGGGGTCGGTGACGTCGAGGTCCTTGCGCTCCAGCGCCGTCACGTCGTCGTCGGGCACCCCGGCGAGCGCCAGCACGACTTGCACGTCGAGGCCGAGCATCCCCCCGGAACCGGTGACCAGCCAGCGGGTCATCAGCGGCCGAGCCGCTCGTAGCGTGCCTCGGCGACCACCTTCGCCGTCCGCCACCAGTCCTGGTTCTCCTGGTACCACGCGATCGTGTCGGCGAGGCCGGAGCGCACATCGGGGTGCGCGGGGACCCAGTCGGTCTCGGTGCGCAGCTTCGTCGCGTCGATGGCGTACCGCAGGTCGTGTCCGGGGCGGTCGGGCACGTGGTCGAACCAGTCGGCCGGCTTGCCCATGAGCTCGAGGATCAGTCCGATGATGTCGCGGTTGTTCATCTCACCGTCGGCCCCGATGAGGTAGGTCTCGCCGAGACGGCCCTGCTCGATGATCGTGATCACGGCGTCGTTGTGGTCGTCGACGTGGATCCAGTCGCGGACGTTGAGCCCGTCGCCGTAGAGCTTGGGCCTGACGCCGTCGATGATCCCCGTGATCTGGCGCGGGATGAGCTTCTCCGGGTGCTGCCTGGGACCGTAGTTGTTGGAGCAGTTGGACAGGGTCGCCCGCAGCCCGAACGACCGGATCCAGGCGCGCACCAGCAGGTCGGCACTCGCCTTCGACGCCGAGTACGGGCTGGACGGGTTGAGCGGCGTCGACTCCGTGAACCTGGTCGGGTCGTCCAGCGCGAGGTCGCCGTAGACCTCGTCCGTCGACACGTGGTGCAGCCGCTTCTCGTGGCGGCGGACCGCCTGGATCAGCTGGTAGGTGCCGATGATGTTGGTGTCGATGAAGGGCCACGGGTCGTCGAGCGAGTTGTCGTTGTGGGAGTCGGCCGCGAAGTGCACGACCAGGTCGTGGGCCGCGACGAGCTCGTCCACGAGGTCGGCGTCGGTGACCGAGCCCTTGACGACGTCGACGTCCCCGATCACGGGGTCGAGGGAGGTGAGGTTCGCGGCATACGTCATCGAGTCCAGGACCGTGAGCTTCCAGTCGGGGCGCACCTGACGAGCCCGGATGACGAAGTTGGACCCGATGAACCCTGCAGCGCCGGTGACGAGGACCTTCATGGGCCGAGGTTATCGGAGCAGGCCGGGGTACCCGCTCGCCCTCCGGCACATCGCCGCGGTCAGTAGGGTCTGTCCCATGAAGGGGATCATCCTGGCCGGCGGCTCCGGCACGCGCCTGCACCCGATCACGCTCGGGATCAGCAAGCAGCTCATGCCGATCTACGACAAGCCGATGATCTACTACCCGCTCTCCACGCTGATGATGGCCGGGATCCGCGAGGTCCTCATCATCACCACCCCCGACGACCAGTCGCAGTTCGTCCGCCTGCTCGGCGACGGCTCGCAGTGGGGCATCGAGCTCACGTATGCCGCGCAGCCCAGCCCCGACGGGCTGGCCCAGGCGTTCATCATCGGCGCGGACTTCATCGGTGACGACTCCGTGGCCCTCGTCCTCGGCGACAACATCTTCTACGGCACCGGCCTCGGCACGGCCCTGCGCTCCAACACCACCGTCAGCGGCGGGCACATCTTCGCCTACCACGTGACCGAGCCGTCGGCCTACGGCGTCGTGGAGTTCGCCGAGGACGGCACGGTGCTCTCGATCGAGGAGAAGCCCGAGCGCCCGAAGTCGTCGTACGCCGTGCCCGGTCTCTACTTCTACGACAACGACGTGGTCCAGATCGCACGCGACCTCGAGCCCAGCCCCCGTGGCGAGCTCGAGATCACGGGAGTCAACGACGCCTACCTGCGTCGCGGCGACCTCAGCGTCACCGTGCTGCCGCGCGGCACGGCCTGGTTCGACACCGGCACCTTCGAGGGACTGATGGACTCGGCCCAGTTCGTCCACGTGGTCGAGCAGCGGCAGGGCCAGAAGATCGGCTGCGTCGAGGAGATCGCCTGGCGCAACGGCTGGATCGACGACGAGACCTTCGAGGCGCTGGCGACCGCCCTGACCAAGAGCGGCTACGGCGTGCACCTCGCCGGGCTGCTCGCCGAGAAGCGGGGGGCACTCTGATGGAGGTCCGCCCCCTGTCGATCGCCGACGCCTACGAGATCACCCCGCGGCAGTTCCCCGACGACCGGGGCGTGTTCCTCGAGTCGTTCCGCGGCGACCTGCTCGCCGAGCACCTCGGACACCGCCCCCAGGTGGTCCAGACGAACGTCTCCGTGTCCTCGCGCGGCACCGTCCGCGGCATCCACTTCGCGGATGTCCCCCCGTCGCAGGCGAAGTACATCACCGCCCTGTCCGGCTCCCTCGTCGACTTCGTCGTCGACATCCGGGTGGGTTCACCGACGTTCGGCCAGTGGGAGGCGGTCCTGCTCGACACCAGGGACCGCCGCGCCGTCTACCTCCCCGAGGGCATGGGCCACGCCTTCGCGGCCCTCGAGGACGACACGACGGCGATGTACCTCGTCACCGCCCCCTACAACCCCGGTCGCGAGCACGGCATCCACCCGCTGGACCCGCAGGTCGGCCTCGAGCTCCCCGAGGGGATGCAGGCCCCGCTGCTGTCGGCGAAGGACGCTGCTGCGCCCACGCTCGCCGAGGCCGCGGAGCAGGGCCTGCTCCCCTCGTATGCCGCGTGCCGGGAGTTCTACGCCTCCCTCGCCGGGTAGGTCCCCCCGGCCGACCGGGCGCAGGCCACCACCGCGGCGGCCACCGCGTCGGCGACCCCGGGCGCGAAGACGCTCGGCACGATCTCGTCGGCGGTCGGCTCCGGGACCAGGTCGGCGATGGCGCGCGCTGCGGCGAGCTTCATCGCCTCGGTGACCTGGGGCGCCCCGGAGTCGAGGGCACCGCGGAAGATCCCGGGGAACGCCAGCACGTTGTTGATCTGGTTGGGGAAGTCCGAGCGACCGGTGGCGACCACCGCGGCATACCGGGAGGCGACGTCCGGGTGGACCTCCGGGTCGGGGTTGGCCAGCGCGAAGATGATCCCGTCCCGGGCCATGCGGGCGAGCTCATGCTCGGGCACGACGCCACCCGACACCCCCACGAAGACGTCGGCACCGACGAGGGCGTCGCCCAGCGAACCGGTCAGGCCACGGGGGTTCGTGGTCGCCGCGAGGCGGCGCTTGTGGTCGGCGAGGTCGGTGCGCCCGGGGGCGACGATGCCGCGGGAGTCGCAGACGACGATGTCAGCCACGCCCGCCCGCGCGAGCAGCCGCGTCACGGCCACCCCCGCCGCACCGGCACCGGACACGACCACGCGCAGCGAGTCGAGCCTCCGGCCCACCACCGTGGCGGCGTTGATGAGCCCGGCGAGCACCACGATCGCGGTGCCGTGCTGGTCGTCGTGGAACACCGGGATGTCCAGCCGCTCCTGGAGGCGGCGCTCGATCTCGAAGCACCGGGGGGCCGAGATGTCCTCGAGGTTGATGCCCCCGTACGTCGGGGCGATCCGGGCGATGGCGTCGACCAGCTCGTCCACCGTGCCCGTCTCCATGCACACGGGCACCGCGTCGACCGCGCCGAAGTGCTTGAACAGCACGGCCTTGCCCTCCATCACGGGCATGGCCGCGAGGGGTCCGATGTCGCCCAGGCCCAGCACCGCGGTGCCGTCGGTGACCACCGCCACGGTGTTGCTGCGAGCGGTGTACCGGGCGGCGAGCGAGGGGTCGAGGGCGATGGCGCGCGAGACGTCCGCGACGCCCGGCGTGTAGAGGAGCGCGAGGTCGGCCCGGTCGCGCAGGGGCTGCGTGGCGTGTACCCCGAGCTTGCCGCCCTCGTGCGCCCGGAAGACCGGGTCGGTCGGGTCGAAGAGCGGGTACGCGGACGTCACTGCATTCGCAGTCATGGAGAAGTCACCTCAGGGAACGAAGGAGGGAGAAGATGCGTGGGGCACAGCCGACGCAGCCGGACGATCAGTCGGGCCGGGGTGTGGCCAATCAAACGCATGGAGACGGGGGTTACCCGCCGGTTCATGGTGGCACAGGCGTCGACGGCCGTACACCCCTGTCACGGGACTGTGACCCGGGTCGCGTTCGCGCTCGGACTGTCTCGCTTTCGAGACGGTTTCGGAATCCGAGATCTACCGCAACCCCGGTCCCATGCTGGCAGGATGCGCAACAACCCCGGTGGAGCGACCCACGTCACTCCCCACGCAGCATCCGAGGAAGGAACCCCTTCGCATGACGCACCGCCTCCGCCCCACCGCCGTCCTGTTCGCCGGGCTGGCCGTCGCCAGCCTGGCCCTGACCGCGTGCGGCTCCGACTCCCTCGACGGCTCGTCGTCGAGCTCGTCGAGCACGTCGAGCACGAGCTCCTCGAGCAGTGCGTCGGTCGACCCGGCCCTCGCCGCCAAGGTCCCCCAGAAGATCAAGGACGCGGGCAAGATCGTCGTCGGCTCCGACGCCTCCTACGCCCCCAACGAGTTCCTCGCCGACGACGGCAAGACCGTGCAGGGCATGGACGTCGACCTGTTCAGCGCCGTGGCCGCCAAGTTCGGCCTCAAGGCCGAGTTCCAGAACGCCGGCTTCGACACGATCATCCTGGGTGTGACCTCCGGCAAGTACGACGTCGGCGTCTCCTCCTTCACCATCAACGACGAGCGCAAGAAGAGCGTCAACATGGTGAGCTACTTCAACGCCGGCACCCAGTGGGCGGTCAAGAAGGGCAACCCGAAGAAGGTCGACATCGACAACGCCTGCGGCCTGAACATCGGCGTGCAGAAGGGCACCGTCCAGATCGACGACCTCACCGCCCGCTCGAAGAAGTGCACCGACGCCGGCAAGCCGGCCATCAAGCAGATCATCGATGCCGACCAGAGCAAGGTCACCGCGAGCGTGATCTCGGGCAAGTCGGACGCCATGCTCGCCGACTCCCCCGTGGGCCTGTATGCCGTGAAGCAGACCGGCGGCCAGCTCGAGGCCCTCGGTGACATCTACGACGCCGCCCCCTACGGTTTCGTCGTGCCGAAGGACGAGACCGACTTCGCCCAGGCCATCGCCGACGCACTCAAGGCGATGGGCACCGACGGCAGCTACAAGGCCGCCCTCGACAAGTGGGGCAACGACACCGGCGCCATCACCGACTTCGCCGTCAACCCCTGATCCGGGTCACTGATGTCTGAAGCCACCCAGGACCGGCCGGGCGCGATCCACGCCCGGCCGGTCCGCCACCCGTGGCGGTGGGTCGCCGTGGCGGTCATCGCGGTGTTCGTCGCCATGCTCGTCAGCTCGTTCGTCACGAACGAGAAGTGGAACTTCCCCTACGCCCTGAAGATCATGAACTTCAACCCGGTCCTCGAGGGCTTGGTGAAGGGCACCATCGTCGGCACGATCGGCGCCATGGTCCTCGGCGTCTTCCTCGGTGTGGTCATCGGCATCATGCGCCTGTCCACGAACCCGGTGCTGCGTGGCGTCTCGTTCGTCTACACCTGGTTCTTCCGGGCCATCCCCCGCATCGTGCTGCTCGGCATGCTCGGCACCGGACTCGGCTTCCTCTACCCGGCGCTCGACATCGGACCCCTGCCCTTCAGCCAGCAGTTCGCCCACTGGCTGGGGCTCAGCAACGACCTGACCTTCTTCAGCCTCGACGTCAACCAGTTCAGCTCCACGATCATGATGGGCATCATCGGCCTGGGCCTGTCCGAGGCCGCGTACATGGCCGAGATCGCCCGCGCCGGCATCCAGTCGGTCGACAAGGGCCAGACGGAGGCGGCCCAGGCGCTCGGCATGCCGGCCGGCAAGACCATGCGCCGCATCGTGCTGCCCCAGGCCATGCGCGTCATCGTCCCGCCGACGGGCAACGAGACCATCGCCATGGTCAAGGACACCTCGCTGTTCATCGCCATCCCGATCAACACCGAGCTCTACTACCAGGCGACGGCCGTCGGCACCCGGACCCTGCAGATCATGCCCTCGTACGTGGCGACCACCGCGTGGTACCTGATCCTGTGCAGCGTCCTCATGGTCGGGCAGTACTTCCTCGAGAAGCGCTTCGGTCGCGGCTTCGGCGCGAGCGGCCCGTCACAGAAGACCAGAATGCTGTCCTTCAAGGGCGGGGCGGGAGGCGCCTGATGAGCACCCACGCGAAGGACACCCTCCTCGTCCACGCCCTCAACGTCACCAAGGCGTTCCACGGCAACGAGGTGCTCAAGGGCATCGACATGGACGTCAGCAAGGGCGAGGTCGTCTGCCTGCTCGGTCCCTCAGGCTCGGGCAAGACGACCTTCCTGCGCTGCATCAACCAGCTCGAGACGATCGACGGCGGCCGCATCTGGGTCGACGGCGACCTCATCGGGTTCGAGGACCGCGGCGGCACGTTGCACCACCTCACCGACAAGGCCGTGGCCGCCCAGCGCCGCGACATCGGGATGGTGTTCCAGCGGTTCAACCTCTTCCCGCACATGACCGCGCTCGAGAACGTCATGGAAGCGCCCGTCCAGGTCAAGGGTGAGAAGAAGAAGGACGTCCGCGAGCGCGCGCTGGCCCTGCTCAAGCAGGTCGGCCTCGAGGACAAGCCGGGCGCCTACCCCGCCCAGCTCTCGGGTGGGCAGCAGCAACGGGTCGCCATCGCCCGGGCGCTCGCGATGCGCCCGAAGCTCATGCTCTTCGACGAGCCGACCTCTGCGCTCGACCCCGAGCTGGTGGGCGAGGTGCTCAAGGTCATGCGCGACCTCGCCAAGGACGGCATGACGATGATCGTCGTGACCCACGAGATGGGCTTCGCCCGTGAGGTCGCCGACCGGGTCGTCTTCATGGACGGGGGTGTCGTCGTCGAGCAGGGACCGCCGTCCGAGGTCATCTCGAACCCCCAGCACGAGCGCACCAGGTCCTTCCTGCGACGGATGCGCCAGGAGGAAGAGCACTGATGCCGCTCGGCCTCGGCGTCGTCGTGGTGCGGGGTCGGTCGATGGAGCCGACCCTGCACACCGGCGACCGCATGGTCGTCCTCAAGGGCGCACCACCGCGCCTGGGACGGCTCGCCATCGTGCGGCTCCCCCCGGACGACGAGGGCGTGCCGCGCCCCCTCGCGATCAAGCGGGTGACGATGCGCGATCCCGCGGACCGCACGCGGTACTGGGTGGAGTCCGACAACCAGGGCCTGTTCGGTGTGGCCGACTCGTGGACCCACGGCATCGGTTCGTTGGCCCGCGACCAGATCAGGGCGCTGGTGCTGTTCCGGATCCCGCAGCGGGTCCGGGTGCCGGGAAGCCGCAGGGGGGGCCGTGCGACCACCGGGGACGCGGGGTAGGTTGAAGGAGCTCGTGATCATCCGTCTCGCAGAAGGGATCCGCATGCTCTCCCGCATCTTCCGTACCACCGAGGTCAGCGCCCACTGCGACCTCCCCTGTGGCGTGTACGACCCCGCCCAGGCCCGCATCGAGGCCGAGTCGATCAAGGCGATCATCGCCAAGGTCGCCGACAACGACGACCCCGACTTCCGCACCCGTGCGATCGTCATCAAGGAGCAGCGCTCCGAGCTCGTCAAGCACCACCTCTGGGTGCTGTGGACCGACTACTTCAAGCCGCCGCACTTCGAGAAGTACCCCCAGCTGCACACCCTCTTCAACGAGGCGACCAAGCTGGCGGGTGCCTCTGGCACCAAGGGCGAGCTCGACGCCGGCAAGGCCGACGAGCTGCTCGCCAAGATCGACGAGATCGACGCGATCTTCAAGGAGACCAAGAAGGCCTGAGCCCTCTGGTCCCCTGCGACGCCCGTCCCGAGCCATCGGGGCGGGCGTCTGCTCTGCCCCTACTGCGTGGATCCCGGTCGGCGTACACTGGCCGGTTGTTGACGGCCCACGAACGGCCCCGACCACTCCGCCTGAGGCGTCCCAGCCCGCCCACCCAGGCCGAGTCCTGCTGGGGCCGGGCGCGGGTGACAGGACGCCGGTAGCCGCACGATCCGACGTCTGCACGATTTCCGGATCCACGACACCCTGGGTCCGCGAAGGGGCGGAGGGGTCCACCCGTCGGGGCGACCCCGGTTCGGCTTGGCCCAGGCTGTCACACGGCCACAAAGGTGAAGCCTGTGAAACGACCAACTCTCCTCGCGCTGGGAACGGCGTGCCTGCTCTGCCTGACTCCGTTCTGGTCCGCCGGAGCGGCAGCCAGCGTTCGACCGTCGGCCTTGCCGCCGGCCTCTGCGTCGGCCGCGTCGGCCAGCGCCCACCCGGCGTACCGCGAGCCCCTCTGCCAAGGGCGCTCCTCCCTCTGCGCGGACACGTTCGACAACCCCGCCGGCGAGTACGTCGGCCACGACGAGCCGTCCGTCCTGTTCAAGTCGGGAGTGCGCGGCTCCGGCAACGACATAGCCTACACGGTCGAGCTCCCGCGCGACCCCAGGACCCAGCCCACGGCGTCCGGGGCGACCGGTTCCACCTGGAACTTCCAGCTCCGGCCGACCTTCTGGTTCGGCCTCACTCTCTGCGACACCGAGTCCGCGCCGGAGTTCACCAAGACCTGCACCCCCGACTCCGACCGCAACGACCTCGTCGGCACCGACCCGACCGCCCCCGACTACATCGGCAAGCACCCCGGCAACGCCTACATGGAGCTGCAGTTCTACGGACCGGGGTACGTGCCGCAGTTCGAGGGCTTCGGCTGCACGGCGACGCAGTACTGCGCGGCCATGACGATCGACAGCTTCAACCTCGACCAGAACACGGGGGTCGCCAACACGGCGGCGTGCGACAACTACCTGCTGGGTGGAGTGGAGCCCATCAACTGGGCGTACATCACCCGCGACGGTCACTCGCAGGCACCGGCCAACCCCCTGTTCACCGGCACCTTCGACAACCCGGACCTGACGGCGGTCTCCCCCGACCCCGCCAAGGACCTGTTCATGAACCCCGGTGACCGGATCCGGATCCACATGCACGACACCACCGCAGGGCTGCGGATCGACCTCGACGACCTCACGACCGGGCAGGACGGATCGATGACCGCCTCGGTGGCCAACGGGTTCGGCCACGTCCTCTACACGCCCACGTCGAGCACGTGCCAGGCCGCGCCATACGCCTTCCACCCGGAGTACTCCACGGCGAACCCGCGGGGCAACACGTGGTCGGCCCACACCTACAACGTGGCGATGTCCGACGAGATCGGGCACTTCGAGAACTGCCTGGCCCTCGATGCGGCCTTCAACTGCACCGATCCCGGCAGCCAGGACGCCGGCGGCCTCGACGAGGACGACGGCAACAGCTTCTGCGTCCCGGCGGAGGACTCCACCCTGGTCAAGATCAACGGGTGCTTCAGTGCCGACGAGGACTTCGACGGCCAGTCCTACCGGAACGACTGGCCCGGGACGTTCCGCAACGTCGCCCTCGACCGCGCCCTGCACCCGTCACCGGTCCGGTTCACCAGCCCCGTGGCCAACGGCAGGACGCAGTACTCGAGGGTCGCCTTCGAGACCGACCTGCCCCGCATCGAGGCAGCCGACTCCCAGGACAGCCCTCCGTTCTGCGACCGGGTCACTGGTGCGAACTGCGTGAACCCGCCGCACGGGGCGCAGTTCTACCCGATCTTCACGACCGCCAAGGCGCACGGACGGTGCATGTGGCAGGAAGGTGGGCGGTTCATCCCGGGGACGACCAGGACCTTCGGGGGCACCTCGACCTCGGAGTACGGGCCGCTGCTGAAGACGGTCTACCCCACGGTCGGCTTCACCACGACCACGCGCATCAACAACTTCAACAGCGGGGACCTCAGGAACCCCTGCCGCGCAGGGCACGGAGATCACTGATCCGCTCCCTCACCCACCGGGGGCCGACCTCTGCCGAGGTCGGCCCCCTCCGCGTCGCATCCCACCATTACCTGCGAGTCGGGCATACGGTGCCTTCCGGACTGCGTGCCCGCCGTCCCCACTTCCACCTGGAGGTCACCGTGAGTGCTGACACCGACGTCGACCACGACACCGTTCCACCTGCCAACAAGGGGCTGCTGGCGGTCGCCGCCGTGCTGCTGGCCCTCCCGATGATCGCGCTGCTCTGGGTGAGCAGCTACTCGCGCAAGGACCCCGAGCTCTGGGGCTTCCCGTTCTTCATCTGGTACCAGTTCCTCTGGGTGTTCCTCTGCTCGGCCATGACGTATGCCGCGTACCGCCTCGTGCTCAAGGCGCGGCCGCACCGCCCGATGCCGGGACACCCCGACCACCGCTCGCGTGAGGAGAACGTCCGATGAGCACCCTCGTTCCTGCGGCGACCGGCACCGGCGGCGTCAACGGTGTCGCCCTGTCCGTCCTGATCGTGCTCTTCCTGCTCGTCACGGTGATGGGCTTCTGGGCCACGAAGTGGCGCCAGGCCGACTCGATGGAGTCGCTCGACGAGTGGGGCCTCGGTGGCCGCCGCTTCGGCACCTGGGTGACGTGGTTCCTGCTCGGCGGTGACCTCTACACGGCCTACACGTTCGTCGCGGTGCCGGCGGCGATGTTCGCGCTCGGGTCCGTCAGCGGCTTCTTCGCGGTGCCCTACACGATCGTGCTCTACCCGATCATCTTCATCTTCATGGCCCGCCTCTGGTCGGTCAGCCACCGGCACGGCTACGTCACGCCGGCCGACTTCGTCAAGGGTCGCTACGGCTCGCGCAGCCTCTCGGTCGCCGTGTCGGTCACGGGGATCCTCGCGACGATGCCGTACATCGCCCTGCAGCTCGTCGGCATCCAGGCCGTCCTCGAGGTGGCCGGCGTCGGTGGTTCCTCGCTGCTGGCCAGGGACCTGCCGCTGTTCATCGCGTTCGCCCTGCTCGCGGCGTACACCTACTCCAGCGGCCTGCGGGCCCCGGCCGTCATCGCCTTCGTCAAGGACGCACTGATCTACCTCGTCATCATCGTCGCGGTCATCTACCTGCCCTCCAAGGTCGGCGGCTGGGACCACGTCTTCAGCGCGGCCGAGGCGAAGATGGCCAAGCCGAGCGCGGCCAACCCGGCCAAGCCCACCGGCGCGTACATCCCCAACGCCCAGCAGTACTGGGCCTACGCGACGCTGGCCTTCGGCTCGGCGCTCGCCCTGTTCATGTACCCGCACTCGATCACGGCGACCCTGTCGAGCTCGAGCCGCAACACGATCCGCCGCAACGCCGCGATCCTCCCGGCGTACTCCTTCGTGCTCGGCCTGCTGGCCCTGCTCGGCTGGGTCGCCATCGCCGCCGGCACCAAGCCGATCGGCCTCGACGGCAAGCCGAACGCCCAGCTCGTCATCCCGCAGCTGTTCGAGGACATGTTCCCGTCGTGGTTCGCCGGGGTGGCCTTCGCCGCCGTGGCGATCGGCGCCCTCGTGCCGGCGGCGATCATGTCGATCGCGGCGGCGAACACGTTCACCCGCAACATCTACCGCGACCTGATCAAGCCCGACGCGACGCACGCGCAGGAGGCCAAGGTCGGCAAGCTGGTGTCCCTGCTGGTCAAGGCGTTCGCCCTGATCTTCGTCCTCACGCTGGACAAGCAGAACGCGATCAACTTCCAGCTCCTGGGCGGCATCTGGATCCTGCAGACGTTCCCGGCGATCGTCGCGGGGCTCTACACCCGCTGGTTCCACCGCTGGGCGCTCCTCGCGGGCTGGGCCGTGGGCATGCTCTACGGCACCATCACGGCCTACAAGGTCATCAACCCGGCGACCAAGGGCCACTTCGGCGGCTCGCTCGACATGATCCCCGTCATCGGGAAGATGGGCTACATCGGGATGACGGCCTTCGTCATCAACCTGGTCATCGCGGCGATCCTCACCGTGCTGTTCAACGCGCTCAAGGTCGACTCCGGCAAGGACGAGACGATCCGGGGCGACTACTTCGCCGACGCGGACGACCCGCGCGTCGAGAAGAACGTCTCCATGGACGCGCACCTCACCACCGGCACGCCGTAGCCGAGGGCCACGCCACGGACGAGGGCGGCACCGGGACCTGGTCCCGGTGCCGCCCTTCGTCGTCGCGCCTGCCCGCGCACCCCGCCCCCTACTGGCCGGGCGCCCCGGTCCGGCGACGGCGTGTGAGGAAGCGGGTGAGCGAGTCGACGACCCGGGGGTCGTACTCGTAGCCCAGGCCGAGGTGGATGCGCTCCATCGCACGGTCGGCGTGCAGCCCGTTGGGGCCGCTCAGGTCGTCGTAGGCGTTGGCCACCTTGATGATGCGACTGGCCATGGGCAGGTCCTGGCCGAACTCGCGCACCTGGCGGTACGGCGTGATCTGGGCCTCCATGATCGTGGCGACGTTGTCGAGGACACCAGTGCTGCGGACGATCTCCGCACCGTCGTGGGCGATCCGCTGCTGGTCCGCCGGGGCGGCCATGACCGTCGCCCCCTGCGGGATCGGCTCGCGCAGCGCCACCTGGCCCAGGTCGTGCAGCAGAGCGGCGTACTCGAGGTCGGTCAGCTCGCGCTGGCTCATGCCGAGGTCGCGCCCGACCGCCATCGAGATCTCGGCCACGCGCTGGGCGTGCTGCGGAACCGTGTAGTGCGTGCGGTCGGTGAGCGACGACAGCGCCCCGATGGTCTGGCGGTAGGTCTGCCGGATCGAGGCGTACCGCTGGACGGCGAAGTAGGTCAGGACCAGGGGGAACAGGAACAGCGGGAGGGCCACGACCCCGAGGGAGTATGCCGCCAGGGCGATGAGGGTCCCGGACGTGACCAGAGCGGTGGCGAGCCCGATCGTGGAGCGGATCTCGTCGACGATGCTGCGCACCAGTGGTCCGTGCTCGTGACCGGCCCGGACGACCGCCTGGAGGGTCAGGTCGACGAGCATGGCCACCGACCCCACGCACAGCATCACCACGGCCACGAGCCAGCGCCGGGAGTCCCACATGACGGCGTGGCCGAGGAGCGTGACCCCGTCGAAGGTGACGCTGCGGTAGAGCAGGGGCACCACGGCGGCACCGATGAACCGGGCGGACAGACCCGACCAGTTGACCGTCCGGCGGTTCGCCTCGAGCAGTCCGTTGCCGACGAGCATGCCCGCGCCGATCGTCACGATGACCACGCCCGCACCCACCGGCGGTTCACCCGGCGGCGCGATGTCGGCGAGCCCGAGGGCCAGGGCGGCCGCCGAGGACATGGGGGCCGTGAGGCGTCCGGCGAGGACGGTGAGGCGGGCCGTCTCACCGAGCGCGATCGCGACGACGAACACGGCCAGGGTGAGCAGCGTGCTCACCCCGAGCGCACCGAACTGGGACAAGGATGCCCAGCAGGCGGTGGCGAGCAGCACTCCGGCGACGGCGACGGGGAGACCGAGCTCGAGGCCGCGCGCGAGCAGCCGCTTCACGCCCGGCCCGCCAGGTGCTGGGTCTCGACCCGGGGTGCGCCGTGGATCAGCGAGCGCAGGTCGGGACGACCGGCCAGCCGGTCGGACATCTCGGGCTCGTCGTGGTCGAGGGCGGGCCCCTGCGGGAGCTCGTCCTCGGGGTGGCGGGTCGGCGTCCAGTCGTGCCGACCCAGGACCTTGGCGAGCGCTCCGACGACGCGCGGGTCGAACTGGGTGCCCGACCTGTGGGTGACCGCCTCGAGGGCGTCGGGGGTCGAGAGGGCCTCACGGTGCGAGCGGTCCGTGGTGAGGCAGTCGAACGTGTCGGCGACCGCGATGATGCGCGCGGCGAGCGGGATGTCGTTCCCGGCCAGGCCCAGGGGGTACCCGAGGCCGTCGAAGCGCTCGTGGTGGTGGGCGATGCCCTCCTTGGACCCGACGAGGAACTCGATCTCCTCGATCAGCTCGACACCGCCGAGCGCGTGGTCGGCCAGGATCACCAGGTCCTCGTCGTCGAGGACCTTCCGGGAGCGCAGGATCCGGCTCGGCACCCGCACCAGGCCGACGTCGTGCAGCATGCCCGCGGTGCGGACGTCCTGGATCTCCTTGGGCGTCATCCCGACGTCCTCGGCGATCCACTCGCACAGCTGGGCGACGCGCTCACTGTGCCCGACGTTGTGGGGCATCTTCGTCTCGACCGCGGTGACGAGCGCCTTCAGGGTGCGCTCGTGCGCCTTGAGCTCCTCGCCGTACTGGTCGAAGGCCCAGCGGGCGACCAGCAGGGGTGCGAGGACGAGCACCCCGGCGAACCACCCGACCTTGGCGGGGATCCAGAGGACCACGAGGAGGAACCCGATGACGCCGTACCCGACGTAGGCCAGGCCGCTCGTGGTCAGCAGGCTGAGGACGCGGGTGCGGATGGGGCTGCCGCTGGAGACGCGGAGCACGAGCGCGATGAGCAGGGCGTTGAGCAGGCACTGGGTCACGTCGGTGACGACGAGGGGCAGACCCACGTGCAGCAGGACCTCACCGGCGGACATGTCGGCCGAGACGACGTCGCGGCCACCGACTGCGAGGTAGACCAGGCCACCGGCCACACCGAGGCCGCTCATCATCGCCACGTTGAACGCGGTGGCCACCTTGGGGCCACTGGTCACCTTGGCGAGCATCGCGACGGCGCCGACGATGCCGGCTCCCACGGGGCCGACGATCACCGCGGCCGCGACGAGGATGATGCTCAGGAAGCTGATGCGCACCCGGCTGATCAGCTCGGTCTCGCGCAGGAGGACGCCGCCCGCAGCCAGGGCGGTCAGGACACCGATCGCCGGCCAGTCCTGGGGCGGCCCGTCCACGTGGAGGGCCAGCACGACCAGGGAGAGCGTGAAGGCGTAGACGCTTCCGACATAGGCGAACACGGCAGGGCGGTAGAGCGTCGATGCCTGGGATCCTGATCGGGCGGCGCTCACGTCACCAATCTACGGCGTGAGCGACCCGCCCGTATCCGGACCAGAAGATCAGGACCCGGAGCGTCAGATGCTCTCGAGGCCCTTCCAGTCCCAGCCACGCGAAGCGCCGTCGACGCCCTTCCAGTCCCAGCCACGGGCGAACTCGGTCGGGCCGTCGGTGGGGGTCCAGACGAACGTGTCGTCCTGGCCGAGGATGGACTCAAAGATGGTGGTGATCGTCTTCATGGCTGGGGTGCTCCTTCTGCTCGGGGGATGGTCCCTCATCCGTTCGGACCATTTCGAGCCGTCATTGCGCCTAGGTGTCAGGGGTGCACCGTGGTCGCAGGTCTATGATGTCCCGGCCGTCGAGAGCGCGCAGGCGGAGTGGTTCCTTCTTTGCCAAATCTTGAAGGTTCGCTGGAACTTCGGGGTGTACAGACCTCCTCAAAAGGGGCCTTCTCCCCCTCTGCGGCGTGGAGCACACATGTCGCTGTGCGACAATGACGGCAGGAAGGGCGCTGTTCTGGCGCCACCGGACCACCCGACGGAGACACCCATGAGCAAGCGCGCCCGCAAGCGCCGCTCGCGCAAGGGCAACGCGGCCAACCACGGCCGCAAGCCCAACGCCTG